>NZ_CP187493.1:0-1835453 GCF_049824455.1 Haemophilus sp. HN_Hi08 | reverse complement strand
AAAAGGATCCTTGTTATTTTTGTAATAGAGAAAAGTGCGGTAAAAATTGTCGGAGATTTTACAATAAATGCGTGAAAAGATCTTCTAAAAAATCTAGGTTTAGATTTTCATTTAACTATATTATAGAACAGAAAAGAAATGCGCCAGCTTGGGTATAAATATAGCATATTTAGTCCATCTAGCGCATTTTAATTTAGAATTTCATTTCTAATGTTAAAGTGTAATTTCGCCCAGGGGCAGCATAGCGAGTATAATTACCAACATTTTGATGTTGATTGACCGCACCTTGTGCTGTTTGACGCACCGCTTCCCAAGTGACATAGCGATAGTTTAATAAATTATATACTCCTAATCGGAACAAAATACTTTTATTCACCATGTAATAACCTGATATATCCAAAATATGCCATGCTCGAGTAAGTTTTTTTGTTGATTTTACATCCCTTGAACTGCTACCTAATGCCCGTCGTCCTACTAACTCATTTTGTGATTTAGCTTTTGATTGAGTAAACATTGTATTGATTCCCCAAATATTACTTGGGTGATCATAGCCTAAACCAATGATATAGCGGTTGGGCTGAATGGCATCAAATAAATAACTGCTTACGGAGGCTAAACCAGCATTGATTTTTTGATCTTTAACTTTTACTCGGTTATAAGCAAATGTTGCATACCAACCGTAGGGAATACGTTTCCATAAACCATTAAAATCTAATTGCGCAGTTATATTTATACCAACTAATTTTGCATTTTGTGCATTATGATATCCATAATTGCCCTTTCCAGTAGTTCCATTTTTACTAAGTTCTTCAGCAAAGGCGATAAGATTTCGATAAGCATTACTAAAATGACTGATCTCAATATTACCAAAATCCCCTTTTAGAGCGAGACCAAACTCTTGGTTACGAGATGTTTCAGGCTTAAATTTACCTACATAAACATCAGCATTATTGCCGCCATACCGCCATCCATACATTTCAGCAAAACTAGGATTTCTAAACCCAGTAGAAAGGCGATAAGAAAGATCAAGCCATTCCGTTGGTTTTATGACAATACCAGTATTCCAAGAGAAATTTTTAAATTTACCAACACTAATAGTTGATTCATTAGCTTTTGTACGAGATACGTCATACCGAATACCTACTCCTAAATCAACGTATTTCCCTAATGCCATATTATTGCGTGCTGCGAAATAATAATTTTTCCCTTTAATTAACCGCACTTTACAGTCTCTGTAATTAGAGGAATTACCTTGATAATTACAAAAATCTTGTCCTACAAAAGATGGATTTGGTTTCGGGTATAAGTAAGGGGTTGAGGAGAAACCATTTCTTATTTTACCTTTCTCTGAAATACTACTTGCCGTAGCGATAACACGTCGAGTTAAATAATCTTTGTGCTGAAGCATTGAAGTGAAGTCATCAAAACCAAGATTGAAAGCAATTTGTTGAGTAAACCAATCCAGTTTAATCTTTTTCTCTAAATCTAATTGCAGCATGTTATGTTTTTCTTTATAAACATTTCTATCAGAATGATAGTATGAATAAGGTTTATCAAGTGTTGGGCGACAATTTTTACTTGGATTAGGATAAAGACTGCAATGTGTATGTTGCATATAACTGTCAAGTATAATGTTTTGTTGATTAGCACTTAACACTGCTTTGTCAATGATTCCCACTTTGTTCTTATTTTCGTAAATATATTCAATACCTATACGCTGTTTTCTATGGTGTTCATCAAAATAAAGCCCACTTGCATATTTAACGCCTCGGCCATCTTCAATACGTTGGTATGCACCATAATCTTGCATGGGATAAAAAGAAGGAGTGCTTAAATCACGCCTTTCTGTTGGGCTTAAATAAGCGGGAAATGTCATATCACGGATATCAAATTTTTGTTGTGTTAATTCAAAAATACCACCGATATAGTGTTGTTCAGAAAAATGATAACCTCCTCTTAAAAACCAAGACTGGCTTTCATATTTCATTGGATTAGGTTTGATACGGTTAGCCCCTGTATAATCTGAAACACTTACAGTTTCTCTTTGGGAGGATAAAGTTGCGGGTGGTTTGGGTGAGGTTTTACACTTGTCATAATCACCATTTAGACACTCATTTTGCATCACAAAGTATGCTGAGGATTTATCTGTTTTGGCGATTAATCGATCATAACTTTGTACGCCTTTTAATGCGTCTGGATGGATTTGGGTTTCCTCCGAATTTCGTTGAGTGTAAATGGCGACCCCTTCAAATCCCCCTTGTTTTCCAGCTACAGCTAAAGAATGGGTAAAGCCTTTATTTTTGCTTGAATAAGCATTTTTAGTTTGAATTCCCCATGATTTGTCTCCCTCTAAGATATCGGCTGCTGATTTGCTTTGAAATGTTACAGAACCAGCTAGTGCCCCATTACCATACTCAGAAGAACTGCCCCCTTTGCTTATTTCGACTGCTTTTACATTTTCATATTCAATTTCATTAATTGCACCAGTGCCAGAATATCCTGAACGAGCAACTAAAGGGCTTTGAACTACATAAGATTGCGTTTGAGGCAAACCATCTACTAATAAAGCAACTCTATTTCTGTCCATACCACGAATAGAATATCCAGAACTTGCACCGCGACCTTGTTCTACAACTGAAATACCTGGATCATAGCGTGTTAGATCACGAATATTTAATACCTGTTCTCGGCTGATACTTTCACTAGTTTTTATAATTTTGCCAAGTCCAGTTACTTCATTATCTTTACGATCTCTTATTTTTTCTGCAGTGACTGAGATAGTTTCTAATTCTGAATCTTCTGTACTTTGAGTGCCCACTTCAAATGATATAGCTTCTTTTGTATCTTTTATACTTTGAGTTTCTGCTTTTACATAGCATGAAATTAAAAGACAAGAAATAATACTTAGGCGAAAATAGGATTGTTTAGTCATTTCAGTATTCCATTATTTGGTTGTTTCTACTTGTTGTTTAGCTCCAAACACAACGGCCGCACGAGCATTTTCT
The DNA here is from genome assembly GCF_049824455.1 of Haemophilus sp. HN_Hi08. NCBI lineage: Bacteria > Pseudomonadati > Pseudomonadota > Gammaproteobacteria > Pasteurellales > Pasteurellaceae > Haemophilus > Haemophilus sp. HN_Hi08. The sequence goes on along the minus strand of NZ_CP187493.1, from coordinate 1,832,448 downwards.
GAATTAGGCGATGAGGCGGCTGTTGGTGAATTTCCAGCATTTGTAGTTGCGGTGTTTTTTCCGTTATAGGTGAAGTATCCTCCTAATTCAGAAGCATGAGGTCCATAAAATGCCCCGTTTACGTCAGTTGTAATATTAATTTTGGCATTTTGAGTTTGACTGTTTTTACCATCTATTACTAAATCTTTTGCAGTTGCTGTACCTTTAAAGGAATTGCCACCGTTGAAGGTTGCCTCAATACTAAATACGGTATTTTGCGTGTCTGCACGTTTTAACTCCCCTTTTAATGTTTTATTGTCAAAATTAACATCAAAATCAGAAACACCACTTTTATCTCGCTGTTTATCTCCAGTAGTTGAGTAAGATGTCTTACCATCACTAATATAACCAAACCAACTACCATGATATTTTGCACTTCCCATTTTAGGGATTTCTGAGCTGACAGTACGGTGACCTAATAAGAATTGATAATAAGTGTTGGTCGTTGCCACCGTTTGTTTTTCTTTGTCTTTTTCTTCTTCTGTAATAGGCTTATTCTCATAATACATACCAAATTTTACATAGCTTAGATTATTGCAACATGCTTCTACTTTATAGGTTTTATTTCCCACATTATGGTGCTTACTACTAATAAAATCACCACTATTTTCAGGTAAAAGAGGAATGGGATGATTATCAATTAAAAGATAATCTGCCTCACCAAAACTTGATATATCTTGGGTTGTAAAGTCTGTTGCATTGGTTGTTTTAGTAGAAAAGGTGGTTAGTTTGCCATCAATTAAGGTTTCTCTGGATAACTCTTTGTTTTCTGGGGTTTGTGGAGTTTCTTTGGCACTAAATACCCCAAAAACTCGTTTATTGTCAGCTAAAAACTTTCCTCCTAATTCTTCACCTTTAGGCCCGTAAAAACCACCTTCTAAGACTCCTTCGCTGGTAAAGGGATGTTCTTGAGAATTTTTTTGAGCAGGATTTACTTTACCTCTGAATCTATTACTATAAATATCGGCATTAATATCATAGAGTTTATGTTTTGTATCTTGTGATTTATTAAGATTTGTTTGACGTAAATTATAATAAAGTTTTCCAGTGAGCTTTTTCGTACCAAAATTCACAGTAAATTCACTAGTTAATCCCGTGTCACCGTTTTCTAAATCAATGTCTGCTGGAATTGCACTACGTCTGGAATAAGCTTGTCGGTTATTATTACTTAACAAAGAATAACTTTTGCCCTTTTCAGTTGCTGTGATAAAGCTCCAAGTCCCTTCGTACTTTGCTACACCGCTTACTGGCAAGTCTGTTGCAGTCTTATTACCATAATAAAATGCATAACCATAATAGCCAGCATAAGCTTTTTTCTCTCCGCTTTTCGAAAAATCACGCCAACTATCGATATAATACAACCCAGAATAAACATATTTTTGTGAATTGGAACCTTGTAATGCTGCATTAGGTTCCTCAATTGAGCCAATTGGGGTATCCCCGTTTTTATTGTTGCTTTCAATATCCTTTCTTATTGAGGAAAGCTCTGTTAAAACAACATAATCATTCAATAAGCTTGGTTCTCCGCTTGCGTTAGGATGTATATTTTGCGCAACTAACTTCATTCCCCCTCCTAAAGAGGGAATAGATAGCTTGTCTAAATTCGATTTTGTTCTTGAATTTGAAGTATTATCTTGATAGCGCGATCTGCTAGAAGAGGAATGGCTAGAGACGTTATCTACATCAAAAGAGCCACCTCCCCCGCTACAAGCACTTAATAAAAGGGAAAGTCCACCAGAGATAAGAGGTACAGATTTCATAGAATTATATCCTTATACAAAATTAATAACCATTCGCATTATCATTTTTTTTTTGTAATAATGTCAACTTAGAATTTTTTAAGTTCAATGGATAAAATATGAAAAATGGCGTAAAACAACTTTCTCTCTTATCATTAATAGGCTTATCATTAACAAATGTAGCTTGGGCAGAAGTTGCACGTCCTAAAAATGATATATTGACAAATACAATTCAAAGTGCGGAATTAAAAACCTCCTCTTTTTCCTCTATGACTAAGAAAGAAATACCAAATAGGCATATTATTTCTCTTTCCAAAAGCCAATTAGCGCACCATCCAAGACTTGTTTTGCGTGGGTTAATTCTTGCTTTATATCAAAATAACACTCAGGCAGTTCAACTGTTATTACCACTATATAAACAATTTCCTCAACAAGATAATTTCTTACTAACTTGGGCAAAGGCTATTGAAGCTCGTGAACAAGGTGATTTAACTCAATCTATTGCTTATTATCGTGAATTATTCGCTCGAGACGCATCTTTACTACCTTTACGTTATCAATTAGCTCAAGCTCTATTTTTTAACTATGAAAATGAAGCTGCCAAAATTCAATTTGAAAAATTACGTACAGAGGTAGATGATGAAAAATTTTTAGGTGTTATTGATCAGTATCTTTTAACACTAAATCAGCGGAATCAATGGATATGGCAAGTAGGATTAAATTTTTTAAATGATGATAATTTGAATAACGCTCCAAAAAGTGGCACAAAAATTGGTAATTGGACCGCTTGGGAAAAAGAAAGTGGGAAGGGGGTAGGGTATTCTTTATCAGTAGAAAAAAAATGGCCGTGGGCAGATCATTTTTTTAGTAAAACTATGTTTAATGGGAATGGAAAATATTATTGGGATAATAAAAAATACAATGAGGCTACTTTGCGTATAGGTGGTGGTTTAGGCTATCAAACTGCCTCAGTTGAAGTCTCGTTGATTCCTTTTAAAGAAAAACGCTGGTATGCAGGCGGTAGCTCTGGAACGAATACAATGAAGCAATATGCGGATAAACTAGGTATTCGTTTAGAAATGATAGATTGGCTAAGTAAAACTTGGCAAATTTCTACCGCACTTGAGTATGGAGAATCTCGTTATAAAATCCGAAAACATTTAGATGGTAATTATTATTTCGTTTCATCAACATTATTTTATTTACCTAAAAGCACCCAATTTTGGTTTGTTGGCATGGATTTTCATAGAGAAAATACACAAGCATTAGATAATGCTTATCAACAAAAGACATTGAGACTTGGTTGGGGGCAGGATTGGCCTTATGGTATTTCATCACGTTTTACTTTTAGTTATGCTAATCGAGTGTACAAAGAGAAAGATTTTATTGGTATACAGCAAAAAAATCGCGAATACACAACCACAATTACTTTATGGCATCGAAATATACATTTTATGGGGCTAACACCCAAATTATCGTGGGATTATCAAAAATCCACTAGTAATCATGCTTTTTATCGTTATGATAAAAATAGAATTTATCTCGAAATTGGAAAAACATTTTAAGGCTGAAAAGTTGTAAACTAACTGTTGAGTTATCTCTAACATTGTCAAATGTGCATACACTATATTTTTAATATTAGTTTGAAATTTTTTAAAAAATTTCCGTTTCTTATTTGACGAACGCGCATTTTATGACTAGAATTGCGTCCTGTTTTATTCACTCTTAATTGTATTTAGGTAAATTAAAATGAAACGTACATTTCAACCTTCTGTATTAAAACGTAGTCGTACTCACGGTTTCCGTGCTCGTATGGCAACTAAAAATGGCCGTCAAGTTTTAGCGCGTCGCCGTGCTAAAGGTCGTAAAAGTTTATCTGCATAATCACAATTCTTAGTGATTAAGCTGAACTTTTCAAGGGAGTTACGTTTATTAACTCCCATTCAATTCAAAAATGTTTTCGAACAGCCATTCAGAGCTAGTACTCCCGAAATTACAATCCTTGCTAGAAAAAATAATCTTGAACATCCGCGTTTAGGTTTGACCGTTGCTAAAAAACATTTAAAACGCGCCCACGAGCGTAATCGAATTAAACGCTTAGTACGAGAAAGTTTTCGTTTATCACAGCATCGCTTGCCTGCTTATGATTTTGTTTTTGTAGCTAAAAATGGTATTGGAAAACTCGACAATAGCACATTTGCACAAATACTCGAAAAATTATGGCAGAGACACATTCGCTTGGCACAAAAATCTTAATTAAGATTATCCGTCTTTATCAAATTATGATTAGTCCGTTTATTGGGGCTCGTTGTCGGTTTGTACCTACTTGTTCTTGCTATGGTATTGAAGCATTAAAAACACACGGATTATTAAAAGGTGGTTGGCTTACGCTGAAACGTGTATTAAAATGCCATCCTTTAAACGCAGGTGGATTCGATCCTGTTCCACCAAAAACCAATAATAATGATGAGAAAAAATAATGGACTCAAGACGTAGCCTATTAGTGCTTGCACTGATTTTTATTTCTTTCCTTGTTTATCAGCAATGGCAGTTGGATAAAAATCCACCTGTGCAAACTGAACAAACAACTTCAATGACTGCCACTTCTGACGTTCCGGCAAGTTCCCCTTCTAATTCACAAGCCATAGCAGATTCTCAAATGCGTGGTCGTATTATTACTCTTGAAAACGATGTGTTCCGTTTGAAAATTGATACATTGGGTGGCGATGTAATTAGCTCTGAATTATTAAAATATGATGCAGAATTGGATTCAAAAACACCGTTTGAATTATTAAAAGATACTAAAGAGCATATTTATATTGCGCAAAGTGGTTTAATTGGTAAAAACGGTATTGATACTCGTTCTGGTCGTGCGCAATATCAAATTGAAGGCGATAATTTTAAATTAGCAGAGGGTCAAGAATCTCTTTCTGTACCGCTTCTTTTTGAAAAAGATGGCGTAACTTATCAAAAAATCTTTGTGTTAAAACGTGGTAGCTACGATTTAGGCGTAGATTACAAGATTGATAACCAAAGTGGTCAAGCCATTGAAGTTGAGCCTTATGGTCAATTGAAGCATTCTATTGTTGAAAGCTCTGGTAATGTTGCAATGCCTACTTATACTGGCGGTGCATATTCTTCTTCAGACACTAACTATAAAAAATATAGTTTTGCTGATATGCAAGATAATAATCTTTCTATTGATACTAAAGCTGGTTGGGTTGCGGTGTTACAACATTATTTCGTTTCTGCATGGATCCCAAATCAAGATGTAAATAATCAACTTTATACAATTACAGATAGTAAAAATAATGTTGCATCAATTGGTTATCGTGGTCCTGTTGTCACTATTCCTGCTGGTAGCCAAGAGACGATTACAAGTTCATTGTGGACTGGCCCTAAACTTCAAAATCAAATGGCAACTGTCGCAAATAATTTAGATTTAACCGTTGATTATGGCTGGGCTTGGTTTATTGCTAAACCGTTATTCTGGTTATTAACCTTTATTCAAGGGATTGTATCTAACTGGGGTTTAGCGATTATCTGTGTAACAATTGTAGTGAAAGCAATTTTGTATCCTCTTACAAAAGCACAATATACTTCAATGGCTAAAATGCGTATTTTGCAACCGAAAATGCAAGAAATGCGTGAACGTTTTGGAGATGATCGCCAACGTATGAGCCAAGAAATGATGAAGCTTTATAAAGAGGAAAAAGTAAATCCACTTGGTGGTTGTTTGCCAATTCTTCTTCAAATGCCAATTTTTATCGCATTATACTGGACGTTCTTAGAAGCCGTTGAATTACGTCATGCACCATTCTTTGGTTGGATCCAAGACTTATCGGCACAAGATCCTTATTACATTCTCCCTATTTTAATGGGTATCTCAATGTTCTTGTTGCAAAAAATGTCTCCAACACCAGTAACTGACCCAACACAACAAAAAGTAATGAATTTTATGCCATTAGTTTTTATGTTCTTTTTCTTGTGGTTCCCTGCAGGTTTAGTGTTGTATTGGTTAGTTTCCAACTTAATTACAATCGCCCAACAGCAATTAATTTATCGTGGTTTAGAGAAAAAAGGGTTGCATTCTCGTAAGAAATAGTCACGAACAGGCAAAAAGAAAGGCACAGAATGTGCCTTTCTTTATTTTACTGCCGTGGGTATACCTACCCTAGGTAGTGTGTACCTACCCTAGGCAATCAACCGTGGGTAAGTATACCCACGGTTAATTATAGTAATAGTAGTTCCCCTTTGGGGAACGTCAAGCTCTACCCCAAAGGGGTAGCACTAGGATAAACCTAGGGTATATTTACCCTAGGTCGTAGTGTACTTACCCTAAGCAATCAACCGTGGGTAAGTATACCCACGGTTAATTATAGTAATAATAGTTCCCCTCTGGGGAACGTCAAGCTCTACCCCAAAGGGGTAGCACTAGGATAAACCTAGGGTATACCTACCCTAGGTAGTAGTATACCTACCCTAAGCAATCAACCGTGGGTAAGTATACCCACGGTTAATTATAGTAATAATAGTTCCCCTTTGGGGAACGTCAAGCTCTACCCCAAAGGGGTAGCACTAGGATAAACCTAGGGTATACCTACCCTAGGTAGTAGTGTACCAACCCTAGGCAATCAACCGTGGGTAGGTATACCCACGGTTGATTATAGTAATAGTAGTTCCCCTTTGGGGAACGTCAAGCTCTACCCCAAAGGGGTAGCACTAGGATAAACCTAGGGTATACCTACCCTAGGTAGTAGTGTACCTACCCAAGGAAACATATCTACCCAGACAATAATAGGTTTTTTATGAAAGAAACAATCGTTGCTCAAGCTACTGCGCCAGGTCGTGGTGGTATTGGGATTTTAAGAGTCTCTGGACCTTTAGCAACAGAAGTTGCTCAAGCTATATTAGGTAAATGCCCTAAGCCAAGAATGGCAGATTATCTTCCTTTTAAAGATGCTGATGGCACTATTTTAGATCAAGGGATTGCGCTTTATTTCAAATCGCCAAATTCATTTACTGGTGAAGATGTATTGGAATTGCAAGGTCACGGTGGGCAGGTTGTATTAGATTTATTACTCAAACGTATTTTACAAATTGACGGAATCCGTTTGGCGAGACCAGGCGAGTTTTCTGAACAAGCTTTTTTGAATGATAAATTGGATCTTGCTCAAGCAGAGGCCATTGCAGATTTAATTGATGCAACATCAGAACAAGCGGCACGCTCAGCATTAAAATCATTACAAGGCGAGTTTTCTAAAAAAGTAAATGAATTGGTTGATTCTGTGATTTATTTACGTACCTATGTGGAAGCAAGCATTGATTTTCCTGATGAGGAAATTGATTTCTTGGCAGATGGAAAAATTGAAGCAAATTTACGCGGTATTATAAATCAGTTGGAAGATGTTCGCGCTGAAGCTAAACAAGGTTCTATTTTACGTGAGGGGATGAAAGTCGTGATTGCCGGTCGCCCGAATGCAGGTAAATCGAGTTTGCTTAATGCACTTGCTGGTCGCGAAGCAGCTATCGTCACGGATATTGCAGGTACAACCCGTGATGTATTGCGTGAGCATATTCATATTGACGGTATGCCATTGCATATTATTGATACCGCAGGTCTTCGAGATGCAACCGATGAAGTAGAACGTATTGGCATTTCTCGCGCTTGGACAGAGATTGAGCAAGCCGATCGAATTATTTTGATGTTAGATAGTAGCGATCCTGAAAGTGTAGATTTAACCAAAGTGCGGTCAGAATTTTTAGCAAAATTACCCTCAACCTTGCCAGTTACTATTGTTAGAAACAAAATTGATTTAAATGGCGAACAAGCAAGTGAAAGCGAAGAGGGCGGTTATCAAATTATTAGTCTTTCTGCTCAAACGCATGATGGTGTAAAACTTTTACGTGAGCATTTGAAACAAGCAATGGGTTTTCAAACAGGTATCGAAGGGGGATTTTTAGCTCGTCGTCGTCATTTAGATGCGCTGGATAAAGCCGCAGAGCATTTACAAATCGGTTTGGTTCAACTTACTGAATTTCACGCGGGGGAACTTTTAGCGGAAGAATTACGTTTAGTTCAAAGCTATTTAAGTGAAATTACGGGTCAATTCACATCCGATGATTTACTCGGCAGTATTTTTAGTTCTTTCTGCATTGGAAAATAGGAAGGATAAAGTGCGGTCATTTTCTTGGGCAAAAATTCAAATCAAAAGCGGCAATATTTGGTAGGGTCTTGTTGACAGAAATTAGTATTAGCTTGCTTTACGAACTAGGTGTTTTCACTTTTTAAGATGCTAATTTTTTACGTTTAGATTATAATCGGGAAAATTTTTATATTTATAACAAGGGTTATAGAATGTTAATTGAAAAAATGCACAATTTAACAAACTCAAAGATTTCTAAATTTATCTTAGGTTTGATTACTGTATCGTTTTTAGTTGGTGGAATGTCTGGCTATCTTTTTAGCTCAAATGATACTTATGCGGCAAAAGTGAACGGCGAAGTGATTTCTCAACAAGATTTTTTAAATCGCTATAATCAAGAATTTGAAATACGCGCACAACGTGAGGGAGAGGCGTTTATGGGTCAGTCAGATTCTCCTGAATTTGTTACCGCACTTCGTCAAAACATCGTTAATCTAATGATTGATCAAGAATTACTTCGCCAATATGTTAAAGAATTAAAATTAGGCGTGAGTGATGAAATGATTAAACGTGCAATCGTGACTGATCCTAATTTTCAAGTAAAGGGTAAATTTGATAATTCTGTTTATCAACGAATATTACAACAAAATCATTTAACGTCAGATGGTTACGCTTCAATTTTACGTGCTTCGTTACCTCTTGAACAAATACAAAATGGCGTTGCTAACAGTGAATTTATTGTTCCTGCTCAAGTAAAAAATAGTGCAGAAATTTTCTTTCAAAAGCGTTTAGCTCGTTTAGCAACTTTATCTCTTGCAGATGAAATGGCAAAACAATCAGTCTCTGATGATGAAATCAAAACTTATTATGAAGCTAATCAAAAATCTTTTGTTCAGCCAGAGCAGGTTAAAGTTCAGTATATTGATCTTTCTGCAGATAACATAAGTAAAAATCTTCAAGTTACAGATATAGAAATTGCACAATATTATCAAGATAATAAAGCACAATTTATGACTCAGCGTTTAGCACATATTCAATTTGCAAATGAACAAGATGCGAAAGTGGCTTACGAGGAATTACAGAAAGGGGCAAATTTCGCTGATGTCGCTAAAACGAAATCTTTGGATAAAATTTCTGGCGAGAATGGCGGGGATTTAGGCTGGGTAAATGCGAATGAATTACCAAAAGCCTTTGAAGATGCCGCAGCTGCATTGCAGGTAGGGCAATATAGCCAACCAATCAATGTAGACGGCAATTACCATATTGTGTTAGTGCAAGAACGTAAAGCGCAAAGTTTGGAGAATGTGAAAGCTCAAATTGCAGATTTAGTTCGTAAATCTTTGATGGAGAGTCGTTATTTTTCTTTAGAAAAACAAGCGAGTGATAAGGCTTTTGAAGACAGTAAGTCTCTTAATACTGCAGCACAAGCAGCAGGTGTTAAGGTTCAAGAGAGCGATTATTTTTCTCGTCAAAATGTGCCTGCTGGATTAAATTTCCCTAATGTTATTTACACAATATTTGAATCAGATACTACGAATGTTGGTATGAATTCTGAACCAATTAATGTAGGCGATTATCACACAATTATTGTACGTGTGTTGGATCGCAAAGCAGAGGGCGTAAAAAGTTTAGAAGAGGCTAAAATAGATATTGAAACTTTCTTAAAACGTCAGAAAGCTGAGAATGTACTTAATGAAAAAGCACAACAAGCAGTGAAAAAATTAAGTGAAAACCCTGAATCAAAAATAGATGGCATTAATTTCTCAAGTGAGCAGACTTTTACGTTAAGTGAAAATAAAGATCCTATTTTAACAAATGGTATATTTTCAATTGCTAAACCTGAATCAAGTAAAGCTCTTTATCAAGTGGTGCATAATTCAAATGGCGATGTGGTTGTTGTTGCCTTGAATAAGGTTGAACAAGGCAGTTTAAGTGAAAAAGAATTGTCGCAATTTGGTATGCAATTATTGCGTAGTCATCAATCTGAATTACAACTTCAGTTAATACAAGGATTACGTGAGAGAGCAAAAATTGAGGTAAATGACTCTTTCATCAATCAAGATGATGAAGTGCAACAATAACAGGTTAAATGATAATTTGAGATAAATTTTGCTCAAAAGTGCGGTAAATTTCACCGCACTTTTTTACTTTTGTGCAAAAGGAAGTTAATGATGTTTGGGAAAGAAATAATTCATTCTAAAACAATATGGTTTTATTTTTTATTGTTTCTCTTTTCCATATTTACCAATATGGGATTAGGCAATGTATTAAGTGAGAATATTCCCGTTTCAGATTACGCAATTTTATTTGTTATCACGGCGATTTCTTTTTATTTTACCCCTTGGCTTGGGCGAATATTAATTACTGTATTATTCCTCAGTGCGCTATTTTATTGCTCTGCTGGTTTTTTCTATGGAATTCCATCTTTGGGGATTATCGCTTCTGTTTATGAAACGAATATTAATGAAACCTTGGAATATTACACGACCATTCCTTTTTGGATATTTTTATTTCAAGTTAGTTATATCATTTTATTTGTTGCTTTAATGAAATTAAGTTTTTATGTTAAACAACAAGCATTTAAATGGCTAAATATTGCTGTTATCAGTCTATTATTAGTGTTTTCTTACAATCAATTTTCTAATTGGAACTACGCCTATAAATTCCGTTTTTATCCAGTTCTTTTTTATTCTGAATTTGATCGAATGAATGATCTGTATTTAGAACAACGAGATTTTCTAAATCAATCCGTTAATGCGCCGTCTCAATGGGATATTCAATCTTTTACGCCAAAATATAAAAATTATATTTTAATTATTGGTGAAAGTATGCGAAAAGATTATATGTCGTTATATGGCTTTCCACTGAAAACCACGCCATTTTTAGAGCGTGTGAAAGGCACAGTTTTTGAAAATTATTATTCTGCAGCACCGAATACGCAACCGTCTTTACAACACACCCTATATCGAGCAGAAAAAGGGGAAACGGTTTATACGGATAATATTATTTCTTTAGCCAAAAAAGCGGGCGTAAAAACTTATTGGATTTCTAATCAAGGCAAAATTGGGGAATTTGATACGATGGCCTCTCGTATTGGTCAAAGTGCGGATGAAACGGTTTTTATGAAGCCGTTAGGTTACAATTCTAAAAAAGTTTATGACGATGAAATGTTGCCTGTATTAGATAAAGCCTTAAAAGAAAATATTACGAATCCAAAATTAATTGTGATTCATTTAATGGGCTCACATCCAGCCTTTTGTGAGCGTCTTCCGTACGAGGTTAAAAATTATTTTATTAATCAATCTATGTCTTGTTATTTAGAATCGATTAAATATACGGATCAGTTTTTAGAAAAATTAAATTCGCAGTTAGTATCGCAAAATGAACCCTATTCGGTGATTTACTTTTCTGATCATGGGCTTGCTCATTATGAGGATTCTGAAGGTTTATCATTGCATCCAAATAATCTTTATAAACAAAATTATGAAATTCCTTTCGTTATGTTTTCGAGTGATAGTAAAAAGCTAGAAAAAATAAAAACGCCACAATCGGCATTTAATTTTGTTTATGGTTTTGCTGATTGGATGGGAATTAAGGAAAAACATTTACAAGGCGTGGATTTCTTCCATCCTGAAAAACAGGAAATTAAGGTATTTGATTGGAATAACGTTGTAAATGTTAAAGAGTTGGCTGATGATCCAGCAAAATTACCAGAAGCCGTTCAGTAAATGAGATCGTGCTTTATCATTTATCGGCTTGTGCTAGAATGAGCGGAATTTTTTTAAAAGGGAAATAGTATGTCCAAAAAATCAGGGCTTTCGTTTTTATGGTTAAGTGCGGTCGCTTTCGTGGTGGATTTGTTTACAAAATACATTGTGGTACAAAAATTTGATTTGTATGAAAGTGTTAATGTGCTGCCTGTTTTTAACCTGACTTATGTTCGCAATTATGGCGCAGCATTTAGTTTCTTGGCAGATCATAGTGGCTGGCAACAATATTTCTTTATTTCGTTGGCATTGGCTATTTCAGGCATGTTGGTTTATTTTTTAGCAAAAAATAATGCCGAACAAAAAATCCAAAATTCTGCTTATGCACTGATTATTGGTGGTGCATTAGCGAATATGGTAGATCGAGCTTACAATGGTTTCGTCGTGGATTTCTTTGATTTCTATTGGGATATTTATCATTATCCAGTGTTTAATATCGCTGATATTGCCATTTGTATTGGCACAGGGTTGTTAGCATTGGATGCGTTTAAGAGCGAAAAGAAAAAAGTACAAGATAAACAAGTAGAAAAGTGCGGTCAGAAATGAAGATAATTTTAGCCAATCCACGAGGATTCTGTGCCGGTGTAGACCGTGCTATTAGTATTGTTGAACTCGCCTTAGAAATTCATGGCGCACCGATTTATGTTCGTCATGAAGTGGTGCATAACCGATTTGTTGTGAACGGATTGCGTGATCGTGGTGCGATCTTCGTGGAAGAATTAAGCGCGGTACCTGATGGTGCGATCGTGATTTTTTCTGCGCACGGCGTATCTCAAGCCGTTCGACAAGAAGCGAAAGACCGCAATCTCAAAGTATTTGATGCAACCTGTCCTTTGGTGACCAAAGTGCATATGCAAGTTGCTCGTGCAAGTCGAAAGGGAACAAAAGCGATTTTGATTGGACATAAAGGACACCCTGAAGTTGAAGGCACAATGGGGCAGTATAGTAATGAAGATGGCGGAATTTTCTTGATTGAAAAAGTAGAAGATATTGCACGTTTGCCAATGCAAGACAATGATGATTTAACCTTTATGACGCAAACCACTTTATCGCTAGATGATACAGCAGAAACTATTGCTGCATTAAAGGAAAAATATCCCGCTATTCAAGGACCACATAAAAACGATATTTGTTATGCGACAACCAATCGTCAAGAAGCGGTGCGAGAATTGGCTAAATTATCAGATTTAGTGTTGGTTGTGGGGTCTAAAAACTCATCAAATTCAAATCGTTTAGCTGAATTGGCGTCTCGAATGGGGATTAAATCACAGCTTCTTGATGATCCTTCCGATATTCAAGATGATTGGTTTAATGATGTAAAAACCATAGGGATTACAGCTGGCGCGTCTGCACCCGAAGAATTAGTTCAATCGATTATTTCCCGCTTAAAAGAGTTTGGTGCGGATACTATAGAAGAGCTGCAAGGTTTAGAAGAAAATATGTTCTTTGAAGTGCCAAAAGAGTTGAGAATAAAAGAAGTTAATTAATACTAAGGGCTTATCGTCAATGATAAGTCCTTGTTTTTTCATTCAAATTAAGAATTTTTGCGATCGAGATCGCAAAAGTGCGGTCAGTTTCTTGAGGTTTTTTGCAAGGCAGGAAAAAATAGGTGTGTTGATTGTTGATCAACGGTTCATATTATAAGGAAACCTCTATGAAATTAATGAAAACATTATTCACTTCGTTTGTATTGTGTGGGGCACTTGCAGCTGGTTCCACTTTTGCTGAAGACAAGGTGGTTGAGCAAACAACTCAAGCTGTTGTGACCACTCAAACGGATTCACAAGTAGCAGCAGCTATGATGGGAGATAAATTGAATATTAACATAGCAACTGCCAGTGAAATTCAAAAATCCCTAACTGGCATTGGTGCGAAAAAAGCGGAAGCTATTGTGCAATATCGTGAAAAACACGGTAATTTTACTAATGTAGAACAGCTTTTAGAAGTACAAGGAATTGGCAAAGCAACACTAGAGAAAAATCGTGATCGTATAATCTTTTAATTTTCTAACCTCCAATGAATGCCCTGTTTTACAGGGCTTTTTTATTCTTTACACACAGAATACATTAAAAAGCCGTTGGCAACTTGAGTAAATTTTAATACACTAGCAAGCCTAGTCGGGGTGCAATACGCTGAGATCATACCCGTGAACCTGAAACAGTTAATACTGACGTAGGAAACTAGGAATATAGCCTTATCTCCTTTTCGTCATTATTGCTGCCTTTTAATCATAAATAAGGATGTAATAATGAACCTTCTTAAATTAACCTTAATTTCTACCGCACTTTTTTCCACTGCAGCATTAGCACAATCACAGCAAAGTGTGAACGTATATAGCTACGATTCTTTCACTTCTGAATGGGGTGCGGGGCCAAAAGTAAAACAAGATTTTGAAAAAGCACACCCACAATGCACTATTAATTTTACGCCTTTTGAAAGCGTTGGAGTGTTGCTCAACCGTGTTCGTTTGGAAGGAAAGAAAACAAAAGCGGATATTGTGCTAGGTTTAGATAACTTTTTTTTGGAACAAGCTGAAAAAACAGGTATTTTTGCGCCAAATAACGTGGATTTAACTCAGCTTGATTTACCAACAAAATGGACAAATAAGACCTTCTTGCCTTTCGACTTCGGTAACTATGCTTTTGTGTATGATAAAACCAAATTACAAAACCCACCGAAAAGTTTGAAAGAATTAGTTGAACGTCAAGATCTTCGTGTGATTTATCAAGATCCTCGCACCAGCAGTGTGGGACGTGGTTTATTGGTTTGGATGAATGTAATTTATCCTGAAGATAAAATTCAATCTGCTTGGAAAAATTTAGATAAGCATACGGTAACAGTGGGTAAAGGCTGGTCAGATACTTACGGTGCATTCTTAAAAGGCGAAGCGGATTTAGTATTAAGTTACAGCACATCGCCACTTTATCATCAACTTTTTGAGAAAAAAGATAATTATGCGGCGACAGATTTTGCGGAAGGGCATATTACTCAAGTAGAATTAGCGGCAAGAGTTGCCAACCATCCAAATCAATGTGCGGATGATTTTATGGCATTTTTAATTTCGCCTACAGCACAAAAACATATTGTGACAGCCAATATTATGTTGCCAGTTATTCAAGGCGAAATTGAACCGCACTTTGATGCGCTTAAAGTTCAACAAAAAATGCAAACACCAATTAATCCAACAGTGAATCCTGAGCAGTTAAAAAATTGGATCAGCACTTGGCAAACTACATTAACAAAATAATTTGATGCTGTCGTTATTTCATCATCCACAATTCCGCCTGCGTCATTATGTGGGCGGCGTTGTTGTCATCGGCGTGATTACGCTTTTTTATGGAAGTGCGTTAAGTTCAATCTTTACATTGGGCGATGAATTACAATGGCGAGCTTGGTTTACTGATGATTATCTACAGCATCTGATTCTTTTCAGTTTTGGGCAAGCTTTACTTTCTACCGTTTTATCTATTTTCTTTGGTTTACTTCTCGCTCGGGCATTATTTTATAAGCCATTTTTTGGAAAAAAGTGGTTGTTAAAATTAATGTCGCTAACTTTTGTCTTACCTGCTTTAGTGGCAATTTTTGGTTTGATCGGTATTTATGGTTCAAGCGGTTGGTTAGCTTGGTTTGCTAATCTTTTTGGAATGTCGTGGCAGGGGCATATTTACGGACTTTCGGGAATTTTAATTGCGCACCTTTTTTTCAATATCCCACTGGCAGCGCAACTTTTCTTACAAAGTTTGCAAAGTATCCCTTATCAGCAACGTCAGCTTGCAGCCCAGCTTAATTTACAAGGTTGGCAATTCGTTAAATTGGTGGAGTGGCCTGTTTTTCGTCAGCAATGTTTGCCCACATTTAGCTTGATTTTTATGCTGTGTTTTACCAGTTTTACCGTTGTTCTTACGCTAGGTGGTGGGCCTCAATATACAACATTAGAAACAGCAATCTACCAAGCGATTTTATTTGAATTTGATCTGCCGAAAGCGGCACTCTTTGCTATGTTGCAATTTGTATTTTGCTTGCTTTTATTTAGTTTAACATCTCGTTTTTCGCCTTCTAATCAAAATGGTTTGAGCAATAGTAATATTTGGTTTGTGAAACCTAAAAGTGCGGTCAAAATTTTCCATGTTTTTGTTTTAATTGTTTTTGTCTTTTTCCTTTTTTCGCCAGTTTTGAATATTCTTATTAGCGCATTGAGTTCATCAAGTTTACTCAAGGTTTGGCATAATTCTCAACTTTGGCATGCGTTAGGTTATTCACTTTCTATCGCACCCTTGTCCGCATTACTTGCATTAACGATGGCGATTGCCTTATTGCTTTTATCACGCCGTTTAGAATGGTTACATTATCAGAAAATCGCTCAATTTATTATTAATACAGGAATGGTAATTTTGGCAATCCCGATTTTAGTGCTTGCGATGGGGTTATTTTTATTATTACAAGAGCGTGATTTTTCCAATATTGATTTGTTTATCATCGTTGTATTTTGTAATGCCTTAAGTGCAATGCCTTTTGTTTTACGTATTTTAAGCGCACCTTTTCATAACAATATGCGTTATTACGAAAATCTGTGTAACAGTTTGGGAATTGTAGGTTGGCAACGTTTTTATCTGATTGAGTGGAAAACCTTGCGCGCACCGCTGCGTTATGCTTTTGCTTTAGGTTTAGCGTTATCTCTCGGCGATTTTACGGCGATTGCGTTATTTGGCAATCAAGAGTTTACTTCTCTACCGCATTTGTTATATCAGCAGCTAGGGAATTATCGTAATCAAGATGCAGCTGTAACCGCAGGGATTTTATTATTGCTTTGTGGCATATTGTTTGCCTTTATTCACACATATAGGGATGCTGATGATTTATCTAAATAATGTGATTTTGAATGATAAAACCTTACCGATGTGCTTTAATTTGAACGTTAAGGCTGGCGAACGTGTCGCAATTATTGGCGAAAGTGGCGCAGGGAAAAGTACCTTATTGAATTTAATTGCTGGGTTTGAATTTCCTGCTCAAGGAGAAATTTGGTTAAACGATAAAAATCATACGCGTAGTGCGCCTTACGAGCGTCCTGTTTCGATGCTATTTCAAGAAAATAACTTATTTCCCCATTTGACTATACAACAAAATCTTGCCTTAGGAATAAAACCCTCTTTAAAATTAACTGCACTTGAGCAGGAAAAAATTGAACAGGTCGCTTGTTCTGTAGGATTGGGCGATTATTTACAACGTTTACCGAATTCTCTTTCGGGGGGGCAAAAACAACGAGTGGCATTGGCGCGTTGTTTATTGAGAGATAAGCCAATTTTGTTATTAGATGAACCGTTTTCGGCGTTAGATCAGAAACTTCGGGTAGAAATGCTTGCTTTAATCGCTAAACTTTGTGACGAGAAAGATTTAACATTGCTACTTGTTACCCACCAACCATCGGAATTAATCGGCTCGATAGATCAGGTGTTAGTGGTGGAAAATGGTCAGATAAGTCAATTACAAAAAGGGGTGTAAAATTAGTTTTATTCATAACGTTGAATTGATTGTTTCTACCATATACACTAGTTCATCAATTAAGAAAGTATAAAAAGCGTGGTGTTTTTAACCGCACTTTCAAAGGAAAAATATGTTAGCGGAAAAATTACAAATTAACTCTATTACACCTCATCCAAGTGTAGAATATTGGTCTGTTTGCAAAGTTGAGGCGTTATTTGAAACGCCATTTTTGGAATTAGTTTACCGAGCAGCGCAAATTCATCGTAAGCATTTTAATCCTCGCACGATTCAGTTATCCACGTTAATGTCTATCAAAACGGGTGGATGCCCAGAAGACTGTGGTTATTGCCCTCAATCAGCCCGTTATCATACTGGCGTACAAAATCAACAGTTATTAGATGTTAATGAAATTATTGCGAAAGCAAAAATTGCGAAAGCGCGTGGTGCAGGGCGTTTTTGTATGGGCGCAGCTTGGCGAGGCCCTAAGCCAAAAGATATTGAGAAAGTCACAGAAATTATTAAAGCAGTGAAATCGCTTGGTTTAGAAACTTGCGGTACCTTTGGTTTATTGCAAGACGGTATGGCAGAAGATTTAAAAGAAGCTGGATTAGATTATTACAATCATAATCTTGATACCGCGCCAGAACATTATGCGGAAGTGATTGGTACACGCCGTTTTGATGATCGTCTTAGCACTTTAGGAAAAGTACGCAAAGCTGGGTTAAAAGTGTGTTGTGGCGGCATTGTGGGGATGAATGAAACTCGTAAAGAACGAGCAGGATTAATCGCGAGCCTTGCAAATCTTGATCCGCAACCTGAGTCAGTGCCGATTAATCAACTCGTTAAGGTTGAAGGTACACCCTTAGCCGATGCGGAAGAATTAGATTGGACGGAGTTTGTGCGAACGATTGCTGTTGCACGTATTACCATGCCAAAAAGTTATGTTCGTCTTTCTGCAGGTCGCAGTGGTATGACTGAAGAAATGCAAGCGATGTGTTTTATGGCGGGGGCAAATTCGATTTTCTATGGCGATAAATTACTTGTTACAGATAATCCAGAAGAAGATGGCGATCAGTTATTAATGGCAAAATTAGATTTAGAGCCAGAAACTGCAGAAAATAAAAAGTTGTAGTTTTCGTTAGATAGCTGAGAAATTAAGTATACATCTATTCCTTTCTTTATTTCATATCTCACAATAATTTTTAATAGCCAATAAAATAGCTCCTTGAATATCAAGGAGCTAATTATATGAATCTTAAAGAATTTCTTTTGCTTTCGCTACCACGTTTTCAACAGTGAAACCAAAGAGTTTAAATAATTGATCTGCTGGTGCGGATTCGCCGAAGCTATTCATACCGACAACACGACCGTTGAATCCAACGTATTTATACCAGAAGTCAGCAATACCCGCTTCAATTGCAACACGTTTTGTTACAGCTGCAGGCAATACGCTTTCACGGTATGCTGCATCTTGTTTATCAAAACGATTAGTGCTTGGCATAGAAACAACACGCACTTTTTTACCTTCAGCACTCAATACATCTGCAGCTTTTACTGCTAATTCCACTTCAGAACCTGTCGCAATGAAGATTAACTCAGGTGTGCCATCACAATCTTTTAACACATAAGCACCAAGTTTAACTGCATCTAATTGTGCAGAAGTGCGGTTCATTTGAGCAAGATTTTGACGGGTAAAGATCAACGCACTTGGGCCATCTTGACGTTCAACCGCTTGTTGCCATGCAATAGCAGATTCCACTTGGTCACATGGACGCCATGTTTCAAGGTTTGGAATTAAGCGTAGTGAAGTCGTTTGTTCTACAGGTTGGTGTGTCGGGCCATCTTCGCCTAAACCGATAGAATCGTGAGTGTAAACGAATAAAGCGCGTTGTTTCATTAATGCCGCCATACGTACCGCATTGTGTGCATATTCGTAGAACATTAAGAAAGTTGCACCATAAGGAATGAAACCTCCGTGTAAAGCAATACCGTTCATAATGGCAGACATACCAAATTCACGCACACCGTAGTTGATGTAGTTACCACCTACGTTTTCATGCGCACGAATCGGTTTAGAACCACTCCATAAGGTTAAGTTAGAGCTTGCTAAGTCTGCAGAACCACCTAAAAATTCAGGTAATACGTGAGCGTACGCCTCGATTGCATTTTGTGATGCTTTACGGCTTGCGATGCTCGCTGGGTTCGCTTGTAATTTTTCGATGAACGTTTTAGATTCTGCCGCCCAATTTGCTGGTAATTCACCGTTTACACGACGTTTAAATTCTGCTGCCAATTCAGGATAGGCTTTTGCATAGGTGGCAAATTTTTCTTCCCAAGATTTTTCTGCTGCTGAGCCTTTCTCTTTTGCAGACCATTCAGCATAGTATTCAGCTGGAATTTCAAATGGCGCATATTCCCAACCAAGTGCTTTGCGAGTTAAAGCGATTTCTTCATCGCCTAATGGCGCTCCGTGGCTATCGTGAGAGCCTGATTTATTTGGAGAACCAAAACCAATGATGGTTTTACAAATTATTAACGTTGGTTTTTCTTTTTCTGCTTGAGCAAGAATGGTAGCAGCACGAATTTGCTCTGCATCGTGACCATCTACATTACGAATTACTTGCCAGTCATAAGCTTCAAAACGTGCTGCAGTATCATCGCTGAACCAACCATCAACATGACCATCAATGGAAATATTATTGTCATCGTAGAATGCGATTAATTTGCCAAGACCTAATGTTCCTGCTAAAGAGCAAGCCTCGTGAGAAATCCCTTCCATTAAACAACCATCGCCTAAGAATACATAAGTATGGTGATCGACAATTTCATGGCCTTCACGGTTAAATTGACCTGCAAGTGTTTTTTCTGCAATTGCCATACCAACAGCATTGGTAATACCTTGACCAAGAGGGCCAGTCGTGGTTTCAACACCGGGGGCATAACCATATTCTGGGTGGCCTGGGGTTTTAGAATGTAATTGACGGAATTGTTTTAAATCTTCGATAGAAAGATCATAGCCAGTTAAATGTAAAAGACTATAAATCAACATAGAACCATGGCCGTTAGAAAGTACAAAACGATCTCGGTCAGCCCATTTAGGATTAGTTGGATTATGTTTTAAAAAGTCGCGCCATAATACTTCAGCAATATCCGCCATCCCCATTGGGGCTCCAGGGTGACCTGATTTCGCTTTTTGTACAGAATCCATTGCTAAGACACGAATTGCATTGGCTAATTGTCTACGAGTTGCCATTTTGTTCTCCTGTGATAATTCGTTTTGAAAAATAATCCAGCGCATTCTACCTTATTTCTGAAAGAAATTTAGCAAAAATCCACACTCAATTTAATAGTTTGTGATAATAATCAAATTCTACGATGACATTGATGAAAACGCATACTACTAGATTTCATTATCAAATTTACCGCACTTTTTTCTCTTTGAGTTTATGATAAGCACGGCGATAATGATTTAAAAATAATTGTTTTACACTAAATAAGATGACGCCAAATATCCTTAGGCTTAGGGAAATAATCGTTGCAAGTATCATTGAGTAGTTTTTCTTTAATTATTTGCACTTTTTCAACTTACATCGGTTAAAATCTTTTTAGTCGCCACAACTTACAGGATTTTTATGCAAATTCAACGTTTCGAAAGTATTACACAAAAATACCCACAATTTCCTACCGCACTTTTAGCCAATGAAGCACTAACACAGGGGAGGGACTTTTTTGTTTTATACGGTACAAAATTGGACATAAGCACGCTAGAAAAATTTCAACAAAAGTGCGGTCAAAATTTACAGATTTTTGATGTTTGGATGGTAGCACAAAATATTGTGGTTTTGTTGAAAGGGCAATGGGTTGCTGATTTCGTTAAATTTGCGAATGGTGTTGAAGTAGATATTGCCAAATTAGATTTCAGTCCTAAATTGTCTCAAGCGGGATTATTGGTGATGGATATGGATTCTACCGCTATTCAAATTGAGTGTATTGATGAAATTGCGAAACTAGTGGGTGTTGGCGAACTTGTTTCTGCGATTACGGAAAGCGCAATGAGAGGTGAATTAGATTTCGAGCAAAGTTTGCGTCGTCGAGTTGGTACATTAAAAGGTGCGCCAGAAAGCATTTTGCAGCAAGTTAGAGAGAATTTACCGCTAATGTCTGGACTAATCGAAACTATCCAAACCTTACAAAAATATGGCTGGAAAACCGCAATTGCTTCAGGCGGATTTACTTATTTTGCGGATTATTTGAAAGCGTTATTACAGCTTGATTTTGCTGCATCAAATCAATTTGATATTGAAGATGGAAAACTCACTGGCTTAGTTAAAGGCGATGTGGTTGATGCCCAATATAAAGCTAAAACATTGCAACATTTGTTAGAGGAATACCGTATTGATTCACAATATTCTATTGCTATTGGCGATGGTGCAAATGACTTGGCAATGATGAATGTGGCAGGGCTAGGTGTTGCGTTCCATGCTAAACCTAAAGTACAACAACAAGCGCAAATTGTGGTAAACTTCGCCGACTTAACCGCACTTTTATGCCTTTTAAGTGCCAATGATCGAATTTAATAAAACGGGAGAAGACCATGCCATCTTTTGATATTGTTTCTGAAATTACTTTACACGAAGTTCGTAATGCAGTGGAAAATGCCAACCGTGTGCTTAGCACGCGTTATGATTTTCGTGGTGTCGAAGCGGTAATTGAATTAAATGAAAAAAATGAAACGATTAAAATTACCACAGAATCTGATTTCCAACTTGAGCAATTAATTGAGATTTTAATTGGTTCTTGCATTAAACGTGGTATTGAGCATAGTTCTTTAGATATTCCTGCAGAAAGCGAACACCACGGTAAACTTTATAGTAAAGAAATCAAACTTAAGCAGGGTATTGAAACAGAGATGGCGAAGAAAATTACTAAATTAGTAAAAGATTCTAAAATCAAAGTTCAAACTCAAATTCAGGGCGAACAAGTGCGTGTGACAGGTAAGTCACGTGATGATTTACAGGCTGTCATTCAACTTGTAAAAAGTGCTGAATTAGGCCAACCATTCCAATTTAATAATTTTAGAGATTAGTTTTCAAATAAGGGCGAAATGTTGTCATAGTTTTTTGATAAAACTTGACGAACACCACTTTCAAGCGTAACATTCGCCCGATTTTTTAACGAGAAGGACACACACTTTGGACAGTCATAGTCGATACCGAATATCGCTCTAGACGCCCGCCTTTTTATTATCGGCGTGCGTTCGCCGGTAAATTTACCGCTATTTCGGCATCTCTTAACGAAAACTTTGCGATTTTTAACCGCACTTTCGTTTCCTCTTTAATTTGTTCACTGTTAGCTGTTCATAATCCCACAAGGAGTATGAAATGATCAACGCGTTTGCTATCAATGATTCCCGCTTGGTTCGCATTGACGAAGACCAAACTGATCTCAATACTGCCATTTGGCTTGATTTACTTGAGCCAACAGGCGAAGAACGTGAAATACTACAAGAAGGTTTAGGTCAGAGCCTAGCCTCTTTTCTTGAATTGGAAGATATTGAAGCTTCCGCCCGTTTCTTTGAAGATGAAGATGGTTTACACCTGCACTCATTTTTTTATTGCGAAGATGAAGACAATTATGCTGATTTAGCGAGCGTCGCTTTTACTATTCGTGATGGTCGTTTATTTACGTTGCGTGATCGCGAGCTACCGGCATTCCGTTTATATCGTATGCGTTCACGTAGCCAGCGTTTATTAGAATGTAATTCTTATGAAGTTTTGCTGGATTTATTTGAAACGAAAATTGAGCAATTAGCGGACGTGATTGAAAATGTTTATGCAGATTTGGAAGAGTTGAGTCGTGTTATTTTAAACGGAAAACAAGATGAAGCCTTTGATGAAGCATTAAATACACTCACAGAACAAGAAGATACGAGTTCAAAAGTTCGTTTGTGCTTGATGGATACCCAACGTGCATTAGGTTTCTTGGTTCGCAAAACTCGCTTACCAACTAATCAGTTAGAACAAGCACGAGAAATCTTACGAGATATTGAATCTTTGCAACCGCATAATGAATCCTTGTTCCAAAAAGTAAACTTTTTAATGCAAGCTGCGATGGGTTACATCAATATTGAACAGAACAAAATTATGAAATTCTTCTCAGTTGTTTCTGTGATGTTCCTTCCTGCAACATTAGTTGCGTCTACTTATGGTATGAACTTTGATTTTATGCCTGAATTACATTTTAAATATGGCTATCCAATGGCAATTGGATTAATGATCGCAGCCGCACTGACACCATATATTTATTTTAGAAGAAAAGGATGGTTATGATGGAATTATCCCAAACCGCATTATTTATTGGATCAATTATTAATCTTTATGCACTTGTATTAATCTTACGAGCTTGGTTACAGTTTGCTCGAGTGGATTATTACAGTCCCGTTTCAACATTTGCAGTCAAAATGACTGATCCAGTATTAAAACCTCTGCGTAAAATTGCGCCTACTGTGAAAAATATCGATACTTCTGCTTTACTGTTAGTATTTATTATCGGTATGTTGAAAGGTATTATTTATTTTGGTTTATCAGTAAATGTACTCTTAGTATTGGGCGTATTAACTGTATTGAAAAGCATTGGTTTAGCTATTTTCTATGTGCTTTTTATTGGGGCTGTTTTAAGTTGGTTTAATCGAGGTAATAATTCTATAAGTTATGCCTTTTATCAACTCTCCGAACCACTTTTAAAACCTATCCGTCGATTCTTACCTACATTAGGAATGATTGATTTTTCTCCTATGGTTGTTGTGTTTATCTTATTATTTTTAAATAATTTTATGCTTGATCTTCTAGGTGGACTTTGGATTATCGCTGGTTAGATATTCATATTCCTTATTTAAATATTGCTTTATAAAAAATATTGAAGATTTAGTTGGTAAGAATAGTATTTTCTATTCTTACCTTTTTTTTAGAGGTTTTTGATTTTTATAATTCTTATAAAAGATATAAAATTCTTTTATAAAAATAAGGGCGGGTTTATTTATATTGATATTTAAATAGCAGAATTTATTGTCCTATTACCTAAAGTACCATCATCAATCGCTTCTTTTGGCGTCCCAATAACTTCGGCGATTTTCTCTCCATTTTTAAAAAACACAAATCCACCATTTTCCATTTTTGTCCAAGATTCATCTTTGGTTAAAGGAAATGTTGTGATGATATTGACCTTATCTCCTGCTTTTGCATAATTGCTAAAATCAATTACTCCATCATCATCAATACGGTGAGCTTTGCCAAAAGGTGCTTTTCGCATAACATAATGTAAGTTTGTTGAGCAATGTGCAATCATCCACTCGCCATTAGAAAGAATGAAATTAAACGTACCGTGTTGAGCAAGTTCTTGTGTTACTTTTTGAATTGCTTCAAAAATTTCCATTTCACTTGGTTTTTTGCGGAAAGTATTTTTAAGATACTCAGCCATATAACAGAAAGCAGCTTCAGAATCTGTAGAACCTATTGGCTGTAAAAAATGATCTGTCATATCTGGTAAGTTTTTTAAATTACCATTATGTGCAAAAACCCAGTTTTGTCCCCAAATTTCACGAATGAACGGATGGGTGTTTTCAATATTGACTTCGCCTTGTGTTGCTTTACGAATATGCGCAATGACATTAAGAGATTTAATATTATATTGTTTTACACAATCTGCGATGGGGGAAAGACTGGCTGTTTGATTATCACGAAAAATACGTACACCTCGTCCTTCAAAAAAAGCGACTCCAAAGCCATCTGAATGGCAATCTGTTAAACCAGCGCGACGACGGAAACCTTCAAAAGAAAAAACAATATCCGTCGGCGTATTACAATTCATTCCGAGTAATTGACACATAATTTTAATTAGATATAACCTCACAATATGTGAGCGATTTAACACCATTATAGGGAGAATATCAAGAGAGATTTAATGAATTTTTATGTTGTATAGATATTAATGATAGAAATCTTATTTAATCTATTATTCTTTAAAAATCGAGATTTAACAGTCTCTTTCGGCTGATGTATTGTGGTACAAGCAAATAAACTCACAAGGAAAACAACAAGCAATGCCATCTTTAATTTATTCATAAATACAAAATTCCGAGAAATAAGAAAGCGCATATGATAGCGAAAATTGGGGACTGTGCAAGGGATTGGAATGAGACTAAAAAATGCAATAAAAACTGGAAATGTAATTCCAAACACACACAAAAAAATAAAATATGGAAATTAACTTCCAATTTTTGTACACTTTTTACAAATATGAAATTAACTTCCAATGAGTAAAACTATGATCTCTCGTGAAAATTATTTACAGCAACTGATTCAATTTAAAGATACTGATTTTATCAAAGTCATCTCTGGTGTTCGTCGTTCTGGTAAATCAGTGCTACTCATGCAATACCGTGATTACCTTCAACAACAAGGAATTTCCCCTGAAAATATTCTTTACCTCAATTTTGAATCTTTTGAATATCAATGGGTGAAAGACGCTCAAGACTTCCAACAGCTTATTCAAGAAAAAATGCCGTCTTCTCAAGAGAAAATCTATTTTCTGATTGATGAAATTCAGTTTGTGGAAGGTTGGCAAAAAATCGTCAATGCGCTTCGCGTAAGTTTTAACACCGATATAGTGATTACAGGTTCCAATGCCAACTTGCTTTCCGGTGAGCTTGCGACGTTGTTAAGCGGTCGGTATGTAGAAATCAAAATTTACCCGCTTTCTTTCAAAGAATTTTTGCACGCAAAAAATGTGGATAGTCAATCAAGATTGGTAAATAAACTCTATTCAGAATATGAAAAATATGGCGGTTTCCCCAGCGTTGTGATGGCTGATGAGCCTTTAAAAGAAACGATTTTATCGGGTATTTTTGATTCCATCGTGCTAAATGATATTGCCCACCGAGCTGGAGTGAAAGACACGCATATTCTTAAAAGTGTAATTCTCTTTTTAGCGGATAACGTAGGGCAGTTGGTGAATCCAAGCAAAATTAGCAACACGCTCACGTCCGAACGTGTTCCCACTTCAAATCACACCATAAGCAAATATCTTGATTTGTTAGAAAATGCCTTTCTTTTTTATAAAGCAAAACAATATGATATTCGCGGAAAAGGTTATTTAAAAACCAATGCCAAATATTTTATTGTGGATAACGGGTTAAGACGACACGCTATCGGCAAAAAAGGTGCAAATTATGCTAATCGTTTAGAAAATATCGTTTTTATTGAATTGCTAAGACGAGGTTATAGCGTAGATGTGGGCAAACTCGACAGCAAAGAAATTGATTTTATCGCCCGAAAAGCCGATGAAATTCTATATGTGCAAGTCGCCTTTGAAATCCCTGAAAATACCCACGAAACAGATAATCTTTTGCATATTAAAGATAACTATAAAAAGATCTTAATTACGGGAAAATATTACGAACAAACAGAGATTGATGGGATTGAAGTGATTTATGTGGTGGATTGGTTGTTGCAATAAATCCAAAAACGTTGAAAATTTTCACCGCACTTGTTGTGATTAATGTTTGTGGAGGCATGCATTTTCTAATGCGTGTCCTAAAAGTAAATAAAGTGCGGTCAGTTTTTCAGGTGTTTTTAGTGAAATAGGGTACACGCTGGGAAGCGTGCACAACCGAGATGATCTGATAAAGAAAGATAGCGCCAGCGTCCTCGCTGGTGCTATTTAATAAAAACATAGCAAATTTTATTCATAACCGTTGGCAGATCTAATATTCAAAATCCGTTGGATTTTCTGACCGCACTTTTAGATGAGAGGCACAAGCGAGGACGCTTGCGCCATCATAGGGAGGGTGGAAGAGAATTAAATATTAGCTTTTTGTTTTAAATAGTTCGAGAAATCAGGGTCAATGCTTAATAAAAAAGCTAAAGTACCTTTAAATTTATCTAAACTTTCCTGATCTAACAATCTTAAACTTGCTTTATGAGCAATAACTCTTAATTTTCTCTTTTTCTCTCTTCCAATGCTTATTTTTCCATCATTAGAAATTACTAATCCGGTTAATGTTCTATTGTGTTTACGTGATGTGAAAACTGTTTTTTCAGAATTTATTTCTAATTTTTTTGGGTAATTTAAATTTTTGCAGATTATTTCTATTTCTTCTAGCAATTCATCAAGGATGTTTGGATTGTTTGTGGAGAAAGCGAGATCATCAGCATATCTTGTATAGGTAACGCCTATATTTGCACAAAGTTGAGAGATTTGATCATCAAAGTCAATCATAATAATATTCGATATAAAGGGAGATGATGGTGCACCAATTGATAGATAAAGTTCTTTGCTCTCAGAGGTTTTATTTTTGCAAAAAAATATATTTGTTAATAAATGTCTTTCTTCATTTGATAAATCACTTTTTTTATCTTCTAGAAAATGTAAAAAATCAATACCCTTAATAGAGTTAAAAAAATTTTTGAAATCTATTTTTAATAAATATTTGTTATTTGAATGTGGTAAGACAAAATCTTTTATATTTTTATTTTTAACATAAGCTATTGCTGATGGATGAATTTTATATTTAGATAAGTATTTGTTTAGAGCCCAGGATTGTAATATTTTTAGGCTTCTGGTAGGTTCTGCTATTTCTCTAGTCCCACCATGACGCTTTTTTATATTATATGATTTATAACGACTAGGTGAAGAGTTTATAAAACTTAAAATTTCTTTCTCATTCAATGAGAATTTTTCTTTTAAATCATTAATTAACATTTTTTTCCACTAATTTCTATTTTGAATGATGATCTTTCAAACCTTTTTGGTTTGTTTGCCTGATAATTAATACAACTAACATAGTCTTTTATAGCTATACTATAAAGTTTATTATTTCCAGAGTTTTTAATTGATATCAATTCCAGTAAATCTAATATTGTGATTATATTTGTTATTTCTTTGGTATTTAAACTAATTCCAAATCCCTCGATAATATCTATGTAGAAGGATTTTGTTTTAGATGGGAATAAATCAATAAGATCTAAAAGTAGTAGAATTCTATGATGTCTGTTATTACAATTAAGTTTAGTATTTGGATTGCCAGCATCAGTGATTATATTCAGAAAATGATCTGAGATTTCTTTAAATAATCTATTTAGTTGTTCAGGAGTGTATGAATGAATAAATTCATCTTCTAAACTCCAGATATTTGTTAGTTCTTCAGATAATTCATTTTCTCTAATTTTCCTTATGGCTCCATAATTAAAAAAACTAGAATTATCATCCTTGATATATTTTTCAGGAGCTATGATTAATATATTTTTATGTAACTCTGTAATATTAGAAAACATTCCAATTTCTGTATGGGCACCAATACTTTCAGAAAAGATTATTACACCTTGGGATATAGAAGCAATGTCCAGTTCAAAATCAACTAAATTTGAGTATTTATTAAAATTTAACCATTGCGGATAGGATTCAGGAACAGTTAGATTATCAACGATATCATGACTAATAGTCTTACTCCATTGTATAAAACCTGCTCGAAATGAAGTGATTTCATTATAAGGGCGAAAATTTTCATGAGTAGGGCTCAATGGATCTTTGATTTGCTCTATTCTTTTTATGGATTCAGCTCCAGAACCAAAAACCCAGATAAAAGGTAATTTGTATTTTATCTGGGTTTTATTAGGATCAATTAACTCAAAAAAATATTTTTTAAGATTTTGCATTTTATTGCACTAACTACCTAAATGAGCGAGATAAAGGAAAAATTTCCGTGTAGCGAGGCGGGCGGAAATTTTTCCTTTATCTCGCCACAATTGGAAACAATTAATATTCAGTCTGGCGATTCGCCCGACAATAGATAGAATTTTCTACCAAAACGCGTAATTAGCTTAGTCATTATAATTCTAAAGATAGTATGAGAAAAGCTTTATTTACTTCATCGCCACACCCAACCATTTCATCATCTCTCTCTCATCCCAACCTTTACGTTTGGCATAATCTTGAGCTTGGTCTTCATCAATGCAACCTAAGGTGAAATAGTTACTTGCAGGGTGGGTGAAGTACCAACCGCAGACGGAAGCTGCCGACCACATGGCGTAGCTTTCGGTGAGTTTCATGCCGATGCATTGTTCGACTTCTAATAAATCCCAAATCAGGGCTTTTTCCGTGTGTTCCGGCCAGCTTGGATAACCCGGTGCAGGTCGGATGCCAACATAATTTTCATTAATTAACCCTTGGTTGTCAAATTCTTCTTGCGTGTAGCCCCAAATGCGGGTGCGAAGCTCAAAGTGCAGGTATTCTGCCATGGCTTCAGCGAGGCGATCGCCTACGGCTTGTAGCAAGATAGCGTTGTAGTCATCGCCTGCCGCTTTATAGCCTTCCACTAACGCCATTTCTTCAATACCAGCGCAAACAGTAAACATGCCGAACCAGTCTTTTTTGCCGCTTTCACGATCAGCAATGAAATCACTTAAGCAGAAGTTAAATGGGCTTTTGCTGTTTTTGCCACGTTCCGTTTGTTGGCGTAAGCCGTAAGCGGTGCCAATGGTTTGTGTGCGTTCTTCATCAGAGAATAGCACCATATCATCGCCCACGCGTTCCGCAGGGAAAATGCCTAAAATGCCGCTTGGGTTGAGTTTGTGGTTTTGTTCTAATTCATCTAAAACCACTTGTGCATCGTTCCACACTTTGCGTGCTTCTTCGCCACCTTCAGGATAATCAAAGGCATCCGGATAGCCGCCCATCAAGCCCCAAATACGGAAGAATGGCGACCAGTCGATAAATTTGCGCAACTCGGCAATTGGTACGTTTTTAAATTCCACAATGCCCGTTTGTTTTGGCGTTGGTGGCACGTAATCTGCCCATTCACCACTAAAGCCATCAAAGAGATTTGCACGTGCTTCTTCAATGCTAAGCTGTTCACGTAGCGGTTTACTATTTGCAAAAGATTGTTGGATTTTCTCGTAATCCTTTTTAAATTGTTCCCATAATGCCGCACGGCTTTCTGGGTTCATCAATGTCGCACACACCGTTACCGCACGGGAGGCATTTGAGGTATAAAATACGCCGTGTTCTTTATATTTTGGATAAAGTTTAATTGCCGTATGTTCTTTAGAGGTGATAGCACCGCCAATCATCACAGGCAGCTTCAAGCCTAAACGGGTCATCTCGCCTAAGAAGTATTCCATCTCATCTAAAGAAGGGGGTAATCAAGCCACTTAATGCGATGATATCCGCTTTTTCATCAATAGCAGTTTGAATGATTTTGTCCGCCGGCACCATGACGCCCAAGTCAATCACTTCAAAGTTATTACATTGCATTACCACGCTTACGATGTTTTTACCGATATCGAGCACGTCGCCTTTTACGGTTGCAATCACCACTTTACCGTTGCTGGAACCTTTTTGTTTGGTGGCGTTGATAAATGGCTCTAAATACGCCACAGATTGTTTCATCACGCGCGCCGATTTTACCACTTGCGGCAGGAACATTTTACCATCGCCGAATAAATCGCCGACTACGTCCATGCCAGCCATCAACGGGCCTTCAATCACATCTAGTGGGCTTGGTAATGTTTGGCAAGTGGTAATCCCTTTCACAAGGGCGTGTTTTAAAAGTTCTCCCACTGGCCAAGTGCACCATTCTGCGACAGAATCGACCGCACTTTTCTTAAACTTCTCGCCTCTAAAATCGGCTTAGGTCAGTTTATATTTTTGGATCATCGTCCCCATCGCACCGTCTAAAATGAGAATGCGATTTTCTAGAGCTTGTTTAAGTTGAGCGGTTTTATTCACCATAATTATTTTGTTCCGTAAATCTTAAATAAATAACTACGGAATAATAGGTGTAAGGGCTAGGGGTGTCAAATGTTAGAAGGAAAGTGCGGTGGAAAATTAAGGTTTTTTATTTAAGTGTTATGGCTGCGACAAAACAGGTAATTTTACATTCTCCGCATCCATTGCAACGTTCATTATCAATCTCTAAAGTGCTGGAGATTGCTTGTTGTGGGCAAGCGGTTTGGCAGTCTGGACAGGTTTGATTTTGTAGGATTAAACAGGCTGAGGAAAATTGTGGACGAAGTAATGTATCCGCTGGAAAATTAGGATGTAGTGCATTTGTCGGACAAACTTCTGCGCATTTACCACACAAATCACAAGGTGCGTAGTCAATTTCAAGGGTGGCTTGTTGCTGTTTTAGTTGAATTAAACCATTAGGGCAAGCTGAAGCGCATTCCCCACAACCATTGCAGACGGCGGAAAATAAATCTTCTCGTGCTGAAAAGGGAGGACGAGATTGCGTTTTTTCCATTGTTGATTTTGTAGCTGGAAATACATGACGCAATAGTCCTCTACGAGAAATGTGATGGTGGCTTAAATAAGCCTGATAATAGGCTTCGTTTTTCATTATCGATAAAATCTTACTGTCGGTATATTAATATGTAAATCTACTTGCCATTGTTGTAAAGTTTTTAGGGTAAGTAATGCAAGAGCTTGATAAAAATCAGAATTTTCTATTTTGCTTAGTTGTTCAAGGAAATGATACGCCCAAGTTAAGAAGTGTTCACGTAGAAATTCGATTAATAAGTGCGGTCGATTTTCTGCTAAATATGCAGCAAGCATTAGCATTAAGCCAATATGATCTTCTGGTTCATCTTGTTGTGTTTGAAATGCGATTTGATGTTGTTGTAAGAAATCGCGTAATGCTAAGAGAGAATTACCAAAAATAACACATTCAGGATCAAGATATACGGATCCCCAAGGTGGCGTAGGTAATTCATTTGGACCAATAAATAAATACTGATATTGTTCAGTGATATTTTGTTGCAGCCCTTTTTCAATAAGTGCGGTGATTTTTTTATGTGTTTTTACATCAAATGAAATTTCCCATTCCTGCATCCAATTTGGTTGGCGAAAGAATGTCAAAATATCAGTAAGTCGTGCATCATTAGGCTCATAGTAAAATACTGCACCGAGTAAACGCCCATAAATAGAAATTTGTTGAAGAGTATTTTGCATAGTATCTCCGAAAACAATTTGTCATTAGTGAATGGGGATATGAGGGTTGGTTAAATATTACTAATTAACGTTTCTAAAAATTGAGGCGTATGCTATACGCCTCAACATAATTTAACCACCAATCGCCATACCGTAAGTCATATGTAATCCATAAAATAATACGCGACCGATGCCTTCAGCTACTAACGTTAATAGAACGGAAATACCTAATAGTCCTATGTTTTTCACTCGGAATAAGAGGAAAGCTACAATGGAAAGTAAACATAAGCGAGTTACGGTCATTATGGCATAATTTGGTACGAGGTCAGCGGCATTTTGAATAGCACTGTGAATATTGTGTAAATTGAAGCCTTGATATATGGCGACTATTGCGACCAATAATACTCCAATGGCAAATAAACTTGGCAGACGCTGAAGCTGATATTCACGTTGTTTATTAGGGATTAATAACGCATAGCTCAATGTTAATCCACCTAATACAACGGTAAGATAGAATGACCAAGAGGTTAATGCATTATTCCAAGTTGGTATGCTTGTAATATGGTAAACCTGATTCATTACATACATAAATAGTATGCCGATAAGGGCGATCACAATTCGCCATACATTTCCAAGTGAAGCTGGCATTTTACCTAAAATTGCAATCAGCCAGTAGAAACCTGCTAATGCGAAAAATATTGCACCAGTGGCAATTTCATTACTCATCATTGATGAGCCGACTCTATTAAGTGAATTAAATGCACGTATAGGTAAGCCAAGATGCATAATGGAAGCAATAAATCCAATACCTAGCAAAGCCAAAATCACAAACATTACTTTATGAATATAAGTGCGACTTTTTGTATTTTTCTCATTTAATAGTACAAATGTGAAAACAAGCCAAGCACCGACCGCACTTTGTGCCAAAACTGTAAAAAATACTAGTGGCAGTTCATATAATCCTGTATTCATCTTACACCTCTCTTGGGTTTCCTAAGAACCCACTTGTATCGCTACTTAAACGAGCGTGTTTATTGGGTTTTACCACTAAATTTGGTTGAGTGATATCAGCCGGTGGTAGTGGTGCGATGGAGGCTTGAGTGCCGTATTTTGCTCGAAGTTCATCAATAGGAGCGAAATCCAATGCACGTAGTGGGCAGGCATCAACACAAATCGGTTTTTGACCTGATTTTATGCGAGAATAACATCCATCACATTTTGTCATATGACCTTTTTGTGCATCATATTGCGGTGCATCATAAGGACATGCCATATGGCAATAACGACAACCGATACAAATTTCTTCATTGACGATCACGAAACCATCTGCATTTTTGTGCATTGCACCAGTTGGGCAAACTTTTGTACAAGCAGGATCTGCACAATGATTACAAGAAATAGACATATAATAAGCAAATATATTTTGATGCCAGCATCCATCTGCTTGTTGATTCCACTGACCACCTGTATATTCATAAATACGACGAAAATTGACTTCTGTGCCAAGATCTTTGTAATCCTTACAGGCTAATTCACAAGTTTTACAGCCTGTGCAGCGTTCAGAATCAAAATAAAAACCATATTGTTCCATAATTATCCCCCTACAAACGTTCCACTTGAACTAAATTAGAATGTTGCGGATTACCTTTCGCAAGCGGTGATGGGCGTTGTGTCGTAAGTACATTAATGCAACCTGAATGATCGATACGATCTTTATCTGGTGCATACCAAGCCCCCTCGCTTAATGCCACAACCCCTGGAATAATACGGGGGGTAATTTTTACATTAATACGTACTTCGCCTCGATCATTAAAGATACGAATCATATCGCCATTTTTAATATTACGAGGTTCTGCATCAATAGGATTCATCCAAACTTCTTGTGGATTAGCTGCTTTTAATACATCCACATTGCCATAAGTTGAATGGGTTCTCGCTTTGTAGTGAAAACCACTTAGTTGTAACGGATATTTTTCCATTAATGGATCACCGTAATGCTCAAAACTTTGGGCGTGAATAGGTAAGGGATGAATCACTTCATCTTCTGCTAATTTCCAAGTTTTTGCTATTTCAGCTAGACGAGAAGAATAAATTTCAATTTTTCCAGATGGCGTTTTAAGTGGATGGGCTTCTGGATTATCACGGAAATCTTTGTATGCAACTTTAAAGCCATTAGGATCAACCTTTTTAAAAATACCTTGTTGTCTAAATTCTTCAAAAGTAGGTAATTCAGGTAATTTTTCTCGAGATTGCTCATAAATATGGCGTAACCATTCCTCTTGTGTTCTTCCTTCAGTAAATTTTTCTTTTACGCCCATTTTCTCAGCTAAATCACTCAACATATCGTAAATAGGTCTACATTCAAAAGATGGTTTGATCACTTGATCTGCAAAAATGACATAGGCCATATTGGATACAAAGGCATCTAAAGCGAAATCCATTTGTTCTGAAGTTGTACAATCTGGTAATAAAATATCACTGTATTTGGCAGTAGATGTCATATGATTATCAATAGTAATGATCATTTCACATTGGGTATCATCTTGTAAAATATCGTGGGTACGATTGATTTGTGCATGCTGATTAATCAAACAGTTACTTGCGTAATTCCAAATTACTTTAATGGGGGAAGATAATTTATCAACACCACGAATACCATCTGTAAGTGCGGTCATTTCTGTGCCTCGAATAATTGCATCTGTCCATAAAAACATTGGAATGCTTGCTTTCACGGGATTTTTTAGCGTAGGCATCCGCACAAATGGAATGCTGTACGCACTTTCACGTGCACCAGTGTTACCACCGTGAATTCCAACATTACCCGTTAAGATTGGTAACATCGCAATGGCACGAGAGATTAATTCTCCATTACTACGACGTTGAGGCCCCCAACCTTGGGAAATAAAGGCGGGTTTTGTACTGCCAATTTCACGTGCGAGTTTAATAATTCTCTCCGCTGGAATACCAGTGATTTTAGCCGCCCATTCAGGGGTTTTAGCGATACCATCATCACCATAACCTAAAATATAGGCTTTATAATGACCATTTTTAGGGGCGTCAGCGGGTAATGTTTTTTCATCATAACCAACACAATATTTATCTAAGAAAGGTTGATCCACGAGATTTTCTTGAATCATTACATAAGCAAGAGCTGAAACGAGGGCTGCATCAGTGCCTGGACGAATTGGGATCCACTCATCTTCACGCCCTGCACCAGTATCATTATAACGAGGATCGATAATAATCATTTTGGCATTGGAACGAGCTTTGGCTTGTTCAATACAATAAGTTAAACCACCTCCACTCATACGAGTTTCTGCAGGATTATTACCGAATAACACTATTAATTTGGTGTTTTCAATGTCAGCCATTCCATTTCCCAATGCCCAACCACCACCATAGGTATAATCTAAACCGACTGCAATTTGTGCGGTGCTGTAATCACCATAATGGTTTAAATATCCACCAATACAATTCATAAAACGAGCGATCATAGTTGATGCAGGTGGCCAAGATTTAGCCATTGTGCCACCGAGTGTTCCCGTACCATAGTTTAAATAAATTGATTCATTGCCATATTTTTTGATATTGCGTTTCAATGCGTCTGCAATTTCAGTTAAAGCCTCATCCCAACTGATTCGTTTGAATTTACCTTCTCCGCGTTTACCTATACGTTTCATTGGATATTTTAAACGGTCTGGGTTATACACTCGACGACGCATAGAACGTCCACGTAGACAAGAACGAACCTGATGATCAAGATTATATGTTTCTGTCCCCGTATTATCGGTTTCCACATAAGTGATTCGGTTATCTTTTACGTGCATTCGTAATGGACAACGGCTACCACAGTTTACTGTACAAGCACTCCAAACAATACGTTCCTGACTATTTTCATTGAGGTATTGTGTCTCTTTAGCCATTACATTGAAAGGTAAAGTAAGATTTGAAACTGCCAGTGCAGCTCCCGCAGATGACGCCTTGACAAAATCTCGGCGACTTATTTGATTAAAGTTACTCATAATATCGTCCCCCACAGTAAGATCGA
The DNA here is from genome assembly GCF_049824455.1 of Haemophilus sp. HN_Hi08. NCBI lineage: Bacteria > Pseudomonadati > Pseudomonadota > Gammaproteobacteria > Pasteurellales > Pasteurellaceae > Haemophilus > Haemophilus sp. HN_Hi08. Next base: position 1,796,246 of record NZ_CP187493.1, on the reverse strand, counting down.
GTAATAACTAAAACGAGTTAATTATAATCTTTGTATAGAAGTTTTACTTGAGCCAAATCAACTAATTATTAATAGGTATATTATTTATAGGGTATTTTAGTAGGTTGATGTTTTTATAAATTTTGGAATAACAAATTGACTATAGATTTAAAAATCCGTTAGCATAGTGGCGTATTAGTTTATCTAATATGTTAAGTTTAACTATTATTAACTAGAGGATCTTTTCATGAAGAAACTTATCGCGGTTGCGGTGTTTTCTGCGTGTGGCTCGTTAGCTCATGCAAACACCATTATTCCAAACTACAATACAGACGCCCATCTTTACGAATTCACGCAAACCTACGATTTAGTTGCACCAAAAGGCTCGCAAGGACAAACCAATTTATGGGTTCCATTGCCATTTAATGGAGAATACCAACAAGTGAAATCGATTCACTTTGAAGGTAATTACATGAATGCCTATGTAACAGAAAACAATAAATACGGTGCGAAAACCTTATTTGCCACTTGGGATAAAGATGCACAAAAACGTGATTTAAAAGTCACGATGGTCATTGAAACAAAAGACCGTGAACCTATGGTGAAAGGTGCTTTAGAGAATTATACTCCGCCAAAAGATATTCAGTATTCCGTGGATGTACAAGAGTATTTAAAAGCTACTCAACACATTAAAACTGATGGCATTGTGAAAGAATTTGCTGACAAAATCGTAGGTAAAGAAACTAATCCATTGAAAAAAGCAGAACTTATTCACCATTGGATCGTAAAAAATATGGAACGTGATAATTCTGTATTAGGTTGTGGTGACGGCGATGTAGAAAAAATTCTTACTACTGGCGTATTAAAAGGTAAATGTACCGATATTAACTCTGTATTTGTGGCGCTTGCTCGTGCGGCAGACATCCCAGCCCGTGAAATTTTTGGTATTCGCTTAGGTGCGGCAGAGAAAATGGGCAAATATTCCAAAGGTGCTTTCGGTAGTGCGAATGAACAAGGCATCGCAAACGTAAGTGGCGGTCAGCACTGCCGTGCTGAATTCTACCTTGCAGGATTTGGATGGGTACCAGTTGATTCCGCAGACGTTGCCAAAATGCGTTTAGCAGAGAAAAAATCTGTTGAAGATAAAGATACACAAGCCGTAACAAAATATTTGTTTGGTAACTGGGAAGCAAACTGGGTGGGATTTAATCATGCCCGTGACTTCGATTTATATCCACAACCAGAACTGGCTCCAATCAATAACTTCGGCTATCCGTATGCTGAAGTGGGTGGCGATCCGTTAAATTCCTTTGATCCAAAAGAATTTAAATATGACTACGTCTCTAAAAAGCTCTAATAAATCCTTTTGGGTTGCCATAGCCACCGCACTTAGTGCCGCGGTGGCATCAACTTTGTGCTGCATCGCACCATTAATCTATTTAGTGTTCGGCGTGTCATCTACATGGTTGATTGGCTTAGGCGAATATGATTATTTGCGTATTCCTATGCTTATCGTTTCATTATGTGCCTTCGCCTATGGATTTTGGCTGTTGATGTTTTCCAAAAAAATCATTTGTAGCAAATATATTTCCCGTAAAAAACTCATCGTTTTATATTGGATTGTATTTATCGTGATGATTTTTTTCTTAACCTATCCAACAATTTTGCCTTGGATTTTAGAATTAGCTAATTAGGAATAAAAATGAAGAAATTATGTACCGCACTTTTGCTTTCGCTGTTTGCAATTTCTTTCGCTCATGCGAATGAAACCAAACAAATTGTGCTAAAAGTGAATGAAATGAACTGCCAGCTTTGTGCTTATTTAGTGAATAAAGAGTTACGCAATATTGATGGCGTGATTTCCACTAAAGCCTCCATTAAAGATAGAACCGTTACTGTTGTAGAAGACCCCAAAGTGGCTGATGAGCAATTGATTAATGCCATTCACAAATTGGAATATACAACGGAAGTGATTAAATAAAGTGATAAAAAAATAAAAGTGCGGTCGATTTTTGAGAGGTTTTAAAACTCTTTAGAAATTGACCTCACTTTTTATCTTTAAGAATCGACTTATTTAATCATGCCACATGCCATACGTGGGCCGCCACCGCCAAGTGGAGCAGGATGATCTGAGTGGTTATCGCCACCTGCGTGAATCATAATAGAGTGACCACGAACTTCATCTAATTTTTTAAGACGTGGAGCTAAAACAGGGTTAGTTGCTGTACCATCATGTAATACTGTTAAAGCCGGTAAGTCACCTAAGTGAGCATCATCTTGCCATGGGTAACCATGTTGTTTTGCACCTTTAGAATCCCAGTGACCGCCAGCCGCTAAACCTGCTATTAATTTACCGTCTTTTTCTTTTGGTTCACAGCTTGGGTTTTCATAAATATGGAAACCATGTAAACCTTCAGCTAAACCTTGTAGATTTGGTGTAAACACTAAACCATAATTTGATTCAGTAATGGTTAATGGTTACAGTCCCTACATCTTTGTTACCATTTGCAGGATCTGATTGTTGTACTTTTACTTCGATGGAAGGATGTGCTGGTTTTGCCATATGGTCATGCGCATTTTCCACGCCAGCAGCACAAATTCCGCTGATTGCTAATGCTACGAGAGTTTCATTTTCATCATAAGCTTCTTTACTTTAGAAAGACTCAAATTGATTCTACCTAAATATCAATAAAAAATTATCTTTATATTAAAGACTTAACAATTAAACCAATTTTAGCTTTCTATCAATTTTAAATTAAGACATTACTTATTAATTATTTTTGAGTTTGATCATAATATTGATACGCTTTGTCCATATCTTCAAAATGGTGCATCATACCATTTTCCAACACCACAGCTTTATCACAATAAGATTTCATTGCACTTGGACTATGTGAAACCAAAATAATGGAACGATCTTTACGCTTTTCAAATAATTCATATTTGCATTTCTCTGCAAACCGAGAATCTCCCACCGCTATTACTTCATCGATCAAATAACAATCAAATTCAACAGAAAGAGAAAGAGCGAATGCAAGCCGAGCTTTCATCCCTGAAGAGTATTTCTTCACTGGTTCATAAAGATAATCACCTAATTCAGAAAATTCTTTTGTAAAACGAGTCACATATTCAGGATCAACATCATATAAACGGCAGATAAAACGCAGGTTATCCATCCCGGTTAAGCTTCCCTGAAATGCACCACTAAAAGCTAATGGCCAAGAAATACTCATTGAACGATCAATAGTGCCGCTTGTTGGGGGTTCTACTCCACTGATCAACCGAATAAGTGTTGATTTGCCTGCTCCATTTCGTCCTAGGATCCCAATTTTCTCACCTTTTTTTAACTCAAAATTGATATCTTTTAGTACCGTTTTCCAACCACTATTAGTGTGATACTTTTTACACACTTTATTCATACGAATCATTGCGCCTCAATCCCTTTACTGAAATTTTTAACCATCACTAAGCCAATTAGCAATAAAGCCAAATCACTTACGACTAAAAATCCGATGCTCTCATAAGTGACTACCGTATCCCCAAAGTAACCATGACGAAACATTTCCGTACCATGAATCATTGGAAGCCAAAGTGCAATAGATTGAGCCTGTGATGGAAGATTATGTACAAAGAAAAATGCTCCTGAAATAGGTAACAATACGAAACTTAAGGTCCCCCAAATTTTACCAAAAACCTCAAATTGCTGAGCGATAGCACAAATAATTAGGCCTAAGCTAAAAGCAAACATAGCCATGAGAAACCATGCAATAAGCATATAAAACACATCTTGTGGCGCATCAATCCAACCGATCATCACCAGGATTACCATAAAAAGAATTTGAGCAATAGAAGCCCCCGCCACCTCCAGTAAAACTCGTGTAAAAATAGTATCTAACACACGAACATTTCGATGATAAAGTAAGCTAAGATTTGCTGAAATTGATCCAATTGCACGATTCGAAGCATTGCGCCACATCATCGCCATAGGATAGCCCGTCATGACAAAAGCAATCATATTTAAAGTTGAAAATTTATCAGCACGAATAAATTTCCACATCATCACAATAAAAAAAGTCATGAGTAAAGGCTCAACAAACAGCCATAGAAAGCCAATATTTTTACGCCCATAACGAGAGACTATTTCACGCATAAGTAATGCGTTAATCACCCTCCCTTGAATCGCTAATGATTGTTTAAACGTTGTTTGATCACCATATTGCATTAGTTTTTATGCTCTCTTATGCTTGCGATAAGTAAACTCAATACACCATATAACATTAAACCGACAATAAAGGTCGCAATGATATTATAAATACGACTTGGCTCTAATGCCCAGTCAGGTTTACTTGGTTGACTAATTATTTCTAAATAAAGTTGTTGGCGATCGGCTTCTCCGCGAGTGTTTTGTAAAGATGTCATTGCTGCGGTCAATTGTTGTTGAGCAAGCTCATTGTCTAAGACTAAACGTTGATAATCTGCAGTTTGTGTTGCAGCTGAATTTCCATTACCTGATAATTGACGTGTTTGTTCATCAATTTCTCTTTTCAAACTTTTCTGGCGCATTTGCAATGCGGGTACTTGTGGGTTATCTGGCGTGATTGAAATTAATTGTGCTAATTGAGTTTCAACTCGGATTAATTCACTTTTCAACGTTGAAATTAATGAAATTTGCACGCCAGATTGAGCCGGTAAATCAAAAATTTTATTTTTAATACGATATTGACTCAATGCTTGTGCACTTTCATTCACATTTTTCTCTGCATCTTTTACGGCCTGCTCAGCAAATTCAATCGTATCTTTTCTTGCACGCTCATTTAATCTATTGATTAATGATTCACCTTCTTTCAATAAGCGCTCATTGATTTGATAACCTTCTTCAGCATCAAAAGCATGCACTCGCAATGTTGCAATGCCAGAAATAGAATCCACATCAACACTCAAACGTTCTTTAAAATAACGATAGAATGCCTCTTGTGTATCATTCAAACCAAACCCATTAAAGCGGCTTAATAAATCGCCTTTTTCAGAATAAAAAGTGCGAAGAGGCAAACTTTGCTCTAATGCTGATAGTGCTGTACGTGAACGCATATACTCTTGCACAGAGTAAGTATCATCCTGTGAACGAGAAAAACCCGTACTTTGCAATAATGCACCAACTCCGCTTAAAGAAGACTGACTGCGAGGAGAACGTACTACAAAACTAGATTCTGAAACATAGATATCAGATGCTAATAGACCAAAATATACTGCAGAAAAAGCAGTTGGAATCAATACAGTTAATCCAAAAAGCGAATTCATTTTATTCCAAAGTGATTTCTTCTTTTTCTTCGGTGCCACTGGGTTTTCGGTTGTCATATTATCCCCTTAAATTAATAACTTCTGATCGTATTGGTCGTACTCGTTACCGGCGAGGTAATCGAGAAAATCATTCTCAAGAATTTTTGGAATTCTGAAAGCGGTGCATTCGACACATATACAATATCTTTATCTTGGATAGGGAAGCGTTGTAATAAAAACATGGTTTCCGGTTGTAATAAATTCGCACGGTATACGGTTGGCACTTCCATGCCATTACCATACCCCTTAGCCGCCCATTCTTGCTGTGCTTTAGAGTCTAATTGTGCAAACGGCATATAACGGAATACAAAGACACCTCGTGGGTCAGAACGCGTGTCAATCAAACCGCCCATTTTACCAATCGCTTCAGCAAGCGTAATACCACTGCTAGAAAAACGTAACTGTTGGTTATTACCTACAGCGCCTAGCCCTGTAAATTTATATGGCGTATTTAAAAGTGAAACCACATCGCCTGCACGTAATACAATATTTTGCTTAGGATCGGCAATTAAGGTTTCAAATGCCAATGTTTTCACTTGATTTCCTCGCGTAAGCTGAACAGTCACATCTTCAATATTTTCTGTTGATCCACCTACAGCAGCCACTGCATCTAAAACACGTTCATCATTTGCAGTTAATGGCATACGCACAGTACTACCTTGACGAATAACAATCACATCTGATGAATTATTGTTAGCAATTTTAACTACTGCCTGTGGTTGATTTGCTTTACGTCTAAGGCTTGCCACAATTTGAGCTTGAATAACCTCTGGTGTCTTACCTGCGACACTGATATTTCCAACAAATGGCACGGTTACCGTACCATTTTTATTTACGATTTGTGAAGGTAATTGTGTAACATGGCCACTGCCCTGTCCTTCACTACTAAATGTTGTACCAAATAACACTGCTGGAGGGGCTTCCCAAATGGAGATCTCTAATACATCACCCACATTTACAGCACCAGCATAACCGCTGCTGCCAGACACATCTGCAAACCCTGAAAAGCGTTGACTTTGTTGTGCCATGTACATTTGTTGCACGAGTAATTCATTTAACTCAACTACATTAACTTTTGCTGCTAACTCAGATGCATCAGCTCCTTGGTTTATATCTAATACCGCTGAATGACTTGGTCCTGAAGTTGGTAACGAAGAACAAGCGGAAAGTCCAAACATCAATGCAAAGCTGACCGCTTTTAGTGGATAATTTTTCATTGAATATCTCATCTCATGATTAGGAATAAAAACGTCAAGACTTGCAAAATATTGCATAAATCATTTTCGCTCATATGCGTGAAAATAATCCTGCAGAGTATAGCATTTATTCAATCAGGAATCAAAATTTTTATCCCCTCTTTAATATTAATACGATTTATGTATTGTTTATATTTTTATAAATCTCATAATAATTTAAAATTACATTCATTTACTTTTTTGATAATTGACAATTCATACTAAATAGGCTAAAATCACCAGTTGAACTAGCCGCTATACAAACAGCAAGAAAAGCTAATAATGATTCTAAAATATATATTAGCGCTTATATGCTAAATATAATTAGTAAGGTTATATTAATATGAAAAAACTAAAAAAATTTGTTACGAAGCCACACATATTTTTTCGTGACGCATTGAATAATAAATACCCTATTATAAATAATGAACAAGGAATTAAAGAATTAGATGAACGAGCTGTTCTCTCTCATCAAGAAAATCTGGAAAAACTAGAAAGCTCGCTAATGAATACACCAATACCTATTGATGTCGTTTTCACATGGGTTAATGATAAAGATGAAAAATGGCAGGAAAAGAAACAGCACTATTCGAAACTAGCAAACAACTATGCATTCTATGCGAAAGATAATGTCAGATTTGAAGAACATAACGAGCTATTTTACTCTGTCAAAAGTGTACAAAAATTCTTACCTTGGGTACGGTACATTTTTATCGTAACGGATAATCAAATACCACATTGGCTTAATAATGAAGATTCCCAAATTAAAATTGTGGATCATCGTGAGATCATTGATCACGATTATCTTCCTACGTTTAATTCACATGTTATTGAGGCTAATCTACATAAAATTCCAAACCTAAGTGAACATTTTATTTATTTTAATGATGATGTATTTGTAGCTAAACCTTTACAAAAAAGCCATTTTTTTAAACCTAATGGGCTAGCCTCTATTTTCCTATCCATTAAAAACTTAGATAAAATGTATGCAAAAGGTACAACTACGCCTACATTACTCGCTTCAATGAATTCAAGACGCTTATTACGAAAAATGTATGGACAAGAATTAAACATACAAACACCACTAATTCACTCCTATATTCCACTCAAGAAAAGTGTTTTTGAAAAAATATGGAGTGTGTTTAAAGAAGAGATTGAAAGTTTTTTATCAAATAGATTTAGGGGTAAAAACGATCTTAATCTCGCTACTTTTTTTGTACCTTATGCCATGTATTTAGAAGGGAAAAGTGTTCTTACGCCTGAAATTTGCTATTACTTTAATATTCGCTCCGCAAATGCTAAGGCACAGTATAAAAAGTTATTACAAAAAAAAGAGAATGGAAATAGACCACATTCTTTTTGTATTAATGATACTTCTAGTTCTAATAACCATTTTTATCATAAAAATTTTAACACTTTCATAAATCTATATTTTTAGGAGGATACATGAAAACCAATTTCATATTCAGTATAATCATGCCAATTTATAATGTTGACCAATGGTTAGAAGAAGCAATATTAAGTATAATAAATCAAAAGAAAATTAATTTTGAAGAAAATGTTCAATTAATTTTAGTTAATGATTGTAGCCCTGATAACAGTGAAGAAATATGTCTAAAATTTAGAAAAAAATATCCTAATAATATTTTATATTACAAGAATGAGAAGAACCTAGGATTATCTGGAACAAGAAATAAAGGATTAACCCTTGCAGAAGGGAAATACATTAATTTCTTTGATCCTGATGATACATTATCTCCATCTGTACTTTATGAAGTAAATAAATTTTTTACACAAAATTCTTCTCAAAATTTAGCTCATATATCAATACCTTTAGTATTTTTTGAGGCTGCTTCTGGATTACATCCTAAATATAGATTACTTGGAAATAAAAACAGAATTATTGATTTAGATAAAGAACAACATAACTTTATACTTTCATCTGCAAGTTCATTCTATCCAAGAGATAATATTAAGAAAAATAAATTTGATACCTCATTATTTGGAGAAGAAGACACCCTATTTAATTTTAATATCTACAGTAATATTAATAAATTTGGCTATGTGTGCGAAAATGGCGTTCAATACAACTATAGAAGAAGACAAGAAGGAGGATCACAAGTAGACCTAAGTAGAGTAAAACCACAAGCTTTTATTACCCCAATCCAAATATTAGAAAATGTTAATGCAAAAGATCAAGTTTTATTCTATGAACTAATAGCTTACCAGCTTAGATCAAGAATAAAAAATATAAAACCTGAAATATTCCAGAATAAGAATGATTATAATCATATAATTAATAGATATAGAGATTTTATGTCTCTAATTCCTAAAGATTTTATTTTACATAAAACAAAGTATTTAGAAACACAAGAACAAAAAATTGACTTTATTTCAGAAATATATAGAAAGAATCTAACAATAGATGAAGATGCTTATATTAACATAGATGATTGTAAAATATTTAAATGCAATGATTTACCATTGGATATAAAAAATATTAGTATTGAAAAAAATGTTCTTATAATTGAAACATTATTTAATAATTTTAACATCGAAGATCTTAGCATTGTTATAATGGACAAAGGTAAAAATATTATAAAACCAATTAAAGAATATTATTGCGACAGCCTCTATATTCATAAATGCTGTGATATAAAATCAAGTAATAACATATTATATTCTAGATTCGAAATACCAGTATTTAGAAAAGGTGAATATCGACTTTATTTTAAGAGAAAAAGCAATGGCTTCTTACATATAGTAAATAGACTTAGAACATATAGCGAAAGTCCATTCCTTGGCAATGGCGTATTTAATTCAAATTTATTTAAGCTTTATTCTGAACAGAATACTAGTATATCTTTATATAAAAAAGCTTTTTATATAAAAAGCTCTACTGTAATTAATAAAATATCAAATAGGATAAAATCATTATTTTTAATAAGAAAAAGACATAAAACATGGAAATGGTTAAGATTATTAAAACTTAATAAACCTAAGTACTGGCTATTTAATGACCGACCAATTAATGCTAATGATAATGCAGAAGCATTCTTTACGTATATTAATAAATCGGTTCCTCATATCGCTAAGAACTCTTATTTTGTTCTAGATAAAAATTCCCCAGATATAAGTAGAATCAAGAAAATAGGTAAAGTTATCATTCAAAATAGCCTAAAACATAAGTTACTTTATTTAAATTCTAAGTATATATTTACATCGCATTTAGCAACATCATTTTTTAAACCAATATCATTTAAGCATTTAAAATATTATAATGATTTGATAGAAACAAAAATTATATGGTTACAGCATGGTATAACTATGAATAACATAGAAATAGCTGCAAATAAATTTAACAAGCATATTTATAAAATTGTAACGGCAGCAAACTTTGAAAATTCAATATTTAAAAATAAGAATTTCTTTTTTAATAAAGAAGACTTATTTAATGTGGGTTTTCCAAGATATGATAAATTAATTAAGAAAAAAGATGAAGATAAGATTGTACTCATTATGCCCACATGGAGATCCTATCTAAGTGGAAATATTCTAAAAAATGGATTGCATGCTGAATTAGAAATCTTTAAAGAATCTGACTACTATAAAAATTTTGTCGATTTATTATCAAATAAATTACTAATTAATACATTAAAAGAAAATAATGTTATTATTAAATTTGTTTTACATCCTGGATTTAAACAGTATGCTAAATACTTTAAACAGTTAGAATCAAATGAAATTCTTATTATCGATGAATTATCTCTATCTTACAAGGATCTTTTTAATGAAGCATCATTATTAATAACGGATTATTCTAGTGTGTTTTTTGATTTCTCTTACAAAGAAAAACCATCTATATTTTTCCAATTTGATGAAGATGAATTCTATTCAAAACACTATAAAAAAGGATTCTTTGACTTTACTAGCATGGCGCCAGGAAAAGTAACTTATAACACAGATGATTTAATATCTGAAATTATTAAAAGTATAATTTCTAATTTTTCTATTAAAAATGAATATCTATATAGAATTAGAAATATGTATAAATATAATGATAATAAAAACTGTGAAAGATTATTAAATGAGGTATTGAAAAATGAATAATAAGAGACACATTAGACTAAAAGAATTTTTTCCGGGAATCCATAGAGTTCATACACCATCAGAAAGTTATATAAAAAAATCCCCCTTACTACAAAAAAATAGATCTTATTTTCAGAAAGTTGACAATAATGGATTTATGCAATCTCATTTAAATATCCAAGAAGATAAAAAAATTTTTTTAGTTGGTGATTCATTCATAGAAAGTATTTTTATCGATGAATCAAAGAGAATAAACGCAATTATGGAAGAAAGCTTTCTATTTCAAGAAGGAAAAGAAGTAAAAGTATATAATGCTGGAGTATCTGGTTCTACAGGGTTAAACTTATTTAACCTTATACTTAATAAAATTATTATTTTAAAGCCTGACGTTATTATATACTCTCAACCTTCCTGTGATTTTTCTGCTTTACTATATGAAAATGGATATTATAACAATAGTAAATATTTTTCTAATATTATTCCATCAGTAGAAAGTGATGTTTTTAGATTCAAAACTATTCAAGATAATTTAATTCAGATACAGAATAATATTATTATGCTATCTAAACTATGTGAGTTATACAGTATCGATCTCTTTATATCAACTTGCTGTTCAAATTCATCTAAACGCCAACTTAAAATGATGAATGATATTATTAGAGAGAATTCTTATCTTGGGTATAAGGTTATTGATTTGGACTTGATAGTACCAAAAACAGAGGCCTATTTTTATGATAAACAACACTTAAATGAATATGGTAGTAATTTAGTTGCTAATATTTATCTATATAACGTTAGAAATTTTTCAGATGACATGCCAAAAAAAACAATACAAAAACATCATATACAAAAAATAAATGGCGTCTTTGAAATAACCTCAAACAACTTAGAAAAAGAGAGCAACTCTATTTTGTTAAAAATAAAAAACAATGAAAAACAAAATCAAGATTTTGAAATAAAAATAACATATTTCAATGAAGGAGAAATAATAAAGAATGATGTAAAAAAAATATTATTGTTACCATTGCATAGTATAGAATGCTCATATTTTATAGAAGAACTACATCAGACTAAAGTACTTATAGAACCAATTTCTATATCAAAAAATATTGAAATAGAAATCATAAAATATACTATTACTTTATTATGTTAGCTAAAAGTATGATATGTTTTTTTAGGCATTAAAAACACAATCAATCATATAAAAATTCAAATTAGAACCATGCCAACTGCTCTGATTTTCTCGCACGGAATCAAAAAAATTCCGCATTTAGCCTCATTTTTCCCTAATCAAAAATTGGCTTTCGCGCGCATTTTTTCTGTGCCGAAGGCTGATTCTGTGTTGGGTTGGGGGTTACGTCCTTCCACGAAAAAATCACGTGCATATGCACAAAAGCATAACTTACCGTTTATCGCCTTAGAAGACGGTTTTTTACGTTCGCTAGGCTTGGGCGTTGATGGTTATCCACCACTTTCTATGATCGTGGATAAATTAGGTATTTATTACGACACGACTCGTCCCTCAACATTGGAACAGCTTGTTCTGGCGGGAGAATGTGATGAGGTTTTAGCGGAAAAGGTTCGATCACAGATTATGACGCATCAACTTTCAAAATATAACCAAACATTAGTGGATTATGAGAAAGAAGGTGACGAGCCATTAGTGCTTGTTATCGACCAAACCTTTGGCGATATGGCGGTGAAATATGGTCAAGCCGATGCTGAGCATTTTGCACAGATGTTACAAGCTGCCATTACAGAAAATCCCAAAGCCAAAATTTTAGTGAAAACCCATCCTGATGTATTAAGTGGTAAAAAACAGGGCTATTTTTCGCCAAATGAAAATTATCCAAGCAACGTGCATTTTTTTAGTGATCCCGTCAATCCGATTTCGCTGATTAAAGCCGTAGAGAAAGTTTATTGTGTTACCTCTCAAATGGGGTTTGAAGCATTACTGGCGGGTAAACCGGTGGTGACGTTTGGCGTACCATGGTTTGCTGGCTGGGGCGTGACGGATGATCGTCATCAGAATGCTAAAGCATTGGCACAAAGTGAGCGTCGTAAAGTGCGGTCAGTTTTACAACTGTTTTATGCGGCATATTTTCAATATACTCGTTATTTGAATCCAAACACCGGCACAGCTGGAACAATTTTTGATGTCATTAACCACATCATTCACACCAAAGCACTTAACTTGTGCTTACAAGGTAATCTCTATTGCGTTGGAATGTCGTTGTGGAAACGTGCGGTTATTAAACCGTTTTTCCGTTTACCAAGCTGCAAGCTACATTTTGTTAAAGATGTGAGTAAACTCAATGGTAAAACATTCACAAAAAATGACCGCTTGTTACTATGGGGAACCGGTAAAGAAGCTGCGCTAAATTATGCTAAAGCGCATAATATTAACATGCTCAGAATGGAAGATGGGTTTATTCGTTCAGTTGGGCTTGGCTCAAACTTGGTTGCGCCACTTTCTTTAGTGTGTGACGATTTAGGTATCTATTTCAATGCAGAAAGTCCTTCTCGCTTAGAAGAGATTTTGCAGCATCAACAATTTACCGAAGCAGATTTAATCGAAGCCAGTCAACTACAACATGCGTTGGTATCGCAACATATCGGTAAATATAATGTCGGTGAAGGAACATTTTCTTTACCGAATACAGTCAAAAAGAAAATTTTAGTGGTAGGACAGGTCGAAGACGATGCCTCTATTCGAACTGCCTCACCGAATATTCGCACTAATTTAGATTTATTAAAAACAGTATGCGCCGCAAATCCTCAAGCTTATATCGTTTATAAGCCACACCCGGATGTTGTAAGTGGTAACCGCATTGGTCATATTGCAGAATCGCAAGCGGTCAAATTAGCGGATCAAATTGCAAAAACAGAAAACGTGCTTGACTGCATCAATGCCGTGGATGAACTACACACCATGACATCTCTTGCAGGTTTTGAAGCCTTGCTAAGAAACAAAACGGTGCATTGTTATGGTTTGCCATTTTATAGCCACTGGGGATTGACCGTTGATCACTGCTCTTTTAACCGCCGCAATCGAAAACTTTCATTGTTAGAACTTATTTCTGGCACATTGGTCTATTATCCACAATATGTTAATCCGAATACGGGTGAGCTAACCAATGCTCAAACAGCGATTGAAATTTTGAAAGCACAGCGTTTAGCGCTTAATCACAGCGGTATTCATCGCCATTGGCTAGCTAAACAATATGGCAAATTGCAGCATTTAGTGTGCGCATTGCGTACTTAACAACGCCAGTTATAGCAACATATCTTAATCATATAATAAATAATCGTTTTCGTATGAACCACTATTTAGATGAATTAGTCCAAAGTTCACAGCGGATCTTGCTTTTGCAAGGGCCGATAGGTCACTTTTTTGCTGATCTTTCTGATTGGTTAGTGGGGCAAGGAAAAACCGTTTATAAAATCAATTTTAACGGTGGCGATGAGCATTTTTATCCATTATCGATTGAAAATACGATTGCTTATCGTGGCTCAGTGAGTGAGTTCTACCCTTACCTGCAACTATTTTGCAAACAACATAATATCGATGCGATGGTTTGCTTTGGTGATAACCGTAAATACCACAAAATCGCAAAAAAAATCTCACAAGATAGACAGATTCTATTTTGGGTGTTGGAAGAAGGCTATTTCCGTCCTGATTATGTAACACTCGAAAAACTAGGGGTAAATGCGTTCTCTCCTCTTCCTCGCCAGGCAGACTTCTATCTTGAACAAGCCGAAAATTTACCTGAGCCAACCGTACCACTTAAATTAGCCAAAGGTTTTTTAACGATGGCAAAAGTAGCAATAGCATATTACGTTAGTGCATATCTAGCTAGAGATAATTATCCTAAATATCAACACCATCGTATTATTAACCTTAAATATTACATCAAACATTGGATCATTTCGGGCATTAAACGGACTTGTTATTATTTGCGTGATCGCACGTTTGCAAAAAAAGTAACAAAAGGAGAACTCGGTCATTTTTTTATTGTACCGCTGCAAGTTTATGATGATAGTCAAGTGAAAATACATTGCGACTTCAATAGTGTCGGTGAATTCTTAGCTGAAGTACTACGGTCTTTTGCTACATCTGCGCCTAATCATTTAAACTTGGTCATTAAGCACCATCCAATGGATAGAGGTTTTGTTCATTATGAGTCTGTTATTCTAGAGTTTGAAAGCTGCTATCCTCATTTAAAAGGAAGATTATTTTATGTACATGATGTGCCATTGCCCGTTCTACTTCGCCGTGGAAAAGGCATGGTAACATTAAACAGTACGAGTGGTATTTCAGCCTTATTACATGGAATGCCCGTTATTACGCTTGGGCGTGCAAATTATCATTTTGAAGGTCTCACACACCAAGGTGATTTAGCTTCATTCTGGCAAAATCCAACCAAGCCTGATATGTCAGTATTTGAGGCTTACCGCAAATATCATCTCAATAAAACCATGATTAACGGCAGTTTTTATACTCGAGTCATCCTTCCCTTACATCAGGATGAAAATTAATCAAACCTATCCGCCAATAAAAACTGCAAGACAGCATCCATTCTTAAATGTGGGATGCTTTCACCTTGTTGTAAAACTTGAGGTTCAAAGGAATCAAAGTCAAAAGATTGTTTTGACCAGAACTCCGCATTAGGTAATTTACTTGGTACAGATCCTGGATAAACTGTAATAAGTTGCTTATCTAAAGAACGTACTCCTTGAATAGCTTTGATTTGTTTACCGTTTTGATTAACCAAAACCTGTTTTATCGCTCGAATCGCAGCAATTGCCGTATATTCTGTATCGATGCCTTCAAATTCTACATGACGGCCGCCTTCTTGCACCAATTGGCGCATTAGGCTAATTAAATTTTGAATTTGATCTGTTGTAATATGATCGGCTTTTGTTGCGACAAACATGAGTTTATCAATATTCGGAGAAAACAAGCGATTAAGTAAATTACGTTTCCCATAATGGAAATTTTTGAAAAGCTCATTAAGACCTGTTTGCATATCAATAAAGGCTTGTTGGCTATGATTCAGTGGTGTTAAGCAATCAGCTAAAATTACTTGGCGATCAAAAGTCAAAAAATAATTTTCATAAAAGCCCTTCACTACCTTATTACGATAATAATCGTATCGCTTATTCAACACCGCAAAATAGCTATTGGATTTCGCCTCTCTTTTCAGCTTTTGCCATTGCTCCTCGGACAAATGCAATAACGGGAAAAATTGCAATGCAGGTGCACCTTCTAATTCGCCAGCCAGGCAAGACAAATCGGCCTGGTTGAATAAATTGCATTCCTTCTGCTTTGCAAGTGAGCAAATAGTCGGTATAAGATTTTGCAATCTCTGCTAAAACATCTTCATTGACGACCGCACTTAGGTCGAGCTTTTTCAGTTTATCCAACCACTCTTGGGCAAACTGTTGGCGAATACCCGATGTAATTTTAGCTTGTTCAAGTGACCATTGTTGAAAATCTAGATTCAGCAAAGGTAAATCCAATAGCCATTCACCAGGATAATCGAAAATATCCAAGTATAATGTGCCACGTTCTTTAAAATGACGAAGTAAGCCCGATTGACGTTCAAAACGAATAGCAAGGCGTGTTTCACTCACCCCTCGAGTAGATTGGCACCATTGTGGTGGATTATTCACTAAATCATTGAGATTCGCTTCATAATCAAAACGTGGAATACTTAAATCCTGTTGAGGCACTCGTTTTACCGCCAAAATAGACTGATTTCGGGCAGCCTCAAATAAAGGAAGATGAGCATTTTCCTCTTGATTAATATGTAACAGTTGATTAATCAAACTCGTAATAAAAGCCGTTTTACCGCTTCGACTTAACCCGGTTACAGCCAAGCGCAAAGTGCGGTCAAATCCACGATTGATTATTTTACAATTCACTCAATTTATCACAAAACGGTCTTTAATAATAAAGCTATGTTACATCGAAATGTCACTTTTTGTTTTTTATTGTGTGGGTTGAGCCTAATTAATCTGGCACAAGCTGCCCCGCGCATACCTAAAATGCTGACAGAAAATGGCTTAACATACTGCACAAATGCATCGGGTTTTTCCTTTAACCCGCAAACTGCAGACGCAGGTACCAGTATGAATGTGGTGACGGAGCAAATTTATAACAAATTGTTTGATATGAAAGACCACAGTGCAGCACTTGTTCCTGTGTTAGCACAATCCTATTCAATTTCATCTGATGGCAAACAAATTCTCATTAATCTTCGTCAAGGGGTGAAATTCCATCGTACGCCTTGGTTTACCTCAACACGTGAGTTTAATGCAGAAGATGTGGTCTTTTCGATTAATCGTGTTTTAGGGCATGATACTTATCTACCGACACTTTCAGACGATGTAGTAACCTATAAAAATCCACAATATAGAATCTTTCACGAGCAAGCCAAGAAGGTTCACTTTCCCTATTTTGAAAGTATTAAGCTGAATCAAAAAATTAAAAGTATCACAGCAACGAATCCTTATCAGGTCAAAATTGAACTGTTTGAACCTGATGCCTCAATTCTGTCGCATCTTGCCAGTCAATACTCTATTATTTTCTCGCAAGAATATGCATACCAATTAAGTGCTGATGATAACCTCTCCCAATTGGATACTCATCCTGTCGGCACGGGGCCGTACCAAGTAAAAGACTACGTTTATAATCAATATGTTCGCTTAATACGTAATGAGGAGTATTGGAAAAAAGAAGCCAAAATTAAAAATATTATTGTAGATCTTTCAGCTGAGCGCAGTGGTCGTTTAATAAAATTCTTTAATAATGAATGTCAGATTGCTTCTTCTCCAGAAATCAGCCAACTTGGTTTGTTAAGTGAAAAAAATGCCTCTTATTATTTACAATCAACAGAAGGGATGAATTTAGCTTATTTAGCTTTCAATTTTCAAAAATCGTTAATGCAGGATAAAACTATTCGTCAAGCCATTTCGCAAAGCTTAAACCGTTTTAGAATTGTACGAAACATTTATCATAACACGGCAACTGTAGCGAATAATATTATTCCTGATATTTCTTGGGCTTCGGCGATTAACACACCTGATTTTACTTATGATTATCAGCCTTCAAAAGCGGAAAAAATCTTACGAGATAAGAAATTAGCATTGAAAATGTGGGTAATAAACGAAGAGCAAGTATATAATCCTGCCCCCATTAAAATGGCTGAACTTATCAAATGGGATTTAGCAAAGGTTGGAGTGGATGTTAAAGTGCGGTCAGTCACACGTACATTTTTAACCGAACAATTACGCAATCACACTGAAGATTACGATTTGATTTTAACGGGGTGGCTTGCAGGAAACCTTGATCCTGATGGTTTTATGCGCCCGATTTTAAGTTGTGATACTCAAAATGAAATCACAAATTTATCAAATTGGTGTAACCCTGAATTTGATAAGATGATGGATCGTGCACTGTCGACTAATCATTTATATGAGCGTTCTAAAGCTTATAATAGCGCACAAGAACTTATTTTAAATGAATTACCTATTGTGCCAATTGCAAACGTTCAACGACTTTTAGTCGCAAGTGGCACGTAAAAGGCATAGAAATGACACCATTTGGTAGCATCAATTTTTCTACTTTATATTTTATGAAAACTAAGGAGAAAAAATAATGCTCCTTTCAGCAATTAGACATATAGTTTGGGTGATTATCTTATTATTGATTCTCTCTTTGCTAAGCTTTGTCATTTTAATGCGTGATCCGCTTAATGCTGCTCTTATTACCAATAATATTTATAGTACTTACTATCACTATTTAACATCATTATTACAAGGCGATTTGGGCATTACTTATAACGGCGGAAAATCCTTAAAAGATTTAATTTTCACCGTCTTACCACCCACATTAGAACTCTGCTTTACTGCGCTCTTATTAGCTTGTCTTTTAAGTATTCCTTTGGGTGTATTAAGTGCGGTCTATAATCAAGGTGCTTTTTCACGAACATTGCAAAGTATCTCGAATGTTGGTTTATCGATTCCTAGTTTCTGGTTAGCCCCTATTTTGCTTTATGTTGCAGCAATTCAAAATTGGGAAATTGCAGCAATTGGACAATATAATTTACTCTATGAAATCAAACCAATAACAGGTTTTCCCATCATTGATATGTGGTTTTTAGATGTGACTTACCAAACAAAAATAGTACAGAACGTTTTACAACATTTAGCCTTGCCCACATTGGTGCTTTGCATTCTACCAACAATGGAATTTATCCGTATTATTCAACAACGAGCAAATTATCTACTTCAGCAAGAATATGCTAAAGCAGCAGTAACTCGTGGATGGTCAAAATGGATGATCTTAAGACGTTATGTTTTTCGAAATACATTTCCATTATTAATTCCACAGTTTACTCGTGTATTTACCTTAGTGTTAACACAATGTATGCTAGTAGAGACAGTCTTAGGCTGGCCTGGTATTGGACTTTGGCTCATAAATGCTGTAACCCAACAAGATTACAATAGCATTTCTGCCGGTGTAGTGGTAATTGGTATTTGTATAATCATTATTGATACCTTAGCCAAATTACTCATGTTTATATTAGATCCATTTAATAAGAAGGGATGGTATGCAAGATAGAGAACCTGATGAATTTCGTGAAAGTACCTCCTTTTTTCAGATTTGGTTGCTTTTTCGTCAAAATCGTGTAGCGTTATTTAGTTTCTATTTATTTGTTTTTCTTATTTTTATCGCACTTTTTCCCAAGCTAATCATGCCTTATAACGAAAGCATGGAATTTGTGGGAGAAGAATTGATGCCGCCATCTTGGGTCGAAAAAGGCCGTATTGCCTTTTTCTTTGGAACCGATGATCTCGGTCGTGATGTATTCAGTCGACTCATCATGGGAACGCACTATACCCTTGGTTCATCTCTTTTAGTCGTCATTGCTGTAGCGATTATTGGTGGTGCATTAGGTATTCTTGCGGGCATGTCAGAAGGGATTAAATTTCGTGTCTTAGGCCATATTTTTGATGCGTTTTTATCCATTCCTATTTTGTTGATTGCCATTATCATTTCAACATTAATGGAACCGAGCTTGATGAATGCCATATTTGCTACCCTATTAGCTATTTTGCCGTATTTTGTACATGCCATTTATCAAGCCATTCAACAAGAGCTGAAGAAAGACTATGTTCTCTTACTAAGATTAGATGGGATTTCAAACTGGGAGCTATTAAAAAGCACCATTTTGCCGAATATTAGTGTTGCCTATACGCAAGAAATCGCCCGTGCATTTGTGGTTGCTATTTTAGATATTGCAGCATTAAGCTTTATTTCTCTAGGTGCACAACGTCCAATGCCTGAATGGGGCGCAATGATTAAAGATTCATTAGAATTAATTTATCTTGCACCATGGACAGTGTTATTACCCGGTTTTGCTATTATTTTTACCATTTTATTGAGCATTATTTTTACTAACGGATTGTGTAAAGCAATCAATAAATATTACGAGTAACCCATGGCGCTGTTAGATATTCGCAATCTTAATATTGAAATTCAAACACCAAACGGCCGTATAAAAATTGTGGACGGCGTCAATCTTTCAGTCAATGAAGGGGAAATTCTAGGACTTGTTGGTGAATCCGGTTCCGGTAAAAGTTTAATCGCTAAAATAATCAGTAATTCCATTAAAGATAACTGGATTGTTACGGCTGACCGTTTTCGTTTTAATGATGTTGAATTACTTAAACTAACACCGAATCAACGTCGAAAAATCGTTGGTAAAGAAATTTCAATGATTTTCCAAAATCCATTAAGCTACCTAGATTCAAGCCGAAGAATCGGCAAACAGCTTATTCAGAGTATTCCGAACTGGACATTTAAAGGTCATTGGTGGCAATGGTTCGGCTGGAAAAAACGTCGAGCAATTGAATTACTACACCGTGTAGGTATTAAAGATCACCTGGACATTATGGCATTATCCTGACGATCTCACAGAAGGTGAAGGTCAAAAAGTCATGATCGCAGTAGCGATTGCAAATCAGCCTCGCTTATTAATTGCGGATGAGCCCACCAATTCTTTGGAGTCAATTACAGCATTACAAATTTTCCGCTTACTTTCAAGCATGAATCAAAACCAAGGCACAACGATTTTATTAGCGAGTAATGATCTGAAAAGTATTAGTGAATGGTGTGATAGCATTTCTGTGCTTTATTGTGGTCAAAATACAGAGTCTGGCCCAACCGAGCAATTATTAGAAATGCCTCATCATCCTTATACACAAGCATTACTCTACTCAGTTCCCGACTTTAGTCGCCCCTTAAGTTTTAAAAGCCGATTGGGAACATTGGAAGGCATTGTCCCCATTCTGGAACAAATGCCGATGGGGTGTCGATTAGGGCCTCGCTGTCCTTTCGCACAACGTGAATGTATTCAAAAGCCAAGCCGATATCGCATTAAACAGCACGAGTTTTCCTGCCATCATCCAATAAATATCCGAGAAAGGCAGTTTAAAGATAAAATGACAACGTCACCACTTACGCTCAATACAGAATCAAAAGGAAGTGAATAATGCCTTTACTACAAGTGGAAAATCTTAGCAAAACCTTTGAAGGTCCGGCTAAATTTTTTGGTACAGAGCAGTTTTATGCAGTAAAAGAGATAAGCTTTTCACTTAATCGCAAAGAAACGCTTGCGATCATTGGTAAAAATGGTTCGGGTAAATCAACCTTAGTTAAAATGATCGCAGGGATTCCCCCCCAACTTCAGGAAAAATATTATTCAATGATTTACCGTTACAATTTGAAGATTTTCATAATCGAGCACAGCATATCCGAATGGTTTTCCAAGATGCGAATTCAGCATTTAACCCTCGCTTAAATATAGGACAAGCCTTAGACGCACCATTGAAATTAATTACCGATTGGGATGAAGAAACACGCAATCAAAAGATCTTTGAAACGCTTTCATTAGTGGGACTTTATCCCGATTATACTAATCTTAAAATTAAACATCTCTCAATGAGCCAAAAACAGCGGATCGCCTTAGCTCGCGCACTGATTCTTCAGCCTGAAATTATTATTATCAGCCCTGTGCAGTAAAACTCCGTCCTTCAGGGCGGAGATATAAGGCACAAACGGCGTAGCCGTTTCAAAGCTAACTAATCGGGTGTTTGTTGTTGCTCGATGTATTGGCGAATAATTGAAATAGGTGCACCACCGCAACTACCGGCAAAATAAGAGGGCGACCAAAGCTGATTGCCCCAAAGTTTTTTTCGGATACTTGGGTAATTTTTCTTTCTAATCATTCGACTTGATACACCTTTTAGGCTGTTTACTAGCGTAGAAACTGCCACTTTCGGCGGATATTCAATGAGTAAATGAACGTGATCGTCTTCGCCGTCAAACTCGACTAATTTTGCTTCAAAATCATTGCAGACGCTTTCGAAAATCAAATTGAGATCATCTAAAATCGCTTTCGTAAAAACATCACGGCGGTATTTTGTAACAAAGACTAAGTGAACGTGCATATTAAAAACACAATGCCTGCCGTGTCTGATTTCAGTTTCTTTTTTCATAGACCAAGTGTAGAATGTGGGAAAATCATATTCTAAACCTTGCCAATGCAACTACGCAAAGCCTTTAAGTTCGAAATAATGCCAAACGGCGAACAAATCCGCAGAATTAAGCAGTTCTGTGGTTGCTCTCGTTTTGTCTTCAATCGGGCGTTGGCTTGGCAGAATGAGCAATATGAGCAAGATCGCAGCGTCAAATTCAGTTATACGAAAATAGCCAATCTGCTTCCGCAATGGAAAAAAGAACTGATTTGGCTCAAAGACTGCCACAGTCAAGTTTTACAGCAAAGTCTGAAAGATCTTGAAAGTGCGTTCAAAAACTTCTTTCAAAAGCGTGCTGACTTCCCGAAGTTCAAGAAAAAAGGCTTGAAAGAGAGCTTTCGTTTTCCGCAAGGTTGCAAACTGGAACAACAAAACAACCGCTTGTATCTCCCGAAAATCGGTTGGGTTCGTTATCGCAACAGCCGTGATGTCGTCGGCGAAATTAAAAACGTCACAGTTAGCCAAAAGTGCGGTCGTTTTTTTGCCAGTATTCAAACGGAATTTGAATATGAAATCCCAACACATCAAGGCGGAGAAATTGGGATAGATATGGGCGTTGCCCGTTTTGCAACGCTTTCAAGCGGTGAATATTTTAAGCCGTTGAATGCCTTTAAAACCCACAAAGGCAAACTAGCAAAACTACAACGCCAACTTAAAAACAAGATTAAATTTAGCCAAAACTGGCAGAAATTAAAGGCGAAAATCGCTAAATTGCACCACAAAATCGCTAACTGTCGTAAAGACTTCTTGCACCAAACTTCAAGCAAAATCAGCAAAAACCACGCAATGATCTACGTTGAAGATTTACAGGTGTTGAATATGTCCAAATCAGCCAAAGGCACAGCGGAAGATCATGGTAAAAATGTGAAACAGAAATCAGGTTTGAACCGAGCGATATTAGACCAATCTTGGTTCGAGTTCCGCCGTCAATTGGACTATAAAACGCAATGGCTAGGTGGTTTTTTAGTGGCTGTCCCGCCTCAGAACACCAGTCGAACTTGCCCTTGTTGCGGTTATACCGCAAAGGAAAATCGCCAAACTCAGGCTGATTTTGAATGCTTAGAATGTGACTACACAGAAAATGCGGATGTGGTCGGGGCGTTAAACGTTTTGGAGCGTGGGCGAGCTATCGTCCAAGCGTAAAATATAGGCTGGGACACAGCCGTAGAGCTTGTGAAGTGAATCTCAATAGAGGTCAGCAACAAGAACCCACCGAGAGTAACCCACGCAAAGCGTGGGAGCTAGTAGGAATCCCCGTCCTTTAGGGCGGGGAGGATGTCAATGATGATGTTCTTAGCGCATTAGATGCTTCTGTACGTGTTCAATTACTTAACTTAATTTTAGATTTACAAGAACATTTGGGGCTTTCCTATATTTATGTAGGGCAAAACTTAGGCATTATCAAACACATTGCTGATCAAGTCTTGGTGATGGATCAAGGTGAAATTATCGAATCGGGTACACCAAGAGAGAGCTTCACTAATCCTCAAAATAACATCACTCGCCTTCTTGTAGAAAGTCATTTTGGTCAATTGCTTGATGAAAATGCTTGGCAAATAAACACTTCCTAGCCACCTATAAATACAAGTTAGGGATAGACATCTCAAAAAACGTCTTTAAATTGACCGCTCTTTTCATTCTTTTTAACAAAAACTCAGGTTTAGGCGCCGCACTGGCTGCCACACATTTCAACCCAATTGCAACGGTACCAAGTGCTTTATTTAGTTTCTGGCACAATGTATCGGGTCCAATTTTGGCAAATATTTTCTCCAATATCAAAAATGAAAAATAAGCTAATTGTATAATTTTGCGAATCTTTTTGCATAAAATAGGCTTTTATTTTGCATAAACCAAAAAATATTTATGCAAAATGAATCACAACTTTAAAGCAAATAAAAACGCCCTTTAATTACTATTTAAAGGGCGTTTAAATCCTGTTATTAGCCATTCAACTTAAAATAGCTTTGCCTTAATGCTTGATAAGAAACATCATAAATATCTTTGAATTTTGGCATGATTAGCTTATCCATAAGAAGATTTTGTTGTTCATCTGTTAAGTTTAGTTCGGTAAATATTGGGTTGTCGGCGTAAAACTGAGATACAAATGCTACTAATTTTTCGATATACTCATCGCCGTTATCAATTTTGAGCTTATTCATAGTTACCTCCTCCGCACTACTCCGCAATCATTTTACGCCTTTTCAATGGCTAAAGCATACTCAAAATTTATAAACTATGTTATCTTCATACTTGCCTGTATAACTAGCCGAAGCATTGACTACAATGCGCTGTGCGTTGTCAAAAGTCTGCCAATTATCCACTTTGTCCTCGACCATATATTCAATAAACCGCACAAACTCGCTCTTAGTAGAACTAAAGAATACATAAGGCGGTCGTGTGATGTTAATCAAACGTAGAAAGTCGATTAAATCAAAGTAAGTTACTTGCTTGCTTGTAGCTCTCTTGGCGTGTGCATAGATACGGAGGATCTAACACAAATAATGCTTTGGGATTATCAGCAAATTTCGGTAGTAACGTGTGGAATGATTCACGTACAATCTCTACGCCGTCCAAATAACCGTCTGCCTTTGGATAATCAGACTGACGAATACAATGCCAGAAATCATGTTGGAATAAGTCATCAAGCGTTGCTACTTGTTGCCCACTGAACAATAACCAACTCGCTAAGCAATTTAAATCTTTATACCCTTTGAAGTTTTGAATGATTCTGATGCATTCTGCTTTGCAATCCTTCGTCATACGTTTATTTTTTTGCGTAGCGTTACCAACTACAGAGTAAAGCTCGGCACGCAACTTGTTAATGTCATCAATGTGCGCCAATCGCTCCGCATATCCATCAAAATCATTGTAAATTACGTGTGTTTTGGTTTTAATTACTTTGGCTGCGTGGCTTAATAAGCCCGAGCCGCCGAATGTATCAATAATCGTCCAGCCTTCGCCATCACCTTTAATATTCTTATTTAAAACTGTTTCAAAATGTTTAAGAAACATTCGTTTTTGTCCGATAAACGGTAATGGAGCTTGTTTAAAGGTGTTTTGATTTGCCATAGTTTTTCCTTTCTATTCTATGGCGTTCCGATGCTCAAGGCATTCTGACACTCAAATCAAATTAACGTGTAGTATTAACGGTTTTGCAACGAGGGCATTTGATTTCTAAATAACCAACTATCCCCACTTTCGCCAATAATTTGTTACAAAATGTGCAACGGATTGCTTTAATTGACTGCATATATTTCTCCTAGTTAAAAGATTTGTTACAATCCGCCCGCCTTGCGCAAGGTAGGCGGCATATGGCTATATGCAGGTTCGTTCTGCGTAGCTGGTAACAACGAGCATTCCTAGTGCCGTTGTTATCGCCGTCTTTTCTTTACTGAATTAAACTTTGTGCAGGGTAACCCCCCTTTTAAATTCTTCTTTTATTGAACATTACGGCCAGTTGATTTGGACTAAACCGCCAGCCTTCTTCACTGCCCAAAATCGCATTGAAGCACCACTCACTACAAAAATACTTTGAGCGTTTTTGTTTGGTCCCAAGCACGATGCCTAATGCTCCCCACCAGTCATATTTTTTGCCAGAAGTGCGGTTAAAACAGGCTTTGATTTGCGCCTCGGTGACATCGTTGATGTGGGATTAAATCCCATTTGGTGTTATCGGACACATCAATCTGTTTGCAACGCACGCCACCGTCTTGTACCGATGATGAGTAGCAGTCATACACTGTCGCATGCTCATAATGATGCCCATTGCCAAACTCAATGCGCTCAATGGCAATCTCGCAGTGAGAATAGTTGCCTTTGGTAAAAAATCGAGTAATGCGGTCGGCTCTTTGAATGGCTCTTTGAATGGCTCTTTGAATGGCTCTTTGCGCCAGTCGCGTTTGTGTTTGTACATCGCCAAATACACCTTAGCCATTTTGATATGCCTCCATCAAGTTATCCATTTGTTTGATAATGTCATCATGGATTGATTGCAGTTGCTCAAGCGTAAGATTAGGGGCTTTGACTTCATACTTGCGCATACGTTGGTTAGCCAACTCAACTTGCAACTTTTCCAAGCCTGCTGCCTGTGTCAAAATCAGGTTTGCAGCGGTCTTATTATCCAGTCTGGCACGTTGCGCAAAATCTGAGATATATCGACTGCAATCACCTTCATAATTTGCCGCTTTAAAGGCTTCTGCTGCGGCTTGACGCTCACGATACTCACTCTCAAAGCGTGTCCATGTACTGTAGATTTTTGCTGCGTGCTCATCGATGTTGGCGATAAGGCGAGTTTGGGTTTCGGCTAAAAGTGCGGTTTGTTTTTCCTCCGATAGCTCAAAGGATTTAGTCGCCATGTTGAAACTCGGTGCCTTGCCCGAGCATTTGATTTTGCCATTTTCAGCCCAAACCGCACCACCGCCGGTTATACTGGCAGAAATACCATCAATTTCTTCATCGCTCACTTCAATCCAATTTTGATTATCTGTTACTAGATAATCAGGTGCGAACATGCTTGTTTCTATATTAAATAACATCATATTTTTTACCATCCATACCAGCCTATAGCTAAAATTTGAAAGTCTGTTTGTCCACTATTGTGGATTTCAACAACATTCCCATTTTGGATATTTGCACCAACACGCTTTTGACCGCCACCAACATCGGTTGCTTGCACCACACAGCTCCCATTAAATGCTTCAGGTAGATTGACTTTAGCGTAGCCATTAATAGTTACATTCATAATAATTACTCGCATTACACCATTATCTGCCATTGGTATATCAAACACTTCTGCACTGTTGTAATGGTGCGGATAATACTGGTGTCGGTATCTATTTTTTCGGTAGGTGTTGTTTAATTCGTTCCAAACATTGCGAATATCATCTTGTTTGGAAAAGTGATCATGCAGCCAGCCGTAAGATTTACTCCACAACCCCCCAGTCGATGAAATTGTAAGCACTCCTTGTCGGCTATCTCTATACCAATCCGCTCCTTCCGGAGTGTTCAGAAATTCAATTTGGGTTGAATTATTACCAGCATCCCTCATTAACATTGATGCGCGAGGGATGTTATCGGTTTGATAAAAATCAACAAATACGCCTGTATTTTGACCCCCAGCTTTATTTTTAAGCATAAGTCCATTGGCAAATCCCCCTGGTGCACTGCCCTCAATCATTAATGAGCCAGTCATCTTATCACCTGAACGAGATACGCTATTAAGCCCATCAATCCGTCGCCACTCGCTCCATGTGCGCAAGTCAATATTGACATTCCGTTGATAGGTTTCGCCCGAGCGGAAATTGATGTATTTCTGCATGACGTTATAAGCCGATGGATAGACAATCAACGTCCCGGCAAAATTGGTCGGATAATTTCGCTCAGGTGTAGCATCTCTATTCGCCTCTTGCGCGTAAATACCGTAGGCTTTAATGTCATTAAGATTTTGTGTGGTCAGTTTACCACGCGTGAAATTTTCGGCTATTTGTGCATTAACCCAGTCTTGATACGCAACGACTTCATTTTTTCTTAATACTGGGAAAGAGCAATAACGTGACGTGTTATCTTTCATTTTGTACACAAAATTAAAACGTGGGTCAGTTTCGCTGTTTGGATTCATTTCAACACGCCATACCCCCCCCGCTATCAATTGGAAACTTGATTTTACTCCAACCTCTTGTTGCTAAAACCAGTTGATTATTGATGGTTTGTTCCCCAGTGTTGGTAAGCAACTCAATCCATTTATATGTAAGTGCCGTGTTATTAAAATTGATGCGACTAAAAAATGAGCGACCTAAAAGTGGATAATGACAATAAACAGACGAATAACCACCAATAATATAAAATGTGACAGCAATCGGGCTTTTTGTGGTTAACGGTAAGCCGGTGATATTACTTTGCGCATTGTTATGTGCGGTGAATGATAAATGCCCGTTAATGCGGTAGCTATAGCCAAAAAGATTAATGAGTTGCTGGCGATCTGTTAGATCTAATTGCAAATTATCTTTACCAACATAGATTTTCTGATAGAGGTTGTTTTCTTCGGCAGAGACTGCTTTATCGTAAGCTGTCTTGACTGCTGCAGAGGTTGCCACGGTATCGTTGCTGTTACTGTTGACTACACTGGATTTTTTGCTGTTGGGGATAACATTGCCAAGCGAGCGTGTGTTGGAGTCAATAAGCTGTTTTAACTGATAACCGGTTTTAGGCGTCAATGCTAAATCTTCACTTTGGCTATCGTAGCCTGTGTAAAGTTTGGTTTCGCCTTTTTGAGTTAAACTTGCCGTCTTTCGGTTGTCATCAATAATCTTAACAATCGCCTCATAAAGCTGAGTTTGCTTATTTTCTACGGGCTTGAACCCCGCTTTTTGCAACACATAATGCACTTCCGCTTGTACATCGCGTACTCGGTCTTGCAAATTATTAAGCCACGTATCGGTTACTCGTGTGCCTTGTTCACCTGTTGCTGGATTACCATTGTGAAAAAGGCCATCATTTGAATCAATTTGAGGCATTAAACTTTTCATATATTAAGATCCTGTTTGATAAGCAAAATAACAGTAAGTATGTGCAGGTTTTAAATCTCGGAAGAATTCCTCAATAATTGGGTCGCCAAATTCCACTAAATGATTACCTGCAAAGGAACTACCTGCGCGAAAATACACAATATTGTCATCCCCATTAAGCACCGATACTCGCCACATAAAAATCAAGTTATCGCGCGCTTCATTACGAAATTGTGCTAAATCCCCCGTTGTTGGTAAATCATTCGCAAGGGGAGAAAACTCTTTAATTTCGATACGATATCCAATACTTTCCGCAATCCGTTTAAAATAGGGAATGGATAAGCCCCCAATTGCATTTAACTTGGCAATAACACGTTTTACTCGTGCTTGATAGTTATTGGTATAATCTGTTTTTATGCCGCATAAATGTTCCCAATCGGACAACATCGTATTGGAGGTGGCAGGTTCAATAATTTGCAATAAATCCACCGCACTTTTTTGTAATCGGTCAAAGGCATTACCATCCACCTCACACTGTGCTAAAAAACGCTCTCCATTTACGTCGTATGAAACAGGCGGATAAAGTTTTGCTAACACCTTTTTGTGGTCAGTTTGCATTATGCCATCTCCGTAACGGTGATTTGACCTAACCGAAACCACTCAATTTTTGTACGCACATCTGCTTTTAGATTAGTGATAGGTGCCGTAAACTTACGGTCAACCACACCGACCAAGTTATTTACCACCGCTTCACATTGCGACACAATCAAATCATCGCCTGGGATTAACGTATTAAAATAATCCGCAAGTGCGGTGGAAATCGCTGCCTTAATTTCGGGTAAGGTCACGCCACTGATTTTTACCTGAATATTAAAATTGACTTTTGTTACATCAGGTTTCACCACTTTGCTTTCTCGCGCGGTCACAGGGCGCACATCGTCAATATATTCTTGGCAGCGACGTATTGTTTCATCGCTTGGCACATCGTTATTTGATGTGATCGCAATATCTACCGTACCAAGCCCACGACGCAATGGGTAAACATAAGCAGCATCCACGCCATCCACCGATAATGCCCATGTACGATAGTCATAACGATTGCCCCCAGCAGGTGGTCGGCGAATAATCTCAAGCAAACGTTCGAGCAAAGACGCATCGCTTTCCGCGTCCGTTGCACCAATTACATCATTTAGCACCACATCGGATTGCACGCCTAAAGGTGCTGCCATAAAGTTTGCTTTTGTCGCAGTTTTAATATTTTGGCTGGCACCTGTCGCAAGACTTCGCACGGTAACAACGGCAGAACCGCTTGCAGAAATCACCGCACTTTCGGTGGTTTCGTAAAATCGGTTATCGTCTGTTTTAATTTGTAATCCAACTTTAATCACCGCATCAGGGGTACCTGTCACTGTTGCGCCACGCCCACTAGCATAAGTCGCATTACGACGGCGAATACCACGCAAGCCAGCATGTTTTTCAAGAAAATCTGTGTCGGCAGTATCGGGAAAGAATTGTTTAATAATCCATTTTTGATGAGCATAAATACCTTCCGCTACAGCAGCAAGGCTACTGGCACGTGCATAATAGTCACTATCTATGCTCACATCAGCACTCGGCTCTAATGACTGCACATCGCGCAAAATCGCTTGGCGAATATCTTCTAAACTCGGCACAATAAACATGGTTTAAACCCTTTTTAAATGACTTTTACCGGGTGTTTAAAATGATAGGTTTCGCCCCGGTTATCTCGGATGGATATATCTAAAATCAATACACCGTTATGTGGTTGGGTATGATTGACAATAATTTCGTCCGCACGTCCATCATCAATCAAGGGTTGCAAGGCTTCTTCGGCATATTGTTGTGCAATTAAACCTATGTGCGACAAATCTTTTTCGCGCGGAATAAGATGGAGCAGAGAGCCTACACGCCCATCTGCCCACCAAGAGCCTAATGGTGTGGTCAATCTGATATACGCTGCATTGGCAAGCGTACTGATTTGTTTACTTGTATAGTCCCCGGTAAACGGGCTGATCTCTCTGTCCATATTGACAGGATAAGATAAGAGGTAAAAAGAAAGGAGATGCAGGGTTTCAGCATCTCCTTTAAGGTTAGATTATTCAGGTTTACTGGTTTTGCCTCCGCTATCGCCAGTATGTTTGTGGTTCCTTAACGAAATTGTACCAGCCTCCACGTCGCCGTCGGTCGTAAAGCTACCGCCACTTTGCTGTACATTACCAGTAAAGCTCGCACCACTGCCACCTTGCACAGCCATACCACCATTACCATTGATTTGCCCTTGGGCAGTAAAGACCTGATCGGTTTCAACCAGTGGACTTGATATATCCACTTTTGTTGCAGCGTTAATCTTTAATACATCACAATCAATCTCAATTAACCGCCCCTTTTTTAATACAATGCTAGAGCCACTTTCATCATAAATGGTCACTTCGCCACCTTGCAGATTTTTTACGCGGAAAGAACCGTTCTCGGTTGCAATCACAATACCGTGGGTAGTTTGTCCGCCAATGGGTAAAATCACCGCTTGCGTGTTTGCTGGAGGCACAGAAGTAAAGCCAAACTGCTGCATCAACTCTACATCTTGCAAGGTTTCATCGGCAAGCCCCGAAGCCTGAACTTTCTGAATATTGTCCGCACTTTTCACTAAGTGCAGCACACCGCGAAAGGCTTGACGGATTTCCTCTGCCGCACCTTGCGCCTTTTGTTGAATGACTTGGCTTAATCGTCTCATTTTGTCCCCTTAATTCGCAGCCACCCAGCTGCCATGTCCGTTAGTAGCCATTAATTTCTTGCCCTTACGCTTACGTGCTTTTTCTGCTTTTGCGTTGTAAGCGTCTGGTGTCCAAATGCCGTCTTGTTTAAAGCGTAGTTCCGTTTGTGTGCCAGCGTTTCGGCTCAGCATAAAACGTCGCCCCATTAAAAAGAAAATGGCATCAATCTCATATTCCTCGCAAATTACATGCACACGTTGCCCTGGTTGCCATAATGTGCCGTCTTGCATTTTGTGATCGGGAACAACGATAGTAAGGGTAAAACCTTCTAGCATACTGTCCGCAATGTATTTTTTCGCCCATTTTTGCAAGGCTTCCAAGTTATCTACATCAGATACCACCACGGTTTTCGGCTTGTAGATAGTCATTTCAGGATCGTGATAAACCCATTTCAGATCGTTTTTATTGTCTTGCCCTTGCTTGCCGTGGCTTTGTGCAAGAAAAGTGACTTCGCTAAACCGATTCGACACATCAAACGTTAAATCCGACTGCTCAAAGTTGTTTCGTTTGCCGTCTTTCATACAACACAAGGTCGCCACAGGTGGTGTGCTGTAATCCGCACCGCCCACAATCAGCTCTCCATTTGGCTCAAACCACAAGTGCAAGCCTGCCGAGTTCGCACAACGCATTGCCGCATTCCAAGCTGTTTCGCCTACGTCAATATCGACTTTATCTAATGTTGGATTATTTTCCGCACGCAATGCCACTTTTTTAATACCAAGTGGTTCAACAATTTTTTTTACCGCATCTAACACAGTCAAGCCTTTTACATTGGTAATGGGGGCAGAGCAATCCACAAGGATACTCGCACGGTCACGCCCATTGAGGCTATAAGTGCGGTTAGTTTTACTAATAGTGTGCTGTGTCGTATCCACGATGCCTGTCATCACCAATTCGCCATTAATGCGCACTTTCACTTCAGCCCCCGAAAAATCAGGTAAAACCGTACTGTTTGAAGGCACGCCCAAATCAAATTTAAAGGCGTCGGCAGGGATTAAAAAGTCACTATCAATATCATAACTTTTCCAGCTATTGTGGGCTTTACCGTCCACTTCCAGCGTAACATCATTTTCATAAGGGTAATTATTTGACATAGCTGTTTAACCACTCCCCACGCTCAACAAAATTCGGATAACGGATCTGCGGATTCAATCTTAATAATTCATCTGCACGTTTGTAATCCTGATAAAATGCATGTGCAATTTGTTGCACAGTACCGCTAAATGGCACCTCACGCACCATTAAAGGCGGTTTACGATTAATTGCCGCAAGGGCAAGTTGAGTAAACTTATGCGCTTTATTGCGTAATTGCTCTGCCGTATTGTGCGCAGCCGTATAAAAACTCGTATTAGGTGTGCTTAATACCGTGATATTTTCCCCACGATGTTCATCGTCTGCTTGTTTGCGTAACAATTGTAAATTATCCATAATTTGTGACCGCACTTGAGTCGTGATGTACTCAATATCCTGTGGCAATAAATCATCGTCCTCTACCAATTCAGTGGCAATACGCAACAAAGCAACACTAGAGGCTAACTGCATCATTAAATGCACAGATTCAGTATCGTCCTTACTAAAAGAGGTCGTTAATGATTTCAACGCCGCTTGTTCTTTGGCAGATTTAATATTCTTACCACTCACTAAATCAGCAGGAATATGCTTGATTTGACGTATTGTGCGGAGTACCTCATCAAATTTTGCACGCAGGGTTAAGTCCTTGCACGAAGCAATTTGGCGCAATCCAGAATCAATCATGGTTACCAAATCACGCACAGCACGGCTAGATTTTGCTTTAAAGTTATCTTGTGTCACGACAGGCGACACACCATACTTGGTTTTGTCAAAATCAAATAACCCGCGCACTTGCTCAAAACAGCCAAATAATGCGCCATAAACACCCAACAAACGTGATTTTGTATTAGCGGCAAAGGCAACAATCTCCATAAATTCGCCATACAATGCCATCACATCATCAACAAAATTTTCTAATTCAGTCAGTAAGGCATCTATTTTTGCCAATAGGGAATAATTAAAGACAAAAATCGGTTTAGCTGGCGTAGATTCAATAAAAGTCAAATCTAACGCCACATAATCAATCATTTCTGCTTCGTGGTGAAAACTCGCCCCAGTGCAAATCATATTTTGCAAACGCCCACGAATCGGATGCACTAATGTTGCTGCCCCTGATTTTTGTAACACGCTTAAAAACTTCTTAAAGTCCGTATAATAGCCTGTCCCATAAAATACGGCTTGCATACGCACGGTTAATGGATTTAATCCCAAATCTTCCACGTCTGCGCCATTGACGAAAGGATAAGCATGCTCAATGGTCGAGCGATAGACATCATCATCCACCGAAAGCACATCGAAACGCACGCCGCGAAAACTTGCACGTTGCACAGGCATTGTCCAACCCATAGTTACCCCCGTTTCATTGATTGATAGATATTTTCAGCAACCCCTTCATAAACAGGTCGCCCATCCATATCAATCTTAATTTGATTTTGAATTGTAAAATTTTGGCTTTCAATGGCGGTTTTTAATCCATCACTAATGGTTTGCCCAAAATGCTAAAAATCCGCTTGATAGTTAGCCAAGCTAGATAAATCACCCAGTGTGCGACTTAAAGCGGAGTCGGTGTCATTAGCCGCTACAGATAAACCTGAATAGCCTTTCCCCTGATTGCGAATTTCCGCAATTTTTACCGCACTTTGGCGCGTGCGCTCATCATATTGGGCTTGAGTGAGAGTGCCTAGCTCAAGGCGTAAAGCGGCAACTTCATCTTTACGTGCAATTTCAGCCACTTCGCCCGAGCGAGAAGCCGTCCCCCATACAGAATTTTTGTTATAACCGAAACCTTGCGGTGCGTAATGGGTTGTGGTCGGTTTATTGCCACCGTAAGCATTGGGATAAAATTGGTTTTCAAGCTGTTTTTCTTGAGCAGTTTTCGCCTCAGCTTTTTCTTCAGCCTTCGCTTCTTCCGTTGTACGTTGTTCTCCAGCAATCATTAAACCACTGGTAAAAAGTGCCCCTGCACTAAGAATACTGCCTAACTTACCGCCCCCTTTAATTTTTAAACCGTTTTTCCCTTTCCCTAGATTGCCAGCGACATCTGCTACATCACTAAGCCCAATTCCGCCTCGTTTAACGCCCAATAATGCTAATGCACCACTAGCCGCAATCGCAGCCGTACTTAATGCTGTAATAACGGTGCCAGCTGTAGTCAGTGTAGAGGTTAAATCAGGATAGGCTTTCGCATATTCAGCCAGTTTTGTAGCCGCATCACCAAGAGCATCATTAAAACTTTTCATGCCTTCCATTTGTGCAAATTCAACTGCATTTTTAGCTTGTTCTACTTTTGCACTGTTAGTTGACATCACAACTTTATGGGACTTATCTGTAGCGCCTTCAGAATTCGTGACTTCTTCTTTTACTTGCTTGCCTAGTTCAACATTGTTGCGAATCCCAAGAAGTGCCATTAAGGCTTGACGGTCAGAAATAATCTGCCCAATGGCCGTACCTTCTACTAAGTTTGTCATTTGTTCTATTAAGGCTTGCTGTTCTTCTTTTTTGGCTGTTTTCAATTTCGCTTTTAAGGCTTGATAACGTTTGTCTTCTCCTACGACCATATCCATAATAGAACCAAAGGCCTCAATAGAATTCTTACCTTGTTTCTTCTCATTCTCCATGGATTTAATAAAATCAATGCCGTGGGTTTTCCCATCTTTGCCTTTAATTTCTAATTTAGAAAAACGATCTGCAGTCTCTTTAGACGTAAGTTTGGCGAGTAAATTAACCAGGTTATTACCTGCTTCATCACTTGTCCCTGCGGTAACACGCGCTTGTTGGTTTGCGACTAATAATGCTTCAAAGCCATCCATGCCCGAAAGCCCAGCCGATTTAGCTGCCGCCATTTGTTGTGGAAGCCAACGTGCCATATCGGCAAGTTCAAAGTTACCCGCTTGCCCAGCAGCCACAGCCTTATCTAATACCGCACCAATTTGATCTTCGCTGATGCCAAATTGCTGCATAGCGGAAATTGCAATCGCCGATAAATCTTCTGTACTTGCACCTGTTGCCACCGCACCTTTTTGTAAAGTAGGCAATAACTTCATTGCGGTTTCAGCTTTCACAGTACCGGAGGCTAATAACTTATCTAATGCGCCCAAGGCTTCTTCTTTCGTCCCCCTCCAGTTTCTACCGCACTTTTCACCGCATCATGTAATTCTTTCTTTCCTGCAATTCGCCCAGCTACGTCTCGGTCGGAGAAGGCAGTATTGGATACCATCGCTAAGCGTCGGTCATAGTCCATTTCCTTTTTCATAGGTTGTGCCATCACCATAGCTCCAGCCGCCATGCCTGCGCCCACACTAGCAATGGCAGTTCCAACATTGCCTAATCGTTGCCCCCACGTGGTTTTCCCCATTTCCGCATTAAGCCCAGCAATTTTTGAGCGCGTCGCTTCAGCCTCACGCGCTAATTCGCGACTAGTGGCTGTGCCACTACGTTTTAATCGGTTATAAGCGGCAATGGTATGATTAATTTCTTGTTGGATTTTATGTTAACTTCGCACACCTAACCTTTCACGCGCTTGAGCCATAGCACGTGTGCTTTGCGTAATCTGCGATTGCGCTCGTCGAAACACACGACTTGCTTGGTCTTGCGCTTTCAGCTTCAACGCTAAATTCAACTCAGCCATTTTTAAACCCTCTTTAAACTCATTTTAAATCCACAAAAAAAGGGGCTTACGCCCCCTTAGTTTTACGACGCATAAGGTTGTAATGCACCGTGTTGCCTTTTTCTGACTGAGTTTTAATACCTTGCGAATATTGCCAACTTGCCACCCACGCAGCAACTTCAGCGTGACACATTGCTCGTACTTCTTCAGCAGTAAACCCAAATTTAGCCAATAAAATAACCGCACTTCGGTAATTCTTCTCGGCATCAAACACACCGTAATGTTGTTTTATTCGGTTTCGGCTTTGCTCGGGTTTTCCCCAGCGTCGATGTGCTTTTTTCGTAGTTCAGCGATAGCTTGCGTAATCAGCACATAATCATCCGTGGCAAGGTTATCCAGTAAAAACTGTGGCGTGAGCTTATCTTGCGCAATACCGATAATATCAAGCTGTTCAGATAAATAAGCCAAGTCCACGAGCATTTGCTCCGCTTTCGTGAGGTTTTCTTTCTCATCTAAACCAAGCTCGGCGACTTTCTCAAGGGCAGCACATTCGCCACCCAAGGTTAGTAATCGCACGTCAAAGTCAAAATAACGCTTGTCTTCATAAGAGATACCAAGAAGTAAACGCATTATTCTTTTACCTCTTTAAGCGCATTCATCTGGATATCAATAACGGCTTCGTTATCCACCGTGTATTTCTCGCCTACTTGGGTAGTAAAGCAACCAAGGTAAGACGTACGCTTATCTTCTTGATTAAGCGGATATACCGTGATTTTCGCATCACTGATACCAGCCCAATCAATCTCTGAACCATCAATCGGCAGAGCAGCAGTCACTGACAGCTCCCAGGTCGTAATGCCTTTAGCAAAGCCACGTGCACGACCTTCAGAGTTCATAGTTTTGACTAATTTACGCCCAGTTTGTTTTGTGACATTTAAATCGGTAATTTCAAATTCAACGCCATTTACTTCTAACACCGCCATTCCAGCATATTTTTCCATTTACGCCCCCTATAAAATTAAATCAATTCGGTTAGCGACAACGTGCAAGCCATTTACCACATCGGCTGGGATTGCCGTATCTAAACGATTTGGATCTTTGCCATTGCGAACAACAAGCAATTTACCCTTGTTCGCATCCACATTTTCTAAAATCTCTTGTTGCTCTAAACGATAGAGCACATCAAGGATTTCCGACCGCACTTTTGGTGGGGTGCGATTAGATAATTTCGCACGAGGGAAACGTAACTCAATACGCTGTTCAATGGCTTTACGCGTATAATCAAGTGTGCGAATTGTGGTTAAATCTAACCACGCAGGATCATCTACATTCGCAGGTGACTTGGTATAAGTCGTAATTGCACGCATAATTTGCACACGATTATTTACCACTGTAATAGGGGTTAAACCGTGGAATAACGCCTGATTGACTTCGGTTTTTAACGGTGTTTGAGTGGCATCAACAGGGGTTAAACCTTTAATCTCAAGTGTATTTAACGGTTTAGCTGGGTCTTCTTCGCCTGCAATAACCGCCCCATATCCCGCAGCGATTAAGGCATTAGATTCCACCGCCCCTTTATACCAACCCACTGTAATACGGTTAGCATTAATTTTCTCGGTATAAGTGGTACCGCTTGCCAACGTACCATTAAAACCTAATACGCCAACACCTGGTTTTTTCTCAACAGGACTTGCTACCGACTCTAAATGTTCGCGCAAAGCTTTCGCATTTTTATCATCCGCAAAAGGGGAGATAATCACGTGATAATGCTGACCAGCTACAGATGCTAATGCCGCTGCTAAATCGGCATTTTCGGCACCATTTGCAAGGGCAGAAACATTCACTGCCATATCATTTACGCTTAATGTGGCATTGACACTAATCTCATTGCCAATTTCGCCTTTACATTTTGCGGTAAGCGTCACGGTACCTTCATTGACTGTTGCACTGACAGGACAATATTCCCCGGCATTAATCACAGCATTTAAACGGGCGGCAATGTTGGCGGCGGTTTCCGATTTAGCGATTGCTACCGCATAATCAAGACCACCAATGACAACTTTAAGCACACCTGCATTGCTTGCTGTGCCTGTTAGCGTAATGGTGCCAGTTGCCGCCACACCTGAATCACTCTCTTTTAAACCAATCACCGTTAAACGAATCATGGCATTATTTTGGATAGCAATACGCGCCATTAAGTGAGCCCAAGACCCAGCACCAAATGTATTTTTTGCATCTACATCCGAATAAATCGGTGTCGGTGCGCTAAATGCTTTTGTTGCATTTAACATTGGTGCCACAATTAAGACGTTTTGCTCATTTGTTGGCAAAGTACTCACTGCATTGCGTGAGTTGTATTCTGTATAAACACCCGGTTTACGAAGACTCGTCGGGATATTATCAAAATCAATATTCATTTCAGCCATTGTCTTTCTCCTTTTCTTTACGAGAACGTGTTGCTGTGATTACAATCAAATCGCCATCATTAATACGACGTTGATAATAAATCGACGGCTCTACCTCTACCGGTACTTGTTCAATATAGGTATAAGGCTGATGTTCCATCGGCACCTTAATGCCTATTGCTGCTTTCACTTTCATTTTGTGTCTCCACCTCAAACGGCACTTTGGCACCGCTTATTGGGTCATAAATGTTGTTACCAATACGTTCTAACATCGGATCTGGTGGCGATAGCTCGCCATGATAATGCGTAAACAAATAATCAGGATTTTTGCTATCCTGCGTCATTTCAGGATAACGGCCATCTTCTAATGGGCTCAAATCGTCATAGACTGCGTCATACTCAATCGCATAAGCCGTTATCGCCCCACCTTTAAAAGTGGCATTATTAAAGAGCGTACGCACCCTTGTCGGTTTCAATGGCTTGACTAATTGCCCCAAGGTTTGCGCATCTAACAAACGGCGTACTGCTGTAATCAACTGATTAACGCCCACCTCTCGTTTATCAGCTCCGCCTTGTCGTGCAGCAATATTGCTACGCAAGCTATTTACTGCCACGATAATGACAAAGTTTGCTGTGGATTGATGACGCTTCAAATTAGTGCCCATACGTTCGATACGTGCGCCCCCAAAAGTGACTAAACACATCGGCAAACGTGATGTCCCAAGACTTTCATCATCGAGCTCGCCACCGTAGCTTTTAACGGTATTGACTAAACGCCCTAAGCCACGCTGTAGGCGTTCTACAAGAGCATTTTCAATTTGAGTGATCACGCGCAAAAATCCTGTTTTTCGGATTAGTAAAAATCACGCCATTGTCGTGTTCGTTGGCATCATTATTCTCTGTAGGCGGCAACCCAAGCGAAATCTTACCCACACTAATATCCTCAAGTTCTTTTAAACTTAATTTATATCGGGTAATAATTTCTTCTGTAATCGTCACATGAGACATACTCGCTAAACGATAACGAGCCAAATCACAACAAAGTCGCACTAAGTTTTGTGGCACACTCACAAGAGGGAGGGTATAACGTGCTGCCAAATAACCATCAATTTGGCTTGAGCTGTCAGACAATGCGACATCAAGCAAATTGTCATTAACTTGCCCAGTCAAATCGAGGTCGGTCAGCTCAATGGCTTGCACTTCCCCTACACGTAACACAAAATCTTCTGCACTGGCGTAATGCATCACTCATCCTTATTTATCGCAGATGGGAATAAGTTCTAACCATGGGTCTTCAGCAAGCATAATGACTTGCTCACCTGTCAAGTTTTCAACTGGAATTTCCACCGAACTTTCTTTGTTAAAACGATAGCCGCAGCGACCATAAGAGGCTTGCGGATGAATTGCACGTAACCTTACCGCATAGGCAATAGGATGAATCGCATCACTACCTTTGGGCGTGTCATCCAACTCGTCTAAAGTGCGGTCGGTTTCTGTGGTGTTTTCCGCAGAATCGGTTTTCACTTCATCGTCTGTCTTGTTTTGCTGTTTCTTTGCCATAGTTTCCTCCTAGTCATTTCTTGCCTTCCCTCGTAAGTGGGGGAAGGCAAGAAAAGAGACGGATTACTCCACAATCTGTGAAGACACCATCACTTTAAGCGTCCCTTTCAACACATTGCTGGTACCGTTGATAATATCGGCTTCCACTAAACGTTTTGCTGTATATTCAAGTGTAGGTGGCACTAAAATCACATTTGGGCGAATGTTCAATAACTTGCCGCCATCGCCTTTTAAGGATTTCATTTTTGCCAACACGCCCATTAAGACCTCTTCAGTTAATTCGCTGTCTTCTACACGATGAGCAAGTTGCCAGAATGCAAAACCTGCATTACCACGCGCACGCACGCCCCAAATATAGGTATCTTCCATAAATACCGTATCGGATTTAGACGGATCAAATTTCGTCTCAATTTCAGGGGTTAAGCGTTCTTGCCAAATAAATGGCTTCACGGCATTCGTCGTATCCAACAAATAAAACGCTGGTTTTCCTGCTGCACTGCCTTTGGTAATATTACTTTGCGTGGTTTGATTGCCTGTGCCATCGACTTCCGCAAACACAGGATGATCATCATCAAAGAAATTCTGCCCGTCATAGCAAAGGGTGCTTTTACCTTGTTTAATTAAGCCAAAGACTAAATCATCAGGTAATTCCGCCGCACTTTGTCCCATTTGTTTTACCATCGGACTAAATAAGCCGACCTGGTCGTCTTCAATATTGGTGCGAGGGATAGCAACAGTGCTTTCAAACAACTTATTCGATACTTGCATACCTTGCGCTTGCATTTTGCGTAAACGACGTTTACCCACCCATTCTTGCAATTTTGGGAAATGCCCTAACCAACCGTAAGTATTGGTTTCGGTAGAACTTGCAATCTTCATCGCAATTTCTGACCATTGAGGATTAATCACGTTTAAACCGCTTGTAAAGTCTTTTTTAAAGGCTTCATCAAGGGCTTTTAAAAGTTCCGATTTTTTGAATTTATCCATTATTTTTGCTCCTTATAGGTTGCCATATAATCTTTTTCGCTTAAGCCTAACGCTTTTGCTGCGGCACTCTCTGCAGCACTTAACGCTGCCACTTTCTGCTCTGGATCGCCTTTTGCTTGTGGCTCACCACTTAATGCGGCCATTGCAGGTGCTTTTTCTAAGTAAGCACTTAATGCCTCAACAGATAAACTTTGCGCCCAATCTTTTAATGCAGGAGCCAGTTTGCCTTGCGATAATGCCGCTGTGATCAATGCCGCTTTCTTGTCCGCTTCTACAGATGTTTTAAGCGCATTAAAATCAGCCTGTAATGCGGCTATCTGTTCGACTGGCACAAATTTAGCAGGATCAGGATTGCCCACTTGTGTGGATAACGCTGCTACCGATTGTTCTTTTTCAGCTAATTTTGCGTAAACATCTAACACGTCCACAGAGCTATCGCCTTTAGCTGCCGAAAGTGCGGTCACTTTCTCCGTAATGTCAGCCTCACTTGCATCTGCTTTTAAAACAAACAGTGTGCATAATGCTGCTAATAATTTTTTATCCATTGGATTGTCCTCTTGTAACAAATTCACGCTGGCTGCCACCATTGCTTCCTCCATGCCATCTAAAGCAGGCGTATTGGTTAATGCAGCATGAAAGATCTTGCGAACATAGCCCTCTGTGTCGTAAGCAAACACAGCCGAGATATAACGATATTCGCCATTTTTGATATAGTCTGCGGCTTTATCAGTCCAACGCACATCAGCAAAAATCCCTTGTGGGGTAAAATAGAAATATTCCATCCAGCCCGCACTCGGTGCTTCTTTGCCATTTTTTAGGGAGTGAATAATTTGGTGTTCGTAGTCAATAGGGAGGGGATTGCGTTGATTATTTGCCAACGCCACCACATCCGCGCCATTTGTATCTGTTACATACCATGCCTCCACATCGGTTGGTCTGCCGTCTGTGGCGCGAAATTTGCCATAAGGTAAAAGTTGGATACGACCATACTTCGCCTTATCAATTTCAAAACTACAAGCGGCAACGGTTAATTTCATCTGAAACCATCCTTAAAAACTCAATTTAGGATGGCAGAATATCGAATTGAACGAGATAACAAGAGATGACTGGCTTCAGCGCAACCAAATCATTTGAAATGTTAGACAATGAGGAACAAGCCTCAGATTAAAGACGTGAAAGATTGAATGATTGAAAACAACCTAAACCCATTTTAAAACGCTTTAAAACCGTTTTAAATTGTTTTAAAAATTTAAAGATGAAATCTTATACCCTAAAAGTAAAAAAATCGCCCTACGTGCGATTTAGAGCGATTTTCTGATTTATTTAATTAAGCGTTGGAGGTAGTCTTGTATATCTTCCAAAATATCCGCTTCATCTTGAGGTGTTAAAATCAAGAAAGGGCGTGCTGGAATCTCTACTTTACGACCTCGTCCTGCTTTCCCCCCGAATTGATGAATAGCCGCGTAAGGCTCATTCGTCCCCACAATGACTTCATCGTTGTTATATTCGGAAGTGATGCTCTCCATCAACCGTTCCGAATTCACTAAAGGTGTGCCTTGGCGATATTTAAGCCCCAACCATTTTGGGCGACCACCCACTTCAAAGTTCTGCGCGACAGCCGATTCCATCTTACCAGCAATTTTACGCATTAAAGGAGTACGATGAGCCGTGACTTGCGCTAATCGTTCAAGCAGTACGGCAACTTCTTGCGCATTATTGATTTCAATTTCGATCATAATGTTGCTTTTACCTATAAACAGGGGTATATTTTGCTACGCACTTAGAAAAGCGATGAATCTCCCAGATCGCAAGCGAAGAGGTGAAATAGACTCGGGACTGTGTGTAGGTGTGGGGAGCCCTACCTAGGTGCGTAATCCTTTTCTAATAGCTTTTTAAGCTCTTTGTCTTTTATTCGTCTAAACGACAGCACAAAGATTTCTTTTGGTAATATTTTCACTACAAGCATTTTCCCTTGTCGAATAAAGGTGTAACGATCTGCAAAATCTTTCACTTGTAGTAAATGCTCGGGAGAATTGATGATATCTGGCAACGCCTCATACTCATCAATCCCAAAATCTTGCCCATCACGACTATTAAATTGCTTAATTAAAGTATCATCAGAAAGCCACACTGTGCCAGTTTTGCTTTTCAATAAATCCTTACTTTCCGCACTCAAGACACCTGCTGCAAATTTAAAATTTTTGGTAAGGCTATCACGCACCTGTAACATTTGATCAGCAGTGAGTTTTTTTCCATCTGGGCTGAGCGTTTGTTTCATCTCCGCCACATGCTTTGCCAAAAATTCAAAATCGTGCTTAAACTCCCCACCTTTCATCT
Source organism: Haemophilus sp. HN_Hi08 (assembly GCF_049824455.1). NCBI lineage: Bacteria > Pseudomonadati > Pseudomonadota > Gammaproteobacteria > Pasteurellales > Pasteurellaceae > Haemophilus > Haemophilus sp. HN_Hi08. Next base: position 1,752,737 of record NZ_CP187493.1, on the reverse strand, counting down.
CAACCTTCGCAAACGCATGCGCCAGTTTTTCAGGATAAAGATCCAAATTAGGCTTGTAGTTTAATCGCCCTACATTGTAATCAAAGCCTTTATCCGTCACACGTACCGTGCCATCAGGTAATTTAAACCCTACCGTCTTTTCACGATTACCTTGCTTATCCGCAGGGCGTTCTACTTCCACCAAAAATTCAGAACTATCGTCAGGCTTATCAATCCCACGGCGTTTCAAATCTCTATCGCCTAACGCAATCACCGTACAGCGACAATTAAACCCATTAGGCGGATAGAATGTCGCCCAAAACGGATCATCATAACGATACACCTTACCGCTCAATGCTAAATGGGCAGGGCGAGTACGCGCATCACCCACGGCGGAATATTGCCAATAAGGGCGATTATCCACGTTATCACGCAAGCGTTGATAACGCGCAGCCGAATAAGCTGACTGCATATTGACACGATAAATCGTATTTAACCGACGCGGCGTGCCAAAATATTCCCCTGTTTTTGGATCTGCCAGTAAATGCCCATCAATACCACGAATAGACGGATCTTTCCCAAAAATCCAGCCTTTGCGTTCAAATTCACTCACCAGTTCTTTTTTCCAAGCGTGAAAGCCTTTGCCCTCACGCATAGCGGTTTCTAAAGATTGGTAAATATCCTTTGTCATATCAAGGCTAGTTAAGCGCGCAATCGTCGTGGCACGTGCCAATGCGCTATCCTGCATTTCTTTTACTAACACCTTGCTGGCAAGCATTTTCTTTTGGCGCAAAAACTCAATGGCTTGTTTGGGTTCTACACCAATGGCAAACTTAGGTGCGCTCGGCATTGGCTGCTCCTAATAAATCAGCTAAAAATACCGCACTTGCCAAATAGGCTTGATGGCTTTCACTGGTTAAATCAGGATAAAGTGCGATCAGTTTTTCCTGTGCTTCATCATAGCTTTCACTTGCCATGACCACGCCTACAATTTGTTTCATCATAGGATCAAGCTGTTGATTAAAATCCGCATTTGCCAGTGCATCATCAATCAAACCGTCTAATTCATCTTGTTCGTCCTTTTTACCATTCTGCGCCGACAACACAGCAGCACGACAACCGCAAGTACAGCCTTTGCCGTGATTAAATACGGCAGAAAGTGCGGTCGTTTTTTCGTCCGTTTTCTCGCCTTGCGGTGTGCTTAAAATCAGTTCGCCTTCCTGCGGTTCAGGAATTCCTAATTTATCCCGCACCCAACTTTCAGAAATCTGCACGCCAATGCCCGTAAGTTTAGGGATGGCTTCTGCAAAGACCGATAAATCTTCATATTCTTTTGTGTCAAACTCAAAATAAGGGATACGATGTGGCGCAATATTCGGATCAACATTAATTTGCAAATACGGCAAAATGATTTGTTGAGTGATGGTTTGTGCAATCTGTTTCGCATCGCTAATCATCAAATCACGACGCACTTCATTATGCACATTACCTAACGCATTGGTGGAGCTTTTACCATCCGCCCCTGATGTTAAAGTTTGCCCCAAAATCAACCGAGCAATAGATTTCTCACACCAATCAACCATTTGTAAAAATGGATTATTACCCGATGTAGCACCCGCATTAGCGACATTATGCAGTTCAATCTGCATCGATTCAGGCATAATGCCTGCTGCGTTATGCCCAATTTCAGCCAACGCACGCAATAATGTGCGTTTCTCCGCATTAGTGGCACCGGCACCATATTTACCAATGCGAATCGGCATACCATAAAGCTCTAAAAACTCGGCAAAATCACGCACAGAATAATGCTTATACATATAAAGCCACGCTAAAGTGCGATATAAGCCATCACGAGCCAACTGTGTCGAACGAGATTTATGGCGATGCACCACCCACCCAAAAGGACGTAATGGCTCACCCATTTGATTGGCTGGCGTGCGTAATAATAAACTATCGTCTTTATCCAATTTAAACCAAGACTGCGGACAAGGTTTAAAGCCTTTTGGAACCCATTTGCCATCCACCTGAGCCCATTGAATTTCCAACGCGGAAAAACCGTGTCCCACAGCATCCATTAAATCGATAAACAAGTCTTCAAGATTGGGATATTGATAAAATAACTCATCAATCTCGGCTTGCAATTTTTCTTCCGCTGGTGTCGCATTACGTGGTTCAACAATACGCCAATCTAGCGTAAGCACTGAACGCTTACGTGTCATCATATTGGCGGCAATGCTGCTATCTTGCTCTTCAATATCCATGAAAAGTTGATGCTGCGCCTGAATATCACCGTTTTCGGCATCCTCTAAAATCTGCTTTAATTTTGAAGGCGTAATTTTTGCAGAGGGGTGATCATCTAATACACGACCTGATGCCGTTACTTGCGCTTCATCAGTTTGCGTCGGCTCAGTATTGTCACCTTTTAAAAGCCCTTTAACCTTATCTAAAAATCCCATTTAACCCACCTTAAAACTCCCTAAAAAAACCAACCGCACTTTCATAAAAGTAGGTCGCCATCGGCGAAACCCGATTTCAATTAATCTCGCCAAAACGAATAAAGATCATCGTCTTCATCTTCCACATCAAACGTATCCAACTGATCCAACCCAATCCACTCAATCGCTGCCGAACTACCCACTGCATTACGCCACAACATTTCCAGCGCATCCGGGCCATCATCATGGTCTGCTTTCGGGAAATGGCGTAACTGGGAAATCAGTGTAGCTTGCGAGCTATGCAACAAAATTAAACTATTTGCCATGTGGGGTTGTAGGCTCTCAATACGCAACATTTTGTCTGTATTTGGTTTAGTCGCCGTCGCTGGAACAGGAATGCCACGTTGTGCCGAGCGTTTCACTAATTCATCTTTTAAAAACTCTTGGAATTGCACCGTTTTAACAAACCAACGCTGACAGTGGTATTGCTTCTGCATACGGATCACATCTTCAATAATTAAATCAGGCAGACGTTTTTTCACTTGCGCTTCCACCACATATAACTTGCCTGTTTCTCGATGATATCCGCCCACTAAAATGGCAGAGGGGTCTCTGCTTGCCCCTGCTTTTCCTAAGGATGGGTCAAGTGCACCGAAATAAATTAAATTCGCTGGCAATTCCGTCCAATAAGTCAAACTATTAGCAAACATCGCATCATCACTGCTTAACGGGTCATTTTGATATTCAGAATCAAAGGTGGCATGCCCATCACGAGCGCGAATTTTCATCAAGGTTAAAATCGGGCGAGCAGCCCAGCTTACTACCGCACCTTTATCCATTGCCGCTTGATTTTGCGTATAGAAAGCATCAGCTACCGCTTCGCCTTCGTTTAAGTAGAAGTCCTCCCACTTATCCCATAGGCTCATATCATCAGGCTGACGAATTAAGGCTTTAAACTTGGCTGTCTTCCACGCTTTACTCGATAAAGTGCGGTTTAAAACACTGTCGTAATGGAGAATAGTCCCGATATACACTACATCTAACTTATCCCCAGCCGCGCCCAACGGAAGGACAGTTTTCTTCAACCAATCGTGCAATTTGTCACGCTGTTCAGGGCTACGCACTTGTTCGTCATTTTCAATATTATCCAGTACCACCAAATCAGGACGATAAGCACCGTGGCGTAAACCACGCAATTTCTTGCCAGAGCCTGCTACTTGCACTTTTTGATTGGCTTTTGTGATAATGGTTGCCGCTTGCCACACACGCCCTTGTCCTGCTATTTCAGGGAAATCAATGCGCAAACGTTGGTTAAATTCCAACTCTACTTTAATGGCTTCCAACATTGGATAGGCTTGGTCGATACTATCCATCACAATCAACGCATAGCGTTTTTTCTGTGTCACAAGACAGTAAAGTGTAAAGAGCTGGGAGACCAAGGTCGATTTAGCTTCACCACGTGGCGCAGCAATGGCTAAATGCACTGATGATGGCTGTTGTAATACTTGTGGCAACTGCTCAAAAAGATAGTTATGCAACTGCGAACGAGAGCGAGAACGCACATAATGCAGAAAGTAATTCGACACAAAAAAGTCATAGCCCGAAACAGGATCTAGCACCTTTTTGCGTCGCTCACTAATGGCAGCAAGAGAATCATCCCACCCCTCAAACTTTGCCTCGACCTTTTGTCGCAAGCTGTCCGAATAGGCTTTTAATTCTGCTAATAATTCTTTATTTTTCATATATCTCCGCTGTTTACCCAGGGTAGGTATACCCTGGGTTACGCATAATGCTACTCCGATGGGGTAGGTTAGCGTTCCCCAAAGGGGAACCACTATGGCTATAATTAGCCGTGGGTATACCTACCCACGGTGACTATCACGCCTTAAATTCCTTATTCAACAACTCCCCAAACCCTTCCAATAAGTCCGCAAACTTATTAATCAGCTCAGGTTTATTGGCTTGGGCGAATATGATTATTTGCGTATTCCCATGCTCATAATTTCATTATGCGCCTTTACCTATGGATTTTGGCTGTTGATGTTTTCCAAAAAAATCATTTGTAGCAAATATATTTCCCGTAAAAAACTCATCGTTTTATATTGGATTGTATTTATCGTGATGATTTTTTTCTTAACCTATCCAACAATTTTGCCTTGGATTTTAGAATTAGCTAATTAGGAATAAAAATGAAGAAATTATGTACCGCACTTTTGCTTTCGCTGTTTGCAATTTCTTTCGCTCATGCGAATGAAACCAAACAAATTGTGCTAAAAGTAAAAGAAATGAATTGCCAGCTTTGTGCTTACTTAGTCAATAAAGAACTGCGTAATATCGATGGCGTTATTTCAACAAAAGCATCTATTAAAGATGGTTTAGTGACGGTTGTGGAAGATCCAAAAGTCACAAATCAGCAATTATTCGATGCGATTCACAAGCTGAAATATACAGCTGAAGTCGTGAATTAAACGTTAAATATCTAGCAAAAAGTGCGGTGAAAACTCACCGCACTTTGCTTTAGCTATTAAATATGATAAACGCAATATTATTCAGCACTTCCGCTTAAAAATCCGCCACTTTGATGATTCCAAAGTTTAGCATATAAGCCATTGAGCTCTAGTAATTCAGCGTGCGTACCTTGTTCAACAATTTGTCCTTTATCAAGTACGATCAGGCGATCCATCGCTGCGATGGTGGATAAACGATGGGCAATGGCAATCACAGTTTTATTTTCCATCATCTTATCGAGACTTTCTTGTATCGCCACTTCCACTTCTGAATCCAGCGCACTTGTGGCTTCATCTAACAATAGAATTGGCGCATCTTTTAACATGACACGAGCAATAGCAATACGCTGACGCTGACCACCAGAAAGTTTTACCCCGCGTTCTCCCACATGGGCATCATAGCCTTTTCTGCCTTGAGCATCAGTGAGGAATGGAATGAAATCAGCGGCTTCCGCTCGTTCAGCAGCTAAAACCATTTCTTCATCAGTAGCATTCGGGCGACCATAAATAATATTGTCACGTACAGAACGATGCAGCAACGAAGTGTCTTGAGTGACTAAACCGATTTGGCGACGTAAGCTTTCTTGTTGCACATTGAGTACATTTTGTCCATCAATGGTAATTTCGCCTTGTTGTGCTTCATAGAAACGCAGCAACAAGTTCACGATCGTTGATTTTCCTGCGCCAGAACGACCGATCAGTCCGACTTTCTCCCCTGGTTTGATAGTGAGATTAAATCGATTGAGCAATGGTTTTGTTGGATCATAAGCAAAGGTAATATCGTTAAACTTAATTTCCCCTTGTTTCACTTGTAACGGCGATGCTTGTGGTTTATCTACAATGGTATGAGGTTTAGTTAAAGTATTCATTCCGTCGTTTACGGTACCGATATTCTCAAACAATCGGGCTGATTCCCACATAATCCAACGAGAAAGCCCGTTTACGCGTAATGCCATTGCAGTTGCCGTTGCTATTGCACCCACACCAACTTGACCATTTTTCCATAAAATAATGCCAAGTATTGCGGTGCTTAATGTAAGTAGAATATTTGTAGCGTAAGTGAGCGTGTCTAGTGATGTTGCTAAACGCATTTGAGCGTGTACTGTTACCATAAAATCTTGCATCGAACGCTTGGCATAAGTGGCTTCACGCGAGCCGTGAGAAAATAATTTTACTGTAGCAATATTGGAATAAGCATCTGTAATACGTCCCGTCATTAAAGAACGAGCATCAGCTTGTCGTTGTGCAGTTTTTGATAGTTTAGGAATGAGGGTTCGTAGGATCAAACCGAAGAGTATAATCCAAGTAATGAATGGTAATAAGAACCAAGAATCTAATGCCACTAGAACTACGCCAGAGGTAATAAAATATACCAATACATAAACGAACATATCTGCAAGTGTAAGTACTGTGTCACGTACTGCAAGGGCAGTTTGCATCACTTTTGCGGATACTCTACCTGCAAATTCGTCTTGATAAAAACTTAAACTTTGTCCAAGCATTAAACGATGGAAATTCCAACGTAACCGCATTGGAAATACGCCTTGTAAGGTTTGTAAATGCACGGTGGAAGCTAAAAATCCCCACACAATACTAATAAGTAATAGGGTAGCCATTCCAATTAATAAATGACCTTTTTCTTGCCATAATTTTTCAGGTGTAAATGTGCCTAACCAATCTACAAGCGTCCCCATAAATTGGAATAATACTGCTTCCATTACACCTGTACCGACGGTTAAAATTGCGAGCAAAAGAATCCAGCCTTTCATTCCTGTAATACTAGACCAAATAAAACGGAACAAACCTTTTTTAGGTGTTGTTGGATTGCTTTCTGGATAGGGATTTAAACGGTTTTCAAACCACGAAAAAATTTTGTTAAACATATCTTTTCCTTAAAAAGAAAAGGCAACGCGGGTTGCCTTTTAGAAGTGCATATTATTATAGCGTAAAAACACATCAATTTATAGGCTGACAGATTTTCTGTATTGGCTTGGCGAAAGTTGATAGTAATTTTTAAAAACTTTACAAAAATGCGCTTCTGATTGATACCCCACTTCTAAAGCAATGGCAAGCACAGATTGCTGTGATTGTTTTAATAAAAACGCCGCAGATTGTAACCGCACTTTCGTGAGAAAACGTCCTGGCGACATACCAAGTTGTTGTTGAAAAACACGAATAAAGTTTGCACGAGACATTGCAGAAAGATCGGCTAATTGTTCAATATGCCAATCATTTTGAGGTTGTTGTAATATTGCTATCAGTGCAGTATTTAATCGTTTATCTTGTAAGGCGAATAAGATGCCTCGTTCAATTAAATTTTGTTGAATGGCGTGACGTAAAATATAAATTAAAAGTACATTTGAAAGTGCATCAACGACCGATTTCGTACCCGCATCATTTTTTTGTGCTTCTTGCAAAAAAAGCTGCACTAAAGGATGAATGGGCGTGTCGCATAAATTTATATGTAAATATTCAGGCATTGATGCCGTAAGAAGTGCATCTTGTTGATAATAAAAATTACCGCAGAACATTTTTAAATCTGGTGTACCTCGTCCAATCTGATGTAACTCAAATAATCCTTGATGACTTTTTTTTGTAGGAATATCTGCCCTTTTATTTACTGAATAATGCATAAAGTGCGGTTGATTTTGAGGAAGAAAAAAAATATCCCCCTCTTTTAAATGAAATTGTTTTTCATTTAGTGTAAGCTGGCACTCGCCTTGTTCAATAAGATGGAATATGCCTTTTCCTGCATCCTTTTCTTGATGAGATATTTGCCATTCGCCTTGAAATTCACAGCGAATATTAATTTCTCCACGCACTTGTGCTAAATGGGTAAGTTTATCTAAATAGTCCATAATGAGATGTTAGCGATAAAAATTGAGATAAATAAGCAAGTATCATAATCTAATCCGCCTATAATTTGCCACACCAGTTGGTTATTAATTCAATATATTTAGGAGAACATTATGTTTGCAGATTGGAAAGAACACACATCTCACGTTAAAAAATCATTTGGCGCATTGGGTAAACAACACCCTAAAATGTTACAAGCTTACCAAGCATTAGACTCAGCCGCGGAAGAGGGCAATGTGCTTGACGCTAAAACTCGCGAACTTATCGCATTAGCAGTTGCTGTAACAACTCGTTGTGAAAGCTGCATTAGCGTACACGCAGAAGAAGCAGTAAAAGCTGGTGCAAGTGAAGCTGAAGTTGCTGCTGCATTAGCAACAGCTATCGCATTAAATGCAGGTGCAGCTTATACTTATTCTTTACGTGCATTAGAAGCATATAGCGTACAGAAAGCTTAATTACTCGTCATTCCATAAAGTTAAGTTGATTAAGAGAAAGGGAGCATTAAAAAATGCTCCCTTGTTTTGTTAAGGCTGTGTTTTAATAATACACCACTCTATTTTTCAAGCAATGTCTCTCCTAAAGGGAATAACTTCGTAAATTGTCCATTTTTCTGATGATCGGTAAAAAACGGCAAACCGATCAAGCGATAATGCGGTGTATCTTTTTGCAGAATCTTATCCTTGCCATATTCTGCTGTGATTGCTTCTAAAAATTCTTCTTTCCACCTATCAGTTTCCACTAAATGCTCACCTTTGGGCTCAATGAAAATTTGGTAATGCAAAAAGTCGTTCACACCATTGGAAGAAGATTTTTGTTTATCTTTCAGTAATAAAATAAAGTCGGGCATAAATCCTTCACCATCGGCAAAGTTATTCAATTTAAATACTTCTTCATTGCGGATTAAATGAACGTCATATTGAGATTTCAAATCGCCCAAACGCGCTGAAATAAATTGAATTAACGCTTCTTCCAAACTCGTTCCAGCAAAATTATCCATCACATACCAATCATTTTGTGTGGCAATAGTCGTTTTTACATCATCTTTTTTGACCCATTTTTGTTTTGGCGTGCCGAAAATTTCCCACAATTTTTTAGGTGTAAATTCTTTTGTACCGATAAACGGTATATCACTTTCATTCAGATGTTTTTCAACCATTTCCAAGATTTTCAGGCAGCCTGCAAGTTTATCATCCGGGCGAACCTGTTTATCTTGCTCTAATCCTAAAAATTCAATTTGCCAGTCTTTCAACAAGTTATTTTGCAATTCATTGCGATTTTGAATGTTGAGTTTGCTTTGCAGGCGGTCAAAATGGAATAGAGATTGACTATTTTTTCCTTTGATATGCAAGGCTTTATTGAAAATGTGCCGTTCTATTTCACTCATTTTTATGGTTTGAGTAAAATTATTTTGTGTGCCGATTTGTCGGGCTGTTTCATCATTTTCATCGGCTGTAAATTGCGTTTCCTGCAACAATTGGTTGCCGTGAATTTGGAATGAAAGTGTTTGCGGATTGGCTTGCAGGCTGTCTGCATTATTGCTTTTGGCGTTTGGGTTGGGGATTTTTTTATTCGCCCAAATTAACAATTCTCTAAAATCCTTATTATCGGCAAATTCAGATTTGAGTTTAAATGTTGCCAATACCTTATCATCGTCTTTTTCAGGCAAATAACCGTCTTTTCGTAACTCGTTTTTCAGTTCTGTAATATAGCGAGATTGCTCATCGTGCGTGTAATAAAACAATTCTTCCAAAATACGCAATTCGTGTTGCATATCGTTGTCAAATTTGCGTTTATTCGGCTGTTTATCTTCAAACGAAAATGGAAAATAACGCACACCACGACCAATCAACTGTTTTTCCGATACGGTAGCGGCAGCCGTTTTGCCCGATTTTTTATTTGAACCGCCACCGTTTTGCCCTTCATACAAACGCACAATATCAAACAAATTTAAAACGTCCCAACCTTCGGTTAATCTATCCACCGTAAAAATAGCACGAATCGGATTATCAGCCGCTTCCAAATTGTTTAGCAATTTTTCGGTTTCGCTGTCGGTTTTTTCAGTTTTGGTTTTGTTGGTTTCGGAGTTGGTAATAATGACATTGTGTTTTTGATAATTTTGTTGTACCCAATTTGCCAAATGCACAAACTCAAATTTATTTTCCTGCATAAATTTTAGGGCTTGTTCGGTGCGGGTTTTGCCTTGTTCGTTGGCGTTATCGCTATCGTTTAAGCTTGTTGAAAATGTCGTTAAAAACGAAAAATCATCCGCTTGCACATTTTCTACCCAATTTAAAAATGCCGAATAATCCGCTTTTGATTCATCAATCGTCTTACTTCTAAACAACATCACAGGTTTGAAATTGGCAATGCCGTATTTCAACGCGATTTGATGGCGATACCAAGCAAATAATAAAGCGTGCAATACTCGCTCTTTCTTACCCAACGTACTGGATACCAAACTGATTTCTTTGGTATAACCTTTTTGCAAAAATTCTTTTAACCCAAATTTTGTGATGATTTTATCCGCGTATTTTTGTTGCACGTCAGCATTTTCAGGCAACGTGGCGGTAAATTCCAATAGCACATTTTGGCTAGGATTGCCATTTTTATTGAGCAACAACTCCAAAACCATATGCTCCCAGCCTTTACGTTCAATTTCGGCATTGCTAGTGCGGTCGTTCATTTCCTTTTCTAAATCCAACTCGTCTTGTTTTTTGCCTTTGGTTTGTGCGTTTAAATGGTGTGCTTCATCGCCCAGCATCACAAGGTTCAATTTGTGCAAATCTGCCAATGTGGTTTGGTTTTCTCGCTCGGTGTGGATATCGTTATACAGTTTTTGAATACTGGTAAATTTAATTTCAATGCCGTCTGAATGTGGGCTAAATGTCTCTACTTTGCGAATGGGAATAACCGTATCGCCTTGCAAAATCTTTTCGGTAAATAAAAATTTTGCGTGCGCCGGGTCAATAAAATTATTTTCCGTTTTATCCACGATATTATTTTGATTGACGAAAAACAAAAAATGCCGATACCCTTTTTCAAAATAATACAAAATCAACGCCGCCATCATCATTGTTTTGCCGGCTCCCGTTGCCATATTGAACAGCAAATGGGTAGGACGGTTTTTGATGCCGGGGAAATCCTTTAATTTTGAAGTGCGGTCAAAAATCACAAAATTTTCTAAAGCCGATTTTTGCCATTCAAAAAACGGATATTTTAAATTATTGGAAACAAATTCAGGCAGCGCGAAAAAATCCGTCTGTTCCATTTCTTCCAGCATTGATTTGCGGTCTTCCACCCAATCAAACAACGTTTTATCATTCGCCATCTTTTTTCTCCGCTTGATAGAACGCACGGCTTAACGCTTTATCGTCATCATTTAAGCAACCTGCAAATTGTTCATCGTCCATTTCGGATAATGAAACATACATTTGATTTAAATCCAACATTTCAAGCACCATTTGTTTTTGTTCGTCTAATGCCAAGGATTGAAATTCAGGCTCTTCAATGATTTGACTAAATTCATTTATGCTGACGTTGTATTTCAAGAAATAGCGTTCGCATAAACCTTCAAACAGTGTTTTGATGCCGTCTGAATCTTCGCAAGCCAAAATTTGTTGTTTTGCGGTTTCGTTAAATGGAGCAAGTTCGGCATAAACAAACTCGCCGCCACCTTGCCAATTCACGGCTTTGGAAATACCGCCTTGCTCGCCATCAATTACTTTTTTCATGCGTTCAACGGCAAGCGTTTCAATATAATCCATTTGTTCAATACCGATATATTGGCGGTTCATTTTGTGGGCAACGGCAGCGGTTGTGCCAGAGCCTAGATGGTAGTCTAGGACGATGTCGGATTCGTTGGTTGTTAGTTCAATAATTCGCTTGATTAGTGCTTCTGGTTTTTGTCCATCAAAATCTTCAACTCTTTGGGCATCGTTAGCCGAGATAATTTGGACTTCATCATCATTCCATAAATCAGATAATGGATTGCCTTCTTTATCGTCAAGATACCGTTTAACCCTAGGTGTTCCATTTTTTGTGAAAATAATTCTTCCTGCTTTAATACCTTTATCAATTTCTTCTTGTCCCCAAATCCAATGTTTTCCTTTTGGTGGCTCTAGTAATTTACCATTAAAATATCTTGCCTGACCTTGACCTTTTTGAGTAAAGTCAAACGAACCATACCTTCTATTTGTATTTTCTTCAATATATGGGTAATTTTTAAAATCTGCCTCTTCAACCTTTTTAAGGAAAAGTTTGTTAATTTTTGATTTACCATTTTTAGAATAAACTAATATATATTCAACCACATTAGATAAAAATGAGCTTTGTTTTTTAGCACTTTTAACTTTTTTCCAAATAATTGTATTCATATGATTGTTTCTACTGTAAATATCATTAAGTAAAACATTTAAGTATGAATATTCATTGTTATCACATTGGATAAAAATCACACCATCATCAGCTAATAAAGTTTTCGCAATTTCTAAGCGATTTTTCATAAAAGTGAGCCACGTGGAATGTGAAAATTTATCGTTATATTTAAAACTATCGTTTTCCGTGTTATACGGTGGGTCAATATAAATTAGTTTGATTTTGCCTTTAAACTGCTTGGCAAGCGAATGCAGGGCAATCAGATTATTGCCTTTGATGATGAGATTTTCGGCCGGTGTGCCGTCTGAACGGTGTTTGATTTTGCCAACGGCTTGTTTGCCGTCTGCGGTGTGGCGAGAGAATTTTGAGAATGCTTTTGCGTCAAAAAGTCGGTCAATTTCATCAAAAGCAAGCGTTTGATTAAAAAAGATTTCTTGTCTTTTTCGGGTTAATTTGGTGTATAACTGACTATCTGACTGGTCATTATTACGTTTAAAATAAATCTCTTCGCCTTCTTCGGTGCTTTGTCCACCATTTAACACACAATCTTTAAACGGAAAATCCAACACAATATCACTGCTGTCTTTCAAAAAGCGGTTGCCGTCCGTCAAACCAATGCGGTTGGCGTATTTTGTGTAGGAATTATTGACGCTGTGTTTGTCCAAGAAAAAACGAAAATCCTGCAATTTAAACACCAAAACACCATTCACTTCCACAAAGAAATGGCGTTTTAACTCATCATTACTCAATAACAAACCGATAATGGTCGGGTCGGTTTTTTCCACCAAATCCAACAGGATGTTTTTGGCTAAAATGGTTTTTTCTTCGTTCGCCCATACTTTTTCGTGTGATAGCAGGGCTTGGGTTAATTCGGTTTGAATGTTTGCCTTCATCGTTATAAATCCTCATCAGTCATTATCTTAATATGCTATTACACAGGAATAGCAGGGTGTTTAGGTATATTTATTGACCGTACAGGTTCAATTACTCTCTTAACCTGTTTTCTTTGACTAACAGAAGTCAAAAAATTTGTTTATCTGTATCAGATAAATTCTCAAAAAGTTGTTTTAAAATGTCTAAATCTTTTGTAATGCCTGACATAATGAAATCCTTATAGTCAATTGAACTATAAGGGTTTTATCAAATTTTAGTGAAAGCATCAACACAGTATTAAAACACAGCCTTTGTTAAACCAAATTAGCATTTTAAAACTGTTCTAGTGCTTTTTTCACTGGGGCAAAGCTACGACGGTGTTGCGGTAACGCGCCAAGTTCAGCTAATTTTTCCAAATGTAATTTGGTCGGATAGCCTTTATGCTGGGCAAAAGCGTATTCTGGATATTGCTTGTCTAATTCTTCCATTTCTTGGTCTCGTGCCACTTTCGCCAAAATAGAGGCTGCACTGATTTCCGCTACAAGGCTATCGCCTTTGACGACGGCTTGCGCTGGAATAGTTAAATCTTTTGGGATCTTATTGCCATCAACCAACACAAAGTGCGGTTGAATTTTTAAAGATTTTATTGCTCGAGTCATTGCCAGCAAGGAGGCTTGCAGGATATTTATCTCGTCAATTTCGTTAGCTTCAGCTCGTCCTAATGCCCAAGCAAGGGCTTTTTCTTTGATTTCTTCAGCAAGGGCTAAACGTTTTTTCTCAGAAAGTTTTTTAGAATCAGCGAGTCCTTCAATTGGATTATTCGGATCCAAAATAACGGCAGCCGTGACAACCGCCCCAACTAAAGGGCCTCGCCCAACTTCATCAACGCCAGCGATCAATTCATAGCCTTGTGGATATTCAAACATTTTCTTTTCCTTCTAATAAATCAATGACCGCTTGAGCCGCTTGCTTATCGGCATTGCATTGAATTTTTTGGTGTAAATCCGTGAAGTGCTGAATTAAAACAAGGCGATTTTTTACCGCACTTTCATCATCAGAAAGATAAGCAGATAGTTTTTCAGCGAGCAATTCTGGCGTGCATTCTTCTTGAATCATTTCAGGCACGAGCATTTCATTCGCAAGCAAGTTTGGTAAAGAAATATAATCAGTTTTCACTAAACGTTTTGCTAAGAAATAGGTCAGTGGTTTCATTCGATAGCCTACCACCATTGGGGATTTACAAAGCATTGCTTCAAGCGCTGCTGTTCCTGAAGCAAGCAGTGTTGCATCAGCGGCGATCATTGCTTGTCGTGCATTGCCGTCAATTAAATGCAGGTCTAGATTTGGCGCAATTTTAGCTTTAATGGATTCAAATTGAATTCGTCGTTTTTCGTTTACCAAAGGAACGAGCAATTGCAAATCTGGGAATTGTTCTTTTAATAATAAAGCGGTTTTCAAGAAAGGCTCAGCCAGAAATTCCACTTCTGAACCACGACTTCCAACTAGGATAGCTAAATAGCGTTGTGCGGGATCAATCTGTAGCATTTGGCAGGCTTCGGCACGGTTTGGTTTGAGCGGAATAGCATCTGCCATTGTGTGTCCAATAAAACGGCAAGGGACATTAAATTTATCGTAAAAGGCTTTCTCAAAAGGCAAAAAGGCAAGAACTTGATGGGTCGCTTTGGCAATTTTATGGATACGATTTTGACGCCATGCCCATACAGAGGGGCTCACGTAATGAATGGTTTTAATTCCGTTAGCTTTGAGCTTGAGTTCTACATCCAAATTAAAATCAGGCGCATCAATGCCGATGTAAACATCAGGTTTTTCTTGCAACATAGTTTGAATGACATTTTTACGAATTTTCAGCAAACGAGGAAGATGTTTTAATATTTCAGCCAATCCCATGACTGAAAGCTCTTCCATATCGACGAGCGTTTTACAGCCTTCAGCCAACATTCTTGTGCCTGCAATACCAATAAAGCGCGCATTAGGATAATGTGCTTTGAGCTGGCGAATTAAACCAGCACCGAGAATATCACCAGATACTTCTCCTGCAACAAGAGCAATGGTTGGATTTGTTTTGTTCATCAAATTTATCCTAAAAAATAACCGCACTTTGGTATGCAAAGTGCGGTTGAAAATGAAGAAGTTTTATTAACGAATAATTCCGCGAGTTGAACGTTTGAAAAATTCAACAAAAAAACTGATCGCTGAATCGGTTTCCGCAATTTGCTCAATTTCTGGTAACACTTCTTCAAGTGTTTTACCGCCACGATAGAGCATTTTATAAATGTTACGGATTGTGTGCATGGTTGGTTTATCAAAACCACGACGTTTCAAACCCTCTAAGTTTACGCCAAATGGACGGGCGTGGTTGCCTTGCGCCATAACATAAGGCGGTACATCTTGGCTTACCATAGAACCACCGCCTAACATAACGTGTGCACCAACAATCACAAATTGATGAATCGCTGACATACCGCCAACAATCACGAAATCATCTAATTCTACGTGACCTGCAAGCGTTGCATTGTTTGCCAGAATACAGTTATTTTTAATTTGGCAATCGTGTGCAACGTGAACATTAACCATTAATAAATTGTTATTGCCAATAGAGGTTACGCCACAGCCTTGAATCGTGCCACGATGAATTGTCACGTGTTCACGAATTCGGTTGCTATTACCAATAATGGTTTTTGTAGCTTCGCCTTTATATTTCAAATCTTGGTTTACTTCGCCAATACTAGTGAATTGATAAATTTCGTTATCTTCGCCAATCACGGTATCTCCACGTACCACAACGTGAGATTTCAATACAGTGCGAGCTTTAATTTCAACACTGCCTTCAATAATACAGAAAGGTCCAATAAAAACATCTTCGCCAATTACCGCACCTTCTTCAACGAGGGCAGTTGGATGAATTTTTGCACTTGGGTGGATCATATTTACCCCTTAATTAACGACGAGCGCACATTAGTTTTGCTTCACAAGCGATTTCGCCGTTTACGGTGGCAACGCCAGTAAATGAAGTGATACCACGGCGTTCTTTAATCACTTGAACGTTTAATTCCATTTGATCTCCAGGTAACACCGGGCGTTTAAAGCGCGCTTCATCAATACCTGCGAAATAGAATAATTCACCGCCTTTGAATTCGTGAGTTTTAAAGGCTAAAATGCCCATTGCTTGTGCCAAAGCTTCTAAAATTAAAACGCCCGGTAAAATAGGTTCGCCCGGGAAGTGACCTGTGAAACAAGGTTCATTGACGCTGATATTTTTAATCGCTTTTAACCATTCGCCTTCTTTAAAATCCAATACGCGATCCACTAACAAAAATGGGTAGCGATGTGGCAATAAAGTCATAATTTCTTTTGATTCGATCACTCTTGGTTGTTGTTCTGACACGTTGATACCTTACAAAAAATAAACAAATAAAATCTGTCGGATTATACGATATTTATAGCTAAAAATAAAATGTACTCAATATAGCCTAGTGTTTAGGACGAATATCAATGGCAGGATCGTCATCTTTACGATATTTTTCATCAATTCGTTTTTGCAATCCAAAGTCATTTTTATCCGATTCGTTAGAAAATAAATCTTCTGTTTGCGTTAATTGAGGATTTTGAATTCCTATCCAATTTGCAATCCCTTCTAAGAAATTTAAACCTGATTTAAACACCTTATATTCTTTGCGTTCCATATCATCTGATGAAATTTTGAATAGCGGAATATTATGGTGCTCTCGGCTGAAACAGTTTTGATTGAACAAAAGTATATTGTTTTTTTCATCTTGTTGGTGGCACAAACCGTGATCTGAGAAATAAATCATTGAAAAAGTGCGGTGATTTTTCTTCACGTTTTCTTCAAGCTGATCATATACACGTTTTAAAAATTCGTCAGTTTTCTTAATAGATGAAACATAGCAATTTAAATAACCATATCTCGGATTAAGATCTTTATCATCAAAGATTTTTGGATAATCTTCGATACGATCGCAAGCCATTGGGTGTGAACCATAAATATGCAACACAATAAAACGTTTTCCTTGAACAGAATTTTCTAATACTTGGGCGAATTTGGGTAATAAATCAAAGTCACTAAAGTTAGTCGAATTAAAGCTTCCGCCTTTTTTCAAGAAAAAGGTTTCATCAGATTTTGAAGCGAGGGATGAAACGGGCGTATCGAATTTACCGAGCATACCTTGATTAGAAAGCCAATAAGTTTTCACGCCTGCAGATTTGATGAGATCTACTAAACTCAAACTGTAATTGGGTTCCCATTTTTCTTTGTCTGGAAAGGTTAGCATTAAACGAAGTGAGGCGACGGTATTTGTTCCTGCTGAACGAAAACCATCAATCAACGTGCCTTTAGCGTTAGACATAAAGGGGGTGTTTTCTATTGGATAACCGTAGGCATGGTGGTAATCTTTCCGCGCACTTTCTCCGAGTACAATTACATAATCATCATAGCGTGAATTTTCTAATGTTGATTTTCCCCAGTTATCAGATTGAGAGATTTGTTTTAGTTTTTGTACTTCATCTACAATTTTTAATGTGGAACTTACCGTTTCTTTAATCGGTTCAGCAAGCGGCATGTTGTAAGCAAAAAGCAATGTCGCCAAGGCAATAAATGTTTTATTACGATAAAATTTTATGCCAAATTTCACCGCACTTTTGTACTGAAGAAAAATCAAAATAGGAATGGCGAAAGCAATTAAGTAACTACTCACTGGAATTTGCAATAGAAATTCCTTCGTTTCCAATATATCTGTCGCGAAAAGCGAGGCGATATATTGATAGCTTGGAGGACCAAAATTTAGCCCCGTAGGTGTATAAAAAGCATGCAGTAACGTAAGAGGTAGCAAAATAAAATAGAAGGATTTTTTACTGCTGCTTAATAAGAGAATAGTTATTGTCGCAAGCAGAATAAGATCTACAGTTGGTTCTGTAAACATCCCAGAACCGATTAAAATAAAATAACCCGCGAATGCGGCACAAATCACCGCAAAAAGTGCGGGCAAAATTTGGCTTGTTTTTTTCGTGTTCATCATTGTCTTCCCTGAAAAGAAAATATCGCTATTATCCACCTTTCACTCAGAATTTCCATATTTAACTTCTTCACTCTTGAGCGGTTATTTTATAGAATAAGCCAATTTTTTTAAGCCAGAAGGAAAAAACAATGAGCCAACCAATTTATAAACGTATTTTATTGAAATTAAGCGGTGAAGCATTACAAGGAGAAGATGGTTTTGGTATAGATCCTGCGATTCTCGATCGTATGGCTGTTGAAATTAAAGAATTAGTGGAGATGGGTGTGGAAGTTGGCGTCGTTCTTGGTGGCGGCAACTTATTCCGTGGTGCAAAACTAGCAAAAGCGGGAATGAATCGCGTGGTGGGCGATCATATGGGAATGCTTGCTACGGTGATGAATGGTTTGGCAATGCGTGATTCTTTATTCCGTGCTGATGTGAACGCAAAATTAATGTCCGCTTTCCAATTAAATGGTATTTGCGATACTTATAACTGGTCTGAAGCAATCAAAATGTTACGCGAAAAACGCATAGTCATTTTCTCTGCGGGAACGGGAAATCCATTCTTTACCACTGATTCTACCGCTTGTTTGCGTGGTATTGAAATTGAAGCTGATGTTGTGTTGAAAGCGACTAAAGTTGATGGTGTGTATGATTGTGATCCAGCGAAAAATCCTGATGCAAAACTTTATAAAAATTTAACTTATGCAGAAGTGATCGATAAAGAATTAAAAGTGATGGACTTATCGGCGTTTACTTTAGCTCGCGATCATGGCATGCCGATTAGAGTGTTCAATATGGGTAAACCTGGGGCATTACGTCAAGTAGTGACAGGTACTGAAGAAGGTACCACTATTTGTTAGTGAATGTTGAAAAGAATAATATTAAAGAAAATACATAATTAAATTAAGGACTAAACTTTTAATTCATTGAGTTTAGTCTTTTTAATTTAAATAAAGCATTACGGCAGGAATGAAAGTTTTCGTAAATTCTGTTTAGTCTTCATAGTTGGATTATTTAGATATAAAAATCTGCACTCTAATAAGTGAGAAAGTTAATCAAACTTTTAGAATGCAGATTAATTTTTATAAAAAGTCAGTTTAGGCTACAGTGAGTTGTCCCGCATATAAAACAAAGAAACGTAAACAGAATACCCCAATTAAGTCAAAAATTGACACCAAGATAATAAAGTTACGATTGTATTTTAAACGGTCATTAACAAACATATTGGCGATTAATGGGATCAAGATACCGATAATCAATACTCCAACCCAGAATATCGCTCCCCAAAAACCAGATAAGGCATTATGTAAGGCAACTGTTTTTTGTCCGCCACCAAAATGTAAGCCAACGAAGAAACACACAAGCAAACCAAGTTCTGTCACCATAATTGGCACTTCAAATTTGTGGATGAAGTGCGATTCGTGAGAATCACCTTTTAGTTTTCCTGCAATTAAGATAATTAAGAAGGTTGCAGCAATACCAGATGATGTGCCAGAGGCTAAGAATAATGCGGGTAATACTGGGTTATTCAACATTGGATAGCTAATCAATGCAGAAAGTAAGAACCCTGTGTATGCACCAAGCACTGCAGCCAATATGAAAAGAATAACTTCGACTGGACTTGCAATACGTTCTGCAATACCGATGAGTTTCATCACAAATTGCAGTTTTGGTATAAAGCGATTAATTAATGCTTCGATTTCTTTTTTGAAAATCACTACACCCCAAATTACTAAAAATAACATATAGATTTGGAATAGCATGACCCCCATCGACATTACGGAGTTGAATTGATAGTTAAACATCAATTTCCAGAATGTCCAAGGTCGAGTCAAGTGGAAAATTAATAGCGTTAAACCAATTAATGTTGGCACAGATCCTAAAATTACCCCAGATCGAATAATCCAGTTTTGGCTTAGATTTTCTAGTTTATTACTGCGTTTATAGGCAATTGCTAACTGTACTGCACCAGATGAGATCCCCAATAAAAACAAGTAGATCGCAATGGTATAATCCCACACTAGATTAGGCGTATGAAATGGAACTGGATAATCTAACGTCATCTTCTAGGCTCCCCATGTTGGAATGGAATGTGATATAAGTTTGGTTGTGTACCTAATTCCACTTTAGTGCGATAAACTGATTTTTCTTTCACTTTACGTGAAACTGCACTTGTTGGATCATTCATATCCCCAAAGGTTAATGCTTTGGTTGGGCAAGCTTCCACACAAGCCGGTTGTTTACCATTGGCTAAATTTGTATCTCGGCAGAAGTTACATTTATCTGCGGTACGATGTACTGGATGAATAAAACGTACACGATATGGGCAAACTGCTATACAGTATTGGCAGCCTACGCATAAATCTTTATGTACATCTACAATGCCAGTCTCTTTATCAATAAAAGATGCGCCAGTTGGACA
The DNA here is from genome assembly GCF_049824455.1 of Haemophilus sp. HN_Hi08. Taxonomy (NCBI): domain Bacteria; kingdom Pseudomonadati; phylum Pseudomonadota; class Gammaproteobacteria; order Pasteurellales; family Pasteurellaceae; genus Haemophilus; species Haemophilus sp. HN_Hi08. The sequence continues at coordinate 1,732,255 of NZ_CP187493.1, read as the reverse complement.
AACTGCTACGCAAGGTGCATTTGTACAATGTTGGCAAGATTGACGGAAGAACTCGTATTCTTGATTTGGAAATTCCCCATAAGGTTCACTACGTAGAATCTCTAAGCGAGAAACGCCTTCTGGCACTTGGTTTACATCACGACAGGCGTCCATACAGGCTGTACAGCCGATACACGCATTTTCATCATGTATCATTGCGTAACGTTTAGGTTTATCTGCCTTGTTTTCTTTTGCAAAAGCAGGTAAAGATGTCCCTGTCATAAGGATCATTGCCCCCATGCCAGAAACAAAGTTTCGGCGTGAGCAGACTGTCATTGTTTATCCTTTTGTTCGGTTAGTTTATCTTGTTCAGCTTTACGTTTTTGTTGTTTGCCATGGCAATCTACGCAAAGTTTAACGCGTTGTTTTGGTTGAATACCTTTCATTGCGTCTTCTTTAGGATGAAGAGTATGGCAACTTGCGCAAGGCAATTTCATTGCGTGTACATCATGAGCCCATAATTTTTCACGAAGTTTGTCAGGTTGATGGCAAGCAAAACAAACTTGGTTTTGTTCTTGAACTGAATACATCGGTTTTTTATTACCGAAAATATCCCCTTCAAAACGCATAACATCTTTAGCACCACGACGGTGATTTTCAGAAATGTTACCGTGACAGCTTACACAAGTAATTGCTTTACCGTTATTTGGATTTTTCTTATCTAAATGTGCGCCGTGAAATTTACCAAAGTGGAGTTCGCCACCAGACTGTTCTAGCGTTTGGTTCTTATCTACCTTGTCGAATTTATGGCATTTAGCACAATATTGATTTGGATTGCGTAGGTTATCTAATTGCGGTTCATAAGTAACATGATCCGCAGGTTTTTGTGCATCATCGGCATAAGCCAAAAATGGCAATGCTACAAATGCCGCACTTAACGCTAACGCTTTTGCAGATTTGTTGATTAAAGAAGTTAAATTCATTTGGGTTACCTCAAATTTGACCTTGAAAATCACCGCACTTTCCAGTTTGCACTAAAAAGTGCGGTGCATTTTTCATTTATTTTTGTGCTGGTGGATCAACTAATAAGCCTTTTTCTCTAGCTTGTTGTTCCCATTGTGGTACCACAGTTTTTAAGAATTCTTCTTTCGCTTTACGTTCTTTTTCAATATCAATACCCATTACTTTCCACGCTTTATCAGCAGTTGAAATATCTGGGATTTGAACTGGAGTTTTCACACCGCGTTTAGTTAAGATTACAGCAAGTTTAGTACGTGCGTCTGCTACTTTATCTAAGCCAGAAGCTAATACACGAAGTACTACTTCAGGCGCATGCATATGACCACCATGGCTTGCAGCAGTGTAATCCCAACGCCATTGAGCATGACGAATATCCATTAATGCTGCTTCCATTTCTTCTTTAGTTGCACCTGCGTCCCAAGCCTCTTTTGCTTCAAAGTGAGCTTTGACAACTTGGTCTTCTAAACGACCCATTACATCTTTCACTTCTTTTTTACGTGAAGTAACAATATCGCGTAATTTTTCTTTGCTTTGATCGTGACAATTTGCACAAGTGCTGTCAAATGCCTCAAATGGATTTTGAATTTGGTGATCGGTGTAAACTTTACCGTCCGCACCTTGTACTTTTGGCATATGGCAATCTACACAAGTTACCCCATTTTTACCGTGCATACCTAAAGACCAAATTTCAAAGTCAGGGTGTTGTGCTTTTAACATTGGTGCTTTAGAAAGTGAGTGAGTCCAGTCAGTGAAACCAATATCATCATAATATTTTTCAATATCATCTACGGTTTGACCATTATCCCAAGGGAAAGTTACTTGCTTGATGTCCCCTGCAAAATAGTATTCAACGTGGCAGTTTGCGCAAATTTCTGCACGTTTTTCAGTACGCGCCGCCGTGTTGAAGCTTAAATTGTTGTGTGGGCGACCTTCTGCTTTATCTTTTTCAGCAGTGGCTTTTTCTAAAGCATCAAGGGCGCGTAATACGTGTGGACGAGCAATACGTAATGCTGGTTTGCCTTCTGCAAAATCTTTAGAGGTTGTGTCGTGACAGTCAGCACAGCCAATTGAGTTCACGATTTCAGGCCCTCCCTTTGCCCATTTCGCATTGAAATAATCTTTCTCACCCCATTCCGCGATTAAACGTGGAACATCAGGACCTTTACATGTCCAACATGCCATAGCTTGAGGGCCATCATTTGCAGTTTTTGGCGCACCTGTACGTAAAATATTACGCACATCTGTTACCGCATAAAAGTGACCGCGTGGTGCGTTATATTCTTTTGCAAATGCATAACCACCCCAAAGTACGATTAGGCGCGGATTTTCTTCATCAGCATAAATAATGTTTTCGCCATCGCCGTTTGCTGTAGAACGCCAGCTGTTATATTGATTTGGATATTTTTCTGCAAATTTTTCATTTACAGATTCAATTTTCAAATCAGGTTTTGCGGGTTCAACAGGTTGTTCTAATGGCTTATATACAAGCTCAGCAGTAGCTGAGTTAAATAAGCTTAAACTCGCGAAAGACGCTGCCACAATAAGGCTTTTTTTGAATGCGTTCACGATAATTACTCCATTTGTTGTAATAAAAAGGTTAAGTAGAAAGTTGAGAATTATTATTAATATCCACACAAAACGTAGATATATATTTTCATTCAAGCGTAAGATACCAAAAGAAAAAAGTTTTTCTACTCGCAGAATGCTAAAGTTTGAGCTTGATCAAGCTTATCTTTTAAAATACCAAAAAAGAGGTATATTGTTGTTTTGAATAAATTAAGGCGGTATAAAACCGCCTTAATTTTGAGTATTATTATCATTAGTATTGACTAATAATATTTGCTATTCTTTTATCTGATATTTGATATTTCGTACCTAATTGTTGTGCAAATAAACTTACGCGCAATTCCTCGATCATATAGCGAATTTCTGCTACTTCATCGGAAATAGGTTTAGATTTTGGCAGTTTAGCCAGTAATTGTTGGTAAGCCTGTTGTACTTGCTCTACGCGTAACATCGCAGCACGATCACGGTTTACATCTTGAGCCAACTTATCAATACGTTTATCAACGGCTTGCAGATAACGTTGTAAATCTGGTAGGCGATCATAACTGCTCTTTTGCACAAAACCTTGATACACCAAACCTGCAAGTTGCGATTTGATGTCGGATAATGCAAATGCCATCGTGAAATCCATTTTGCCTTTAAGGCGTTGGTTTAAGGCGTGATTAAGAGATAAGATTTGCTCCACTTTCTGTGCAATATCCACGGTCACTTCGTTAAGATTCTCTCGAACAAAATCACGCAATTTTTCAAAGCCTGCTTCATCCCAAACAAAACCGCCAAAATCGGCAATCAGTTTATCCACCGCACAAGCGATGCAGTCATCAATCAAATCCAACACACGACCGAACGGGGTAAAATACAGTCCCAATTTGGCTTTATTCGGCAGTTTCTCGTGCAGATATTTAATTGGTGATGGCACATTGAGTAACAACAAACGACGTAAACCTTGTTGCATTGCTACAGCTTGCTCAAACTCTGTTTCAAACAGTTTTATACCTACAGCATCTTTTTCATCTACGATAGCTGGGAATGCTTTGACGCTAAAACCACGTTGTTTTTGTTCGTAACATTGTGGTAAATCTGCAAAGCTCCAAATATGTAGTCCGCTTTGTTCAATGCCATCATCTGCCACAGCAGAAATGCTTTCTTGCACACGATCTTTTAAACTAAATTTCAGCTCGTCCAAATTCATGGATTCGGCAATTTTCTTGTCGTTTTCATCCACCACGCGAAATGTCATTTTTAAATGGCTTGGAATTTGTTCCCAATTCCACTGTTCCGCCTCAACGGTAACGCCTGTCATACGACGCAATTCATAAATTAGCGTATCCAATAGTGGTTTTTCCAACGGCACGGCTCGACTTAAAAAAGCTTGAGCATAATTAGGTGCAGGCACAAAGTTACGGCGATAAGATTTCGGCAGAGATTTAATCAACGCAATCACCAATTCTTCACGCAAGCCTGGAATTTGCCAATCAAAGCCGGTCATTTCCACTTGATTGAGCAACGGCAACGGAATATGAACCGTCACGCCGTCCGCATCAGTACCTGGTTCAAATTGATACGTCAGTTTGAGTTTCAAATTATCTTGATGCCAGAAATTCGGGAAATCCAACTTGCTTACTTGTTCCGCATCATCATTAATCAAGAATGAGCGTTTAAAATTAAGCAATTCTGGATCTTTTTGCTGTGCCTTTTTCCACCACGTATCAAAATGTTTTTGGGAAACTACTTCCGTGCCAATACGCTGATCGTAAAATTCAAAAAGTGTGCGGTCGTCCACTAAAATATCACGGCGGCGACTTTTGTGTTCCAACTCCTCCACTTCTCGAAGGAGTCGTTGATTTTCTTTGAAGAATTTATGTTTGGTATTCCAATCCCCTTCCACCAAAGCAGATTGAATAAAGATCTCACGGCTCACCGTTGGGTCAATAGCACCGTAATTCACTGGTCGCGCAGCCACAATCGGCACACCGTAAAGCGTCACTTTTTCATCTGCGATCACGGCACTACGAGATTTCGACCAACGCGGTTCGGAATAGGATTTTTTTGTTAAATGCTCGGCGAGCGGCTCAATCCATTCTGGCTCAATTTCTGCCACCATACGCCCCCAAAGTTTGGAAGTTTCCACTAATTCTGTTGCCATTACCCATTTCGGTTGTTTTTTGAAAAGCACGGAATTAGGGAAAATCGCAAAATGGGCATTACGTGTGCCAAGATATTGTTGTTTTTCCTCTTCTTTTAAACCGATATGAGAAAGCAAACCGCTTAAAAGTGCGGTATGAATTTGCTGATATTCTGCTTTTTCGGAATTAATCGGTAAGCCCATTTCACGCACGGTTAAACGAATTTGATGATAAATATCCTGCCATTCACGAATACGTAAATAATTTAAGAAATCTTTTTGGCATTGGCGTCGGAATTGGTTTTTACTCAATTCTTTTTGTTGTTCTTGTACATAACGCCAAAGATTTAAAAACGCCAAGAAATCTGATTTTTTATCGGCAAAACGGCGATGTTTTTCATCGGAAGCTTGTTGTGTTTCTTGTGGACGCTCGCGAGGATCTTGAATGGATAACGCAGAAACGATGATCATCACTTCATGCAACGCACCTTGTGAGACAGCAGTCAGCAACATCTTCGCCAAACGTGGATCCACAGGGAGTTGCGATAATTGACGACCAGCAGCCGTTAATTGACGTTTTTCGCCTGCTTTGGTGCGAACCATTTCAAACGCACCTAATTCTTCCAACAGTTTTATCCCATCTTGAATATGGCGTTTATCTGGCGCATCAACAAATGGGAACGCTTCAATATCATCCAAACCCAATGCTGTCATTTGCAAAATAACGGAGGCTAAATTGGTGCGTAAAATTTCAGGATCGGTAAACTCCGGACGAGAATTAAAATCCTCTTCCGAATATAAACGAATACAAATCCCTTCACTCACACGACCACAACGACCTTTACGCTGATTAGCAGATGCCTGTGAAATGGGTTCAATCGGTAAACGTTGTACTTTGGTGCGATAGCTATAACGAGAAATTCGCGCAATACCTGGGTCAATCACATACTTAATGCCAGGCACAGTCAATGAGGTTTCTGCGACATTGGTGGCTAATACAATGCGATTTAAACCGCTTGGATGGAAAATTTTATTTTGTTCTTGCGCAGACAATCGAGCAAAGAGCGGTAGAATTTCCGTGTGTTTTAGATTTTGTTTTTGTAAAGCTTCGGCGGTATCGCGAATTTCACGCTCACCGTTCATAAAAATCAAAATATCGCCCCGACCTTCCGCTTGCAGTTCATCCACCGCATTAAGAATGCCTTGTAGCTGATCTTGATCATCTTCCTCTGCAATAGGACGATAACGCACTTCCACAGGATAGGTTCTGCCCGAAACTTCAATGATCGGGGCATTATTGAAATGTTTGGAAAAACGTTCCACATCAATGGTCGCAGACGTGATGATAAGTTTTAAATCACGACGACGTGGTAAAAGCTGTTTCAGATAACCGAGAATAAAATCGTTGTTTAGGCTACGTTCATGGGCTTCATCGATAATCAAACAAGAATATTGATTGAGAAAACGATCGTTTTGAATTTCTGCAAGCAGAATCCCGTCCGTCATCAATTTGATTTGCGTATCATCACTGATTTGATCGTTAAAACGAACCTTATAACCGACTAAACCGCCAAGCTCCGTTTTCAGTTCTTCCGCAATACGTGCCGCCACCGAACGAGCGGCAATACGGCGAGGCTGAGTATGACCAATCATACCCAGATTGCCGAAACCTAATTCCAAACACATTTTCGGTAATTGAGTGGTTTTACCTGAACCTGTTTCCCCTGCAACTACGATGACTTGATGCTCAGAAAGCAGTTTTTGAATTTCTGCTTTGCGTTGGCTAACGGGCAGGCTTTCTGGAAAAACGATAGGATTTTCTACCGCACTTTTCCGTTGTTCTACACGTAATCTTGCTTGTTCAATTTGCTGTTGGATTTCATCTGCAACGGCTTGTTGTGCCTCTAGGTTTTTAATCTTACCGATGCCATGGATGCGGGCAGATAAACGGCGTTGATCCACCAGCATAATATCGTTGAGTTTTGAAAAGAGAGATTGTTGTATCGGATTTAATTCACGTTTGACTGATTTGTTCTTCATACTGATTTACTTTTAAAACCACCGTAAGCCAAGCAAAGCCAACCAATTAAAAATAACGTTCCGCCAATTGGTGTTACCCAAACTAGGAACTTGCCTGCACCAAGCGTAAGTACATAAAGGCTGCCACTAAAAAGAAGGATGCCGTACGTCCAAGCCCCTGCAGCAAAATTAGCCATTTTGTTTGTAACCAATGCTTCACGGCATAATTGCAAAATGCCAATCGCTAAAATCGCAATGGTGTGGAACATTTGATATTTCACACCAGTTTCAACCCACGCTAATTCTTTAGGTTCTAAAACTTTACTTAATCCATGTGCCGCAAAAGCACCAATTGTCACACATAAAAAACCGCTTAATCCCGCGATAAATAACCATTTGTTTTTCATTTAAATTTTCCCTAAAAATAAAGCTAATATCCCTGCAGCAATAAGGGGACCAACAGGAATTCCACCCAAAAATGCTACACCAATAATTGTGCCGATAAGCAAGCCAGTGACTAAAATCGGTTGTTCGCCCATTAAAGGCACACCTTTGCCAGCAAGCCATGCCACAAGCACTCCAACTGCAATAGAAAGAGCCATTTTCCAACTAAGAAAACCTGATAAATCAGGCAACTGAATTTTCCCTGAAACTAAGGGGCTTAAAACCCCAATGGTTAAAATAATGATACCAATTTTAACGCCATATTTTTCGAGCAAAGGAATGTGAGAAGATAAAAAAGTTTGCTGCATAATAAGTAATACAGCGGCAGAGATGGTAATTGTGCTATTGTTGCTTAATACGCCAAGAATAAGAAGTATAACTAGTAATAGAGCAATAGTATTGAATTGTAATGTCATAAAGTGCGGTTAAAAAAATGGAAATTTTGATAAATATTCTAGCATAGAAATTCGTAAAATTATTTTCCATTGTTGTTGAGAAAAAGATGAATAGGGAAGTTAAAAAGGGTTCATAATGAACCCTTTTATTTAGTCGGTAAAATTCTTAAATAATTTATTCTTCAAATTTACCTTTTTTTTCTTTATTGATGGTGCATTTCGCACTAGCCCAAATTGCAAACAATACACCCACTACCCAAATCGCATATAACATTCTATTTCTCCTTAGTATAATGAGTGTTTATTTTTATCAATGAAATTAGCATCTAAACGACCAAACATTTTTGAGTAAGACCAAATAGTATAAGCTAAGGCAATGACCACAAAAACAACTGCAAAAATCAGCATTAATGTTAATGTTAATTCACTTGAAGTTGAATCCCACATTAATAAACTTTGTTCAGGATGTGAACTTGAAGGCATCACAAATGGGAACATTGATACTGCAGCAGTAATAATCACTCCAGCCATTGTTAATGCAGAGAAGAAAAATGCAAAACCACAACGATTAGCTTTAGAAAATGCGGCGTTTAATAATGCAGCAACTACAGCTAACGCAGGGAAAATCCAAAGAATTGGCATTTCATTGAAATTTCTAAACCACGCGCCAGTTTCTACAGCAACTTCTTTATTCATTGGAGACGATGGAGCGAAATGATCGATAGTGCTAGTAACTACATAACCATCTTTAGAATATAACCATACGCCAGCTAATACGAATGCAATTAAAGTCACAATAGAACCAATTTGACTTACTGAACGAGCCCGATCACGTAAGACTTCAGTGGTTTTCATTTGTAACCAGTTTGCGCCGTGAGTGACAAGCATTGATAAGCTAATAACACCACATAATAATGCGAATGGATTTAATAGCTCAAAAAATGAACCTGTATAAGTCACTTGAGTCAATTCGTTAAAATGGAATGGAACGCCTTGTAATAAATTACCAAAAGCCACGCCAAATACTAATGCTGGTACAAAACCACCTGCGAATAATCCCCAGTCCCAAACAGAACGCCAAGTTGGATTATCAATTTTTGCACGATATTCAAAACCCAATGGGCGTAAGAATAACGCTGCCAAGACTAATACTAATGCAATGTAGAAACCAGAGAAGGATACTGCATATACAATTGGCCACGCAGCAAATACCGCACCGCCTGCAGTTAATAACCAAACTTGGTTACCATCCCAATGGGGAGCAATAGTGTTGATCATAATGCGGCGTTCCACTTCTTTTTTACCTATTACTGGTAAAAGTGCGGTCACGCCCATATCAAATCCATCAGTTACAGAGAAACCAATCAATAATACAACAACTAACACCCACCAAATAAAACGTAGAAATTCATAATCAATCATAATTTATCTCCTGCTTATTTAGTTGATTGTTCAAAGTAGTATTTGCCGGTTTTTAATGCACTTGGACCTAAACGCGCATATTTAAACATCAAATACATCTCAACAATAATGAACGCAAGATAAAGCGCACAAATTAAACCAATAGAGAACCATAAATCGCCTGTGCTTAAATTAGAAGCAGATACACCAACAGGTAAGATCTCGTAAATAGCCCAAGGCTGACGACCATATTCGGCTAAGAACCAGCCGCACTCAATGGCAATCCAAGGTAATGGCAAGCCCCATAAAAGAACTTTTAACAATAATGGAATTTGAGTTACTTTATTACGTAAATTTTGAACAAATGCACCGAATGTAAGTAAAGCAATTAAACCACCAGCTGCAAGCATCGCACGAAATGCCCAGAAGTTAGGACCTACATTTGGAATAGTATCACGAGCAGCTTGTTTAATTTGTTCTTCAGTCGCATCAACAACATTGTTTGTATAGCGTTTTAATAATAAACCGAAACCAAGATCTTTTTTAACTTCATTAAATTGTGCTTTGGTTTCTTCATTAACTTGACCATTCGCTTTTTTCTCAGCCCGTAGTTGAGTAAATAATTCATAAGCACGGATACCACTACGCACACGAGTTTCATTTAATGCTTGAAGATCTTTTAGACCTGTAATTTCTTTATCAATTGAACGAGTTGCTATTACACCACCAAGATAAGGAATTTCAATCGCAAAATCATTTTTCATTTCAGCCGTATTTGGAATTGCAATAGGGTGGAATGGGGCAGGTGCTGCGTGAGTTTCAAATTCAGCTTCCATTGCGGCTAATTTTACAGGCTGTGCTTTACCAATATCATAACCAGATTCATCACCTAGAATTAGTACTGCAATAGAGGCGATAAATCCAAAAGTCGCTGCTACAGAGAAAGAACGTTTTGCAAATTCAAAATCACGACCTTTTAGTAAAAAATATGAGCTAATTGCTAAAACAAAAAATGCGCCTGTCACATAACCTGCGGAAAGAGTGTGTAAGAATTTACTTTGCGCAACAGGATTTAACCAAAGATCTAAGAAGTTAGTCATTTCCATACGTACAGTTTCAAAATTAAATTCTGAACCTGTTGGTGCTTGCATCCAGCCATTTGCGACCAAAATCCACATTGCAGATAAATTAGAACCGAAAGCCACACAATAAGTTGCTAATAAGTGTTTTCCTTTTGATAAACGATCCCAACCGAAGAAGAATAATCCCACAAAAGTTGATTCTAAGAAGAAAGCAAGTAACGCTTCAATAGCAAGTGGCGCACCAAAAATATCCCCGACGTAATGAGAATAATAAGACCAGTTAGTACCAAATTGGAATTCCATAATAATACCGGTGGTCACCCCAAGGGCAAAGTTAATGCCAAATAACTTTCCCCAAAATTTTGTCATATCTTTATAAACTTCTTTACCTGTCGCCACATAAATAGTTTCCATAATTACAAGAATAAAGGATAAACCCAATGTTAGCGGCACGAAAATGAAGTGATACAACGCAGTTAAAGCAAACTGCAAGCGAGAAAGATCAACAACGTCTAACATTCTCAACTCCTTTGTATAAACAACATTAGTTCCAACAATGATTAACAAGGCGATGCCTTAAATAATCCCTAATTACTCAACTCCAATCAGCTAAGTTTAAATTGACTTATCTGCATAATTATTTTTAAAGGTTAAAAAAACACCAGTTATTATAGAGATAACCCAAATTGGCGGCTATTCTACTACTAAACATAAGGATAAAAAATAGTAAAAAATGCTATATAGATCACATTTTTGATATAAATACAAAAATAGGGCTTATTTGTTATATTTCATTTAATTGACCTAGATCAAATTGACATTTTTTCAATAATTTTTGTTTTAAAGATGATTAATTTCATTGTGTAAGAGCATATTTTAATATTTGTCTCAACCAACATCATTTCTTGATGTTTTTAACGACTCGAATAGTATGTAGTGGCATTTAGTACTTAATTTATCATTCAACATTTGTAATGTGATTGTTAATCATTTCCAATGATAAAAAGGATTAAGCTAAAACTAGCATTGAGTTCATTAACCAAATAAGGTAGACTACCGTCCCGTCTTTGATAGCTAATTATCTTCGATTTTTGACCGCACTTTTGGTCGATTTTGTCTGTAAGATGATTAGCTATAATCATTTATATCCCAATACAGATTAGGTTCCCTATGGCTACAAATTATATTTTCGTCACTGGCGGTGTGGTTTCATCGTTAGGTAAAGGCATTGCGGCAGCATCATTGGCGGCAATTTTAGAAGCGCGTGGTTTAAACGTAACCATTATGAAATTAGATCCATATATTAATGTGGATCCCGGTACGATGAGTCCAACCCAACATGGGGAAGTTTTCGTCACTCAAGATGGCGCAGAAACAGATTTAGACTTAGGTCACTATGAGCGTTTTATCCGTACTAAAATGACTAAACGTAATAACTTCACCACAGGTAAAATTTATTCTGAAGTATTACGTAAAGAGCGTCGCGGCGATTATCTTGGTGCAACAATTCAAGTGATTCCTCATATTACCAATGAAATTAAAGATCGCGTTATTGCTGGTGCTCAAGGTCACGACGTTGTGATTGTTGAAGTGGGCGGCACTGTTGGGGATATTGAATCACTTCCATTCTTAGAAGCATTACGTCAATTAGCTGTTCAAGTTGGTCGTGAACATACGTTATTTATGCACTTAACCTTAGTGCCTTACATTCCAACGGCGGGTGAAGTAAAAACTAAACCAACCCAACATTCTGTAAAAGAATTACTTTCTATTGGTATTCAACCTGATGTGTTGATTTGCCGTTCAGATCGCATGATTCCAGCAAATGAACGTGCAAAAATTGCTTTATTCTGTAACGTACAAGAGCGTGCAGTCATTTCGTTAAAAGATGTAAATTCGATTTATCAAATCCCAGCATTATTAAAATCTCAAGGTTTAGATGATTTTGTCTGTGACCGTTTTCGTTTAACTTGCCCAGAAGCAGATCTTTCTGAATGGGAGCAAGTGCTTTATAAACAAGCAAATCCAGTGGGAGAAGTGACCATTGGAATGGTAGGTAAATATACTGAGTTACCAGACGCCTATAAATCTGTAAATGAAGCGTTGAAACACGCAGGTTTAACGAATCGTTTAAGTGTAAACATTAAATACATTGATTCCCAAGATGTTGAAACCAAAGGTGTTGAAGTATTAAAAGGCATTGATGGTATTCTTGTTCCTGGTGGATTCGGTTATCGTGGTGTGGAAGGTAAAATTCGTACCGCACAATATGCACGAGAAAACAAAATTCCTTATTTGGGCATTTGCTTAGGTATGCAGATCGCATTGATTGAATATGCACGCAATGTAGCGGGTTTAACTAAAGCCAATTCATCTGAATTTGATAAAGATTGTGAACAACCCGTGGTTGCATTAATCACGGAATGGCAAGATGCGGATGGAAATACAGAAGTGCGTACCGATGAATCAGATCTTGGTGGAACAATGCGTTTAGGCGCACAACAATGTCATTTGGTGTCAGGCAGCTGCGCTCGTGAGCTTTATGGCCAAGAAACCATTGAAGAACGTCATCGTCATCGCTATGAAGTAAATAATACCTTACTTCCACAAATTGAAAAAGCAGGATTGAAAGTAACTGGATTATCTGCCAATAAAAAATTGGTAGAAATTATAGAAGTGCCAAATCATCCTTGGTTTGTCGCTTGCCAATTCCATCCAGAATTTACCTCGACTCCTCGTGATGGTCATCCGTTATTTGCAGGCTTTGTAAAAGCAGCCTATGAAAATCACAAAAAATCTGTGAAGTAATTCTTGGTTCTGCAATAAGTGCGGTAAAAAAATGAAATATTTTTATTTGGTTATGATATAACTTGATGTTTTTGAAGTAAAAAAATCCCCGTTAAATTCATCATTTAACGGGGATTTTTTATAAGCTATTTACTGTTTTTATATTTTTAGTTAGTACGCTTAACTAATTTCGTCCAGTTATAATAACCATATAACGAGTTAAGTAAGTAAGCTGAATACATTAAGTAGATGGCTGGTGTTTCTGCCCAAAGGAAAATAGAAAGAACATTTAATCCAATCCATAACAGCCATTGTTCACGATAACGCAAAATCATTAAAATCTGTGCAGCAACCGTAATAATTGTAGTTAGTCCATCTAAACCAGTTGAACTACCGCCAGCTGCTTGCAATGCCTGAACAAAAAGTAAAGTTCCAACTGTAGTTGTAACAATTAATGTAACCCAACCTTTAACAGTTAAAGCTTTTGCAATTACACTTTCTCCACCATCGCTATTTTGCATGTTGGCTTTCCACATAAAGTAACCAATAAATTGAGATGGTAAATATACGTAAAGTACGGTGTTCATTTCACCTAAGAAATTCGATCCCCAAGCAACATAAAAATAAGTGTAAGCAAAAATTAATCCAAAGAAATAATTACTGATTTTGCCTTTACTTACCAATACCACACACAAAATACCCGAAATGCCAGAAATCATTGCTAACCAAGAATCAGGTGTTTGTACATAAGCCCAAATTTGCGCGATGATAAAAAGCACAAGCCAAACCACCTCAAAAGGTTTCCAACCAGAAACAAATTCTTGTTTTAAACGTTCTGCCAAAGTCATTATTTACTCCTATTGACTTAAGTTTTAATGTAAACATTATTGCATTGTGTTTTTGTAATGTAAAGATTCAGAGCAATTTAATTCTAAACTTGTGAAATTCATCACATTTCTATCAAATTCCAAGCAATCCATTATTGAATGAATTTTGAGAAACTCTCTAAAAATTCACCGCACTTTAAATACAATAATCCAACTCAAGCGGTATGTTGGCTTGTAATAAAAACTGCTTAGTTCGTTCCTGTTGTGGATAAGCAAAGAATTTATCTGCGCTATTTTGTTCCACAATATACCCATCTGCCATCAAAATCACACGATCTGCAACATCTTTAGCAAACTGCATTTCGTGAGTAACAATAATCATTGTCCAGCCTTCTTGTGCGAGTATTTTAAGAATTTGCAACACCTCGCCCACTAATTCAGGATCTAAAGCCGATGTTGGTTCATCTAATAAAATAATATCAGGTTTTACCGCAAGGGCTCGAGCAATCCCAACTCGCTGTTGCTGCCCACCAGAAAGTTGAGATGGAAATAAATCCACTTTATTTTTAAGCCCTACTTTTTCTAGCAAGCTAAGGGCTTTTTCACGAGCTTGAGCCTTATCTTGTTTTTGCACGACAACCATTCCTTCCATGATATTTTCAAGGGCGGAGCGATGAGGAAATAAATTATATTGTTGAAATACCATTGACGAACGTCGGCGTAACTTCAATTCATCTACTTTACTGATTTTCTGGCTGAAATCAATTTTTAGGCTACCATCATCAAATTCTAAAATGCCTTGCTCTGGTCGTTCAAGCAAGTTTAAACAACGTAAAAAGGTGGTTTTTCCAGAACCAGAGGGACCTAAAATTGCTACCACTTCACCTTTATTAATTTCAAAATCAATGCCTTTTAACACGTGATTGCCATTAAAGTTTTTCTGAATATTACTTACTTTTAACATAGACAATCCTTACAAGTGACGAGAAAGGCGTTTTTCTAAACGCATTTGACCAATAGACAATACAAAACAGAAAACCCAATAAATCAGAGCAGCTTCACTATAAATCAAAATAAATTCATAGTTTGCTGCTGTAATATTCTGTGCGACACGGAATAATTCTGTCACTAAAACAAGAGAAGCTAATGAAGTGTCTTTCACTGTACTAATAAAAGTATTAGAAAGCGATGGTACTGAAATACGTAAAGCCTGTGGCATAATTGTACGAATAAATGCTTGTCGATAATTCATACCTATCGCATAAGAGGCCTCCCACTGCCCTTTAGGTATAGCAATAATTGAAGCACGAACTGTCTCTGCTGCATAAGCACCTATATTAATAGAAAATGCAATAATCGCTGTCGGAAAAGGCTCTAAAGTAATACCGACTTCAGGTAATCCATAAAAAATAATAAAAATTTGTACTAACATCGGTGTACCTCGAATTATAGAGATATACACTCGACATAAAGCCTGTAACAATTTTAAGGGTAAATTAGGGCTAGGTAAAGTACGAATAACAGCAACAATCACTGCAATAAGCAAACCACAGAAGAAGGAAATGACTGCCAATGGCAATGTGTATAAAATTGCTGCTTCCAACATAGGCCAAAACGAGCTGATTACATAATCAGCTCGTTCTTCGCTCATAAATGGAAGACTCGCCAACCAATTATTGAGTAATATCATAACCAAACCATTCAATTGAAATCTGTTTTAATGTACCATCTTGGCGAAGTGCTTCAAGTACTTGATTAAATTTTGTAATCAATGCATCTTCACCTTGTAAAAAAGCAAAGGCAGTCGGAGTTTTATCCCCACGATCATAAGCAATTTTTAAATTAGAATTTGGGTGTTGTTTAAAATAATCTAATACAGCCAATTTATCATTAATTGTTGCGTCTGCACGGCCTTGTTTAATAAGCTCTAAGCTCTGTGCTAAACCATCCACTACAAGAATCTGTGCGCCAGCAGCTTTTGCATATTTACCCCAGTTACTTGTTGCAGATTGCGCAGATTTACGACCTTTCAAGTCTTCAAATGATTTAATACTGTTATCCGATGATTTTGTTACTATCACTCCACCAGAATAATTATAAGGTGTTGTGAAACTGTATTTTTTTAAACGCTCTGTGCTTGGGCTAGTTTGGTTTGCAATCACATCAAAACGTTTTGCATTTAACCCCGCATACATTGCATCCCATTGTGTTTCTTTAAATTCCACTTTCAAACCGAGCTTTTCAGCAACTTTACGAATAACCTCTACATCAAAACCTGTTAATTTTCCACTTTTATCATGGAAAGTAAATGGTGCATAAGTCCCTTCTGTTCCGACTAATAAAGTTTTAGTTTTTTCAACACGATCGGCAATTTCGCCTGCCTGAGAAAAAGTTGAGAAAGCAATAACTCCAGTTAAAAGTGCGGTAGTAAAAAGTAATTTTTTCATTTTTTATTCCTTATGTTGTGTTTTGGATAGATGCGATTATAAAAACCAAATTTATGAAAAAAAAATACTATTTATTTATAGTTTATAAACTTTTGTTCTAAAAACTAGAAAATAATTAACCGCACTTTTTGAAAATTATTTTGCATCTATACAACGTAATGACTTATATTTTTACAATTAACGCAAAAATGCCTTTATAAAGAAAGGCATTTATAGAAATTTGACGAAGTACTATAGCTGTAAATAGAAAGAATATAACGAGTAACTATACTTAATTATGCTTCAGAAAAACGTTCAATTTTCGCACCTAGACCACGTAATTTATCTTCGATATGTTCATAACCACGATCGATATGATAAATACGCTCTACAATGGTTTCTCCCGTTGCGATACAGCCTGCAAGCACTAAACTGATTGAAGCGCGTAAATCTGTCGCCATCACTTCTGTGCCAGACAATTGTTCAACCCCGTGACATACTGCTGTATTCCCTTCAATTTCAGCTTTACCCCCCATACGAATTAATTCAGGAATATGCATAAAACGATTTTCAAAAATCGTTTCAGTAATAATGCTTGTACCTTCTGCCACCATATTTAATAAGGTAAACTGAGCTTGCATATCAGTTGGGAACCCCGGATGTGGGGCGGTACGAATATTGACTGCTTTAGGGCGATTACCAAGCATATCTAAAGTAATGCTATTTTCAGTTACATCAACTTGCGCACCAGCTTCACGGAGTTTATCAATTACTGCATCTAAAGTATCAGCCTTAGTATTTTGACAAACAACACGACCGCCTGAAATGGCTGCAGCAATTAAGAATGTTCCCGTTTCAATACGATCTGGCACAACACTATGTTCACAACCAGTTAAATGTTCAACACCTTCAATCGTGATGTGAGCAGAACCTGCACCTGTTATTTTCGCACCCATTTTATTAAGGAAATCGGCGGTATCAACAATTTCAGGCTCACGAGCGGCGTTTTCAATAACAGTCGTACCTTTCGCAAGGGTTGCTGCCATCATAATAGATAAAGTGGCGCCTACACTTACTTTTTCTATTACAATACGAGTTCCCACAAGACGATCCGATACTTGTGCTTTTACATATCCTTCTTCAAGAACAATATCTGCACCTAATTTTTCTAAACCGCTAATATGGAGATCAACAGGTCTAGCCCCAATAGAACAACCTCCAGGTAATGATACTTGACCTTGATGGAAACGAGCGACTAAAGGTGCCAATGCCCAAATTGAAGCTCGCATAGTTTTAACCAATTCATAAGGTGCAGTGAAATGATTGATATTAGAGGCATCTAATAAAACTGCACCAGTTGCATCACGATCTACAACCACGCCTAATTGACGCAAAATTTTCAAAGTAGTTTCAATATCTTTAAGTTCGGGAACATTTGTCAATTTAACAGGTTCTGTCGCTAAAATAGCCGCAAAAAGAATTGGAAGTGCGGCGTTTTTTGCGCCTGAAATATTCACACTTCCACTTAAACGAGATTGCCCATAAATACGAAATTTATCCATTTTTAAGTCCTTAATTAAACTGGTTTAATGCACGATCGCGTTTCCATTTTTCTACGGTATAAGTTTTGATGGTTAGAGCGTGAATTTCACCAGTACTAAAATAAGGCATTAAAGGGGCATAAATCGTTTGTTGTTGTTTTACACGAGATAGTGCAGCGATTTCATCACTCACAACAATCACACCAAAATGTGCATTTTCACCTTGTGCATAGACTTCTGCAATATTTAGTGTGTCTTTTAAAATTTGTTCAATTTTTTGAAGTTCCATCGGATTTCCGTTTAGTTAAGCTATGTAAAATTTGCGATCCAATCAGATAAACCAAAGAGATCTGCTAGGGTTAATAATTGTTTTGGTGGATAAACTAATCGCACTGTTTTATTAAGCTTTTGACACTCTCGTAAAAAATCACAAAGAGCTGCAAAACCAGCAGAATCAATATGCTGAAGATCAGACAAATTCCATTCAACAATAGTTTTATCAAGTGTACTGGCTGACAAAAAAACGCCACGTTGCTGCCACATTGGTAACAACGTGCTGCGAGATAGTTCCCCAAACAAAAAGAGCGTTATTTTATCATTATTTTTTTGCAAATCCCAATTTAGCATAGTTATTCATTTATTGATTGAAAATTATAGGTTGTGAGGCAGATTGCTGCATCTTTGTGATTAATGTATCAATACCTTGTTTGTTTAAAATACCAACCCAATTTTTTATCGTATCTTCCAGCATACTTACGCCTGCTGCTGCCATATCGTAGGCTTTCCATTCCCCACTTTTATTGCCTTTACGCCATTTAAAATCTAATAGGATCGGAGCAACGCCATTAGTTTGAATAATACTTACGCGAATATTTACAAAATTGTTATCGCCTAATTCTTTTTCTGATTCAATTTGAATTTTTTGATTAGAATAATTTGTTAATGCTTGTGCATACTTTTGCTCAATCAATTCGCCAAAAGTTTTGAAAAATTTTTTGCGTTGTTCTGCAGAGGTTGATTTGTAGTATGAACCTAATACTTTAGAACCTGCATATTCTAAGTTTACATAAGGCAATAAATCATTACGAACAATAGTACGTAAATAATTTGGATCTTGTTTAATTTTACTTTGATTAGCTTGTATATCAGAAAATAGTTTATCTGCCGCTTGCTGCATTAAAACATAAGGACTTGTTTCTGCAATAGCTGTTCGTGTAACCAAAAGTGCGGTTAATACGAAAGTTAAAATAGTAAACCATTTTTTTAGTTGAGTAAGGTTCATTATCAATCTCCTAATTTATAAAATTTAACCTATTATTCTGCGGATTCTGATTTTTCATTGCCGTCCGATTTTTTACTTCCATATAAGAATTGCCCAATTAAATCTTCCAATACCATAGCTGATGTAGTGTCTTGAATTTGGCTACCATTTTTAAGCATTGCTGTATCTCCATCATCAAAACCTATTGTCAAGGCAATATATTGCTCACCTAATAAACCTGATGTTTTAATTGATAAAGAACTGTTTTCTGGGATTTCATTATATTCTTGATTAATCGCGATGCTTACTTTCGGTAAATAGCTTTTTTCATCAAGAGTAATAGCACTCACACGTCCAATTACTACGCCTCCAATTTTTAGTGGTGCGCGCACTTTAAGTCCGCCAATATTATTAAAAATTGCCGTCACGGTATAAGATTTCGTCTCAGCAAAACCTTGTACATTAGCTACGCGTAAACCTAAAAAAACTAAGGCACCAATACCAAGTAATAAAAATAATCCGACCCAAAATTCATATTTAATTGTTTGTCTCATAAAAAAATCCTTAACCTGCACCAAACATAATAGCAGTCAAAATAAAATCTAATCCTAGAACAACAAGTGAAGCGTGCACAACTGTTCGTGTTGTAGCTTGACTGATACCTTCTGATGTTGGCATACAATCATAACCATTAAAAAGCGCAATCCAAGTTACGGCTACAGCAAAGAAAACCGCTTTAATAAAGCCATTTAAAATATCATAGCTCCAACTCACGGAATTTTGCATAACAGACCAAAAGCTGCCTGAATCAACACCTTTCCAATCCACACCAACTAAGGAACCGCCCCAAATACCAATCGCGATAAACAAGATTGACAAAATTGGCATGGAAATAACCCCTGCCCAAAAACGAGGTGCAATCACTCGACGTAAAGGATCAACAGCCATCATTTCAAGACTAGAAAGTTGTTCAGTGGCTTTCATTAAGCCTATTTCAGCCGTCAATGCAGAACCTGCTCGACCAGCAAATAAAAGTGCGGTAACAACAGGGCCTAATTCTCGCAAAAGAGAAAGTGCCACCAACTGACCTAAACTTGTTTCAGCAGAAAAATCGACTAACACGACATAACCTTGTAGTCCTAATACCATTCCAATAAATAAACCGGACAACAAAATAATGAGTAACGATTGGACACCTAAAACATGCATTTGCTTCACAAGCAAAGGAAAATGCTTACGAATTTGTGGCTTGCCGATCAATGCGCCAAATAACATAAAGCCAGCTCGCCCCAATGCACGGAAAAAATCAATCACCTGTTTTCCCAAAGCAGAAATAAAATTGACGATCATTCAAACAATTCCTTCACATAATCTTGCGCTGGGTACTTAAAGCGCACAGGACCATCAGATTCACCTTTTAAGAATTGCACCACGCGCGGATCTTGGCTTTGTAAAAGCTGCTCAGATGTTCCTTCTGCGATGACTTT
This sequence comes from Haemophilus sp. HN_Hi08, assembly GCF_049824455.1. Taxonomy (NCBI): domain Bacteria; kingdom Pseudomonadati; phylum Pseudomonadota; class Gammaproteobacteria; order Pasteurellales; family Pasteurellaceae; genus Haemophilus; species Haemophilus sp. HN_Hi08. The sequence continues at coordinate 1,711,895 of NZ_CP187493.1, read as the reverse complement.
TTGGTCTGCAATAATATAGGCATAATCAGCAATACTCAATACTTCCTCCACATCGTGTGACACTACGATAGAAGTCAAATTTAACGCTTCATTTAATCGTTTAATCAGGCTTAAAATTACGCCCATACTAATCGGATCTTGCCCCGTAAATGGCTCATCAAACATAATTAAATCAGGGTCAAGCGCAATAGCACGCGCTAATGCAGCTCGACGAGCCATACCACCGGAAAGTTCTGAAGGCATTAATGCGGCAGCACCTCGCAACCCAACCGCCTCCAATTTCATCAACACGATTTGACGAATTAAACTTTCAGGCAAATGCGTATGTTCACGAATTGGAAAGGCGACATTATCAAAAGTAGAAATATCCGTAAAAAGCGCACCTGATTGGAATAACATCCCCATCCGCTTGCGTACTTCGTACAGTTCACGATTAGATAGACGACAAATATCTTGTCCATCAAACAAAATTTCACCTTGCTCTGGCATTAGTTGCCCACCGATCAATTTAAGTAAGGTGGTTTTACCAATCCCCGACGGTCCCATGATCGCAGTGATTTTTCCCTTTTTTACTTGCAAATTCAGGTTATCGTAAATCACGCGATCACCGCGTTTAAAGGTAAGATTCTTAACTTCAATTAGATTTTGATTCATTAAAATCTCGTTTATAAATAAAAAGTTCAATCAGTTTTATATGACCTTAAAAAGTTAGATTTGTTTAATTTAAAGATTAAGTTTTGTTATTTATAGCAACACATTTCTTTGGCTTAACTTTAATGTGGTCATAAAAATAGCTATAAAAAATAGTGATAAATTCTATTTTTAATAACTTAAAATTTTGTCATAGTAACATTCTTTTTGACCTCACTAAAGAAGCTTTACATTTCTTCATTATTTATTGAATTTTAATAATACTTTGTTTATGGAAAATAAACATTGATAAATGCTTATAAATAATAAGCCTGTAAAAGATACAGATTTGATAAAAAAGATTGCAAGAGAAAAGTTATAGAGAGGAAAGTAGAAAAACCTAGCTTTTGCTAGGCTTTTCTATGTTTATTATTTTGCGCAATTGCTGTGTGCTGTTTTTTGTTCAAAACGTTCTGCAACGAAATCCCAGTTTACCACGTTCCAGAATTCTTTAATGTAGTCTGGACGACGGTTTTGGAATTTTAAGTAGTAAGCGTGTTCCCAAACATCTAAACCTAAAAGTGGGAAACCCTCACAACCAGCCACTTCTTTACCCATTAATGGGTTATCTTGGTTTGCTGTTGATACTACGGCTAATTTACCTTCAGCGGTTAATACTAACCATGCCCAGCCAGAACCAAAACGAGTTGCTGCTGCTTTTTCAAATTCTGCTTTAAATGCATCTACAGAACCGATATCGCGTTCAATCGCATCTTTTAATGCGCCTTGTAAAGTAGTGCCTTTTTTCAAACTTTTCCAAAATAAACTGTGGTTTGTGTGGCCACCCGCATTATTACGTAATGCACTACGTTTTTCTGCAGGAATTTTATCAAGGTTAGAAATTAAATGATCCGGACACATTTCTACTAATTCAGCGGGTAAACCTTCTAATGCAGCATTTGCATTGTTTACGTAAGCTTGGTGGTGTTTACTATGATGGATTTCCATTGTTTGCGCATCAAAATGTGGTTCTAACGCATTGTAGGCATAGCCTAATTCAGGGAGAGTGTAAGACATAATGTATTCCTTCTATTGTTAAAAACAGATTTCGTTGAGGTTTTGGTCTATAACCAAAATTGAGCAAATAATAGCAAAAAAATTGATTTAGATCATTAAATGTTTTTCCTTTTTTAAAAAGTGAATTTATTAAATTTTGTTTTAAATCAATAAACCTATCGATCTACTTCTAAAGAGTTATGTGTTTGAGTTGCGAAAATTTCATCAAATATTAGAATACTGCCACTTTCTATTTTCCCTCTGTAATTATGTTTGAGCAACACAAGTTATCTCTGCAAAATTTATCCTGCCAACGTGGTGAGCGCGTACTTTTTCGTGCTTTGACTTGCGATTTTAATAGCGGTGATTTTGTACAAATTGAAGGGCATAACGGCATAGGTAAAACAAGTTTGTTACGTATTCTTGCGGGTTTAGCGCAACCTTTGGAAGGCGAAGTGCGGTGGGATTCTGAAGCGATTTCCAAACAACGTGAACAATATCATCAGAATTTGCTTTATTTAGGACATCTTTCAGGTGTTAAACCAGAATTAACCGCGTGGGAAAATTTGCAGTTTTATCAACGAATTAGTCAAGCTGAACAAAACACCGATATGTTGTGGGATTTGCTTGAGAAAGTGGGATTGCTAGGTCGTGAAGATTTGCCTGCCGCACAACTTTCTGCTGGGCAACAAAAACGTATCGCGTTAGGTCGCTTATGGCTGTCTCAAACGCCCTTATGGATTTTAGATGAGCCCTTTACTGCGATTGATAAAAAAGGCGTGGAAATTTTAACCGCACTTTTTGATGAGCATGCTCAACGAGGTGGTATTGTGTTGTTAACCAGCCACCAAGAAGTGCCAAGTTCTCATCTGCAAAAATTGAATTTAGCGGCTTATAAAGCGGAATAACTTAATGATTTTTTTAGAAATAATTAAACGCGAACTTCAAATTGCGATGCGTAAAAATGCGGAAATTTTAAATCCGCTATGGTTCTTTTTGCTTGTGATTACTTTGTTTCCGCTTGTTATTGGGCCAGAGCCTAAATTACTTTCCCGTATCGCACCGGGTATCGCATGGGTAGCCGCATTACTTTCAGCATTGCTTTCTTTTGAACGTTTGTTTCGTGATGATTTTATTGATGGTTCTCTTGAACAATTAATGCTAACTGCACAGCCTTTGCCAATGATAGCTTTAGCTAAAGTGGTTGCACATTGGTTGCTCACAGGTTTACCGCTTATTTTATTATCGCCTATTGCGGCTTTGTTACTTTCTCTTGAAGTGAATATTTGGTGGGCATTAGTCTTGACATTGTTACTGGGCACCCCTGTATTGAGCTGTATCGGTGCTATTGGTGTGGCTTTAACGGTGGGGTTGCGAAAAGGTGGCGTGTTGTTGAGTCTGCTTGTTGTTCCGTTGTTTATTCCTGTTTTAATTTTTGCTTCATCGGTATTGGAGGCAGCAGGATTAAATGTGCCTTATGGGGGGCAACTGGCGATTTTAGGTGCCATGATGGTTGGCGCTGTAACGCTTTCGCCTTTTGCCATCGCGGCAGCGTTGCGAATTAGTTTAGATAATTAATTTTATTCATCGTATAAAAGTGCGGTGGTTTTTCTCTTTAATTTTTAAGGATTTTTTATGTGGAAGTGGCTACATCCTTATGCAAAACCCGAAACTCAATATCGTATTTGCGGTAAATTGAGTCCGCTATTTGCATTTTTAACGCTTATCTTACTCGGTGTTGGCATTGTATGGGGTTTAGCATTCGCCCCAGCAGATTACCAACAAGGTAATAGTTTCCGAATTATGTATGTACATGTGCCGACAGCGATTTGGTCAATGGGTGTGTACGGTTCAATGGCGATTGCCGCTGTGGTTGCCCTAGTGTGGCAAATTAAGCAAGCTCATCTCGCAATGATTGCAATGGCACCAATTGGTGCATTGTTTACTTTCTTATCGCTTGTTACGGGGGCAATTTGGGGGAAACCAATGTGGGGTACTTGGTGGGTGTGGGATGCTCGCTTAACTGCAGAATTGATTTTATTCTTTCTTTATCTTGGTATCTTAGCCCTTTATTCTGCTTTTTCAGATCGTAACATAGGGGCAAAAGCGGCAGGGATTTTATGTATTACAACGGTCGTGATTTTACCGATTATTCATTTTTCGGTGGAATGGTGGAACACGTTACATCAAGGTGCGAGTATCACTAAACTGGAAAAACCATCCATTGCAATTCCAATGTTGGTTCCATTAATTTTGTGTATCTTCGGTTTTTTAACCTTGTATATTTGGCTTACTTTAGTTCGTTATCGCATGGAATTATTGAAAGAAGATGCAAAACGTCCCTGGGTTAAAGCATTAGCTCAAACACTGAAATAAAGTGCGGTTAGTTTTTAGCGATTTTTTATAAGGAATATTTTATGTTTTTCCAAACTTGGAGTGATTTTTTTAATATGGGTGGCTACGGTTTTTACGTATGGTTATCCTATGCAGTAAGTTTAGTGGCAGTTATTGCCTTAATTGTTCAAAGTGTAAAACAACGCAAGACAGTGTTACAAAATGTATTGCGTGAGCAACAACGCGAAGAACGTTTACAACAAGCAAATAAGGGGAACACACTATGAATCCAAGACGTAAATCCAGATTTAAATTAGTCATTTTTGTTGTGCTCGGCATTTCTATTGCAAGTGGATTGATGCTGTATGCATTACGTCAAAATATCGACTTGTTTTATACGCCATCTGAAGTGATTCAAGGTAAGGATAATAATCCGAATCAAAAACCTGAAGTGGGACAGCGTATTCGTGTTGGCGGTATGGTGGTTGAAGGCACGGTAGTGCGTGATCCAAAAAGCTTAAAAGTGCGGTTTGATTTAAATGATATTGGTCCTGCGATTACTGTTGAATATGAAGGCATTTTGCCAGATCTTTTCCGTGAAGGGCAGGGGATTGTGGCTCAAGGCGTATTAACTCAGTCAGCGGTTTTAAGCGCGACAGAAGTATTGGCTAAACACGATGAAAATTATGTGCCGCCAGAATTAGGCGAAAAAATGCAAAAAGTACATAAACCAATGGGGATTAAGGCAGCAGATTTAAAAGGCGAAAGTGCGCGTGATCGTCAAGAAAAAGAAGGCGCAAAATGATTGCTGAATTAGGAAATTATGCGCTGGCTTTAAGTTTAGCTGTATCGCTTATGTTGGCGATTTTCCCTTTGTGGGGGGCGGAAAAGGGCAATGCACAATTAATGGCATTAGCTCGCCCAATGACTTATGGTTTATTTGCAAGTCTAAGCATTGCTTTTGCTGCGCTATTTTATTTATTCGCAGTCAATGATTTTAGCGTGCAATATATTGTAAATAATTCTAATACTACTTTACCCATTTATTATCGTTTATCTGCGGTATGGGGTTCCCATGAAGGCTCTTTGTTACTGTGGATTTGGTTACTGGCGGTTTGGTCATTTGCCGTTGCTTTATTGAGTAAACATTTACCCCAAGAAGCGGTTGCTCGCGTGCTTGGTATTATGGGGATTATTAGCGTCGGTTTTGTATTGTTCGTCTTGTTTACCTCAAATCCTTTCACGCGTACTTTCCCTGATTTCCCAGTGGATGGAAAAGAACTTAACCCAATGTTGCAAGATGTGGGCTTAATTTTCCACCCTCCATTACTTTATATGGGCTATGTGGGTTTTTCTGTGGCATTTGCGTTTGCGATAGCATCCTTAATGACTGGAAAATTAGATTCAGCTTGGGCACGTTGGTCACGTCCTTGGACGCTTGCTGCTTGGGTGTTTTTAACTTTAGGTATCGTACTCGGTTCTTGGTGGGCTTATTATGAGCTTGGCTGGGGGGGCTGGTGGTTCTGGGATCCAGTAGAAAACTCATCGTTTATGCCGTGGCTTGCTGGTACTGCATTGATTCACTCTCTTTCTGTGACAGAAAAACGTGGTTCTTTTAAAGCTTGGACGGTATTACTTGCGATTTTAGCCTTTTCACTTTGTTTACTCGGCACGTTCTTAGTTCGTTCTGGTATCTTAGTTTCAGTTCACGCATTTGCATCGGATCCAACTCGTGGTTTGTATATTTTGGCTTACCTCGTTGTGGTAATTGGCGGTTCGCTTGCGCTCTATGCGTATAAAGGCAGTCAAATTCGTTCTCGTGATAATGCAGAACGCTATTCACGTGAAAGTATGTTGTTATTAAATAATATCTTATTAATGACCGCACTTTGCGTTGTATTCTTAGGAACGTTGTTACCACTCGTTCACAAACAACTTGGTTTAGGCTCTATTTCTATTGGTGCGCCGTTCTTTGATCAAATGTTCTTAATTATTATGACACCATTTGCATTATTGCTTGGTATTGGACCTTTAGTGAAATGGCGTAGAGACCAATTTTCTGCAATTCGTACGCCTGTTGTTATCTGCGTATTTGTTATGCTGATTGCAGGTTTTGCGTTACCTTATTTCTTGCAAGATAAAATTACCGTGAGTTCAGTGCTTGGTTCAATGATGACTGTGATTATTGTGTTACTTGTGCTTTATGAATTGCAACAACGTGCGACGCATCGTGAATCATTCTTTGTTGGCGTACGCAAACTATCTCGTTCTCATTGGGGAATGATGTTAGCTCACTTAGGCGTAGCTATGACTGTTTGGGGGATCGCATTTAGCCAAAACTTTAGCGTAGAACGTGATGTGAGAATGAAAGTTGGCGAGAACGCACAAATTGGTCGTTACGATTTTAAATTCGCTGGTGTGACGGATGAAAATGGTCCAAACTATATTGGTGGAAAAGCTCAAATTGATATTTCGAAAGATGGGCAACCAGAGGCAAGTTTATTCGCAGAAAAACGTTTTTACACAGTAAGTCGGATGTCTATGACAGAAGCCGCAATTGCTGGTGGTTTAACTCGTGACCTCTATGTGGCTCTCGGTGAAAAACTTGAGGACAATTCTTGGGCGTTACGCTTATATTACAAGCCATTTATTCGCTGGATTTGGATTGGTGGCTTATTTATGGCGTTAGGTGGATTGTTGTGCATGTTCGATCGACGCTATCGGTTTAATGTGTTGTTGAAGAAATAATTTTATTCTTGCCTTCCCCTGCTTGCGGGGGAAGGTGCCCGAAGGGCGGAAGGGGGATTACGATATCCCCCCTCAGTCACTTCGCGACAGCTTCCCCCATAAATGGGTGGAGCAAAGTTAATGAAAAAGTGCGGTAAAAAATGAAAAAAAAATTACTCGTTCCTCTTATTCTCTTTTTATCGATAACAATAGCATTTTTGGTGCAATTAAAACGCAATGCGCAAGGTGAAGATATTAAAGCATTAGAGTCTGCTTTGGTTGGAAAGCCTGTGCCAGCAAAAAATTTGACGGAGTTGTTTGAAAATAAAACTTACACGAATGAATTGTTTCAACAAGGTGAGCCAGTTTTGCTTAACGTATGGGCGACTTGGTGTCCAACTTGTTATGCCGAACATCAATATTTAAACAAACTTGCTAAAGAGGGTGTGAGAATTATCGGTTTAGATTATAAAGATGAATCACCTAAAGCAATGAAGTGGTTAAAAGATCTTGGCAATCCTTATCAAGTTGTTTTAAAAGATGAAAAAGGTTCTTTCGGTTTGGATTTAGGGGTATATGGTGCGCCAGAAACGTTCATTGTAGATGGAAAAGGCGTGATTCATTATCGTTATGCTGGAGATGTAAACGAAAAAGTTTGGACTCAGACTTTAAAACCAATTTATGACAAACTTTCGGAGCAACAATAATGAAAAAAACATGGTTATTTTTGACCGCATTTTTGTTTAGCTCAGTGGCGTTTTCAGCTATTGACGCATTAAATTTTAGTTCTCCACAGCAAGAGAGTGATTACCACCAATTAACACAATCTTTGCGTTGTCCTCAATGTCAAAATAACAATATTGCGGATTCCAATGCGACTATCGCTGTGGATATGCGTGGCAAAGTATTTGAGCTTTTACAAGAAGGCAAATCGAAAAATGACGTAGTGGATTATATGGTGGCACGTTACGGCAATTTTGTAACCTATGATCCTCCTATAACAGCGAGTACATTAGTGCTATGGATTGCGCCATTATTGCTTGTGTTGTTAGGCGTGGTGTTTTTATTAAGACGCAAACCTAAAACCCAAAGTGCGGTGAAATCCCAAGAGGTTTTAACGGATGAAGATAATGCGCGTTTGGCAGAATTATTAAACAAGGATAAATAGATGAATTTTACATTAATTTTTATCTTAACCACTTTAGTTGTGGCGTTAATTTGTTTTTATCCTTTATTACGTCAATTTAAAGCGAAACATGGGCAAAAACGTGATGATTTAAATAAGGCGTTATATTTCTCACGCTTGGAAGAAATTGAGCAAGATAATTCCCAAGGTTTAGTTGAAAATGTTGAGCAACTCAAACAAGAATTACAGAAAACCTTGCTTGATGATGTACCGAGCAAGGTTCAAGAGAATGTGGATTATTCTGGCAAATCTTATGGAAAAATTTGGTTTGTCTCTGGTGTATTAGCGTTAGGAATTATCGCAGGTTCTTCTTATTTTATGGTGGGATCTTGGCAAGCCGAATCAATGTTAGAGCAAACTTATGCGAAATTGCCCTATTTCTTTGACCGAATGAAAGATGAAGATAAAAATCCATTTTCTGATGCAGAAATGCAGCAATTTTCTACCGCACTTCGAATCGATTTGCAAAAAAATCCAACTGATGCTAAAAAATGGTGGATGCTCGGTCAAATTGGGATGAATTTAGGTGATGCACGTTTGGCATTCGATAGCTATCAAAAGGCTAATAAACTTGAACCAGATAATGTGCAATATAAATTAGGCTATGCTCGTATATTGATGTTTTCTGAAGATGCGACTGATAAACTTAAAGGTGGCAATTTATTGCGTGAAGTGATTCGTCAAGAACACACTAACATTGAAGCATTGAGTTTACTCGCATTCCGTTATTTTGAAACAGAAGATTATAAAATGGCGGCAGTGACTTGGGCGATGATGCTACGCTTAATGCCGAAAGATGATGAGCGAGTTCCATTAATTGAAAAAAGTATTCGTACCGCGCGTGATGCTTTAGAAGCGCAAAATGAAGAAAAATCAAAAAGTATCACTCCCGAAAAATAACCTAGTACGTTATAAGACTTTTTGATATAGTGCGAAAAAATTATTCGTAGTCGAACAGATTAGCATTTAATAAAGTACTAAAGGAACGAGAAATGAATAATAAAAATTGCACTTTTTTCTTTGTTCTGCGTCATTATTGGAAGTTTATTTACTTCACAATTTTCGATTGCAGAAAATGATTCTAGTGCAGTTGATTCTGAAGATAAAAAAGCATTTAATTCCGATGTTTCAAATAATGATGCTCAAAAACTAGCTCAAAGTATTGAATTTAAAGTTTATAAAATAGATGAAACCACTTCATCAGAAAGTATTTATGAATCTCCAGCTGGAATTTGTCAGGGATTTAAGATTACAAGAGGTGTAGATTACACAAATTCGACTTACCATTATCTTTATCCAGACAATAGAGGAGAATTCTATGGCAGTGTGGTTGGTGCAACTATTTATAACCAAAAAGATCCTCAAAATTTAAGTTATGTGCCTGTTTATTCAATTACAGACAAAGATTTGTCTAAGTGTATTCAGGCACAAGAAAATAAAAAATTAAAGGAAAAAGCAGCGAATTATGTATCAGAAGGTAGGGCTGTATTAACTGACGTAATTTGTAAATAGGATGTATTTAATGAGAAAAATAGTTTTTGTTAGTTGTGTAATTTTAGGTTTAGCAGCATGTTCATCTCAACCAGAACAAATTGGTGGCGGTGTTTACGATATGAAAACTGTGCAAGAATATAATGCTCGAGTTATTAGTGGTAATACTGTTACACAAACTCAAAAGGATAAAATAACGCAACAAATTGATACAAGTTTAAAATTAAACCAAAGTGACAATAAAGTTAAAACGAGAACAAGACGTGTATTGCCTGTTCTTCCAGTTACACCAAGCGTCGGGTATCATTATAATTATCACTATTTTAGATAAAAAATTATCTTGTTATCTGTGCTAAAAATTCTTCTTCTGTTAATACTGTAATATTTAGTTCTTGAGCTTTTGCAAGTTTAGAGCCTGCCCCATCACCTGCGATAACGAAATCTGTTTTACTGGATACCGAACCACTTACTTTTGCACCAAGCTGTTGTAATAAGGCTTTTGCTTCATTACGCCCCATTTGTGTAAGAGTGCCTGTCAGTACTACAGTTTTATCTTTGAACAAGTTTTCACTCGCTTCTTTCACTTCTACAGTTTCCCAATGCACACCTTGTGCGATTAAATCCTCCACGACTGCAACATTATGCGCTTCACGCCAAAATATAAAAATTCGGTTCGCTACAACTTCCCCTACATCAGGCACTTGTTGAAGTTCTTCAAGATTTGCGTCTTTAAGCGCATCTAAAGTTTTGAAATGATTAGCAAGATTTAATGCAGTGGCTTCGCCCACTTCACGAATGCCTAAAGCAAAAATAAAGCGATCAAGCGTCGTGCTTTTTGCATTTTCAAGACTATTGAGTGCGTTTTCTGCAGATTTTGCACCCATTCTTTCTAAGCGTGTGAGCGTGGTTAAATCAAGTTTAAATAAGTCCGCAGGTGTATGAATTAGCTCTCGATCGACTAATTGCTCTATTAATTTTCCGCCTACACCATCAATATCCATTGCTTTACGAGAGACGAAATGTTTTAACGCCTCTTTACGCTGTGCCGCACAGAATAATCCTCCCGTGCAACGTGCTACTGCTTCGCCTTCAATACGAATAATTTGAGAATCGCACACAGGGCAATTTGTTGGGAAAATGATTGGTTTAGCATTATCAGGGCGACGTTCGTGTAATACGCCAATAATTTGTGGAATTACATCGCCTGCTCGACGAATAACAACAGTATCGCCAATAGCGATATTTAAACGTTCAATTTCATCGCCATTATGTAAGGTGGCATTACTTACTGTAACGCCTGCAACAAACACTGGCTCTAATTTGGCAACTGGTGTGATTGCGCCAGTTCGACCCACTTGGAATTCAACATCATTCAACAGGGTTAATTCTTCTTGGGCGGGGAATTTATAAGCAATCGCCCAGCGAGGTGCTTTAGAAATAAATCCTAGTTCATTTTGTAAGGCTATATCATTGATTTTTAATACCGTTCCGTCAATATCATAACCTAACGAGCTACGTTTGTTTTGAATATCTCGATAAAAACCTAAAACTTCATCTGCACCATTGCATAAACGAATTTCAGGATTTACTGGAATCCCGATAGATTTTAGCCATTGCAAACGATCATAATGCGTAGTCGGCAGATCAATCCCCTCAGCAATTCCAATACCATAAGCATTTAATACCAGCGGACGTTTGCTGGTAATATTAGGATCAAGCTGGCGTAAAGAGCCTGCCGCTGCATTGCGAGGATTAGCAAAGGTTTTTTCATTATGTTCTAACGCATATTTATTTAAACGCTCAAAGCCTGCGTGCGGCATAAAAACTTCGCCCCGCACTTCTAAACGTGCTGGAGGATTATCTGTTAAAAGTTGTAATGGAACATTACGAATCGTGCGGATATTGGCTGTAATATCTTCGCCTGTGGTGCCATCACCACGAGTGGCGGCTTGTGTAAGTTCACCATTAACATACAAAATACTCACAGCCAAGCCATCAAGTTTAGGTTCGCAACAGAAAGTAAGTGGTTTCGGTAATAGGATTAAACGATCTTCAATGCGTTTTACAAAAGCATTAAATTCTGCATCGGAAAAAGCATTATCCAAAGAGAGCATAGGAATTTCGTGACGAATTTGGCTAAACCCAGAAAGTGGTTTTGCACCAACACGTTGAGTGGGCGAATCTGACGTCAGAAATTCAGGATGCTCTAATTCTAGGGCTTTGAGCTGATGAAATAAACGATCGTATTCGCTATCAGGCACGCTCGGATTATCTAAAACGTGGTATTCGTATTCATATTGGCGCAAGGTTTTGCGTAGATTGTCTAGTTGAGTTTGAATATTTGTCATAAAATTCTCGGAGAAAAATGACCGCACTTTTCTATGTATTTAGCGTGAAAATAGACAGGTACAAAGCCTGTCTAAATGAATATAAAAGTGCGGTAAATTTAAGGTATGAATTTACACTCGAGCAAGATAGGCTTGCTCTGCATTTGCATCAAAAATTTCTTGTTCTTCAGTCAGTATAACACCTTGTAAATCTTCGGCTAATGTATGGGCAGCACGCATCATCATACGTAAATTAGCAAGATTATTACCTGGAGAGGGCAATTGCATAAATAATACAATTCCTATGGTGTTAAATTCCGCTAAGTTATAAGCATTGAATGTGCCGGGTTGTTCTAAATTTGCCACACTAAAAAGCACGGGACTTGCCACACTTAAATCTAAGTGACGATGATACATTTCATCTTTACCCAAGATAAAACCCAAGTTTTCAAGAGCCTGCACCAATTTAGCACCATTAAATTCTTCGCTAGATTTTGGAATAAGATAAAGTTGAATATAGCCAGTTGTTTGTTTTGGCTGAGCTGTCGTTTCTGCTTTTGGTTCATTGAACGAGAGGTTGTAGTCTACTTGATGTTCTTCGTGAGATAATTCTGCAAGCTGCACTCTTAATTCTGGCGATGATGAATTAATGCCATTAAAACCAACATTTTGACTTTGTGCTTCAAGTTGTTCTAAGGTCATACTTGCGACATTATTTGCGGTTGGCATATCGTATTGAGGTTGCGTTGGTTGTATTGGCTCGGAACGATGATTCCCCATATCATAAATAGGTTGCGTGTTAGGAATAGAAATTTTGATGTCATCCACACTTTTATCGCTTTGGCGATAATCGATCAATTCAGCTTCTGATGGTAATTTTTCTGTGGTCGGTTGAGAAATTGGTGTATGCCCATTTTCCACATAGGTATTCGGCGAAATATTGTTTGGCTGTACCATTTCTTCTTGCGTATGGGATCTAGATGTTGGAGAAGTGCGGTCAAATTTATTGGCTTTATCAAAATATTTTGATTTCTCACGACGATTTGACCATAATCCGTGTACGATTAAGGCGACAAGTGCTACGATACCCACAATAATCAAAATTGTATTTAAATCCATTTTTATTCCTTACGCGCGATAGTTCGGCGAGAGTGCTATAAATGGTGCTAATGCTACCATATTTCAGTAGGTGAAAAAATACTTCAAAGTGTGGAATTTTAAAGGAAAAGTGCGGTCTGTTTTAAGCATATTTTTATTGAAAGGAAAGAAAAATGTTAAATCTTAATGAATTAAAATCTGGTTTCCACTATTTTGTGATGGGCTGGCATTTCATCACACAAAAAGGTTTGCGTCGGTTTGTTATTATTCCAATTTTGCTCAATACCATTTTGCTTTGTGGTTTATTTTGGCTTTTTATTAGCCAAATCAGCAGTGCTATTGATTGGGTGATGAATTTTATTCCAGATTGGCTTAGTTTTCTCAGTGTCATTTTACTGACACTTTCGATTTTAACGATTTTATTGCTCTTTTATTTTACTTTTACCACGTTTTCTGGCTTTATCGCAGCCCCCTTTAATGGTTTGTTGGCGGAAAAAGTAGAAAAAATGCTGACGGAGGAAAATATTAATGATGATAGTCTCGTGGATATAATGAGGGATGTGCCTCGTATGCTTGCTCGAGAGTGGCAAAAATTACGTTATAGCCTACCCAAAATTATCGCCTTATTTTTACTGAGTTTTATTCCTCTGGTTGGGCAAACCATCGTGCCAGTACTTACTTTCTTGTTCACTTGTTGGATGATGGCAATTCAATATTGTGATTATCCTTTTGATAATCACAAAGTCTCTTTTGATATCATGAAAAATGCACTTGGCAATCAACGAACTCAAAGTTTAACTTTTGGTGGATTGGTTACTTGTTGCACATTTGTGCCAGTGATTAATTTATTAATTATGCCTGTTGCAGTATGTGGTGCGACGCTGATGTGGGTGGAAAATTATCGTAATGACTTAGGTTTTAATATGAATAGATCTTTTTCCTCTCAAACGGGGCTTGATGTTCGTTCAGAAAATACAGGGATTGTTAAATAGCCTACAGTTATAAATAGATCAAATAACTATTTTTTTAATCAAAAGTGCGGTACTATAAATAAACCAACATTAACGAAGTCCAACGAAAGGGAAATATTATGACAATTTATGCAGACAATTCTTATTCTATCGGAAATACGCCGCTTGTGCGTTTAAAACACTTTGGCCATAACGGCAATGTGGTGGTAAAAATTGAAGGTCGTAACCCAAGCTACAGCGTAAAATGCCGTATTGGGGCGAATATGGTGTGGCAAGCAGAAAAAGATGGCACGCTCACAAAAGGGAAAGAGATTGTAGATGCAACGAGTGGTAACACGGGCATTGCTTTGGCTTATGTTGCGGCGGCTAGAGGTTATAAAATCACGCTCACTATGCCAGAAACAATGAGTCTTGAAAGAAAACGCTTATTGTGCGGATTGGGTGTAAATTTAGTGCTTACCGAAGGTGCAAAAGGAATGAAAGGTGCTATTGCGAAAGCAGAAGAAATTGTTGCTTCTGATCCAAGCCGCTATGTCATGCTTAAACAATTTGAAAATCCAGCCAACCCACAAATTCATCGAGAAACAACAGGGCCTGAAATTTGGAAAGATACGGATGGCAAAGTCGATGTTGTTGTTGCTGGCGTAGGAACAGGTGGTTCGATTACGGGTATTTCTCGCGCGATTAAATTAGATTTTGGTAAACAAATCACTTCTGTTGCCGTTGAGCCAGTGGAATCTCCGGTCATTAGTCAAACTTTAGCGGGTGAAGAAGTAAAACCAGGTCCACACAAAATTCAAGGTATCGGTGCGGGTTTCATTCCCAAAAATTTAGATTTATCTATTATTGATCGCGTAGAAACTGTTGATAGTGATACCGCACTTGCCACAGCTCGTCGCTTAATGGCGGAAGAAGGCATTCTTGCAGGTATTTCATCTGGTGCAGCTGTCGCGGCTGCAGATCGCTTAGCTAAATTACCAGAATTTGCCGATAAACTCATTGTTGTTATTTTGCCTTCAGCTTCTGAACGCTACTTAAGCACAGCACTGTTTGAAGGGATTGAGGGATAAACAAAAAAGAATAAAGTGCGGTGAATTTTTACCGCACTTTTATTAAGACTAGAGTAGTTCAATCTGAATGACATCAGATTGTTTAATCCCCTTATTTTATCCTTTCCTTCTTATTCAAAATCAATTTTTTCTTCTTTTCATATTCTGTTCATTGAATTTTTTTATTAATGCAGTAAACTAGCCACCGATTTTTAATCATCTTTCTTTTCACTTTAAATGTTACCCGCGAGTAACAAAAGGACACATCATGACAAACAAAGTAAACAGTTATGGCTGGAAAGCCTTAATTGGCTCTGCCGTCGGCTATGCAATGGACGGTTTCGATCTTCTCATTTTAGGTTTCATGCTTAGTGCAATTTCCGCAGACTTAAATCTAACACCTGCCCAAGGTGGATCTCTCGTAACTTGGACTCTGATTGGTGCCGTATTTGGCGGCATTTTATTTGGTGCATTAAGCGATAAATACGGTCGTGTACGCGTACTGACTTGGACTATTCTTCTTTTTGCGGTGTTTACTGGTTTATGTGCGATTGCACAAGGTTATTGGGATTTACTGATTTATCGCACAATTGCTGGTATTGGCTTAGGCGGTGAATTTGGAATTGGGATGGCTCTAGCAGCAGAAGCATGGCCTGCACGCCACCGAGCGAAAGCAGCATCTTATGTTGCATTGGGTTGGCAAGTTGGTGTGTTAGGTGCTGCGTTGCTTACACCATTATTGCTCCCGCATATTGGCTGGCGTGGAATGTTCTTAGTGGGTATCTTCCCTGCATTTGTCGCTTGGTTCTTACGTTCTCATCTGCACGAACCTGAAATTTTCACTCAAAAACAAACCGCACTTTCAACGCAATCCAGCTTTACTGATAAATTACGTTCATTCCAGCTTCTGATTAAAGACAAAGCCACGAGCAAAATTAGTCTTGGTATCGTCGTACTCACTTCTGTACAAAACTTCGGTTATTACGGCATTATGATTTGGTTACCTAATTTCTTATCAAAACAACTTGGATTCAGTTTAACTAAATCTGGGCTTTGGACCGCCGTTACCGTCTGCGGCATGATGGCTGGCATTTGGATTTTCGGACAACTCGCCGACCGAATCGGACGCAAACCAAGTTTCTTACTTTTCCAATTAGGCGCAGTGATAAGTATCGTGGTTTACTCACAACTTACCGATCCTGACATCATGCTTCTTGCTGGGGCATTTTTAGGTATGTTTGTGAACGGAATGCTGGGCGGTTACGGTGCATTGATGGCGGAAGCCTACCCAACAGAAGCTCGAGCAACGGCACAAAACGTACTTTTCAATATTGGTCGTGCCGTAGGGGGATTTGGACCTGTAGTTGTGGGCGCAGTTGTACTTGCTTACTCTTTCCAAACGGCCATCGCTCTACTTGCGATTATCTACGTAATTGATATGTTAGCGACAATTTTCTTAATCCCTGAATTAAAAGGTAAAGCCTTAGACTAAGAAAATATAAAAGATAAAAATGCTCGCCAAGTGCGAGCATTTTTTATGAAACAAGTCATCTTATAAGTAATATCTTTATAAGTTTTCTTTTCACTAAGCAAACTTTCATTATTTTGCCAACAGTTCGTTCAATTTTTCTAATGCCATTTCTGGCGTAATATCAATCAAACTTTGATGATACCCCCCCTCTTTGTCGCCTTTACGGACTTTAATCAATCCACCTTCAATTAAACGAATAATCGTTGCTTTATCTGAAAGCGGCGGCGTATATTGTGGGCTAGTTGGTCCATAAAGTGCAATCAATGGACGATTTACTGCTGCCGCAATATGCATTAAACCACTGTCATTGGTCACGACCGCCGTACAATTTGCAATTAAATCCACTGCTTCATTTAAGTTGGTTTTTCCTGCTAAATTGACACAAAACTCACGCAACGCTTCTGGCAGTGCTTGACGAATTTCTTCTCCCACTGGTTCATCTTTAGCTGAACCAAATAGCGCCACAGCATAGCCTTGGGTAATTAACATTTCTGCTAATTTTGCATAATGATAATGTGGCCAACGTTTTGCCGGGCCAAATTCCGCACCAGGACAAAAACCAATAATTGGACGCTCGCCTAAAAGTGCGGTTTGTTTTTTAAAGTTTTTTAAGGTTTCAGCTTGTTGAGTGGGATCAACGGTTAAATAAGGTTTTAGAACAGGAATATCAGCCGCTTTCGGTACCGCATTTTGCTCAAAAGCTAACGCGACATAACGTTGCACCATCATAGGATAATCACGTTTATTATTGCGTAAATCGTTAAGCAAGAAATAACGGCTTTCCCCTTTCCAGCCACGACGCACCGCAATTTTTGCAAAAGCGGGAATAAAAGCTGACTTCAAGGAGTTTGGTAATACGATCGCCATATCATATTGATTGCGCAATGCCTTACCTAAACGATAACGCGTTCCCAATTCAAAGGCTCCGTGCCCTAATGGCATTTCAATCGCCTTACGCACTTCTGGCATACGCGCAAGCAAAGGCTTACACCAATTCGGTGCCATCACATCAATATTGCAGTTTGGATATTGAATTTTCAGTTGCTGGTACAAACTGTGCGACATCATCATATCGCCAACCCAAGATGGGCCAATAATTAGAATATTCATTTTCTGTCTTTCAGATAAAAGTGCGGTCAAAAATACTTGTTATTATGGCACAGAGTTGAATAAAAATATGCTCCTTTAACAATTTAGTCGAAACTCTTTAGGAGTCATTTCAAATTCTTTCTTAAAAACAGAGTAAAAATATTGAATTGATGGATAGCCGCAAATCTCAGCAATTTCTTGAATAGAAATATCTGTTTGTTGTAATAAATTCTTTGCTCGGGAAATTTTTTCTTCGTGGATGACTTGGTGAATTGTTTTATTCATTTCATTCTTAAAACGTTGTTCAAGATTAGAACGTGAGGTTTCAAGATGATCTAAAACTTGTTCTACTTTAATTCGATGACAGGCACGATGACGAATATAATGCATTGCTTGAATGACAAGCGGATCTGTTAATGATCGATAATCTGTAGAATTTCGAGAGTGAACGGTAATCGGTGGAATTAAAATAGGGGTATGTGAAACTTTTTGACCATTGAGTAATTTGTGTAATAATTTCGCAGCTTGATAACCAATCTCTCTCGTGCCTTGTTCTACGGAGGAAAGGGACACACGCGATAAATATTGGATCAATTCTTCATTATCAATACCAACCACACAAAGCTC
This sequence comes from Haemophilus sp. HN_Hi08, assembly GCF_049824455.1. Classification (NCBI taxonomy): domain Bacteria; kingdom Pseudomonadati; phylum Pseudomonadota; class Gammaproteobacteria; order Pasteurellales; family Pasteurellaceae; genus Haemophilus; species Haemophilus sp. HN_Hi08. The sequence goes on along the minus strand of NZ_CP187493.1, from coordinate 1,693,779 downwards.
TTCAGGTACAGCAATTTTACTGTACTCACAAGCCTGCAATAAATGACGAGCACGCGCATCCGTAACAGCAATAATACCAGTATGAGAAGGAAGAGATTTTAACCAGACAATTAGCTTTTGTTGCTCTTCCAACCAATTTTGAGCATGAACCTGCACACCCTCATATAGGTAAATAGGGTAATGATTTTTCTCCATCAACTCCACAAAAGCATCTCTTCGTTCTATAGACCAATGCTTATGAGTATTTACTTGCAAACCATAAAATGCAAACTGTGACAGTCCTTTCTCCTGTAAATGAGATAAAGCCATTTCAACCAATGCCATATTATCTGTTGCTACATAAGGAAAGTGCGGATAAAAATCAGCTTGTTTATAAGATCCACCAACTGCTATAGTAGGAATAAGGGTGTGTTGCAATAATTCAACAGTTTTTGGATCATCAAAGTCTGCAATAATGCCATCAATAGAAAGTTGATTAATGGTATCAGTATGATAGATAAATTCATCTTCTACAAAAATATCCCACATACATTGCGATGCCTGAATATATTGTCCAATACCCTCCACCACCTGCCGATCATATACTTTGTTTGCATTAAATAAGAGGGCAATTTTGTAGTATTGTTCCGTCATTTTATATCCTTATCTATGGGAAATTGCTATTTAAGTTATAATAGAAAAGATATTTAGCTTCAAGATAAAAATAGCCAGAATAACTGGCCATTTTTATATCAATACCACATTTATTTTTTTAGCTTCGCAATACCTATTCCACTTGCACCATAAATAATAGCAAAGATAATACCGCTCCAACATAAAATTGCCCAAGGTAAATAAGACAATGTTGCAACACCTAATGTGCCTGCCATATATGCACCTGCGGCAGTCCATGGCAAAATAGGTTCAATAATTGTTGCGGAATCTTCTGCTGTTCGACTTAGATTTTTTGGATGTAATCCTTTTTCTACATACGCATCTTTAAGCATTTCTCCTGGAATTAGAATAGAAATTTGCCCATTACAAGTAACCCCAATCATTGTTAAACCGCAAAGAATCGTTGTAATAATCAAAGAAAGAGTTGAATGAACAAAGGTGAGTAATTTTTGAATAATCACGGTTAATGCACCGCTCAATTGTAATACACCTGCAAATGATAATGCACAGAAACAAATTAATAGTGTTCCCATCATTGAGTTCATTCCACCACGATTCAACAAACGACTTAAATCAGAGCTAACTGAAGTATGGTGAATCATTGAGGTATCAAATCCATTAACTGCGCTATTAATCACATCAGATAGAGAGAATTTTTGAATTAAGATAGCATTAATAATTGAGATAAATGCTGATAATAACATTACTGGAATAGTCGGTTTCTTAGTAATAGATCCCCATAATACAATAGCGACTGGAATAAGTAATAGAAAGTTAAAATGATAAACTTGCTCTAACTCATGAATCATTGTATTTACTTTTTCTGGAGTCGCCACATTAGAAAAATCGTAGTTTAAACCATATACCACATAGACAGTAGCCGAAAGAATAAAGGATGGTAATGTTGTATAAAGTAAGTGAGCGATATGCTCATATAAATCTACGCCAGCAGCTGCGGATGCAATATTGGTTGTATCAGATAATGGCGATAATTTATCTCCAAAATACGCACCAGCGACCACAGCACCTGCCGTAGCAGCCAAATTGGCGTCTAATCCAATCGCAACTCCCATAAATGCCACACCAACAGTCCCTGCTGCCCCCCAAGAGGTTCCAGTACAAATGGAAACAATAGCAGTAAGGAATAAGGCTGTCACATAAAGATATTCTGGTGATATCGCTTTTAGTCCGTAGTAGATCATCATAGGAATTGTTCCTCCACTAATCCAAGTTCCAATTAATAATCCTACAGTAATTAAAATTAATAGCGCAGGCATTGTTTTAGCTATTTTTTCTGAAATGGCGTCTAAAATATCTAAATAGCAATGACCTAATTTAATAACTAAAAAACCAGCAAATACCGTTGAAATAATCATTAATGGCTCTGCTGGCAAATCAAATAAAGCATACCCAAGTCCTAACAGTAATAGCATCACAATGATTGGTGAAAAAGCTTCTAATGTTGTTGGCATTCTTGTGCGATGAGTGGTTTTCATATTAAATCTCCCTATTGTTTAATAAACAAAACCCATTTTTGATTCGATTCAATGCTTCTAATAATTTTTCTCTAGGCATAGCGACATTCATACGAAAGAAACCGTCTCCCTCTTTGCTAAACTCACTCCCCAAAGATACTTTTACTCTTGATAAATTATTAATCCAATAAGCTAATTCATTTTCATTTATACTTAGCTTTTTATAGTTTATCCAAAGTAAATAAGTTCCATCACTTTCAGTAATATCTAATAATGGAATATACTCATTGAAAAATTCTTTTACTATCTTCTTATTATTCTTTATGTATTCTTTTAGATAGATTACCCAGTCAGTACAATATTTATATAACGAAATAATAGCTGGTATAGAGAAATAATTTGGATTATGTATACCTAATGCCATCATTTCTTTTATAAATTTTTCTCGAATATCTTTATTCTCAATAATTAGGTTAGCTATTTCTAATCCAGGAATATTAAAAGTTTTTGCTGGGGATAAACAGATCATTGAGTGATTTGCTACCCATTCATCTAATGATGATATTAAATAATGGGAGTCATTTGTTAGTGTAAAGTCTGCGTGGACATCATCGGAAATGATAAATACATTATGTTTTTTAGCTAAGTTTATAATTTTAATAAGGACTTCTTTATTCCAAATCGTTCCAGTTGGGTTATGAGGAGAAATTAAAACAAATACTTTAGAATGTTCAAAACATTCCTCTAATAAATTAAAATCAATACGATACTTTCTATTCTCATAAACCAAAGGACATTTATATAATTTTCTGTCATTTAATTTTATCGTGTTTAATATTGGACCATATGAAGGTGATAGAATACATATCCCATCAGTTTCTTTTGTAAATGCTCGTATATAAATAGATACGGCTTGGATTATTTTTGGGCAAAATACAATTTTTTCAGAGAGAACAGAATAATGATATTGTTCGAAAATATAATCACTGATTATCTTGTAATAGTCGGCTGGTAATTCAGTATAACCATAAATTCCTAAACGATTAAATTTTTCTAATTCATCTATCATTATCTGAGGGGCTGGAATATCCATATCCGCAACAGACATTGGAATAATATCATTATCTACATTCCATTTAGCACTAAATGTATTTAGGCGATCAATAATCACATCAAAATTATAAAAATTATTCATTATTCCTCCTGATGTATAAAGCAAATTTACTTTAGTCAAAGAAGAAAAGAATTAAAATTACTAAAACTACTTTATCTATTACGTTTTTTCACAACTGTGATCTAGTCCACAATTGTAAATAATCACTATAAAAAATTAAATAATGTAACGGATAAGAACTTGTTTTTTCATAAGAAGATGAAAAACTTCATCATCTAGAAAGCAGTATGTTAGGTAACCATTTCTATAAAATTAAAAAACCGCCATTTTATAAATGACGGTTTAAAATTAATAATTACATCTTTTTCTTATTACTAGTATCTATCCATACAGCAAGTAACAAAATGGCACCTTTGACAATATATTGCCAAAAAGTTGGCACATCAAGCATACTCATACCATTATCAAGCGATGCGATGATAAGTGCGCCAATAACAACCCCAAACACACTTCCTACACCACCCGCTAAGCTTGCCCCTCCAATTACACAAGCTGCAATCGCATCTAGTTCTGCATTTTGCCCTGCCGATGGTGAGCCTGCACCTAAACGAGCACTTAAAATCAACCCTGCTATTGCAACTAACACACCATTCATTGCAAAGATAATCAGTTTTGTTTTCTCTACATCGATACCAGATAATTTTGCCGCATCAATATTGCCACCAATCGCATAAACGTGGCGGCCGAATGAAGTTTTACGAGAGAGGAATAACCCTAAGATTGCAAGAACTGCCAGTACTAAAACAGGAAATGGAATGCCACGATAATCATTAAGTAAATAAATTGCTCCTAATACAATTACTGCAAACAAAGCATATTTCGTAAAATCTTTTGATAATGCAGACACTTCCAGCTGAAGCTGCTGGCGACTTCTACGTTGATAATTTCCCCAAAGAACAAATCCAATAACTGCAATACCACCTAAGATAAACCCTGCAATATCTGATAAATAACCTTGCCCAATAACTATCATAGTTCCACTAATAGGAGATACAGTTGTGCCATTAGTCAAACCAATCAAAATTCCACGGAATGCGAGATAACCTGCAAGTGTAACAATAAAGGATGGCACTTTGCGATAAGCCACCCACCAACCATTCCAAATACCAAAAATTAAACCAAGAGCAATTGTTGCAATAATAGTTACAGGTAATGGGAAGCCCCACCAAACATCGGCAATAGCTGCAAATCCGCCCAGTAGGCCCATAAGTGAACCAACAGATAAGTCAATTTCAGCAGAAATAATGACAAAAACCATTCCAATTGCAAGAATGCCAGTAATTGAAGTTTGGCGTAACAAGTTAGAAATATTTCTTGCACTTAAATAAGCGCCATCAGTAGCAACACTAAAGAATGCCATAATGACGGCAATAGCTATTAACATAATGTAAACTTGTAAATTTACGGATTTTAACTTAAACATAGATTACTCCTTAAGTGCTGTTTCCATAACTTGTTCTTGAGTAAGAGCAGTATTGATAAGACTAGCTTTAAGTTTACCTTGGTGCATAACAAGAACTCTATCACTAATGCCTAAAACTTCTGGTAGTTCTGATGAAATGACAATAATCGCAATCCCTTCTTGTGCTAATTGGTTAATTAACTTATAAATTTCATATTTCGCACCAACATCAATTCCTCTTGTTGGTTCATCTAAAATCAGTATTTTAGGATTTAACAATAAATATTTTGCTAGGATCGCTTTCTGTTGATTACCGCCACTAAGTTGTCCTATTGGCAAATCTGGTGAAAAAGTTTTCACCTTTAGTCGTTTGATGGCTGAGCCAATTATTTGTTCTTCTTTTGCTTCATTAACTACCATTTTTCCGAAGCAATAAGATTTTAAAGAAGAAAGCGTAATGTTTTTGCCAACTCCCATAATAGAAACAATGCCGTGTTTCTTCCGATCTTCAGGAACCATCACAATTTTATGTTCAATCGCTTGGGCACAATTTTTGATATTTACTTGTTTTTGATTGATAAAAATATTTCCTTCAAACTTACCTTCATAAGACCCAAATAAGCATTGCACCATGTCTGTACGACCTGAACCAACTAAACCTGCAACACCTAAAATTTCCCCCTCATGAAGACTAAAACTTACGTTATCAACACGCTTAATATGTGTATTGATTGGATGCCAAGCAGAAAGATTTTCTACTCGTAAAATTTCATCTTTGATTTCATGAGGTTCATGTGGATAAAGTGAGGTAATTTCCCGACCTACCATCATGGTGATAATGTCATCTTCTGTCATTGTTGAAGCGTCTTTCGTTCCAACATGTTCACCATCACGAATGACGCAAATTTTGTCAGATATCGCCTTAACTTCATTGAGTTTATGGGAAATATAGATACAAGCGATATTGTGTGCTTTAAGATCCTTAATAAGATTTAATAAAATTTCCGTTTCTTTTTCGGTAAGTGAAGCCGTTGGTTCATCTAAGACAAGAAGTCTTACTTGTTTATTTAAGGCCTTAGCTATTTCAACTAATTGCTGTTGCCCTAAACCTAATTCTCCTACTCGTGTATTGGGATCGACATCTAATTGCACCTGCTGTAATAAATTTTTGCAACGTAAGTACATTTCATTATCTGCTGTCAAACCTTTATGAGTTATTTCGTTACCCAAAAAAATATTCTCCAATACAGACATATTCTTTACGAGAGTAAGTTCTTGATGAATAATTGAAATGCCTTTTTCTTCAGTATCTCTAATATTCCTTGCTTTTAGTTCACTTTCAGAAAAGTAAATATCACCGCTGTAATCTCCACAAGGATAAATACCGCAAAGTATTTTCATTAATGTAGATTTTCCAGATCCATTTTCACCACATAAAGATAAAATTTCCCCTGCTTCTAATTCAATAGATATATTATGAAGTGCGGTCACATCACCAAATTTTTTTGTGATATGTTTCATTTCCAACAATGCCATATCGTAACTCCCTAAGAGGTAAGGGAAGAGTTTTCTCTTCCCTCTTAAAGTTAGTGATAAATACTTTCCTTAGTATGAAAACCATCTTTAATTACAGTTTCATTAATATTACGTTTATCAACAGCGATAGGATCAAGTAAATACGCAGGAACATTTTTTAAGCCATTATTCAGTTCTGCATTAGCTTCTACTTTTTCATTCTTACTTAATTTAACCGCAATTTCTGCCGCTTTATCTGCAAGTTTCGTAATTGGTTTATAAACAGTCATAGTTTGCGAGCCATTGACAATACGTTTAATTGCAGCTAAATCTGCATCTTGCCCAGAAATTGCGACTTTCCCAGATAAGCCTTGTGCGCTAAGGGCTTGAATCGCACCTCCAGCAGTAGCATCGTTAGATGCAACAACAGCATCCACATTATTTTTATTAGCTGTTAATGCGTTTTCCATAATTTGTAACGCTTTTTCAGCTAACCAAGAATCAACCCATTGATCTCCTACAACCTTAATTTTCCCACTGGCAATTAAAGGATCTAATACTTTCATTTGCCCTTTTCTAAATAATTTTGCATTATTATCTACAGGAGATCCCCCCATTAAAAAATAATTACCTTCTGGTTTTACAGCCACAATACTTTTAGCTTGTAGTTCACCCACTTTTTCATTATCAAAGGAAACATAAAAATCTAAATCTGCATTATTGATTAAACGGTCATACGCTAATACTTTTATTCCTTCCTTTTTAGCTTCAGAAATAACGTTACTTAATACTTCACCGTTATGAGGAATAATTACTAATACATCAATATTTTTATTGATCATATTTTCGATTTGAGAAATTTGTGCTGAATCATCACCATTCGCAGATTGGACAAATACTTTTGCACCCATTGATTCTGCTTTGTTTACGAAAATATCTCGATCTTTTTGCCATCTTTCTAAACGTAAATCATCAATGGATAAACCGATTTTAAGATCTTTGGAATGGGCAGAACTACTAAATACAGTTAATGCACCAACAAGGGTAAGTAAAGCTGATTTGATTTTCATATTGATACCTCAATAGTTAAGTGAAGGACTAGTTATTGCTCCAGTTGTTAGTTTTCACACTTTAAAAAAGGCTTTCAATTATAAAATCTTTCTCCATTATTACGTTTTTTCACAACTGTGATCCACTCCACAGTTGTAAATAATCAACATAGAAAAATTAAATAACATAATTGATGAAAAGCTAGTTTTTCACAAAAATAGGAAAAACTTCATCATCTAGAGAGGAAAATGTTATGACAACCTATTTCGATAAAATTGAAAAAATCTCCTTTGAGGGAGAAAAATCCACAAATCCTTTTGCTTTCAAACATTATGATGCTAATCAAGTAATTTTAGGTAAAACTATGGCTGAACATTTACGCTTAGCTGTGTGTTATTGGCATACCTTTTGCTGGAATGGGAATGATATGTTTGGGCTAGGTTCTTTGGAGCGAAGTTGGCAGAAAAATCCAAATGTGCTTGCTGGCGCAGAACAAAAAGCCGATATTGCTTTTGAGTTTTTGAATAAGTTAGGCGTGCCTTATTATTGTTTTCATGATGTTGATATTGCACCTGAAGGTAATTCAGTGCGGGAATATGTACAAAATTTTCATCATATTGTTGATATTTTAGAACGCAAACAAGTAGAAACGGGTGTAAAACTCTTATGGGGAACTGCAAATTGTTTTACTAATCCTCGTTATATGTCTGGTGCAGCAACCAATCCTAATCCTGAGGTTTTTGCTTGGGCTGCAACACAAGTGTTTAATGCGATGAATGCCACTCAACGTTTAGGTGGAGAAAATTACGTATTATGGGGTGGACGTGAGGGGTATGAAACTTTATTGAATACCGATTTGAAACGTGAACGTGAACAAATTGGTCGTTTTATGCAAATGGTGGTAGAACATAAGCATAAAATTGGGTTTAAAGGTACATTATTAATTGAGCCAAAACCGCAAGAACCAACTAAACATCAATATGATTATGATGTGGCAACAGTGTATGGTTTCCTAAAACAATTTGGTTTAGAAAAAGAAATTAAAGTTAATATTGAAGCTAACCACGCGACGCTTGCTGGCCATACCTTTCAACATGAAATTGCAACAGCTTGTGCATTAGATATTTTTGGCTCAATTGATGCTAATCGTGGCGATCCACAATTAGGCTGGGATACCGACCAATTCCCAAATAGTGTTGAAGAAAATACGTTAGTTATGTATGAAATTTTAAAACATGGCGGTTTTACTACTGGAGGCTTTAATTTTGATGCGAAAATTCGCCGACAAAGTATTGATCCTTATGATTTATTTTACGCTCATATCGGTGCAATTGATGTATTGGCATTATCCTTAAAACGTGCAGCAAAAATGTTACAAGAGAAAACCTTACAAAAAATTGTTAATGCACGCTATGCAGGTTGGAATAGTGAACTTGGTCAGCATATTTTGCAAGGTAAAACTTCACTTGAAACACTTGCGCAACTTGTCCAACAAAAAGATTTAGCACCAAAACCAGTTTCAGGTCAGCAAGAATATTTGGAAAATTTGGTAAACCAAGTTATTTATAGCTAAAAATGAAGCAAAAGTGCGGTTGTATTTCACCGCACTTTTTTATTTTAGGAGACATTATGTATATAGGAATTGATTGTGGCACACAAGGAACAAAGGCAATAGTGCTTGATTCTGTCCAAAAAAAAGTGATTGGAGTTGGTTACGCAAAACATGAATTAATTACACAATCCAATGGAAGACGTGAACAACAACCAAATTGGTGGATTGAGGCATTACAACAAGCATTACAAATTGCATTGAAACAAGCAAAAAATTCACCGCACTTTTCACCTAATTTAGTGAAGGGAATAGGCATTTCAGGACAACAACATGGACTGGTAATGTTAGATAAAAACGATCGTCCTCTATATAAGGCTAAGCTTTGGTGTGATACAGAAACCGCTACGGAAAATGATATACTGATCGAAAAATTAGGCGGACAAACAGCCGTATTTGAAAAATTAGGCATCATTTGCCAAACTGGTTACACAGCTTCAAAACTAAGTTGGTTTCGTCAAAATTATCCTGACAAATTTGCCAATATTCGCAAAATCATGCTGCCACACGATTATCTAAATTATTGGCTAACAGGAAAATTCTGCACTGAATTTGGTGATGCTTCTGGTAGTGGTTATTTCGATGTTGTGAAAAGAGAATGGAAAAGAGAAGTCTTCAAATATCTTGCACCAGAATTAAATATGGATGAAGTGTTACCAAAATTACTTTCTGCTGAACAAAAAATCGGTGTGATTAAACCTGAAATTGCGACTTTATTTGGTTTTAATGAGAATGTCATCGTCTCCACAGGTGGAGGCGATAATATGATGGGAGCAATTGGTACAGGAAATATTCGAGAAGGGATTGCTACGATGAGTCTCGGTACTTCTGGTACCTTGTATGCTTATACGCAAAAGCCATTGCTTAATTTACCACCAATGATCGCAAATTTTTGTTCAAGTAATAATGGCTGGTTACCACTGGTTTGTGTAATGAATATAACCTCCTCAAATAAACAGCTAATGAATTTGCTCAATATTGATATTGAAGAATTAAATCAACTTGCTCAACAAGCACCTATTGGCGCGAATGGCATCACTATTTTGCCATTCTTTAATGGTGAAAGAGTTCCACCTTTACCCAATGCAAAAGCGAGCATTTTAGGATTAGATTCAAGTAATTTCACACGAGAAAATCTTTGTCGAGCAATGATGGAAAGTGCTACTTTTACGCTTCGCTATGGCTTAGATTTATTTCGTCAAGCTGGCCTCGAAACCTCACAAATTCGCCTAATTGGAGGTGGCGCGAAAAGCTCATTTTGGCGGCAAATGATTGCTGATGTGATGAATTCTGAAGTGGTATGTTTGCAGGAAGAAGAAGCTGCTGCATTAGGAGGAGCAATTCAAGCTATGTGGGCAAATGGAGAAGGAGAACTGGAATTTTTATGCGAAACCTTCATTCACTTAGATGAAAACTCAAAAGCTTATCCCAACTTATCACAGGTGAAAAATTATCAAAGTGCTTATGAGCGTTATTTAATACATTTATCACAATTATATTAAATAAAATCCCCTATGCCGATAAGCTATAGGGGATTTACTACATTAATAATTTATTTTCTATTCAACCACGCCATATATTCAGTCACGCCTTCCGCGACTGTTTTGAATGGTTTATCGTAGCCTGTTGAGCGAAGTTTAGTTAAATCTGCTTGAGTATATTCTTGATAACGAGATTTCAAATGCTCTGGGAATGGAATGGTTTCAATCTCGCCTTTTCCGTGGAATTTCACTACCGCATCAGCCACCGCACGGAAACTTTCTGCATTTCCTGTACCAAGGTTGTAAATACCCGAAATACCATTTTGCCAACACCAAATATTCACTGCAGCCACATCGCCTACATAAACAAAATCACGGCGGAATCCTTCGCTGCCTGCAAATAATTTTGGATTTTCGCCTTTTAAGATTTGGTTATTCAAGTGGAATGCCACACTCGCCATTGAACCTTTATGATTTTCACGCGGCCCGTAAACATTGAAATAACGGAAACCACATACTGGCGATTTTGCTTCTGGCAAAATGTTACGCACATATTGATCGAACAAGAATTTAGAATAGCCATACACATTTAATGGGCCTTCAAATTCACGTTCTTCACGGAATACTTTGGTGTCTCCATAAGTTGCTGCGCTTGAGGCATAGAAAAAAGGAATTTCACGGTCAAGGCAATAATGCAACAACTCTTTAGAATATTCGTAGTTGTTGTGCATAATGTATTTACCATCCCATTCCGTAGTCGCAGAACATGCCCCCTCGTGGAATACCGCATCAATATCGCCAAATTCATCGCCCGCAATAATAGAAGCAATGAAATCTTCTTTATCGCAATAATCTGCGATGTCTAAATCAACTAAATTTGCAAATTTCGTGCCATCTTTTAAGTTATCCACCACTAAAATATCTTTGCGCCCTAAATCATTCAATGCTTTGACAATATTACTGCCAATAAAACCAGCGCCGCCTGTTACAATAATCATAATTCTGTCCTCTTTAAAATAAGTTTGCGTATTGTAATAGATTTTCTACCGCTTAGCCAAAAAACTCTGCGAAAAACAACCGCACTTTTAATCCCCAATAACTCGTAAGGCCTGTCGTAACAAGATCCATTTTGCCTTTACTCAACAACACAATTGTGGGTGTCACATTAATTTGCCATCGTTCTGCAAATTCCCCTTTAGGATCATTAACCGTAGTGAAGTGGTAGTCATGCTTACTTAAATAATCATTTACGTCCGCCTCATTGCCTGAGCGTAATGCCACCGATACAACTTGATAGCCTTCGTTTGCTAAAGAATTAATTGCTGGCGAAGTATAACGACAATAACCACACCAAGTTCCCCAAAAATAAAGTAATGTGGGTTTGTTTTGATCAAGACTATCAAGAGAGAACGTACTCCCTTGAAGATCTTGTAACGTGATTTTATTTATTTCCTTTGGCACTACAGGGCGACGAACAAAATCCAGTATGCTAGTTATCACAATAAAAGTTAAAAAGAGGGATAATCCATTCTTGAGTAATTTTTTAATCTTCATTTTATTTATTCCTTATCTTGTTGAGATGATTGTAATTGAGCGTACAACCATAGTCAAAAATAAAGAATTTTTGCTACAATAGGTAAAACATAAATAAAGGAGGAAAATAATGACATCAAATCAACTTGCTCAATATATCGACCACACCGCACTTACCGCAGAAAAAAATGAACAAGATATTTCGACACTCTGTAATGAAGCGATTGAACATGGATTTTATTCTGTATGTATCAATTCTGGTTATATTCCACTCGCTAAAGAAAAACTTGCTGGCTCAAATGTAAAAATTTGTACCGTAGTTGGCTTCCCTTTGGGGGCGAATTTAACCTCTGTCAAAGCATTTGAAACGCAAGAAGCTATTAAAGCGGGTGCAAATGAGATTGATATGGTAATTAATGTAGGTTGGATAAAATCGCAAAAATGGGATGCAGTAAAACAAGATATTCAAGCTGTATTTAATGCTTGTAATGGCACGCCATTAAAAGTAATTTTAGAAACTTGTTTGCTCACTAAAGATGAAATAGTGAAAGCCTGCGAAATTTGTAAAGAAATCGGTGTAGCTTTTGTTAAAACATCAACGGGTTTCAATAAAGGCGGCGCAACTGTAGAAGATGTTGCATTGATGAAACAAACGGTCGGCAATATTGGTGTTAAAGCATCAGGTGGTGTGCGTGATACTGAAACTGCACTTGCAATGATTAAGGCGGGTGCGACTCGCATTGGTGCAAGCGCTGGCATTGCAATTATTAGCGGTACGCAAGACACTCAAAGCACTTACTAATCCTTTCACGCGTGGTATTCTTTCCACGCGTTTTTACATATTCGACAATTTCTGCAGCAAACGATCCATTGCTCGATAGCCCAAGGCCTCCGCCAAGTGCGGTTGAGAAATTTGTTGTTCTCCTTGTAGATCGGCAATGGTTCGAGAAACTTTCAAAATACGATGATAAGCCCGTACAGAAAGCCCAAGTTTATTCAGTGCTTTTTCAAGGAAAAAGGCATCTTTATCATTTAACTTGCAATCACGCTCAATCTCTTTACTGTTCAAATAAGCGTTGATTTTCCCCGCTCTTTCCATTTGAATCTCACGTACTTTTAACACTTTTTCACGAACTTGCACGCTGGTTTCGCCACGATCGCCCGTATTTTGCAAGCTACCTTGTGGCAGTAAAGGCACTTCAATAGATAAATCAAAACGATCTAAAAATGGCCCTGAAAGTCGATTCAAATAACGCATAATTTGCTGTGGTGAAGTGCGGTTATGTGTCCCAGTATAATGGCCTGTAGGGCTTGGATTCATCGCTGCCACTAATTGAAAACGAGCTGGGAATTGAATTTTTGCATTGGCACGAGAAATAATAATCTCACCACTTTCCAAAGGCTGGCGTAGTGCATCTAACACTTTTCGCTCAAATTCTGGAAGTTCATCAAGAAAAAGCACCCCATTTGTTGCTAAGGATATTTCGCCAGGTTTAGGGATCGTTCCGCCACCAACTAAAGCCGGCATTGATGCACTATGGTGTGGTGCGCGAAAAGGACGTTGCTTCCAATTATGAAAATTTAACTCGTTTTGAACTAAACTCGTTACAGATGCTGTTTCTATCGCTTCTAAATCTGTCATTTCAGGTAAAAGCCCTGTCAAACGGCTGGCTAACATGGTTTTCCCTGTACCCGGTGGGCCAAGAAAGAGCAAATTATGCTGCCCCGCTGCGGCAATGGTCAATGCTCGTTTAGCGTGCTGTTGTCCGATAATATCCGTTAAATCTAACGTATTTTTACCTGAAAAATTTACCGCACTTTCTTTCACAATTTCAGTGGCGAGGGGTAATTTTTCCTGACCATTGAGAAATTGCACTACATCTAAAAGCGTTTGAGCAAAATAAGTATTTTGATCAGACACGAGCGAGGCTTCATTAGCATTTTGTTTCGCGATAATTAACTCTCGCTTTGACTTTTGCGCTGCAAGAATAGCGGGAATCACACCATGTACGCCACGCAATTGGCCCGTCAGCGCAAGCTCTGCCACAAATTCAAATTGCTTTAAACGGCTTGCATCAAGCTGATCTGATGCAGCTAAAATCCCGATAGCAATAGGCAAATCAAATCTTCCGCCTTCTTTCGGTAAATCCGCAGGGGCGAGATTCACTGTGATACGCTTGGCTGGGTATTTAAATTGTGCATTCATCAACGCACTACGCACCCGATCTTGTGCCTCTTTCACGGTTTTTTCTGGCAAACCAACAAGTGTAAATCCTGGTTTTCCGTTGCTTAAATGCACCTCAATGGTGACTAGCGGTGCTTGCACACCCATAGAAGCACGGCTGTAAACAATAGCAAGGGACATGATAATCCTTAAAGTGCGGTAAAAATGAAGATAGTTTTTGCACTATAAAAAAAGCACGTAATGAAATCATTCATTCCGTGCTTTTTTTGCGATCTAGATCGCAAAATTCATATTTTATTTCGCAAAAAGTGGCGAAAACCAAAAATCTAATTTCGCCGCCAATTTATCAATACCAATTTTATTTTGTGCAGAAAAAGCCTCAACTTGTATATCGCCTTGAAATGGAAGAATTGCTTCACGCACCATTTTTACTTGTTTACTACGTGCACTTTGGCTCAATTTATCGGCTTTAGTAAGCAATAAAAGTATCGGTAAATCTGCTGAAACCGCCCATTCAATCATTTGTTGGTCAAGATCCTTAAGCGGATGGCGAATATCCATCAACACAACCAATCCCGACAAACATTCTCGTTTTTGCAAATATTCGCCCAAGGATTTTTGCCATTGGATTTTCATTTGCTCTGGCACGGCAGCATAACCATAGCCTGGTAAATCCACCAATTTATAATTTGGTTCCACTTCAAATAAGTTAATCAATTGCGTGCGCCCCGGTGTTTTTGAGGTGCGCGCTAAATTTTTTTGATTGGTTAGTGCATTAAGTGCGGTCGATTTTCCTGCATTTGAACGACCCGCAAACGCAATTTCAATGCCCGTATCTTCAGGAATGGAACGAATATTCGGCGCGCTCGTTAAAAAGTGGGTTTTGTGGTAATTAAGTTTAATTTCAGACATAAGTATTCCTTTTAAAAATTGTGTTTAGAATAGCATAAATGGAAAATTTCCTGAAATTATGTCAAAATTCTCTCTGAAATTATAATCAATTAATGGCAATCCAGATGACAACAAAAACAACTTACCAATGGCCTCAATCTAAGGATATTTATCCATATCGACCAGGGCGTTTTGATGCACCAAAACATTGGCGTTATAACTTACGTAGCTTTTTAAATCGTGGTTCAATTCGTCGCTTTGAACAATTTATCAATCAACATCCTTTTCTCGTCGATATTTTTAATACGCACTTGGATTATAGTTATCCTGTTGCTTGTCGTTTTTTAGATAAGCGTTTTAACGCATCACAACGTTTTCATGCCGTTTGTGAGAATCTTTTATTTTTACCCGAAAAACTTACCGCACTTTCTACGCCGTTATGGGAAAAACCTCTAAGTTTTGGCGAAGTCATTCCTGATTTTGAAATGACATTAAGCATGACAACCCATCAACCGATGGAGGGGTATTGGGTATTGGAGCTATGGCATAAACCAAGAAATGAATTAGTTTATTTGCTTACTTTTGCCAAATTAGGCGATGCGTTGCTTATTGCTGTTGTACAAGGGCCAAATTTTGAAGGCTCAAAGGAAATGGTGAAACAACTAACCAAATTATGCCACGGTTTACGCCCTGCCTATTTAATGGTTGAAACCATGAAATCACTCACAAAAATACTAGACTACGATAAATTGCTTGGCATTCCGCAAAAATACCAAAATAAATCTCGCTTCATTCAAAGTAAACAATACACAGTGGACTATGATGCAATTTTTGGCGAATCAGGCGGAGAATTAAAAGATTACTGGGAATTGCCTTTAGAAATGGATAGAAATCTGGATGATATTCCAAGTAAAAAACGTTCCATGTATCGTAAACGTTATGCGATGCTAGATGATTTGGCTAAGGTAATTGAAGAAAAGTTAGGATTGTAAAAGTAAAAAGTGCGGTGAATTTTAACCGCACTTTTTGTTTTATAAGACTTTCAAGCAAGCCACAAAATGGCTGTTGTTTTGGCTGGTGAAAGGTGGTTTTTGTTTCGCACAATTCTCATCAGCCTTTAGACAGCGAGTACGAAATACGCAACCAGACGGTGGATTAATTGGCGAAGGCAAATCACCTTCAAGTAATTCGATGGATTTATTGCGTTCCAATTTTGGATCGGGGATCGGAACAGCAGACATTAAGGCTTTGGTATAAGGATGTTTGGTATCGTTATATACTTCCACATCGCTGCCTAATTCCATTGCATTGCCTAAATACATCACTAATACGCGGTCAGAAATATGTTTTACCACCGCTAAATCATGGGCGATAAAAATTAAGGAAAGCCCCATTTCTTTTTGCAGGGATTTCAATAAATTCACCACTTGAGCCTGAATCGACACATCTAACGCTGAAACGGGCTCATCACAAATGATCATTTTGGGCTCAATGATTAACGCACGAGCAATACCGATACGCTGACATTGACCACCAGAAAATTCATGTGGGTAGCGGTTAATCAAGTTCGGTAAAAGCCCAACTTTCAACATCATAGCTTGCACTTTTTCTTTCACTTCGGCGGCACTTAAGTGCGGTTGGTAGATCTTTAATGGCTCAGCAATGATTTCGCCAATATTCATTCGCGGATTGAGAGAGGCGAGCGGATCTTGGAAAATCATTTGAATATCTTTACGCGTTTCTTTCCATTGTTTCGCTGATTGTTTTCGTAAATGTTTACCAAGCCACAAGATTTCCCCTTCACTCGCTTCGACTAAACCGATAATAGCGCGTGCAAGTGTGGATTTACCACAACCAGATTCACCTACTACGCCGAGAGTTTCACCTGCGTAAAGTTTAAAAGACACATCCTTCACCGCTTTTAAGGTTTGCGGTTTGGCGAAGAAAAGGGATTTATCATTTTTAATTTTAAAACTGACGCCTAAGTGATTGACTTCAAGGAGTAATTCTTTGTTGTTTGAGACTGTCATAGGTTAAATTTCTCCGCTGATAACCAACAATTACGTAATTGACCGTGATTAAATGTAGTCAGTTTTGGCGCAATTTGGCATTGTTCGGTAGCAAATTGGCAACGAGGTGAGAATGGACAACCTTTTGGCAAATGCAATAAATTCGGTGGATTGCCAGGAATGGTGACCAAGTGTTCTTCATTGCCGTCTAAGCGAGGAATCGCATCCATTAAGCCTATGGAATAGGGATGGGTTGGATGATAGAAAATTTGTTCCGCTGTGCCGTATTCCATGGTTCGTCCAGCATACATCACCATGACTTGATCGCAGATACCAGCCACTACCCCAAGATCATGGGTAATCATAATAATCGCAGTATTAAATTCGTGTTTTAACTCATTTAACAAGGTCATGATTTGTGCTTGAACGGTCACATCCAAAGCGGTTGTTGGTTCATCTGCAATGAGTAGTTTGGGACGGCATAATAGGGCCATCGCAATCATCACCCGTTGACGCATACCGCCAGAAAACTCGTGCGGATACATGCCCATGCGTTTTTTAGCTTCTGGCATTTTAACTGCGTCTAACATTTTCACGGATTCGGCAAAGGCAGTTTGTTTATCATAGCCCTTGTGCAATTGCAGCACTTCCATGAGTTGTTCACCGATTTTCATGTATGGGTTGAGTGACGTCATTGGATCTTGGAAAATCATGGAAATTTGCTCGGCGCGGATTTTATTCAATTCAGCATTCGGTAAATTAACTAATTCTTTCCCTTCAAAAATGGCAGAGCCTTCCACTTCACCGTTGGCTGCCAATAAACCCATTAAAGCAAAGGCTGTTTGTGACTTGCCTGATCCACTTTCGCCTACAATGCCCAGCGTGCTTCCTGCATTCAGCGTGAAGTTTAAGTCATTCACTGCTGTAACGACGCCATCTGGTGTTTTGAAGCGAACGTAGAGATTTTTTACATCTAATAAAGGATTCATTATTCGCTCCTATCTATCTTTCGGATCGAGCGCATCACGCAACCCGTCACCGATAAAGTTAAAACAAAATAGGGTAAGGCAAAGGAAAAATGCCGGGAAAATTAATAACCAAGGCGACACTTCCATTTGTGCAGCACCATCACTTAAGAGTGCGCCCCAACTACTCATCGGCTCTTGTGTACCTAATCCTAAGAAGCTTAAGAATGATTCAAATAGAATGAGCCCAGGCACTTCAAGCGAGGCATAAACTGCCACTAAGCCTAATACATTCGGAATAATGTGTTTCAAAATGATTTGGCGACGAGGTACGCCACAAACGATGGCGGCTTCGACGAATTCTTTATTTTTTAGGCTGAGGGTTTGTCCGCGTACAATACGTGCAAGACCAAGCCAGGCAATGGCCCCGATAGCGATAAAAATTAAGAAAATGTTTTGGCCAAAAAGGGTCACCAACAAAATCACGAAAAACATAAATGGAAATGAGCTAAGAATTTCCAAAAAGCGCATCATCAGCATATCTGTTTTACCGCCTACATAACCGGAAATAGCCCCATAAATTGTGCCGATAGTCACGGAAATGAAAGCACCAGCAATACCGACCAATAATGAAATACGTCCACCGATAGCAGTACGTACCAACAAGTCTCGACCTGAGGCATCGGTACCGAAGAAGTGATAGCCTTCCATTGTTGGTGCGGCGCTCATCATATTCCAATCGGTATCTTCATAGGTAAATGGGAAGAACCAAGGCGCTACGGTGATAAATATAATAATAAACGCCAAAATAATCAGACTGACAACGGCCGCTTTGTTGCGGAAAAAACGGCGTTTCGCATCTTGCCATAGGCTGCGGCCTTCCAGTTGCATTTCTTCAATACGGTCAGCCACTTGTTCCACAAAATCCGCATTTTTCTGATTAATCGGCTGAGTACGATAATCTGTCATAACTTATCCTTAATAACGAATTTTTGGATCGATGATGGCGTATAAAATATCCACAATCGCATTAAATAAAATGGTTAATGCCCCCACTAAAATGGTGAGGCTCAAAACTAAAGAGTAATCGCGGTTCAATGCGCCGTTTACAAATAATAACCCCATGCCAGGTAAACCAAATACGCTTTCGATGACCATTGAGCCAGTAATAATCCCTACGAAAGCAGGTCCTAAATAGGTTATCACGGGTAAAAGTGCGGGACGCAAAGCATGTTTTAAAATGATTCTCGACATGGAAAGTCCTTTAGCTTTGGCGGTTCGAATAAAGTTGGAATGTAACACTTCAATCATCGAACCACGCATGATACGCGCAATCCCTGCAACATAAGCGATAGTTAAGGAGGCTACAGGTAAGATCATGTACATGGCGGTACCGCCGTTCCAACCGCCAGCTGGCAGCCATCCTAGATAAATGGCGAAAATTAGCACTAAAACAGGTGCAAATACGAAGCTTGGCATAATGACCCCAAGCATCGAGAAACTCATCAAAATATAATCCCAACGGCTATTTTGATTGAGAGCGGCGAGCGTACCTGCTGTTACTCCTAGCACGACTGCAAAGGCGAAGGCCACCATTCCCAATTTTATGGAAACAGGGAAAGCTGACGCGATTAAATCATTGACTGATTGGTCTTTATATTTAAAAGAGGGACCAAAATCTCCTTTGGAAAGATTTTCTAAATAAAGGAAATATTGTTTATATAATGGTTCATTTAAATGATACTTCGCTTCGATATTAGCCATGACTTCTGGCGGATAAGCGCGTTCAGAAGTGAAGGGGCTGCCAGGGGCAAGACGCATCAAAAAGAAAGAAAAAGTAATCAAAATAAACAGCGTCGGTAAGGCTTCCAACAGCCGTTTAAAAATAAACTTGAGCATAACAACTCCAACCAAAATGGGCGAAAAGTGCGGTCAAAAAATACGACGATTTTTAACCGCACTTAAATACGAGCAACGAATTAATGTTTAATAATATAAAGATTGCGTAAGTAAATATGATCTTGTGGATCTTTGCCTGAATAACCTTTTACGTAAGGTTTCACTAAGCGTGGATTCACATAGTTAAAGATTGGTACGATACCGTAATCTTTTCCAAGAATTTCTTCGGCTTTCGCATAAGCTTTTGCACGACCTTCTGCATCAGTTGCTGCGTAAGATTCTGCCATCGCTTTATCATATTCTGGATTCGCATATTTCGCGGTATTGTTACTAGAATTAGATAAGAAATAGTTGCCGAATGTTGTTGCTTGGTTGTAATCCGCATGCCATCCAGCACGCGCCACATCGTAACGACCTGCACGACGGCTATCAATGTAAGTTTTCCACTCTTGGTTTTCTAATTTCACATCAATCAAACCTTTGGTGTTAGCTTTCCACATAGAAGCTGCAGCAATAGCCACTTTTTTGTGGTTTTCATTGGTATTATAAAGAATGCTGAATTTCAACGGATTCGCTTTACTGTAACCAGCTTCTTCTAAGAGTTTAATGGCTTCTTCATTACGTTGTGCCATCGGTTCTTTTGAATAAGCAGGTTGTTGAATGAGATGACCTTCTTCGATGTAAGTTGGGGTAAACACATAGGTTGGTGTTTGACCTTGGCCCAATACTTTATCGGTGATCACATTACGATCAAGGGATAAGTTCAAGGCTTTACGAATATTCACGTTATCAAAAGGTGCTTTCTTATTGTTTAATTCATAAGAATAAGTTCCTAGGGTACGAGTAACGTATACTTCGCCTAGCAATTCTTTTTTTAATTTAGCGAATTGTTCTGGCGGTAAACCATAACTGGTCATGTCTAAATCGCCCGCACGATAACGTGCTACATCGGTACTTGGGTTTTCAATGGCGAGGAATGTCGCACTATTGATTACGGTTTCTTTATCGTTCCAATAAAGTGGGTTACGTTCAAATTCGATTTTTTCGTTAATGATGTGGTTAGCCAGCTTATACGCACCGTTACCCACGTAGTTTTCTTTTTTCACCCATGCATCACCCAATTTTTCGACTACTTTTTGTGGTAATGGCAATAAGGATTGGTGAGTCGTTAAACTGACTGCATAAGGCACAGGATTGGTTGCATGAACCACAAAGGTGTAATCATCTTTTGCTTCCACGCCTAATTCAGCCGGTTTTTTCTTACCGTCAATAATGTCTTGCGCATTTTCAACTTGTAAATAACTTAAGTAACTCGCATAAGGTGCAGCAGTTGCAGGATCCACTAAACGACGCCACGCAAACACGAAATCGTGTGCAGTAACAGGATCTCCGTTTGACCATTTAGCATCTTTACGTAAATGGAATGTCCAGGTTTTGAAGTCAGGTGTATTTTCCCAGCTTTCAGCCGCACCCGGTTGAAGTTTACCTTCAGAGTCTGAGGTGACTAAGCCTTCAAGTAATTGATAAGCAACGTTAGATTCTGGCACACCTTCGGTTTTGTGTGGGTCAAAACTTTGCGGTTCAGCCCCGTTATTGATGACGATATGTTGTTTTTCATCTAATTGTGTTCCTTCAGGCACTATAACTGCTTGCACAGAATAGGAAAGAGCAAGAGCGATTGCAGAGAAGAGTAGTTTGTGTTGCATTTGAACCTCCTTGTTATTAGGCGATATTTTTATAAAAAGTCTTCTACTTATTAGCTCAAAAATTCATTTTTGTAAAGATTTGTCAGGAAATTATTTGAAGAAAAATTGAGTTTTGTGAGTTGTGTCTAATAAATCGCTAAAAAAATTGCTAAAAGTAATGATATGAGAGGGGGGAATCTAGGATGTATTGATTTTTCCTATTGTAAATATTTTCCTACATAAATTACCCTTTTAATGCTAATTGTGCTATCGTAACCTGATTAGATTTAAACAAGTCCATTCAAGGAGAATACAATGACAACACAGTTAGATTCACTGCGTAATATGACCGTCGTCGTAGCTGATACTGGCGATATTGATGCAATCAAAAAATACCAACCACAAGATGCAACAACAAACCCATCATTAATTCTAAGCGCATCTGCACTTCCACAATATGCGCCATTAATTGATGAAGCGGTAGCTTATGCAAAAGCTCAAAGCAATGATAAAGCACAGCAACTTATTGATGCAGAAGATAAATTAGCGGTAAACATCGGCTTAGAAATTTTAAAAATTGTTCCAGGACGTATTTCTACTGAAGTGGATGCTCGCCTTTCTTACGATACCCAAGCAACGGTTGAAAAAGCGCGTAAATTAATCGTACTTTATAATGCAGCAGGCATCTCAAATGATCGTATTTTGATTAAAATCGCTTCGACATGGCAAGGTATCCGAGCTGCAGAAATCCTTGAAAAAGAAGGCATTAACTGTAACTTAACCTTATTATTCTCCGAAGCGCAAGCTCGTGCTTGTGCAGAAGCTGGCGTTTACTTAATTTCTCCATTTGTAGGTCGTATTTTAGACTGGTACAAAGCAAACTCCGACAAAAAAGAATATGCGCCAGCAGAAGATCCAGGCGTTATTTCGGTCACCAAAATCTACAATTACTACAAAGAATATGGCTACAACACAGTTGTGATGGGCGCAAGTTTCCGTAATGTAGGCGAAATTACTGAACTTGCAGGTTGCGATCGTTTAACCATTGCACCAGCATTACTGAAAGAATTACAAGAAAATTCAACCGCACTTGTACGCAAACTAGAATATAAAGGCGAAGTAAAAGCGAAACCACAACCATTAACAGAAGCTGAGTTCTACTGGCAACATAACAGCGATGCTATGGCTGTTGAAAAATTAGCAGAGGGTATTCGTAAATTTGCTATTGACCAAGAAAAATTGGAAACCATGCTTTCAGCAAAACTTTAA
The DNA here is from genome assembly GCF_049824455.1 of Haemophilus sp. HN_Hi08. Taxonomy (NCBI): domain Bacteria; kingdom Pseudomonadati; phylum Pseudomonadota; class Gammaproteobacteria; order Pasteurellales; family Pasteurellaceae; genus Haemophilus; species Haemophilus sp. HN_Hi08. Next base: position 1,670,983 of record NZ_CP187493.1, on the reverse strand, counting down.
TCTATAATTCAATATAAAAAATAACCGCACTTCAATCTGCTCTTGAATTAGTTAAAGAAAATATTTAACTAATTTGAGTGCAGATTTTTTTATTTATTAAGATATAAAAGTGCGGTAAAAATTTAGTTTGTTTTTTGTTTAATTGAACAAACCTTGCAAAATATCAAAGTTTGTTGAAATAATTTTTGCTTTTCTTTGCAATGAAAGGGGAGGAGAGTAAAATAGCACCAATTATAGAAGTATTTGTAGTCGTAAACTTGTTAAAAGTATTAAATTTTCATCAACTTTTTCAATGTCAATAGTTGGAGTTTGATTATGGCATCAGAAAATCAAAAACTATCTTCTGTTGCGCTCACACCTGTTGAAGCAACGGATTATGCAGAAAATACAGCAACTTATAAAGCAAATAAACGTCCATTTTTATCGTTTATGTCCGGTATTAGTGCCGGTGCTTGTATTGCCTTGGCCTTTGTATTTTACACGACAACACAAACTGCTAGTGCAGGCGCACCTTGGGGATTAACCAAGTTAGTGGGTGGGTTAGTATTCTCCTTGGGCGTAATTATGGTGGTGATTTTAGGATCTGAATTATTCACTTCTTCTACTTTAACTTTAGTCGCCAGAGTGGGCGGTAGAATCACCACGACACAAATGATTCGAAATTGGATCGTAGTATATTTGGGCAACTTCGTTGGTAGTTTATTTATTGCGGCTGTTATTTGGTTTAGTGGACAAACAATGGCAGCAAATGGCCAATGGGGTTTAACAATTCTTGCAACCGCCCAACATAAAATTCATCACACTTGGTTTGAAGCTTTTAACCTAGGTATTTTATGTAACATTATGGTGTGTGTGGCGGTTTGGATGTCTTATTCTGGTAAGACTGTTACAGACAAAGCATTTATTATGATTATGCCGATTGGTTTGTTTGTTGCATCAGGATTTGAACACTGTGTGGCTAATATGTTTATGATTCCGATGGGAATTATTACCGCACATTTTAGTACACCTGAATTTTGGCAACAAATCGGCGTTGATCCGATGAAATACGCAGATTTAGATTTGTACCATTTCATCGTGAAGAATTTAATCCCTGTAACGTTGGGAAATATTGTCGGCGGGGCAATTTGTATTGGTGTATTCCAACGTTATTTAACCAAAACGCATTAAAGACTTACTTATTTATTAATTAACAAAGGAAATGACTATGTCAGAACTTAATGAAATGCAAAAATTGGCGTGGGCTGGTTTTGCTGGTGGCGATTGGCAAGAAAATGTCAATGTACGTGACTTTATCCAAAAAAACTATACCCCTTATGAAGGCGATGACTCTTTCTTAGCAGGTCCAACCGAAGCAACAACAAAGCTTTGGGAATCTGTAATGGAAGGAATTAAAATTGAAAACCGTACTCACGCGCCATTAGATTTTGATGAACATACACCATCTACCATTATCTCTCACGCACCCGGTTACATTAACAAAGATTTAGAAAAAATCGTTGGTCTTCAAACTGATGAACCTTTAAAACGTGCCATTATGCCATTCGGTGGTATCAAAATGGTGGAAGGTTCTTGTAAAGTTTATGGTCGTGAACTTGATCCAAAAGTGAAAAAAATCTTCACTGAATACCGTAAAACACATAACCAAGGTGTATTCGATGTTTATACGCCAGATATTTTACGTTGCCGTAAATCTGGGGTATTAACTGGTCTTCCAGATGCTTATGGTCGTGGTCGTATCATCGGTGACTACCGTCGTGTAGCACTTTATGGTGTAGATTTCTTAATGAAAGATAAATACGCACAATTCTCTTCTTTACAAAAAGATTTAGAAGATGGCGTAAATCTTGAAGCAACAATTCGTTTACGTGAAGAAATCGCAGAACAACACCGTGCATTAGGTCAATTAAAACAAATGGCAGCAAGCTATGGTTATGATATTTCTAACCCAGCAACTAATGCTCAAGAAGCCATTCAATGGATGTACTTTGCTTATCTTGCTGCAATAAAATCACAAAATGGTGCTGCAATGTCATTCGGTCGTACTGCAACCTTTATTGACGTGTACATCGAACGTGATTTAAAAGCAGGGAAAATTACTGAAACTGAAGCGCAAGAATTAGTTGACCACTTAGTTATGAAACTTCGTATGGTTCGTTTCTTACGTACACCTGAATACGATCAATTATTCTCTGGTGACCCAATGTGGGCAACTGAAACCATCGCAGGTATGGGTTTAGATGGTCGTACATTAGTAACCAAAAATACATTCCGTATTTTACACACTCTTTACAACATGGGTACTTCTCCAGAACCAAACTTAACCATTCTTTGGTCTGAACAATTACCTGAAAACTTCAAACGTTTCTGTGCAAAAGTATCGATTGATACCTCATCAGTTCAATACGAAAACGATGATTTAATGCGTCCAGACTTCAACAATGATGACTACGCAATCGCATGTTGTGTATCACCAATGATTGTGGGTAAACAAATGCAATTCTTCGGTGCACGTGCAAACTTAGCGAAAACATTGTTATACGCAATCAACGGCGGTATTGATGAAAAATTAGGTATGCAAGTAGGTCCGAAAACTGCACCAATTACTGATGAAGTATTAGATTTTGATACAGTAATGACTCGTATGGACAGCTTTATGGATTGGTTGGCAAAACAATATGTGACGGCCTTAAACGTAATCCACTATATGCACGATAAATATTCATACGAAGCCGCATTAATGGCATTACATGATCGTGATGTATACCGTACCATGGCTTGTGGTATCGCAGGTCTTTCTGTTGCGGCTGACTCACTTTCAGCAATCAAATATGCAAAAGTTAAACCAGTTCGTGGCGACATCAAAGATAAAGATGGCAATGTTGTTGCAACTAACGTAGCAATCGACTTTGAAATTGAAGGTGAATATCCACAATATGGTAATAACGATAACCGTGTTGATGACATCGCTTGTGACTTAGTTGAACGTTTCATGAAGAAAATTCAAAAACTTAAAACTTACCGCAATGCAGTGCCTACACAATCTGTATTAACCATTACTTCTAACGTAGTTTATGGTAAGAAAACGGGCAACACCCCAGATGGCCGTCGTGCTGGTGCACCATTCGGACCAGGTGCGAACCCAATGCACGGTCGTGACCAAAAAGGTGCGGTAGCATCATTAACTTCTGTAGCTAAACTTCCATTTGCTTATGCGAAAGATGGTATTTCTTATACCTTCTCAATCGTACCAAATGCGTTAGGTAAAGATGCCGAAGCACAACGTCGCAACCTTGCTGGCTTAATGGATGGTTACTTCCACCACGAAGCAACGGTTGAAGGTGGCCAACACTTAAATGTGAACGTGTTAAACCGTGAAATGTTGTTAGATGCAATGGAAAATCCGGATAAATATCCACAATTGACTATCCGTGTATCTGGTTACGCAGTACGTTTTAACTCTTTAACTAAAGAGCAACAACAAGACGTAATTACTAGAACTTTCACAGAGTCAATGTAAAAACATTTTTATTTTTGACCGCACTTTAGCGGGAATATAATATGTATGAGCCTGATTTAAATCAGGCTCATTTTTTATAGACTAAATATTTGGTAAAATTTAGCTATATCTAATTTTAGGAAATTTATGTATGTCAGTTCTTGGACGAATTCACTCTTTTGAATCCTGTGGCACTGTAGATGGGCCAGGTATTCGTTTTATTTTATTTATGCAAGGCTGCTTGATGCGCTGCAAATATTGCCACAATCGTGATACTTGGGATCTTGAAGGTGGTAAAGAAATCAGTGTCGAAGATTTAATGAAAGAAGTCGTGACTTATCGCCATTTTATGAATGCTACTGGCGGTGGTGTCACAGCATCTGGTGGCGAGGCTGTGTTACAAGCAGAGTTTGTACGCGATTGGTTCCGTGCTTGTAAAGAGGAAGGGATTAATACTTGCTTAGATACAAATGGTTTTGTACGTCATTATGATCATATTATTGATGAATTATTAGATGTAACAGATCTTGTTTTACTCGATTTAAAAGAACTTAATGATCAAGTTCATCAAAATCTTATTGGGGTGCCAAATAAACGTACCCTTGAATTTGCAAAATATTTGCAAAAACGTAATCAACATACCTGGATTCGTTATGTTGTGGTTCCTGGTTATACTGATAGCGATCACGATGTGCATTTATTAGGTCAGTTTATTGAAGGTATGACCAATATTGAAAAAGTTGAACTTCTTCCTTATCATCGATTAGGTGCACATAAATGGAAAACCCTTGGGTTAGATTATGAGCTTGAAGATGTATTACCGCCAACCAAAGAATCGTTAGAGCATATTAAAATAATCCTAGAAGGTTATGGACACACTGTAAAATTCTAGAATAAATGCTAGCTAACATAAGGAGTAAATAATGAAAAAAATTATTTTAACATTATCACTTGGGTTGCTTACCGCCTGTTCTGCTCAAACTCAAAAGGCTGAACAAAATGATGTGAAGCTGACAGTGCCGACTGATGTGCGAAGCGGATATGTACGTTTAGTGAAGAATGCAAATTATTACATCGATAGTGAATCTATTTGGGTGGATAACCAAGAGCCACAAATTGTGCATTTTGATGCAGTGGTGAATTTAGATAAGGGATTGTATGTTTATCCTGAGCCTAAACGTTATGCACGTTCTGTTCGTCAGTATAAGATTTTAAATTGTGCAAATTATCATTTAACTCAAGTGCGAACTGATTTCTATGATGAGTTTTGGGGACAGGGTTTACGTGCTGCACCTAAAAAGCAAAAGAAACATACGTTAAGTTTAACACCTGATACAACGCTTTATAATGCTGCTCAGATTATTTGTGCTAATTATGGCAAAGTATTTTCAGTTGATAAAAAATCTGCACCTTAATTAGTTTAAATTTTATTCAACTTTTAGGGTGCAGAGAGTATTTGATTTTTCTGCAGTTATTGTTATTTAACTGCTGGCACTTTTAAGTCTGGTTCGTTTGGTTTTTCAATTGGTGCAAAAGTTTTATCTTTATTCGCATCAATAATTTTTTGAGTATCATTTGCTAATTCGGTTAAACCCATTTTTTCATAAGCCTCCTGCATTAGAAATAATCCTTCATAAGTTGCTTTAGTATCAGGATATTGTTTTAACATTCCTACCACACGATTTGCAACTGCTACCCAAGCTTTACGTTTTGTATAGAATTTTGCAATATCTAATTCGTGACGAGCTAGTGCATCTTTAATATAAGCCATACGAGCTAAAGCATCTTGTGAGTAAGGGCTATTAGGGAATGCACGAACTAAGTTTTGGAAATTAGAAAAAGCGGTACGCATAGAGGTTGTTTCACGTGTTGCACGGTCAATTCCAAAAAAATCTTGGATAACATTATCGCCTGTTGCTGCATTAGTTAAGCCAGCCATATATACCGCATAGGCTTGATTTGGGCTTTGTGGAAATTGATGTAAAAAGCTATCTACCGTCAATAATACTTGCGTATAATCTTGTGCTTTATAGTTTGCATAAATTAAATCTAACATTGCTTGTTCTTGATAAATGCTACCTGGAAAACGTTCAGTCGTTGCTTTTAAATAGCGAATGGCTTCAGAATAGCTACCTTCTTGTAATGATGTTGTACCTTTTGTGTATAATTCATTTACCGATGCTTGTTCAACATCTTTTGAACCACTTGAACATCCAACAACCAATGCTGCCACGGCAAGCAATGCCAAAGATTTTATTTTACGCATTGTTTTTTCCTTAATTTTTACGAAAACCAATAAATAAGATACAATTGTCCGCTATTGTATAGAACATTAATCAATAAGCCAACTTTTAAAATTTTTGAGAGCTATTTATGCCACAAATTACCCTTTCGGCTGAAGTGCAGCCAGAACAAATCGGACAGCGTTTAGACCAAACACTTGCAGAGTTGTTCCCTGAATATTCTCGCTCCCGATTAAAAACGTGGATTGAAGCCGATCTTGTAAACCTTAATGATCGCATTGCCAATATTCCGCGTGAGAAAGTGCTCGGAGGAGAGAGAATAGAGATTATTGTTGAAGTGGAAGATGATACACGTTTTGAACCAGAAAATATTCCATTGAATATCGTGTATGAAGATGACGATATTATTGTGATTAACAAACCCAAAGATCTTGTCGTACACCCTGGTGCTGGCAATCCCAATGGAACTGTGCTCAATGCACTACTCTATCATTATCCGCCGATTGCGGAAGTACCTAGAGCAGGAATTGTGCATCGATTAGATAAAGATACGACAGGCCTAATGGTTGTTGCGAAAACTATTCCAGCACAAACTAAGTTAGTACGAGACTTACAAAAACGCAAAATTACGCGTGAATATGAAGCGGTCGCTTCAGGCATTATGACTAAAGGCGGCACAGTAGATCAACCTATGGCTCGTCATGCAACCAAACGTACTTTAATGGCGGTTCATCCAATGGGAAAACCAGCTGTGACCCATTATCGTATTATGGAGAATTACCGTAACTACACCCGTTTACGTTTACGTTTGGAAACGGGTCGTACACATCAAATCCGTGTTCATATGGCACATATTGCCCATCCATTACTAGGCGATCAAACCTATGGCGGACGCCCTCGTCCACCCAAGAATGCAAGTGAAGACTTTATGGAAGTATTGCGTAATTTCAAACGCCAAGCTTTACATGCAGTTATGTTACGTTTATCCCATCCAATTACAGGGGAGATGATGGAATGGTATGCGCCACTGCCTGATGATTTCGTTGAATTGCTTAATGCACTCAAAGCTGACTACCTCGAACATCAAGATGAGTTAGATTATTAATATGCAAGTGATTAACCCAAATTGGAGCGTTCCAAAGAATATTCATGCCTTTACCACTACTCGTGAAGGGGGCGTGAGCTTAGAGCCTTATTTTAGTTTCAACTTAGGCGATCATGTGGGTGATAACAAAAGTGCGGTAAAAACTAACCGCACTTTATTAGTTGAAAAATTTTGCTTGCCACAAACACCTATATTTTTAACGCAAACACACAGTACTCGAGTGCTTCAATTACCTTATTCAGGACAAAATCTCGAAGCGGATGCAGTTTATACAAATGTTCCCAATCAAGTTTGCGTTGTTATGACTGCAGACTGTTTGCCTGTTTTATTTTCTACAACATCTGGAAATGAAGTGGCTGCTGCACATGCTGGCTGGCGTGGTTTATGTGATGGCGTATTGGAAAAAACTGTCAGATGCTTTCAGACCAAACCTGAAGATATTATCGCGTGGTTTGGCCCTGCAATTGGCCCAACAGCATTTCAAGTTGGAATTGATGTTGTAAAACAATTTGTTGCGGTAGATGAAAAAGCCAAACTCGCCTTTCAACCTGATGTAATAGAAGATGGTAAATACCTAGGTAATCTTTATCAAATCGCAACTCAGCGATTAAATAATCTCGGCATTACGCAAATTTATGGTGGAAATCACTGTACATTTAACGAAAAAGAAAAGTTCTTTTCTTATCGCAGGGATAATCAAACGGGACGAATGGCAAGTGTCATTTGGTTTGAATAAATAGTTTAAAAGCGCATAAAATGCGCTTTTAGTATCTTTGTTTTATATTCTTTTTTCGATAATACCACCGCCCAAACAAACTTCACCAAGGTAAAATACGGCAGATTGTCCTGGTGTTACTGCTGATTGAGGTTCATCGAAAATCACTCGAATAGTTTCATCATCAATCGGTTCAATCACACAAGAAATATCTTGTTGGCGATAGCGTGTTTTTACCGTGCAACGTAATAACTCTCGAATTGGTTGGCGATCAACCCAATGTAATTGGCTGGCAATCAAACCTTTTGAAAATAAACGAGGATGATCATGACCTTGCGCAACAATAAGTTCATTATTTTCTACATCCTTATCTACTACATACCAAGCTTCATCTCCTGCATTTTTTAAACCACCGATACCTAATCCTTTACGCTGTCCCAACGTGTGATACATCAAACCATCATGACGACCAATAATTTCGTCATCTACAGTGCGAATATTACCTGGTTGAGCCGGCAAGTAACGGGCTAAGAAATCCTTAAATTTACGCTCTCCAATAAAACAAATACCGGTAGAGTCTTTTTTCTTCGCTGTAATTAAACCAAGATCTTCAGCAATAGAGCGAACAATGGGCTTCTCAATTTCACCAACAGGGAATAAACTTTGTCCTACTTGTTTATGGCTTAAGGTATAAAGAAAATAACTTTGATCTTTATTAGCATCTAAACCACGTAATAATTTTGCATTTTCATCATCACCAGCTCTACGTACATAATGCCCTGTTGCAATGTAATGGGCACCAAGATCTTCAGCTGCATATTCTAAAAATGCTTTAAATTTAATTTCTTTATTACACAAAATATCTGGGTTCGGCGTGCGCCCTGCTTTATATTCAGTTAGAAAATGCTCAAAGACATTATCCCAATATTCTGCAGCAAAATTAATTTTATGTAGTTTGATACCCAATTTATCACATACTGCTTGAGCATCTGCAAGATCAGCTGCAGCAGTACAGTAATCCGTATCATCATCTTCTTCCCAGTTTTTCATAAACAGGCCTTCCACCTGATAGCCTTGCTGTTGAAGAATAAAAGCTGACACAGAAGAATCCACTCCGCCAGACATACCACAAATGACTTTTTTTGTTGCATTTCTCGCAAGCTGTTCTTGCGTCAGTTGAGGAAAGTGTTGATTATAAGTATTTGAAATTAACATAGTTCTCCCGTAACTTCGGTTAAGGCGAAGCACATTGGTTAGTCGTTAAGATGGTTGATTATCGTTGATAAAAAACCTTGCCAGTTTGTTCTATATTTTCAACCAATTGAGCGTGAGTCAAATTCTGATAAATTGATAAATCAAATAAATAGGGTAAATCGGAATCATCAAGTTCAAGCCAAATTTTTCCTAAAATATCTTGGGTTAAATGTTTACCTTTCAGTGTTAAATCAATATCAGAGCCCTCTCTAAAAGTGTTTTGAGTACGAGAGCCATAAATAATCGCAAGCTCAACCTCTGGGTAGTGAGCTAAAATATTTTTTATAATTATCTGCTGTTTATCACTTAATCCAAATTGCTGCATATCATACTCACTTTTTGCTCAAAACTAGTAAATGCAGGTAAATATAGATGAATAATTTTATCAAATTCTTCATTAATCATTTGCTGATCATAAGTATGGACTGTTAGATTACGGCTTTTGATCATTTCTAACCAAATTTCTCCCTGATTAATTAGTCCACGGTTAAAAGCTAAACGAGTTACTGATTTTGAACCATAAAGCTCAGATTCTCCTTCTTCTCGAAGAATATCTTGCATCAATTTCCACGACAATTCGTGAGTGATTTCAAAACTTTGAATAATACCTTTTTTAATCACATCAATATTGGTATTTCCATATTGAGTAACTTCATTTTTTAAATGAAAAAGAGAGCGTTGATAATTTTGAAAACGTTGTAGCCAACGATTATTTGATCGCATAGTTCATCCTCAAGAGGGCGTTAATAACGCCCTATCATCAAAAGAGCGGTCAGTTTTGAGCAAGTTATTTCACTTCATAAAATTGCGAATCATCATCTTTTTTCGCGAATTTTTGCTCATATTCAGCTTTCGCTTGTTCATCGCCTGCATCTAATTTTGATTGAAGCGTGTCACACGGTTTATCACAATCGCAAGCTTTGGCAATACCAAGGGTAGATAAACCACCGCAGCTGCCTTTTAAACTTTGTTTTTTGATAATAAATCCGATAGACATCAACAATATAATTGCGACGAAAGCGATTAAAGTAAAAAATAAAGTTTGCATAACTATTCTTTTGTTTCTGTTAATTTTTTGAACGCAGAGGATGATTTTGTGACAAAACCATTATCTGTTTTAATGATTAAGTAGACGGCAAGATTATTTTTCTCTGCCACTTCTAAGGCCTTGTCTTCACCTAGCACAAATAACCCTGTTGATAGACCATCTGCAGTCATTGAAGTTGGTGCAAGTACCGTAATTGAGGCTAAATGATGTTGAATTGGGTAACCAGTTTTCGGATCAATTTCGTGCGCAAAGCGTTTACCATTTTCTTCAAAGTAAATACGGTAATCGCCAGAACTTGCCATTCCCATATTGTCTAATCCAATAACAGCTTCAACCGCTCTTTCGCCTGTTGTAATTGGTTTTTCAATTGCGATCTGCCAAGGTTTGCCTTCAATATTTTTTCCTTTCGCGCGAATTTCACCGCCGATTTCAACCATGTAATTCTGAGCATTTAATTGTTCTAACTTTTCAGCGACCTGATCAACGCCAAAGCCTTTAGCAATCGATGATAAATCAACATAAACTTGAGGAAGAGCTTTACTTAATGTAGCTTTTTCTTTGTTAGTATCTAGGGTAATTTTATCAATGCCAACCCAAGCTTGACGTTCAGCTAATTGTTCTGGTGTAGGTTGTTTTTCTGGGCGTTTTTCAGGACCAAATCCCCATAAATTCACAACTGGGCCAACAGTTACATCTAATGCGCCTTCAGTTACTTTATTTAAACGAATTGCTTCAGCTAATACTTTGGCAAAATCTGCTGAAATATCAATCGGTGTATTCACTTGGGTATTTTGATTGAAACGACTCAGTTCCGAATCTTTTTTATAAGTGGACATTTTAGCGTTCACATCTTTTAAGATTGCTTCAATTTCTTCATGCGTCTTTTCAGATGTTGCTTTTATTGAACCATCATCAAGGTATTTAACATGATAAGTTGTCCCCATTGTTTTACCGCTTAAAGAGATAACTTTTGTTTCTTTTTGACAAGCTGCAAGACTTAATGCCATTGCTACAGCCATAATACCGCTTATTAATTTTTTCATCTGGATTTCCTAAATTTGTGAATTACTGGCAAACTCAACAAAACTTACCTGTAATCATAGAAAATTTCTAAAAACATCTTAAATTTTGACCGCACTTATCACAAGTGCGGTCAGTTTTTATGATGAATTGATTAACTAAAATCAGCCACCAAAGTCATCTAATAAAATGTTTTCATCTTCAACACCAAGATCTTTCAACATTTTAATTACAGCTGCATTCATCACTGGAGGCCCACACATATAGTATTCACAGTCTTCTGGTGCTTCATGATTTTTCAAGTAGTTTTCATAAAGTACATTGTGAATAAAGCCTGTGTAGCCAGTCCAATTATCTTCAGGTAGCGCATCTGATAATGCAACATGCCATACGAAATTATCATTTTCAGCTTGTAATTGGTCAAAATCTTCTTGATAGAAGATTTCACGTTTAGAACGTGCGCCATACCAGAACGACATTTTACGTTTAGAATGTAAACGTTTTAATTGGTCGAAGATATGCGAACGCATTGGAGCCATACCTGCACCACCACCGATAAATACCATTTCTGCATCGGTTTCTTTCGCAAAGAATTCCCCAAATGGACCTGAAATAGTGACTTTATCTCCTGCTTTTAACGACCAAATGTAAGAAGACATTTGACCAGGAGGCGCATCAGGTTGGCGCGGAGGAGGTGTTGCAATACGTACGTTAAGCATAATGATGCCTTTCTCTTCTGGGTATGAAGCCATTGAGTAAGCTCGAATAATATGCTCGTCCACTTTAGAGACATAACGCCATAAATCGTATTTATCCCAGTCTTCGTGGTATTCTTCAGGAATATCGAAATCTTTATAGTTTACCACATGTGGATCAGCTTCGATTTGGATATAGCCACCTGCGCGGAAAGGTACTTCCTCGCCTTCAGGAATAGCTAATTTAAGCTCTTTAATAAAGGTTGCTTTGTTATCATTAGAAATAACGGTACATTCCCATTTTTTCACGCCGAAGATTTCTTCTGGAAGTTCAACGTCCATATTACCTTTTACATTAACTTGGCAAGCTAAACGATAACCTTCTTTTGCTTCACGTTTGTTAATGTGAGAAAGTTCTGTGGGAAGAATTTCTCCACCACCATTTTTCACTTTAACAATACATTGACCACAAGAGCCACCACCGCCACAAGCAGAAGATACGAAAATACCTTTACTTGCTAAAGCACCTAATAATTTACCACCTGCAGGTAATGTGATCGCTTTTTCAGGATCGTCATTGATACCGATAGTGATATCGCCAGAATCGACTAATTTTGATTTCGCAAATAAGATGATCGCCACTAACACTAATACAATAACCGTGAATGCGGCAATACCGAGTGCAAGAATTACTGAATCGCTCATTGATTACACTCCTTATAATTGAATACCAGAGAAAGACATAAAGCCTAGTGCCATTAAACCAACAGAGATAAAGGTAATACCTAAACCTTTTAATCCGGCAGGAATATCAGCGTATTTCATTTTTTCCGTTAAGCCAGCAAGCGCAACAATCGCTAACATCCAACCTAAACCTGAGCCGAAACCGTACACGATAGATTCAGGGAAATTGTAATCACGTTGAACCATGAAAGATACGCCACCAAAGATTGCACAGTTTACTGCGATTAAAGGTAAGAAAATCCCTAATGCGTTATAAAGTGACGGCATAAATTTATCTAATACCATTTCGAGTATTTGTACTAAACCTGCAATAACCCCAATGAAAGTGATAAAGTTTAAGAATGATAAATCTACACCTTCAATTAAAGCATTTTCTTTTAGTACATTTGTGTAAATTAATTGGTTTACTGGCACTGCAATACCAAGAACGAAAGTTACCGCAATTCCAAGACCAAACGCAGTTGATACTTTTTTAGATACTGCTAAGAAAGTACACATCCCCAAGAAGAAAGAAAGTGCCATATTTTCAATGAAGACTGCCTTAACAAATAGGCTAATATAATGTTCCATTGATTACTTCTCCTGTTGCTCTGGTTTCCAAGTTCTTAATCCCCAGATAACAAATCCGATGATAAAGAATGCACTTGGTGCAAGTAGGAATAAACCATTTGCTTGATACCAACCACCATTTTGAATAGTTTCAAAAATAGTCATACCAAATAATTTACCTGAACCGATAAGTTCACGGAAAAATGCTACGATAATTAACATTGAACCATAACCTAAGCCATTACCGATACCATCTACAAAACTTTCAACGGGAGGGGATTTCATCGCAAATGCTTCGGCACGTCCCATTACGATACAGTTAGTAATAATCAAACCAACGAATACCGAAAGCTGTTTAGATAAACCATAAGCATAGGCTTTTAGAATTTGATCCACTACGATAACAAGCGAAGCGATGATTGCGAGCTGTACAATAATACGAATGCTGTTAGGGATATAATTGCGGATTAGGGAAACAAATAAATTTGATAATCCAGTTACTAAGGTAACTGCAATTGCCATAACAAAAGCAGTTTCTAATTTTGTTGTTACAGCTAATGCAGAACAAATCCCTAAGATTTGCAATGCAATAGGGTTGTTTTTAGCAATTGGCGCTAACAACAGATCTTTATAACTTGTTTTTCCAGACATTAGTTTGCTCCTGAATGAAGTTTTTCAAGATATGGACCAAAGCCATCTTTGCTGAACCAATAATTAAAGGTACCTTGAACACCATTACCTGTTAAAGTTGCACCAGATAAACCATCAATACTATGTTCATCTTGTGGAGCTTGACCTTTCACAATATGAATGGCAGGTTGATGTTGCTCATCAAATAATTTTTTACCTTTAAATAGACTTGCCCAGTTTGGATTTTCAATTTCTCCGCCCAATCCTGGTGTTTCGCCGTGTTGATAGTAAGTAATTCCATTAATAGTATTACCATCTGGTTGAACAGATACTAAGCCATACATCACTGACCACAAGCCAGTTCCATAAATTGGTAAAATAACTTGTTGGGTTTGACCCTGTTCATCTTTTACAAGATAAACTTCAGTTGTTTTGCTACGAGAACGAATACGTGCTTTATCCGCATCAGCAGGAATTGCTTGTTGGCTATCATCTGCTTGTTGTGTGTATTCGCCTGTTGCTAAATTAACGAAACGCGGTTCAATAAATTTTGCATAAGTTTCTTTTACATTCGTATTTGCTTGTAAAAGACCAGCTACATTTAAAATATTTTTTTGTTTATCGAGCAATTTTTGTTCTTCTTGTGCAGGTTTTAACATTACTGCGGAACCAGCAACAATAATGGAACAAACTAAACTCAGTAGTAGCACAACAAGGATTGTGCCGCCTACGCTGTCTTTATTAAACTTAGCCATTTGTTCTCGCTCTCCGACGTTTGATATTTGCTTGAACAACGATGTAGTCGAAAATCGGTGCAAATAAATTTGCAAATAAAATCGCTAACATCATTCCTTCTGGATAGGCTGGGTTTATAGTACGAATTAATACAGCCATTACACCAATTAATGCACCGTACCACCATTTACCAGTATTAGTAAAAGATGCTGAAACAGGATCGGTCGCCATAAATACCATACCCAATGCAAATCCACCTAAAACAAAGTGCCAATGCCAAGGCATTGAGAACATAGGGTTAGTCTCTGAGCCAATTAGGTTAAACAAGGTTGAAGTTGCAATCATACCAATCATCACACCAGCAATAATGCGCCAAGCTGCAATGCGAGTGAATACAATAACAGCACCGCCAATTAAAATTGCAAGGGTAGAAACTTCCCCCATTGAACCAGGTAAGTTGCCAACAAAAGCATCCATCCAAGTAATTGGAGCACCTGTTACGGTATGTTGCAATGCACCTTGACCACCTTGTGACCACTGTGAAAGTGCGGTTGCACCAGAAAAACCATCTGCGGCAGTCCAAACCGTATCGCCTGAAATTTGAGCTGGATATGCGAAGAATAAGAAAGCTCGACCCGCAAGTGCAGGGTTCATAAAGTTACGACCAACACCACCAAAAATTTCTTTTGCAACAACGATACCAAAAGTAATACCTAATGCGGCTTGCCATAGTGGCAATGTTGGTGGAACGATCAATGCAAATAAAATGGTTGATACAAACATACCTTCATTTACTTCGTGACCACGAACCACAGAGAATAATAATTCCCAAATAGTACAAACGGTAAATACCACTAAGTAAATTGGTAAAAAGAAAATTGCTCCAAGTGCCATTTTAGAGCCCCAAGTTGCATTGGCAGTTAAATCTAAACCTAATGAATTAGCAAGAGCATAGTGCCAATCGTTAGCAATTAGTTGATCTAAATTGCCTAATTGATTTAAAGCGGGGATCGCTTGGTTACCCACATTGTACATCCCGTAGAAAATAGCAGGGAACAAAGCAAGGAAAACCGTAATCATCATACGTTTTGAATCTAACGCATCACGAACGTGAGTGTTTTTGTGCGTTACCGTACCTGGTGTATAAAGCAAGGTATAAATCGATTCAAAGATCGGATAAAGCTTGCTGTATTTACCACCGGGTAAAAACGCGGGTTCCATTTTTTCAAAAAGATTTTTCAAACCCATTTTTAACCTTCCTTCTCAATCTTATCTAATACTTGACGCAAGATTGAACCGTATTCATATTTGCCTGGGCAAACGAAAGAGCATAACGCCAAGTCTTCTTCGTCTAATTCCAGACAACCTAATGCTTGCGCACCATCAGTATCGCCCACGATTAAATCACGTAATAACAATGTCGGTAAAATATCCAACGGCATTACGCGCTCATAGCTACCGATTGGCACCATTGCACGTTCGCCACCATTTTCTGAAGTAGTAAAATTAAATAATTTTTTACTAAAGTGGCCTAATACGGTACGAGTCACAGAATATTTACTGGCTTGTGGCATAATCCAACCAAAAAATTCTTTTTCATTACCTTCAGTGATTACTGATACTTGCAAAGCATAGCGACCTAAATAATCATGTGAATCTTTTGCTATTTGACCACAAAGCACCGAGCCAGAAATTACACGATTTTTACCCGCACTTAATTCATTTTGGGTTAATTGAGAAAGATTAGCACCGATTATTGTACGTACTAAACGAGGTTCTTTCACTTGAGGACCTGCAAGAGAAATCACACGTTCTGCATAAAGTTCACCTGTCGTAAATAATTTACCTACGGCGATCACATCTTGATAATTGATATGCCATACAGTTTTTTGAATACCAACAGGATCAATAAAGTGAATATGCGTACCTGCAAGACCAGCTGGATGGACACCAGTAAAATCATGAATCTGTAAATTTTCAAGATCAGCAGTGGGAATATTAGAATCGCTCGCTTTACATAAGTGTAATGGTTTTGAAGGGAATAAACGACTTAATACGGTTAAACCGTTAGTGAAGTCTTGTGAATATTCTTTTAATACGACAGCGGGATCGGCTGCTAATGGATTGGTATCCATCGCGTTTACAAAAATAGAAGATGGTTCACTTTCAATCGATGGAACTTTACTAAATGGACGAGTACGTAATGCTGTCCATAAGCCAGATTCTACCAAGTTTTGTTTCACTTGTTCAGAAGAGAGTGTATTCAATTGTTCTGTGCTATATTTTGCAAAAGTGATTTTTTCATTACCTTCTACATTAATAACAACAGATTGTAATACACGTTTTTCGCCACGATTGATTGCAGTGATGGTACCGCTTGCAGGGGCTGTAAAAATTACACCAGGATTTTTTTTGTCTTCAAAAAGTACTTGACCTTTTTTCACAACATCGCCTTCGCGCACCTTCATTGAAGGACGCATCCCCACATACTCCTCACCTAGAATCGCAACTTGATTCACAGCGTTGCCGCTATGGATTACTTGTGCTGGTTTTCCCACGATTGGGAGATCCAAGCCTTTTTTAATTGTAATCATACTATTTGCACTACTTTTCAAGGTTAAAAATACAATTGCTAATATAGTAAAAATACCCTAGAAGCAATCTCACGTTTGAGTGTGACAAACCGCTAAAAAACATTAATGTCACAAAATAAAAAACTCAAATGGATTGATTTCACAGTTAATAATTTTACCGAGAAATCGAATTTGGACTAAATTAAACGCCTTATTCTAGCGAAAATCTCTGTTTTTCGCTACTCAAACAGAGGATTTTTTGTTAGAACTTTTTGCGATATATCAAAAATGTTACATTTTTATAACAAAATTAACGACCAACACCTGCACATTTTGTTGAGAGCGGTACAGTTTCATTTTGTGCTTTCCATTCTTCTGGAGTGAATAAATGTAATGCTAAAGCGTGAATACTATGATTTAATTCTTCGTTCAATAATTGATAAATACGTTGATGACGTTGTACTTTTCGAATATTTTTAAAGACCGTGCTGACAATAACACATTTAAAATGTGATTCAGAACCTCGATTAGAGTGATGTAAATGGCTTTCATTTTCTATTGCTAAAAAGTGCGGTTGAAATTCTTTTTGAATTTTTTGCTCAATAATTTGTTGAATTAACATTATAAGTTCTCCACAAAAACTACAATGAAACGCTATACATTAATAAGGAAGTTTGTAAGAATAGCACAATTCTAATTGATTTATGGGGAAATTATGGCATTAGTAAACAAAATTAAAACATTATCATCAGTATGTATTCTAGCGGCTACATTATTTCTTGCAGGCTGCCAAGCACAATCAAATATATTAGCATTTACACCGCCTGCGCCAAGTGCTTCAATGAATGTTAATCGAACGGCCGTTGTATCTGTTACAACAAAAGATAGCCGAGCAATACAAGAGATTGCGAGTTATACGAAACACGGGGAACTGATTAAATTAAATGCATCCCCAAGTGTTACACAATTATTTCAGCAAGTGATGCAGCAAAATTTAATTAGTAAAGGCTTTAGAATTGGGCAATTAAATGGTTCAAATGCGTGGGTAACTGTGGATTTGCGTGAATTTGGTACGCAAGTAGAACAAGGTAATCTTCGTTATAAACTCAATACCAAAATTCAAGCGACAGTTTATGTACAAGGTGCGAAAGGTTCGTATAATAAATCATTTAATGTCACGCGCTCACAAGAGGGCGTATTTAATGCGGACAATGATGAAATTCATAAAGTGCTATCTCAAACTTTTAATGATATTGTGAACAATATTTATCAAGATCAAGAAGTTGCGGTTGCGATTAACCAATATTCTAATTAATCGCATATCTACAGTGAGGAAGATTAAAACAATCTTCCTCTTTTTCTATCACGCTATTTTATTCTACATACTAGGCTAGGCTTCACATAAAATCATTTCAAACTAATCATCTGTTCAAAAGAATAAAAAATATTCATAAAACCAATTAAATCAATTTATAGCATTCTTCATAAAAATTAGGCAAAATACGGAAAATTTTTGAGTTCAAAAAAGGATCAAACTATGACTAAACATTATGATTATATTGCTATTGGCGGTGGCAGTGGCGGTATTGCGTCTCTAAATCGTGCTGCAAGCTATGGAAAAAAATGTGCAATCATTGAAGCAAAATATCTTGGCGGCGCTTGTGTAAATGTCGGTTGCGTACCTAAAAAAGTGATGTTTTATGGCGCACATATTGCAGAAGCAATCAACAATTATGCGCCAGATTATGGTTTTGATGTTGAAGTGAAAAAATTTGATTTTTCAAAACTAATTGAAAACCGACAAGCCTATATTGGTCGTATTCATACATCTTATAATAATGTATTAGCGAAAAATAATATTGATGTAATTAATGGTTTCGGAAAATTTGTTGATTCGCATACCGTCGAAGTAACACTTGCTGATGGTACAACAGAACAAGTAACCGCAGATCATATTTTAATCGCAACTGGTGGGCGTCCATATCGTCCAAATATTAAAGGACAAGAATACGGTATTGATTCAGATGGTTTCTTTGCATTAACCGAATTACCAAAACGTGCTGCTGTTATCGGTGCAGGCTATATTGCTGTTGAACTTTCTGGCGTATTAAACAGCTTAGGCGTGGAAACACATTTATTAGTGCGTCGCCATGCACCAATGCGTAATCAAGATCCATTAATCGTAGAAACATTAGTGGAAGTGCTTGAGCAAGATGGAATTCAATTACATACCAATTCTACCCCATCTGAAATTGTTAAAAATGCAGATGGTTCACTTACAGTAAAATGTGATGGTCAATCTGATGTTACCGTAGATTGCATTATTTGGGCTGCGGGGCGTGTTCCAGCGACAGATAAAATTGGCTTAGAAAATGCAGGCGTAGAAACGAACGAACGCGGCTATGTCAAAGTAGATAAATATCAAAATACTAATGTGAAAGGCATTTATGCGGTAGGCGATATTATTGAAAACGGCATTGAATTAACACCAGTTGCAGTTGCAGCAGGTCGTCGCCTTTCAGAACGTTTATTTAATAATAAATCGACTGAATATTTAGATTACAGTTTAGTTCCAACCGTTGTATTCAGTCATCCACCAATTGGCACAGTAGGTTTAACTGAACCGCAAGCGATTGAGCAGTATGGCGCAGAAAATGTTAAGATATATAAATCCTCTTTCACAGCAATGTACACTGCGGTAACTCAACATCGCCAACCGTGCAAAATGAAATTAGTTTGTGTGGGTAAAGATGAAAAAATTGTAGGTCTGCACGGTATTGGTTTCGGTGTAGATGAAATGATTCAAGGATTTGCAGTAGCAATCAAAATGGGCGCAACAAAAGCTGATTTTGACAATACGGTGGCAATTCATCCAACAGGTTCAGAAGAATTTGTAACAATGCGTTAATTGTTCAAATGAAAGAAGAAAAAGGCAGTAAGGTTATACTGCCTTTAAAGAAGTGAGAAATATCTATTTTCAGGATTTGTTTCTGTCATTTATGGAAATAAATCCTGTTTATTTTTTATATGCCAAGATTTCGCCCATGCGAACAGGTTCATTTACGCTTAAATGATCAGCCAAACGCACTTGATTGGCTTGGAATAAATTAATTACTGTTGAACCAAGTTGGAACCAACCCATTTCTTGACCTTTCAATAATTTGACCGCACTTTCGCCTTCATAAGTCCAAGTTTTCACTTCCCAAGTTTTCACTTCATTGTGGCGTGGTGGATTAATTACGCCTGCCCAAGTTGTGCCAATACTTGCAGTGATGGTTGCACCCACTAAAATTTGTACCATTGTGCCAAATTCAGTATCAAATACACAAATCACACGTTCATTACGTGCAAATAAATTTGGTACATGTTGGGCTAAAAATGGATTCACAGAGAATAAATCACCCGGCACATAAATCATTTTGCGTAGCGTAGCATCGCACGGCATATGCACTCGGTGATAATCACGAGGAGAAAGATAAGTAGTAGCAAATTCCCCATTTTTAAAGGTTTCCACTAATTCTTTATCTTCTGCCAGTAAGTCTTCTAGGCTGAAAAAATGCCCCTTAGCTTGCAATAAAAGATTATCGTCAATATGACCGCACTCACTAATGCGACCGTCTGCTGGTAAACAAAGTGCGGTTGGATTTTGATTAATTGGACGCGCGTTTTCTTTTAACGGACGAATAAAAAATTCATTAAAACTTGCGTAATCAGAAAATTGTTCTTTTTGCGCAATGCTCATATCAATGTTGTATTTTTTCGCAAAAGCTTTAATTACAAAATGTGTTGTTTTGCCCCATTTTTGTTTAGCAAACCAGCCAGCAATTTGAGTTAAATAAATTTGCGGCATGACATATTGAAATGCCACTTTTAAGCGTTGCCAATAAGAATTTGAAGTCATCATTATCTTTCCTTGTTAAAAAAAGAGGCGTGATTATAGCAATTTTTATCAAAGTGCCAACTTTTTTGGTAATTAGAAATTTTTCTCTCGTTATTATCCAATAAAAATGTGATTTCCCTTTGACTATCTTCGTAACAACAGGTAATATTCACGCCCTATGCAAAAGGTAAAACTACCCCTAACCGTTGATCCGGTAAAAGATGCTCAAAGACGGCTTGATTATGTTGGTTATTATTCGGCAAATCAGCTTGAACGTTTGGCGGAATCAGTGGTAAACGTGCTCAGCGATGCACAGGTAACATTATCGTTTTATGTTGATCCACAAAAATTAGTGGTGATGAAAGGTAAAGTACAGATTGATATCGAGCTTGAATGTCAGCGTTGTAACGAACCTTACAAACAAACATTGGAATGTGAGTTTACTTATAGTCCAGTGGCTAATTGGGATCAGACTGATGACTTGCCCGAAATTTATGAGCCAATCGAGTTCAATGAGTTTGGCGAAATAGATTTAATTGGCACGGTGGAAGATGAGCTAATTTTAGCTTTGCCACTTGTACCAATGCATTCATCTGAACACTGTGAAGTGTCCGCGCAGGAACAGGTTTTTGGCGAATTGCCTGAAGAATTGGCAAAAAAACCGAACCCGTTCGCTGTATTAGCTAATTTAAAGCAAAAGTAAATTAAATTTAGGAGTATAGCCAATGGCTGTTCAACAAAACAAAAAATCTCGTTCACGTCGTGATATGCGTCGTTCACACGATGCCTTAACAACTGCTGCTGTATCAGTAGATAAAGCAAGCGGCGAAACTCACTTACGCCACCACGTAACTGCAGACGGTTACTATCGTGGTCGTAAAGTGATCAATAAGTAATTTTTACTTATAGGTGTTCACTTGAACCGTCTAACCTTGGCGTTAGATGTGATGGGCGGGGACGTTGGTCCCCGTATTACTATCTGCATTCCATTAACATCGGAAAATAATCCGGTGTCGTCTTATCTCTTACTTGGCGATAGTCCATAGATTTTTTTCCTTTTTAATCGCTTATCTTATTGAGTATGAATAGTAGAATTTTATCCACCGGTAGCTATCTGCCGAGTCATATTCGCACAAATGCGGATTTAGAAAAAATGGTTGATACATCAGATGAATGGATTGTCACTCGTTCTGGTATCCGTGAACGTCGTATCGCAGCGGCAGATGAAACTGTTGCAACAATGGGATTTGAAGCGGCAAAAAATGCGATCGAAGCTGCTCAAATTAATCCTCAAGATATTGAACTGATTATTGTTGCAACTACAAGTCACTCACATGCTTATCCAAGTGCGGCTTGCCAAGTGCAAGGTTTATTAAATATTGATGATGCGATTTCTTTTGATTTAGCCGCAGCTTGCACAGGCTTTGTCTATGCTTTGAGCGTAGCTGATCAATTTATTCGTGCAGGCAAAGTGAAAAAAGCCTTAGTGATAGGCTCAGATCTCAATTCTCGTAAATTAGATGAAACAGATCGCAGCACTGTTGTGCTATTTGGTGATGGTGCGGGTGCTGTAATTTTAGAAGCGAGTGAACAAGAAGGAATTATCTCCACCCATTTACACGCTTCAGCAGATAAAAATAATGCCCTTGTTTTAGCTCAGCCAGAACGTGGTATAGAAAAATCTGGCTATATTGAGATGCAAGGTAACGAAACCTTCAAATTGGCAGTTCGTGAACTTTCAAATGTGGTGGAAGAAACACTTTCAGCCAATAATTTAGATAAAAAAGATTTAGACTGGCTTGTGCCACACCAAGCAAATTTACGTATTATTACAGCGACAGCTAAAAAATTAGAAATGGATATGTCGCAAGTGGTGGTAACGTTAGATAAATACGCTAATAACAGTGCAGCAACTGTTCCTGTCGCTTTAGATGAGGCTATTCGAGATGGCCGTATTCAACGTGGGCAGTTACTATTATTAGAAGCCTTTGGCGGTGGTTGGACTTGGGGTTCAGCGTTAGTGAGATTTTAGTTGATTTGATATAATTATTGATGATTTTAAAGTGCGGTAAAAATTGACCGCACTTTTTGTGTTAAATGTCAGGGGTTCGCCTGACGGCGACCTACTTTCTTTTACTCGTGTAAAAGAAAGTAGGCAAAGAAAACACGCCCCAGTTAAATCGCTGTTCTTTGCTTTGTTTCAATTTTCTTAACGGCAATTTGCTGAACTCGCTACGCTCAAACAGACGCAAATTGCCTAAAAATTGAAAGTCGCAAAGGCGATTTATATGGGGCCCCGAATTTATCAGAGCATTATTTAAAAAGTGCGGTTAATTTTAAATTCATTTTAAGAACAAAAAATATTTTGAGTTTTGACCGCACTTTAAATCGGATAAAGAACAAATTGGGTTCCCTTCTTTTCCACCTTTGTGGAATTGAATTTGTAGGAAATTTTCGTCTGTTTGAGCGTAGCGAGTTCAGAAAATTTCCGTTAAGCAAATTCAATGGAACAAAGGAAACAAGGAAAAGTAAGTCGCCATCGGCGAAACCCGATTTTAATTACCGAAGAAGAATTTTCAATTAAAAAACAATAGGACAAAACATAATGAAAAAATTCGCAATGGTCTTCCCAGGTCAAGGCTCCCAAGCTGTCGGTATGCTTGCTGATCTTGCCACTGAATATCCAATCGTTATTGAAACATTTAAACAAGCATCTGATGCGCTTGGTTATGATTTATGGTATCTTGTTCAACAAGGTCCAGCTGAAGAACTTAATAAAACATGGCAAACTCAGCCCGCACTTTTAGCGGCATCGGTAGCCATTTATCGCGTATGGCAAGAGAAGTTTCCTCAATTAAAACCAGAAGTGATGGCAGGCCATAGCTTGGGTGAGTATTCTGCCTTGGTTTGTGCTGGGGTGTTGGATTTCCAAGATGCGATTAAATTAGTGGAATTGCGCGGAAAATTAATGCAACAAGCTGTGCCTGAAGGCACTGGCGCAATGTATGCAATCATTGGTTTAGATAATGAAGCAATTATTAATGCTTGCAAACAAGCAGAGGAAGGCGAAGTCGTATCTGCGGTGAACTTTAACTCACCGGGTCAAGTAGTTATTGCGGGTGCGAAAGCTGCAGTTGAGCGTGCGGCTGCATTATGTAAAGAAGCAGGGGCGAAACGTGCATTGCCGTTAGCTGTGAGCGTACCTTCTCACTGTGCATTAATGAAACCTGCAGCCGAGCAATTAGCGGTAACACTTGATAATATTCAAATTAATACACCAACAATATCGGTATTAAATAACGTTGATGTGAAAGCTGAAACTGAAGGCACCGAAATTCGTACCGCACTTGTTCGTCAGTTATA
The DNA here is from genome assembly GCF_049824455.1 of Haemophilus sp. HN_Hi08. NCBI lineage: Bacteria > Pseudomonadati > Pseudomonadota > Gammaproteobacteria > Pasteurellales > Pasteurellaceae > Haemophilus > Haemophilus sp. HN_Hi08. The sequence continues at coordinate 1,646,930 of NZ_CP187493.1, read as the reverse complement.
TAGTCCAGTTCGTTGGACTGAAACAGTTGAAAAAATGGCGCAAGATGGTGTTTTAGCGCTTGTTGAAGTGGGGCCAGGTAAAGTATTAAATGGTTTAACCAAACGCATTGTGGGTGATTTACAAGCAATATCTGTAAATGATGTTGCATCATTCAATGCGGTAGAAGAATTTTTAGCGTAAGTAAAAGGAAGAAAAAATGCAAGGTAAAATTGCTTTAGTGACAGGGGCTAGCCGTGGTATCGGTCGTGCGATTGCAGAAGAACTTAGTTCAAAAGGTGCATTTGTAATTGGTACAGCAACCTCTGAAAAGGGTGCAGAGGCGATCTCGGCTTATTTAGGGGATAAAGGCAAAGGTTTAGTTTTAAACGTCACGGATAAAGAATCTATCGAAACCTTACTTGGACAAATTAAAAATGATTTTGGCGATATTGATATTCTCGTGAATAACGCAGGTATTACTCGCGATAATTTATTGATGCGTATGAAAGATGAGGAATGGTTTGATATTATGCAAACTAACTTAACTTCTGTGTATCATCTTTCTAAAGCCATGTTACGTTCAATGATGAAAAAACGTTTTGGTCGTATCATCAATATTGGTTCAGTGGTTGGTTCAACGGGTAATCCAGGACAAACTAACTATTGTGCGGCAAAAGCGGGTGTGGTTGGTTTTTCTAAATCTTTAGCGAAAGAAGTAGCTGCACGTGGTATTACTGTAAATGTGGTTGCACCAGGTTTTATTGCAACAGATATGACAGAAGTGCTTACGGATGAACAAAAAGCGGGGATCTTATCTAATGTTCCAGCTGGACGTTTAGGCGAAGCAAAAGACATAGCTAAAGCCGTTGCTTTCTTAGCTTCTGATGATGCAGGTTATATCACGGGTACAACGTTACACGTGAATGGTGGCTTATACTTAAGCTAAACTTTGACATTGATTTATGGGGGATTTCTAAGCAATAAAATCATAGCCAAAGATTTTAGATAATGCTAAAATCCGACTCGCAATGTAACTTGGTTACGCCTTGAGCGTATGCAAAGGTACGTAACTATATTTGATGTGTGTGTTCACATTGCCTATTTTGTGGTGCGACCAGACCATAAAATAGTTGCAAGTTACTAAAAAATACATACACTAACAGCTCTTTTATGAGTTAAAACTAACAAATAGGAAAAACAAATGAGTATTGAAGAACGCGTGAAAAAAATCATCGTTGAACAATTAGGTGTTAAAGAAGAAGATGTTAAACCTGAAGCTTCTTTTGTTGAAGATTTAGGTGCAGATTCATTAGACACAGTTGAATTAGTAATGGCTTTAGAAGAAGAATTCGATATCGAAATTCCAGATGAAGAAGCTGAAAAAATTACCACTGTTCAATCTGCGATTGATTACGTGCAAAACAATCAATAATTTTAAGTAGGGCGACGTTTTAAGTCGCCTAATTTTTTTCTAATAATCCTCTTTAAAATTACCGCACTTTTTATTTTTCCCTTTCATAAAAATTGATCTAAATTATCTTTTACTTAGAATCGTGGTTTAAACTTTAAAAAATTATTTAGTTATATGCCTAAAAAGAAGTATTATTTGCATAGTTTTTCATTTTTGAGGTGTTTATGCTTTACTTAGAATTTTTATTTTTACTATTAATGCTCTATATCGGTAGCCGTTACGGCGGTATCGGATTAGGTGTTGTTTCTGGTATCGGTCTTGCTATCGAGGTTTTCGTATTCCGTATGCCAGTGGGGAAAGCGCCGATTGATGTTATGCTTATCATTCTTGCGGTAGTGACTTGTGCATCGGTGCTTGAGGCCGCGGGCGGTTTGAAATTTATGTTACAAATTGCTGAACGCATTCTCCGTAAAAATCCAAAACGTGTCACTTTACTTGGTCCATTAGTCGTCTATTTATTAACCTTTATGCTCGGTACTGGTCACTCTGTTTACACAATTATGCCAATTATCGGTGACATTGCATTGAAAAATAAAATTCGTCCAGAACGTCCAATGGCTGCATCTTCAGTGGCATCTCAATTAGCCATCACATCTAGCCCACTTTCTGCTGCAGTTGTATTCTATTTGGGAAAAATTACCGCAATGCCGGGATTTGAAAACATTAGTTTATTAGACATTATTTCTGTGACTGTTCCTGCAACCTTAGCAGGTACGATTGCGCTTTCCTTATACAGTATGCGTCGTGGTAAAGAGTTAGAACAAGATCCTGAATATCAACGTCGTTTACAAGATCCCGTATGGCGTGAACGTATTTTAAATACCACAAGCACAACATTGAATGAAACCCTTCCGCAAGGGGCAAAAAAATCTGTTTACCTATTTTTACTTGCTTTAGTTGTGATTGTTGCGATTGCGATGATTCCTGAAATTCGCACTATCGGTAGCGGAAAAGCAATTTCAATGTCATTTATCATTCAAATGATGATGCTTTGCTTTGGTGGTGTGATTTTACTCGCAACGAAAACAAATCCTCAAATTGTGCCAAATGGCGTGGTGTTTAAATCTGGTATGGTAGCCGCGATTGCAATTTATGGTATTGCGTGGATGAGCGACACTTACTTCAAATATGCAATGCCAGAATTTAAAGCTGCGATTACTGATATGGTGCAAACTTATCCTTGGACATTCGCATTGGCATTATTTGCAGTTTCTGTCGTAATTAACAGCCAAGCTGCGACTGCAGTCATGTTATTACCTGTGGGTATTGGCTTAGGTATTCCAGCACCAATCTTGGTTGGTTTAATGCCTGCAACTTATGCCTATTTCTTTATTCCAAATTATCCATCAGACATTGCAACAGTAAACTTTGACGTAACGGGTACAACAAAAATTGGTAAATATTATTTTAACCACAGTTTTATGGTGCCGGGTTTAATTGGGGTTGTTGTTGCTTGCTTGGTCGGTGTTTCTGTAGCGGAATTAGTGATTCGCTAATTTACACACAAACTAAATCCTTTTAATATAAAAGCACCTTTGAATGGTGCTTTTATTTTTATGACAACCTACATCGCCTACGGCAATATAAATCAACCTTTTTCTTTGGAATCCTTACCCGATGAACTGATTCCAGAAAATCTATATCAAACTGAAACGGATAGCTCGCGTGTTTTTCAGCGTCATCAGTGCCGTCGGCTTGCTCACTTATTACTTTTCCAACTTTTAAAAATATCTAGAAAATCCACCGCACTTTTATCTCAAATTCATCGTACTGAAAGTGGCAGACCTTATTTTCTTGATGAGCGAATAGATTTTAATATTAGTCATTCTGGTGATTGGGTGGCGGTAATATTAGATATTAGAAATGAAGAAAAAAGTGCGGTGGGAATTGATATTGAATTTCCTAAAATAAGAAATTTTACGGCGTTGATGGAACATATTGCACCAAAAGAAGAAATTGATTGGTTTCATCATCAGCAGGATTCTTTGAACGCTTTTTATCGTTGTTGGTGTTTACGAGAAGCTGTATTGAAATCTCAAGGATTTGGGATCGTAAAATTATCCAATGTTCGTCATTTCCCTGAACAACAAAAAATTTTTTCGGATTATTGTCCGCAGGGGCAGTTGTGGTTTACTGATGAACTCTCTATTTATTTAGCTGCGTTTGTCAATCATCAAGAAAAATTACCGCACTTTTATGAATGGAGTGGGGAAAGTTTACAGATAAAAGAACTTCAAAAATGCGTTTTTTATGATGTGAATTAATCAAGAAAATCCTTGTGTAAAATCAAGGATTTTTTATTGCCTAAAAATTCTTGTATTTTCATAGACGTGCCCCATTTATTTAGCTAAACTCTTAACAATTTTTTGACAAATGGAGAATGAAATGTCACAGAACGGTTCAGATCGCGATCCTTGGAGTAAACCAGGGCAGAGCAACGACCAACAGCCGGGAAATTCATCCAACAATAATGGATGGAATAATAACCAAAATCGTGGAAATCAAGAGCAATCTCCGCCAGATATTGAGGAGATTTTTAATAATCTGCTTAAAAAATTAGGCGGTGGAAATAAAAAGAGCGGTCAAAACAATGGTAGTTCTCAAAACAGTACTCCATTTAATTTTGGCAAAGTTATTCCACTTGCTGTAGCGATTGGTGCGATTATTTGGGGCGTAAGCGGTTTTTATACTATTAAAGAGGCTGAACGCGGTGTGGTGCTTCGTTTTGGCGAGTTACATTCTATTGTTCAACCCGGTTTGAACTGGAAACCAACATTTGTAGATAAAGTATTGCCAGTAAATGTGGAGCAAGTAAAAGAGTTGCGTACACAAGGTGCAATGCTGACTCAAGATGAAAATATGGTAAAAGTGGAAATGACCGTGCAATATCGCGTGCAAGATCCTGCAAAATATCGTTTTAGCGTAACAAATGCAGATGATAGTTTGAATCAAGCGACAGATAGTGCATTACGTTATGTTGTTGGGCATATGTCTATGAATGATATTTTAACCACAGGTCGCTCTGTCGTGCGTGAAAATACTTGGAAAGCTTTGAATGAAATTATCAAATCCTATGATATGGGACTTGAGGTTATTGATGTGAACTTCCAATCTGCGCGCCCACCTGAAGAAGTAAAGGATGCGTTTGATGATGCAATTAAAGCACAGGAAGATGAACAACGTTTTATTCGTGAAGCGGAAGCCTATGCGCGTGAGAAAGAACCGATTGCACGCGGTGATGCGCAACGTATTCTTGAAGAAGCAACAGCTTATAAAGATCGTATCGTGTTAGATGCAAAAGGTGAAGTGGAACGTTTGCAACGCTTGTTGCCAGAATTTAAGGCTGCACCAGATTTACTGCGTGAGCGTTTATATATTCAGACGATGGAAAAAGTGATGGCAAATACCCCAAAAGTAATGCTTGATGGCAATAATGGTAATAATTTAACTGTGTTACCGCTAGAGCAAATTATGGGCAAAAAATCGGTAACAAGTGCGCCAAGTGCGGTCAATTCTTCGCCTGCTTTTACTGCGCCAGAACGTCAAAATTCTTATCAGCCTCAGCCGACTACCGTTGCGCCGATTCGTCAAGGGAGATTTAACTAATGCGTAGATTTTTATTACCTGTTATTTTCGTGATTGCGGCAGTGGTTTATTCTAGCATCGTCGTTGTAACGGAAGGTACGCGTGGCATTATGTTACGATTTAACAAAGTACAGCGTGATGCCGATAACAAAGTGGTTGTATATGAACCGGGCTTGCATTTTAAAGTGCCTTTAATTGATAGCATCAAAGTTTTAGATGCGCGTATTCGTACTTTAGATGGATCTGCAACACGTTTTGTTACTGTTGAGAAAAAAGATTTGCTAGTGGATTCTTATGTGAAATGGAAAATCAGTGATTTTGGTCGATTCTACACGTCTACTGGCGGTGGCGATTATGCCCAAGCTGCAAATTTATTAAGTCGTAAAGTAAATGACCGTTTACGTTCTGAAATTGGTTCACGCACGATTAAAGATATTGTTTCTGGTACACGTGGAGAATTAATGGAAGGGGCAAAAAAAGCTTTAAGTTCAGGACAAGACAGTACGGCAGAATTAGGTATTGAAGTGATCGATGTGCGTGTAAAACAAATTAATTTACCAGACGAAGTCTCTTCTTCGATTTACCAACGTATGCGTGCAGAACGTGATGCAGTGGCGCGTGAACATCGTTCTCAAGGGAAAGAAAAAGCAGCATTTATTCAAGCTGATGTAGATCGCAGAGTGACGTTAATTCTTGCTAATGCAAATAAAACTGCACAAGAATTACGAGGTTCAGGCGATGCAGCGGCGGCAAAATTATATTCAGATGCTTTTGCTCAAGAACCACAATTCTTTACGTTTGTGCGTAGCTTAAAAGCCTATGAAGCGAGTTTTGCAAATTCTGACAATATAATGATTTTAAAACCAGATAGTGATTTCTTCCGCTTTATGCAGGCACCGAAAAAATAGATTTTAATTTGATAAAAACACCTTCCTCGTGAAGGTGTTTTTTTATAGCCAACGTCTTACTTTTTGTTTATAACGACGATATTCATCGCCAAATTTATTTTCCAAATAGGTTTCTTCTCGGGCTATTTGAAACTGGTTTATCACTAATATAAAGATAATTACGCCTAACCAAGCTAAACTATTACCTAACCAAAGCGTCCAAGCAAGCAAAATTAACAGCAAACTTAAATACATTGGGTTACGGCTAAATCGAAATATGCCTGTGCAAACTAATTTTGTTGTGCCTTTAAAGTCACGAGGATTAATGGAGGTTTTACATATAAAGAATTGCATAACGCTGCTTAAAGCAATCAAAAATGAAAGGGAAATAACAAAAACAATCACTGAAAAATGGACAGAATAACTAGCAATCTTTGGCAAAAAATACATTGCTATGGCAATGAATAAACAGAGTAGTGGTGGTGGAATAAATAACATCGCTAAATCTTATTAATAAAAATGCCAGCTCTTTATAGAGCATTTAAAGTGCGGTCAAAATTTGTGTTAATTTTGCTTTAATTACTTTTATTTTGCATAAAGCGGCGATAAATTTCGCCGCTTTTGATTATTATAAATTTTATGCACTATTCTGTGATAAATTATTCGATGGTTAATTTTTTACCGTCATAGCTTATTGCTTTGACGCTAGTTAAAGCCTTACCTCCGTCAGTTTCACCGCCAATCAGTAAAACTTTATTGTTGTAAGATACAGAAAAACCATAGCCAATATTCATTGGTAATTCCCCAACGATGCGCCATTTACCATTATTCAACGTATAAACTTCGTTATGCCAAGCTTTGCTTAAACCTTTATGTGCGTGAAGTTTTCCTTCTTTGAATTGTTTGATTGAACCTGGAAAATTTGCGCCACCAGTGACTAAATAATGACCGTTACTATAGCCTGCAAGTGCACCAGCTAAACCATCTTGTGATTTGCCTTTTGGTGCGGGCAAGTCAGGTAAGTTTTTCCATTGCACACCTTTAGCAGTGAATTTACCTTGATGGGTTTCAGCGGTGCGAAGTCCTGGTTTAATTTCGCCATTGACAACCACGAGATCATTACCTTGAATTGTAAAGGCTGCACCAGCACGACCAGAGAATGGAATGCGACCTTCATTGTGCCATTTGTTGGTTGAGGGTTCATAGCTCAATAATTCTGTTGTAAAGAAATAATCTTCTGGACGTTGATCGAAGTAAGCTGCTGCGATTTCATCTTTTTTCTCTTTATCTTCTCCTGCTGCCACAGTGTCTTGGAAGAAACCATTAAATATAGAGAGATTAGAGCCGCCTAAAATATAAACTTTATCTCCGTGAGATGCACCACTTGATCCTACTAAACCACGGGGAGAACGAGTAGGAAGTTTCATCCAAGTATTATCGCTTGGGTTATAGCGATAAGCGTCATTAACGAGTTGAAGTTCGCCTTTTTCATTTTTTTGTAAACCACCGAATACATAAAGTTTTCCATCCACTGCGGCTGCAACAGGTTGATTGCGTTCGCCACCTGGAAATGTAGCAATTTCTTTCCATTGTGCTGAAGGATCTTTTAGGTCTAAAGTATAGAATTTATCGCCACCAGAGCCTAATCCCACATAAACGGTGTCGCCAATTAATGCGCCTGTTCCTCCTTTGATTCCCACTGGCAAATCAGGATAAGTTTGTGCGTTCGCTGAAAAAGTAAAAGTGGCAAAAAGTGCGGTGCATAATGCTGTTTTGGTTAGTTTCATAATAAACCCCATTTTTAGTTGTGTTTACAGTTTTCTATTCATTAAACGGCATTGAATAGGCGTTGATAAAGTGCAGTTATTGCACCTTTTTGTATTGTAAGGTACGGCAGATGTAACTTACGAGAAAGATAAAAGTGCGGTTAAAAAATTTAATGTTTTTCAACCGCACTTTTTATTATGGTATCAATAGATTTGGCACAAATGTGATGATTTGTGGGAAAATCGTAATTAATACTAATGTGACGAAAACGGGAATCAAGAACGGTAATACGCCTTTGGTAACCGTGGAAACCGACATATTTCCTACACGAGCAACAACAAAGAGAGCCATTCCCATTGGTGGGGTAAGAATACCAATCATCATATTTAATGTGGTCATTACACCAAAGAAGATTAAGTCAATATTGAATTGCATTGCGATAGGAATAAGCATTGGTAATACTAAAAATTGTAATGCTAGGGCATCAATGAACATTCCAAGAAAAAGTAACAGTGCGTTAATCATTACCAATACGGTTAAAGGCGAATCGGCAACGGCAACAAATACATCAGCAACACGCATTGCGACTTGTTCACGGGCAATCATATCGCCAAAGAAAGTCACGGTCATAATCATTAAGGCGACTACGCCTGTAATTGCCATTGCTTCTATGCAACTATTAAATAAGGTTTTTAAGGTTAATTCTTTATACACAAATTTACCAATAATTACAGAGTATGCTGCTGCAACAATGGCAGATTCTGTTGGACTGAATAAGCCTGAAAAAATACCACCGATAATTAATAACGGCGTTAAGATTGCCCAAAAAGATTGTTTAAAGCTGCTGCAAAGTTGTTCTCTCGTGGTTTTTGGTGTACGTGGATAACCTCGTTTTTTTGCAATGCGATAATTCATTGCCATTAAAGCTAAAGTAATTAATACACCGGGAATAAAACCTGCAATAAAGAGTTTTGCGATAGATTCATTGGCGATTACACCGTAAATAATCATTGCAATACTTGGCGGAACTAATGGCCCAATAATACAAGAAGCAGCAGTAATTCCTCCGCAAATATCGTCGTCATAACCAGCATCACGCATTGCTTTAATCTCAAGCTGACCTAAGCCCCCCGCATCAGCAAGTGCTGAACCTGACATACCAGAGAACAATAAACTTGCGCCGATATTAACGTGCCCCATTCCTCCTGTGTAATGACCGAGTAAGGATTTAGCGAAATTAAAAATACGTTCGGTAATCCCACCAGTATTCATTAGAATACCTGTTAAAATATAAAACGGCACGGCAAGTAATGGAAAGCTGTCTAGGCTATAGACTAATTTTTCAGTTGCGGCATTTACGACATTCCAACGTGTCATAGAAAAATAAAGTAGGGTAGCAATAAATAAGGACCAACCTACAGGGACACCGATAAACATAATGATTAGCCAAACGAGTAAGGCAACATAGACTGAACTTGAACCGAGCTTTATATAATTGCTAATTCGCAATACTTTGAACCAATCTGGCGCGAAAAATAAAATTGCAAATAAAATGACCGCACTTATGATAAAGAAAGTCGCAGGTAAATAGCTTTTCCCTGTCTTAAAGTTTACGGTTTGCGCTTGGATAAAGCGAAACATCATTAATATTGCGATAACAGGTAGTGCAGCGAAAATCCATTTTTCAGAAATGCCCCCTAAGGCATCAATGGGGAATGATGCGCCATTAAAAGTACGAATCCCGAAATGAATAAACAAGAAAATACATACAAAGACTAATAATTGTACAAAAGTATTTGTGAATTTTCTGATTTTTTCTGGCATTAGATTAGTTAAAAAATCAATAAATACGTGTTCTTGTTTTCTCACAGCAACGCTGATACCTAACATACCCACGTAAACAAATAAGAGCTTGGCGAGTTCTTCACTCCAGATTAACGGAGAATGAAAAACTTGGCGTGAAAGAATTTGAGCGATAAGAATACCGAAAATGGCGATAAATAATGTGCCACCCAGCCATTCTTCAAGCTTATTAATATATTTCATACTTCACTCCGTTTAATGAAGAATAAGGGAATGTAGTGTGCCATTACGGCACACTAAAGAGGGATTATGGATTGATTGCTTCAATTTGTTTTAAAGCTGCTTCACCTTTTTGACCAGTTTGTTTTACAAACTCAGCATAATACGGCTTCATTGATGCTTTAAATGGGACAAGATCAGGATGTGTAATTTTCACGCCTTGTTTTTCAAAGAATGAGACTAAATCTTTCTCTCCATCTACGAATAATTTAGTGTGATATTTTGCTGCATTTTCGGCAGCATCTTTTACGACTTTTTGAAGATCTTCAGGGAGTTCTTTATAAGTCTCGTTGCTTACTAAATAAAGTTGGTCATTCAAAATGTGATTAGTCATTGCTAAGAACTTTTGCACTTCATAGAATTTTTGTGCTTGCACCGCTGCTAACGGGTTTTCTTGACCATCGACGGCGTTGGTTTGTAACGCAAGATAAACTTCAGAAAATGCCATTGGTGTTGGTGATGCGCCAACATATTTAGCATAGGCTAAGTTTGTTGCTGCATTTGGCACACGAAGTTTTAAGCCTTTCATATCTGCAATACTGTTGATTGCACGATTTGAAGTCGTTTGGCGAGTTCCGTTATAAGCTTGGGAAAGTAAAGTCACGCCAAGATCTTTATCCATTTTTTTAATTAAATCTTTACCGAATTCTGTATCGAATAAGGCTTTTTGTGCAACATTGTAGTTGCTAATAACATAAGGTAAGGCAAATACTGCCGCTTCAGGGTAAAACAGCTGGAAGCGAGCAGATTCTGCAAAGGTAAAGTCGAGAGAACCGTCTTTTAATTGTTTTAACATTGCACGGTCATCACCTAATTGTGAACTTGGATAAAGTGAAATTTCAATTTTACCCTGTGATTTTTCTTTGACTTCTTTGGCAAACATTTCTGCCGCTTTATATTCATTTGATGAAGTTCCAGCATTCATACCGAATTTCAAGTCATAATCAGCGGCAAGAACAGCAGAAGATACGCCTAAAGAAATGGCGGTGGCAAGGAAAAGTTTTGTCAATTTCATCATATTCGCTCCTGTGTGAACTTATGTTGGAAAGGGGAATATTAACCCCATAATATGAGAATCAATTTAGGCAAAAAATGTATGTTTTCTCCCCAAAAATAGGATTCGAGAGCAATTCTAAGAGTAAAAAAACAAATTTAAAATAGTTTTACGAGTTTTATTTCAAAAATGAGAAGTTGATCACATTTATGAAAAAACACTTCAAAAATATTCTTTAAAATGGCATTTCTTTTTCATATAATAAGGTTAAATGATGAAAATATAAGCATATTACAACTTATAAAAGATTGTTTTATGTGGATTAAATTAATTTTAAAGTGATTTATTCAGATTTAAATGAGGGGTGTTATATGTCTAAATTATCTTATCAAGAAGTACTTTCTCAAATTCAATATGGTCTTATTTCTTCTTGCCAACCTGTCGATGATGGCCCAATGGATAAACCTGAAATCGTTTCTGCTATGGCTCAGGCTTCAGTTATGGGCGGAGCTTCTGGCTTACGTATTGAGGGGGTTGATAACCTTAAAGCAACCCGTCCTTTTGTGAATGTTCCGATTATCGGAATTGTAAAACGTGATTTGCCTGATAGTCCCGTGCGTATTACGCCGTTTTTACAAGATATTGAAGATCTAGCCAATGCAGGCGCGGATATTATTGCAGTAGATGGCACTAAACGCCCGCGTCCTGTGGATATTGAAAGTGCGGTGAAAAAAATCCACGAAATGGGCTGTTTGGCAATGGCAGATTGTTCTAATTTAGAAGAAGGCTTGTATTGTAAAGCGCTTGGTTTTGATATTGTCGGCAGTACGATGTCGGGTTATACAGGTGGCTCAGTGCCAGAAGAACCAGATTATCAATTAGTGAAAGATTTAAAATCAGCGGGTTGTTTTGTGATGGCTGAGGGGCGTTATAACACACCAGAATTGGCAAAAGTGGCAATTGAAATTGGTGCAGATTGCGTGACTGTAGGTTCAGCCTTAACTCGTCTTGAACATATTGTGAGTTGGTTTGCTAATTCAGTGAAATCTGCAAGATAGTCGTAAGACGTGTGAGAAAAGACTTTACACTATAAGGATAAGTTATGCGTTGTTTAGCACTAGATATTGGTGGGACAAAAATTGCAGCGGCGATTGTAAAAAATGGCGAAATTGAGCAACGTCAGCAAATTCATACACCACGTGAAAATGTCGTGGAGGGAATGCACCAAGCGTTAGGCAAATTACTTGCTGATTATGAAGGGCAGTTTGACTATGTAGCGGTGGCATCTACGGGGATCATCAATAATGGCATTTTAAGTGCATTAAATCCGAAAAACTTAGGCGGCTTGGCGGAATTTCCACTTAAAGCTAGTATTGCAAAACATACGGATAAACCGATTGGTTTATTAAATGATGCACAAGCTGCGACTTATGCGGAATATCAATTGCAAAATTCTGAACAGGTATCAAATTTTGTTTTTATTACCGTTTCAACAGGAGTTGGCGGAGGGATTGTGCTAAACCAAATTTTGCAGACAGGTTCTCGTGGTATTGCTGGGCATATTGGTCATACATTAGCTGATCCAAATGGTGCGATCTGTGGTTGTGGGCGTCGAGGTTGTGTCGAAGCGATTGCTTCAGGGCGAGCAATTGAAGCGGTTTCTTCCCAATGGGAAGATCCGTGCGAGCCAAAAGAAGTGTTTGAGCGTTTTAGAAAAAATGATGAAAAAGCGACCGCACTTGTCGAGCGTTCTGCGAAAGCCATTGCTAATTTAATTGCAGATTTAGTGATTAGTTTAGATATTCAAAAAATCGCGATTGGTGGTAGTGTAGGATTAGCTGAGGGATATTTACCTTTGGTCGAAAAATATTTACAAGATTTTCCTTCGATATATTGTTGTGAAATTGAATCCGCTAAATTTGGACAAGATGCAGGTTTAATTGGTGCGGCTTATTGGGTAAAAGATGTTTTACTGGATAAGCCTGAAGGAACAATTTATGGCTAAATCGGGAAATGTGTTAAACAGAATTGGCTTGCTTTACCAGAGTTTAACTAAATCAGAGAAAAAAATTGCTGATACGATTTTGCGTTCGCCTGATTTGGTATCGCAATGTCCCCTTTCTGAAATTGCAAAACACTTAGAAGTGGGAGAGGCTACGCTTGTCCGTTTTTGTCGAACCGTTGGCTTTAAAGGTTTCAGCGATTTTAAATTAGAGCTTTCTATTGAACTTGCGACGAAAGATAATCAAGATGAAAGCGTACTTGAAACAGAAATTATGCCAAGTGATGATTCGCTCACTATTGCACAAAAATTGCAAGCCGCAGTTGCTAATGTAATGGAAGAAACGATTAATTTACTTGATTTAAAACAGCTTGAAGAAGTCGTTAAAGTACTTAAAAAAGCACGTCGTATTTTTTTATTTGGTGTGGGTTCATCTGGCGTAACGGCGGAAGATGCTAAAAATAAGCTGATGCGTATTGGTTTTCAAGTGGATGCTTCAGGTAATAATCATTTTATGTATATGCAGGCAGCATTACTTACATCTTCTGATGTGGCAATTGGTTTAAGCCATTCTGGTTATTCTGCTGAAACGGCACATACCATCAAAATTGCAAAACAAAATGGTGCAACAACAGTGGCATTGACGCATAGTTTGCGTTCCCCTGTGACAGAATATGCTGATTATGTTTTGGTAAATGGTAATAAACAAGGCAAGTTACAAGGAGATTCTATTGGCACCAAGATCGCACAGCTTTTTGTATTAGATTTAATTTATGCTTTGTTAGTGCAGGGCGAAGAAGAAATTGCCGCTCAAACTAAACAAAAAACTCTCAATGTAATTCTTGAACAACGTATAAAATAGGAGAAAACTTATGCGTGATTTAAAAGGTATTTTCAGTGCATTATTAGTGTCATTTAATGAAGATGGCACCATTAATGAAAAAGGTTTACGCCAAATCATCCGCCACAACATCGACAAAATGAAAGTGGACGGCTTATATGTGGGCGGTTCAACAGGCGAAAACTTTATGCTTTCAACGGAAGAGAAAAAAGAAATCTTCCGTATTGCAAAAGATGAAGCAAAAGATCAAATCGCATTAATCGCTCAAGTGGGCAGCGTAAACCTAAAAGAAGCAGTTGAATTAGGTAAATATGCAACAGAATTAGGCTATGATTGCTTATCTGCTGTTACTCCGTTCTACTACAAATTTAGTTTCCCTGAAATTAAACATTATTACGACACCATTATTGCAGAAACGGGCAATAATATGATCGTGTACTCTATTCCGTTCTTAACTGGCGTGAATATGGGCATTGAACAATTTGGCGAGCTTTACAAAAATCCGAAAGTATTGGGTGTGAAATTCACAGCAGGTGATTTCTACTTATTAGAACGTTTGAAAAAAGCTTATCCAAACCACTTAATTTGGGCAGGTTTTGATGAAATGATGTTACCTGCTGCCTCTTTAGGCGTAGATGGTGCTATCGGTTCAACTTTCAACGTAAACGGCGTTCGTGCTCGTCAAATTTTTGAATTAACCAAAGCGGGTAAATTAGCTGAAGCATTAGAAATTCAACACGTAACCAATGATTTAATCGAAGGCATTTTAGCGAACGGTTTATATTTAACCATCAAAGAATTGCTTAAATTAGAAGGGGTGGATGCAGGTTATTGCCGTGAGCCAATGACAGCAAAAGCAACAGAAGAACAAGTTGCAAAAGCAAAAGAATTGAAAGCGAAATTTTTGTCATAAATATAAAAAATTACTGCACTTATCATGATCCTTTGCCGTAGGGTGGGCTTTAGCCCACCATATATCCAATAAGATTGGTGGGGTAAAGCCCACCCTACGATATGAATAGGATCATTACGGTCAATAATAAAGGAAGGCTAATATGCGTTTTATTCCGCTACAAACAGAACAACAAGTCAGTTGTTGGGCTGCACAACATATCATCAATCGTATCAATGATTTTAAACCTACCGCCGAGCGTCCTTTTGTATTGGGGTTACCTACTGGTGGTACACCACTAAAAACTTATCAAGAACTGATTCGACTTCATCAAGCAGGCAAAGTGAGTTTCAAACACGTAGTGACTTTCAATATGGATGAATATGTGGGTTTACCAGAGGAACACCCTGAAAGTTACCACAGCTTTATGTATAACAATTTTTTCAATCATATTGATATTTTACCTGAAAATATCAATATTCTTAACGGCAATACCGATGACCATAATGCAGAATGCCGTCGTTATGAAGAAAAAATTAAATCCTACGGCAAAATTCATCTGTTTATGGGGGGGGTTGGTGTGGATGGACATATTGCATTCAATGAACCTGCCTCTTCATTAAGTTCTCGCACCCGCATTAAAACACTCACACAAGATACATTAATTGCAAATTCACGCTTCTTTAATAACGATGTTACTCAAGTGCCGAAATATGCTTTAACCATTGGTGTTGGCACATTATTAGATGCAGAAGAAGTGATGATTTTAGCAACAGGACATCAAAAAGCACTGGCAGTGCAAGCTGCCGTTGAAGGCAGTATTAACCATTTATGGACAGTCAGTGCATTACAAATGCACCGTCATTTCTTGCTCGTTTGTGATGAAGCTGCTCAACAAGAGTTAAAAGTGAAAACCGTGAAATATTTTACTGAATTAGAAGGTGCGGTTGCTGGGACTTATTACAGCGATAAATAACCTATCATTTTTACAATCAGTCGTTTTTCTTAAAACATTTGGAAGGTATAGAATGAAATACGCATTAACCAACAGTGTGATCTACACTAAATACGAAATTCTACGAGATTATGCGGTAGTAATTGATGGCGAGACTATTGAAGCAGTGATCCCGCAAACTGAATTAGAAAAGGACATCAAAACCATTGATTTACAAGGTAATAATTTAACTGCTGGTTTTATTGATTTGCAATTAAATGGCTGCGGTGGCGTGATGTTTAACGACCAAACTAGCGTTGAAACCTTGGAAATTATGCAGGAAACTAACTTAAAATCAGGTTGTACAAGTTTCCTCCCCACTTTTATTACGGCACCAGATGAAAACATAAAAAGTGCGGTGAAAATTATGCGTGAATATTTA
Source organism: Haemophilus sp. HN_Hi08 (assembly GCF_049824455.1). NCBI lineage: Bacteria > Pseudomonadati > Pseudomonadota > Gammaproteobacteria > Pasteurellales > Pasteurellaceae > Haemophilus > Haemophilus sp. HN_Hi08. The sequence goes on along the minus strand of NZ_CP187493.1, from coordinate 1,631,053 downwards.
AACAAGCATAAAAACCAAGCACTTGGTTTACATATTGAAGGGCCTTATCTTAGCATTGAGAAAAAAGGCGTGCACCGTCCCGAATATATTCGTGAAATTACGCCAGAAATGAAAGATTTTCTCTGTGAAAATTCGGATGTCATTACAAAAATTACCATTGCCGCAGAAAATCCAACTATTAACTATACGCCCGATTTTGTGGAAGCGGGCATTATTGTCTCTGTAGGGCATTCCAACGCAAGCTATGAGGTGGCTAAAGCCGCATTCCATAAAGGTGCAACTTTTGCGACTCACTTACATAATGCAATGTCGCCAATTAGTTCTGGGCGTGCAATGGGTGTCGTGGGAGCTGTGCTAGACAGCGATATTTACACAGGTATTATTGTTGATGGTATTCACGTGAATTACGGCAATGTTCGCATTGATAAAAAAATCAAAGGCGACAAACTTTGTATTGTGACTGACTCCATTGCAGCCGCAGGTGCACCGCCAGAACTAGAAAGTTTTACCTTTGTAGGAAAAACAATTTATATCAAAGATGGGCGTTGCTATGATGCGAATGGCACGATTGCAGGGGCATCAATCACAATGATGGAATCCATTAAAAATGCGGTAGAATATGTTGAAATTCCTCTTGCGGAAGCCATTAGAATGAGTAACCTTTACCCAGCTCGTGCAATTGGTATAGATGATCGTTTAGGTTCGGTAGAAAAAGGTAAGATAGCAAACTTAGCGGTGTTTACGCCAGATTATAAAGTGATCGGCACAGTAGTAAATGGAAAGTGGAAAGAGAGTAAGTAGTAAAAGCCTAAATAGCTAATTGATTTAAAAATCTGTGATATACGTCACAGATTTTTTATTAATATTTTGTGATTTTTGGAAGCCTTTCGATAATCATTTATTTGACAAAAGGAAAAATATTATGAAAATCATTAAGCAAGCAAGCAAGCAAGCAAGCAAGCAAGCAAGCAAGCAAGCAAGCAAGCAAGCAAGCAAGCAAAATAATCTAACCCGACTTTCTTTAATCAGCCTGCTTCTTTCTACTTCTTTTTATCCTGTTCAGTTTTTTGCGATTGATCAGTCAATATTTAAAAAAGATGGAGATAGTATCGCTTGTGGTTCTGGAGCAAAAGCAATCGTTCGTTCTGTTGCATTTGGATTGAACGCTGATGCCTCGGGACCGGATACTGTTGCTGTTGGAAGTGAATCCAAAGCCATTAGCCATTAAACAACTTGCTATAGCCGTAGGAAATGAAGCCAATGCTTCCGGTTCAAATTCATTTGCCATAGGTGCGAGTGCTAAGGCTAGCGAATATTTGAGTCTTGCCATTGGAGAAGGGGCGAAATCTTTAGGTAAGGATTCTACTGCGATAGGAGCATATTCAGAAACGGGAGTTAATGGGGAAGGCATTGTTGGCACGCATGCAAAAGCGTTAGGAAAACGAAGTATGGCGTTGGGTCGATGGTCTGAAGCGAATGAAGAATATAGTATTGCTTTAGGACATGGGAGCAAAGCCCTAGGCGGATACGGTTCTATTGCTGTTGGTCTGCTTAGTAAAGTTGAAACAGTTGAGGCGTATAATAATGAATATGGAAATAGTAAAAAATAGATCTTGAAGCCTTAAAGAAATCTTATGTTAGACAATCTGGCAGTACTGCCATTCTATCCAATTCAATTACTAGCCCAACAAGAACTCTTTCAAAAACACCAGAAGAATTAGAACAAATTTATGGAAAAACCTATGCTGCAACAGCTTTTGGGATGCATTCATCTTCACATGCACTAACAGCTTCTGCTTACGGCACATATAGTACAGCAATAGGCAGATATTCAACGGCTTTGGGGAGTTCCAGTACAGCAGTAGACGAAGACAGTACTGCGGTGGGGAATCGTTCTTTAGCATATGCTAAAGAATCAACAGCTTTAGGAGCTTATGCTAAGTCTGTTGCCAAACATTCTGTTGCTGTAGGTTATATGTCCTTTGCGGATCGAGAAAACAGTGTTTCTGTTGGTGATTCATCAACTAATTTCCGCTGCCAAATCGTTAATGTCGCCGATGGCACAGAAGATTATGATGCAGTAAATGTTCGTCAGTTAAATGCGGTAGAAACTAAAATTGGTCAAGTGAATAATCAATTTGCTCTAGTTGATAACAAATTCACTCAAGTCAATAACCGTTTAGATGGCACAGAAACTAAACTGGGTCAAATAGATAACCAATTTACTCAAGTTAATAATAACTTTACACAAGTTAATAATCGTTTAGATGGTACAGAAAATAAACTGGGTCAAATTGATAACCAATTTACTCAAGTTAATAATAACTTTACACAAGTTAATAATCGTTTAGATGGTACAGAAACTAAACTTGGACAAATTGATAATCAATTCACTCACGTAAATACGCGTTTAAATCGAACAGATTTACATATTAACCGCGTTGGCACAAGTGCTGCAGCGTTGGCTTCATTAAAACCTGCACAATTAGGCGAAGATGATAAATTTGCGTTGTCTTTGGGGGTTGGAAGTTATAAAAATGCGCAGGCGATGGCAATGGGTGCGGTGTTTAAGCCAGTTGAAAATGTGTTGCTTAATGTAGCGGGGAGTTTTTCTGGTTCGGAAAAAACCTTTGGCGCAGGTGTTTCTTGGAAATTTGGTAACAAATCCAAACCTGCGGTTTCAACACAAAGTGCGGTTAATTCTGCGGAAGTTTTACAATTGCGACAAGAAGTAGTGATGATGCGTTCTCAACAAGTAGAAACCAACAAAAAACTGCATAAACAAGCTGAAATGGAAAGCGAATTGAAACAGTTACGTCGAGAATTACTTGAATTGAAAAAAGCATTGAAGAAATAAGAGAAAAAGGCGGAACAATTATTCCGCCTTATTTATTTGATCTGCCATTTTAATAGTTATCATTTTTATCTATAATATAAAAACCAAGTTAATTACTAGGAGATAGATATGGCAAAAGATGAAGTTGGGCATAATTTTCTTGCACGTTTAGGTAAAACTCGTTTGCGTCCAGGCGGTAAAAAAGCAACAGATTGGTTAATTGCCAATGGCGATTTTAGTCAAGATAAAAAAGTGTTAGAGGTTGCTTGTAATATGGGGACGACAGCCATTGGATTGGCGAAGCAATTTGGTTGCCATATTGAAGGTGTTGATTTAGACGAACATGCGTTAGCAAAAGCACAAGCAAATATCGAAGCAAATGGCTTGCAAGAAAAAATTCATGTGCAGCGATCGAATGCGATGAAGTTGCCTTTTGAGGATGAAAGTTTTGATATTGTCATCAATGAAGCGATGCTCACGATGTTACCCGTGGAAGCGAAGAAAAAAGCCATTGCAGAATATTTTCGAGTGTTAAAACCAAATGGTTTATTGCTTACTCACGATGTTATGCTGGTGGGGAATGATCATCAAACTATTCTAGAAAATATGCGAAAAGCGATTAACGTGACTGTCACGCCATTAACGAAAGATGGCTGGAAAGGCATATTCCAAGAAAGTGGCTTTAGATATGTAGATACTTTCTCTGGCGAGATGACATTACTTTCTCCAAAAGGAATGATTTATGATGAAGGAATTTTCGGTACGTTAAAAATCATCCGTAATGCCATGAAAGCGGAAAATCGTGAGCAATTTAAAAGAATGTTCAAAACCTTTAATGATCCTGAACATAAATTACATTTTATTGCTGTATGTAGTCAAAAATAATATAAAAATGAACCGCACTTTGATTTGCACCTTTAATGAGTAAGCTTATTTGTTTAGTTTTGGGGTGCAGATCATTTATATTAATTTATTTATACGATAGTTAAATTAATATTTAATTCTCTAATGCCATTCTGTGCAGATTCAACAAGATTTTTGTCGCAAATTATGTGATCAAAATTTGTTAGTGGACAAATATGGAATGTCGCCACTTTCCCATATTTTGATGAATCTGATATTAAAATTTGTTGATTGCTGGCACTAATTAATGCTTTTTTCACAGGTAATTTATTTTCGTCTGGTGTTGTTAATCCTTTTAATGTCCAAGATGATGTGGAAACAAAGGCTATATCAATGGAAAAAAAATTGTCCAGCTAATTCACCAACAGAAGAATGATTTTGCTTATTAACTGTTCCTCCGATATGGATTAATTCACATTTTCCGTTAGTCATTAAGAAATGAGCAATAGAGAAATCATTCGTGATTACTAATAAATCATTGCGTTCAATGATGTGATAGGCAATTTCAAGTGTTGTTGTACCTGCATCAAGATAAAGAGTTGTATTCTTAGGAATCAGTTGCACCACAGTTTCACCAATTTTTTCTTTTTGATCGCAAAAGAGTAAGGATTTATCTTGATGAGTCGGTTCAAAAGAAAGATGTTCTTGCATTTTTACGCCACCAGATACTGAAATAACCTTTCCTATATCTTCTAATTTTTGAATATCTCTCCGAATTGTCATATGTGAAACATTAAGTGATTCAACAAGCTGTGAAATGCTTGTAATGCCTTTCTGGCTAATCAAATTGAGCAATAATTTTTGTCGTTCTGCGGGAATCATAATGCCTCCAAAAAATTTTCTTTATTATAACTTCTCTTGAGTATTTTTGTTGTTATTTCACTATTTTTACATTAAATAACATTATTGTTAATATTTGTGATTAAGGTCACATTTTTTTATTTTTAGCTGCGGCAAAATGTATTCCATCAAATCAATAAAGTTTATTTTGGAAAAATAATGATAGGTCGTCGAGCTTATTCAGTTGTCGTTATTGGTATAAGAGTTGGTTTAACCACTTATGGCGTCGATTTTAATCCGCAAACCCTTGAAAAATTAAAGCAGATGGAGCCTATAACGTAGGATAAAGTGCGGTAGATAATACTCAGCTTATGATTCTTGCTGAAGCAGTAGCTGATCTGAAATTAGTTACTGGAGGTTCTGGCTTGGGCGATAAGTGGTAGTCTCGTTATTATTGCTAATTTGATTTGGGGAAATGATGGTTCTGTAATAGATCTTATTTTTCCACTAGGAATTTTGGCATTAATTATGGGATATGTTCAAGTTCAGAATAAAACATTATAGCGATAAAAACGCAGTGTGGGAGAATAGTCTCGCGTCTTTTCTTGCAGATAAAACAATATTTGACTAACTTTCTTTTTCTCAATATTTTATCTTCATTTATCTTCTTTATTACAAATATGCAACTCGATAAATACACTGCCAAAAAAATTGTTAAACGTGCAATGAAGATCATTCATCACTCTGTAAATGTAATGGATCACGAAGGTGTGATCATTGCGTCGGGAAATTCAACGCGTTTGAATCAACGGCACACAGGAGCGGTGTTGGCGTTGAGGGAAAATCGTGTGGTAGAGATTGATCAAGCGTTGGCACAAAAATGGAATTTTGAAGCGCAACCAGGGATTAATTTACCGATTCATTATTTAGGCAAAAATATTGGAGTGGTGGGGATTTCTGGTGAGCCAACGCAGGTGAAACAATATGCCGAACTAGTGAAAATGACGGCAGAACTTATTGTGGAACAACAGGCTTTACTCGAACAAGAAAGCTGGCATCGTCGTTACAAAGAAGAATTTATTTTACAATTATTACACAGCAATTTGAATTGGAAAGAGATGGAACAGCAGGCGAAATTTTTTTCTTTTGATTTAAATAAATCTCGTGTGGTTGTATTGATTAAGTTACTTAATCCAGCCCTGGATAATTTACAGCATCTGATCAATTATTTAGAACAGTCTGAATTTGCACAGGATGTGGCAATTTTGTCCCTTGATCAGGTTGTGGTCTTAAAGACTTGGCAAAACTCCACCGTACTTTCTGCTCAAATGAAAACGCTTTTACCTGCAGATTATTCAAAACAAGATTATAAAATTGCTGTAGGTGCTTGTCTAAATCTACCGCTTTTTGAGCAACTTCCCTTGTCTTTTCAAAGTGCGCAAAGCACGCTTTCTTATGGATTAAAACATCATCCACGCAAAGGTATTTATGTGTTTGATGAGCATCGATTGCCTGTGCTACTTGCTGGATTATCTCATTCTTGGCAAGGGAACGAATTGATAAAACCTCTTTCTCCCCTTTTCTCAGAAGAAAATGCGACACTTTATAAAACCCTTCAACAATATTTTTTATCAAATTGTGATCTTTATCTCACTGCGGAAAAATTATTTGTTCACCCGAATACTTTGCGTTATCGATTGAACAAAATAGAGCAAATAACTGGCTTATTTTTCAATAAGATAGATGATGAATTAACGCTTTATCTCGGAACGTTGTTAGAACATTGAGGTTGTATAACTTTACAAAGTTTGATGATTTTTAACCGCACTTTTTGTTTGCTCTAATAAAGCATTTTCCCTATAAAACAGAAATAATCTCCTTGGTTTTAATTTTTATAGGAGAGAAAAAATGACAACAGTCTCAGCAATAGGTGCGTTGGTGGCGTTAATCGTTGCTATCTTCCTCATTTTGAAAAAAGTCTCACCAGCTTATGGTATGTTGGTGGGAGCTTTGGTTGGAGGCTTAATTGGCGGTGCGGATTTATCGCAAACAGTGAGCCTAATGATCGGTGGTGCTCAGGGTATTACTACTGCGGTTATGCGTATCTTAGCTGCTGGTGTGTTGGCAGGCGTGTTGATTGAATCGGGTGCAGCAAATTCCATCGCGGAAACCATTACTAATAAATTGGGTGAAACTCGAGCTTTACTCGCCTTGGCACTGGCGACGATGATTTTAACTGCGGTAGGTGTGTTCGTGGATGTAGCAGTGATTACTGTTTCACCAATTGCTTTAGCGTTAGCGCGTCGCAGCGATTTATCGAAAGCTGCAATTTTGCTCGCCATGATTGGCGGTGGTAAAGCTGGTAATATTATGTCGCCAAACCCAAATGCCATTGCGGCAGCAGATACTTTTCATTTGCCACTCACTTCCGTGATGATGGCTGGTATAATTCCCGCACTATTTGGTTTGATTCTCACCTACTTCTTAGCAAAACGCTTAATCAACAAAGGTTCTAAAGTAACTGACAAAGAGGTAATCGTGCTTGAAACGCAAAATTTACCTTCATTTCTGACCGCACTTGTCGCACCTTTAGTGGCAATTTTGCTATTGGCACTTCGTCCATTGTTTGATATTAAAGTTGATCCATTAATTGCATTGCCGTTAGGTGGTTTGATTGGTTCGCTTTGTATGGGCAAACTTCGCAATATAAATAGTTATGCTATCAATGGATTGAGTAAAATGACACCCGTGGCAATTATGTTACTTGGTACAGGTGCGCTTGCTGGCATCATTGCTAATTCTGGTTTAAAAGAAGTATTGATTCAAGGTTTGGAACATTCAGGTTTGCCATCATACATTCTTGCACCAATTTCAGGGGCGTTGATGTCTTTAGCGACAGCTTCTACCACTGCAGGTACTGCGGTGGCATCCAATGTGTTCAGTAGTACCTTGTTAGAACTTGGTATTAGCAGTCTTGCTGGTGCAGCAATGATTCACGCAGGGGCGACCGTATTTGATCATATGCCACATGGTTCTTTCTTCCATGCCACAGGCGGTAGTGTGAATATGGATATCAAAGAACGTTTAAAACTTATTCCTTATGAAAGTGCGGTCGGTTTGATGATGACCATCGTTTCTACCTTAATTTTTGGCGTATTTAAATTCTAGGAGTTGTTATGAAATTTGTGATTGCACCTGATTCTTTTAAAGAAAGTTTGACCGCACTTGAAGTAGCTACTGCCATTGAAACAGGCTTCAAACGCGTATTCCCTGATGCGGACTATGTAAAATTGCCAATGGCAGATGGGGGCGAAGGTACAGTTCAATCTCTTGTGGATGCCACGCAAGGCAAGCTTATTGAATGTGAAGTCACCGCGCCTTTGGGCGACAAAGTGAAAAGTTTCTTCGGTTTATCGGGAGATGGAAAAACTGCGATTATCGAAATGGCTGCAGCTTCTGGTTTACATCTTGTTCCGCCTGAAAAACGCAATCCCTTGCTTACCACCAGTTACGGCACAGGGGAGTTGATTAAACTGGCATTAGATTTAGGTGTGGAGAGTTTCATTCTTGGCATTGGCGGTAGCGCAACCAACGATGGTGGTGTAGGAATGTTGCAAGCACTAGGGATGCAATGTTTAGATTCGCAAGATAAGCCTATCGGTTTTGGTGGAGCAGAGCTAGCAAATATTGTGAAGATTGACGTTCAACAATTAGATCCACGTTTGCAACAAGTTCACATTGAAGTAGCGTGCGATGTGAATAATCCGCTCTGTGGTGAATGTGGCGCATCTACCATTTTTGGACCACAAAAAGGTGCAACGTCTGAAATGGTGAAACAACTTGATGCTGCACTTTCGCATTTTGCTGAAATTGCCGAACGCGATTGCGGTAAACAAATTCGTGATCAGGCTGGCGCAGGTGCTGCTGGTGGTATGGGTGGTGGATTGCTATTATTACCAAGTGTACAACTGAAAGCAGGTATACAAATTGTGTTAGACCGGTTACGTTTAATCGACTATGTAAAAGATGCTGATGTGGTGATTACGGGTGAAGGGCGAATAGATGCACAAAGTATTATGGGTAAAACGCCAATTGGTGTGGCGCGTACGGCAAAACAGTTCAATAAGCCAGTGATCGCCATCGCAGGGTGTTTGCGTGAAGATTATGATGTGGTGTTTGATCACGGTATTGATGCGGTGTTTCCTATTATTCACCAACTTGGCGATTTATCGGATATTCTCAAACAAGGCGAACAAAATTTAATTTCTTCCGCTCAAAATGTGGCGAGAGTACTGGCATTTAAATTTCATTAATAAATAAGGCTTGTTTTAAATTCGAGCCTTATTCCATGATTATTTATTTTGTGATGTTGAATAATTTCTCGCACCAAAAATCGCAGTGCCAATGCGTACCATTGTAGAACCGCATTTTATTGCGCTCGGCATATCATCGGTCATTCCCATAGAAAGCGTATCTATTTGTTGATTTGGTAAGGCTTGTTTAAGTTGTTCAAATAGATCTGACATTTTTCTGAAAATGGCTTCTTGTTCCGCGATTTTATCAGTTGGTGCGGGTATTGCCATTAAGCCACGTAGGCATAAGTGCGGTAAATTTTCGATGTGTTTTGCCAGTGTTAGCATTTCTTCAGGTTGGAGGCCTGATTTACTTTCTTCATCGCTGATATTAATCTGAATTAATACATTCAATCGAGCCTTGTTGGTCGGTCGTTGTTCATTTAAACGATCTGCAATTTTTGCTCGATCAAGTGTTTGCATCCAATCAAAATGTTCTGCAACAAGACGGGTTTTATTCGATTGTAATGGACCAATAAAATGCCATTCAAGGTTAATACCTTGAGATTCAAAATATTGGATCTTTTCTACACCTTCTTGCACATAATTTTCCCCAAAGGCTATTTGCCCAGCTTGATAAGCCGAAAGAATCGCGGAAATAGGTTTGGTCTTAGATACGGCAAGTAATTTTACGGTATTTTGATTGCGTTTAGCTTCTTCGCAAGCCATTTCAATTTTTTGCTGAATTAGGTTGAGATTATGCTGGATATTCATAGGTTCTCCTTTATAAAAGTGCGGTTAGTTTACACGAAATTTATTGGTTGAGAAAATTTCTGAAAAATTTGTTACTTTCTGTTTGACAAGCTCGGGAAATTTCGGTATTTCTTTACGCATTCATTTTTCAAGATAAAACACAATGAAAAATAACCGCACTTTATCCGTAATCATTAGCACAATTACCACTATTATGATGACCATTATTACAATTAATGGTGCGGGTTAGTGCAGCAAAAAACAGGATACTGAAAACCCGCAATTCAACTGAATAGCGGGTTTTTTTATAAATTTAAAAACACAATATCTCTAGGAGAACCAATTATGCGCGTACTTAAATTTGGCGGCACTTCGCTTGCAAATCCAGAACGTTTTTCCCAAGCGGCGAAATTGATCGAGCAAGCTCATTTAGAAGAGCAGGCTGCTGGTGTTTTATCAGCACCAGCCAAAATAACTAATCATCTCGTCGCCCTTTCTGAAAAAGCTGCATTAAATCAACCAACCGATACACATTTCAACGAAGCAATCGAAATTTTCTATAATATCATCAATGGCTTGCATACCGAAAATAATCAATTCGACTTAAATGGCATCAAGGCGCTTATTGATGCTGAATTTGCTCAAATCAAAGAATTATTAGAAGAAATTCGTCAGGCAGGAAAAGTAGAAGATGCAGTTAAAGCGACGATTGATTGCCGTGGTGAAAAACTTTCTATCGCAATGATGAAAGCTTGGTTTGAAGCGCGTGGCTATAGTGTACATATTGTGGATCCTGTCAAACAATTATTGGCAAAAGGCGGTTATCTTGAGTCTTCTGTTGAAATTGAAGAATCAACAAAACGTGTTGATGCAGCAAGTATCGAAAAAGATAAAGTGGTGTTGATGGCAGGTTTTACTGCGGGTAATGAAAAAGGTGAGTTGGTGCTGCTCGGTCGTAATGGCTCAGACTATTCTGCAGCCTGTTTAGCCGCTTGTTTAGGTGCAAGCGTATGCGAAATTTGGACCGATGTGGATGGCGTTTATACTTGCGATCCGCGTTTAGTGCCTGATGCCCGTTTATTACCAACCCTTTCTTATCGTGAAGCAATGGAACTTTCTTATTTCGGCGCGAAAGTCATTCATCCTCGTACGATTGGCCCATTGTTGCCACAAAATATTCCTTGTGTCATTAAAAATACAGGAAATCCTTCTGCACCAGGTTCTATTATTGATGGCAATGTGAAATCAGAAGGTTTACAAGTCAAAGGTATCACTAACTTAGACAATTTGGCGATGTTTAATGTATCAGGCCCTGGTATGCAAGGCATGGTAGGTATGGCATCTCGTGTATTTTCAGCTATGTCAGGCGCAGGCATTTCAGTTATTTTAATTACTCAGTCTTCATCTGAATATAGTATTAGTTTCTGCGTGCCAGTGAAATCTGCAGAAGTAGCGAAAACTGTGTTAGAAACTGAGTTTGCTAATGAATTAAATGAGCATCAATTAGAAGCAATTGAAGTGATTAAAGATTTATCCATTATTTCTGTTGTGGGCGATGGAATGAAACAAGCGAAGGGCATTGCTGCTCGTTTCTTCTCTGCGTTAGCACAGGCAAATATTAGCATTGTAGCGATTGCACAGGGTTCTAGTGAACGTTCAATTTCTGCAGTTGTGCCACAAAATAAAGCGATCGAAGCCGTAAAAGCTACCCATCAGGCACTTTTCAATAATAAAAAAGTCGTGGATATGTTTTTAGTGGGCGTTGGTGGAGTAGGCGGAGAATTAATAGAGCAGGTAAAGAGCCAAAAGGAGTATTTAGCAAAGAAGAATGTTGAAATTCGTGTCTGCGCTATAGCAAATTCTAATCGTATGTTGCTTGATGAAAATGGATTAAATTTAGAGGATTGGAAAACCGATTTAGAAAATGCGACTCAGCCATCAGATTTTGATGTATTGCTTTCTTTCATTAAATTACATCATGTGGTAAACCCTGTATTTGTAGATTGTACTTCGGCGGAGTCTGTTGCAGGGCTTTATGCTCGTGCGTTAAAAGAAGGTTTCCATGTGGTTACACCAAATAAAAAAGCGAATACACGAGAATTAGCATATTACAATGAATTACGTCAAAATGCTCAAGCAAGCCACCATAAGTTTTTGTATGAAACCAATGTGGGCGCAGGTTTACCAGTTATTGAAAATCTTCAAAACTTACTTGCCGCAGGCGATGAACTTGAATATTTTGAAGGTATTTTATCTGGCTCGCTTTCCTTTATTTTTGGTAAATTAGAAGAGGGACTTTCTCTTTCAGAAGTCACCGCACTTGCGCGAGAAAAAGGCTTTACTGAGCCAGATCCCCGTGATGACCTTTCAGGACAAGATGTAGCGCGTAAATTATTAATTCTGGCTCGTGAAGCAGGAATTGAACTTGAACTTTCCGATGTTGAAGTTGAAGGTGTATTGCCGAAAGGCTTTTCTGAAGGAAAATCTGCAGATGAATTTATGGCAATGTTGCCGCAGCTTGATGAAGAGTTTAAAGCTCGTGTTTCCACCGCTAAAGCTGAAGGCAAAGTATTGCGTTATGTTGGAAAAATTCGTGAAGGTAAATGTAAAGTATCTATTGTTGCAGTGGATCAGAATAACCCACTTTACAAAGTAAAAGATGGCGAAAATGCTTTGGCATTTTATACTCGTTATTACCAACCTATCCCACTTTTATTACGTGGTTATGGCGCAGGCAATGCAGTTACTGCGGCAGGTATCTTTGCAGATATTTTAAGAACATTACAACATTAATAAGGATTTCAGATGTTAAGAATTTATGCTCCAGCATCTAGCGCAAATATTAGTGTAGGATTCGATACTTTAGGTGCTGCGATCTCTCCAATTGATGGTTCTTTGTTAGGCGATGTGGTTCAAATAGAATCTATTTCAAGTGGTTTTGAGTTAGAAAGTGCGGGCTATTTTGTTCGTAAATTACCGAAAGAACCGCAAAAAAATATTGTTTACCAAGCTTATGTGCTATTTACTGAGCAATTAAAATTATGCGGAGCAAATGTAAAACCTTTGCGTTTAACGCTGGAAAAAAATATGCCTATTGGCTCTGGTTTAGGCTCTAGTGCTTGTTCTATTGTTGCTGCATTAGTGGCATTAAATCAGTTTCATAATGAACCTTTTTCGAAAATGGAATTGCTTGAAATGATGGGAGAATTGGAAGGTCGTATTTCTGGTTCAATCCATTATGATAACGTCGCACCTTGCTATCTTGGCGGTGTGCAATTTATGGTGCAATCGTTAGGCAATATTTGTCAAAAGCTTCCATTTTTTGATAATTGGTATTGGGTGTTGGCGTATCCAGGAATTGAAGTTTCTACTGCCGAAGCTCGTGCAATTTTACCGAAAAGCTATACTCGACAAGACGTGATTGCCCATGGTCGTCATTTAGGTGGCTTTGTGCATGCTTGCCATACCCATCAGGAAAACCTTGCGGCGATTATGATGAAAGATGTCATTGCCGAGCCTTATCGTGAATCTCTGTTACCTAATTTTGTTGAAGTAAAACAAGCTACGCGAGACTTAGGCGCACTTGCCACAGGTATTTCAGGCTCTGGACCAACAATTTTCTCTATTGCCCCTGATTTACAAACTGCAATTAAACTTTCAACTTATTTAGAGAATCATTATTTACAAAATAATGAAGGTTTTGTGCATGTATGTAAGGTCGATAACGAAGGCACAAGAGAAATTAAATAAGTTAATTTAAATAGATGAAATCAGATTAAAAACGGATTAAATATGAATTTATACAATATCAAACACCCAGAAGAACAAGTCACTTTTTCTCAGGCTGTTCGTCAAGGTCTTGGGCGGGATCAAGGTTTATTCTTTCCAGAAGTTATTCCTCAACTTAATAACATTAATGAATTACTTGAATTACCTCTTGTTGAGCGTAGTCAAAAAATTCTAGGTGCATTAATTGATGGCGAGTTACCACAAGCAACGTTAGATGCAATGGTAAAAAATGCGTTTACTTTTACCGCGCCATTGGAAAAAGTGGAAAATAATATTTATGCACTTGAATTATTTCATGGCCCAACGCTAGCATTTAAAGATTTTGGTGGGCGTTTTATGGCTCAGGCACTTGCAGCAGTTCGTGGTGATGGCAAAATCACTATTTTAACGGCAACGTCTGGCGATACTGGAGCCGCTGTAGCACATGCGTTTTATGGATTAGAAAATATTAATGTGGTTATCCTTTATCCAAAAGGCAAAATCAGCCCATTGCAAGAAAAGCTATTCTGTACTTTAGGTGGGAATATTCGTACTGTTGCTATTAACGCTGATTTCGATGCGTGTCAGGCTTTAGTTAAGCAAGCCTTTGATGATGTTGAATTACGCCAAACTATAGGGCTCAATTCCGCAAATTCTATTAATATTAGCCGTTTGTTAGCTCAAGTTTGTTATTACTTTGAGGCCGTCGCACAATTACCAAAAGAAAAACGTGATAATGTTGTGGTTTCTGTGCCAAGTGGTAATTTTGGTAACTTAACTGCAGGGTTAATTGCAAAAACCTTAGGCTTGCCGATAAAACGCTTTATCGCCTCAACAAACGCAAATGATACTGTGCCACGTTATTTGAAATCGGGCAATTGGCAGCCTAAAACGACAGTGGCAACCCTTTCTAATGCAATGGATGTCAGTCGCCCAAATAACTGGCCGAGAGTGGAAGAATTGTTTAAACGAAATGATTGGAATTTAACTGATTTAGGTTCGGATATGCTAAGTGATAGTGAAACAGAAGATACCTTAAAAGCGATGCAGGCGAAAGGTTATTTATGTGAACCTCACGGTGCGATAGCTTACCAAGTGCTGAAAGATCAACTTAAAGCGGGTGAAACAGGAATCTTCCTATGTACAGCACATCCAGCGAAATTTAAAGAATCCGTAGAACGTATTCTTGGTATTCAGCTTTCATTACCTGAAGCACTGGATAAACATAATCAGCTACCATTGCTTTCTGATGAAATGGAGAATGATTTTGCACAACTACGGGCTTACTTATTGAAGTCATAAAGTGCGGTAAATTTTTATTGTGTTTTGGATAGCATCTGATTTTCAGGTGCTATTTTATTTTTAGAAATAGGGTATTAAGATAAAAAATAAGGATGTATTAACTAATTAGTTTTACATTAATAGAAAGAATAGCTATTTATCAATAAGACAGTGATTTGAAAAAGTAGTATTAAATTTAGGCGATAAAAAAAGACCTTTCGGTGCTTGCTTTATTTTAATAAGTGGTGGGTCGTGAAGGATTCGAACCTTCGACCAACGGATTAAAAGTCCGCTGCTCTACCGACTGAGCTAACGACCCAATTAGATGATTTTAAAGTGAATTTTAAAACCTTTAGATTAGTATTTAAATGGTGCCCGAAGCCAGACTTGAACTGGCACGCCTCGAAAGGCGAGGGATTTTAAATCCCTTGTGTCTACCGATTCCACCACTCGGGCATATAGACAACTAACATTTGCGTATTATGGAGGCGTGTCCCGGAGTCGAACCGAGCTACATGGATTTGCAATCCAGTGCATAACCGCTTTGCTAACACGCCACGAATTGGAGCGGGAAACGAGGCTCGAACTCGCGACCCCGACCTTGGCAAGGTCGTGCTCTACCAACTGAGCTATTCCCGCATTCGCTGTTAGTGGTGCGCATTTTACGGAAATTCAGATAACTGTCAATTACAGATTTAAAAAAATTGTCTAACCGTTTAAAAAAAGTTCATTTTGTTTAAATAAATTACAAAAAATGATGGAAAAATGGAATTTTATGTAATTTTCTAATTTCTACTTTTATCACTTTTTCCTTTGTGCCAAAATGTTAAACGTTTTTTAGCACGTAAAGTGCGGTTGATTTTTTCATTATTTTTAGAGGATGTTATGACACAACAATATGCTATCGATACTTTATTAGCTCAAGCAGGCAATCGCAGTGATGAGCGTACGGGCGCGGTTTCTGCACCAATTTTTCTTTCTACGGCTTATGGTCATTATGGTATCGGTGAAAGTACGGGATTTGATTACACACGTACCAAAAACCCAACTCGTACAGTATTAGAAGAAACGATAGCTAAATTAGAAAATGGAGATCGTGGTTTTGCGTTTTCTTCTGGGATGGCGGCAATTCAAGTTTTGATGACGCTTTTCACTGCACCAGATGAATGGATTGTTTCTAGCGATGTGTATGGTGGTACTTATCGACTATTAGATTTTTCTTATAAAAATAACAATAGTGTAAAACCTGTTTATGTTAATACAGCATCTGCTTCAGAAATTGAAGCTGCCATTAACCCAAATACGAAAGCGATTTTTATTGAAACCCCATCAAATCCTTTAATGGAAGAATGTGATGTAGTTGAAATTGCAAAACTTGCGAAAAAATATAATTTGATGTTGATCGTGGATAATACGTTTTTAACGCCTGTGCTTTCTCGCCCATTAGATTTAGGCGCTGATGTGGTGATTCACAGCGGGACTAAATATATTGCTGGTCATAATGATGTACTTGTCGGGTTGATTGTTGCAAAAGGGCAAGAACTTTGTGATCGCATTGCTTATATTCAAAATGGTGCGGGTGCAGTACTTTCTCCGTTTGATTCTTGGCTGACTATTCGTGGTATGAAGACACTTTCTTTGCGTATGAAACGCCATCAAGAAAATGCACAAGCCATTGCGGAATTTTTAAAAGCTCAACCACAAGTGGAATCAGTGCTTTATCCGAATAAAGGTGGGATGCTGTCTTTCCGTTTGCAAGATGAAGTTTGGGTTAATACATTCTTAAAATCCATCAAATTGATTACTTTTGCAGAAAGTCTAGGCGGCACAGAAAGTTTTATTACTTATCCTGCCACTCAAACCCATATGGATATTCCAGAATCCGAGCGTGTAGCTCGTGGGATTACTAATACCTTGCTGCGTTTTTCAGTCGGTATTGAAGATGTAGAAGATATTAAAGCGGATTTATTACAGGCTTTTGCAAACTTAAAATAATTGGAGCAAACCATGAAAATTGCAATCTATAGCACTAAAAGCTATGACAGAAAATATATTGAGCTCATTAACGCGAAATATAATTTCGATTTAGAATTTTTTGATTTTATGTTGAACGAGAGTACTGCACGTTTGGCAGAGCATTGCGAAGTAGTATGCATTTTCGTGAATGATAATGGTAGTAGAAAAGTATTAGAAAAATTAGCCGCACTTGGTGTGAAAATCGTGGCTTTGCGCTGTGCGGGTTTCAATAATGTTGATTTAAAAGCCGCTCAAGAATTGGGCATTCAAGTTGTACGCGTTCCCGCTTATTCGCCTGAAGCAGTGGCAGAGCATACCATCGGTTTGATGATGACACTGAACCGTCGAATTCATCGTGCTTATCAGCGTACCCGAGAAGCGAATTTCTCTCTTGAGGGGTTAATTGGTTTCAATATGCACGGACGCACGGTCGGCGTAATCGGAACGGGTAAAATTGGGATTGCGGTGATGCGTATTTTGAAAGGTTTTGGCATGAATATCTTGGCGTACGATCCTTTCAAAAATCCAGTGGTGGAAGACTTTGGTGGACAATATGTTGAATTGGATGAGCTTTATGCTAAATCTCATGTGATTACGCTCCATTGCCCAGCAACGCCAGAAAACTATCATTTATTAAATCGCGAGGCTTTTGCAAAAATGAAAGATGGCGTGATGATAGTTAATACGAGTCGCGGTTCTTTGATTGATACTCAAGCTGCAATTGATGCGTTAAAACAGCGTAAAATCGGGGCGTTAGGTATGGATGTTTACGAGAATGAACGTGATTTATTCTTTGAAGATAAGTCTAACGAAGTGATTCAAGATGATATTTTCCGCCGTTTATCTTCTTGCCATAATGTGTTGCTAACGGGTCACCAAGCGTTTTTAACCGAAGAGGCACTAACGAATATTGCGGATGTGACTTTATCAAATGTTTATAAATTGAAATTGGGCAAAGTGTGTGAAAATATTGTTTTGCCGTCTTAGCTTTTGGCAATTAAAACGATTAGTTTACATTTTTTTAAACGGTGTTATTCTGCACCGCACTTGTAAGTTTAAAAAAAGCCCTTATATAGGGATTCCATTCACAAAATAAGGAAAACAAAATGAGCGAAGTATTACACATTAATGACGCAGATTTTGAAAGTGTTGTAGTTAATTCAAATATCCCCGTTTTATTAGACTTTTGGGCACCTTGGTGTGGTCCTTGCAAAATGATTGCTCCAGTGTTAGATAAACTTGCGCCTGAATTTGCAGGTAAAGTTAAAATCGTGAAAATGAATGTGGATGACAACCAAGCAACCCCAGCACAATTTGGTGTTCGTAGTATCCCAACATTATTATTGATTAAAAACGGTCAAGTTGTTGCAACTCAAGTTGGTGCATTACCAAAAACTCAATTGGCTAACTTCATTAACCAACATATTTAATCGTTGCTTAAAGTTATAAGTAACTTTAGAGCATTGATAAGATTGCCCCTTAATGGGGCAATTTTTTTATCTGATATTTTGAGAAACAATCTGATGCTAATCAAAGCACTTGCTCAAATTCTATATTTAAAGGAAAGGCTTTTTCTGCTCGTTGAACAATCTGATCTACGGTTTCTACCTCATCAGAACGAGGATTGATAACGCCTAAGCCTAAAATACATTTTTGTCTTAAGATTTTACTTTCTAATAACGAACTTAATTCTCCCGCTCTTGGTATAGAAAATTCGAGCATTAAAATATCAGGTAATGCCGATTCAAATAAATCTACTAATGATGTATAAGGCTCGCACAGTAATACGCTTTCATCTTTGGTCCAGTTGCCACGGCATACATGTAATGCGGTTTTGATATTTTTATTTCTTGCATACTCAAAGATTTGAGTAATTAAACGTTTTGCAAATTGTAGTTCCGCTAACTTTCTCACCTGAGTATAGATTTGCGACATAATATATCTTTATTGTGTGTTGAGAAAAACTTTCTACGAGGCGGATATTATTATGCTCAGTTTCTTTTTTCTATTATTTAATTCAAAATAATTTCAGTAATGTGACGTGGATCAAGAAAAAATCTGGCAAGCATTTTCCCATGTGACTTTTTTAATCAATTCAGCAGGTTCATTTCTTAAGACACAAAGGGCTTTGAAACTTTCCACAATACGTTCTGGTCGATTAGGTTGGCCTTGAAAACCAAATACAGGCATATCTGGACTGTCTGTTTCCAACACTAAGGCGTCAAGTGGTAGTTTTGTAATCGCTTGACGAGTTTTATTAGCTCGTTCATAAGTGATGGTGCCGCCAACTCCGATTTTATAGCCTAAATCAACAAAGCGTTTTGCTTGATCGTAGCTTCCTGAAAAACCGTGTACCACGCCAAGTTTAGATAATGGAATACGTTTTAAAAAAGTAAAAATTTGATCATGTGTTTTTCGACTGTGAATATTGACGGGTAAATTAAATTGTTTTGCCAAATAAAGTTGGCTTTCAAAAAAATGACATTGCTTTGCCCAAAGTTCATCGGTGAGCAAATCGGGAATCGCGCGTTCCAAACCAATTTCTGCCACCGCCGTGCAATTTGTATCACGATTTTTTAAGGCTTGTTCTAACAGAATCAAATCATTTTCGGCGTGTGCTTTAATATAAAGAGGATGTAGCCCAAGCCCATAGTGCAAATTATCAGGAAAAAGTGCGGTCATATTTTGGATTGTTTTAAAATCAGCTTCTTTCACCGCCACAATCAGTATTTTTTGCACATCGGCTTGCTTAGCATTATCAATAAGCTGTGATAAAGGTTCCCCTGTAAATTGTTGGAGATAATCGAGATGCGTGTGAGTGTCGAAGAAAGGCATGGGCATTTTCCTTTAGGTCGATAAAAAATGGCGGAATTCATCCGCCATTTGCCATTATTCTACTGAAACCGATGTAATCACTACATCTTCAGTTGGAACATCTTGATGAAAGCCTTTGTTGCCTGTTTTCACTTTTTTGATTTTATCAACAACATCCATACCTTCAACCACTTCGCCAAATACTGCATAGCCCCATTCTTGAACGACTTCGCGACCAAACATTTCTTTTGAACGATAATTTAAGAAATCATTGTCTGCCACGTTAATGAAAAATTGTGCTGTCGCTGAATGTGGATCTGAAGTGCGAGCCATTGCAATGGTTCCACGTTTGTTACTTAAACGATTGTTCGCTTCATTTTGGATTGGGGCTTTAGTTGCTTTTTCGCGCATACCGCTTTCCATACCGCCACCTTGAATCATAAAGCCATCAATAACACGATGAAAAATTGTGTTATTATAAAAACCTTCTTTGCAGTAATTTAAGAAGTTTTCTGCTGTAACTGGAGCTTTATCAAAATCCAATTTAATTTTAATGTCGCCAAAGTTTGTGTGTAATGTAACCATTTTGTTTTCCCTCTAAAAAATTAAGGGTTGTATTATTCCACAATCGAGGTAAAAGTGCTATAAAAGTGCGGTTTGTTTTTATTTCATTTTACGAGCTTAAAAATGCTAAAAATTTTCAATACCTTAACGAGAGAAAAAGAAATCTTTAAACCTATCCACGAAAATAAAGTGGGAATGTATGTTTGTGGTGTCACTGTTTATGATTTATGCCATATCGGTCATGGACGCACTTTTGTGTGTTTTGATGTGATTGCCCGTTATTTGCGTTCTTTGGGTTACGATTTAACTTATGTACGTAATATTACGGACGTAGATGACAAAATTATTAAACGTGCGTTAGAAAACAAAGAAACCTGCGATCAGTTAGTGGATCGCATGGTGCAGGAAATGTATAAAGATTTTGATGCACTTAATGTATTACGCCCTGATTTTGAACCTCGTGCGACGCATCATATTCCAGAAATTATTGAAATTGTGGAAAAATTAATTAAACGCGGACATGCTTATGTTGCGGATAATGGGGACGTGATGTTTGATGTAGAAAGCTTCAAAGAATACGGCAAATTATCCCGTCAAGATCTTGAGCAATTACAAGCTGGTGCACGTATTGAAATCAATGAAATCAAGAAAAATCCAATGGATTTCGTGCTTTGGAAAATGTCAAAAGAAAACGAGCCAAGTTGGGCTTCCCCTTGGGGCGCAGGTCGTCCAGGTTGGCATATTGAATGTTCAGCGATGAACTGCAAACAGCTTGGCGAACATTTTGATATTCACGGTGGTGGCTCTGATTTAATGTTCCCTCACCACGAAAATGAAATCGCACAATCTTGCTGTGCGCATGGCGGACAATATGTGAATTATTGGATTCATTCCGGCATGATCATGGTAGACAAAGAAAAAATGTCGAAATCCCTCGGCAATTTCTTCACAATTCGTGATGTATTAAACCACTACAATGCAGAAGCGGTACGTTATTTCTTATTAACAGCACATTATCGTAGCCAGCTCAATTATAGCGAAGAAAACTTGAATTTAGCACAAGGTGCGTTGGAACGTTTATACACGGCTTTACGCGGAACAGATCAAAGTGCGGTTGCTTTTGGCGGAGAAAATTTTGTTGCAACTTTCCGTGAAGCAATGGATGATGATTTTAATACGCCAAATGCACTTTCTGTTTTATTCGAAATGGCACGTGAAATTAATAAGTTAAAAACAGAAGATGTTGAGAAAGTTAATGGACTTGCTGCACGTTTGCGTGAATTGGGTGCGATTTTAGGATTACTTCAACAAGAACCAGAGAAATTCTTACAAGCAGGTTCTAACGATGATGAAGTGGCAAAAATTGAAGCACTGATTAAACAACGCAATGAAGCGCGTGCGGCTAAAGATTGGTCTGCCGCAGATTCAGCACGTAATGAATTGACAGCTATGGGCATCGTATTAGAAGATGGGCCGAATGGAACAACTTGGCGTAAGCAATAAATTTAAACGTTAAATCACTTTCATTAAAAAGACTAAGTTCGGTATTCAATCGAACTTAGTCTTTTTATTTTTTCATCATTTCTTAATATAGGATTTTAATGTCTGTTCCACTTCATAAATCCAATCCAACTCATGTTGAGTGAAACCTGCTTGAATACGAGCATCGGTATTAATGACACCTTTAAAAATTACAATACGATATTTGTGTAACAGCTCTGTAAAACATTTCATCGCATCTAAACCCCGTTTTTTAGAAAGGGCGTGATACCAATGATTGCCGATATACACATGGCCAATTTCATCGCGCAAAATAATATCCAAAATGTTCACTGCGGCAAAATCTTTACGTTGTGCGATTTTCTCTTGCAGAACAGGTGTTGCATCGAGGCCTCTTGCTTCTAATACACGAGGAACTAACGCCATTCGTTCCCAAATATCGTGAGCAGTGGCTTGCGCCATTTCCCATAATCCAGCATGGGCTTCAAAATCACCATATTGATAACCCAATGTTTTCAAATGTTCATTGACTAAGGAAAAGTGCGTGCTTTCTTCACGAGCGACACGCAACCAATCTTTCACAAAAGCTAAACCTTCGCCAAGTTCTTCTTGTGCATTACGCCCGAATCGCCAAGCCGCATCTAAGCCTAAATTAATCGCATTAAACTCGATATGTGCGATAGCGTGCAATGTGGCAGCATAGCCTTCTTCTGTGGCAAAAGAACGTTTTGGTACATCTTTTGGTGCAACTAAGAGCGGTTTTTCAGGAAAAGCGGCAATATTATCTTGCGGAACGACTTCGGGAAAATCTTCTAATTTAATCAACTGAATTTGTGGCAGAAGATTATCGTAGAGATCATTGACTAAACGACATTTTTCTTGTGGATTTGCTGTTTTTAGCACAGTTTCAACTTGTTGCCAAAATTGTGTAATAAGTGCGGTCATTTTTTCTCTCTTATTCGTTAAAACGGATCAAGCCTTCTTGTTGTGTTGTTGCGATTAATTGACCATCTTGCGAGAAAATCTGCCCTTGAGCCAAACCACGACCTCCAAAGGCATTATTGCTTTCAATTGCGTGCAAATGCCAGTGATTTAAATCAAACGGGCGATGGAACCAAATACTATGATCAATGGTTGCCACTTTCATTCCTTTTTGTAAAAAGCCTTTTTCGTGCGGATGAAGTGCGGTCAAAATACAGTGAAAATCGGAAAAATAAGCCAATAAACATTGCTGAATTTTTATATCAAGCGGCGTTTCACCATTGGTTTTAAACCAAGAATATTGCTCGGCTGGCAATTTTGTCCCGTTAAATGGGTTATTCAAATATTTGGTTCTCACCTCAAATGGACGCTCTGCTGCAAATTTTTCATTGAGTGGTTCTGGCAAGGTTTGAGCTACTTTTTGTAGCATCACATTTTCATCCGTAAAGTCTTCAGGCGCGCCAACATTTGGCATTGTATTTTGATGTTCAAAACCTTTTTCAGGCACTTGGAAAGAAGCGGTTACATGACAAATGGTATTTTTATGTTGAATGGCTTTTATGCGTAATGCAGAAAAGTTACGCCCTTCACGCAAGGTTTCTACATCGTAAATAATCGGATATTGACTATCTCCCGGAGCAAGAAAATAGGCATGACAAGAATGTAAAATACGATCTTCTGGTGCCACCTGCATTGCCGCTGATAATGCTTGAGCCACAACTTGCCCACCAAATACTTGGCGAAAACCTAAATCTTGGCTTTCACCACGAAAGATTAAATCATCAATTTTTTCAAGTTTAAGAAGATGAATAAGGTTATTGAGAATATCTGACATATTGCTTTCCTCGAGGATAAGAAAAAGTGCGGTTATTTTAGCGGAGATTTTTAGGAATGCCAAAGTTGGAAACAAAAAGCTTGCGATATAAAAAGGTTGAATGCTTATATTCATAATATCTTTTAGATTTGAGACTTGCTATTTTGAGTAATTAATAGCATTATTTTGATCTTTTTGAAGAAAAAGGCGATCTTCGTCATAAAATAATGATTAAAGTGCGGTTAAGATTTTGCCTAATTTTAACCGCACTTCTTTATAAAGGAGCAGATTATGTATTATGGTTTAGATATTGGTGGCACGAAAATAGAGCTTGCCGTATTCAATGAAAAATTGGAAAAATTATATTCTGAACGGGTGCCAACACCTAAAACCGACTATGAAGAATGGCTTAACACGATTGTGGATTTAGTGAATCGTGCTGATGAAAAGTTTGGTGAAATAGGCACCGTTGGTTTGGGCGTACCTGGTTTTGTTAATCAACAAACTGGATTAGCCGAAATTACCAATATTCGTGTGGCATATAATAAACCAATTTTACGCGATCTGTCTGTGCGTTTAGGCCGTGAAGTGAGGGCAGAAAATGATGCAAATTGTTTTGCGTTATCTGAAGCCTGGGATGTAGAAAATCAGCAATATCCGACTGTACTTGGTTTAATTCTTGGGACTGGTTTTGGTGGTGGCTTTGTCTTAAACGGTAACGTTCATTCAGGTCAAATGGGAATGGCAGGAGAGCTTGGTCATTTACAACTAAACTATCATGCCTTGAAATTATTAGGATGGGATAAAGCCCCCATTTATCAATGCGGTTGTGGCAACAAGGCTTGTTTGGATAATTATCTGTCTGGGCGTGGTTTTGAAATGCTTTATCGAGATTTGAAAGGCGAAACATTATCTGCTCGTGAAATTATTAATTTGTTCTATCAAGGCAATGAAAGTGCGGTAGATTTTGTGAATCTTTTTGTTGAGTTGGCGGCGATTTCTATTGGCAATATCATTACGGCATTTGATCCGCATATGATTGTGTTAGGTGGTGGATTATCTAATTTTGATTATCTTTATGAGGCTTTACCAAAAGCGCTTCCGCCTCATTTGATGCGGACAGCAAAAGTTCCACCAATCAAAAAAGCGAAACACGGCGATTCTGGTGGTGTGCGTGGTGCGGCAGCGTTGTTTTTAACCAAATAATTCAACAAACTAGTGGGGCGTATTCAAATAATACGCCCTTTGTTTTGGAAAATATTTAGAATATTCTAAATTTATTAGATTTTTTCTTGTTTGTGTTTATTTTATTTAGAGAAATCATTAAAAAATCTCGCCTTTTCATTGAAAAACTATACAATCAAATTATTTATCGCTTGAGGGATGATTATGGAATTTGAATTTTCAAAAATGTTAGAAGAAGTGCTAACTTGGATAGTCGCACACCTTGATGGACCTTTATGGGATGCCACCATTATTATTTTGCTTGGGACTGGTCTATTTTTTACCATTACAACAGGATTTGTGCAGTTCCGTTTATTCCCTGCAAGCCTTCGTGAAATGTGGTTTGGTCGTTCGGTGGAGGGAAGTTCATTAACACCTTTCCAAGCGTTTACAACAGGTCTTGCGAGCCGCGTTGGTGTGGGTAACATTGGTGGGGTTGCAACGGCGATCGCCTTAGGGGGCGAAGGCGCAGTGTTTTGGATGTGGGTAACGGCATTTATTGGTATGTCGAGTGCTTTCGCTGAATCTACCCTTGCTCAATTATTTAAAATTCAAGATAAAGATGGATCATTCCGTGGCGGCCCTGCTTATTATATTGTACAAGGTTTAAAATCACGTTGTATGGCAGTGGCTTTTGCGCTTGCATTAATTTTTACATTTGGTTTCGCATTTAATTCTGTGCAGGCGAACTCTATTGTTGAAGCGACGAGCAATGCGTGGAATTGGAAAGGAGAATATGTCGGCATTTCATTAGTAATTTTGACCGCACTTATTATTTTCGGTGGCGTTAAGCGTATTGCGATTATTTCGAGCAACCTTGTGCCAATGATGGCACTTTTCTATTTGATTATGGCGGTGATTATTCTTGGAATGCATATAGATATGATTCCTTCCGTGATTCATCGTATCGTTCAAAGTGCATTTAGTTTTGACGCAGCAGCTGGCGGAATGTTTGGTGCGCTGGTATCAAAAGCAATGATGATGGGGATTAAACGTGGTTTATTCTCAAACGAAGCGGGGATGGGGTCTGCGCCTAATTCGGCTGCAGCAGCTCACGTGAAGCATCCAGTTAGCCAAGGTTTAGTGCAAATGCTCGGTGTGTTTGTTGATACTATGATCGTTTGTACTTGTACTGCCGTTATTATTTTGCTTTCCAATAATTATGGTAGCGAAACGCTCAAAAGTATCTCACTTACGCAAAATGCTTTGCAATATCACATAGGTGAATTTGGGGTGCATTTCCTAGCGTTTATCTTATTGTTATTCGCTTATTCTTCTATTATTGGTAACTATGCTTATGCGGAAAGTAATATCCGTTTTATTAAAAACAAATCTTGGTTTGTATTGTTGTTCCGTTTAATGGTGCTATTCTTCGTGTATTTTGGTTCGGTTCGTTCAGGTAATGTGGTATGGAATTTCGCAGATACTGTAATGGCAGTCATGGCAATCATTAACTTGATCGCAATTTTGATGTTGTCGCCAATCGTATGGAAATTAATGAAGGATTATCAACGCCAGCTTAAAGAAGGAAAAACACCAGAGTTTAAAATTGACGAACACCCTGAATTGCGTAAGAAAATATTTGATTCTCGCATTTGGAAATAAAGATAAAATGGCTAGAAAGAGATTATCTACCTTTCCAAAGAGTTAGATTATTATTTAAAGAAATTTTTTGATATTGTTTCAGGCTTGGTTCTTCTAGTTCAGACTGAATAAACTATTGCCGGCACTTTTTACCGCCCTCGTGCCGGCTATTCCAAACTGCTTTGAAAACTGACCGCTCTTTAGCTTACTTCAAAAATGCCGCATGATAGGCAATATGCTCGCCAATAAAACTGGCGATGAAGTAATAGCTATGATCGTAGCCTTTGTGGAAGCGCACATCGACTGGCTGACTTGCCACTCGACAGGTTTCGATAAAATCTTCGGTACGCAATTGTGTCGGTAAAAACTCATCTTCCAAGCCCTGATCAATGCGCATACCTTGCACTTTATAGCCTTGTTGAATGAGAGAGCTGGCATCATATTGCTGCCATTTTTCACGATCTTCCCCTAAATAAGCAGTAAAGGCTTTTTCTCCCCAAGGCACGAGGCTTGGCGACAAAATGGGTGAAAAAGCAGAAACACTTTGATAAAGTTCTCGGTTTCGCAGTGCCAATACCAATGCACCGTGTCCGCCCATTGAATGTCCCATAATAGAACGTTTGCCGTTGGTAGGGAAATTTGCTTCAATTAGAATAGGTAACTCATTCAAAATATAATCATACATTTGATAATTCGTCGCCCAAGGCTGCTCGGTCGCATTAAGATAAAAGCCCGCTCCCTGCCCTAAATCGTAAGCCGCATCATTCGGCACTTGCTCTCCGCGAGGGCTTGTATCGGGGGCAATCACAATCACTTGATGTTCTGCCGCATAACGCTGGAAGCCTGATTTGGTAATGAAATTTTGTTCTGTACAAGTTAAGCCAGAAAGCCAATAAATCACACCAAGCGGTCGATTTTCTGGATTATTTGGCAAATAAACGGCAAATTTCATTTCGCATTGAAGTGTTTGGGCATTATGTGCCCAAACTTGCTGCGAACCGCCAAAAATTTGATGTTGTTCAATCAGTTTCATAACGTACCTTAGTAATGAATAACTGTGCGGATCGATTTACCTTCGTGCATTAACTCAAAGGCTTCATTGATTTGATCGAGTGGCATTGTGTGAGTCACAAACGGTTCTAACTGAATGTCGCCTTTCATTGAATCTTCCACCATTTGTGGAAGTTCAGAGCGACCTTTCACGCCACCAAATGCTGAACCTTTCCAAACTCGGCCTGTTACCAATTGGAACGGACGCGTTGAAATTTCTTGTCCTGCACCCGCTACGCCGATGATAATGGATTGTCCCCAGCCACGGTGAGCACTTTCTAATGCTTGACGCATTACGTTTACATTACCGATACATTCAAAGGTATGGTCAATGCCCCATTTGTTGATGTCTAACAGCACATCTTTGATCGGTTTGTTGTAATCGTTTGGGTTTAAACAATCCGTTGCACCAAACTGTTTTGCCAAATCGAATTTTGCAGGATTTGTATCAATAGCAATAATACGCCCCGCTTTGGCTTGACGTGCACCTTGCACCACAGCTAAACCAATCGCTCCCAAGCCAAACACTGCAACAGAGTCTCCTTCTTGCACTTTTGCCGTGTTATGCACCGCTCCAATACCCGTGGTAACGCCGCAGCCGAGCAAACATACTTGTTCGTGGTTCGCTTCTGGGTTGATTTTCGCCAGTGACACTTCTGCAACAACAGAATATTCACTGAAAGTCGAACAGCCCATATAGTGATAAATTGGCTGACCTTCATAAGAAAAACGCGTCGTGCCATCTGGCATTAAGCCTTTACCTTGCGTATCACGTACTGAGACGCATAAGTTGGTTTTACCCGAGCGGCAAAACTCACATTCGCCACATTCAGCCGTGTAAAGAGGAATGACGTGATCACCCGGTTTTACGCTTAACACACCTTCGCCAACCGCAACAACAACACCCGCACCTTCGTGTCCTAGCACCACTGGGAATACCCCTTCAGGATCGCTTCCTGATAACGTAAATGCATCAGTATGGCACACGCCCGTGTGAGTGTTGCGGATTAACACTTCGCCTTTGCGTGGCATTTCTACGTCAATTTCCACAATTTGTAAGGGTTGGTTTGGTGAGAATGCCACCGCCGCACGAGATTTGATGGTTGAGTTGATTTGTTTAATTTCCATTGTTTTCCTCTTAATTCATTGACAAAGTTGCCTTGCCTAAGCAAGATAGCAACAGTTTACACTTTAGAGTTCACTCTAAAGCAAGTGTTTTTTACCATTTTTGTTTAAAGGGAATAAAAAGTGACTTACACCACCGCTAAAGCTGCTGAAAAAATAGGCATTTCCGCCTACACCTTACGCTTTTATGACAAAGAAGGCTTGTTACCTAATGTCGGACGTGATGAATACGGTAATCGCCGTTTTACCGACAAGGATTTGCAATGGTTAAGTTTATTACAATGCTTGAAAAATACAGGAATGAGCTTAAAAGATATCAAACGCTTTGCGGAATGTACTATCATTGGCGACGATACTATTGAAGAACGCCTGTCCTTATTTGAAAATCAAACAGAAAATGTGAAGTGTCAAATTGCCGAATTAAAACGCTATTTAGACTTACTGGAATATAAGTTAGCATTTTATCAAAAAGCCAAAGCATTAGGCTCGGTGGAAGCCGTGAATTTACCGCAGATTCCTGAAACAAGCTAAAAGGATAAAAGTGCTCACATCACAGAATTAGAAGAAAAATACAATTTTTAGAGATAGATAAATTTTAACTTTTTTATTACATAAATAAGTTAAAAATCAGGTTTTGTGATCAAGATCAGGATAACATAAAAATAATCTCCGATAGCTATTGTTCTAAATGGCTAAAAAGAGTATATTCCGAGCCAAATTTTTTCTTTTTTACAGAACGGAGTTTATTATGTTTGGTTTGTCCCCCGCTCAACTGATTATTTTATTAGTCGTTATTTTATTGATTTTTGGCACGAAAAAATTAAGAAATGCTGGTTCAGATCTTGGCGCAGCAGTGAAGGGTTTCAAAAAAGCGATGAAAGAAGATGAAAAAGTAAAAGATGCAGAATTTCAGTCTATAGATAATGAAACAGCTTCTGCAAAAAAAGAAAGTATAAAAGAGAAAGAACAGGCTTAATCCGTGTTTGATATTGGTTTTTCAGAACTTATTTTGCTAATGATTTTGGGATTAGTTGTATTAGGCCCAAAACGTTTGCCTATAGCAATTCGCACCGTAATGGATTGGGTAAAAACGATTCGTGGTTTAGCTGCTAACGTTCAAAATGAGTTAAAACAAGAACTAAAATTGCAAGAATTACAAGATAGCATTAAAAAAGCGGAATCCCTTAACTTGCAAGCCCTTTCACCAGAATTGAGTAAAACGGTGGAAGAATTAAAAGCTCAAGCAGATAAGATGAAAGCGGAGCTAGAAGATAAAGCAGCTCAAGCTGGTACAACGGTGGAAGATCAAATCAAAGAAATCAAAAGTGTGGCTGAAAATGCAGAAAAGCCTCAAAATGCAATCTCAGTTGAGGAGGCTGCAGAAACTTCATCTGAAGCAGAAAAAACACCTACAGATTTGACCGTACTTGAAACTCACGAGAAAGCAGAACTGAACACACATTTATTTAGCTATTATCCTCCTGATGATATTGAAATCGCTCCAGCGTCAAAATCTCAATCTTCAAAAACTAAATCATAGCGAGTTTTTATGAGTAATGTGGATGAATCTCAACCTTTAATTACGCACCTTGTTGAGCTAAGAAACCGTTTATTACGCTGTGTAATTTGTGTGGTATTGGTTTTTGTTGCTTTGGTGTACTTTTCCAATGATATTTATCATTTTGTTGCAGCACCTTTAACGGCTGTTATGCCAAAAGGCGCAACAATGATTGCAACCAATATTCAAACTCCTTTCTTTACGCCAATTAAATTAACTGTGATTGTTGCAATTTTTATTTCTGTTCCTTATTTGCTTTATCAAATTTGGGCTTTTATTGCACCTGCTTTATATCAGCACGAAAAACGGATGATTTATCCGTTGTTATTTTCTAGTACGATTTTATTTTATTGCGGTGTTGCTTTTGCTTACTATGTCGTCTTTCCTTTTGTATTCAGCTTCTTTACACAAACAGCCCCAGAAGGTGTTGCCATCGCAACAGATATTAGTAGTTATTTAGATTTTGCTTTAGCGTTATTTTTAGCTTTTGGCGTTTGTTTTGAAGTGCCAATTGCGATTATTCTACTTTGCTGGACTGGTATTACCACTGTAAAGGCTCTTTCCGAAAAACGCCCTTATATTATTGTTGCGGCATTTTTTATTGGAATGCTTTTAACGCCTCCTGATGTTTTTTCACAAACTTTGCTTGCCGTACCGATGTGCTTGCTGTTTGAGCTAGGTCTATTGGTTGCTCGATTTTATCAACCAAAAGACGATGAAAGTGCGGTTGAAAATAATGATGAATCAGAAAAAACACAATGATGAATTGAGTTGTTAATAGTATGGGGGCTTTGCCCCCGTTTTTATTATATTGATATAACCCTAATTTTGTTTTTTCATAAAACATATTTTCGTAGTGATTTACTAGAAATATGATTTGTAGTCTGTTCTATATTTTTATTGAAAATATCATTACTTGATGGTTTATTGTAGTTTTTTATTTTTTATCTAATAAATACGATATTTTTTAGATAATTTCTTTACTTTTTCCTTTTCTTTAAATTTCCTTTATAAAAATGGTTGCAAGATTAAATTAGCCATTGCATATTGTCTATGCGCCTCACAAGGCGAAGACAATAAAAATACAATACACACAACATCAACAAAGAGGGAAATTCATTATGTCAAAAGTTGCTTCCTTAGACGCATTTTTAACAAAAGTTGTTCAACGCGATGGTCATCAACCTGAATTTTTACAAGCGGTTCGCGAGGTATTCACATCAATTTGGCCTTTTTTAGAAGCCAATCCTAAATATCGTTCAGAAGCATTATTAGAACGTTTAGTTGAACCAGAACGTGCATTTCAATTCCGTGTGGCGTGGACTGATGATAAAGGGCAAGTGCAAGTAAACCGAGCATTTCGTGTACAATTTAATAGTGCCATAGGCCCATTTAAAGGGGGAATGCGTTTCCATCCATCAGTAAATTTATCTATCTTAAAATTCTTAGGTTTTGAGCAAATCTTTAAAAATGCTTTAACAACATTGCCTATGGGCGGGGCAAAAGGCGGTTCAGATTTTGATCCTAAAGGCAAATCTGATGCTGAAGTTATGCGTTTTTGCCAAGCATTAATGACTGAACTTTATCGTCACGTAGGAGCTGATACAGATGTTCCCGCAGGCGATATAGGCGTCGGTGGGCGCGAAGTTGGCTATTTAGCTGGCTATATGAAAAAATTATCAAACCAATCAGCCTGTGTTTTCACTGGTCGCGGTCTTTCTTTTGGTGGTAGTTTAATTCGTCCAGAAGCAACGGGATATGGATTAGTTTATTTTGCTCAAGCAATGCTTGCTGAAAAAGGCGATAGTTTTGCAGGTAAAGTAGTTTCAGTTTCTGGTTCTGGTAATGTAGCACAATACGCTATTGAAAAAGCATTATCTCTTGGTGCAAAAGTAGTAACTTGTTCTGATGCATCAGGTTATGTTTATGATCCAAATGGATTTACTACTGAAAAATTAGCCGTACTTTTCGATATTAAAAATACAAAACGTGGGCGTGTGAAAGATTATGCAGAACAGTTTGGTTTGCAATATTTTGAAGGTAAACGCCCTTGGGAAGTGCAAGTTGATATTGCACTTCCTTGTGCAACTCAAAATGAATTAGAACTTTCTGATGCACAACGTTTAATTAAAAATGGTGTGAAATTAGTGGCTGAAGGTGCGAATATGCCAACAACAATTGAAGCAACAGAAGCATTACTAGCTGCAGATGTATTATTTGGCCCGGGTAAAGCTGCCAACGCTGGTGGTGTTGCTACTTCTGGTTTAGAAATGGCACAAAGTTCACAACGTTTATATTGGACAGCGGAAGAAGTGGACGCTCAATTACATCGCATTATGTTAGATATTCACGCAAACTGTAAAAAATACGGCACAATTGAAGGTCAAGAAAACATTAACTATGTTGTTGGGGCAAATGTAGCAGGCTTTGTTAAGGTGGCTGATGCAATGTTAGCCCAAGGCGTTTATTAACAAATAAAAAAGTTAAACTAAATAACCGCACTGTAATAAAGTGCGGTTATTTTTTAGGATGAAATTTGAATATAAGAAAGGCGACATTTTGTCGCCTTAGATATTATTTATTTTGAATTGTTTTCGTCACAATGATTAATATCACTGCATTTGCCGTAAAGATACACGTTATGCGTTTTTAATTTTATGCCGTATTTTTCACTGATTTCACGCTGACGTTGTTCAATAATATTATCCGTAAATTCAAATACTTTACCGCAATCTTCACAAATAATATGATCGTGATGTTCTGTTGGAGCAAGCTCAAAAACGGATTTATTTCCCTCAAAATTATGACGGATCACAATATGCGCTTCATCAAATTGATTAAGCACACGATAAACTGTGGCTAATCCAATTTCACTACCTTGTTCCAGCAAAATTTTATAAACTTCTTCTGCAGAAAAATGTTCATTTTTATGATTTTGCATTAAAGCGAGAATAGTTAAGCGAGGCTCTGTAATTTTTAATCCCGCTTTTTTGAGTAATTTAATATTTTCTTCAGACATAATTTTTCTTCCTATTATGCACAAAATACTAAGCCAATTCAGCTAAGCACATTTCATCATAAATTTGTTTACACCATTTTTCTACACGCTCTGCGGTAAGCTCTGGTTGGCGATCTTCATCAATACATAATCCGATGAAAGTGCCATCTTCCAATAAGGCTTTCGAAGCTTCAAAATTATAGCCTTCTGTTGGCCAATTTCCTACCACAATTGCACCGTGTGGCTCTATAATATCGCGCACAGTTCCGATAGCATCACAGAAATAATCTGCATAATCTTCTTGATCGCCACAACCGAAAATACCTACAAGTTTATCTGTAAAATCGATTTCTTCTAGTGTTGGGAAAAAGTCATCCCAGTCTGCTTGTGCTTCGCCGTAATACCAAGTTGGGATACCGAAAAGCAAGAAATCGTATGCTTCAATATCTTCTTTGCTACTTTTGGCAATATCACGAATATCAATTAAATCACTACCTAATTGTTTTTGGATTTGTTTTGCGATGTTTTCAGTGTTTCCAGTATCACTACCATAAAAAAGACCAACTATTGCCATTTTTATTTCCTTTTTTATATTAAATTTAATCTATTGATTATAAGGCTTATCCAAATTTGGCGAACTATATCATAAAAGCATTCTCACTTAAACTACTTAATTCTTATTTAGAAATCGTTTAATTGCACGAATAACAAAATCAGGTTTTTCGGCGTGAACCCAGTGTCCACTGCCATTAATCGTAAAGGCAGTTGCATTAGGAAATTGTTCTAGAATTTTTTCGCTATTTTCTATTTTTATATAAGAGGAATTTCCACCCTTAATAAAAAGAGTTGGCGTAAATACACGTACTTTTTCCCAATCCATAATATTGGCATAATTGTTAAAAAGCGCGGTAAGATTAAAACGAAAACAATCAGCTGAATTAACATCAAAAGATTTCAACATAAATTGTACAACGTCTTCATCATTAATTTCTTGTTTTAAAATCGGTTTGGCTTGCTGACGATTTTCAGGCTTTGCATTTTTTACCGCAAATAGACCATTAAAAACATCTTTATGACCAAATCCCTCATAAGGCATAGGAGACATATCAATTACGATTAATTTTTCGACTAATTCTGGGCAAAGTGCGGTGATTTTCATGGCGGTTTTTCCCCCCATAGAATGACCAATTAATATCACTTTGGATAAATTTAAGTGGCGGATTACTGCGATAACATCTTCAGCCATCAGTTGATAATTCATTTTTTCCGAATGAAAACTATGGCCGTGATTGCGTAAATCAATACGTAAAATACTGTAATGTTCACTAAAAGCTCTCGCGATAACGCCGAGATTATCCATATCGCCGAATAAACCGTGAATAAAAATTAAAACAGGTGTATTAATCGTTTGTTTTACTTGATGAAATTGATAATTGAGTAATGATTTTGCCATAATTTTTACGTGAGAATTTGTAAAGAAGTCGTTATAATTGAAAAAAATTTTAGCAAACAGAGAGATAAAAATGAAGATCATTGAAGTAGATGAAGAATTATACCAATATATTGCGAGCCAAACCCGCTCTATTGGAGAAAGTGCTTCGGATATTTTACGCCGTTTGCTTAGTTTACCTGTGCATACTTCAATTGTTAATGATTTAATTATTACTTCAGTAGAAACAGATCAAAAGCCAAAACAGACTATCAATGTGAAAGAAGTAAATATCAAAACAACAAAAAAGCAATCAATAACCGCAATTAATCAGATTGTAGAAAAAGTCCAAACTTTATTAAATTCAACTGAATTTCAAGAAGAAAGTAAGGCTGTTGTACGTTTCTTAGCGATTTTACGTGTGCTTTATCGTACAAATCCTGAAAGTTTTGCTCAAGCCACAGAATCTTTACAGGGACGTACACGGGTCTATTTTGCTCGTGATGAAGCGACATTATTAATGGCGGGTAACCATACTAAACCAAAGCAAATTCCAGATACGCCTTATTGGGTTATTACCAATACAAATAGCGGACGAAAAATGTTAATGCTAGAAGGTGCAATGCAATCTATGGAATTACCTGAAACATTGATTGATGAAGTGCGATCATATTTCACGGTAAATTAATAATGTATCCTTGGCAAGATTTTGCTATTCAACCTGATTTCTCAAATAAAATCGCTTTGCATACTACGCAGGGCGATGTGCTTACTTGGATAGAATTGACTACAAAGATTAACCAAACAGTGGCTTTTTTACAAAAAAAAGGCGTAAATGCGGAAAGTGTGGTTGCTTTTGTGGGAAAAAATTCAGAGAAAATTTTATTTTTATATCTGGCGACAATTCAGCTTGGTGCAAAAGTTTTAGGCATAAACCCTGCTTTTCCACAAGAAAAAATTGCAAAATTATGTGAGTTTTATCAAATTGATTTTTGTTTTTATGATAAAGATTTACTGAATTTGCAAGAAATTGGTGTTTTTACACAAAAAGCTGATTTCTTTCGCCCTGCAACAATGACGCTAACGTCTGGTTCTACAGGCTTACCAAAAGCAGTTGTGCATAATGTCCAAGCGCATTTGGATAATGCAAAAGGGGTATGTAACTTAATGAAGTTTGATTGTAATCAATCTTGGTTACTTTCATTACCCTTATATCACGTTTCAGGGCAAGGTATTGTTTGGCGTTGGTTATATTGCGGTGCACAATTACATTTCCCAGAAGATGATTTTTATGCTTCATTATTAAAGACGACCCACGTTTCTCTTGTGCCAACGCAATTACAGCGTTTATTAGATTATTTACAGGAAAATCCGAGCATTTCATTTGCTACACGCCATATTTTACTGGGCGGTGCGCATATTCCGACAGAACTTACACAAAAAATGGTAAAATATGGCATTAAAACTTATTCTGGTTATGGAATGACGGAAATGGCTTCGACAGTTTTTGCCAAACAATCTGATAAAAAACAAGGCGTAGGGCAACCGCTCTTAGGTAGAGAGTATTGTTTAGTAAATGATGAAATTTGGCTGAAAGGTGCAGGTTTGGCGATGGGTTATTGGAAAGATCGACAAATTGTTCCATTAACGAATAACCAAGGCTGGATTCAGACAAAAGATAAAGGCATTTGGCAAGAGGGCGAACTGGTTATTATCGGACGACTTGATAATATGTTTATTTCAGGTGGCGAAAATATTCAGCCAGAAGAAATTGAACAAGTGATTATTCAACATTCTTCAGTTAATCAAGTGTTTGTTTTACCACAAAAAAACAAAGAATTTGGTCAGCGTCCTGTCGCTTTAGTGGATTTTAATGAACCCTTTAGCAAAAGTGCGGTTGAAAATTTAATGTTTTTTTTACAAGATAAACTTGCACGTTTTAAACAACCTATTGCATATTATCCTTTGCCACTGATGCTTGAGAAAGGCATTAAGATCTCACGTAAACAGCTTGCTGATTGGCTGGCAAAGCGAGATGAGATAAATTAATTTACCATTTAGATTAGGGAAAAATAATGATTAGGAAACTTATGAAAACACCTCCATTTTTTACCGCACTTTTTGCCTCGGCAATGTTTACCCTTAGCGTTTCGCAAGGGGTATTGGCGGCAAATTCAACAAATGTATTACCAACGGAGCAATCGCTTAAAGCCGATTTGGCTAACGCTCAAAAAATGAGTGAGGGGGAGGCAAAAAATAGGTTGTTAGCAGAATTACAAACATCAATTGATTTATTGCAGCAAATTCAAGCTCAACAAAAAATCAATGATGCATTGCAAACAACATTAAGCCATTCAGAGAGTGAAATTAGAAAGAATAATGCAGAAATTCAAGCATTAAAAAAACAACAAGAAACGGCAACAAGTACTGATTATAATGCGCAATCACAGGACTATTTACAAAATAGTCTCACTAAGTTAAATGATCAATTACAAGATACGCAAAACGCATTAAGCACAGTAAATGCACAATTGGCAGGGCAAAGTTCTATTTCTGAACGAGCACAAGCGGCATTAACAGAAAATGTTGTACGCACACAGCAAATCAATCAACAATTAGCCAATAATGATATTGGTAGCATATTGCGAAAACAATATCAGATTGAATTACAACTGATTGATTTAAAGAATAGTTATAATCAAAATTTATTAAAAAATAATGATCAGCTTTCTTTACTCTATCAAAGCCGTTATGACCTATTGAATTTACGTTTGCAAGTACAGCAGCAAAATATTATTGCGATTCAAGAAGTCATTAATCAAAAAAATCTTCAGCAATCACAAAATCAAGTAGAACAAGCTCAGCAACAGCAAAAAACTGTGCAAAATGATTACATTCAAAAAGAACTTGATCGCAATGCACAGCTTGGTCAGTATTTATTACAACAAACAGAAAAAGCGAATTCATTAACTCAAGATGAGTTAAGAATGCGGAATATTTTAGATAGCCTCACTCAAACTCAACGTACTATTGATGAACAAATTAGTGCATTACAAGGCACGTTAGTTCTTTCACGTATTATCCAGCAACAAAAACAAAAATTACCGACTAACTTAAATATCCAAGGTTTATCAAAACAAATTGCCGATTTGCGTGTACATATTTTTGACATTACTCAAAAACGCAATGAACTTTATGATCTAGATAACTATATTAATAAAGTTGAAAGTGAAGATGGAAAACAATTTACTGAGGCAGAAAGAACGCAAGTTAAAACGCTATTAACTGAGCGTCGGAAAATGACATCTGATCTGATTAAATCTTTAAATAATCAATTAAATCTCGCGATTTCTTTGGAATTAACACAGCTGCAAATTACACAAATCAGTGATCAAATTCAATCTAAATTAGAGCAGCAAAGTTTTTGGGTGAAAAGTAATAATCCTATTAATTTAGATTGGGTAAAAATGCTGCCAAGAGCTTTAATTGAACAGTTTAATGGTATGTTGAAAAAATTAGGTTTTCCAACTAATTATGACAATTTACCTTATTTGCTGATGTATTTCTTAGGATTATTTATTGTAGGCGGTGCAATTTTTAAATTTAAAAATCGTATTAAACAACAATTAAACAAAATTAA
Organism: Haemophilus sp. HN_Hi08; assembly: GCF_049824455.1. NCBI lineage: Bacteria > Pseudomonadati > Pseudomonadota > Gammaproteobacteria > Pasteurellales > Pasteurellaceae > Haemophilus > Haemophilus sp. HN_Hi08. Next base: position 1,593,143 of record NZ_CP187493.1, on the reverse strand, counting down.
TCGTGAAATACATCGCTTAGATACAGATAGTCAGTGGAGTACTCCACTTGCCCTGTTATTAACTGCGTTTTTAACGCTTTCTAGTACACTTTGGTTTTTAGCAGTTTGCCAAATGATCGGCTTCTTTTTCTTCAAAAATCCAGAAGAATTTTGGCATTGGTCATTTAGTATGGCGGGTTATTGGTGGTTCTTTACATTTTGGATTTCATTGTTCCGTCCAAATGGTATTTTTGTTAATCATTTTGAATCTTCAAAAGAGAATGCACAACGTTTTCGTGGTGTTATCCAACGCATTATTATTGTGATTGTATTGCTTTTAAATACTTCTGTGTTTAGCAATGTCACTGATGCAGGTTTAGCTAATGATGTGTTAGGTCAAATTAATACTATTACAGCTCTAATTTTCTGTGCGGCGATTATTGCCCCTCGCTTTAATCGAGTACTTCGCTCTTATGAACCTGAAACAAATAAACATCATTGGTTAATAAGAATTGTACAAATTGGTTTAAGATTAATTCCTGTGGGACTAATCGTACTTATTGTTTTAGGCTATTATTACACTGCTTTAAATTTAATTGAGCATTTTATTCATTCTTATATTGCTTGGTGTGTATGGTGGTTAGTACGTAATACGATTTACCGTGGTATTACGGTTTCTTCTCGTCGTTTAGCACATCGCCGTTTAGCAGAAAAACGTCGTCAAAAAGCACTTGAAAATAATTATGAAAATATTTCCTCTGATGATGTGGTTGCAGTGGGAGAGCCAGAGGAAGGTTTAGCGTTAAATGATGTGCGTAGCCAATTATTACGTTTTGTAGATCTCTTTATTTGGACAGCATTATTGGGGATTTTCTACTATGTATGGTCAGATTTAGTCACAGTAGTGAGCTATTTACGTGAAATTACACTTTGGCAACAAACCACGACAACCGATGCTGGCACTGTAATGGAAAGCATTACTTTATTTAATCTTCTTGTTGCTTTGGTTATCCTAGGAATTACTTATGTGTTGGTTCGTAATATTTCAGGTATTTTGGAAGTATTAATTTTCTCTCGCATGAATCTTTCACAAGGTACGCCTTATACGATTACGACATTGCTCACTTATATTTTTATCGCCATTGGTGGTGCGTGGGCATTTGCAACCTTAGGAATGTCTTGGTCAAAATTACAATGGTTATTTGCCGCACTTTCCGTTGGTCTTGGTTTTGGTATGCAAGAAATTTTTGCAAACTTTGTGTCGGGCATTATTTTGCTATTTGAACGCCCAATCCGAGTTGGCGATGTCGTAACCATTAATGGAGTGAGCGGTACTGTAGCGAAAATTCGTATTCGTGCAATTACATTAATTGATTTTGATCGCAAAGAAATTATTGTGCCAAATAAATCTTTTGTGACAGGTCAAGTAACCAATTGGGCATTATCTAGCACGATGACACGTTTAGTGATTAGTGTTGGTGTTGCTTATGGTTCTGATTTAACACTCGTTCGTCAATTATTACTTCAAGCAGCTGATGAACAGCCGACTGTTTTACGCGATCCTAAACCATCTGCTTATTTTTTAACTTTTGGTGCAAGTACTTTGGATCACGAATTACGTGTTTATGTAGAACAAGTTGGAGATCGTACCAGTACTACAGATGCTATTAATCGCCGTATTAATGAATTATTTGCAGAACATAATATTGATATTGCCTTTAATCAATTAGATGTATTTATCAAAAATAATGACACTGGCGAAGAAATTCCCTTTGTTGATGTAAAAAAATAAGGGGAAATTATGGCAGGTAATACAATTGGACAACTTTTTCGTGTGACGACCTTTGGGGAGTCACATGGGATTGCATTAGGCTGTATCGTTGATGGGGTACCGCCAAATCTCGAATTATCTGAGAAAGATATTCAGCCAGATTTAGATCGTCGTAAACCCGGTACATCTCGATATACCACGCCGCGTCGTGAAGACGATGAAGTTCAAATTTTATCTGGTGTGTTTGAAGGAAAAACTACAGGCACAAGTATTGGGATGATCATTAAAAATGCTGATCAGCGTTCTCAAGATTATGGCGAGATTAAAGATCGTTTTCGCCCTGGTCATGCAGACTTTACCTATCAGCAAAAATATGGCATCCGTGATTACCGTGGCGGTGGGCGTTCTTCAGCGCGTGAAACAGCGATGCGAGTTGCAGCGGGAGCGATTGCAAAAAAATATTTACGCGAACATTTTGGTATTGAAGTCCGTGGTTTTTTAAGTCAAATCGGTCATGTGAAAATTTCGCCACAGACCATCGGAGAAATTGATTGGGAAAAGGTAAACAGCAATCCATTCTTTTGCCCCGATGAAAGTGCGGTAGAAAAATTCGATGAATTGATCCGTGAACTTAAAAAAGAAGGAGATTCTATTGGTGCAAAACTTACTGTTATTGCAGAAAATGTACCTGTAGGATTGGGCGAGCCAGTATTTGACCGTTTAGATGCAGATCTTGCTCACGCATTAATGGGAATTAATGCAGTAAAAGGCGTCGAAATTGGTGATGGTTTTGCTGTAGTTGAGCAACGAGGTTCGGAACATCGTGATGAAATGGCACCTAATGGCTTTGAAAGTAATCACGCAGGCGGCATTTTAGGCGGAATTAGTTCAGGACAGCCAATTATCGCCACGATTGCGTTAAAACCAACTTCAAGTATTACAATTTCTGGTCGTTCAATTAATCTTAATGGAGACCCCGTAGAAGTTGTAACAAAAGGTCGTCACGATCCTTGTGTGGGTATTCGTGCTGTACCCATCGCAGAAGCAATGATGGCGATTGTCTTATTAGATCATCTATTACGTTTTAAGGCACAGTGTAAATAATCTTAGTATAAGATGGGAGTCTGTGCCTAGGGTAGGTATACCCTAGGTTAGTTTGATGTTACCCCTTTGGGGTAAGTGGAAAGTTCCCCAAAGGGGAACTATTTTTCTAACCGTGGGTATACTTACCCACGGCAAAACCTAAGATATGCTTACCCATAGCAAAACTTTAGAATGAATAAAATTTTATTAAAAACAACCATAATTTTTACCGCACTTTTCTCTCTGAACGTTGCTGCGTCTCCTCTAGATTGGCAAAAAGTGAAACGTCCAATACCAAGTGGCGATGGGAAAGCAAAACCTATTGGTAGTTATACCAATGGATGTATTATTGGGGCGCAAGCACTACCGCCGAAAGGAGACGGTTACCAAGTTATTCGTATGAATCGCAATCGTTATTATGGTCATCCAAATATGATTCAGTATCTTGAACGTTTGGGACAACGTGCTAAAGCTGCTGGGTTACCAACGATGTTAGTGGGCGATATTGCCATGCCAGGTGGTGGACGATTTTTAACGGGTCATGCTAGCCATCAGATGGGATTAGATGCGGATATTTGGTTAAGAATGGGCGAAATGTCAGATGCCGATGCACTGAATTCTGATGGTAAAGGTTTATTAGTTGTGGATAGAAAGGCACAACGAGTGGATGAACGCGTATGGAATAGCAATCATGCGACGTTAATCAAATTAGCCGCGCAAGATCCAAATGTGACACGTATTTTTGTTAATCCTGCGATTAAGGTAAAATTATGTCAAACTGCTGGCAATGATCGCGGCTGGTTACACAAAGTTCGTCCTTGGTATGGACACGACTCTCATTTTCATGTTCGTTTAACTTGCCCAGCAGATGCGTCTTATTGTGAAAATCAAGCACCCGTTCCTCCCAGTGATGGTTGTGGAGACGAATTATATTCTTGGTTTGAGCCACCAAAAACAGGTGCTTCAGTGAGCAAACCTAAAGTTACACCACCTGAGCCGTTTTTGTGCCAACAAATTTTAAATTCCCCGAATCGGAATGAATGGTTAGAATAGAATTAAGGTAAATCAATATGGATATCGGAATTGATCTTTTAGCAATATTGTTTTGTGTTGGTTTTGTCGCATCATTTATCGATGCAATTGCTGGTGGTGGGGGATTAATCACCATTCCAGCGTTGCTCATGACTGGTATGCCGCCAGCAATGGCGTTAGGCACTAACAAATTGCAAGCTATGGGCGGTGCATTATCCGCAAGTCTTTATTTCTTGCGAAAAAGAGCGGTCAATTTACGCGATATTTGGTTTATTTTGATTTGGGTTTTCTTAGGTTCTGCCCTAGGTACATTATTAATTCAATCAATTGACGTGGCGATTTTCAGAAAAATTCTGCCTTTTCTGATTTTAGTCATTGGTCTGTATTTTTTATTTACCCCTAAATTAGGTGATGAAGATCGGAAACAACGATTAAGTTATCTGTTATTTGGTCTTTTAATTAGCCCATTTTTAGGTTTTTATGATGGCTTCTTTGGCCCAGGAACGGGCTCAATTATGAGTTTGGCCTGTGTTACTTTGCTAGGATTTAATCTCCCGAAAGCGACAGCACATGCAAAAGTGATGAACTTCACTTCGAACCTTGCTTCTTTTGCACTTTTCTTATTGGGCGGACAAATTCTTTGGAAAGTGGGTTTCGTGATGATGGCTGGGAGCATTTTAGGTGCAAATTTAGGCGCCAAAATGGTGATGACGAAAGGTAAAACCTTGATTCGACCGATGGTTGTTATCATGTCTTTTATGATGACGGCCAAAATGGTTTACGATCAGGGTTGGTTTCATTTTTAATTCGGAAAGCGCACAAAAGTGCGGTTAAAATTAATTTCATTTTATTATGTCGGATAATCAACAAAATTTACGTCTGACGGCGAGAGTGGGCTATGAAGCGTACTTTTCATGGTCGTATTTAAAGCCTCAATATTGGGGAATTTGGCTCGGTATTTTCTTTTTATTGTTGTTAGCATTTGTGCCTTTTCGTCTGCGCGATAAATTGGCGGGAAAATTAGGTATTTGGATTGGGCATAAAGCAAAGAAACAGCGTACGCGCGCGCAAACTAACTTGCAATATTGCTTTCCTCATTGGACTGAACAACAACGTGAGCAAGTCATTGATAAAATGTTTGCGGTTGTCGCTCAGGTTATGTTTGGTATTGGTGAGATTGCCATCCGTTCAAAGAAACATTTGCAAAAACGTAGCGAATTTATCGGTCTTGAACATATCGAACAGGCAAAAGCTGAAGGCAAGAATATTATTCTTATGGTGCCACATGGCTGGGCAATTGATGCCTCAGGCATTATTTTGCACATTCAAGGTATGCCAATGACTTCTATGTATAATCCACACCGTAATCCATTGGCGGATTGGCTTTGGACGATTACACGCCAACGTTTCGGCGGAAAAATGCATGCTCGCCAAAATGGTATTAAACCCTTTTTAAATCATGTTCGTAAAGGCGAAATGGGTTATTACTTACCCGATGAAGATTTTGGTGCGGAGCAAAGCGTATTTGTTGATTTCTTTGGGACTTATAAAGCGACATTGCCAGGATTAAATAAAATGGCAAAACTTTCTAAAGCCGTTGTCATTCCAATGTTTCCTCGTTATAACGCTGAAACCGGCAAATATGAAATGGAAATTCATCCTGCAATGAATTTAAGCGATGATCCTGAACAATCAGCCCGAGCAATGAACGAAGAAATAGAATCTTTTGTTACGCCAACGCCAGAGCAATATGTTTGGATTTTGCAATTATTGCGTACAAGGAAAGATGGCGAAGATCTTTATGATTAAGAATAGGTTTAAACGTCATATTCTCGAAAACGAATATTCAACAAGGTAAATAAGAAATGGAAGAAAAAATTCGGCTGACGCAATACAGCCATGGTGCAGGTTGAGGCTGTAAAATTTCGCCTAAGGTGTTAGGGACAATTTTACATTCAGAACTGGAAAAATTTTATGATCCAAATCTGCTCGTCGGCAATGAAACCGCAGACGATGCAGCGGTGTATGATCTTGGGAATGGAACTGCGATTATCAGTACCACAGACTTTTTCATGCCGATTGTAGATGATCCTTTTGATTTTGGACGAATTGCCGCAACCAATGCCATCAGTGATATTTTTGCTATGGGCGGTAAGCCGATTATGGGAATCGCTATTTTAGGTTTTCCAACTAATGTATTACCTGCAGAAGTTGCACAGAAAATTGTTGATGGCGGTCGCTTTGCTTGCCATCAAGCGGGTATTGCTTTGGCGGGTGGACATTCCATTGATTCACCCGAACCTATTTTTGGTTTAGCGGTGACAGGCGTGATTGACACTGAAAAAGTGAAACGTAATGCTTCTGCAAAATCAGGTTGTAAGCTTTATATGACGAAACCGCTTGGTATCGGTATTTTGACGACGGCGGAGAAAAAAGGAAAACTTAAGCCAGAACATCAAGGTTTAGCCACTGCCGCTATGTTCCAAATGAATTCCATTGGCAGCCAATTTTCCCAAGTGGATGGCGTAACAGCAATGACGGATGTCACAGGATTTGGTTTACTTGGTCATTTAATTGAAATCTGTGAAGGTTCAAATCTAAGTGCGGTAGTTTTTGCGGACAAAATTAAAACCTTGGACGGCGTAAAAGATTATATTGCTCAAGGTTGCGTCCCCGGAGGAACAGGGCGTAATCTTGAAAGTTATGGGCATAAAGTGGGTGTATTAACGGAAGAACAAAAAGCGATTTTGTGTGATCCTCAAACATCAGGCGGTTTATTAGTGGCAGTTGAGCCTAATAGCGTTCAAACGGTCATTGAAATAGCCAAAGATGCGGGCATTGATTTATATGAAGTAGGTGAATTAAAATCTAAATCAGAATCCGATGTCGCTGTTGAAATAGCTTAATAAAAAAGCGTGGAAATTTTAAAATCCACGCTTTTTTATTTTATAGAAGGATTATTTTCCGATAACGTCTAATCCGCCCATATATGGACGTAGCACTTCTGGCACGGTGATTGAACCATCGGCATTTTGATAGTTTTCAAGCACAGCTACTAAAGTACGACCAACCGCTAAGCCTGAACCATTTAAGGTATGCACTAAGTGGGTTTTCTTATCGCCTTTTGCTTTACAACGTGCTTGCATACGGCGAGCTTGGAAATCCCACATATTTGAGCAAGAAGAAATTTCACGATAAGTATTTTGTGCAGGCACCCACACTTCTAAGTCGTAAGTTTTGCAAGAACCAAAGCCCATATCGCCTGTGCAAAGTAAAACTTTACGGTATGGTAAATTTAATAATTGCAATACTTTTTCTGCGTGACCTGTTAATTCTTCAAGTGCTTCCATAGATTTATCTGGATCAACGATTTGTACCATTTCCACTTTATCAAATTGGTGCATACGAATTAAACCGCGAGTATCACGACCGTAAGAGCCTGCTTCTGAACGGAAACATGGCGTATGTGCGGTCATTTTTATTGGCAATTCTGCTTCATCAATAATTACATCACGCACTAAATTAGTGACTGGTACTTCTGCGGTTGGAATTAATGCGTAAGGTTGTTCGCCTTCTAAAGCAAGCGTATGGAATAAATCTTCCCCAAATTTTGGTAATTGCCCAGTGCCATAAAGTGTGGCGTGATTCACTAAATAAGGCACATAGGTTTCTAAATAGCCGTGCTGTTCAGTATGAAGATCTAACATAAATTGCGCTAATGCACGGTGCATTTTAGCGATTTGACCTTTCATTACGGCAAAACGCGCACCAGCTAATTTAGCTCCTGCGGCAAAATCTAAGCCATTTGCTTCTTCGCCTAAAGCCACATGATCTTTTACTTCAAAATCAAATGTACGTGGTGTGCCCCAACGTAAGATTTCTTTATTTTCGGTGTCATCTTTGCCTAATGGCACTTCGTCTGCAGGTAGATTTGGAATACTTAATACAATTTGATTGATTTCCGCAAGTACCGCATCTAATTGTGCTTTTGCTTCAGTCAATTGGTTGCCCATATTATCCACTTCAGCCAATAACGGTTCGATATCTTCACCACGTGCTTTCGCAGCACCAATAGCTTTTGAACGAGTATTACGTTCAGCTTGTAAGTTTTCGGTAGTGATTTGTAAGTTTTTGCGCTGATCTTCTAACGCAGTGAGTTTTTCCGTATCAAGAATAAAGTTGCGTTTTACTTTTAATTTTTCTGCGACTTCGGATAAATTATTACGGAGCAAATTTGGATCGATCATAGAATTTCCTTACTTTTTTCGTTGAAATGAAAATAGCCTTATTCTAGCGTGCTTTCTTTAAATAAACCAGTTTAAAAGCCAGCGGATAAAAATAAAGAAAAATTGACCGCACTTTGTGTTAGAATCCACGCTCCATTTAGTCTGAATTTTAGGTAAATTATGAGAAAATTTATTCTTTCTTTTCTGTTTATGCTTATCGGTGGTGGGCTAGGTTTTGCGGGGAAGTGTTTTCATCTCACAAAATAAATTGAAGATGATGCAATCTATTCAAGCGTTAGGTAATAATTTGGTGGCATTTCATTTTGTATAACAATCTAATCTTGTGATGTTAGAGAAACATTATGTTATTTCAATGGGGGGGCTGGCTTTGGAATTATGTTTAGTTTGTTAGCGATGCTGATTTTAGGTACTGGAAGAAAGAAAAAAGCAAGAGAGTAAAGGATAATTTTCGATAAATAAATTTTTGTGATCGTTGTCAAATTTTTAAGATCCTGTTCTGTTTATTTGGGGTGAATGTAGTAAACTTAAACCAGTTAAAACCACTATAGGAGCAATGCTATGTTTCCCGAATATCGAGACTTAATTACCAAGCTTAAAAGTAATGATGCTTATTTTGATCGTCTTTTTGAAAAGCATAACGAATTAGATCATGAAATTAAGAATATGCAGGAAAACATTCAGCTCGCTACTCATATGGAAATTGAGGCTTTGAAAAAAGAAAAATTACGGATTAAAGATGAGCTTTATGAATATCTCAAGAAAAAATCACAAGAATAGTAGAAAGCCGACAAAATGTCGGCTTTTTTGTTGCACCGTTTTAGTGTTATACAACAGGTTTTTGCCGATAAAACAATAAGCCCGGTAAAGCTAATCCAAATACAATTGCGCCTAAGATAAAACTGGTATTAATAAAGGAGCTAATCATTTGTTCAAATAAAGCATCAGAAAAACCAAAGTGATGAATTTGTACCATTGAAATCATTGCTTTATAAGCATGAACACCGGGGATCATGGGGATAATTGCCGCAACGGTGAAGGCTTTGGGATGGGCTAAATAACGATGGGAAAGATGCACGCCTAAAAATCCAATTACGCAAGTGGCAAAGAAGGTGGCAAATACAATAGGCATATTAATATGCAGTAATAATGTGCGTGTCACATGCCCAAGTGCGGCTAAAATTGCACAATATTTTAAGGCCTTGGGCGGCACATTAAATACTAAAGCAAAGCCCACCGCTGGAATTGCGGCAAATAACATATCATCGAGTAATTTCAATATAAATATTGTGATATCTAATAACATTTTAATGCCCCCAAGTTGTAATATGTAATACGCTCAAAGCAAATACAATGCCAAGACATGCGCCAAAAGTGAGAATAGTGGCAATCGTCCAACGACCTAATCCCATATTCACATAACCTTTTAATATATCCGCCAAAGAATTAATCAGAGGAAACCCTGGTACAAGTAATAACACACTAGACGCTAAAGCAATTTGAGGATCATTACCTAAGTTATATTTCAAGCTAACGCCAGAAATCAGTGAGGCAACAAAGGACGTGATAGAAAAAACAATGATGGGATTATAGTGCCGTTTTGAAAACTCTTGCCGCACAAACATTGCTATGGCTGCTGCCACAAAGGTAATGCCACAAATTATCCAATCTCCGCCAGATAAATGAGCAAACGCCGCACAAGATAAGCCTATCATGAATACAATCAACCATCGGTTATATTTAAGCGGTTTTAATTGATTCAGTTTTCTTTGTGCGATTTCTAAGTCATACAAATGATGCTCAACAGCAATCACAATACGTTGAACATCAGTGACCATTTGCATATTAATGCCTTTATCTGTATTTTTTCGTGCGGTGGTAATGCAATGATTATCGGATAAGGTCGTCAGCACCACTGCATTTGCCGTAAGCGCACATTCTACACTTTCTACGCCAAGTGCTACGCCTAAACGCTGCGCCATTTGCACCACTACGGTACTTTCTGCCCCATGTTGTAACAAGAGCAATGCTGTTTGTACGCATACGCGAGTCACCGCCCGTTGATATTCGTGTTCCATATCCTTGTTCTCTATCAAAATATACCTAGAAAGAATTATAAAAATCTTTTCTAAAAAATGCGCAAAAAAGAACCGCACTTGTGATCCAAGTCAAAAGTGCGGTTTAATTTGTCGGAGTTTTTATGATTAAAGTTTTACTACTTTCGCTTGTTTAATCATATTATCGCCCACTTCAAGAATGGTAATTTGCAAGCCATCAATTTCGCAAACCGTGCCTTCATCGGGAATTTCTTCTAAGTGTTCTAGGATTAAACCATTAAAGGTTCGGGCATCTTCGGTATCAAGTTCCCAGCCGAACATTTTGTTGAGATCGCGTAGGTTGGCAGAGCCATCGATAATCATTGAACCATCAGACTGTTGAATTACTTCTTCGTCAATGCTTGGGGCGGTGGAAGTGGTAAAATCTCCAACGATTTCTTCCAAAATATCTTCCAAAGTTACAAGACCTTTAATATCGCCGTATTCATCCACAACTAAGCCAATGCGTTCTTTATTTGCACGGAAATTTGCAAGTTGCGTTTTTAATGGCGTGCTTTCAGGAATGAAATACACTTCATCTGCGGCACGAATTAAGGTTTCTTTGGTAAATTCATTTTTTTCAAGCAGTAAGCGGAATGCTTCACGCACGCGCAAAATGCCAAGCACTTGTTCATCAAGACTGCCTTTATAAAGTACAACACGATTGTGTGCGGCGTGATTGAGCTGGCGCATAATAGCTCTCCAATCATCATCAATATTTATACCGCCGATTTCGTTGCGGGGAACCATAATGTCATCAACAGTGACTGTTTCCATATCCAAAATAGACAGTAACATTTGTGGATGTTGTTCATTTGGCGTTGCTTCGCCCGCCTCTGACACAATGCTACGCAGTTCTTCACTACTAATCACTTGTTTTTGCATATCAAGTTTTAACCCTACTATTTGCATCAAGGATTTAGTAAAAATATTCATTAACCAAACGAGCGGATAAAAGATTTTAAGCAATGAAGTTAAAATATGACTTGAAAAAAAACTGACTTTTTCTGCGTGCATCGCTGCCACAGTTTTAGGGAAGATTTCAGAAAATACGAGCATCACGAAAGTGAGCAAACCCGTTGCAATCGCCACGCCGACATCGCCATATAAACGCATACCAATGACTGTTGCAATTGCCGATGCACTGATATTCACAAGGTTATTAAAAATAAGAATAAAACTTAACAAGGTATCTGGCTTTTCGAGCAGTTTTTCCGCTTTTTTCGCGCCTTTATTGCCTTGTTCAGATAGAAAATGAAGACGATATTTATTGAGGGAGAGTAGTCCAGTTTCTGAACCAGAAAAATAGGCAGATAACACTAAACAGATAATAAGAATAATAAATAAAGTACTAAGGGGAATGCTATCCAAGAGAAAATCCTTTTGTTCGTTAATCAACAAAAAGTGCGGTCATTTTTTACCGCACTTTTTACCTGTTATTTGATTTTGCTAAATCAAATGGCTACTCAAATAGCCAAGAGTGAGCAGAATGATACCCGAAATTGGCTAAATAATCATTCTTTTTCCTTATCTCGTATGCTTTCTTCATGAAATCGCCTACTCAAAAAGTCATTTTCATTTGAAATGATGAAAAACGACTAAATTTCGGTATAATCAGCGCAATTTTTTAAGAAAACAGGATTGTTAGCCATGTTTGAGAATTTATCGGATCGCCTTTCCAAAACTTTACGTAATATCACAGGAAAAGGTCGTTTAACGGAAGATAATATTAAAGAAACCTTACGCGAAGTGCGTATGGCATTACTTGAAGCAGATGTTGCCTTGCCTGTGGTGCGTGAATTTATCGCAAAAGTAAAAGAAAGCGCGCTTGGGGAAGAAGTCAATAAAAGTTTAACGCCAGGGCAAGAGTTCTTAAAAATCGTTCAGCGTGAGCTTGAAAAAGCCATGGGCGAAGCGAATGAGAGTTTAAACCTTGCAACCCAACCACCAGCAGTTATCTTAATGGCTGGTTTACAAGGGGCGGGTAAAACTAGCAGCGTGGGTAAATTGGCAAAATTCTTGCGTGAACGCCATAAAAAGAAAGTGTTAGTGGTGTCTGCTGACGTATATCGCCCTGCTGCGATTAAGCAACTTGAAACCTTGGCTCAATCCGTTGGCGTGGATTTTTTCCCATCGGATGTTAAACAAAATCCAGTTGATATTGCTAAATCGGCGCTTGCTGATGCAAAACTGAAATTCTACGATGTGTTGATTGTGGATACAGCTGGTCGCTTGCACGTTGATACAGAAATGATGGATGAAATCAAGCAAGTTCATGCAGCATTAAATCCAATTGAAACCCTTTTCACCGTTGATGCGATGACTGGTCAAGATGCAGCCAATACGGCAAAAGCCTTTAATGAAGCATTGCCGCTTACAGGTGTTATTTTGACAAAAGTGGACGGTGATGCGCGTGGTGGTGCAGCCTTATCAATTCGTCAAATCACAGGTAAACCAATCAAATTCTTGGGTGTGGGCGAGAAAACAGAAGCACTTGAGCCTTTCCATCCTGATCGTGTCGCTTCCCGTATTTTGGGCATGGGCGATGTGCTTTCCCTTATCGAAGATCTTGAACGTTCTGTTGACCGTGAAAAAGCCGAAAAAATGGCACAGAAATTCAAGAAAGGCGATGGTTTCACTTTAGATGATTTCCGCGAGCAGCTGATCGAAATGAAAAAAATGGGCGGTATGATGTCTATGCTTGAGAAATTACCTGGTGCAAAAAATTTGCCTGATCAAGTTAAAAATCAAGTGGATGACAAAATGTTTATTAAAATGGAAGCGATCATTAACTCCATGACCTTAAAAGAACGTGCAAACCCAGATATTATCAAAGGATCTCGCCGTCGTCGTATTGCATTAGGTTCTGGCACTCAAGTGCAAGATGTGAATAAATTACTTAAACAATTCGATGAAATGCAACGCATGATGAAGAAAATGCGTAAAGGCGGTATGGCTAAAATGATGCGTGGAATGCAAGGCTTAATGGGCGGAGGCTTGGGTGGTCTTGGTGGTTTAGGCGGAATGTTTAAACGATAATTTCAGAAGATAAAAGTGCGGTAAAAAAGAAATATTTTTACCGCACTTTTGTATTTTACGCTGGATTATCTATATCTTTAAATTCTACATCAAAGCCATATTCTTTCGCCAACCATTCACCTAATGCCTTGATGCCATATCGTTCTGTTGCGTGATGGCCTGCAGAGAAGAAATGTAATCCTTGCTCACGGGCAGAATGAATTGTTTGTTCTGACACTTCCCCTGTAATAAATGCGTCACAGCCTTGTTCTGCAGCAAGATCAATATAACCTTGTCCGCCACCGGTGCAGATACCAATTTTTCGGATTAGGTGCGGTCCGTTTTCAATGCAAATTAACGGTTTTCGATTTAACACTTTTTCTATTTTTTCTGCAAAGTCTTTACCTGTCATCGGTTCTTTTAATTCGCCCCAAACAGGAATACTCACAGAGCTTTTTTCTAATGGTTGTAAATTTTCAATGTCGAGCAGTTTGGCTAATTGTGCATTGTTACCTAATTCTGGGTGCACATCTAATGGCAAATGATAGCCATATAAATTAATGTCGTTCAGTAAAAGGGCTTTAATTCGCTTGCCTTTCATTCCTCGAATACAAGAGTTTTCACTTTTCCAAAAATAGCCGTGATGAACCAAAATTGCATCGGCATTTTTGCTGATTGCGTAATCAATTAGAGCCTGACTTGCCGTTACGCCAGTAATGATTTTTTTGATTTCTGTTTTACCTTCGACTTGTAAGCCGTTGGGCGCATAGTCATTGATTTTATCGGAAGAAAGTTTTTGGTTAATGAGTTGTTCAAGTTCGAGATTATTCATAATGGATAGTTGATTGGAAACAGGTGAGATATGGTACAAAATTCCAAAAAAAATGGCTAGTGCGAAAGGAGTGGGGGAATGCACTAGCCAAGTTTCATTACTATTAAATTACTATCTAGTATCTAAAACAGAATTCATTATATACATAAATTTATAGCGATCAAGAGGGATAAGAAATTTTTATTTTATTTAAAGTGCGGTTTAAATTCCTTGAGTTTTTTTACCGCACTTTTTTGCAAAATATTCTTGTAAGCCTTTATTGCGAAGAATACAGCTTGGGCATTTTCCGCATCCCCCTTCAATCCCTTCATAGCAAGTGTGCGTATGTTTTTGTACATAATCTAATACGCCTAATTCATCAGCAAGCTGCCAAGTTTGGGCTTTAGTGAGATACATTAATGGCGTTTTGATATTGAATTGATAATCCATAGCCAAATTTAAGGTAACGTTCATGGATTTGATAAATACATCTCGGCAATCGGGATAACCGCTGAAATCTGTTTCACATACGCCAGTGATAATATCTTGAATGCCTTGACCTTTCGCATAAATTGCTGCATAAAGTAAAAATAGAGCGTTGCGACCATCAACAAAAGTGTTTGGTAATTCATTCTCTTTTTTCTCAATATGCGACTGTTCATCCATTAAGGCATTATGCGTGATAGCTTTCATAACAGATGTATCAATCAAGGTTTGTTTAATACCTAAATTTTGCGCAATGGCACGCGCCTTTTCTAATTCAATAGCATGACGCTGCCCATATTGAAAGGTAATGGCTTCTACGTTTTCTTTGCCGTATTCAGCAATAGCTTGGAATAAACAAGTCGTGGAGTCTTGTCCACCTGAAAAGATGACAATCGCTTTACGATCATGGTTTGGATTGAAAATATTCATATTCTACCTAGTTTTTTATTGTAGGAGGTTTGCGAACTACGGGGGGTATTCTAGTGGGGAAGTTCTATTTTAGCAAGGCAAGTGAAATATTTTGTTGGGATATAAAGCCGTTGTGCTACAATTCGCAGGTTTTTTAATTTAGCAAAAAGGTTTACTTATGAAAAAATGGTTGTTGATTATCGCAGGCGCATTTATTATTTCAGCTTGTGCGAATAAAGATGTGTATTTTAACGGCGCAGAAGGTTCGCATTCAGGTGTTAAATTTGATAAAGATTCTCGCCAATGGGGATTGAATCAATAAAAAAGAGCGGTTAATTTCAACCACTCTTTTGGTTTTTATATTGCTAGAAATTATTCCACTTTCACAATCCAGCCTTCAGGTGCTTCGACATCACCGAATTGGATGCCTGTTAGTTCATCGTAAAGGCGACGGGTAACAGGGCCTACTTTAGTTTCTGAATAGAAAACGTGGAAGTTGCCGTGATGTTGAATACCACCTACTGGGGTAATTACAGCCGCTGTACCGCACGCACCAGCTTCAGCGAATTCGTCAAGTTGATCGATATAAACATCGCCTTCGATGGTTTCCATGCCTAAACGCTCTTTTGCGATATGTAAAAGAGAGTATTTGGTGATACTTGGTAAAATTGATTCTGATTTTGGTGTGATGAATTTATTATCTTTTGTGATCCCAAAGAAGTTTGCCGCACCGACTTCTTCAATTTTGGTGTGAGTTTTTGGATCTAAATAAATAGCATCCGCAAATTTACGTTCTGGCGTACCTTGTTCTGCCGCTAATACATGTGGCAGAAGGCTTGCTGCGTAGTTTCCGCCCACTTTTACGCCACCGGTTCCCATTGGTGCTGCACGGTCGTAATCGGTCGTGATGAAGTTTGATGGAGCCAAACCACCTTTGAAGTAAGCACCCACTGGGCAACAGAAAACAGAGAAAATAAACTCTGGTGCTGCTTTCACGCCGATATTTTCGCCCACACCAATTAAGAATGGACGTAAGTATAAGGTTGCACCAGAACCGTAAGGGCCCAACCAATCTTGGTTAGCTTTAACCACTTCTTTACACGCACGTACGAATAATTCAGTTGGTACGCGTGGCATTAAAAGACGGTCTGCGGTACGTTGCATACGTTCTGCATTCGCCTGCGGACGGAATAAGTTGATTGAGCCGTCTTTGCAACGATAAGCCTTTAAACCTTCAAAACATTGCTGACCGTAGTGAAGTGCGGTAGAACCTTCGTGAATATGTAAGGTATTGTCTGTTGTGAGTTTGCCTTCCTCCCATTTGCCCTCTTTCCAGTGAGCGATGAAACGGTAATCTGTTTTAATATAACTAAAACCAAGGTTATTCCAGTCTAAGTTTTTCATTTTGCTTCCTTTTTTTATGAAGTTATGTCGCCTAGGGTAAGTATACCCTAGGCTAGTTTTAATACTACCCCTTTGGGGGAGATAGGATGTTCCCCAAAGGGGAACCATTATTACTATAATTAGCCGTGGGTATGTTTACCCACGGTTATATATTTTTGTGAAAGTGTTGCTTAATCTACAATATTCTCTCTTTGATTAAAATAATAGATTTTCAAAATCGCTCAAATTTCAAGAAATCAACAAGGAATTGTCAAAATTGTGAAGTGGATCAGGAAATCAATATGTAATTGTGATAGAATTAGGACGAAAAAAACGCCGCTCAATGGAGCGGCGATTTAACCAAATCGGTTTAATAATATACAGGAAGTAAATGAGTAACAAATTGTTACTCAAGTTCGGTTTCCCGAACTATATGCAAACACAACATCATACTTAAGTCTGAAACTCATTAACTAGTAAGGAATTACCAATCATTAAGTATGGCGATATTTTAAGAAAAAAGGGCAAGAAAGGACAAGCGACGTTTTTTTATTTGAGGTATTAGAAAAACTAATTTGAAATAAATCTTGTCCATTATAGACGAAAAATTTATGAATGGAAATACTTATGTATAAACGTTTGCCCCCATTGAATTCGCTAAAATCTTTTGAGTCTGCTGCTCGTTATTTAAGTTTTACTAAAGCTGCAGATGAGCTTTGTGTGACACAAGCGGCGGTTAGTCATCAAATTAAATTATTAGAAGAATTTTTAGGAATTGAATTATTTAAGCGAAAGAATCGTTCTTTAGAATTAACTGAGCTTGGTAAAGCTTATTTTGTTGATATTAATAAAATTCTACGTCGTTTAAATGAAGCAACAGAGCGATTATTAACGTTAAAAACGGATCCGCATTTAAATATTAGCGTGCCACAAACTTTTGGTATTCAATGGCTCGTGCCACATTTAAGTGAATTTAATCAGCTTTATCCGCAAATTGAGGTGCGTTTAACAGGTGTGGATCAAGACGAAGGCTTGTTAAATAAAGAAATTGATCTTGCTATTTATTATGGCTTGGGAAATTGGCAGAATCTTCAAGTGGATCGTCTTTGCGAAGAAAATTTATTGATTTTTGCGTCGCCTGAATTACTAGATAAAAATCCAATTATTCAGCCTGAAGATTTAAAAAAACACACATTAATTCATATTCATACCCGTGATAATTGGCAAGCGATGGCAAATCATTTACAGTTAGATGATTTAAATATTCAGCAAGGGCCGTTATTTAGCCATACATTTATGGCGTTACAGGCGGCTATTCACGGGCAAGGCATTGTATTAGCTAATCGCTTATTAGCTTTGCAAGAAATTGAAAATGGATCATTGCAAGCGGTGTTGCCGACTAATTTGCCTGATCCAAAATCATTTTATGTGGTCAATCATCTTGATCGCCTTGATGACCAAAAAATTCAAGCATTCCGCCAATGGATTATTAACTCAATTAAACGAGAAGAAAATGAATAAACTCGCATTATATTGTCGCCCAGGTTTTGAGAAAGAAGTCGCCGCAGAGATCACTGATCAAGCAAGTAATTTGGGTGTATTTGGTTTTGCTCGAGTACAAGATAATTCGGGCTATGTGATTTTTGAATGTTATCAACCTAATGAGGCAGATCGCCTTGCCCGAGAAATTCCTTTTAACCGTTTGATTTTTGCTCGTCAGATGATGGTTATTTCCGATTTATTGGAAGATTTAGATCCCGCTGATCGTATTAGTCCTATCGTGGCGGCGTTTGAAGCATTATTACAACAAGTTAATTTTGCTCAATCTAGCGAGCTTTTTGTAGAAACTGCAGATACAAATGAAGCGAAAGAGCTTTCCACTTTTTGCCGTAAATTTACCGTGCCTTTGCGTCAAGCATTGAAAAAACAAGGTTGGCTTTCTGCAAAAGCGAGTCAAAAGTGCGGTCAATTTTTACATTGTTTTTTTGTAAAACCGAATTGCTGTTATGTGGGATATTCTTATGTGGATAATCATTCCCCTCATTTTATGGGAATCCCTCGTTTAAAATTTCCGGCAGATGCACCCAGCCGCTCCACGTTAAAACTAGAAGAGGCTATTTTGACTTTTATTCCGCGTAAAGAAGAGAATAAACGTTTAAATGAAAATATGATTGGTGTTGATTTAGGGGCTTGCCCTGGGGGTTGGACATATCAATTAGTCAAACGTGGTTTATTTGTTTATGCGGTTGATCACGGAAAAATGGCGGCGAGTTTGCATGATACAGGTCGCATTGAACATTGTGCGGAAGATGGTTTTAAATTTCAGCCTCCCAAAAGGAAAAAAGTGGATTGGTTAGTCTGTGATATGGTGGAACAACCAAGTCGTATTTCTTTATTAATTGGCAAATGGTTGTTGAATGGTTGGTGCCGAGAAACCATCTTTAATTTAAAATTACCCATGAAAAAACGTTATCAAGAAGTGATATTATGTTTAGAAAACTTGGCTGTTATGTTGGCGGAGCAGAATTTGAATTTTGAGATTCAAGCAAAACATTTATATCACGATCGTGAAGAAATCACGGTACATATAGCATTAAAACCTTGAGTGAATTGTTTTCATAACCAAAAAGGACGTCGCGAATGAATTTACACGAATACCAAGCAAAACAACTATTTGAGCATTATGGATTACCCGTAAAAAATGGGGCAGTCTGTCAATCTGTTGATGAAGTAGATTTGGTACTGGCTCAACTTTCAGGCGATAAGTGGGCAGCGAAATGCCAAGTTCATGCGGGTGGGCGTGGCAAAGCAGGTGGCGTTAAATTGGTACAGGATGTAGAGGAAGCAAGATCTTTTGCAGAAAAATGGCTAGGACAACGTTTAGTCACTTTTCAAACGGATAAATTGGGGCAGCCAGTAAACCAGATTTATTTTGAAGAAACTTGCGATATTGATAAAGAATTTTACTTAAGTGCGGTTGTTGATCGCGCCTCTCAAAAAGTGGTGTTTATTGCTTCCTCTGCAGGTGGAATGAATATTGAAGAAATCGCGCAAAATTCACCGCACTTACTCCACAAAGTCACTATTGATCCTTTATTTGGAGGATTGCCTTATCAAGGGCGTGAATTAGCGTTTAAATTAGGGTTAATTGGTGTGCAAAACAAACAGTTTACCGATATTTTTATGGGGTTATCTCGTTTGTTTTTAGAAAAAGATTTATCTTTACTGGAAGTCAATCCGCTTGTTCTTACTAAACAAGGGAATTTGATTTGTCTCGATGCCAAAATATCTGTTGATGATAACGCTTTATTTCGTCATAAAGATCTCTTAGCACTACAAGATTTAACTCAAAATGATGCTCGTGAAGCAGAAGCTGAAAAATTCCAGTTAAACTATGTGGCTTTAGAGGGTGATATTGGTTGTATGGTAAACGGGGCTGGGCTTGCAATGGGAACCATGGATATTGTGAAACTCTATGGTGGGAAGCCTGCGAATTTTCTTGATGTGGGTGGTGGTGCAACGAAAGATCGGGTTGCTGAAGCGTTCAAAATCATTTTAACCGATCCTTCCGTGAAGGTTATTTTAGTGAATATTTTTGGTGGCATTGTTCGTTGTGATTTGATTGCTGAAGGCGTCATTGCTGCAGTAAATGAAGTGGGCGTGAGAGTGCCTGTGGTTGTTCGATTAGAAGGAACGAACGCTGAAATCGGTCGCCAAATTTTAGCGCAAAGCGATGTTAATATCCTTACCGCACAGAATTTACAACAAGCTACAGAATTAGCTGTGAATGCAGCAAAAGGAGAACACTAATGGCGATTTTAATTGATAAAAATACTAAAGTGATTTGCCAAGGTTTTACTGGTGGACAAGGGACTTTTCATTCTGAACAAGCATTAGCCTATGGAACGCAATTAGTTGGTGGCGTATCGCTAAATAAAGGTGGCAGTAGTCATCTTGGTTTGCCTGTATTTAATACAGTTCGTGAAGCTGTCGAAAATACGGGGGCAACAGCGACGGTCATTTATGTGCCAGCACCATTTTGTAAAGATGCCATAATTGAAGCTATTGATGCAGGGATTAAGTTAATTGTCTGTATTACTGAGGGCATACCTACATTGGATATGCTTAAAGTGAAACAAAAATTAAATGAAACGGGCGTAGTGATGATTGGGCCAAATTGCCCAGGTGTGATTACGCCTGATGAATGTAAAATCGGCATCATGCCAGGACACATACATAAAAAAGGCAAAGTGGGGATTGTTTCTCGTTCTGGTACTTTAACTTATGAAGCGGTAAAACAAACTACAGATGAAGGCTTTGGACAATCGACTTGTGTGGGTATTGGTGGAGATCCTATTCCTGGCTCTAGTTTTATTGATATTCTCGAAAGATTTCAACAAGATCCCGAAACAGAAGCTATTGTGATGATTGGCGAGATCGGTGGTTCCGCAGAGGAAGATGCGGCAATCTTCATTAAAGATAATGTCACTAAACCAGTGGTTGCGTATATTGCGGGTATTACTGCGCCAAAAGGCAAACGGATGGGGCATGCTGGTGCTATTATTAGTGGCGGAAAAGGTACTACCGCAGAAAAAATTGCAGCGCTTGAGGCCGCAGGCGTGACCTGTGTAAAAAGCCTCGCTGAAATTGGTGCAGCTTTGAGAAAGATATTAAAATAATTTAAGAAAATTAACCGCACTTTAGTTTGATAAGGCGTAGATTGACTCTCTACGCCTTTATTTTTATATGCTCGCCATTATAAAGTGAACGCAAAACTGCTATAATCAGTGCACATTTTTTAAGGAAGAAATACATGAGCCAATTTTTTTATATCCACCCTGAAAATCCACAAGCGCGCTTGATTAATCAAGCCGTAGAGATTTTACAAAAAGGCGGTGTGATTGTGTATCCGACCGATTCGGGATATGCCTTGGGCTGTATGATGGGCGATAAACACGCAATGGATCGCATTATAGCAATTCGTAAATTGCCTGAAGGTCATAATTTTACCTTGGTGTGTAGTGATTTGTCGGAGCTTTCAACTTACTCAACGGTAAATAATACTGCTTATCGTTTGATTAAAAATAATACGCCAGGGCGTTATACTTTTATTCTTACAGCAACGAAAGAATTACCGCGTCGTTTAATGACATCAAAACGTAAAACCATAGGTTTACGCGTACCAGATAATAAGATCGCTTTAGATTTACTTTCAGCTTTAGGCGAGCCTATTTTATCTTGTTCGTTAATGTTGCCGAATGAAGAACATACTACACAATCCGATCCTGAAGAAATTCGTGATCGTTTAGAACATCAAGTGGATTTAATTATCCATGGTGGATATTTAGGGCAAGAGCCTACAACAGTGGTGGATTTAACGGAAGAATCGCCAGTGATTTTACGCGAGGGAAGTGGAAGCACTGATCCTTTTATTTAATACATATTATGTAACAGATAGACGCTTGTGAAAGCGACCTTTCCATTATTCAAGGAAAACAATGAAACCTAGTCAAAAACAAACTCAAAAACAACCGCACTTTTCCAAAGATTCAGCAAAGAAAAGTGATTTTTCAGTTAAAAATGATAGACGTTCAGTCTCTCGTACTGCTCGCATAGAAACGGCAAATACGAAAAAAAGTGCGGTTAATTCTGATAACAAATTTTTATCTAAGCCAAAAGCGAAACCTGTTGTAAAAGCCTCGAATCAACCTAAAATAGAGGGCGAAAAATTACAGAAAGTTTTAGCGCGTGCTGGGCAAGGCTCCCGTCGTGAAATTGAAACGATGATTGCCTCCGGTCGAGTGAGCGTAGAGGGTAAAATTGCGACTTTAGGCGATCGTATTGACGTACATTCTGGCGTAAAAGTGCGTATTGATGGTCAAATCATTAATCTTAGCCACGCACAAAAAGAAATTTGCCGTGTATTAATGTATTACAAACCTGAAGGGGAACTTTGTACTCGTAGCGACCCAGAAGGGCGTGCCACAGTGTTTGATCGTTTGCCACGTTTAACGGGGTCTCGTTGGATTGCAGTAGGGCGTTTAGATATTAATACATCGGGTTTGTTGCTTTTTACTACTGATGGCGAATTAGCAAATCGCTTAATGCACCCAAGCCGTGAAGTTGAACGTGAATATTCTGTACGTGTATTTGGTCAAGTGGATGATGCAATGTTAGCGCGTTTACGCAAAGGCGTTCAGCTTGAAGATGGCCCTGCCAATTTTAAAGAAATTAAATTTACAGGCGGTGTGGGTATTAACCAATGGTATGACGTAACCTTGATGGAAGGACGTAATCGTGAGGTTCGTCGTTTGTGGGAATCCCAAGGTATTCAAGTTAGCCGATTAATTCGTATTCGTTATGGAAATGTCAAATTAATGAAAGGTTTGCCTCGTGGTGGCTGGGAAGAAATGGATCTTGAAAACGTCAATTATTTGCGTGAATTGGTGGGATTACCTGCTGAAACCGAAACGAAATTAGATGTAAAACAGGCAAGTCGTCGTCCAAAATCTGGGCAAATTCGTAAAGCGGTGAAACGTTATTCGGAGATGAATAAACGTTATAAAAAATAAGGACTTTTTTATGAAAATGCAGCAATTGCGTTATATCGTTGAGATTGTAAACCAAAATTTGAATGTTACAGAAGCTGCAAATGCACTTTACACATCGCAGCCGGGTATCAGTAAACAAGTTCGCCTCTTAGAAGATGAATTAGGTCTGGAAATTTTTGAGCGTCATGGCAAGCATATAAAATCAATTACACCAGCAGGGAAAAAAATTATTTCGATTGCACGCGAGTTACTTGTTAAAGCGCAAGGTATCCGTGCCGTTGCCGATGAATATACTCAGCCAAATCACGGTGTGTTACGTATTGCGACAACAAATACTCAGGCACGTTATATGTTGCCAAGCGTGATTGAACGTTTTTCTAAAAAATATCCTGATGTGAGTTTGCATATTCATCAAGGTTCTCCAACACAAATTCACGATGCTTTAATGTCAGGCGAAGTGGATTTGGTAATTACCACTGAAGCACCTTATTTATTTGATGATTTAGTTCAGATTCCATGCTATTGGTGGAATCGTGCCGTGATTGTTACGCCCGATCATCCACTTGCTAAAGTGAAAGAACTGACCATTGAGGAATTAGGAAAATACCCACTTGTGACTTACACATTTGGTTTTACGGGTGTTTCTGATTTAGATTACGCATTTAATAGTGCCGGTATTTTACCGAATATAGTCTTTACGGCTACCGATGCTGATGTTATTAAAACTTATGTGCGCTTGGGGTTAGGGGTGGGCATTATGGCATCTATGGCACATACGGCACTAGATACGGATCTTGTACTGATTGATGCAAGCCATTTGTTCCGCCCAAGTATGACGAATATTGCATTTAAACATAGCACGTTCTTACGTAATTATATGTATGATTTTATGGAATATTTTTCGCCGCATTTAACTCGTAGTGTCGTAGAAAAAGCCGAGCGTTTGCGTGATAACAATTCAGTGAAAAAATTATTTGAAGGCATTGAATTGGAAACAAGATAACAATGTATAAATGAAGTGCGGTTGAAATTTAATAAGAATTTCAACCGCACTTGAAAGATTAAAACAGATCGTGATATTTCACTAAATCTTTACGCTGAATAGCAAATACGCCTAGCCCACCATTTTTAAGCTCTACCCATTCAAATGGCACATCTGGATATTGCTCAATTAAGCTCACCATGCTATTGCCCACTTCACATACCAACAAGCCATTTTCAGTTAAGTAATCTGGCGCTTGTTTTAAAATTTGTTTGGTAATGTTTAAGCCATCACTGCCAGAACCTAAGGCTAACTCTGGCTCAAAATGGAATTCTTCTGGCATATCGGCGAGATCTTCTTCGTCCACATAAGGTGGATTGGTCACGATAAGATCGTATTTTTGTCCTAAAATATTTGTAAATAAGTTTGATTGAATCGGGAATACGCGATGTTCTAATTGATGGCGTGAAATATTGATCTCCGCCACATTAAGTGCATCAACCGATAAATCGACAGCATCTACTTCCGCATTTGGGAAAGCATAAGCACAAGCAATGGCAATACAGCCACTGCCTGTGCATAGATCGAGAATATGATGAGGTTCCTGTGAAATTAAATTTTCAAAGCGATCTTGAATTAAAGCACTAATTGGAGAACGTGGAATAATGGTTCGTTCATCGACATAAAATTCGTGACCGCAGAACCAAGCACTATTTGTTAAATATGCCACTGGTACACGTTGTTCGATTCGGGTTAATGCAAGTTGAACTAAGGTTTCTTTTTCAGATGGGGTTAATCGACTGTTAAATAATTCGGTAGGTAAATCAATGGGTAAATGTAAGCCACTTAAAACGAGTTGCAGGCTTTCATCCCAAGGATTATCGTGCCCTTGCCCGAAGTAAATATCGGATCGATTGAGAATGCTATACGTCCAACGCAGAAAATCTTGGATGGTTTGCAGTTCGTTTGCAACATTATCTTCCAAGATAGTTGCAACTAATTCTTGGTTATGTGAAGTTTCCATCGCATTTCTCCATAAAAGTGAGTAGAAAAGTTAGCATAAAATTCGGTATGAAAATTTGGCGTAGTTATACCACAGATGAGAATGTAGAACTATGATATGATACGCAAAATTTGAAATTAATGAGAAAAAAATGCAAGACGAATTTGATTTATTCCGTGCGGAAACCAAAGGCATTAAGCCAATGAAACAAGATACTTTTGTTGCCCCTCACCAAAAACGTGATCAGAAAAAAATAGAATTGAAAGAATTACGAGCGAAAGAAGATACGTTATTTTATTTTTCTGATGAATATGAGCCGTTACTGAATGACAATGATGGTGTTGTGAAATATTTACGTGATGGGGAAGATTCCCATTTATTAAAACAACTTCGTCGTGGAGATTTTTTCCCAGAATTGTTTTTAGATTTACACGGTTTAACCCGTGAACAAGCTAAGCAAGAATTAGCCGCACTTTTACTGGCTTGTGAAAATGAGCATGTTGATTGTGCCAGTATCATGACGGGCTATGGCACCTTTACATTGAAAAAACAAATTCCACGTTGGCTAGTACAACATCCTAAAGTGCGGGCATTACATCAAGCACCAAGAGAATGGGGTGGCGAAGCCGCAATTTTGATTTTGGTTGATTTGTAAAAAACGTTATAAAAAATACCGCACTTTTACTGACTGGGGCAAAGTGCGGTATTTTCTTTTATGTTTTTACTTGAACTATTGTGTTGCTTGAATTGCGGTTAAGGCAATTGTGTACACAATATCATCAACTAAGGCTCCACGAGATAAGTCATTGACTGGTTTACGCATACCTTGAAGCATTGGGCCAATAGACACTAAATCTGCAGAACGTTGTACTGCTTTGTAAGTGGTGTTACCCGTATTTAAGTCAGGGAATACGAATACTGTTGCTTTACCTGCTACTGGTGAATTTGGTGCTTTAGAGCGAGCCACGTCTTCCATCACAGCTGCATCATATTGTAATGGGCCATCGATTAATAAATCAGGGCGTTTTTCTTTCGCAATACGGGTTGCTTCTTTCACTTTTTCCACATCAGCACCGCTACCAGATGTACCTGTTGAGTAAGAGATCATTGCGACTTTTGGATCAATACCAAATGCTTTCGCAGAATCCGCAGATTGAATTGCGATTTCCGCAAGTTGTTCTGCTGTTGGATCTGGGTTTACCGCGCAGTCGCCATAAACAAGCACTTGATCTGGTAATAACATAAAGAAGATAGAAGAAACGATTGAACTACCTGGTGCAGTTTTGATGATTTGCATTGGTGGGCGAATGGTATTTGCTGTAGTGTGAACGGCACCAGATACTAAACCATCTACTTCATTTGCTTCTAACATCATAGTACCAAGCACTACGGTATCTTCTAATTGTTCACGTGCTGCGGTTTCGGTCATACCTTTCGCTTTACGTAATTCAACTAAACGATCAACATAGTTTTCACGAACATCTGCTGGGTTAATGATTGTAATACCCTTGCCTAATTTAACACCTTGTGCTTCTGCAACACGTTGAACTGATGCAGGATCTGCTAAAAGCACACATTCCGCAATGCCACGTTCTGCACAAAGTACAGCTGCTTTGATTGTACGAGGTTCATCGCCTTCAGGAAGCACAATACGTTTTTTCGCCGCACGAGCAAGTTCAGTTAATTGGAAACGGAACGCAGGTGGGGATAAGCGAGGTAAACGGCTAGAATCTGCAACTAAATTATTGATAAAGTCAGCATTAAAGTGTTGGCTAATGTATTGTTTAATATTTTCAATACGTTCTTTGTCATCAACAGGCACTTCAAGATTAAAGCTTTGTAAACTTAATGCCGTTTGCCAAGTATTGCCTTCAATACGGAAGATCGGCAATTTTGCTTTTTCAAAAGTAGGTTGGCAAAGTTTATTAATTTGAGCATCAATTTTATAACCGCCTGTTAATAAAATACCGCCGATTTCAATACCATTTGACGCTGTGAGAGCGGCTGCTACAAGCACATCTGGACGATCTGCTGAAGCGACTAATAAACTGCCTGCACGGAAATGCTCAACCATATTTGGTAAACTTCTTGCACAGAAAGTGATACCACGGATGCGACGGTTAATATCTCCTTCAGTGATAATTGATGCACCTAAGTATTTCACTAAATCGATAGCGCGTGTTGCGATTAAATCTGCTGACCAAGGCACACAAGCTAATAATTTGATGGCACTATCTGCAAATAATTTGTTTACTTCTGTTTCGCTAATATGATTGTGTTGGAATGAATCAAAGATTTCAGCAAGATCGGGGCGTGTACGACCAGATTCATCAACGGGTGCATTAAATTTGTTTACAACTACGCCTAAAAGATTTGGATTGTTTTTACCACCAAATAAAGAGGCTGCTGCTTCTACACGATCTTTTAATTCGGTTGGGGTTTCAGTTGCTGGTGCTGCAACTAATACGATTTCTGCATCTAATGCTTGTGCAATTTCATAGTTGATATTATTTGCATAACCGTGTTTTCTTGTTGGAATTAAACCTTCCACCACAACGATATCGTTGTTTTTGGTTAATTGTTGGTGGTTAGCTACAATTTTTTCTAACAATACGTCAGACTGATTTTGACCAATTAATGATTCTGCCACGCTTAACATAAAGGGTTCGGCAGTTTCAAGGCTAGTGCTAGTGCGAATAATAGAGGTTGTGCGATCCAATTTATCTTCGCCAGTGCTTGGTTGAGAAACGGGTTTCATAAAAGCAACTTTCGCGCCTTTTTGTTCGAGAGAGTGGATTAATCCAAGACTAATGCTAGTTAAACCCACGCCTTTACTTACAGGGATAAGAATAATCGTGCGAGACATAATTAAACCTTAATATGTATATGTTATAAATAAAAACTGCCGAAAAATTCGGCAGTTTGTTGTTGAATTAGAAACAAAGTCTTGCGGTATCTTGTGCGATAACCAATTCTTCGTTAGTTGGAAGAACAATCGCTTTAAATGCGGAATCATCAGTCGTGATTACGCCATCTTTACCAAAACGTGCGGCAAGATTTCGTTCATTATCGATTTGAATGCCAAATAATTTTAAGTGATTCAATGCTAATTCACGAACGTGCGCTGAGTTTTCGCCAATACCACCAGTGAATGCAATCGCATCTAAGTGATCATCGCCCAACACAGCCATATAAGCACCAATGTATTTCGCTAAACGATAGCTATAAACATTTAAAGCGCGTTTTGCTTCTGGTTTAGATGCATTATCGTAGTTATCTTCAGCATAACGGCAGTCGCTGGTTACTTCAGTTAAACCTAAAAGACCAGATTTTTTCACTAAAGTCTCTTCGATTTGTTCCATAGACATACCTAGTGTTTTGTATAGATAGAATACGATTGCAGGGTCAATATCGCCACAACGCGTACCCATTACCAAACCTTCTAGTGGAGTTAAGCCCATTGATGTATCAATACATTGACCGTTACGCACAACAGAAACAGAACCACCATTACCTAAGTGACAAATAATAGCATTGACTTGGTCTGCGGGTTTGCCTACATATTCAGCGACTTCACGAGAAATGAAGTAGTGACTTGTGCCGTGTGCACCATAGCGACGTACGCCGTGTTCTTTATATAAAGAGTATGGAAGGGCATAAAGGAATGCTTCTTCAGACATAGTTTGGTGGAATGCTGTATCAAAAACTACCACGTTTTTATCTTTTAAGTGTGGGAATGCGTTAAATGCTTCGCGAATACCAATTAAGTGAGCAGGGTTGTGAAGTGGCGCAAATTGTGCAGCATCTTCAATACCTTTAACAACTTCATCAGTTACGATAACAGATTGGGTGTATTTTTCGCCACCGTGAACGATACGGTGACCAATTGCTGCGATAGAATTTTTTAGTTCATCAGTCAGAATGTTAGATGCAATAAAATTAAGCGCTTCAGTATGCGCTGCGCCTGCGCCTAAATCTGCGTTACCTTTCTCTCCATTGAGTTTCCATTTGATACGTGCTTCTGGTAAGAAAAATGCTTCGGCTAAGCCAGATAATTTTTCTTCCCCTGTTGCTGGATCAAGAATTGCAAATTTTAGTGAAGAACTACCGCAGTTAAGGATAAGAACAAGTTTTGACATAGGAACCCTATATTTGATTGAGGTTAATAGAAATCCATCATTTAAGATGGTTTGAAAAATTAGGTATAGGATACACCTTTTGATGAATAAAATAAATTCATCGGTAAGGAAAAAATACAAACTTTATCGTATTTTTTGAAAAATTAAACTATTTTTACTAAAAATAGACTTAAAATAGCGTATGATAAGTGCGGTCAATTTTTTGAGGTGTTTTTTATGGCGTTTTTTTCCATTTTTAAACAGGGACAAATTTATCTTAATACTTGGCCGCAGGAGGCGAAGTTAGGGATTATTTTCCCTGAAAACCGTATTATGAAAGCCACGAGTTTTGCACAAAAATTTATGCCTTTTGTTGCTGTATTTGCAATACTGTGGCAACAGATTTATGCAAAAAATGATTTAATGGCATTTTCTATCGCAATTTTGACCGCACTTTTTGCCTTGCTTATTCCTTTTCAAGGGCTTTATTGGCTTGGTAAGCGTGCAAATTCGCCATTAGAAAATCAAAGTGCGGTATGGTTTTACGATATTTGCGAACGCTTAAAACAACAAAATGAACCCTTGCCTTTTGTGCAAGAAAAACCGACATATCAACATTTAGCAGAGGTCTTAAGGAAAGCTCAAAGCAAATTTGAACGTGCTTTTTGGCAGGAAATTTAGTTTACGCAAACGTTTTCTTTTTGGCTGTATTTTTGTAGAATACCTCGGTCGTTTTAAACGGCCGTTTTTCATTGAGAGATTTTTTAATGATCGATTACATTATTATTGGCATTATCGCTTTTTCCATTCTTGTCAGTTTATTACGTGGTTTTGTACGCGAAGTACTTTCACTTGGTAGCTGGGTTGTGGCATTTATCGTAGCAAGCCAGTTCTATCCTTATCTTGCCACTTATCTTACGCAAATTGAATCAATGTATGTGCGTAATGGAACTGCAATCGCCATTCTGTTTGTTCTGACTTTAATTGTGGGTGCCATAGTAAATTATGTGATTAGTCAATTAGTAGATAAGACGGGTTTAAGCGGCACTGATCGCGTATTAGGTGCAGCTTTCGGTTTAGTGCGCGGTGCATTGATTGTGGCTGCGTTGTTATTTTTTATGGATACTTTTACCAATTTTGAACAAACTGATTGGTGGAAAGAATCTCAATTAATACCGCATTTTGGTTTTATTATTGAATGGTTCTTTCAACAGCTTCAGTCAAGTTCAAGTTTTTTAAATCCAACGCTTAATCAATAAGGAACACAAAATGTGTGGTATTGTCGGTATTGTTAGCCAAAGTCCGGTTAATGAATCTATTTATGCAGCATTAACTCTTTTGCAACATCGTGGACAAGATGCGGCGGGTATTGTAACGGTTGATGATGAAAACCGTTTCCGCTTACGTAAAGCTAATGGCTTAGTCAGCGATGTGTTCCGTCAAGAGCATATGCTACGCTTGCAAGGAAATGCTGGATTAGGGCATATTCGCTATCCTACAGCGGGGAGTTCTAGCGTCTCAGAGGCACAGCCTTTTTATGTGAATTCTCCCTATGGTGTCACTTTGGTGCATAACGGCAACTTAACCAACTCAGTGGAGTTAAAAGAAAAAGTCTTTAAAACAGCTCGCCGCCATGTAAACACGAATTCAGATTCCGAACTTCTTCTTAATATTCTCGCTAACCATCTCGATCATATTCCTCAAGATCACCTAGATCCACAAGATATTTTCTATGCCGTTCGTAAAACACACAAGGATGTTCGTGGTGCTTATGCTTGTTTAGCGATGATTATTGGACATGGCATGGTTGCGTTTCGTGATCCTTTTGGTATTCGTCCTTTGGTGCTGGGTAAACGCGAAGAAAATGGCAAGACTGATTATATGTTTGCCTCTGAAACAGTGGCTTTAGATATTGTAGGTTTCGAGTTTGTGCGTGATATTGCTGCAGGTGAAGCCGTTTATGTGACATTTAATGGCGAGCTTTATTCGCAGCAATGCGCCGAAAGTGCGGTGTTAAATCCTTGTATTTTTGAGTATGTTTATTTTGCACGCCCAGATTCAACGATTGATGGCGTCTCGGTTTATGCTGCGCGTGTTCACATGGGCGAAAAACTCGGGCAAAAAATTGCAAAAGAATGGGCTGATGAAATTGATAATATTGATGTTGTCATTCCTATTCCTGAAACTTCAACAGATATTGCGTTACAAATAGCTCGTGTTCTAGGGAAGCCTTATCGCCAAGGATTTGTGAAAAATCGCTATGTTGGCCGTACCTTTATTATGCCAGGACAAGCACAGCGTATTAGTTCTGTTCGTCGCAAATTGAATACCATTAAAGCTGAATTTAAAGATAAAAACGTGTTATTGGTGGACGATTCTATTGTTCGAGGTACAACCTCTGAGCAAATTGTTGAAATGGCTCGCTCAGCTGGCGCGAAGAAAATTTACTTCGCCTCTGCTGCCCCAGAAATTCGTTATCCGAATGTATATGGTATTGATATGCCGAGCCGTGATGAACTGATCGCTTATGGACGAAATGTTGATGAAATTGCACATTTGATTGGCGTAGACAAATTAATTTTCCAAGATCTGACCGCACTTACTGAATCTGTTCAATTGGAAAATCCAGCCATTCAAGGTTTTGATTGTTCTGTTTTTACAGGCGAATATATTACAGGCGATATTAGCCCTGAATATCTTAATAAAATCGCAACTCAACGCAATGATAGTGCAAAGAAAAAACGAGAAAAACAAGCATCCAATCTTGAAATTTATAATGAACAATAAATGCTAGGCATTTAGAGGGATAAAAATCATCGTATTAAAAGTGCGGTGATTTTTTTATTTGTTTTTTAGGATGTCTTTTAGATAGTTTTCGCAATCAGCATATTGAAATTGGAATCCAGCGTTAAGTAATTTTTCAGGTACAACATTTTGACTTTCGAGTAATAGATTTGCTCGCTCGCCAAGAATGAAATGTAATAGCCATTTTGGAATGGTTGCAAAGGCAGGACGTTTTAATAGTTGAGCTAAGGTGCGGTTAAATTTATGCTGTTTTATAGACTTGGGGGCAGCGAAGTTAAACGCCCCTCTGCATTCTGAATGATCGAGTAAAAATAAAATGCCGTTTACCATATCTTCCAAAGCAATCCAAGGGAAATATTGCTCTCCCTTGCCCAGTTTACCGCCAAGTCCCCATTTGTATAAAGGCAACATTTTAGCAAGTGCGCCACCTTTTGTAGAAAAGACCATGCCTGTTCTAATCAAACAAACTCTAGCATGTGCTTGTCGTGCAATATTTTCCCAATCTTGGCATAATTGTGCAGTGAAGGTTTTTGCTGTTTTGCTTGTTTCGGTAATTTTTTGTTCGTCTTGATCGCCGTAAATTCCTGTTGCTGAACCTGAAATAAAAATTGGGTATTGCTGATACTGATTGATGAATTCAACCAGTTGAGTAGTGAGGCTTAAACGACTTTCTCGTAAAATAGATTTCTGGTTTTTCGACCAAACTTTATGAAAAATTGGCTCGCCAGCAAGATTGATGATGGCATCAAACTGTTCTTGTAAATCGAGTTCTGAAAGTGCGGTAATAAATTTGATGTTTTTGTGCTTTGAGAGAGTGTGCGGCGAACTTGAGCGCGTTAAGATCGTCACTTGTTCATTGCGTAAACAGAGTTGTTCGACAAGTGCTTTGCCGATAAGTCCTGTTCCTCCCGTTAATAGAATATTCATTACAATGTGTTTTCAAATAAACGTTGGATATTTTGCAATAATTCGTCGATAGGTTTATCGTTTGTGGGCGTGACAAAAATAGTATCATCGCCTGCGATAGTACCTAAAATGCCTTCTGATTTTCCAATGGAATCAAGTAATCGTGCAATTAATTGAGCAGCACCGGGCGTCGTTTTTATTACGATTAACATCGCATTGTGATCAACATCTAAGACAAGATTTTTTAATGGACTACTGGTATTGGGAACACTTAATTCATTTGGTAAGCAATAGACCATTTCCATTTTGGTATTACGGGTGCGAACCGCACCAAATTTGCTGAGCATTCTTGATATTTTTGATTGATTAATACCAGTAAAGCCTTGTTTTTTTAAGGCATCGACAATTTCACTTTGAGAACCAAAGCGTTCTTGGTTGAGTAATTCTTTAAAAGCGCGAGTTAAATTCTCAGTCATCTTTATTTTTCAATAGTCAAAATTTGCATAAGAATTGCATAAAAATTCACTTTCATCAACTGAAATATGAATAAGAACAAAGAGAAGAAAATATTTATCTCAGAAATGTGAACTAGATCATAGAATGATATTTCTCTATTTGTAATTGTAAGATGAACATTTTAAAATCAGTCTGTTTTAAATTAACTAACACATAAGGAGTATTTATGAAAGTTGCTGTATTAGGTGCCGCAGGTGGTATTGGTCAAGCATTAGCGTTATTACTAAAACTTCAGTTGCCAGCAGGTACCGACTTAGCATTGTATGATATTGCCCCTGTTACCCCAGGTGTTGCAGTGGATGTGAGCCATATTCCAACGGCAGTGAATGTGAAAGGTTTTTCTGGTGAAGATCCAACTCCAGCACTTGAAGGTGCGGATGTTGTATTAATTTCTGCTGGTGTTGCACGTAAACCTGGTATGGATCGTTCAGATTTATTCAATATTAATGCAGGTATCGTGCGTGGTTTAATTGAAAAAGTCGCGGTTACTTGTCCGAAAGCATGCGTTGGTATCATCACTAACCCAGTAAATACTACCGTTGCGATTGCGGCTGAAGTGCTGAAAAAAGCAGGCGTTTACGACAAACGTAAATTATTTGGTGTGACAACTTTAGACGTGTTACGTTCTGAAACCTTTGTGGCTGAATTAAAAGGTTTAAATGTTTCTCGTACAAGCGTTCCTGTTATTGGTGGTCACTCAGGTGTGACTATTCTTCCATTACTTTCTCAAGTTCAATATGCAAAATGGAATGAAGAAGAAATCGAACCATTAACAAAACGTATCCAAAATGCAGGTACAGAAGTGGTCAATGCAAAAGCGGGTGGCGGTTCTGCAACTCTTTCAATGGCACAAGCTGCAGCACGTTTTGCGCGTTCTTTAGTGAAAGGATTAAGTGGCGAGACAGTGGTTGAATGTACTTATGTTGAAGGTGACGGCAAATATGCTCGTTTCTTCTCTCAGCCAGTTCGTTTAGGTAAAGAAGGTGTAGAAGAAATTTTACCAATTGGCCCATTAAGCAATTTTGAACAACAAGCCTTAGAAAATATGTTGCCAACTTTACGTGCAGATATTGAATTAGGCGAAAAATTTATTAATGGTTAATCATTAAA
This sequence comes from Haemophilus sp. HN_Hi08, assembly GCF_049824455.1. Lineage (NCBI taxonomy): Bacteria > Pseudomonadati > Pseudomonadota > Gammaproteobacteria > Pasteurellales > Pasteurellaceae > Haemophilus > Haemophilus sp. HN_Hi08. The sequence goes on along the minus strand of NZ_CP187493.1, from coordinate 1,558,841 downwards.
AAATAAGGGGGAGTTAGCTCCCTTTTTTATGTTTCGATAAAAAAGCCACCATTTGGTGGCTTTTGTTTATATCTTTATTATTTCTGACGCATTGCAGGGAATAAGATCACATCACGAATTGACGGTGCATTTGCATAAAGCATCGCCAAGCGGTCGATACCTAAACCTTCCCCAGCTGTTGGTGGTAAGCCGTGTTCTAGTGCAACAACAAAGTCTTCATCTTTAAACATCGCTTCATCGTCGCCCGCTTCTTTTGCGGCAACCTGTGCATCAAAACGTTCATTTTGATCTTCTGCATCATTTAATTCTGAGAAACCATTACCGATTTCACGGCCACCGATAAATAGCTCAAAACGATCTGTTACATCAGGATTTTCATCATTACGACGTGCAAGTGGCGAAATTTCCGCAGGGTGAGCCATTAAGAAGGTTGGTTGAATTAAGTGATGTTCAGCTACTTCTTCAAAGATTGCGTTCACAATGCTGCCTAAGCCCCAAGATTTTTGTACTTCAATACCTAAGCGTTCTGCCGTGGCTTTTGCACGATCAAAGTCATATAAATCTTCTTTTACGATACCTTTGTTTGCACCATATTTAATGGTTGCATCGTGTAATGTAATACGCTCAAATGGTTTGCCGAAGTCAAATTCTAAATCACCGTATTTCACAATGGTTGTACCAAGAATATCAATCGCTAATTTACGAAGAAGTTCTTCGGTGTTATCCATTAAATCGTGGTAATCTGCATAGGCTTGATAGTATTCAAGCATAGTAAATTCTGGATTATGACGAACAGAAACCCCTTCATTACGGAAGTTACGGTTTAATTCAAATACTCGTTCAAACCCACCAACGACTAAGCGTTTTAAATAAAGTTCAGGTGCGATACGTAAATACATATCCACATCTAATGCATTATGATGAGTCACGAAAGGACGTGCAGATGCACCGCCTGGAATCACTTGTAACATTGGCGTTTCCACTTCCATAAAGCCTTTAGAAATGAAATATTCACGAATACCCGCGACAACTTTAGAACGAATAATAAAAGTGCGGCGAGATTCTTCGTTAGAAATTAAATCTAAATAACGTTGGCGATAACGAACTTCTTGGTCGGTTAAACCATGGAATTTGTCTGGTAATGGGCGAAGTGCTTTAGTTAAAAGTTGAACTTCCGTAGTTTTAACGGTGAGTTCATCAGTTTTTGTTTTAAATAAAGTGCCTTTAACGCCAACGATATCACCTAAATCCCAAGTACCAACGTCATCTTTATAAACGCCTTCAGGCAAATTATCGCGTGCAATGTAAAGCTGGATTTTACCGCTCATATCTTGAATAGTGATAAAAGTTGCTTTACCCATTGCACGGCGAGTCATAATACGACCAGCAACTTGTACTTCAATGCCTTTTTCTTTTAAGATTTCCCCGTCTTCTGCATCATATTGATTGTGTAAATCTTGTGCGAGAGTATCACGACGAAACTTGTTTGGAAATGCATTACCTTTTGTACGTAATGCGGCTAATTTTTCACGACGAACGAGCATTTCGCCATTGAGATCTAATTCTTTAACTTCTTGTTCTGACATATTGTTTACCTTTTTTATAAATTAATAAGAAATTTTTATTTTCTTTGTTTACTTTAGGAGCTGTCGAAGACTAAAGGAAATATATTATCGAAAGCCCCCTTCCGTTGCTTCGCGCCACTTTCCCCCGTAAACAGGGGAAGGCAAGAAATTTCTACAAGCCCGCTTTTAAACTCGCTTCAATAAATCGATCTAAATCCCCGTCTAATACGGCTTGCGTATTACGGTTTTCTACGCCAGTACGCAAATCTTTAATGCGTGAATCGTCTAATACATAAGAGCGAATTTGGCTTCCCCAACCAATGTCGGATTTATTATCTTCCATTGCTTGTTTATCTGCATTTTTCTTCTGTAATTCAAGCTCATACAATTTCGCTTTTAATTGTTTCATTGCTTGATCTTTGTTCTTGTGCTGTGAACGGTCGTTTTGACATTGCACAACTATGCCGCTTGGCATATGGGTAATTCGCACCGCACTTTCAGTTTTGTTTACGTGCTGCCCACCTGCCCCTGATGCACGATAAACATCAATACGTAAATCAGCTGGATTGATTTCAATATCAATATCGTCATCAATTTCAGGATAGACAAATGCCGCACTGAATGATGTGTGACGACGGTTATTGGAATCAAATGGACTTTTACGCACTAAGCGATGAATCCCCGTTTCTGTTCGTAACCAACCAAAAGCATATTCACCGCTCACTTTAATGGTTGCCGATTTCAATCCAGCTACATCGCCGTCAGATACTTCCATCAGTTCAGTTTTAAAACCTTTGCTTTCAGCCCAACGGAGATACATACGGAGCAACATTTCTGTCCAATCTTGAGCTTCCGTACCGCCAGAACCAGCTTGTAAGTCCACATAGCAATCGCAAGCATCATGTTCGCCACTAAACATTCGACGGAACTCTAATTTTTCGAGTTGTTGTTCAAGTTCATTTAATTCAGCTACCGCTTCATTGAAGGTGTCTTCGTCTTCTGCTTCGATGGCAAGTTCTAATAATCCATCAACGTCTTCTAAACCTTGTTCTAAATTTTTGATGGTATTTACAACTTGTTCTAAAGAAACGCGTTCTTTACCAAGTGCTTGGGCTTTATCTGGATCATTCCAAACATCTGGCTGTTCTAATTCCCCATTGACTTCTTCTAAACGCTCAACTTTGGCATCGAAGTCAAAGATACCCCCGAAGCACTGAAGTGCGGTCAGATAAATCGATGATTTTATTTTTTACAGGATTGATTTCAAACATAATAAATTCACTGTGTGATAAAGTGTGGAATTATATGCTATTTTCTGATTTTTGGATAGTTTGACCTTGCAGAAATTAGCAATCTCTCTATAATTTTAGACTTTCTCACTCAAGCTAATTTAGGAACAAAAAATGAAGAAAATTTTTACCGCACTTTTGTGCGTGGCTGCGGCTAATGCAATGGCAGATGATGCGGCAATTAAACGCAAATTACAGTCTTTTAATGTATCAAATATTGCTATTAAATCTTCGCCGATTTCAGGCATTAAAACGGCTGTCACGGATCAAGGTATATTCTATGTGAGCGAAGATGGAAAATATCTTTTTGAAGGTAAACTTTATGAACTCACAAATAATGGCCCTGTTGATGTCGCAGGTAAAATTTTAGTGGATAAACTTAATTCTTATAAAAACGAGATGATTGTTTATCCTGCGAAAAATGAAAAACACGTAGTAACAGTATTTATGGATATTACCTGCCATTATTGCCATTTGTTACATCAGCAATTAAAAGAATATAACGATCTTGGCATTACCGTACGTTATTTAGCTTTCCCTCGTGCAGGTATGAATAATCAAACGGCGAAACAAATGGAAGCGATTTGGACGGCGAAAGATCCCGTTTTTGCTTTAAATGAAGCAGAAAAAGGCAATTTACCAAAAGAAGTTAAAATGCCAAATATCGTGAAAAAACATTATGAATTAGGTATTCAATTTGGTGTACGAGGAACACCAAGTATTGTTACCTCAACAGGTGAGCTTATTGGCGGTTATTTAAAACCTGCTGATTTATTAAGAGCTCTTGAAGAAACAGCACAATAATTTTATAATAAAGAGCAAGGGGCAGTTGCCTACCCCTTGTGTTTAGTCGGTTATGCTTAATATGCTGGGGAGCTTAAAAGCATTAACAACACAAAAATTATGATATAAATGCATAATTTAGGCATCATTAAAATCCTTAGCTGACACAATAGTTAGACTAATGGTCAGTAGGGCTTTTAACCCCTGTCAGCATTCAGGGTTAAAAGCCCTGACCGACAGGAAAAAGTATAGATAAAAGAGCTGTTGATTTCAACAGCTTTTTGCTTTTAGGTATGAATTAATATCCAGTGAAAAAACTTATCAAACGCCGTGAAATTCAAATTGGAAATTCTGTTTCAAATCATCCCTTATTAGATCGCCTTTATCGCGCTCGTCATATTCAAAACACCAAAGAATTAGACCGCACTTTGAAATCAATGCTCAATCCAAATCAGTTATATGGCATTGAGCAAGCGGTAAATTTATTAGTGGAAGCCTATCAACAACAGCAAAAAATTGTGATTGTTGGGGATTTTGATGCTGATGGTGCAACGAGTACAGCATTGAGTGTGCTGGCTTTAAGACAACTTGGCTTTTCTGATGTGGATTACCTTGTGCCAAATCGATTTGAACAGGGTTATGGCTTGAGTATTCCCGTGGCTGAAATGGCAATTGAAAAGGGCGTTCAGCTTTTAATGACGGTGGATAATGGCGTTTCATCTTTTGACGGTGTGGCATTTTTGAAAGAAAAAGGCATTCGAGTTTTAGTCACGGATCATCATTTACCCCCCGAAACTTTGCCGCCAGCCGATGCGATTGTTAATCCTAATTTAAGTCAGTGTGGTTTTCCTTCAAAATCCTTGGCAGGTGTGGGTGTGGCATTTTATTTGATGTTAGCCGTACGAGCAAAATTTCGTGAACTCGGTATTTTTACGGCAGAAACACAACCTAATTTTACTGATTTGCTCGATCTGGTGGCACTAGGCACTATAGCTGATGTTGTTCCTTTGGATCAAAATAATCGTATCCTTGCTTATCAAGGTTTAATGCGTATCCGTGCTAGACATTGCCGTCTCGGTATTATTGCGTTGGCAGAAGTGGCTAACCGTAATGTTGAACAGTTTACTTCAAGTGATCTCGGTTTTTGTATCGGACCTCGTTTAAATGCGGCAGGGCGTTTAGATAATATGTCGATTGGGGTAGAGCTTTTGCTGGCGAACGAAATGTCAAAAGCCAGAGAATTAGCTTTAGATCTCGATCAGCTTAACCAAACGCGTAAAGAAATTGAAGCGGGTATGAAGCTTGAGGCAATAAAAATTTGTCAAAATCTTACCGCACTTTTTAAAGAGTTACCCTATGGTATTACGCTTTATCAATCTGATTGGCATCAAGGCGTATTAGGCATTGTGTCATCAAGGATTAAGGATCAATATCATCGTCCAGTGATTGCCTTTGCACAAGATAGTGAGGGAATTTTGAAAGGTTCCGCGCGTTCTATTGAGGGGTTACATATGCGTGATGTTCTGGAGCGTATTCATTCGCAACATCCTAATATGATTTTAAAATTTGGCGGACACGCAATGGCGGCAGGCTTGAGTATTCGCGAAGAACATTTTGCGGATTTCCAACATATTTTTAATCAAACCGTTGCCGATTGGCTTGATGAAGAACATCTACAAGGTGTAATTTGGACAGATGGCGAACTAAATTCAAATGAATTTAATCTTGAAACGGCAGAGTTGATAAAATCGGTAGGCACTTGGGGGCAAGGGTTTCCTGAGCCTTGCTTTGATGGCGAATTTAAAATTTTAGACCAGCGCGCAATTGGGCAAAATAAAAATCATCTAAAAATGTTGCTAGAACCGAAACAAGGTGGGGTTTTATTAGATGCGATTGCGTTTAATATTAATACAAGATTGTATCCTGATCTTTCAATTAAACAGGCTCGTTTAGCCTATAAATTAGATATTAACGAATTTCGTGGCAATCGTAGCCTACAATTATTGGTAGATTATATTGAGCCGATAGATGAGTGATAGAATGAAATTAAAGGGAATATTGGCATTTTGTTTGCTTTTTTTATCGTCGTTTGTTTTAGCAGAAGTCAATCAGAAAGAATTTTCAGTGCAAAATTCTCCGCACTTGCCATCACGGGATACGATCTATTTTGAAGATGGACGGGATTATTTTTCTTATAAAGAACCTATCGAACAAGCGTCTCGAACCGATAAAAAAATCCGCATTCAATTCTTTTTTGATTATGATTGTCGAGTATGTTCTTCAGCGCAGGATATTTTAGAGCTTTATAGTCAAATACGCACATATAAAGTTGTGTTGGAACAATATCCTATTGCAACTGCCGATAGCCAGTTTAGTGCACGTATTTTTTATACTTTGCAAGCATTAAGTGCGGGCGAATTATCCAATGTTTTGTTATTTGAAACTTCAGAAAAATCCCGTTATACAGAATTGTCCACATCAAATAAAATTCAACAATGGGCAGAAAAACAAGGGCTAGATAAGCAGTTATTTATTCAAACTGAAAATTCACAAAGCGTAAAAGAACAGATCCAAAATGCGATTGAATTGACGGAAGAATATGGTGTTTTTACCTATCCTTATGTTGTCATTGGTGGAAAATATGTACTCACTGCAAGTACGCTTTATAACGATGATTATAGCGTAGCAGTGTTAGATTTTTTGGTAAATAAAATAGAACAGGAACAAAAACAATGAAAATAGGAATTGTTGGTGCAATGGCACAAGAAGTCGAAATTTTAAAAAATTTAATGGCTGATAGAACGGAAACTCGAGTAGCAAGTGCGGTCATTTTTGAAGGTAAAATTAACGGTAAAAATGTTGCCTTATTGCAATCAGGCATTGGCAAAGTGGCAGCTGCCATTGGCACGACGGCGTTATTGCAATTAGCCAAACCAGACTTAGTAATCAATACTGGTTCTGCAGGTGGGGTCGCAAAAGGCTTGAAAGTGGGGGATATTGTAATTTCTGATGAAACACGCCACCACGATGCGGATGTGACCGCTTTTGGCTATGAAAAAGGGCAGTTACCTGCTAATCCTGCTGCATTTTTATCGGATAAAAAATTAGCAGATCTCGCTCAAGAAATTGCAGAAAAGCAAGGACAATCGGTAAAACGTGGTTTAATTTGCTCTGGCGATAGTTTCATTAATAGCGAAGACAGAATCGCACAAATAAAAGCAGATTTTCCCAATGTGACGGGGGTTGAAATGGAAGCCACAGCGATTGCGCAAGTTTGTTATGCTTTTAATGTGCCTTTTGTGGTGGTTCGTGCTATTTCTGATGGCGGCGATGGCAAAGCAAGTATATCTTTTGAAGAGTTTTTGCCATTGGCGGCGAAGCAGTCTTCCGCATTAGTGTTAGAGATGATAGATAGACTGTCGTCATAATCTTTTCATAAGATCAAAAATTTCATAAACATTATTGAAAAGGCATAGCTTATTAGCTATGCCTTTTATATGAACTCTCTAGAATTTATAGTTCAAACTCAGAATATAAGTTCTTCCACGTGCAAAGTTATAAAGCACAGTTTTATCTTTTCCTCCATCTTCACAAGTATTACCTTTACTACAAATTGAATCATTTAAGCTTGAATAATATCTTTGCGAAGCCGCATCATTTCCAGCATCTAACGGATCAACATAACGTTTATCTAATAGATTTTGTACTTCCGCTTTAATAATCAAATCTTTGATTGGTTCATAGCTGACGTGTAAATCTAAAATAATCGGTTGTTTTTTAATCTCTTCTGTTTTTTTCACGGCATAGTAAGTTCTGTCGCCCGCAGTATAGTTTTCATAGCGAGAGCCATTGATATATTCTTCTTCAATTGTCGCACGTTTACTTTTTCCATAATAACGAGCTGCCATACCCAAAGTTAATTTTTTATCAAACCAACGTGTACCAAGCTCTAATCTGCCGTAGTCTTTTGGTAGCATTGAAACACGAGATAAGCCATAACCTTGTTTCAAAATATCTTCTTTTGAAGCATTATTCGGACGTGGGCTGGCATCGGCATAATTGGTTGGCTGATTAGTACGTTGATAAGCGTAAGAGACATTCGCAAAAAAACGCCCCATATCATAATTTAACTCTAACTCGGCACCGCTTTTTTTCACGATAGGTTGATAATTTTGATGTGCGATATTAAAGCGAAAACCATTCGTGGCTGCCCAATCAGGTACCTTACCATTTCTCCACCAAACACCGTAAACATTATGGATATAGTTTTTAATAAAGCTACGATAACCCACTAATTTGATACCTAGCACATCGTCTTGAGTGAATAGACCTTTCTTATAAGTATTAAAGCCTAGTTGATAGGTGTCAGATTGTTCAGGTTTTAATGCCGTGTTTACCCCTGCATCAGACACTTGAGAGAAAAACATCTCTTGAATATTCGGCATTCTGTGTGTGCGTGAATAAGTGAAAAATGGCATAAAATAATCGCTTAGTTCCGCACTTAATGTAGCAGAGTGATTGAATGCCTTTTTATGCCCTGATTTATGCAAAATCGGTTCCGCTGTAGTTTCATATCCAACATACTCACCATTAAACGCATAATGGATAAAATTCACGCTGTAATTTAAATGATAAATGCCTTTAGAAAGTGCGGTATCAAAATAGACCGTTTTAAATTTTTGCTTGCCAGAAGGTTGTAAAATCACTGAACGTTGGGGTAGTAAACCTTGGGCACCTTTAAGTCGTCCTAAATTACTGTAGTTACCTCGATCATGTGAAGCATCGTTATAAAACAAACTTAATTCTTCTGGAAAACGGTTTTTACTGTATTCATTGGTAAAATAGTTAAAACCTAATGTGGTTTTTAAATCGATTTCTTTTGGCAACAAGAAAGTATGGCTGTTGTTTATATCAACAATATTTGCGACATTTTTGGTAATAAGTTTATCTGCCACTTGCCAGCCAGCAAAAAAACCACCTTTAGGATAAATGGTTTTACCAATGTTATGTGCAGCCATTAAATTAAGATCGAGATAGTTGTTATTATTGAAGTTATAATTGACTTGGTAATTACGGTTTTCAATTTTGCGAGAACCAATTTTATTATCCAATGTACGTATTTGCGCTCCTAAATTTTGGTGATCATCGCCATATTCAAATTTTAACAAATGGCTACGGGAGCGTGATTGCAAACTACCCGGTTCAATAGGGGCGACGCTATATTGATCTTTATTACGTTCAAAGCTTTCATCAGTTTCTTTTATGTCTTCTTGTAATTTTGGTATCTTTTCTGGGTTTTTGTGTTGTTCTAATTCTTCGAGAATTTTTTTTCTATCCTGATTTTTATAAATATTTTGCTTGATCTCGTTTTCACCGTTTTTTTTAATATGAGTAATACAATTTGACTCGGTCCATATTTCTTCTGTGTCTCCCGTTAAAGGATTAGAGGTTTTTGTTTTTTCTGTACTTCCATGAAATTTTGGAGAGGAGGCATTACAAGACCAATGATTTTTGTTTAAATCAGGTGCCCATTGCCCTGCATGATTTAAAATATAACCCGCATTACGAAAATAAGCTTCTTTTTCTTTCGCGAGAATATCCTGCCCTAATGATGCTAATCGTTCTCCGCCACCGATACGATAATCTTGTGAAACTTCACGTTGGCTATAACCATATACCACGCCTACATAGCCACCGTTATCAAGCCATTTTCTGCCTGCAGCCATTGTCATAAAATTGGATTTAGTAGCATTACTTCCTGTCATTCCTTTCAGAATAATGCCAAATGGTTTGTCATCGGTAATAACATCATTAACGCCTAATGTTCTAAAATTAGCACTGCCTGCTAACGCATTTATACCGCTTGATCCTGAAAAGTTGCTTTTATTAACATCTACACCTGCAATAAAATTAGGATCGATTGCCGCACCAAATTGAGAACTTCCGCCTGATTGACCAGAGTCTAAGGCTGTAGAATAGAAAGTCTGTGTTACACCATCAACCATCGTATTGACACGACCTAATCCATTTTCGCCACGAATATTTACAGAAACCACACCCGAGCCTTTATCTTGCTGAGTAAATGCTCCAGGAATGCTCCGAATGACTTGGTCAATGGTTTGGGTTTCCTTAAAGACATTTTCACGGGTACTTTTGGCTTTGGCTTCAGTGAAAGGTTTTTTATCATTTGATATCACTTTTTCTACGACATCAATTTGTCCTAATGTTTCTTCGGCTTGAGCTTGTGTAATCGTCATACCGATTGTATTGATTAGGCTAAGTGTAATTAAATTTAATTTTATAGCTTTCTTCATTATAGTTCCTATTTATTTTTGAGAAGGATTACGATTATCCATTTTATAAGAGGGATTTCAAGGAATGATTTAATGAAAATACCTAAAAATAATGAAAAAAATTAATTTTTAGAGAGGAAATATGTTGAGAAGATAAAGAAAAAGAAAGTTTGGTTTTTGCGAAATGGAGAAATTTATTCGCAAAATCAACCGCACTTTAATGGGTTAAAGGTTAGTTTTGATAGTAGAAATATAAAAGAGAAAAATAGGAAATGACCGCAAAAGTGCGGTCATTTTTGGCGTAAATTTTATAGATTATAAAATAAAGGTACTAAGAACAGCGCGCCAAGTGCGGCAATAATACCGTAAACGATCATAGGTATAATGGTTTTCTTAATAATTGTGCCTTCTTGGTTTGAAATATTTAACACAGAACTTACCGCTACAATGTTATTGATACATACCATATTTCCCATTGCCCCACCGACAGATTGTAAAGCAAGAACAAGTGCGACAGAAATGCCAGTTGTTTCTGCGGTAGAAAGTTGAACACTACCAAATGTTAGGTTGGATACGGTATTTGAACCTGAGAAAAACGATCCAATCGCACCTAAGAAAGAGGAGAAAATAGTCCAGTTACTACCAGAAATTTCAGCAAAAGTTCGACCAATAATTTTTACCATAGAATGTTCGCCACCCACTAACATTAGGTTTACCATCACTAAGGCACCAACTAAGGCAATAAATGGATTTTTAGATTGTTGTAAACTTGATACAAAAATCTGTTTAACATTTGAACTGGAAATTTTAAAGAAAGGAATCGCAATTAGCACTGTAATGACAAATGGAATCAATGCGGGTACGTAAAGAAGTTTATAGCTTGATGAAACATTTGAGCCAAAAATATTTTTTAAGCTAAAGATTAAACCTTTACTAATTTCAAATAATCCTAACGAACCTAATGTGGTTGAGAACCAAATAGTTGCGTCATTCATCATTGCTTTGAATGGTAATTGATGAATACGAGTCACAATTAAAAATGCAATAAGTAAACCTGTAGGGAATAATGCTTTAACTACTTCTCCCGTACTTACCGCATTATTATCAAGGGTATTTGTTACTTTTGCTAAACCAATATTGCGATTAGCAGCCCATACAGAGATAAATAAGCCGATTGCCCCCCCAACGAGTGATGGAAATTCGTAATTGACTTGAGCAATCAAGAAATAAGGTACTACGCAACCCAGTACGCTAATATAGATAAATACGATGTTTTTACGAATATCATCCCAACTTACTAAGATACGAAGTGCTAATAATGGGATAAGAAGTGCAGCAACGGAGTGTATAAATGCTGTAATAGACCCAATTTCTAAAATCATATTTTCTGATAATTTTAAAGCACCAAAACCAAACCAAGTTGGTGTACCTACCGCACCAAAGGATACGGGAACTGAGTTCATAATCAGTGCCAACATCGCCACTTTTAATGGATGAAAACCTAATCCCACTAAAATAGGTGCAGCAATTGCCGCTGGTGTACCAAAACCACTTGCACCTTCGATCATAAAGGCAAACGCCCAACCAATAATCATTAATTGTGCAACGGGATTTGGATTAATATTTCCTAACCATTTTCGCATAATATTTGTTGCGCCTGAAATTTCAGAGAAACGGTTAAAGAGAATCGCACCAAAAATTACTGTAATAGGAGTTTGTACCGCAACAATTGCAGAAACAACATTTGCACTAATAGTGACAATATCTGTATTAAAGTGTAAAAGATGAACGCCCATAACTAATGTCGCAATCCAAGGTAAGGCAACATAAGAAGGTAGCGCGTTTCTTTTTACCATAAGATAAATCAGTAAAACGATAGGAAAAATACTTAGAATAAAAGACAGCATAAAATATCCTCAAAGTTAGAGTAAAAGATGTGATGATTTTATGGATTTATATAAAAAAATCATATACCTATTTTAAGAAAATGTGATCAATATCTCATAAAATTTAACATTTTGTTTTCATTTTTTACATTTTTATTACTAATTTTTATTTATCCGATAATTAATAGAATAAAATGAAATATTGATTAGATGGATAGATAAAAATATACGTGCTGAATAAGCCAAGGAATAGTGGTAATAATCAAAACAAGGAGAAACTATCCGAGACTTGGAGAAAGGTGTAGAGTGGCAGAGATAATTTCAATACTATCCAAGTAACAAATTGAGAAAATATTTTCTCAACTTGTTACTTTACATATATCAATAAAGTACTTATGCAAACTCATGTTATTTGTTAATTCAGGATGAAATGATGTTACCAGCATATTCTTTTCTTGAGCTGCAACGATTTTATTATTTACCGTTGCAAGAATATTGACTTTTTTACCAACACTACTGATAACAGGTCCTCTGATAAAAGTCATAGGAATTTTACCAACCCCTTTGCAATCTGCTTCTGTATAGAAACTTCCTAATTGGCGTCCATAGGCATTCCTCTCAACTACAATGTCCATCGTTCCAAAATGACTCTCTTTCTGAGAAGTAATCTCTTTAGCCAACAGAATCAAACCAGCACAAGTTCCAAAGACAGGAAAGCCAGAAGAGATAGCTTGTTTCATCGGTTCCAGCATATGCAGCTCTCTTAAAAGTTTTCCTATGGCGGTTGACTCACCGCCAGGCAGAATCAAACCTGATAAATCACTGTAATATTGTTGAAAATTTTTTAAATTTCTCAGTTCGACACTTTCAATTCCTAATTTTTCTAGCATTCGTGCATGTTCCGCAAAGGCACCTTGTAGAGCTAATATTCCGATTTTCATTTATTTTCCTCGCTCGGCCATGAGAATTTGGATTTCATTTTCATTGATACCAACCATGGCTTCACCTAAATCTTCGGAGATTTGTGCTAGGATTTGTGGATTTCGATAGTTAGTTACAGCTTTGACAATAGCGCTCGCACGTTTTATAGGATCTCCTGACTTAAAAATACCTGAACCAACAAAGACTCCCTCTGCGCCAAGTTGCATCATCAAGGCTGCATCTGCTGGAGTTGCAATTCCTCCAGCTGCGAAGTTGACAACTGGCAATTTCCCATGGTTATGGACGTATTGAACCAATTCTACAGGAACTTGTAAATCTTTGGCAGCAACATAGAGTTCGTCCTCACGTAAATTTTGAATGCGACGAATTTCTTGATTCATCATGCGCATATGGCGAACAGCTTGGACGATATCTCCTGTTCCTGGTTCTCCTTTTGTACGAATCATTGAAGCCCCTTCAGCGATACGACGCAAGGCCTCGCCCAAATCCTTGGCACCACATACAAAAGGTACTTGGAATTCTTTCTTGTCCACATGGAAACGGTTGTCAGCTGGAGAAAGCACTTCACTTTCATCGATATAGTCAATTTCAATAGCTTCCAAAATCTGAGCTTCAACGAAATGTCCAATTCTAACTTTTGCCATAACTGGAATGCTAACTGCTCCTTGGATTTCCTTGATCATCTTAGGATCGCTCATGCGAGAGACACCTCCAACAGCACGAATATCTGCAGGAATTCGTTCCAAAGCCATCACTGCAGCTGCACCAGCAGCTTCTGCAATGCGAGCTTGCTCAGGGTTTTGAACATCCATGATAACTCCACCTTTGAGCATCTGTGCTAAGTTTTTATTTAGTTCATAACGATTTTCAGCCATTTCTTTGTCCTCATTATTTGATTATTTGTATTGATAGCTACGTTTTTTATTGTAATGTAGAAAAGTCTTTAGAACAAGTTTGAAAAGCTAGTAATAATCTCTAGGATGGTAATGAGGGGCAATTGTCTCTATAATGCGCAAAATTTTGATAATGAAAGGATAATTTGTATGGGAATGATTATTACTGTTGATGGGCCTAGTGGTGCTGGGAAAGGGACGCTTTGTTACGCGTTGGCTGAAAAGTTGGGCTATGCACTGTTGGATAGTGGGGCGATTTATCGCGTTACTGCATTGGCAGCGTTGCAACGTAAAACTGATCTAGCAAATGAAACAGATTTAGCAGAATTAGCACGTCATTTAGATATTCAATTTATTCCTCAAAATGGCGAGGTAAACATTTTGCTTGCAGGAATGGATGTGAGCCGTTTAATTCGCACGCAAGAAGTGGCAGATGCTGCGTCAAAAGTAGCAGTCTTTCAAAAAGTGCGGTCAGCTTTATTACAACTTCAGCAAGATTTTGCGAAAAATGATGGATTAATTGCGGATGGTAGAGATATGGGAACAGTTGTATTCCCAAATGCACAAGTAAAATTATTTTTAGATGCAAGTGCTGAAGAACGTGCAAAAAGACGCTATAAACAGTTGCAAAATAAAGGAATAAATGGTAACTTTGCACAGATTTTAGCCGAGATAAAAGAGCGTGATCTTCGTGATAGAAATCGTGAAGTTGCGCCGCTAAAACCAGCAGATGATGCTTTATTATTGGATAGCACAGCCTTGAGTATCGATGAAGTGATCGATAAGGCGTTAGCTTATATTCAAGAAAAGGTATCAGTTTAGATTTAACTGTTTGTTCAAGGAAGAATAAGCATTTATCCTCAACCCCGCATTTTATGGATTTTAATGTGGATGTTATTAACTTAAATTAAGAAGATTATTTATATGTCAGAATCTTTTGCTCAACTTTTTGAAGAATCATTAAAAGGCCTTGAAACTCGTCAAGGTTCAATCGTTGGCGGTACTGTAGTAGCTATCCAAAAAGGCTTTGTGCTTGTTGATGCAGGTTTAAAATCTGAGTCTGCAATTCCAGTTGCTGAATTTTTAAATGCACAAGGCGAACTTGAAATCCAAGTTGGCGATACTGTAAATGTTGCTTTAGATGCAGTTGAAGATGGTTTCGGCGAAACTAAACTTTCTCGTGAGAAAGCTGTTCGTCACGAATCTTGGATTGAATTAGAAAAAGCTTACGAAGAAAAAGCGACCGTTATCGGTTTAATCAACGGCAAAGTGAAAGGTGGCTTCACAGTTGAGTTAAACGGTGTTCGTGCATTCTTACCAGGTTCTTTAGTTGATACTCGTCCAGCGCGTGAAGCAGATCACTTACTTGGTAAAGAATTAGAATTCAAAGTAATCAAATTAGATCAAAAACGTAACAACGTTGTTGTTTCTCGTCGTGCAGTAATTGAATCTGAAAACAGCCAAGAACGTGAACAAGTATTAGAAAATCTTGTTGAAGGTTCAGAAGTTAAAGGTATCGTTAAAAACTTAACTGAGTACGGTGCATTCGTTGATTTAGGCGGTGTTGATGGTTTATTACACATCACAGATATGGCTTGGAAACGTGTTAAACACCCAAGTGAAATCGTAAATGTTGGCGATGAAGTAACTGTTAAAGTATTAAAATTCGATAAAGATCGTACTCGCGTATCTTTAGGCTTAAAACAATTAGGTCAAGATCCATGGGCAGCAATTGCTGAAAATCATCCAGTAAACAGCAAATTAACAGGTAAAGTAACTAACTTGACTGACTATGGCTGTTTCGTTGAAATCTTAGATGGCGTTGAAGGTTTAGTTCACGTTTCTGAAATGGATTGGACTAATAAAAATATCCACCCATCTAAAGTGGTTAGCTTAGGCGATACTGTAGAAGTAATGGTATTAGAAATTGATGAAGAACGTCGTCGTATTTCTTTAGGCTTAAAACAATGTAAAGCTAACCCTTGGACTCAATTTGCTGATACTCACAACAAAGGCGATAAAGTAACGGGTAAAATCAAGTCTATCACTGATTTCGGTATCTTCATCGGTCTTGAAGGTGGTATCGATGGTTTAGTTCACTTATCTGATATTTCTTGGAGTATTTCAGGCGAAGAAGCTGTTCGTCAATACAAAAAAGGTGACGAAGTGTCAGCTGTTGTATTAGCTGTTGATGCAGTAAAAGAACGTATCTCTTTAGGTATTAAACAACTTGAAGAAGATCCATTCAATAACTTCGTCGCAATCAACAAAAAAGGTGCGGTAGTATCTGCAACTGTTGTTGAAGCAGATGCTAAAGGTGCTAAAGTTGAATTAGCAGGTGGTGTTGAAGGTTATATCCGTTCTGCTGATTTAACAAATGAAGTAGCTGTTGGCGATGTTGTTGAAGCGAAATATACTGGGGTAGATCGTAAATCTCGTATTGTTCACTTATCAGTGAAAGCAAAAGATCAAGCTGAAGAAGCTGCGGCAGTTGCAAGTGTAAATAACAAACAAGAAGATATTGTTATTCCAAATGCAATGGCTGAAGCATTTAAAGCAGCTAAAGGTGAATAATTAATTCACGTAATAAGGCTGGGCTGATGTCCAGCCTTATTTGTTAGGAGTTATTGCTAATATATTTGTGTAATTTATTATCAATAGATCTTAATTTAAATAATATTAAGGAAGCATAGACGATGACTAAGTCAGAACTTATAGAAAAATTGTTAGCAAAACAGCCGACTTTACCTGCAAAAGAAATTGAAAATATGGTAAAAGATATTTTAGAGTTTATTTCTCAATCTCTTGAAAATGGTGATCGTGTTGAAATTCGAGGTTTTGGTAGCTTTTCTTTACATCATCGGCAACCACGTTTGGGAAGAAATCCGAAAACAGGCGATTCAGTAAACTTATCAGCTAAGTCTGTTCCATATTTTAAAGCGGGTAAAGAATTAAAAGCTCGAGTGGATGTTCAGGCTTAATTGATTAAAATTTAATTAAAATATTTTTGATTAAAAAGTTTATTTTGGGTTACAAATATTTTAAAGGAAATGAAATGATTAAATATATTTTAGGCATTGTGATCTTTATTGCTATTGTGTTAGTTGCAATTACCATTGGTGCGAATAACGATCAGATTATTACATTTAATTATATTGTGGCAGAAAGTCAGTTTCAGCTTTCAAGCCTCGTTGCTATTTTATTTGGGTTAGGTTTAATTCTTGGTTGGTTAATTACTGCTTTTTTCTATATTAAGTTAAAATTAAAAAATATGGCATTAGCTCGTCAAGTGAAACGTCAGACTTTACAAATCAATGAATTGACGACTACGCGCGATAAGGTCGCTTAATGATAGAATTACTCTTTCTATTATTGCCTATTGCTGCTGCCTATGGCTGGTATATGGGGCGGCGTAGTGCGAAGAAAGATCAAGATGACATAAGTAATAAACTCTCCCGAGATTATGTTACGGGAGTGAATTTTTTACTTTCTAATCAAACTGATAAAGCTGTAGATTTGTTTTTAGATATGTTGCAAAAGCAAGAAATCGAAAATGAAATCGAAAGCCACTCCCAATTTGAAGCCGAGCTTACACTTGGCAATCTGTTTCGTTCTCGAGGCGAAGTTGATCGTGCATTGCGTATTCATCAAGCTTTAGATCTTAGTCCTAATTATACTTTTGAACAAAAATTACTTGCAAAACAACAGCTTGCTCGAGATTTTATGGTGGTTGGTTTTTTTGACCGAGCTGAGAATCTTTATATTTTACTAGTAGATGAACCTGAATTTGCAGAAAATGCTTTACAGCAACTTTTAGTGATTTATCAAAAAACAAAAGAATGGAAAAAAGCAGTCAATATTGCTGAAAAACTCGCTAAAATAAAGCCACAAGAGAATAATATTGAACTTGCGCAATGTTATTGTGAATATTCACAAAGTTTAGAGCCTGAAAGTGCGGTTGAAAAACGCAGTGTTTTACAAAAAGCTTTGTCGGTTTCTCCGACTTGTGTTCGTGCTTCTTTATTACTTGCAAATTTAGCAATGCTTGACGGTCAATATCAACAAGCAGCAAAAATACTAGAAAAAGTTTTGGAGCAAAATCCAGATTATACGGGTGAAATTTTGTCACCTTTAAAACATTGTTACGAAGAATTAAATCAGTTAGATAATTTTGAGTTATTTTTAATTCGTGCAGGTCAAATTATTAATAATGATGAAGTAGAACTAGCTCTAGTCAAATTAATTGAAGAAAAAGATGGTAAGTCTGCTGCGCAAGCTAAGCTTTATCAACAACTTACAAAAAATCCAAGTACTTTAATTTTCCATCGTTTTATGCAGTATCAAATTGATGATGCAGAAGACGGGCGGGGAAAAGAAAGCTTAATTTTATTACATAAAATGGTTGGCGAAAGGATTAAGCAAACATCGCCTTATCGTTGTGCAAATTGTGGTTATCAAATTCATAAGCTATTGTGGAATTGCCCATCTTGCCGTCAATGGGAAAGTATTAAACCGGTTTCAAATCAAGAACATAATTAATTGATACTCAGTGAGGTAACATTATGACAAGCAAAATTATTGTGGCATTGGATTATGAGAAAGAAGCAGAGGCTCTTGCTTTAGTTGATCAAATTGATCCAAGTTTGTGTCGATTAAAAGTGGGTAAAGAAATGTTTACTACACTTGGTATTAATTTTGTAAAACAATTACATCAACGTAACTTTGATGTTTTTTTGGATCTTAAATATCACGATATTCCAAATACGGTAGCAAGAGCAGTTCGTTCTGCTGCTGATTTAGGCGTATGGATGGTGGATTTACACGCAAGTGGTGGTTTGCGTATGATGGAAGAGGCGAAGAAAATTCTTGAACCTTATGGGAAAGATGCACCATTGCTTATTGCCGTGACGGTATTAACCAGTATGGAAGATTTGGATTTATTACAAATTGGGATTAATGCATCGCCAATGGAACAAGTTTTACGCTTAGCTCATTTAACCCAACGGGCGGGTTTAGATGGTGTAGTCTGTTCCCCTCAAGAAGTTGAAATTTTACGTAATACTTGTGGTAAAGAGTTTAAATTAGTTACACCGGGGATTCGTCCAATAGGAACTGATTTTGGCGATCAACGACGTGTGATGACGCCTACTGCAGCAATTCGTGCAGGTTCAGATTATTTAGTTATTGGACGCCCAATAACTCAAGCGGATAATCCTGCGGAGGTTCTCCGTTCTATTAATGTATCTATTGGGTAATCATAATGTCAGATTCTGTTTTAGTGTATTCAACAGATGTGGGGCGAATTAAAGAGGAAAAGGCTTCTGTAGTTCGCCCAAAAGGAGACGGTGTTGTACGTATCCAAAAACAAACAAGTGGTAGGAAAGGTGCTGGCGTATCGGTTATAACTGGTTTAGATTTATCTGACGAGGATTTGAAAAAATTAGCTGTAGAATTAAAGAAACGTTGTGGATGTGGCGGATCAGTTAAAAATGGTATTATTGAAATTCAAGGGGAAAAACGAGATTTGCTCAAGCAATTATTAGAGCAAAAAGGGTTTAAAGTTAAATTATCAGGTGGATGATTAAAAAGGCACATTAGTGCCTTTTTTGTTATAGGTTTAAAATTTCTTTGACGAAAGGAATTGTGAGATTTCGTTGTGCTTGCAATGATGCTTTATCTAGTAGATCAAGTGCTTCAAATAAAGTATGCATATCTCGTGCTAGTCGTGTAATTAAAAAATTTGCAGTTTCGTCAGATAATTGGAATCCTCGTTGGTAAGCTGTATGCTGTAGTACTTCGACTTTTTGTTCATCTGTTAATGAATTTAATTGATAAATTTCCCCCCAAGTCAAGCGAGAGTTTAAATCAGGTAATTTTACAGAAAGTGCGGAGGGAGATTTATCTGCACTAATTAGTAACAGCGTTTTTCCGCTTGCTTTAATTCGATTGAATAGATCAAAAATAGCTAATTCCCATTCATCATTTCCTATGACGCTTTGTAAATCATCTAAGCATACCAATTCTTGCTGTTCTAAATTTTCAAGAACTGCGGTAGAAAAATATTGAGATTTGCTAAGGGGTACATAAATAGCAGTACGTTGATTGATTAAATATTCGTTACTGAATGCTCTAAGTAAATGGGTTTTACCAGAGCCTTTATCTCCCCAAATGTAGAAAAACGGTTGTTTTAAATCAGATGAATTTTTGCGTAAAGAATCGAGCAATAAAAGATTATTATCGCCGTAAAAGTTTTCTAATGTGGCATCATCAATTTGATGAATGGGTAAGGGAAGCTGCTTATTCAAATGTTTATGTATTACAGATTAAGTAAGAAAGGGCTAAATGATAATTTAACCCTTTGAAATGAGGATTATTCTACTTCATTTTTTGCTTTCGGTAAAACAAGGTTTAAGATGATAGCAACAATCGCACATAAGCTGATACCTTTTAGTGATACGTTACCCACATCTACAAACATATTGCCGATACCAAATGTCATTACAACAGAAATAATACATAGATTACGCGCTTCGGTAACATCAACTTTGCCACGAATTAAGGTGCTAATGCCCACGACTGCGATTGAACCGAAAACAAGCATCATAATTCCACCCATTACAATCGTTGGAATGGTTGATAGGAATGCGCCTACTTTTCCACAGAATGAAATCGCAATAGCCCAAACAGCAGCCCAAGTCATAATATTTGGGTTAAAGTTGCGTGTTAGCATCACAGCACCAGTAACTTCCGCATAAGTCGTATTAGGCGGACCGCCCACTAAAGAAGCTGCAGCAGTAGCGACGCCATCGCCTAATAAAGTGCGGTGTAATCCTGGTTTTTTTAGAAAATCTTTACCTGTCACAGAGCTAATCGCCATAATGCCGCCCACGTGTTCTACTGCTGGGGCAATAGCAATTGGTAACATATAAAGAATGGCTTCTAGGTTAAATTCAGGTGTCGTTAATTTTGGCAAACTGAACCAAGGTGCATCAATCACTGGTTGGAAATTAATTAAACCCAGAAACAAACACAAAATATAGCCTACGGTAATACCGAACATTATTGGAATAAGTTTCATCAATCCTTTGGCAAATACAGCCACAGATAAAGTGGTAAGAAGCGTTACCATTGAAACTAATACTGCGTCGTTATACGCATAAGCACTGTTTTTGCCTAAGGACATATCCACCGCAATAGGTGCAAGCCCCATGCCAATGATAATAATTACTGGCCCAACAACCACTGGTGGGAAAAAACGTTGTAGTGCTTCTGCTCCCCGTAATTTTACTAACGTACTCAAGGCGAAATAAACAAGCCCAGTAAACGCTAAACCGCCCATCGTAGTCGCAATACCCCAAGTTTGAACACCATATTGAATGGGCGCGATAAAGGCAAAAGATGATGCCAAGAAAATAGGCACTTGTTTGCCTGTACAAAATTGGAAAAGTAGAGTGCCAACGCCTGCTGTTAATAATGCCGTATTGGAATCAAGGCCTGTAATTAATGGTACAAGAACAAGCGCACCAAATGCGACGAAGAGCATTTGTAGGCCAACGAAAGATTGTTTTAATTTGCTTTGATTTTCCGAAGGAAAAGAAGAAGTTTGGTTTGTCATTTAGTTTCAACTCTCTGTTTGAATTAACTTAAAAGTGCGGTCAGTTTTTCTTGTGTTTCACGCACGGAAAAAAGACGGCTTAAATGCCGTCTTGTTTTGGGGATTATTTTGTCCCAAAAATTTTATCGCCCGCGTCACCAAGACCCGGAATAATGTAACCTTGTTCATTTAAATGGCTATCAATAGAAGCGCAGTAGAGTTCAATGTCAGGGTGCGCAGCCTCAAGAGCTTTAATTCCTTCTGGCGCAGCGACCAATACTAATACTTTGATATGTTTACAACCTTTTGCTTTTAAAAGATCGAGGGTGGCAATCATAGAACCGCCTGTTGCAAGCATTGGATCGACAACAATTGCAAGACGTTCTTCTAAATCGCTGGCTAATTTTTGAAAATAAGGGACTGGCTTAAGGGTTTCTTCATTACGGTAGATTCCCACTACACTGATACGTGCGCTTGGTACATGTTCAAGTACACCATCCATCATACCTAAACCTGCACGTAAAATTGGCACAACCGTTACTTTTTTACCTTTAATTCGATCAATTTCTACAGGGCCATTCCAACTGTTGATCGTTACTTTTTCAGTTTCTAAATCAGAGGTTGCTTCATAGGTTAATAGGCTACCAATTTCTGTTGCCAGTTCACGGAATTTTTTTGTATCAATCTCAGCTTCACGCATCACACCTAGTTTGTGTTTTACAAGTGGGTGTTTTACTTCAACTAGTTTCATTTTCACTCTCCTTTTGGCTCTTAAAAAACAAATTAACGAATTTTAGATTAAAAACATACAAAATGGTAGAGTTTAATAAAAATATTCTGATGGTTTTATAAATTTGATAGGGAAATTGTGAGGGGAAAACACAATATTTTTAAACTGGTCGAATACTTTCTACATCTAATTTTGCATCGAACTCATTGAGCAGAATTTGTAATTTACTATCTTTTTGCAATTCATTTTGAGCTTTTTCCCGCAATGCTTGATAAATATTACGGCGATATTCAATTGGCGTCGTGACATTGCTATCATCAAGATTGATTGTTAATCGAATATCTTTACCTTGCAATTTACTTAAAGCTTCAACCAAATTTTTTATACTTCTGTCTTGGCGTAAATGAGATTTTTCTGAATGTAGTCCAAGATTGATTTCATCATCGGTTTTGCTTTGTAAGAAACAATTTAACGCTAATTCTTTGCTAAATCCTGTTACGCCAGAACGTTCAACTATATCTGCCCACTCATCTTGTTGTTGAGTTTGGGTGATGATTTTTAAACGTAATTCAGGCGTAATATCTTTTAAAATCGCCTGTTTTATATCGGAAGGACGAACACCTGTATCGGCTTTAGCAAGTTCTGGATTGCTCCATTCCCAACGATAGGTGTCAGCACTCAAGATTTCTTGTTCATCTTGAGCCACTTCTGCATTATCATCACTTGAATTTTCTTCTGTGCTATTTTCTTGTGGAGCTTGTGCGGCATTTGGTGGTGATGTTGGCTTTTCTATGTGCTTGGGCTTTGGTTCAGTCATTTCTCGCACGGGAAGTGCGGTCATTTTTTTATGAGATTTTTCTTCGTCCAGTTCTTGGATATGATGTAAAGTTTCACTTACTGCAGCTAATGATTCAGCTTTGTGTTCTTGACGTTCTTGGTTTTCGAGTTGTGTTAAATGTTCTAGCGCATCTAAAGCCGAAAGGCTTGCCAAATTTGGAATGCTCGTTTTATTTGGTTTTGCTTGAGAATAAGCTGATTTTATACTTTGCGACAGTACTGGCACATCTACATAATTACCAGTATTTTCAACCGCACTTGGCGTTGATGGCGGTGGAGTAATTGTAGTGTTAGCCTTTGGTACTGCCGTAAGGAACTTTGGGTGGAATGCCAATGCCCTCAATAATGTCATTTCTGCTCCAATACGACGATTTGGCGCATTTGATAAATCTTTTCTACCAGAAATGATCACTTGATAAAAAAACTGAACATCTTCTGGAGAGATATGTTTGGCTAAAAATGAAAAATGTTCATTGTTATCTGAAGATTTTTGTGGAAGAAGTTGCATGAGTGCAATTTGATGTAATTTTTCTGCACATTCGCCAAGTAATTTATCCCAATCGCCTGCTGCATCTGCAACTCTTTGCAGTGTTCTCATTAAGAGTTCGCCATTGCCTTGGTGTAAGGCGTATAAAATATCAACAGAATAGTTATCATCAAGCAACCCTAACATATTGCTTACAACACTATTCGTAACTTGTCGGTCGCCCATTGCAATGGCTTGATCCGTTAAACTTAAACTATCACGAATACTTCCTTGCGCCGCTTTTGCAAGTTTAACTAATGCAGGCTCTTCAAAAGGAATATTTTCTTGCGTCAGAATATGGGCAAGATGCTGGGAGATTTGGGTTTCATCTAATGCTTTAAGATGAAATTGTAAACAGCGCGAAAGAATAGTTACAGGTAATTTTTGTGGATCCGTTGTCGCGAGTAAGAATTTTACATATTCTGGTGGTTCTTCCAAAGTCTTGAGCAACGCATTAAATGAATGACGAGATAGCATATGGACTTCATCGATTAAGTAAACCTTAAATCTGCCCACAACAGGTTTATATTGCACGTTATCCAATAATTCACGCGTGTCTTCAACTTTTGTGCGAGATGCCGCATCAATTTCAATTAAATCAATGAAATTGCCTTGCTCGATCGCTTTACAATTTTCACATTCTCCACAAGGGGTTGCTGTTACGCCGTGAACACAATTTAATCCTTTTGCGAATAATCTAGCAATAGAGGTTTTTCCTACACCACGCGTACCAGAAAAGAGATAGGCGTGATGTAGTCGATTATCTTTTAATCCATTTGCTAATGCCGTGATAATGTGTTCTTGCCCAACGACATCAGCAAATGTTTTTGGTCGCCATTTTCTGGCTAAGACTTGGTAGCTCATCGAATCCTTAATTAGTGACCTTCAAAATTGACGAGTGTATAGCAATCAACGCCCAAATTATTTAAGCGTTTTTCGCCACCTAATTCAGGTAAATTAATCACAAATGCAGCGTGTTTTACAGTTCCACCTAAACGTTGCACTAATTTTACCGTTGCTTCAACGGTGCCACCTGTTGCTAATAAATCATCAATAATTAAAACATTATCTCCTTGTGAAATTGCATCAACGTGCATTTCTAAAGTATCTTGACCATATTCTAATTGATAAGATTGCGAAATAGTCTCACGTGGTAATTTTTTAGGTTTACGTACTAATTCAAAAGGTAAACCTAAGGCTAAAGCTACTGGTGCGCCAAAAATAAAACCACGAGATTCAGTTCCAAGTACTTTTGTGATTCCTTTGTCTCGATATTGTTCCACAATAAGATCTATTGTTGCTTTAAAAGCTGCTGGAACTTCTAAAAGGGTCGTAATGTCGCGGAAGATAATGCCTTCTTTTGGATAGTTAGGAATTGATTTGATAGAAGATTTAATTAAATCAAGTTGTGTAGTCATAAATAATGCTCAAAAGTGCGGTAAAAAAATAAACGTTTTTAGACTGGCATTCTATCATAAAAAAATAGAAAGAGAGGAAAATAAAAATCCCCAATTGGGGATTTTTATTTAGGCTGGAATTTTTAATCTTAGCCGAATTAAAAATTCTTCAATAAGAATTATTTTTTCTTCGCTTTTGCATTTGGAAGGTCAGTGATTGAGCCTTCAAATACTTCCGCAGCTAAACCAACAGACTCGTGTAAAGTTGGGTGAGCGTGGATAGTTAATGCAATATCTTCTGCATCGCAACCCATTTCAATTGCCAAACCAATTTCGCCTAATAATTCCCCACCATTAGAACCTACGATTGCACCGCCAAGTACGCGATGTGTATCTTTATCAAAGATTAACTTCGTCATACCTTCTGAACATTCAGAGGCAATTGCACGGCCTGATGCAGCCCAAGGGAATTTAGCGACTTCGTAGTTTAAACCTTCTTGTTTACATTCTTTCTCGGTTTTACCTACCCAAGCCACTTCTGGTTCAGTATAAGCTATGGATGGAATCACTTTAGGATCGAAGTAGTGTTTTTGTCCCGCAATGACTTCTGCGGCAACGTGACCTTCGTGAACACCTTTATGTGCTAACATTGGCTGACCTACAATATCCCCAATTGCGTAGATATGTGGCACGTTGGTACGCATTTGTTTATCAACGTGAATAAAACCACGATCATCCACTTCAACGCCAGCTTTACCTGCATCAATCAATTTACCATTTGGCACACGACCGATAGCAACTAGAACCGCATCATAACGTTTTGTGTCATTGCATGCTTTGCCTTCCATTGAAACGTAGATGCCATCATCTTTTGCTGCAACTGCCGTCACTTTGGTTTCAAGCATTAACTTAAATTTTTTCTCAACTTGTTTAGTGTAAATACCAACAACATCTTTATCTGCTGCAGGAATCACTTGGTCGAACATTTCAACAACTTCAACTTCAGAACCTAAAGCATTGTATACAGTACCCATTTCTAAGCCGATGATACCACCGCCCATAATAAGTAGTTTTTTCGGTACTTCTTTTAATTTAAGCGCATCTGTTGAATCCCAAATACGTGGATCTTCGTGTGGGATAAAGGGTAATTGAACTGGACGAGAACCTGCCGCAATAATGGCATTGTCGAATTTAACAGTCGTTGGATTTCCATCGCGATCACGCGCAACTAATGTATGAGGATCGGTAAAAGCCGCTAAACCTTCAACAACAGTCACTTTACGCGCTTTTGCCATTCCCGCTAAACCGCCTGTTAATTTAGCAACAACGGCTTCTTTTCCTGCACGAACTTCATCTAGATCAATGCGTGGTTCACTAAAGTAAATACCATTTTTATTAGCATGCTTTGCTTCTTCAATTACTTTTGCAACGTGTAATAACGCTTTAGATGGAATACAACCTACGTTTAAACACACCCCACCTAAGGTTGAATAACGCTCAACAATAACAGTTTCTAATCCTAAATCCGCACAACGGAATGCGGCTGAATAACCTGCAGGACCTGCACCAAGTACAACGACTTGGGTTTTAATTTCTTTACTCATTTTTACCTCGTAAAAACGTTAAAAATATTGACCGCACTTTTACGGTCTTTGTAGTCTTTGTAGGGTGGGCTTCAGCCCACCAAAGATTTCTAATAGATCTCATTAATAGGTGGGCTTAAAGCCCACCTAAGTATTACATTACTAAGCGGCGTAAATCTGCTAAAACAGAGCCAAGATAGTTAATGAAACGAGCACCATCCGCACCATCAATGACACGGTGGTCAAATGATAATGACATCGGAAGAATTAAGCGTGGCGCAAATTCTTTACCGTTCCATACTGGCTCCATTGATGATTTAGACACACCGAGGATAGCTACTTCTGGCGCATTTACGATTGGCGCAAAATGGGTTGTACCAATACCACCAAGACTTGAAATGGTAAAACAGCCACCTTGCATATCTGATGCAGTCAATTTGCCTTCACGTGCTTTTTTCGACACTTCCATTAATTCACGTGAAAGTTCAATAATGCCTTTCTTGTTTACATCTTTGAATACTGGAACGACTAAGCCATTTGGCGTATCTACAGCAACACCAATATTAATGTATTTTTTCAAGATTAAACGTTGTGCATCTTCGGTAATTGAGCTGTTGAAACGAGGGTAGGCTTCTAATGCTTTTGCCGCTGCTTTCATAATAAACACAACTGGCGTGATTTTTACACCAAGTTTTTGTTTTTCTGCTAATACATTTTGTTCTTTACGGAAGGCTTCTAAATCAGTGATATCTGCTTTATCGAAGTGAGTAACGTGTGGAATTATTACCCAGTTACGATGTAAGTTAGCACCTGAAATTTTGTTGATACGACTTAATTCAACTTCTTCAATTTCACCAAATTTACTGAAATCAACTTTTGGCCACGGTAATAAGCCTAAGCCAGCACCGTTTGCTACGCCATTGCCTGATGCTTGGGCTGTTGCACCGCTTTCATAGGCTTTAACTGCGGTCTTCACATAAGCTTCGATATCTTCTTTAACGATACGACCTTTACGACCTGTACCTTTTACTTTATCTAAGTTTACGCCAAATTCACGTGCTAAACGACGAATTACAGGTGTTGCGTGTGCATAGCCTGTACTTGCTTCTACTTGTTCTTGGCTTAATCCAGATACGTTGTTATTTGATTGAGGTGCTTGTGCAGTAGGTGCAGGAGCTGCTGCCTGTGGTGCTGATGCTGATGTTGAAGCTGATGTTGCTGCTGGAGCTGCGCCTGCTACTTCAAAACGCATAATTAATGAACCAGTTGAAACTTTATCGCCTGATTTCACTAGAATTTCTTTTACCACACCACCGAATGGAGCAGGAACTTCCATTGAGGCTTTATCGCCTTCAACGGTAATTAAAGATTGTTCTTCAGTGATTGTATCGCCAACTGCGACCATAATTTCGGTTACATTGACTTCATCGCCACCAATATCTGGCACATTCACATCTTTGATTGCAGATGTTGTAGCAGCTACAGGCTCAGCAGTTTGAGCAGGTGCTGTTGCAGCAACTGGAGCAGCTGATGCTGTTTCAAATTTCATAATCAATTTGCCAGTTGAAACTTTGTCACCGACATTGATTAAAATTTCTTTTACCACACCTGCGATTGGAGCAGGAACTTCCATTGAAGCTTTATCGCCTTCAACATTAATGATCGATTGATCAACTTCAACGCTATCGCCCACTTTAACCATAATTTCAGTAACATTGACTTCATCAGATCCAATATCTGGCACATTTACTTCCACAATAGCTGAAGCCGTTGGTGCGGTAGCAGCCACTGGTGCAGTAGGTGCATCAGCTGCTGGTGCAGCACCTGCCGCTTCTAATACAAGCATTGGAGTACCAGTTGAAACTTTATCGCCCACTTTGACTAAAACTTCTTTTACAACACCAGCTTCTGGTGCAGGGACTTCCATTGAAGCTTTATCGCCCTCAACGTTAATAATGGATTGATCAACAGAAATGGTATCTCCCACATTTACCATCACTTCTGTTACGGTAACTTCATCGCTACCAATATCTGGAATATTAATTTGTTTTGACATTTGTTTGTTCCTTTTAAAGTGCGGTCAAAATTTACCAAAATTTTAACCGCGTTCTTATCAATTACGCATAAAGCGGATTGATACGATCCACATTTAAGCCAAATTTTGCAATCGCATCAGCCACTACTTTAGTAGTAACTGTACCTTCTTTTGCTAATTGTGAAAGTGCTGCAACCACCACATAACGAGCATCGACTTCAAAGTGTTCACGTAAGTTTGCACGGCTATCTGAACGACCGAAACCATCTGTACCTAATACGTGATAGTGACGATTTGGAACAAACGCACGAATTTGATCAGCGTAACCTTTCACATAGTCAGTTGAAGCAACTGTTGGTAAATCAGCTAATACTTGAGTAACATAAGGCACACGTTGTGTCTCTGTTGGGTGTAATAAGTTCCAACGTGCCGCATCGTGGCCTTCACGAGCTAATTCATTGAAAGATGGGGCAGAGAATACATCAGCGGTTACGCCATAATCATTTGCAAGAATTTGTGCTGCTTCACGCACGTGACGCATAATTGCACCAGAACCTAACAATTGAACGTGACCTTTGCCTTTTTTACCTTCCACTGTTTCAAATTTATATAAACCTTTACGGATACCTTCTTCCGCACCAGCAGGCATTGCAGGTTGATCCATAACTTCATTTAATGTAGTCATATAATAGAACACATCTTCTTGTTTTTCGCCGTACATACGGTTAATACCGTCTTGCATAATTACAGCGACTTCAAATGCGAATGATGGATCGTAAGTAACGCAATTAGGAATAACGCCCGCTTGAATATGGCTGTGACCGTCTTCGTGTTGTAAACCTTCTCCATTTAAGGTTGTACGACCAGAAGTACCCCCTACCATAAAGCCACGCGCTAATTGGTCTCCCGCTGCCCACATTAAATCGCCCACGCGTTGGAAACCAAACATTGAGTAATAGATGAAGAATGGAATCATTGGTTGGTTATTGACAGAATATGAATTCGCAGCTGCTAACCAAGATGCCGTTGCACCTAATTCATTGATGCCTTCTTGTAGCACTTGACCATCTTTCGCTTCACGGTAGTAAGCCACTAAATCACGATCTGAAGGCACATAGTTTTGACCGTGAGGATTATAAATACCAACTTGACGGAATAAACCTTCCATACCGAAAGTACGCGCTTCATCCGCAATCATTGGAACGATAGTTTTACCAATATTTTTATCTTTTAATAGGATGTTTAATGCACGAGTGAACGCCATAGTGGTTGAAATACCACGAGGTTGTTCTTCTAATAATGCTTTAAACTCTTCTAATGCAGGAACTTTATATTCAACATCAAATTTAGTACGACGAGCAGGAACATAGCCGTTTAATGCTTTACGGTGGCCATGTAAGTATTCATACTCAGGAGTGCCTTCAGCAAATTTAATGTATTCCAATTTTTCGACTTGTTCATCGGTTAATGGTAGTTCAAAGAAGTCACGGAAACCTTTAAGGCTTTCGTAAGACATTTTTTTAGATTGGTGAGCGGTGTTTTTACTTTCCGCTTCAGGAATTTTATAACCTTTAACTTGATGGGCTAAAATTACAACTGGTTTCGTTGCATTTTGTGCTTTTACATAGGCTGCATATAATTTTTCGCTATCGTGTGCGCCACGGCGTAATGCCCAAATTTCATCATCGGTCATATCTGCTACTAATGCCGCAGTTTCTGGGTAACGACCGAAGAAGTGTTCACGAATATACGCACCATCTTTAGATTTAAAGGTTAAATAGTCGCCATCAACCACTTCCATCATTAACTGAGTTAATTTACCTGAAGTATCTTTAGCGAATAATTTATCCCAATCGCTTCCCCATAAAACTTTAATCACTTCCCAGCCCGCACCAGTAAATAATCCTTCTAATTCTTGAACGATTTTACCGTTACCATTCACAGGGCCATCTAAACGTTGTAAGTTACAGCTAATAGTGAAGATTAAGTTATCTAATTTTTCACGTGCTGCGAAAGTTAATGCTCCTTTAGACTCAATTTCATCCATCTCGCCATCGCCTAAGAAAGCATAAACTTTTTGATCTTTGGTATCTTTTAAGCCACGGTTATCTAAGTATTTTAAGAAACGCGCTTGATAGATGGCGTTTACAGGGCCTAATCCCATAGAAACCGTAGAGAATTGCCAAAATTCAGGCATTAATTTAGGGTGTGGATATGAAGATAAACCGTCCGTAAAGGCTTCTTGACGGAAGTTATCCATTTGTTCTTCAGTTAAACGACCTTCTAAGAAAGCACGCGCATACATACCTGGTGCTGCATGGCCTTGGAAGAAAATTAAGTCGCCACCGTTTTTCTCTGTTGCAGCTTTGAAGAAGTGGTTATAACACACTTCATACATAGTTGCAGCAGATTGAAAAGTGGAAATATGACCACCTAAGTCAAGATCTTTCTTCTGACTGCGTAAAACCATTGCGATCGCATTCCAACGTACTGCTGAACGAATACGACGTTCGATGGCGTGATCACCTGGATAAGCAGGTTGCTCAGCCACAGGAATAGTATTCACGTAATCAGTGGTTACCCCTGTTGGCAATGAAACACCACTTGTGCGTGCTTGACCAATAACTTGCTCAACGATATATTGAGCACGTTCAACGCCCTCTTCACGAATTAATGAATCTAATGATTGCAACCAATCTTGTGTTTCGATTGGATCAACGTCATTTTTTAAAATCTCAGACATAGGTTTTCCTTAATCTGTTTTGAGTGAATATTAGTTTAGACAAGGCTAAACACGAATACGGCAACATTTGCTTTTCACAAACATTTAACAAATCTTGTAAATTTTAGAAGATTTTTTGAGATAAAGATAGTGAATTTTCATCAAATCATCATATCAAATCAGCTTTGGCGTAAATAATTATTTGAAAGTGCGGTAATTTTTTCGTGTTTTTTTGTTCGCTAAAATAACCAGTAAAATATTGCATTCCAGTTGGCTTTGCTTTAAAGTTTTTTCAAATTTTTTTCAAAAAGGAATCAGCAATGCAGACAACAACTCGAACCCTCACTCAACACAAACGTATTGCACTTGTGGCTCACGATAGCTGCAAAAAAAATTTACTGAATTGGACGCAAAAACACAAAGAGGCTCTTAAGCCTCATATACTTTATGCAACAGGTACGACTGGACATATTTTAGAACGAGAAACAGGTTTAAGCATTCAATCTTTATTAAGTGGTCCGATGGGCGGCGACCAACAACTTGGAGGATTAATCGCAGAAAAGAAAATTGACATGATGATCTTCTTTTGGGATCCAATGAATGCCGCACCACACGATCCTGATGTAAAAGCCCTCATGCGTATTGCAACAGTGTGGAATATCCCTGTCGCTATTAATCAAAGTTCTGCAGATTTTCTTTTAACTTCAGTTTTATTTGAACAAGATGTGGAAATTGACGTGCCAGATTATGAAGGGTATTTAAAAGAGCGTTTAGCTTAAACTGCAACGAAAATTTACCGCACTTTATAGTTGTAGGGTGGGCTTTAGCCCACCAATTAACCATAAAAAATGAATAAAAACGGTGGGCTGAAGCCCACCCTACGATACTGAAAAACGCGAACAAAATTTATCGCCCTGTTTTAGTTATCTCCCAAATCCCCCCATTACAAGTATAAAGAGTACCATTTTCAATTGTTCTTCTGGGATTGGCTTGCCGTTTAGTTTCAATTCGTTATTCTCTAAAGCAAGCGTTAATGTGACGGTTTTATCGGTGTTTACGATAATGCCATTTGCTTCGCCTTCAGCAACTAATTCATCTATTCTGTAAACTAAATCTTGCTTTTGGTTTTCTGGTGTGAATTTAGATAACAATGAAATTGTAGTTTCTTTATTCACATCAAAATTGATGGAAAAATCTTTGAATTGTTTGTATAAGCCACTACGCATTAAATCAAATTTAGGATTTGGCACTAAAGCAATGTTCAGATCTAATGCTACTTTGCCTTTTTCATCAGAAATAGAAAGAGGGGCAAACTTAATTTGAGGCTGATTATTTGCAATGACCATGCCTGCTTGTTGTAATTTTTGCACCAATGGTTTAGGTAACGGCATATCTGAATCAGCCTTGCCTATTGCTACTAAAATGTTTAAAAGTTCTTGTAATGCATTGCCATCAATGTGATTCAATTCTAGGTTGTTGGTAAATTTCCCTAAATTTTTGCCATTAATATGTAGTTCATCCATATTAGTTTTACTGATGATGTTTACTGTGTCGTCATCAACTTGAGTCATTAAATCTGATTGGCTATTTTTCTGAATCAGAGAAAATTTTTCTCCTGTCTCTGCAAACTCGGTATTTTGCTCAAAATAACCAATTTTGCTATTGAGGTTTCCACTATAAATAAATGGCCATTTTGTATTTTGTAATGCGCCTTGTACGACAAGATCTTTTATTTTAATTGATGAAGCAGTTGAAACTGCATGATTTGGGTCATTTGAATTAAATGCATCTACAGATAGCGTATAATGGCTGGGTTCATTTTTGTCTAAATCAACATTTAATACGATATTTGACCAATCAAAATCTGCCTTAGATTGTTCATTGTGATATTGTCCCGATGCAAGTTTTAATTCCGCATTACCGTTTAAGGCATAATTCATTGCGAAATTCAGTTGTAGCGGTTTTTCTGATTTTGTGACGTCAAAAAGTGCCTGAGTTGTTGCATTTTTTCCTAACAAGGTTTGGCTTGAGAAAATGGTTGGAACGAAATTCAGTTTTGCCACACGATCAAGCGGCAAAGGCCCGTGATAAAGTATTGATGATAAAGGAATAATGATCGTTTCATTTGCTTTATGAATTTCAATTTGATCTTGAATATGAGACGCAAATAATCCTCTGTCATATTTTATATTTTTATAAAAAATTTTACTTTCTTCTAATGCCTCAGTTTTGGCAAATAGTTGATTTAATTGTTTTAGTTGATGTAAATATTCTTCTTCAGCTTTTTTCCCTGTAAACCATGCACTGGTACACCAAACAGCAGCAAGCGCAACGACTACGCCTGCAGCAATTTTTGATTTTTTCATTTATTTCTTTCCTATTTTAAAGTAAAAATTTTCGCCAAATTTATCACAAATCCCTTTTTCTTGCCTGAAAATTTTTGTTTTCCCCTTGAAGTTCATCATTTGAGACTTATTTTGAAAAACAAGAACGGAAATTACCGCACTTTAAGAAATAAAAAATTTTTAAAATTTTCTCTTGAAATGCGAAAGAATATCCACATCTTAAAACTCGTAATAAATTACCCTGAATTTTAAAATTTTTACTAGGAGTACAAAATGGGAAAAATTATTGGTATTGACTTAGGTACAACAAACTCTTGTGTAGCTGTAATGGACGGCGACAAAGCTCGTGTAATTGAAAATGCAGAGGGTGCGCGTACCACTCCATCAATCATTGCATATACAGATAACGAAACTTTAGTGGGTCAGCCAGCAAAACGTCAAGCAATCACTAACCCGAAAAATACATTGTTTGCTATTAAACGTTTAATTGGTCGTCGTTTTGAAAGTGAAGAAGTTCAACGCGATATTAAAATTATGCCTTTTGAAATTACTCGTGCTGACAATGGCGATGCTTGGGTCAATGTAAAAGGCGATAAATTAGCACCGCCACAAATCTCTGCTGAAGTGTTGAAAAAAATGAAAAAAACGGCAGAAGATTTCTTGGGCGAGTCTGTAACAGAAGCGGTAATTACCGTTCCTGCATACTTTAACGATGCACAACGTCAAGCAACGATTGATGCAGGTAAGATCGCTGGTTTAGACGTTAAACGTATCATTAATGAACCAACAGCGGCTGCGTTAGCGTTCGGTTTAGGTTCAAGTAAAGAGAACCAAGTGATCGCAGTTTATGACTTAGGTGGTGGTACATTCGATATTTCAATCATCGAAATTGATAACTTTGATGGCGAACAAACTTTCGAAGTATTGGCAACGGGGGGGAACACTCACTTAGGCGGGGAAGACTTTGATAACCGTGTAATTGATTACATCATTGATGAATTCAAAAAAGAACAAAACATCGATTTACGTAATGATGCGATGGCATTACAACGTGTGAAAGAAGCGGCAGAGAAAGCAAAAATTGAACTTTCATCAGCGCAATCTACCGAAGTCAATTTACCTTACATCACTGCAGATGCGACTGGCCCTAAACATTTAGCATTAAATATCACTCGTGCAAAATTAGAAGCATTGGTAGAAGATTTAGTGGCAAGCTCAATTGAGTCACTTACAACTGTATTAAAAGATGCTGGTAAAGGTGTAAGTGAAATCCACGATATTATTCTTGTGGGTGGCCAAACTCGTATGCCACTTGTACAACAAAAAGTGGCTGAGTTCTTTGGTAAAGAAGCTCGTAAAGATGTAAACCCTGATGAAGCGGTGGCAATCGGTGCGGCAGTACAAGGTGGTGTATTAAAAGGCGATGTGAAAGACATTCTTTTATTAGATGTTACTCCATTATCACTTGGTATCGAAACCATGGGTGGCGTGATGACCACTTTAATTGAGAAAAACACCACGATTCCAACCAAAAAATCGCAAGTATTCTCAACAGCAGAAGATAACCAAAGTGCGGTAACTATTCACGTTCTTCAAGGTGAACGTAAACGTGCGGCAGACAATAAATCTTTAGGTCAATTCAACCTAGAGGGTATTAATCCTGCACCACGTGGTATGCCACAAATCGAAGTAACATTTGATATCGATGCAAACGGCGTAATCAACGTATCGGCAAAAGATAAAAATACGGGTAAAGAGCAACAAATTCGTATTCAAGCATCTTCTGGTTTATCTGATGAAGAAATTCAACAAATGGTGCGTGATGCAGAAGCAAATGCTGATGCAGACCGTAAATTTGAAGAAGTTGTTCAAGCTCGTAACCAAGCAGATGGTATTGCTCACGCAACACGTAAACAAATTGCAGAAGCTGGCGATGCATTGAGTGCCGCAGACAAAGAGAAAATTGAAGCTGCAGTCGCTGAGCTTGAAACCGCAGCAAAAGGCGAAGATAAAGCAGAGATTGAAGCGAAAATTGAAGCAGTAATTAAAGCCTCTGAACCATTAATGCAAGCAGCTCAAGCAAAAGCTCAACAAGCTAGTGGCGAGCAACCACAACAATCATCAGCAAAAGATGATGGCGTGGTAGATGCTGAATTTGAAGAAGTGAAAGATAATAAATAATTCACCGCTCTTCTTAACATAAACAAAGGGCGTGGAAACACGCCCTTTTGGTGTATATAAATGATCCCCCTCTTTAGAAAAGAGGGGTTAGGGGAGATTTGATAGCGATATCAAATTTTCTTATGAGCTAAATTTACTTCTGCCAAATCTCCCCCCGCCCCTCTTTGTTAAAGAGGGGAGTATGTTACAAGCGGTCAAATTTCTATAAAATTTACAAACGAAACACTATGGCAAAAAAAGATTACTACGAAGTCCTTGGATTGAAAAAAGGGGCGAGTGAGAACGATATTAAACGTGCGTATAAACGTTTAGCGTCTAAACATCACCCTGATAAAAACCAAGGCAGTAAAGAAGCAGAAGAAAAATTCAAAGAAATTAATGAAGCTTATGAAGTATTAGGCGACGATCAAAAACGCGCAGCCTACGATCAATATGGCCACGCAGCCTTTGAACAAGGTGGGGGAGCTGGTGGTTTCGGTGGCGGCTTTGGTGGTGCTGATTTCGGCGATATGTTCGGCGATATTTTTGGAGACATTTTCGGCGGTGGTGGACGTGGTCGTCAGCGCGTTGTTCGTGGCGAAGACTTACGTTATGACTTAGAAATTACTTTGGAAGAAGCTGTAAAAGGTACAACCAAAGATATTCAAATCAATACTCTTGCACATTGTGATAGCTGTGGTGGTTCTGGGGCTGAAAAAGGTTCTAAAGTGGAAACTTGTCCGCATTGCCACGGTTCTGGTCGAATTCGTCGTCAGCAAGGTTTCTTCGTATCTGAAAGTATTTGTCCAACTTGTCATGGTAGCGGTAAGAAAATTGAAAAACCTTGTCGCAGCTGTCATGGAGAAGGGCGAGTTCATAAGAAAGAAAATCTTTCAGTAAAAATTCCTGCAGGCGTAGATACGGGCAATCAACTTCGTTTAGCTGGAAAAGGCGCAGTGGGCGAAAATGGTGCGCCAGCTGGCGATTTATATGTGGTCATTCACGTAAGAGAACATCATATTTTTGAACGTGATGGTTCTAATCTTTACTGCGAAGTACCAATTAGCTTTGCAATTGCGGCATTAGGTGGGGAAATTGAAGTGCCAACTTTAGATGGTAGAGTGAAGCTTAAAATTCCTGCAGAAACCCAAACTGGAAAATTATTCCGTATGCGAGGCAAAGGTGTCGCCTCTACACGTAGTGGCTATGCGGGCGATTTGATTTGCCGTATTGTGGTAGAAACGCCAGTTAATTTAACCAGCGAACAAAAAGAATTACTTCAAAAACTTGAAGAAAGTTTACAAGGTAAAGATTTAAGTAAACACGCACCAAAATCTTCAGGATTTTTAGATGGTGTGAAAAAATTCTTTGATAATTTGGGTAAGTCTGACAAATAAAGATTATGAAAAAGTCCGCATTTCGCGGACTTTTTTATATGCAAATAATCTCTTTTAAAAATTACCGCACTTTTTGTGCTTTTTGTTCAATGGCACTATTTGCGAACCGTATATTCTCCTTCACACACCCATTTATAACTCGTTAATGCTTCTAATCCCATTGGGCCACGAGCGTGAAGTTTTTGAGTACTCACGGCAACTTCTGCGCCTAATCCAAATTGTCCGCCATCAGTAAAGCGTGTGCTTGCATTCACATAAACGGCAGCTGCATCGACTTGATTAATAAATTGACGGGCTAGGTTTTGTGAAGCGGTTAAAATACTTTCAGAATGTTGCGTACCATATTGGCGGATATGCTCAATAGCTGCATGAATATCTTCCACAACAACCACATTCAAATCCAATGATCCCCACTCTTCGCGCAATTCTTTTTCTGTCACTTCGCAGACATTCGCACCCGCTTGTTTTAATATATTAAGTGCGGTGGATTTTGCGTGATATTTTACGTTTTTGGCAGCGAGGTGAGACACGAGTTTAGGTAAAAATTCTTTAGCAATAGAATGTTGAACTAACAATGTTTCCAATGTGTTACAAGTGCTTGGACGTTGTGTTTTAGCGTTATCAATAACAAAAATCGCTTTATTTTGATCCGCACTTTCTTCAACGAAAGTATGGCAAACACCCACGCCACCTACAATAACAGGAATAGTTGAATGTTGTTTACACAATTCATGTAAACCCGCACCACCACGAGGAATAATCATATCCACATAGCGATCTAGTTTTAATAATTGCATAACGAGTTCACGGTTTGGATCGGTAATGGCTTGCACAGCAAATTTTGGTAAGCCTGCTTGTTCTAAAGCATTTTGCACAACTTCGATTAAGATCTTGTTAGAAAACTGCGTTTCTTTACCACCGCGTAAAATCACTGCATTACCCGTTTTAAGGCAAAGACTTGCCACATCAATGGTTACATTTGGGCGAGATTCATAAATTGTGCCAATGACGCCGAGCGGCGTGCGTACGCGTTCGATTTTAAGTCCGCTATCCAATGTACCGCCGTCTATGATTTTACCCACAGGATCTGCAAGTGAAATAACATGGCGTACATCATTAGCAATGCCTTGCAAACGTTCTTGCGTGAGCAGTAGGCGATCAATCAAAGCATCGGATAATCCATTTTGTTTAGCAAGTTCAATATCTTTTGCGTTTTCGGCTAAGATAAGCGGTGCTTGTTGTTCGAGTTGTTCTGCAATAATGGATAATGCACGATTTTTTTCAGCAGTGGTGAGTTGAGCCAAGATAAATGCAGCATCTTTAGCTTGTTTACCCATTTGTTCTAACATAGTTATTTCCTTTATTGTATTTATTTCTTTTTCTTTGGCAGCTTATCTTGTTCTTCCGATGTGAGTTCTTGGTAATTAAACACCGGCAAACCCCATTCAAAATGAATAGCTAAAAGGCGTAAAGTAAAGCTGCTAATAAGTGTGAGTAACACGGCAAGCGTATGTTCTACTTGAATTGTGCTTAATGCGTAATAAGTCAGCGTGGCAAATAGCGCAATGCTGGCGTAGAGTTCTTTTTGGAATACCAGAGGAATTCGATTGCATAGCATATCGCGTAGAACACCGCCAAAGGCACCTGTAATACAGCCTGCAATACAAACAATAGTGAGGCTATGTCCCATATCCATTGCAATTTGCGCGCCAATAATGGAATACACCACTAAGCCCATCGCATCAAGCACCAAGAAAATAGTGCGGAAATAGCGCATAAAATGATTGATGAACGGTGCAACATATACGGTAATTACTGCCGCACTTGCCACCATTAAAAAATATTCTGGGTGCTTAACCCAGCCTAGAGGGTAATGCCCAAGCAGTACATCACGCACAGAGCCGCCACCAATGGCAGTAACGGATGCGATAATTATCACGCCAAAAATATCCATTTTTTCACGACCTGCCGCAAGTGCACCTGTCATTCCTTCAGCAGTGATACCGATGATATATAAAATACTAAGTAACATTCATGTACCTAAGTGCGGTTAAAATTGGTTTCATTCTACTTTAAAATTTAATGAATTTTTAGCATAATGGCGCATTATTTTTTCAGACGTCAAAATTATGTCAGAACAATCTTCTAAATATATCGCAGCATTGCTTGCGGTATTATCAACCTTAATGGTGCTTGGCATCGATCTATTTATTTTTTCTTTGCAATCTGAAAAACAAACAATGCCTCACTTAGGTGTAGGCGTGTTGGTTGCACAGTTAATTTCTTTATTGGTGTTTTATCGTGGCGAAATTTGCCCTGGACAACGTGGTCGTTTAATCAAAGTTAATCTGACTTTTGCTATTTATTGGGCGGTCTGGTTGCTGATAAGCCTATTACAGAATAATCACACGCTTACTAACGTGATGAGTGTATGTGGCCTTTCTGTCGTGTATTTTATTTGGAAACAGCCAAAAACTGAAAAAATCCGTAACAGCTTTTTATTGATGGCTGCATTAATTGCGGGTTTAGGTTGCTTGAGTTATTTAATGATTTTTACCGTGCTTCCTGCGAGTGATTTTGCTGAATATAACCCTTTTGCACCGATTTTATCTGGTGTGATTTTAGCAAATCTTTCGCTTGTGATTGCACGTAGTCGTTTGGACGGTTTTATCGCATTGTTGCCCTTAGCCATGATTATATTGCTTGCTTTAAATGCCTTGGCAATGTTCTTATTTTTGCTTTTAAATGGCATGGAAAGTGCGGTTAATTCTGAGAGTGTTTTTGCCTACATCATTTATTTTGTTTGCCATTTTGTTATTGCGGCTATTCTGATTCTGCATGGTTTCCAAAAGTGGAAATTATCTGCCAATAGCTTATTTATCCTATTATTTATTGCTGCTTGCTTGCCGTTATGGATGGTATTTGTTTAATAAAGAAAACAATCATTGAGCCGTGGGGATATTTACCCACGGCTTTTTAGATTTCGGCTGGTTAGAAAATAATAGGATAATACGGAAATCGCGACACATGCTCCCATAGTAAAGAGCATTGGGGCAGCGGTATCCATTTTCATTGACGCAACTAAACTTCCCATCATTGCACCTACTGCAAAACGCACGCTACCAATCAAAGAATTTGTAGTCCCCGCCATTTGAGGACATCTTTCTAAAGCTGATGCCATTGCATTTGATGAAATCACAGGGTTTGGACCGATGAAAAGGGCAACGCCAATTGCCATTGACCAAAAGCCGAGATCTAAAAGTGCGGTCAAAATTAGCCACATTCCTGAAATAAATTGAATTGCGAGGGCTATCCGTAGCATTGTTTCTGCACCAATTTTGGTGACAAATCGGGTATTCAAAAAGGAAGCAAAGATCATCGTAATGATATTCATCATAAAGAAGTAACCGAACTGTTCGACAGGAACCCCATAAATGCCGATATATACAATTGAGCCTGCGGTGACAAAGGTAAATAATCCGCCAAAGCCAAAGGAGGTGGCAAACATATAGCCAAGCACTTCTTTTTGTTTCCAAAGCAGAAGGAAATTGCGCGCAATAATATTTAAGCGCAGTGGAATGCGATTTTCTTTTTTATGGGTTTCTGGAATGATAAAAAAGACCAATGCTGCGGCTAGTAATCCCACCAGTGAAATGACGTAAAAAATCGCGTGCCAGTGGAAAAACTTAACGATGTAACCACCAATAATTGGCGCAACTAAAGGTGCAAGCATAAACACTAACGTGATGGTGGACATCACTTTAGATAGCTGATCTTTACTAAATAAATCACGTAATAATGCGCCTGAAAGCACAACAGGTGCGGCACCAAAGAAACCTTGTACAAAACGAAGTGCGGTAAAATTTCCAACTGAATTTATTTCGGTAAGCACTAAAGCTGTTA
Organism: Haemophilus sp. HN_Hi08; assembly: GCF_049824455.1. NCBI lineage: Bacteria > Pseudomonadati > Pseudomonadota > Gammaproteobacteria > Pasteurellales > Pasteurellaceae > Haemophilus > Haemophilus sp. HN_Hi08. Next base: position 1,517,961 of record NZ_CP187493.1, on the reverse strand, counting down.
ATGCGCCCACAATAACACCGAGTAAAATGATCGGTTTTCGTCCGAAACTATCACCAAAAGGCCCCCAAAAAAGCTGACCAAACGCCATGCCATAAGCAAAAGAGGTGAGCGTGTGTTGTACTTGTTCTGGACTCACGCCGAGATCTTTCGCAATTTCTAAAAAAGACGGCAAATACATATCCACGCCAAAGGGCGGTAGCATAGAGAGAATACCGAGGGTAAGAATAAAGATGAAAGTCGATTTTTGTTGATTCATATTATTTTACTAACTTTTCAATTTCACTTTGAGTTAATGGGCGGTATTCGCCTTCTTCTAAGGATTCATCCAACACTACATCACCAATTTTCCAGCGATGTAATCCAACGACTTTATTCCCAAGTGCGGCAAACATACGTTTTACTTGATGATAACGACCTTCAGAAATGGTCAGATTCACATTGTAATCATCTAAAATTTCTAATTTTGCTGGTTTAGTGGGCTCTTTTTCTCCGCGTAATAAAATACCTTCCGAACAAGCCGCTGCATAATTTTCTTCTACAGGATCAGCTAATGTCACCAAATATGTTTTTTCACAATGATGCTTTGGGGAAGTAATACGATGTGACCATTGTCCATCATCAGTAAGCAATACGAGACCTGTCGTATCCACATCTAAGCGACCTGCGCTATGTAATTTTCCAGCTAAAGGGTAATCGAAAAATTGATAAATAGTTGGATAGTCGCCGTCATCATTAGAACAAACACAGCCTTGTGGTTTATGCAACATAAAATACTGGCCTTCTTCGATCCAAGTTAATAATTCATCTTCAAAATAAATTTCGTCTTCTTGTGAAATTTGAACCGAACCACTTTTGACAATTTCACCATTAATTTTTACCGCACTTTGACGGATCGCTTTTGTTGCTTGAGAACGCGTTAAGCCCGTATTTTCAGCAATAAATTTATCTAATCTCATTATGTTTTCTCTTGTTAAAATTCGCTAGGCATTGTACAGGTTTTTGCTTTTAGAACGAAACAAAAAAGGCTGCAATGCAGCCTTTATCTATTAAGCTTGGTTAAACCACTTCAGGTAATCGAATTGATCGTAATATTTTTTCCCATTCCAGCCAGAAAATTCAAAAATATCGCCCACCTGATTTTGCTTCTCGAAGCCTTTTATATAACAAGCCGATTTAAAAGCTGGATAGGGCTTGTGAGTAAAAATCACTTTATTTTTGAAAGGGAGTTGATCAAAAAGTTGAATGTCTTTTTCGGTCACGCCGTCTCGATCTGTCATCATAATAAAAAAATTGTCTAACTTCATTCGTGACGTGCGAAGTTGCCATTTTTCATTGGCTTCTTGCTCACTGTGATAATGCATAAAATGAATTTCAAGATCGGCAAGTTTTCCCACTGGATAACTTTTTTCTGTTTGTACGAATGTGAGAGGTTGAGTACGGTAGAAATCCATATTTTGTAAATAACGCAAAAAATCCTGTGGCGAGAGACAGAGATTCACAAAAGGGGAATTAAACGGCTGGTGCAAATCATGTAAGATAAAAGCCCCCACGCAATTGGCAGAAATGACAGTCATACCTTGATTTGTTAGTTTACGTTGCAGAGTGCGATTAATGAAAAATCTTTGGCATTTATTCACCGCACTTTTAATTTTTTGAAATGGATTCATTTTCTCATCCTTTATGCTTTTGTTGCGAAAATCCTACCTTTTTTACTGAAAAATGAAAAGTCTAGCTAATGCCTCGCATCAAAAAAATTTTGTTATAAAGTTGTAAGAATTTGCAGTTCGTCACAATTTTTTGAATAAAAAACAGATATAATCGACGCAGTATTTCAATCCTGTTTCAAGAAAATGGAGCACTTATTATGACCGAACAATTACGTCAAGCAGCCTTGGATTTCCACGAATTTCCAATTCCTGGAAAAATCGAAGTTACCCCAACAAAATCACTCGCAACACAACGCGATCTGGCTTTAGCTTATTCACCGGGTGTGGCAGAGCCTTGTTTAGAAATTGAAAAAGATCCTGCCGCCTCTTACAAATATACCGCGCGTGGCAATTTAGTAGCGGTGATTTCCAATGGTACAGCGGTACTTGGGCTTGGCAATATTGGCGCGCTTGCCGGCAAACCCGTAATGGAAGGGAAGGGCGTATTGTTCAAAAAATTTGCAGGCATTAACGTGTTTGATATTGAAGTGAATGAGCATGATCCCGATAAACTTGTTGATATTATTGCCTCGTTAGAGCCAACTTTCGGTGGGGTAAATCTTGAAGATATTAAAGCACCTGAATGTTTCTATATTGAACAAAAATTGCGTGAGCGAATGAATATTCCTGTATTCCATGATGACCAACATGGCACGGCGATCATCAGCGCTGCTGCGATCATCAATTCTCTTCGTATTGTAGGTAAAAAAATTGAAGATGTCCGACTTGTTGCTTCTGGTGCGGGTGCAGCATCAATTGCGTGTTTGAACTTATTACTTTCTTTAGGCATGAAACGTGAAAACATCACGGTTTGTGACTCGAAAGGCGTGGTATATAAAGGTCGTGATGACAAAATGGATCAAACCAAAAAAGATTATGCAATTGAAGATAATGGCTGGCGTAAACTTGGCGATACGATGCCAAATGCAGATATTTTCTTAGGTTGTTCTGCGGCTGGTGCGCTTACGCAAGATATGGTTAAAAGTATGGCTGCGCATCCAATTATTCTTGCTTTAGCTAATCCAAATCCTGAAATTACCCCGCCAGAAGCAAAAGCTGTTCGTCCTGATGCGATTGTATGTACAGGTCGTTCTGATTATCCAAACCAAGTAAATAACGTGCTTTGTTTCCCATTTATTTTCCGTGGTGCATTAGATGTGGGCGCAACCACTATTAATGAAGAAATGAAACGTGCGGCAGTTTATGCCATTGCTGACCTTGCATTAGAAGAGCAAAACGAAGTGGTAACCTCTGCTTACGGTGGCGAAGGGGCAACATTTGGTGCGGATTATGTGATTCCTCGTCCATTTGATCCTCGCTTGATTGTGCGTATTGCACCAGCGGTAGCAAAAGCTGCAATGGAATCTGGTGTGGCAACTCGTCCGATTCAAAATTGGGATATTTATATTGACCAACTCACTCAGTTTGTTTACAAAACCAACTTGTTTATGCGCCCTATTTTCAGCCAAGCAAAAGCGGCAAAACAACGCATTATTTTAGCGGAAGGGGAAGAAAATAAAGCATTACATGCCACCCAAGAAGTGATTTCAATGGGCTTGGCAAATCCAATTTTAATTGGTCGCCGCAGTGTGATTGAAGAAAAAATTAAAAAACTTGGTTTACGTTTAACTGCAGGTGTGGATTTTGAAATTGTGGATAACGAAGATAATCCTCGCTATGAAGAATGTTGGAAACACTATTACGAACTTACTAAACGTAAAGGCATTACACCTGCGATTGCAAAACGTGTCGTGCGTTCTAACACTACCGTATTAGCTTCTACATTGCTTAGCTTAGGTTATGCAGACGCTTTAGTATGTGGTTTATTTGGTTCATACGGAAAACACCTTGCATCTATTCGAGATATTATTGGCTTAAAAGACGGCGTGAAAACTGCCGCTGCTTTAAATAGTCTTGTATTACCGACTGGTAACGTATTCTTAACAGATACTCACGTAAACAGTAATCCTACAGCAGAAGAATTAGCTGAAATTACCTTAATGGCAGCAGAAGAAATTCATCGTTTTGGTATTGAACCTGCAGTTGCGTTGCTTTCACACTCTAATTTTGGTTCATCTGATTCATTAGGCGCACCAAAAATGCGTGAAGTATTACAGATCGTCAAAGAGCGCAATCCACATTTAATGATTGATGGGGAAATGCGTGGCGATTTAGCGATGAATGAAGCACACAGAAAAGAATTAATGCCTGATAGCCCATTGAAAGGAAGCGCAAATTTATTAGTGTTCCCTGATTTGAGTGCATCACGTATTAGTTATAGCTTATTACGCAGCACCACTACGGCAATTACCGTTGGCCCGATCTTAATGGGTATGAATAAATCTGCGCATATTCTTAATCCAGGTGCATCTGTTCGTCGTATTATCAATATGATTGCCTATGCAGCAGTGAAAGCACAACAAGAGTAATCGAAAAAAGTGCGGTAAATTTTTGTCGTTTATTTAATGAAGCCTCGATTTTTCTCGAGGCTTTATTTTCTAGTGAATGTGTTTACATTTGAGATTAAGTAAAACTATGCGAAAATTTACCGCACTTTAAGACTTTTGTCGTGTCGAAAAGGAACCGACCGATAGACAGTTGCCTATCTTTCTTTAATTTAATACGGCTTGGATGCCGTTGTGTTAGTGGTTTTTACAATGAAAAAAGCACATTTTCCTTTATTCCCCATCTTCACATTCGTGTTGATTAATCTCATTATCCTTTCCTTATCCCGTTTGGGACTTGCTGTGTGGCAATCAGAGCGTGTATCCACCGTAGATGGCTGGTTGCAATTATTTTTGCAAGGCGTACGAATGGATGTTGTGGCACTTTGTTATTTATTTGGCGTACCAGCATTGCTCACAACCTTGTTCCATAGCAGTAAAGTTTGGGTAAAAATTTTACGTCTATGGCTAACCTTTGGTAGCGTGTTCATTATCTTTATGGAAATTGCCACACCTGCCTTTATTGAAACCTACGATTACCGCCCAAATCGTTTATTTATCGAATACCTGATTTATCCGAAAGAAGTTTTTTCAATGCTTGCGGAAGGACATTTAAGTGCGGTAATTTTTAGCCTTGTTTTCACGATTTTAGCTGCCGTGATTTATTGGAAAATTTCTGGTTGGGCAGTCAAAAATTTACGTTCAATGAGTTGGAAACTTCGCCCTGTGATTGCTTTGCTTGTGATTGTCGTGAGCTTCCTTGGCGCGCGTTCAAGTTTTCAACACCGTGGTATTAACCCCGCCATGGTGGCATTTTCTTCTGATGCGTTAGTTAATTCCTTGGTGCTTAATTCGGGCTATTCCGTCATTTATGCGGCACAGCAATTTAAAGATGAAGAAAAATCTTCAGAAATGTACGGAAAAATGGATGCAGATGAAATGTTTCGTATTGTTAAAGCTAGCCGTGGCCGTCCAGAAAGTGATTACATTTCAGATAAATACCCAACTTTAACGAAAAATGTCGCGACTTATCAGGGGAAACCTAAAAATATCGTGATTTTGCTACAAGAAAGTCTCGGTGCTCAGTTTATTGGAACACTTGGTGGCAAACCACTTTCTCCAAATGTGGATCAGCTCGCAAAAGAAGGGTGGTTATTTGAAAATCTTTATGCAACAGGCACACGTTCAGTACGTGGTATTGAAGCAACAACGGCAGGTTTTACGCCAACACCAGCTCGTGCAGTGGTGAAACTTAATAATGCCCAAAGTGGTTTCTTTACTATTGCGGATTTATTACATAAACAAGGCTATAACACTTCGTTTATTTATGGTGGCGAAAAGCACTTCGACAATATGGCGAGTTTTTTCTACGGTAATGGCTTTAAAGATATTTGGGATCAACAAGACTATCAGAATCCAAAATTTACTGGCACTTGGGGCGTGAGTGATGAGGATTTATTTGATAAAGCCAATGAAACTTTCACGAAATTACAAAATGAAGGTAAACCGTTTTTTAGTTTAGTGTTTAGTTCCAGCAATCACGATCCATTTGAATATCCAGATGGCAAGATTGAGCTTTATGAGCAACCAAAAGCCACTCGTAATAACGCAGCAAAATATGCGGATTATGCCTTAGGTCATTTCTTTAAAATGGCAAAACAGTCTAATTATTGGAAAGATACGATTTTCTTAATTATTGCGGATCACGATTCTCGTGTAGGCGGTGCAAGTCTTGTGCCAATTAAGCATTTCCATATTCCAGCCTTGATTCTTGGGGAGGGCATTACGCCACGCCGTGACAGCCGTCTTGTGAGCCAAATTGATATGCCAACCACATTACTTTCTTTAGCAGGCGTAAGTGGCAATTATCCAATGATTGGCTTTGATTTAACCCAAGATGTAAACCCAGATCGTGCCTTTATGCAATACGATCAAACTCAAGCAATGATGAAAGGCAATAATGATGTGGTAATTCAAATGCCAAATAAAGTGGCACAAGGTTATCATTATGATAAATCAACAGAAACTTTAACGCCAAAAGAGGTGCCTGATGCAATGAAAAAAGAGGCATTGGCTCACGCTTTATTAGGTAGTTATTTGTATAAAAATCGCTTGTATTCTTCAGGTGAAAATAAATAGACAGAACGCCAGCTTAAGCTGGCGTTTCTTTTAGTTATCAAAAACAAACTGTTCACGTAATTGATGTAATTGATCGCGAATAGCCGCGGCTTTTTCAAATTCCAAATCTTGCGCAAATTTATACATTTGTTGTTCCAGTTTTTTGATTTGTTGTTGATATTCTTTGGCATTTTTCGGTGCATTATAAAGTGCGGTTGGTTCTGCCGCCATTTTTCCACGTTGTTTATTGGCTTTCGATTTTTGGTTTGCACCTTGCCCAATATCTAATAATTCACCGACTTTCTTATTTAATGCCTGTGGCACAATGCCATGTTCTTCATTGTATTTTGTTTGTTTTTCACGACGACGATTGGTTTCGGTGATGGCTTTTTCCATGGATTTTGTGATGCTATCCGCATATAAAATCGCTTTACCATTTAAGTTTCGTGCAGCACGGCCGATGGTTTGGATTAAAGAACGTTCGGAACGTAAAAATCCTTCTTTGTCTGCATCTAAAATCGCCACAAGAGACACTTCTGGAATATCTAAACCTTCACGCAATAAGTTAATTCCCACTAATACATCAAATTCGCCTAAACGCAAATCACGGATAATTTCGACGCGTTCCACGGTATCAATATCAGAATGTAGATAACGCACACGAATCCCGTGTTCATCTAAATAATCCGTTAAATCTTCCGCCATTTTTTTAGTGAGTGTAGTGACTAAAACTCGCTCATTTTTATCCGCTCTTTGGCGAGCTTCGGAAAGTAAATCATCCACTTGAATTGATACTGGACGAATTTCAATAAGCGGATCAAGTAAACCAGTGGGGCGAACCACTTGATCGATGATTTCACAGCCTGATTTCTCTAATTCATAAGGCCCTGGTGTTGCGGAAACATAAATGGTTTGCGGGGCTAAGCGTTCAAATTCCTCAAAGCGTAACGGACGATTATCCAATGCGGACGGCAAACGGAAACCATATTCGACTAAGGTTTCTTTACGTGAACGGTCGCCACGATACATCCCGCCAATTTGAGGCACAGTTACATGAGATTCATCAATAATTAAAATGGCATCAGAGGGCATATAATCAAATAATGTTGGTGGTGGTTCGCCCTCATTTCTTCCCGATAAATAGCGAGAGTAGTTTTCAATTCCCGAGCAATAGCCCAATTCATTCATCATTTCAATATCAAATTGGGTTCGTTGGCTGATACGCTGTTCTTCTAAAAGTTTATGTTCTTTAATGAAGTATTCACGGCGTGATACCAGTTCTTTTTTGATTTTTTCTATCGCATCTAAAATACGTTCTCTTGGCGTTACATAGTGAGTTTTAGGATAGATCGTAAAACGTGGGACAGCACCAAAACTACTACCAGTGAGCGGATCAAATAAACTTAAACGCTCAATTTCATCATCAAATAATTCAATACGCACCGCACGATCATCAGATTCCGCAGGGAAAATATCAATAATTTCTCCGCGAACACGGAAAGTTCCACGCTGAAATGCTTGATCATTGCGGGTATATTGCAATTCCGCTAACTTCGCTAAAATTTGGCGTTGATCGATAATGGCACCTTGTTGTAAATGCAACATCATTTGTAAATAGCTATCAGGATCGCCCAAACCATAAATTGCAGAAACGGAAGCCACCACGATGGTATCTCGACGTTCTAGAAAAGATTTCGTCGCAGAAAGTCGCATTTGTTCGATTTGATCATTAATAGACGCATCTTTTTCAATAAATGTATCACTGCTCGGCACATAGGCTTCTGGCTGATAATAATCATAGTAAGACACAAAATATTCCACCGCATTTTCTGGAAAAAAAGCTTTCATTTCTGCATAAAGCTGAGCAGCAAGGGTTTTATTCGGTGCAAGTAACATCGCGGGGCGATTTAATTGAGCGATTACATTGGCGATAGTAAACGTCTTCCCCGAGCCTGTTACCCCGAGTAAAGTTTGATGTGCCAAACCATCCGTTAAATTTTCAGCCAATTTTTCGATAGCTTGTGGCTGATCGCCAGAGGGACGAAAGTCGGAATGTAGAATGAACGGTTTTGTGTTGATTTTTTCAGACATAAAGTGCGGTCGGTTTTTTCATAGTTTTGAATAATGTCTATTTTAGCATATTTAATGTGTAAAATTGATCAGGCAAAAATCTAAGTTTTACACAGACTTAGCGATGTCAAGAGGAAGATGTCACAAATTCATTAAAAAAACTTTAAATTTTTACTAGACAAAACTTAACTTATTGATTTTAAATTAAAATTTAATTTTAGGCTAATCTATAATCAAGATCGAATAATCCTTGTAAGAACAAGGGATCCGCAAAATTTTAAAAAGTTAATCCACAAAGTTATCCACAGGCTCTGTGGATAGAAAAATAAATATTAGGGGGTATATAAAAGATGAGAAAATTTTTATTTTTTTATGAAATTTTTTTAAATTTTGCATTGACAAGCTAACTATCGATCATTAAAATTCGCGCCCTGTTCCTTGTGATACAAAGTTTATTCCTCCTTAGTTCAGTCGGTAGAACGGTGGACTGTTAATCCATATGTCGCTGGTTCAAGTCCAGCAGGAGGAGCCAATTTTTCTTTTGGTTTAGAGTTTGTTTGTCTCCTTTTACAAATTCTAAATTAGCAACCAAAAGATTTTTAGCCCATCATGTTGATGGGCTTTATTTTTAACTTCAAAATAGGATTTTGCTTCCGCCAGTTGAGATGGTTGTGCCGTATAACAAGCTCAAGGCAAAAAATAGCATTATTCCACCAGCGATTAGTTTCACGATGCTTTCGCTTTTTCCTTTCGTATTTTTTGAACTATACCAACGCCCTAAGTGGATTGCGGTATTTCTCGCATAACGCACAATTCCTGCGAAGGCTGACAGCATAAGCCCCGTGCCGAAAGACATGGCTAATACAGCTAAAATTCCCCAGCTATAAAGATCAAGCATATAAGCTAAAAATAAAACGAAAATTGCACCGCTACATGGGCGCATGCCAATTGTTAAAATCACGAGAAATTGTGATTTTAGATTGGTTGCTTGTGCAGTTTGTGTGGGGCTTGGCAAATGTTGGTGTCCACAGCTACAAGTGTTTGGCTGAAAAGTGCGGTTATTTTTCACCGCACTTTTTTCGTGTAGAGGGAGGGGATTGAGGGATTTAATGGTTAATTTAGCTTTTTTACGATAGGCACGTAGACCTTGCCAAATCCAATAACAGCCGAGAAATACCAATAATAGCAAGGCAGTTCGTTCTAACCAAAGCTGACTTAATTTGAAATAACGTGATGAAAGATTTAGCACTACAACAAGCAATGTTGTTGCTGTAATCGCGACAATGCCTTGCATTAAGGATGAAAGTAAGCTCAAGATAGTGCTTTGTTTTAATTGGCTTTCATGCGTGGAAAGATAGCTGGCAATAATAAATTTGCCGTGTCCTGGCCCGAGGGCATGGAGTACGCCGTAAACAAAGCTGGCGAAAATAAGTGTGATGCCTGCCTTGATGCTATTATTTTGAATTTGATGTAAATTTTCCGAAATAAGCTGATTAAACTCTTTTTGCCATGCAGCAATATGTAAGAAAAACCAAGGGGAAAAATAGCCAAATAAGGCTAATGCAACAATCGATAACATTAGCACTGTTTTATATTTTTTCATTTCTACTCACATTGAATTATTATTTTTTGTGCGAACATCACACCTAAGGAATCATCTTCGTTCTTTTGGGATTTATCAAGTGAAGATGCGTAGGCTTGGATTTTTTCATCCACATTAGGTTCAATTAATTTTCCTTGGCAATTTTTCGGAAGTGCGGAAAAATCTACCGCACTTTTTGAGGCGTAAGTCATCGCCACATAATAAGTGGAATCGTAAGTTTGTAAGCTAAATGTGTTTTTTTCTAACTTTTGAGAATGGGCGAGTGGCACATCAAAATAATATTGCAGTTGTAAACCTTGAACGTTAATGCCGTAATTTTTTGGGCGAGGGGAATATTTGATTTTATTATTTTGCTTGTCATATAAATAGCTGAAATAATGTTCACTGACGATATTTCCCATGACGTCATCAAGAAGTTTTTGTTTCTCCGTTTTAGTTCTAGCTTGTTTCATATCATAAATAACTGCAGACGAACTTGGTTCATCCAACGTCCATTTCATTGAAAAACCAGTAAGTTGATTATTTTCTATAATGGGCGTGCTTTGTATATCAATAAATGCATGGGGGTGAGATAAAGCACTGCAACTAAAGAATAGACCGAGTAATAATGAATACGTTTTCACAAAAAATCCTAATTATTTTGAACGTTAGCATTAGAAGTTGTTTATTCTACACGCAAAAACGAATTTTTCGGTCAAAAATATTGATGTAAATCAAAAAAACTCTCAATAGCATTTCCCTCGTCTCTGAATATTCAGTAACATTGCTCCCGTCAAGTAATTGCTTGATATTCATAAAGTTCCTAAATAAAATAATCATAAATATAGCTAAACTACTTTCCTGCCACCCGTTTCGGGTGGTTTTTTTTATCTAAAATTTATTAGGAACGCATTTTTGTATATCTTTTGTGTTTTAATTGTATTTCATTGTATGTTATTGTGTATGTTAAGCATCATTGATAAGGAGAAAATAATATGGCTGCAGTTAGCTTTCGAGTACCTGATGAAACTAAAAATATAGCGTTTGAAGTGATTAAAAGTTATGGTCTTTCCCCAACTCAAGCACTTAATATGTTTTTAGCTCAAATAGCTAAAACGAAAGCGATTCCAGTATCATTAGATTATCAAACTGAACAGATGCCTAACTCAAAAACGATAATGGCTATGGCAGAGTTGGATAATCATAATGGGCGTGAATACAAAACATTGGAGGAATTCCATCAAGCGATGCTATCGGAGATGAAACTATGATTTCAGTGAGTGGGGAATATAAAAGAGAATTTAAAAACATATTCCTCTTATTATAAATAGTCCAGAATATATTGAAGTTATGTATTGTCTTTTGAATAGCTTACCATTGCCAGAAAAATATAAAGATCACGCTTTAACTGGCAATTGGAAAGGTTGGCGAGATTGCCATATTAAGAATGATCTCGTGCTTATTTATAAAATTGTGGGGGATGAAATAAGATTAGCGCGTCTTAATACCCATTCAGAAATTTTTGGTTAATAGTAAGAATTTAAGTAAATCTTGTTCTTGGTATTCTATATTTTCGCCCTATTTTCCAGTAAAATAGGGCGAATTTTTTTGTGAGGAATTATTAATGTCATCTCAATTTGTATATACGATGCACCGTGTCGGCAAAGTGGTGCCGCCGAAGCGTCATATTTTGAAAGATATTTCTTTGAGCTTCTTCCCAGGTGCGAAAATCGGGGTATTGGGCTTAAATGGTGCGGGGAAATCGACCCTTTTACGCATTATGGCAGGCGTAGATAAAGAGTTTGAAGGGGAGGCTCGTCCGCAACCAGGAATTAAAATTGGTTATCTTCCGCAAGAACCCAAATTAGAACCACAACAAACCGTGCGTGAAGCAGTGGAAGAAGCGGTTTCTGAAGTGAAAAATGCACTGACTCGTTTAGATGAAGTGTATGCACTTTATGCGGATCCTGATGCAGATTTTGATAAACTGGCGGCTGAACAAGCCAATCTTGAAGCTATTATTCAAGCGCATGATGGGCATAATTTAGATAACCAATTAGAGCGTGCCGCAGATGCGTTACGCTTGCCAGACTGGGATGCAAAAATTGAGCATTTATCAGGGGGTGAACGTCGCCGTGTGGCACTTTGTCGCTTATTACTCGAAAAACCTGATATGTTGTTATTAGATGAACCAACTAACCATTTAGATGCGGAATCTGTGGCGTGGTTGGAACGTTTCTTACACGACTACGAAGGCACTGTTGTGGCAATTACCCACGACCGTTATTTCTTAGATAATGTAGCAGGTTGGATCTTAGAGCTTGATCGTGGCGAGGGTATTCCTTGGGAAGGTAACTATTCTTCTTGGTTAGAGCAAAAAGAGAAACGTTTAGAACAAGAACAAGCAGCTGAAAATGCACGTCAAAAATCCATTGCGAAAGAGTTGGAATGGGTTCGTCAAAATCCTAAAGGCCGTCAAGCGAAAAGCAAAGCACGTATGGCTCGTTTTGATGAATTGAACTCTGGCGAATATCAAAAACGAAACGAGACGAACGAACTCTTTATTCCACCAGGTCCACGCTTAGGCGATAAAGTGATTGAAGTGCAAAACTTAACCAAGTCTTATGGCGACCGCACTTTAATTGATGATTTATCCTTTAGTATTCCAAAAGGTGCAATCGTTGGGATTATCGGAGCGAACGGTGCAGGTAAATCAACCTTATTCCGTATGTTGTCAGGTCAAGAGCAGCCAGATAATGGATCTATTACGATGGGCGAAACCGTTGTGCTTGCGTCTGTGGATCAATTCCGTGACGCTATGGATGATAAGAAAACCGTGTGGGAAGAAGTGTCTAATGGACAAGACATTCTCACTATCGGCAACTTTGAAATTCCAAGCCGTGCTTATGTGGGGCGTTTCAACTTCAAAGGTGTGGATCAACAAAAACGCGTAGGCGAATTATCGGGTGGGGAACGTGGTCGTTTACATTTAGCGAAACTTCTACAACGTGGTGGTAACGTGCTATTACTGGACGAACCAACCAATGACTTAGATGTTGAAACCTTGCGTGCCTTAGAAAATGCGATCTTAGAATTCCCAGGCTGTGCAATGGTTATTTCGCACGACCGCTGGTTTTTAGACCGTATCGCAACGCATATTTTAGACTACGGCGATGAAGGTAAAGTCACGTTCTATGAAGGTAACTTCTCAGACTATGAAGAGTGGAAAAAGAAAACCTTAGGCGATGCAGCAACTCAGCCACATCGTATTAAATATAAACGTATTACGAAGTAATTTAGATTGAGAAAGTGCGGTGGATTTTGACCGCACTTTTCTTACTTTTTTGGGAGTGATTATGTTAGTTCATTTACATATTTTTTTCGCCTTTGTAAGTTTGGCGTTGTTAGTAATTCGTGGTGCAATGCAGCTTAATGGTAAAAATTGGCGTTCGATAAAATTATTAAAAATTTTACCGCACTTATCAGATACCTTGCTGATTGTATCTGGTGTCGTCATTTTATATCTCTTTGCTTTTGGTATTGAATTATGGTTAGTGGCTAAATTTGCATTACTGATTTTGTATATCCTGTTTGCTGCAAAATTTTTCAGTAAAAAAGTTTCTCAACCCAAAAGCATTTTCTTTTGGCTTGCTTGCGTAAGTTTTATTGGTGCGATATTAATTGCCTATTTAAAATAACACGATGCCATCTCGCCATCTTCAAATTTTGATCAGAAAAACTTTGCCGCTTTTGTCTGATAACGTATTAATTATCGGTGAAAGCGGCATTGCTTTTTCTAAAGCAACGAATTTGCTCGGACAAGAATTTGAACATATCTTATTTGATGGACGAAATGGCATTCATCTTGAAGCGCTGGCTATTGCAGCTGGAACACTAAAAATGGGCGGTACACTTTGTTTAGTCTTATCCGATTGGGAAAATTTATCTCAGCAGCCTGATCAAGATAGTTTACGTTGGAATGGAAATCAGTCAGCGATTGCTACGCCTAATTTTATTTATCATTTCAAACAGTGCATTGAACGCTATCATTTCCCCATTTTCAGAGAGGAAAGTGCGGTTGAATTTCCTGCGGTTTTTTATTCTAACGAGCATCACAAAAATGCCACGTTAGTTCAGCAGCAAATTATTGAGAATATTTCACAAGCCGATCAGGATATTTATTTTCTAACAGCCAAGAGGGGAAGAGGGAAATCTGCATTATTGGGGATACTTGCTAACCAAATTCAAGCACCAGTTTATCTCACTGCACCAAATAAAAGTGCGGTACATTCGGTTATTGAATTTTCAGAACGAGAGATAGAATTTATCGCCCCCGATGAACTGGCTATTAGGTTACAAAATGAACCTGAATTTAGTCAATCTGCTTGGTTGCTCGTAGATGAAGCTGCGATGATCCCATTGCCATTATTGCAACAATATTCTCAATATTTTCAACATATTGTCTTCAGTACTACAATTCATAGCTACGAAGGAACGGGGCGTGGTTTCGAATTAAAATTTAAACGGAAAATTCACCGCACTTTTCAGCATTTTGAGCTTAAACAGCCTCTACGTTGGCAAGAAAATGATCCCTTAGAACATTTTATTGATGATCTTTTGTTGCTAAATGCCGAAGATGATTTTCAGCACTTCGACTATAGCGATATTACTTATAACATTGAGGAAAACGCTAAAAACCTTTCCTTCCCCTGCTTGCGGGGGAAGGTGCCCGTAGGGCGGAAGGGGGACTTAGATATAGCCAGCCCCCCTCAGCCTTCGGTAGCACCCCTCACAAGCAAGGGCAGACAAGAGGAATATAGTCATCAATTTTTCTTTCGAGATTTTTATGGACTAATGACGATTGCTCACTACCGTACATCGCCACTCGATCTTCGCCGTTTACTTGATGGAGAAAATCAACGTTTTTATTTTGCAGAATATCAACAGAATTTGCTCGGTGCAATCTGGGCGTTGGAAGAGGGAAATATGGCAGATGATGAATTGATTGTGCAAATTCAACAAGGCAGACGCCGTCCAAAAGGGAACCTTGTGCCACAGGCGTTATGTTTCCACGAAAATTTATCCCAAGCCTGTAAATTACGATCTTTACGAATTTCTCGTATCGCAGTTCAGCCAAATTGGCAAAAAAAGGGAATTGGTCAAAATCTAATGAAATTTATGGAAAATTCAGAAGTGGATTTTCTTTCGGTAAGTTTTGGTTACACTGACGAACTCGAAAAATTTTGGCAAAAGTGCGGTTTTGTTTTGGTGCATTTAGGCGAGCATCAAGAAGCGAGTAGTAGTTGTTATTCAGCGATAGCCCTAAAAGGTATTTCTAAAGAAGGATTGGCTTTAGTTGATACTGCATATAAACAATTTCAGCGAAATATTAGCCTGTCTTATCATCCTTTGGCAGAAAATTTTTCGCAAAATCAAATTGATTGGCAGCTTGATGATTTTGATTGGATGAGCTTAAAAAACTTCGCTAATTTTTACCGCACTTTATTTTCAAGCATTCCTGCGATGAGGCGTTTATTAAAATTAGCGGGCAAAGAAAATTTCCCATTAATTTCCGCTTATTTAACAAAAAAACAACTTCCCATTAACAAGAAAAAAGGCGTAGAACGGCTACGTTTAGAAATTAAACAATATTTAGAGCGAGGAACTTTATGACAGAACAAACCGCAAAACCAAAAGGCTGGTTTAAACGCGCACTTGAAAAATATGACAACTTCATTAAAGAATGGGGTTTAGATCAACCTAATTGTAGCTGCGTGCCTATGTTAGCAACAGAAGATGAAAATGGTAATTTGAAGAAAGAAGAATCTTCTTTAAAGAAATAAATATTAACTGTTTTTTTAAACAGTAAGCTTATTGAAAGATAGGGCAAATTCCAGTACACTATGCGTCAATTTTTATACAAGATTGACGCATTATTTATATTTATGAAAACGGCTTTTTTCCAACCTGATATTCCAACCCAACCTAATGATCATAAAATTTTAGGCAATGTCTTACAAGGTGCTGATGCACTGGCGATTAGTGAAATTGCAGAGCAAAATCAAAATTTAACTGTAGTAGTCACACCAGATACACGAAGTGCGGTACGTTTATCGCGTGTTTTATCGGAATTAAGCAGTCAAAATGTTTGCGTATTCCCTGATTGGGAAACCTTACCTTATGATACCTTTTCTCCCCATCAAGAAATTATTTCCTCTCGTTTAAGTGCGCTTTTCCATTTACAAAATGCGAAAAAAGGCATTTTCTTATTGCCGATTTCGACATTAATGCAACGCCTTTGCCCGCCACAATATTTACAACACAATGTGCTTCTGATTAAAAAAGGCGATCGTTTGGTCATCGATAAAATGCGTTTACAATTAGAAGCCGCGGGCTATCGTGCTGTGGAGCAAGTATTAGAACACGGCGAGTATGCCGTTCGTGGGGCTTTGTTGGATCTTTTCCCAATGGGAAGTGCGGTGCCTTTTCGTCTTGATTTTTTTGATGATGAAATTGATTCCATTCGCACTTTTGATGTGGATACGCAACGTACTCTTGATGAAATTAACTCAATTAATCTTTTGCCAGCGCACGAATTTCCAACGGATGATAAAGGGATTGAATTTTTCCGTGCACAATTTCGTGAAACCTTTGGGGAGATCCGTCGAGATCCCGAACATATTTATCAGCAAATCAGTAAAGGTACCTTGATTTCTGGCATTGAATATTGGCAGCCACTTTTCTTTTCTGAAATGGCGACGTTGTTTGATTATTTGCCAGAACAAACGCTGTTTGTGGATATGGAAAATAACCAAACGCAAGGCGAGCGTTTTTATCAAGATGCCAAACAGCGTTATGAACAACGTAAAGTGGATCCAATGCGTCCGCTTTTATCGCCTGAAAAATTATGGCTCAATGTTGATAAAGTTAATCGCCGATTGAAATCTTATCCACGTATTACATTTAAAGCGGAAAAAGTGCGGTCATCGGTACGCCAGAAAAATTTACCTGTTGCCGCTTTACCAGAAGTGACTATTCAATCCCAGCAAAAAGAACCATTGGGGCAATTACGCCAATTTATTGAGCATTTTAAAGGAAATATACTCTTTTCTGTGGAGACAGAAGGTCGCCGAGAGACGTTGCTTGATTTACTTTCAGCGTTAAAACTTAAACCAAAACAAATTCAATCCTTGGAACAGGCTAAGAATGAAAAATTTAGCTTGTTAGTCAGCTCTCTTGAACAAGGTTTTATTATTGAACAATCGTTTCCTGTTGCGATTATTGGCGAAGCTAATTTACTTGGCGAACGTGTTCAACAACGTTCTAGAGATAAACGTAAAACGATTAATCCTGACACGCTTGTACGCAATCTTGCCGAGTTGAAAATAGGGCAACCAGTTGTGCATCTTGATCACGGTGTGGGGCGTTATGGTGGTTTGGTCACCTTAGATACAGGCGGCATTAAAGCAGAATATTTGCTGTTAAATTATGCCAATGAATCAAAACTTTATGTCCCAGTGACTTCATTACATTTGATTAGCCGTTATGTGGGTGGTTCTGATGAAAGTGCGCCATTACATAAACTGGGTAACGAGGCTTGGGCGAAATCACGTCAAAAAGCAGCGGAGAAAATTCGTGATGTGGCGGCCGAGTTATTAGATGTTTACGCTCAACGTGAAGCGAAGAAAGGCTTTGCCTTTAAATATGATCGTGAAGAATTTCAACAATTTGCTGCAACCTTTCCTTTTGAAGAAACTTACGATCAGGAAATGGCAATTAATGCGGTAATTTCTGATATGTGTCAGCCAAAAGCAATGGATCGCCTTGTTTGCGGTGATGTGGGTTTTGGTAAAACTGAAGTGGCAATGCGTGCTGCCTTTTTGGCTGTGATGAATCATAAACAAGTAGCAGTGCTAGTGCCAACCACATTGTTAGCCCAACAGCATGATGAGAATTTTAAAGATCGTTTTGCGAACTTGCCTGTGAACGTAGAAGTGTTATCGCGTTTCAAAACTGCAAAAGAACAAAAACAAATTCTGGAAAACCTTGCAGAAGGCAAAGTCGATATATTGATTGGTACCCATAAATTAATTCAATCAGATGTCAAATTTAGCGATCTTGGTTTGTTGATTATTGATGAAGAGCACCGTTTTGGTGTAGGGCAAAAAGAGAAAATCAAACAGCTCCGTGCGAATATCGATATTCTTACGCTAACGGCAACGCCAATTCCGCGTACGCTAAATATGGCGATGAATGGTATTCGTGATCTGTCCATTATTTCCACACCTCCTGCTCGCCGATTAAGTATTAAAACCTTCGTCCGCCAGAATGATGATCTTGTTGTACGAGAAGCGATTTTGCGTGAAATCTTGCGTGGCGGACAGGTTTATTACCTCCATAATGATGTCGCAAGTATTGAAAATACAGCAGAAAAACTCACCGCACTTGTGCCAGAAGCGCGAGTGATTGTGGGGCATGGACAAATGCGCGAACGTGAATTAGAGCGTGTGATGAGTGATTTTTATCATCAGCGTTATAACGTCTTAGTTTGTTCAACCATTATCGAAACGGGTATTGATGTACCAACGGCAAATACCATTATTATTGAACGAGCGGATCATTTTGGCTTGGCTCAGCTTCATCAATTACGTGGACGAGTAGGGCGTTCACATCATCAGGCTTATGCTTATTTGCTTACGCCACCGCCAAAAATGATGACAAAAGATGCTGAACGCCGTCTTGATGCATTGGAAAATCTTGATAATCTTGGGGCTGGTTTTATCTTGGCAACCCACGATTTAGAGATTCGTGGTGCAGGCGAATTACTCGGAAATGAACAAAGCGGACAAATTGAAAGCATCGGTTTTTCGCTTTATATGGAATTATTGGATGCGGCGGTTAAAGCGTTAAAAGAAGGGCGAGAACCATCCTTAGAAGAACTGACGCAACAACAAGCGGATATTGAATTGCGCGTTCCTGCTTTACTGCCTGATGATTATCTAGGAGACGTGAATATGCGTTTATCCTTTTATAAACGCATTGCCGCCGCAGAGAGTAAAGCAGAATTAGATGAATTAAAAGTCGAGTTGATTGACAGATTTGGATTATTGCCTGATGCAACGAAAAACTTATTACAAATTGCAGAGTTGCGTTTATTGGTTGAGCCGTTAAAAGTTGTGCGAATTGATGCTGGAACACAAGGCGGTTTTATTGAGTTTTCAGCAAAAGCACAAGTGAATCCAGATAAATTTATTCAATTAATTCAAAAAGAACCTATTGTGTATCGATTTGATGGTCCATTAAAATTTAAGTTTATGAAAGATCTATCCGATAACAAAGTGCGGTTAGAATTTGTGGTGGATTTGTTAAGAACGATTGCTGCATAAAAAGAAGTCCGATCATTGTGATCGGACTTTTTTCTTAAATATATCAAGCAGATTATTGCACTAATAAATAGAAATTACTGTTACCTCGTAAAATATTAAGTGCAATTGCTGATGGCTCAGTTTCAAGCACTTTATTTAATTCACGAATGTTTTCGATCATTTGACGATTAATACCAATAATAATATCGCCCGCTTTTAAACCACGTTGTGCAGCCAGCGAATTAGGTTGAATTTTTGTGATTTCAATGCCTTTAACGCCTTTTGCATCGTAGTCTTTCAATGTTGCGCCATCTAATGCGAGTAATTCAGTTTTAGAGGAAAGTTGGCTACCATCATCCGCTTGTAATTTCACTTTAACATCGTGGGATTTGCCGTCTCGTAAGTAAGTCAAGCTAATCTCTTTGCCTGCACCAGTGGTTGCAATTTTTGCACGCATTTCAGCAAAACTTGAGATTTTTTGACCGTTCATCGCCGTGATAATATCGCCCGCTTTAAGACCTGCTTTTTCAGCAGCAGATTTCGGTAAAACTTCGCTCACAAATGCGCCTTGTTGCGCACTCACATTAAAGGCTTTGGCTAAATCAGCATTGAGTTCGCCCCCTTTAATACCAAGCAATCCGCGACGCACTTGACCAAATTCTAAAATTTGTTGCACTAAATTGCTTGCTTGATTACTTGGAATCGCAAAGGCAATTCCTGCATTGCCACCGCTTGGAGAAATAATTGCGGTATTAATGCCAATAAGTTCGCCATTTAAATTTACCAACGCACCACCCGAATTACCGCGGTTTACGGCTGCATCGGTTTGAATGTAGTTTTCATAAGTACCGCTATCAGAGCCTGTTGAACGACCCAATGCAGAAACAACACCTGATGTCACAGTTTGACCTAAACCAAATGGATTACCAATTGCAACAGTAAAATCGCCTACGCGTAATTTGTCGGAATCAGCAAATTTGATTTCTGTTAAATTACTTGGTTTTTCAAGTTGAACTAACGCAATATCTGATTGCTCATCTTTACCCACTAATTTTGCTTTAAATTCACGACCATCTTGTAATTGCACGGTAATTTTATCAGCCCCATCAATAACATGATTATTAGTTAAAACATAGCCTTTGCTTGCATTAATAATGACACCAGAACCTAAACCACGGAAGTTACGCTTTGACTCTCCGCGTCCACCAAATTGTTCCGCAAAACGATCGCCGAAGAAAAATTTAAATTCTTCAGGAATATCGTCTAGGAAAGGAGAACGAGAATCTCCTTTAGCTTTTCCTTCAACGGAAAGAGTGACAACGGCAGGTTGAACTTTTTCTAACATTGGTGCAAGACTGTTTTGTTCCGAAATAAAACTTGGCAAAGTGGCTTGAGCAACAAATGATGTGCTTAATACACTTAATCCAAGTGCAATACTATTTAATACAAAACGTGTTTTTTTCATAAAATACTCCAAAATAGATTTCAGACAACGTGGTCTATAAGACAAAAAAATAGAAAAAATGTTCAATAAGAGGAGAGCAAATTATCTTGTTAAAAAGGAAATCGGAGCAGTATAAAAACGGCCTTACAAGTAGCAAATTCTATAAATTTATGTTCTAATACGCGCAATTTTCTAGTCAATAAAAAGGTCAAAAAATGAGCTGGATTAACCGAATTTTTAGTAAAAGTCCTTCTTCTTCCACTCGAAAAGCCAATGTGCCAGAAGGCGTATGGACAAAATGCACTGCTTGTGAACAAGTACTTTATAGTGAAGAACTCAAACGTAATCTGTATGTTTGCCCTAAATGCGGTCATCATATGCGTATTGATGCCCGTGAGCGTTTATTAAACTTATTGGACGAAGATTCAAGCCAAGAAATTGCGGCAGATTTAGAACCAAAAGATATTTTAAAATTTAAAGATTTAAAGAAATATAAAGATCGTATCAGTGCGGCACAAAAAGAAACGGGTGAAAAAGATGCATTAATTACCATGACAGGTACACTTTATAATATGCCAATTGTTGTGGCTGCATCAAACTTTGCTTTTATGGGCGGTTCAATGGGTTCTGTAGTTGGGGCAAAATTTGTTAAAGCGGCTGAAAAAGCAATGGAAATGAATTGTCCCTTTGTATGTTTCTCTGCAAGTGGCGGTGCGCGTATGCAAGAAGCCTTGTTTTCTTTAATGCAAATGGCAAAAACTAGTGCGGTGCTTGCCCAAATGCGTGAAAAAGGTGTGCCGTTTATTTCAGTATTAACGGATCCAACTTTAGGTGGCGTATCAGCCAGTTTTGCGATGTTAGGGGATTTAAATATTGCCGAGCCAAAAGCCTTAATTGGGTTTGCTGGCCCTCGTGTTATTGAACAAACCGTACGTGAAAAATTACCAGAAGGTTTCCAACGCAGTGAGTTTTTACTTGAGAAAGGGGCAATTGATATGATCGTGAAACGTTCAGAAATGCGTAAAACTTTGGCAAGTGTACTGAGTAAATTAACGAATCAACCTTCTCCTTTTGTAGAACCTGAACTCATTTCAGAAGATGAATAATATGCAACTTAAAGCCACTTCGCCACTCGCTGAGTGGCTTTCTTATTTAGAAAAAAGCCATTTTAAACCCATTGATCTTGGTTTAGATCGTATTAAATCTGTGGCAGAAAAATTGGATTTACTTCATCCAGCCCCTTATGTGATAACAGTGGGAGGGACGAATGGTAAAGGCACCACTTGCCACTTATTAGAAACGATTTTGCTTAATCACGGATTACGTGTAGGCGTGTATTCTTCGCCCCATTTGTTGCGTTATAACGAGCGAGTACGCATTCAAAATCAAGATTTACCCGATGAAGCACATACAGCCTCTTTTGCTTTTATTGATGAAAACAAAACAGAATCGCTGACTTATTTTGAATTTAGCACCCTTTCTGCATTGCATTTATTTAAGCAAGCAAAGTTAGATGTAGTGATTTTAGAAGTGGGGTTGGGTGGTCGTTTAGATGCGACCAATATTGTGGATAGCCATCTTGCAGTGATTACTAGCATCGATATTGATCATACCGATTTTCTTGGGGATACCAGAGAGGCTATTGCTTTTGAAAAAGCAGGAATTTTCCGCGAAAATTGCCCTGTCGTGATTGGCGAACCTAATGTTCCGCAAACAATGTTAGATCAGGCTGAAAAATTACATTGCCAAGTTTCTCGTCGTGATGTGGATTGGTCATTTGAGCAAAATGCTGAAAATTGGCAATGGCAAAATAAAAAAGTGCGGTTAGAAAATTTGCTGTTTTGTCAGATTCCATTGGCGAATGCCGCAACGGCTCTTGCTGCTGTTCAATGTTTACCTTTTGATATTTCTGAACAGACTTTGCGAAAATCTCTGCAAGAGGTGGAGTTGGTTGGTCGTTTTCAAGCAATAAAAGCAGATAGACGTAAAAAATTAGCGGATTATCTTGGCGTACCAGCTGAAACCTTGCCAACAATCATTGTTGATGTGGGGCATAATCCTCATGCCGCAAAATATTTATCTGAAAAATTAACCGCACTTAAATGCAACATTGAGGGCAAAATGATTGCCGTATGTGGAATGCTAAAAGATAAAGATGCAAATGGGGTATTTGCACATTTAACGCCTATTATTGATGAATGGCATTGTGTAACCTTAGGCGGCTATCGCGGGCAGTCAGGCGATGAATTAGCTGATAAACTGAAAAGTCATTTCCCACACGTTCAAGCTACATCAGATAATTCTGTTATGGATGGTGTGCGTACAGCGCTCAAAAGTGCGGTAAAAAATGATGTTGTTTTAGTCTTAGGATCTTTCCACACCGTTGCTGAATTTTGGGCGGTATTGGAATAAAATTTACCATTAAAACAAAGGGCTGATCTTTAAAATCAGCCCTTATTTTTTTGCTTGCTTGGGAGAGTTTCATAATTCACCTGATAAATTTTACTAATTTAAGGATTGAATGTGGGACTTTACGTAATACGTAACATTGCTTTGCAAAAGCGTGTAGATTTTAACCAATTTTAAGTAGGCTTGCAAATTTTTAGCGGAAATTTTTGGTAGAAATACTGATTAGATTTCAGCGATTATTTCACTGAAAATTTTTCCGTTGGAAGTGGTTCTGGCTCGCCCAAAAAATAAGGTTCAACCCCTAATATCAAATCAAAAACTGCTTTTATTCGCGCAAAAACTTCTCTTATTTGTGTGGAAAAATGTAATTCTGGCTGTTTTGCCACAAAGCAAATGGCATCAATATTATGTGCTTGGGTAATTAATAGTGCGCGTTCGCAATGAAATTTTTGACTGACAATCGTAAATGCTTGTACTTGGAAAATTTTATCGGCACGGATAACGGAATCAAGGGTGCGAAAGCCTGCAAAATCACGGAACATTGAAGTTTCTGGCACGCCCATTTTGCGTAAATCGCGAAACATTGCTCTTGGTTCGTTATATTGCAAAGTTCGGTTGTCGCCACTTAATAAAAGATAATTCACTTTTTGTTGTTCGATTAGGCTTTTAGCTGTGGTTAAGCGACTATCGTAATAAACGTTCGGTTTTCCGCTGACGGTGTATTTTGATGTGCCAAGCACAAGGGCGTAAGGACGAAAGGGGAGTTCATCAATATTTGTGAATATTTTATCGCGAACATAAAAACTTACGCCTCGATCAACTAGCAAGCAAAGTATAATCAATGCAAAGATTGCGTAGAGTAGTATGCGAAAAAGTGCGGTGAATTTTGGGGAGAATTTTTTTACTAGCATAGCGGTAAACATAATGAAAAATCGACCGCACTTCAAGGGGAATTTGATGGATTTTGTGAATCGCATTGATGTGCGATAATTTAGCCGTTTAGACGGCTAAAATTTCTTGACAAGCTAATCGACTTACTGATAGTTTAAACGCCATTCTGATTATTACGATAGGTTTTCAATGTCTGTGCAAAATGTAGTGCTTTTTGACACACAGCCTTTAACTCTGATGCTTGGCGGCAAACTTTCCCATATTAATGTCGCGTATCAAACATATGGCGTGCTCAATGCTGAGAAAAATAATGCGGTATTAATTTGCCACGCTTTGACTGGCGATGCTGAGCCTTATTTCGATGATGGTCGCAATGGATGGTGGCAGAATTTTATGGGAGCAGGTTTAGCATTGGATACGGATCGTTATTTTTTTATTAGCTCGAACGTATTAGGCGGTTGTAAGGGAACAACTGGGCCTTCATCGATTAATCCGAAGATGGGTAAACCTTATGGTAGCCAATTTCCTAATATTGTCGTGCAAGATATTGTCAAAGTACAAAAAGCCTTGCTTGATCATCTTGGCATTAGCCATTTAAAAGCTATTATTGGCGGATCTTTTGGTGGCATGCAAGCGAATCAATGGGCGATTGATTATCCTGATTTTATGGATAATATCGTGAACCTTTGCTCATCCATTTATTTTAGTGCTGAAGCCATCGGTTTTAACCACGTAATGCGTCAAGCGGTCATTAATGATCCTAATTTTAACGGTGGCGATTACTATGATGGTACACCGCCAGATCAAGGGCTATCTATTGCGCGTATGCTAGGTATGCTGACTTACCGCACTGATTTACAACTTGCGAAAGCCTTTGGGCGTGCCACAAAATCAGATGGCAGTTTTTGGGGCGATTACTTTCAAGTGGAATCCTACCTTTCTTATCAAGGAAAAAAATTCTTAGAACGTTTTGATGCCAATAGTTATTTGCATTTGTTACGTGCGTTAGATATGTATGATCCCAGTCTGGGGTATGAAAATATCAAAGAGGCTTTATCACGCATTAAAGCGCGTTATACATTGGTTTCTGTGACTACGGATCAGCTTTTTAAACCAGTGGATCTTTATAAAAGTAAACAGCTTTTAGAACAAAGTGGCGTCGATCTACATTTTCATGAATTTCCATCAGACTACGGACACGATGCGTTTTTAGTGGATTATGATCAGTTTGAAAAACGGATTAGAGATGGTTTGGCTGGTAAGTAATTAGGCATAAAAAAGTGCGGTGAAATTTTACCGCACTTTTTCTTTTATAATAGGTTCTTTTATAATAGGTTATTCTTCAGAACTGCTTTCTTCCAAAGAATCTTCTTCATCTGCATCACAAACACGCTCTAAACTTACTACGTGTTCATCATCGGCAGTACGAATTAAACGAACACCTTGCGTGTTACGACCTACAATGCTTACCTCGCTTACGCGTGTGCGAACAAGGGTTCCTGCATCAGTGATCAACATAATTTGGTCTGTTTCTTCTACTTGAGTTGCGGCAACTACTTTACCATTGCGTTCACTCACTTTAATCGAAATCACACCTTTTGTATTACGTGACTTAGTTGGGTATTCACTTAACTGTGTGCGTTTTCCGTAGCCGTTTTGCGTTGCGGTTAAAATGGCACCTTCGCCTTTTGGCACAACAAGAGAAACCACTTTATCGATATTTAAGTCTAATGATGCTTCAGCGTTGTCATCAGAAATTTCTTCAATTTCTACCGCACTTTCATCGTCAGAAATATCGTTTGTTAAAGCCAGTTTGATACCGCGAACCCCTGTTGCTAAACGCCCCATTGCACGCACAGCATTTTCTGCAAAACGTACCACACGACCTTGTGATGAGAACAACATAATTTCGTTGCTACCATCGGTAATATCCACGCCGATTAATTCATCTTCATCACGTAAATTCAATGCGATGATACCGTTTGAACGTGGACGGCTAAATTCAGTTAAGGCGATTTTCTTCACAATACCGCCAGCAGTTGCCATGACCACGAATTTATCTTCTTCGTAAGCAGAAACTGGTAAGATTGCAGTAATACGTTCGTTTTCTTGTAATGGAAGAATATTTACAATTGGACGACCGCGTGCGCCACGGCTTGCTTGCGGAAGTTGATATACTTTCAACCAATATAAACGGCCACGGCTAGAGAAGCAGAGGATCGTATCGTGAGTATTTGCCACCAGTAATTTTTCGATGAAATCTTCTTCTTTCATCTTCGTCGCAGATTTACCTTTACCGCCACGACGTTGTGCTTCATAGTCAGTTAGTGGTTGGTACTTCACATAACCTTCATGAGAAAGCGTTACAACTACGTCTTCTTGTGCGATTAAATCCTCTAAATCAATATCGCCAGATGCGGTGGTAATTTCAGTTAAACGATCATCGCCGAATTGTGCTTTCACTTCTTCCAATTCTTCACGAATCACTTCCATTAAACGTTCTGCGCTACTTAAAATATGAAGAAGATCTGCAATTTTAACTAATAATTCTTCATATTCTTTTACAACTTCTTCAAAGGCAATGCCCGTTAAACGGTGTAAACGAAGTTCTAGAATTGCGTTTACTTGCGCTGGCGATAAGTAATATTGTTCACCTTGAATACCAAGATTTTCTTCTAAATCATCAGGACGAGCAGAAACATCAAGAAGATTAATAATATCGCTATGTAATGTCCAAGAGCGTGAACTGATTGTTGTTGCAGCTTCTTCACGGTTTTTAGAGTTACGAATAATCGCAATCATTTCATCGATATTAGAACGAGCAACCGCTAAACCTTCCAAAATATGCGTACGTTCACGTGCTTTGCGAAGCTCAAAGATAGAACGACGTGTAACGACTTCACGGCGGTGTAACACAAAGGATTCAATGATTTCTTTAAGATTAAATAAACGTGGCTGACCGTGATCCAATGCTACCATATTGATACCAAAGGTCACTTGCATTTGAGTAAGCGAGTAAAGATGGTTTAATACCACTTCCCCTACTGCCTCACGTTTAATATCAATTTCAATACGAATCCCTTCTTTGTTTGAAAGGTCAGTAATATTGCTGATACCTTCGATTTTTTTCTCGCGAATTAATTCGGCAATTTTCTCGACTAATTTTGCTTTATTTACTTGGTATGGCAATTCAGACACGATAATTTGCTCGCGTCCTTTTTCGTTGGTTTCTACCGTTGCTCGAGCGCGAACATACACTTTGCCACGACCAGTGCGATAGGCTTCTTCAATTCCTTTACGACCATTAATTAATGCCGCGGTTGGAAAGTCTGGGCCTGGAATATGTTGCATTAATTCATCAATGGTAATTTCATTGTTGTCGATATAAGCCAAACAACCATTTAATACTTCATTTAAGTTGTGAGGAGGAATATTAGTTGCCATCCCCACCGCAATACCAGAAGAACCATTTGCTAAAAGTGCTGGAATACGAGTCGGTAATACATCTGGAATCATTAATTCGCCATCATAGTTTGGCGAGAAATTGACGGTTTCTTTATCCAAATCAGTGAGCAATGCTTGCGTAATTTTTTGCATACGTACTTCGGTATAACGCATTGCAGCGGGTGCATCGCCGTCAATTGAACCAAAGTTACCTTGCCCATCAACTAACATATAGCGAAGTGAGAATGGTTGCGCCATACGAACGATTGTATCGTACACAGCGGAATCGCCGTGAGGATGATATTTACCGATTACATCCCCCACAACACGCGCTGATTTTACGTATTTTTTATTGGCGGTATTGCCTTCGCGATCCATTGAGAACAACACGCGGCGGTGAACAGGTTTTAAACCATCTCTAACGTCAGGTAATGCACGCCCAACGATAACCGACATCGCGTAGTCAAGGTAGGAAGATTTGAGTTCTTCTTCAATATTGACAGGGGTGATAGATGATTGGATTGAATCCGTCATTGGTATTCCTTTTTTGATCAAAAATTGTGGCGGATTATAGCATAAAGGTATGTTTTTTACATTAGGATTTCGCCTAATGGCGACTTACTTTCTTTTGCTTGTACAAAAGAAAGTAAGCAAAGAAAAGTGCCCCAGTTAAATCGCTGATCTTTGCTTTGTTTCAATTTTCTTTACGGCAATTTTCTAAACTCGCAACTACGTTGCTCAAACAGACGAAAATTGCCTAAAAATTGAAAGTCGCAAAGGCGATTTATATGGGGCCCGAGTTTATCGGAGGATCATTTAAAAAGTGCGGTTGGTTTTAGGGAGATTTTTATAGGTCGTTTTATTTGTAGGTAGAATTAAATGGGGTCCCTTCTTTTCCGCCTTTGTTTCATAGAATTTGTAGGAAATTTTCGTCTGTTTGAGCCGTTTGCGGCGAGTTCAGAAAATTTCCGTTAAGCAAATTGTATGAAACGAAGGAAATAAGGAAAAGCAGGGGCGCTTTTCTTTTGCCTAATTTTCTTTGGCGAAACAAAGAAAAGTAGGTCGTACTTTCAAGAATTGAAAGTACGAAATAAGCCTAATTTATTTTTGATGTGTTCGCTTCGCTTTCTGCAACTTCCCATAAGCCTTTAGCAACGCTTGATGCTCCTTAAAGTTTTCCAAATTTTCATCACTTGCAGGAAGATTGTAGAACGGATTACCCCCTTCAGAGACAGCAACCCAAGCTTGTTTAACTGCATCTTTGCCATACATTTTCTCAAACACTGAACGATATTGCGCTGGGTCACGATTTTGATCTAAATGTAATTCAATGATGGAAATTAATGCACGGTAATAATTCACACGTTCTGTGGTGAATACGGAGCTGTTCATATTAAGCGTCCAGTTTGCCCAATCTAATGCTTGTTCTAATTCGCCTAATGCAAGGTGAAGCATAGATTTTAATTCGCCCACGCGTAAGGTTGTCCAGCCGCTATTTTTAGGTGCAACGATACCGATAAATTCACGCACGCGAGTTGCATCGTCAATATCTTGTCCGTCTAATTCTTCTAATAACTCTTGATAGGTTTCAGCATCGTGATGCCAGTTTGGTAAATCGAGTAAAATTTCGCGCCAGTCCATGCCCATATTGTTGTTGGCGTAAATTAAATCGTCTGCAGGATAAATATCAGACATACCTGGCACAATAATACGGCACGCATATACATCTAAATGGTTGTAATCCATTACGTAAACTTCTTTTTCATCCGCATGGAAAATCGCCATTAAATTATTGTATTCTTCTTGTGTTGTACCGCTGAAATCCCAATCAGCAAATTCATAATCTGGTGTTTGTTTAAATAAATCCCAAGAAATTAAACCGCTCGAATCAATAAAGTGGGTTTCTAAATTAGCGTGTTCAGCCACATCATCGTTATTGAAAGATGGCGGAGAGAAAACATCTAAATCTTTCAAACTGCGACCTTGTAAAAGTTCAGTCACCGTACGTTCTAATGCCACTTGGAAATTTGGATGTGCACCAAAAGAGGCAAAGCAAGTGCCGTTATTTGGATTGAGTAGCACCACGCAAATAACAGGGTATTTTCCGCCGAGTGAAGCATCAAAAGCATAAATTGGGAAGCCTTCTTCCTCTAATTTTGCAATGGAAGCCTGAATAGATGGATAGCGATCCATCACAGATTTTAGAATTTCTGGCAGACTGATTGCTTCAGCGATAATTTTGTTTTTCACATAACGCTCAAAGACTTCTGACAAGCCTTGCACGCGTGCTTCAAATTTTGTATTGCCTGCAGACATGCCATTTGAGACATAAAGGTTGGCAATAATACTTTGTGGAATGTAAACGGTTTGCTCGTCTGATTGCCGAACATAAGGCATCGCCACGATCCCACGATCATAATTGCCAGATTGTAAATCGACTAATAATTCAGGCGTAAGCTCGGCATTAGGATCAAAATAATCCAATAAATAATCATCTAAAATGCCATTAGGCAGTAAAGCATCATCTTCAATCGGGAACCATTTTTCATTGGGATAATGCACAAAATCGCTGTTTGCAATCTCTTGCCCTAAATAGAAATCAGCAAAGAAATAATTAGTGGAAAGACGCTCAAAATATTCGCCAAGGGCAGAGGCTAACGCCGCTTTTTTGCTTGCCCCTTTACCATTTGAAAAACACTGTGGGCAGTCTTTATCGCGAATATGTACAGACCACACATTTGGCACTGGATTCAACCAAGATGCCTCTTCAATATTAAAACCAAGTGCGGTCAATTTTTGCTGAAATTTTGCAATGCTATCTTCCAATGCGGCATCTTTGCCAAGGATAAATGTTTGTTCAGACATAAAGTACCTTATTAATATCGTTAAAAATTGCCGTATTCTAGCAAAATTTGATCGTTAGTTATAACTTTCTAATCTATAAAGTGCATTTTATTTCTTTTTATTTATTGAAAAACCTTCGTATTATTTCTCACACAAAACATATCTATTTATATTTATTTAGGAGAAACATAATGTCTAAATTTCAAATTCATACTGTTGAAACTGCGCCAGAAGCTGCAATCGAGGCTTTAACTGCGGTAAAATAAGTTTATTTTATTTCTAGTGGCTTAGGCGACTTTTCTTCATTTGGTTATTTTAGCCTAAATCAAATTTTTAGTTGTTATCTAGGATAACTCAAAAAAGAAAAATTTGGTCGCGTTGGCATTCCAGTTTACAATCATTTTATTCCTCCATCACAAATGAAAAGGACGATTATGTTATTTGCTTTGCCTGCGCTGAATGATAACTACATTTGGCTTTATCAACGAGAAAATCTGCCTCTTATTATTGTAGATTTGCCTGAAACGGACAAGCTGTTTGCGTGGTTAGATAAACAAAATGTAAACATTGAAGCGGTGTTGCTTACTCACGAACACGATGATCATACACAAGGTGTGTCGGCATTTAAAAAACGTTATCCAACAGTGCCGATTTATGGGTCGCAAGAATGTGAGAAAAAAGGTGCAACTCAAATTGTGAACGAAGGGAAGATCCTTACCACACATTATCAAATTGATGTCATTCCGACGGGTGGACACACTAAACAGCACGTTAGTTTTTTAGTGGATAATCATTTGTTTTGTGGCGATGCGTTATTTTCTGCAGGTTGCGGACGTGTTTTCACAGGTAATTATGCGCAGATGTTTGAAGGTTTACAGCGTTTGAATGCATTGCCTGACGAGACGATTGTTTGCCCTGCTCACGAATATACATTGGGAAATTTAGCATTTGCGGAAATTGTGCTGGTGGAAAAAAGTGCGGTAGAAAAGCAGCGTGTTTTTGTTGAAAAACAGCGAGCTGAAAATAAACCAAGTTTGCCGACAACATTAAAACTAGAGCGAGAAATTAATCCGTTTTTACAAGCAAAAAGACTTGAAGAATTTACCGCACTTCGCAAGGCCAAAGATATTTTCTAAGTGATCTTTTTTATTGAGGCAAAGTGCGGTGATTTTTTAAATTAGCAGATTATTTCTTTTTTGCTAACATCGTGGCAAATTTCATTTTAATGCGATTGCCGTTTTCATCGGTTTTGTGTAATTCGCCCATATTTTCGTCATATTCTAAGAATTCCCAATCTTTGTAATATTCTTTTAATTCATTTTCAGCAAAAGTGAAAGAGAACGGAAGTGGGCAAGGCATATCATCAGTAGACATAGCGGCAACGATTAAGTTATACCCGCCAACATTGGTGTGTTCTTGCATATTTTTAATGATTGACGGCACACGTTCACGATTTAAGAACATAAACACTACCGTTGAAACAATAAAATCGTAGTTTTCTTGAATGTTGGCGGAATTAATGTCGTAAAGTGCGGTAGAAATATTAAGGTTTTCTTTCTCTTTGGTTTCATTTAAAAAGGCAATGCTGTTTTCATTGTGATCCCAAGAGGTTACATCATGGCCTAATAAACTTAAATAAAGTGAATTACGCCCTTGTCCACAACCTAAATCTAATACTTTACAAGGCGAGATAATTTTTGCTGCATCCACTACATCACCGTGAGTGGCTGTCATGTTGTATTTTTTACTGAAATAATCTTCTTTTTTGCAATAGAAACCTAGGGTGCATTCTAAATCATCAGAAAGCGCTTCAACACGATGCCATGCTTGAGGTTCAACAAAAGGAATCTCGCTTTCTGGGGTGAAAATATGCTCAGCAATGACATCGCCATTTTCGGTTAGCTCATAAAATTTGAGCTTACCTTTTAATACAGTTAATTTTCCCCAAGTGCCGACTTTTGTGTTGTGCTTTTCTTGGAACATTTGTGGCAACTTGTCTTTTGTCCACACTGGCATTTGTTTATAGCAAATTAATTCGTTTTTCATAATATTCTCCAAACAGATAAATAGTTGAGTGTTATAGTAGGTTATAAGTCACCTATTTTCAACAAGAAAATAAAAGGGCAACGTAATGTTGCCCTAATTAATAGAATTGATTATTTTACTTGCATACCTGCGGTAACACCACTATCGGCAGATAACAAGAATAAATCACTACCGCCTGTTCCTGCGGATAGAATCATTCCCTCAGATACGCCGAATTTCATTTTACGTG
This sequence comes from Haemophilus sp. HN_Hi08, assembly GCF_049824455.1. Classification (NCBI taxonomy): domain Bacteria; kingdom Pseudomonadati; phylum Pseudomonadota; class Gammaproteobacteria; order Pasteurellales; family Pasteurellaceae; genus Haemophilus; species Haemophilus sp. HN_Hi08. Next base: position 1,485,369 of record NZ_CP187493.1, on the reverse strand, counting down.
GTGCAAGGTTTGCCACCATAATCACAAAACGACCTTCTAATTCTTCAGGCTTATTATAAGCCGTTTTAATGCCAGAGAAGACTTGACGAGTATGATCGCCAAGATCCAATTCAAAACGTAAAAGTTTATTAGATTCTGGCACTGCTTCGCATTTCAATACTTTTGCTACACGCATATCAAGTTTAGCGAAATCATCAATGGTGATGGTTTCAGCAATAGGTTCAACAGCAGAAAGTGCGGTTGGTTTTGCTTCAGTTTTTTCTGCTGCTTTATTGGCTGCTGCAAATAAGGCTTTAGTTTCTTCCACAACGGCATCAATTTGTTTTTTCTCTAAACGAGAGAATAAGGCTTTAAACGGCGCAAGAGTATGAGCAAGTAATGGTTGATGAATATTATCCCAACGTAATTCAGCTTGTAAGAAGGCTTCTGCACGCTCAGCCAGTTTGGGAAGAACAGGTTTTAAGTAAGACATCAACACGCGGAAAAGCTCAATTCCCATTGAACATACGGCTTGCAATTCTGCCTCTTTGCCTTCTTCTTTTGCAATCACCCAAGGGGCTTTTTCATCAATGTATTTATTGGCTTTATCCGTTAATGCCATAATCTCACGAATGGCTTTATTGTATTCACGGCTTTCGTAATAAGCGGCGATTTGCTCGGCTTGGGCGGTAAATTCTGCAAATAATGATTCATCTTCCAGTTTATCCGCAAGTTTGCCTTCAAAGCGTTTCGCAATAAAGCCGGCATTGCGTGAAGCCAGATTCACTAATTTGTTTACAATATCCGTATTTACACGTTGTACGAAATCTTCAAGGTTAAAGTCTAAATCTTCAATGCGATCATTTAATTTTGCCGCATAGTAATAACGCAAACATTCAGGATCGATATGATTCAAATAAGTGCTGGCTTGAATGAAAGTCCCGCGAGATTTTGACATCTTCGCCCCATCCACCGTGACATAGCCATGAGCGAACACATTAGTCGGTTTACGATAGCCACTGCCTTCAAGCATTGCAGGCCAGAATAGACTGTGGAAATAAACGATATCTTTACCGATGAAATGATAAAGCTCTGCATCACTGCCTTCCGCCCAAAATTCGTTGAAATCAATGCCTTCACGCTCACATAGATTTTTGAATGACGCCATATAGCCGATTGGCGCATCTAACCAAACATAGAAGAATTTATCTTTTGCACCTGGAATTTCAAAACCGAAATAAGGCGCATCGCGTGAAATATCCCATTGTTGTAAACCGCTTTCAAACCATTCTTGCATTTTGTTCGCAATTTCAGATTGAAGTGAGCCAGAACGAGTCCATTCTTTTAACATCCCTTCAAATGCAGGCAAGTCAAAGAAAAAGTGTTCAGATTCTTTTACGATAGGTGTTGTGCCAGAAACAGCTGAACGAGGATTAATTAAATCCATTGGGCTATAAGTAGAAGCACACACTTCGCAGTTATCGCCATATTGATCTTCTGCTTTACATTTCGGGCAAGTGCCTTTTACAAAACGATCAGGCAAGAACATATTTTTTTCAGGGTCGAATAATTGAGAAATAACTTTGCTTTTAATAAAGCCATTGGCTTTGAGTTTATTGTAAATTTCTGCGGTGAGCTGTTTGTTTTCTTCGCTGTGAGTGGAATGGTAGTTATCAAAACTAATATTGAAACCTGCAAAATCACGCACGTGATCGGCTTTTGCTTTAGCAATTAATTCTTCAGGTGTAATGCCAAGTTTATCAGCATTCAACATAATCGGTGTGCCGTGCGCATCGTCCGCACAGACAAAATGGATTTTATTGCCACGCATACGTTGAAAACGCACCCAAATATCCGCTTGGATATGTTCTAACATATGGCCTAAATGAATTGCCCCATTGGCATAAGGCAAGGCACAAGTGACTAAAATTTTACGGGGTTGAGTTGTCATTTATTATTCTCTTTTTTAGCATACAAAAATTGTGCTTATCTTACTTTAAATAGGGGATTTTTTCTAGTTTGAAAAACTTTAACTTAACATACCGCACTTTCCGTGATTAAATATGCCCGACAAATTTACTCTACTAAACAGGAAGTTATTATGGCAACCTACTTTTCTGATAATTTGACTGCCGAGCAGCAAAATCAAGTTCAGCAGATTATCCAACAATTTCAGCATCCAACCCTGCAAAAGGATCTGATTGCGCTTAATACTTTGAAAAAAGTGGAAAAGGGTGGCGATACTTTACGCATTGAATTGCAATTACCTTTTGCGTGGAATTCAGGTGCAGAACAATTAAAACAAGCGGTTTCAGATGCGTTGTTGAAAGCAACAGATTGCAACGCAATTAAATGGGCGGTGACTTATCAAATCGCCACACTTAAACGTGCAAATAATCAACCAGCCGTAAAAGGTGTGAAAAATATTATTGCTGTGAGCTCTGGCAAAGGCGGCGTAGGAAAATCATCGGTTTCTGTTAATCTAGCTTTAGCATTACAAGCACAAGGCGCACGTGTTGGGATTTTAGATGCGGATATTTATGGGCCTTCTATTCCCCATATGTTAGGCGCAGCGGATCAACGTCCAACTTCGCCAGATAATCAACACATCACCCCAATTAAAGCACATGGTTTGTCTGCAAATTCCATTGGCTTTTTAATGAATGAAGATAGCGCAACAATTTGGCGTGGCCCGATGGCGAGCAGTGCATTAAGTCAATTATTAAATGAAACCCTATGGGATAGTTTAGATTATCTTGTTATTGATATGCCTCCTGGCACTGGCGATATTCAACTTACCTTATCACAACAAATTCCTGTGACTGGTGCAGTAGTAGTGACAACCCCACAAGATATTGCTTTGCTTGATGCGGTGAAAGGTATTTCAATGTTTGAGCGAGTCTCTGTGCCAGTGTTGGGTATTGTGGAAAATATGTCGATGCATATTTGTAGTAAGTGCGGTCATCACGAAGCGATTTTTGGCACAGGCGGTGCAGAGAAAATGGCGGAAAAATACAATGTGAAAGTATTAGCTCAACTTCCTTTGCATATTCGTATCCGTGAAGATTTAGATGCAGGCAACCCGACCGTTGTGCGAGTGCCTGAAAATGAAATTTCACAAGCGTTCTTACAACTTGCAGAAAAAGTCTCTACAGAACTTTACTGGCAAGGTTCCGTAATCCCAAGCGAGATTTTATTTAAAGAAGTGAAATAATCAAAAAAGATAGGGCTGCATTTACAGCCCTTTTTTAATGGGATTTTTACCCCACCCATCTCACCACTTCATCCAACCCTTTACGGGATTTTTTCGCAATATCGCGTGAGCGATAGCCAAAGGTTGCGACGACAGAAACCGCATATTCTTGAGGATCGAATAATCCTTCTTCGGCGAGGCATTCATTCATTTTGTCGTAATGAAAACCTTCAATTGGGCAAGAGTCGATGCCAAGGGCTGAAGCTCCAGTAAGCATATTTGCAAGGGCGATATAAGTTTGTTTACTGCACCAATCAAATAAAGTGCGGTCGTTTTCGAGTAATTTCATATCTTCTTCTTGCAGGGCTTTGTATTTTGCGAGGGCGGCTTGTTGTTGCTCTGCGTTCAAGCCTTTGCGCGCCATCACATCCACAAAAAATGGACTATCATAACGGGCATTTTTCTTCGCGAGAATTACCACAAGATGACTGCAATTATCAAGCTGATTTATCATTCCCCAGCTAAAAGGTTTCATTTTTTCGCGTAAGGTTTTATTTTGAATCACTAAAAATTTCCAAGGCTCAGAGCCTACAGAACTCGGCGATAATCGACCGCACTCTAAAATACATTCAAAATCTTCATCACTGATTTTTTTTGTTGGGTCGTAATAACGTGTTGAGCTACGTTGATGGAAGAGTTCAAGAACTTGTTCACGAGTAAGTTGAGTCATTTTATTTCCTCTTTGTTAAACAAAAATGTGGTGCCATATTAAAGATTAGTTTTTGCTAAAACAAGGGAAAGATTCTAGAATAGTCAGCGCTTTTATCACAGAGGGTGAAAATAATAATGACAAGAATTGCAATTATTCCTGCGAGAGCGGGTTCTAAAGGCATTAAAGACAAAAATTTACAGCTTGTGGGTGGTGTTTCTTTGGTGGGGCGTGCGATTTTGGCAGCGCAAGAATCGGGTATGTTTGATCAAATTGTCGTGACATCAGACGGCGAAAACATTTTAAAAGAAGCTACAAAATATGGTGCAAAAGCAGTGGCACGCCCTGAAAGTTTGGCACAAAGTGATACACGCACCATTGATGCGATTTTGCATTGCTTAGAAACACTTAATATTTCACAAGGTACTGCCGCACTTTTGCAACCAACCAGCCCATTGCGTAATGCTTTAGATATTCGTAATGCAATGGAAATTTTCCTTGGTGGCAAATATAAATCGGTGGTTTCCGCTTGCGAATGTGAACATCATCCTTATAAATCCTTCACTTTAGAAGGCACCGAAGTTCAGCCTATTCACGAATTAACCGATTTTGAAGCCCCTCGCCAAAAATTACCGAAATCTTATCGTGCAAATGGCGCAATTTATACTAATGACATCCAAAGTCTCTTTGAAGAAAAACGCTTTTTTATTGCTCCCATGCGTTTTTATTTAATGCCAACCTATCGTTCCATTGATATTGATTCCACACTTGACTTGCAATTAGCCGAAAGTTTAATTTCAAAAGAATTCTAAAAAAATTGACCGCACTTTGCGGTCTTTTTTATGTCTATTTTGTTTATTTACATTTAGAAAAGAGGATTTTTACAAGTAAATTATTCTACGTAATGGGCTTTCCAATAACCAATCCACTCTTTTAGTAAAACCATATTGCTATTTAACGCACCTAAGTCAGGAACAAAAGATTGTGCAGATAGATTTCCTTTGCTGCTATAGCTTGCCGCTGCAGCAGGAAGTACATCAAATCCTTGTTTTTCAAAAAGGTATTTGGCTCGTTTCATATGCCATTGATTTGTCACTAAAATAATTTTTTGAATATTATTTTTAACTAAAATAGTTTTAGTGAAACTGGCATTTTCTTCCGTATTACGGGCTTTATTTTCGATCCATTTCGTTGGCACATTAAAGAATTGGTTAAGTTCTTTTGCCATTAAGTCGCCTTCAGAAATGCCTATCAAAGAATAGCCAGTAGTTAAAATAGGCAAGTCCGTTTCTTTTTGTAAAAATGCCGCATAACGTAAACGTTCTAGTTGTGGTGAGCCAGAAGCCGTTTCTGCATACAGCTCTTTGGTTGGGTAAGATCCACCGCCTAATATGACGATGGCTTGAGCTTGTTTATAGTCATCTAGGGTAAGGGCTGGCGTGTCATCATTATCTGTTAGCAATAAACCAGTAAAAGGTGTGCTTATGATATAAAGCCAAGTGAAACTGATAAGCGCAATAAATTTGGCTAATTTTTTGAAATGAACAAGATAAAGAATCGCTGCAATAATCAGTAACACAAAGGTATTAAAAGGTGGTGCGATAAATGCGGTAAGAAGTTTTCCTAGTTCTAACATAGATAAGATCCTTGATATAGAGCGGTTTCATTATAATGATTAGTCATAGCTTGTCTATGTTGATTTTGTTAAAATAAGCCCTTATTTTTGATAAACAAACGCTCGAATTCATCAAAAGTGCGGTGATATTTATGAAAGTTTTTAAAGACAGTGTCATTTACCTTGTTGGGGAATTATCGTCAAAGTTAGTTCCTTTTTTACTTTTGCCTTATTTATCGCGTAAATTAGGCGTAGAGGGTTATGGCTCACTTTCTTATTATCAAACTTTTTTAAGTTTATTTTTAATTGTGGTTTCTTTAACCCAAGAAGGCGCAATTTCCCGTTATTTTTATTTTTACGGAAAACGTTCATTAAATTTAGTAGTAAATACTGGCTATGCTTATACCACGATAATTGGCAGTATTATTTTAATGGGTTGTTGGATTGCTCAGTCTGAAATATTATTTTATACCGCACTTTCCTCAATTTTTCAGTCTTTCTTAAATGTTCAGTTAAGCGTGAGACAATGCCAGAAAAAGGCTTGGTCTTATACTTTTATTCAATTTTCACTCACTGTTACTGGTGCGGTATTTACCATCGCATTGCTCGAGTATTATCAAAATGATCTTATTGAAAAAAGAATTTTGGCAATTTTATTAAGCAATTTAGTTGTTTGGTTTTTTTCTTATTTTTTTTACAGAAAGAATGCAACATCTAAAAAATATCAATTTAAACATTATCAATCCGCATTATTTTATATTTTAGGATTTGGATTACCGCTTGTTTTACATTATGCAAGTTTTTTCTTAAAAGGGCAGTTAGACCGTATTTTTATTTATCACAAATTCAGTGAAACAGATTTAGGGCTTTATGCCATGGGGGCTCAACTTGCTTTAGTTGTCTCTATTGCTATTCAAGCACTTAATAAAGCGATCATTCCTTATTTTTATGAAGCCTTGAAACAAAAAAAATTAGTAATTCAACAATTACATAAATGGGCGTTATTTTCCTTTTTGCTGATACCTATTCCTGCCTTAATCATGTGGATTATTCCTGAAAATGTACTAGTTTGGGTTTTAGGTAGTCAATTTGTGGGAACGAAATATTATTTTATTTTATTTTTAATTTCGACCACATTAAGTATTCCTTATTTGATTTTAGTTAATTATCTTTTCTATTATGGAAAAAATAAACTTATTTCCCAATGTTCGGTTTTATCTACAATCATTTATGTAGCTAGCCTTGTGGTTTTAACTTTTACAGAAATTAAATATATCCCTTATGCTGGAATTATTGGTTCGCTTTCCATTATTCCTATTCTTTATTTTATGACATCTAAAGTGAGTAAAACCCTATGAATCTCATTCTTTGTTGTACACCATTGCAAGTATTAATTGCGAGAAAAATAATTGAATTACATCCTAACGAGCAATTTTTTGGCGTCATGTTTGGTGGTGTATGGGATAAAAAAAGAACCTTGTACGCGAGTAAATTAGCGGAAGTTTGTAGTGATTCGGTGAACATTGATACGGGAAAAGATCTAAAAGGTTTCGATTCTCTCAAGTTAATGCGCCAGCTTAAGAATAAAATTACGCACAAAGGTTTTGATAAGGTTTTTCTTGCCAATCTTAATTCATTATGGCTACAAACTTATCTTAGTCATATTTCATTTAAAGAGCTTTATACCTTTGATGATGGCTCGGATAATATTTTCCCACATCCTAATTTATTGAGAGAGCCTGACACGTTTAAATATAAACTGATTAAAGCCTTTATTGGCGATAAATATAGTGTAAATAAGTTATTTAATAAAATAAAAAAACATTATACGGTTTATCCTAATTACAAAAATATTGTTTCTAATATTGAAGCGATTTCCCTATGGGATAATAAAGTAGATTGTGATATAGATGGCGAAGTCTCATTTTTTATTGGGCAACCATTATTAAATACAAAAGAAGAAAACATCTCATTAATAAAAAAATTAAAAGATCAGATTCCTTTTGACTATTATTTCCCTCATCCAGCAGAAGATTACCGAGTGGATGGGGTAAATTATGTTGAATCTGAATTAATTTTTGAAGATTACGTATTTAAACATTTATCAAATAAAAAAGTAATTATTTATACGTTCTTCAGTTCTGTTGCATTTAATTTATTAAGTCATCCTAATGTAGAAATTCGTTTTATTAGAACCAGTATTCCAAGATGGCAATTCTGTTACGATTCATTCCCTAAGCTTGGATTAACGATTTATAAGGAAATTTAAGATGAAAAAAATTGGTTTCTTTATTATGAATATCGAAAGTGCGGGGGGAACGGAGCGCGTTTCCATTAATGTTGCTAATGCTCTTGTTAAACAGGGATATGATGTTTCTTTTATTAGCATTGGCGGTAATAAGCCTTTTTTCCAAGTCGATGAAAAAATTAATATTTACGCAATGAATAAATTGCCCTATTCATTGAAAAAAGACTATTTTTCTATCACAAAAAAATTAAGAGAATTGGTTAAAGAATTGCAGCTGGATACCTTAATTGTGGTTGATGGTGCAATTATGCTTTTTTCTGCTTTGGCGTTGGTCAATTTACATATAAAGCATATTTTATGGGAGCATTATTCTTTTAACTTTACTGGCAATCGTCTTGTTCGCACACTCGGTAAATATTTAGCTGTAACAACTTGCGATAAAATAGTTACATTGACAGAAGCAGAAAAAACGCAGTGGCAAGAAAAATTTAAAACGAACAATATAATCAGTATTGCTAATCCAAATACGCTTTTGCCAAAGAATAAATTAGCAAAATGGGAAAATAAAACTATTTTATCTGTAGGTCATTTATTTTCTTATAAAGGTTTTGATTATTTATTAAAAGTTTGGCAAGTTTTGGCAAAAAAATATCCAGATTGGAATTTAAAAATAGTGGGTTCTGGAGAGGAAGAAGAAAATTTAAAAAAACTTGCTAAAGCATTGGATATTGAAAATTCAGTTAATTTTATTCCTCGAACCAATGATGTCGCTTTTTATTATGAAAGCAGTTCAATTTATTGTTTACCTTCACAAACAGAAGGCTTGCCTTTAGTGCTTATTGAAGCAATGGCATTTGGTTTGCCCATTGTTGCTTTTAATTGTTCATCGGGCGTAAAGCAATTAGTTGAAAATAAAACAAATGGATTTCTTTGTGAAAAAAATAATATTGCAGAAATGGTTAATGCTTTAGATTTATTAATCAATAATCCTGAACTTTATCTGCAAATGTCAGAAAAATCTCGTGTAATCAGTGAAGATTATGGCATTGAGAAAATTATTGAAGAATGGAAAAGGATTTTATAAGGAATAATTTTATGTTAAAAAAATATTTGATCTCTTTAGATAAAGATATTCAGCGTCGGGAATTATTCTTTTCTCAAAAAAACACAGAGGATTTCCAAATTTTTTCTGCCATTAATACCATGCAAAAAGATTGTAATGAATTAGCTACTATTTTTAATATTGAACAATTTAAAGCACATTATGGACGTAATGTCACTAAGGGCGAAATCGGCTGTACCTTAAGCCACCTTTCTGTGTACCAAAAAATTATTGAAGACAACGAAATCTCTGAAGATAGCTACGCATTAGTTTGTGAAGATGACGCTTTATTCCACCCAAATTTTCAGCAAAATTTAACCGCACTTTTATCAGAAAAACTTGAGGCTGAAATTATATTGCTTGGGCAGTCAAAAATTAATAATTTCAATGATACTGATTTAGAAATTAATTATCCGACAACTTTTTCTTTTCTATGCAAAAAAACAGGCAATGTAAATTACGCTTTCCCTTATAAAAGTTATTTTGCTGGCACGGTGAGCTATCTTATTAAAAAATCAGCGGCAAGAAGATTTATCCAGCAAATTTCTCAAAACAAACCATTTTGGTTAGCGGATGATTTTTTACTCTTTGAACAGGATTTTAATATAAGAAATAAAGTGGTTCGCCCTCTTATGGTTATTGAAAATCCTGTATTGATAAGCAATTTAGAAAGTATTCGTGGATCTTTATCTAATAATTTGTTTAAAAAATTAATGAAATATCCATTTAAAAAAATCTTTGCGATTAAGAAAAATTTGGCTAATTAAAGGAAGGAATTATGTTAAGCATTATTGTGCCTTCTTATAATCGAAAAGCAGAAGTGCCAGCTTTATTAGAAAGTTTAACTCAACAAACATCAAGTAATTTTGAAGTGATTATTGTGGATGATTGCTCGAAAGACCCCGTTGAAGTGACACAATCTTATCCATTTGTGGTAAAGGTCATCCGTAACGAAACCAATCAAGGTGCAGCAGAAAGTCGTAATATTGGCGCGCACGCATCAAAGGGAGATTGGTTGCTTTTTCTCGATGATGATGATCGGTTTATGTCGGAAAAATGTGAAAAAGTATTACAAGTTATTGAGCAAAATCCGGACATTAATTTTATTTATCATCCAGCTAAGTGTGAAATGGTCAATGAAGGGTTTACTTATGTGACTCAACCGATTGAACCACAAGAAATCTCGACAGAACGTATTTTGTTAGCCAATAAGATTGGCGGCATGCCAATGGTTGCAATTAAAAAAGAGATGTTTCTAAAAATAGGTGGATTATCCACCGCACTTCGTTCTTTGGAAGACTATGATTTCTTATTAAAACTACTACAAGAGCCGAGTTTTACCCCTTATAAAATTAATGAACCACTGACTTATTGTACTTTCTATACTAAACGTTCAAGTGTGTCTACGGATACTACCAATACGCAAAAAGCCATTGATTATATTCGCGAGCATTATGTGAAAACGGTAGAGCAAGCTCGTAATTTTGATATTAACGCGAGCTATATTTTGGCTTATCCCCATATCATGAATTTATCGCGTAAACCGGCAAAATATTACTTTGATATTTTTAAGAAAACAAAAAGCATTAAGCAATTGATTATTACTTTGGTTATTTTAATTTCGCCAAAATTAGCCATTAATTTAAAACGGTTTATGTAGGAAAATAAAATAAAATGAAATTTTCAGTCCTTATGTCCTTATATATTAAGGAAAATGCTCAATTCTTGCGGGAGTGTTTTGAAAGTCTTGTGGCACAAACTCGTCAAGCAGATGAAATTGTATTGGTTTTTGATGGCGCAGTAACGCCAGAATTAGAATCCGTTGTGACAGAATTTGAAACAAAACTGCCACTAAAATTAGTTAAATTGCAGCAAAATCGAGGATTAGGCAAAGCCTTAAACGAGGGTTTATTGCATTGTGCTTATGACTGGGTGTTCCGTATGGATACCGATGATATTTGCGTGCCTGATCGTTTTGAAAAGCAAGTGGCGTTTATTGAACAGCATCCTGAGACCATCATTTTTGGCGGACAAATTGCTGAATTTGGTGAAAATGTCAATGATATTGTGGCATATCGTAATGTGCCAACGTCGGATCAAGAAATTATCAAATTTACGCAAAAACGTTGTCCATTTAATCATATGACGGTGGCATATCAAAAAATTGCGGTCATTAATTGTGGTGGATATGAAGATCTTCAAGAAGATTATTATTTGTGGATAAAACTTGTTGCACAAGGTTTATATGTGGCGAATTTGCCAGATATTTTAGTTTATGCGCGAGTCGGAAATGGCATGGTGAGTCGCCGCCGTGGTGTCAATCAAGCCAAAGCAGAATGGCGTTTGTTCAAATTAAAATATCGTTTGGGTATTCAAGGTTTGTTAGCTGGATTATTTACTTTTGCATTGCGTTTTGGTTCCCGTTTATTGCCAACCTCGTTATTGAAAAACCTTTATCAAACTTTTTTACGTAAATAGGAAATCCGATGAAATTGAATATGGTATTTAAAATTTGAGTATTAACTATACATTGAAATTACCCCAGCGTCGCTAATATAATTTGCTCTTGATCAATATAAATCCAAACCTGTTGCCCGATTTGCCATTGATTAGGCTGGTGGACGGTGGCACAAAATTCAATGTCGCTTTCAGCAAATTGAAAGATGGCTTCTTCTTCATTGAGTGATTTGATATTTACGGGGAACTGGTTCGGTTGATTTGCTAATGGTTGTTCACTGATTTTTACCCAAGGTGCTTTGAACATCAACATCACTTCTTTTTCTGTAATCAGTTTCAAACGCGCCGAGCTTTTTGTGGTAATAGAAACTTGCAACGGTGTTGGCAAGCCTTGCACATTCACATCCACGACACAACGGGCGTCAATAATTCTCTGTTGTGCCACTCGCCCAAAAAATTGATTGCGCGCGCTACTTTGTAAAGAAAAACGTGCAGTTGCCGTGAGCAAACTATCTAACGGTACGGATTCATCTTGTAGAATATGAAAAGCGTGTTCTTGCGTACGTTCTAATAAATCATAAAGCTGTAGCAAACGTTCGGCATAAGTAGTAAGTGCCGTGCCTCCGCCATTTTTTCCGCCTGTATTTCGTTCAAGCAATGGGCGAGGGCTGATTTTATTCATTGCTTCTAAATGATCCCACGCACTTTTATAGCTCACTTTTGCATTTTTCGCTGCTTGATTAATCGAACCGCATTGTTGAATTTCTTTGAGTAAACGTACTCGTTTTGGATCGATAAAAAGTGCTTGTTGAAGTTTAATCGTGAGTAAAATTTCGGTGTTTTTCATTTTGCTGTCCTTAAGTAATCCTAAGTGGTAAGCCTAAGCGTTATATATTTTACTAAATAATTTTTCTTTTGCTATATGATTGTTATTTATTTCAATATATAATTAAGTAGATAACGTTTAATCATAGGAGATGATTTATGAAAAAATTAACGAAAATTTCAACCGCACTTTTAATCGCAGGATTAGGCTTTTCTTTTGCGGCATCCGCTAAAGTGACTGTATTTGCAGCAGCTTCAATGACAGATGCTTTACAACAAGTTGCAAAAGATTACGCAAAACAAAATCCGAAAAATGAAGTAGTGTTTTCTTTCGCGTCTTCTTCAACTTTAGCAAAACAAATTGAAGAAGGCGCGCCAGCAGATATTTTTGTCTTTGCAAGCAATAAATGGATGAAATATCTTTCTGAAAAAGATTTAACTGTGAAAGAAACCGAAAAAGTTTTAGTGGGTAATGATTTAGTTTTAATTGCACCAGCAAAAAGTGCGGTAAATTCTGTGGATATTGCAAAAGGCGAATGGATTAATGGGTTAAAAGACAGTTATTTATCTGTTGGCGATCCTGCGCACGTGCCTGCTGGTCAATATGCAGAAGAAGCATTAACCAAATTAAATTTATGGGATAAGGTAAAAGATCGTTTAGCACGTGGAAAAGATGTGCGTGGTGCATTAGCTTTAGTTGAACGTGCAGAAGCACCTTACGGTATTGTGTACAGCACTGATGCAAAAATTAGCCAACAAGTTAAAACAGTTGCAGTGTTCCCGGCAGATAGCCATAAACCAGTGGTTTATCCTGTTTCTATTGTAAAAGGTCATGATAATGCGGATTCTCGCGATTTCTTGAAATATTTAGAATCAGATGCAGCGAAGAAAGTGCTTGTAGGGTATGGTTTCTCTGCAAAATAAGGTGGCATTTTAACATTTATTAAGGGCAGATATTTCTGCCCTTTGTTATTAGCGTTATTATATCTCTCGTAAATGTGGGATTTTTCCCATTAATCAGGCATTTAAACAGAGGCTATTTATTTGATTACCCAATTTTTTTCATTTTTCAATTTGACGCCAATGGAAATCTCAGCGATTAATTTAAGCCTGAGTGTCGCCGTCAGTTCTATGCTTTGGAGTTTGCCGTTAGCCATTTTTGTCGCGTGGCTTTTAGCGCGCAAAAACTTCTATGGAAAATCTCTGATTACTGGCGTAATTCATTTGCCTTTAGTGTTGCCACCAGTGGTTATCGGTTATCTATTACTTGTGGCAATGGGACGAAATGGTTTCATTGGCAAGTATTTATATCAGTGGCTTGGCTTATCTTTTGGTTTTAGTTGGAAAGGTGCGGTACTTTCCTCTGCAGTGGTTGCCTTTCCGTTGGTTGTTCGTGCGATTCGACTTTCTTTAGAAAATATTGATATTAAATTGGAGCAAGCGGCACAAACACTCGGTGCTTCCGCTTGGCGTGTATTTTTTACAATAACCTTGCCGCTTTCTTTACCTGGGATTTTAGCTGGGCTGGTTCTTGGTTTTGCACGATCATTGGGAGAATTTGGTGCGACTATAACCTTTGTGTCGAATATTGCAGGCGAAACTCAAACCATTCCCCTTGCGATGTATTCTTTTATTCAAACACCCGGTGCAGAAGAACAAACCGCTCGCTTATGTTTATTTGCTATCATTCTTTCATTGATTTCTTTGCTATTGTCAGAGTGGTTGAGCAAGCGAATGCAGAAAAAATTAGGACAAGGAAATGTTGCAGATTAATGTAAAAAAACAGCTCGGGCAACTTGCCTTGCAAGCGAATATACAAGTGCCAGATCAAGGCGTAACCGCAATTTTCGGTTTGTCAGGCTCAGGCAAAACATCGCTGATTAATCTTGTCAGTGGCTTGATACAGCCAGACGAAGGATTTATCCGTTTAAATGACCGCACTTTAGTGGATATGGAAACCCAAGAATGCTTGCCGACTCACTTGCGTAAAATTGGCTATGTGTTCCAAGATGCGCGCTTATTTCCTCACTATACCGTAAAAGGAAATTTGCGATATGGCATGAAAAATGTCTCGCAAGATGATTTTAATTATATTGTGGATCTTCTCGGCATTACTCACTTATTAAAGCGTTATCCGCTCACTCTTTCTGGTGGAGAGAAACAACGTGTGGCAATAGGGCGTGCGCTGCTGACTGATCCTGATATTTTACTGATGGACGAACCACTTTCTGCCCTTGATGTTCCCCGCAAACGCGAGCTAATGCAATATTTGGAACGTCTTTCTAAAGAAATTAATATCCCGATTTTATATGTTACACATAGCTTGGACGAATTGTTGCGTTTAGCTGATCGCGTTGTGCTGATGGAAAACGGTATTGTGAAAGCCTATGACAGCGTAGAAAAAATTTGGAATAGTCCTATTTTTGCCTCTTGGAAAGGGGAAAGCGAACAGAGTGGTGTACTTGCCTTGCCCGTTCATTTGCATAATCCTCCTTATAAAATGACCGCACTTTCCTTAGGCGAACAAGCACTTTGGATTCATCAAGTTCCCGCGAATGTAGGCGAGCGAGTACGAGTTTGTATTTATAGTTCAGATGTTTCTATCACGCTGCAAAAGCCAGAACAAACAAGCATTCGTAATATTTTACGTGGTCAAGTCACACAAATTGAGATACAAGATTCTCGAGTAGATCTTGCTGTATTCGTGGAAGGACATAAAATTTGGGCAAGTATCAGTAAATGGGCGCAAAATGAACTGCGTTTTGCTGTTGGGCAAGATGTGTATGTTCAGATTAAAGCGGTTTCGGTGATGTAGTAAACGCTTTACTGAATAAAACACTAATATGACATAATATAAAAAACGCTTGTAGTGTATATTACAAGCGTTTTTTTTTGCTTAACATCTAGAAAAATAAAGAAATTTATCAAAATACCTTAATATTTATACAGCTTGCATTTTTTTTTTTTTTTTTAGAATGGGTAAGTTTTTACTCTAAATTATCGGGTTTAAACGTGGTCATCCAATCTAGGATGAAATTTATTCTAAAGTTTTTATATAGGATTTTTAAAATGAAAAAAACAATCTTAGCTTTATTAGCATTAGGGGTATTTGGTGTTGCAAATGCTGCCTATGATGGTAACCCAGTAACAAAAGTTGGAGATGTAATTAAAACTCAACGTGCAGGAGCAGATGCTGCTACTAATAGTCAAAGTAAAACTCACGCTAAAATTACTGTCACTGGTGAAGTTGTCGCAAATACTTGTGAAATTAAATCGGAAGATAGAGACCGAACGGTTGAGTTGAAAAAAGTAGGTAAAAACCAATTAGTTAAAGCTGGTGATGTTGCGGCTGATAAATTGGTGCAAATCCGTTTGGAAAATTGCAACAAAGGAACGCCTAACGAAGCTGGTACAACTAATACAGTCACTGTGCAATTTAATGCAACGGATAAAATTGATTACTATAACAATGGTACTTTAAAAAATCAGGAGCAAACAGATAAAGCTACAAATGTCAATATCCAATTTGCGAACCTAGATGGATCTTCAATCCGTCTTGGAGAAGAAGATAGTCAAAATAAATTAAAACCTGTTACAACTGCGGATGGTGCGACACACGTAGTTCAATTTGTAGCTCGCTATTATGCAACAGGTCAATCTACAGCAGGTAAAGTAAAAGGCGAAGCTGAATTAGACTTAGCATACGAGTAATCAAAATATTACGTTTATTCCCTTGCCCACCTTTTGGTGGGCTTTTCGGTGTCATTATTTATGCTAAGAGAGTGATGTATGTTGTCCTTTTCTAAAAAATCTATTTTTATTTCTGCAATTTTATCTTGTTTATTTGCCACCTTTTCTGCTCAGGCTAGTGTGATTATTCTGGGTACGCGTTTAATTTACCCAGGGAATCAAAGTAGTCTCAATGTGCAATTGAATAATCAAGATAGTTCCCCTGCTTTGGTGCAAAGCTGGATTGAAGACAAACAAGGCAGTCAAGCACAGGTGCCATTTATTATTACACCACCCGTCACGCGTGTGGAGGGGAATCAAGGGCAAACCTTGCGTATCACCTTTACTGGCACACAAGCTTTACCACAAGATCGCGAATCGCTTTATTATTTTAATTTATTGGATATTCCACCCAAACCAAGTAAAGCCTATTTAAAAGACAACCCGAATTATTTGCAGTTTTCGGTGCGTAGCCGTTTAAAACTTTTTTACCGCCCAAGCAATTTGCCTTATCCACCAGCAGAAGCCTACAAAAAAGTCACTTGGCTTGCCAAAGGAGGCAAACTTTGGGCAGATAATCCAACACCTTATTATTTAACTTTCACACAAGCCACAGTTGGTGGTAAATCCGCCCCTGAAGCCGTGATGGTCGCCCCTTTTAGCCAAGGCGAATTTGACGTAAAAGGTGTAAATAACGGACAAAAAGTGAAATGGTCGTTAATTAACGATTATGGAGGCGATGTAGCAGGCGAATCAACCATCAATTAACCGTACGCCCCCTCAATTGTACGCTGAGCTAACGTAGGGTGGGCGTAAGCCCACGCGTTTAACTCAAATGGTTATGATTGGTCATATTCACTTTACCGTGGGCTGAGCTAATGTAGGGTGGGCGTAAGCCCACGCGTTTAACTCAAATGGTTATGATTAGTCATATTCATTTTACCGTGGGCTTACGCCCACCCTACGAAGTGTTGGGGTGATGCGATGAATATATTCACTTTACCGTGGGCTTACGCCCACCCTACGAGGTTTTGGGGGATGTGATGAAATGTATTCATTTTACCGTGGGCTTACGCCCACCCTACGAGGTTTTGGGGTATGCGATGAAATATATTCAAGTAATGGATACGCACAATATTTAATGTTGTGAGAGTGATTAATGTAGGGTGGGCGTAAGCCCACGCGTTTAATTCAAATTGTTATCGTTGATTATATTCATTTTATCATGAGCGTAATCCACGTAATTATTAACGAGGTATTATGAGAGAATTTTCTTTTAATCCGCATTTAAGTCTAATTGGTTTTTTAATTGGATTGGCTTTTTTTCCCTTGTATGCAAAGGCGGAAAACGTACTAAATACACCAAAAGAAAGCTTGAATGTAGAAGATGAAGATGTGGAATTTAGTGCTGGCTTTTTGAATATGGGCGGTAATGGTTCTAACATTGATGTTACACGTTTCCAACAAAAAAACAGCGTATTACCTGGAGAATACCCCGCTGCTGTTTGGGTAAATGGCAAAGAAAAAGGCGAAATGACATTGCGTTTTCGTGATAATGAAAATGCAAATATACCTTTTGCACAGCTTTGTTTTACCCCTGAATTAGAAGCCTTGTTGGATTTAGAATCAGCCGCGATCAAACGCTCCCCAAGTGAGAATGAGTGCGTGTTTATTCAAGAAGCTATTCCTGACGGGAAAGCGGTATTTAACACAGGGCAACAGCGTTTAGAATTTACGATTGCACAAGCCTTAACCATCAATCGCCCTCGCGATTACATTTCGCCAAGCCGTTGGCAAACAGGCGATGTGGCAGCGTTTGCTGATTACAATATTAACCACAGTCGTTATGCAAACCAAGGTTCGCAATCTTCGCAAATGTTTTTAAATTTGCGAACAGGGGTTAATTTAGGTAACTGGGCATTTCGTCATTCTGGTTCAAAAAGTTGGAGCCAAAGTGAAGGTCAAAGCTACAATACGCCATACCAAACTTACGAAACCTATGTACAGAGAGATTTTGCACCGATTCGTGGGCTGGTTACTTTAGGCGATTTTTATACATCTGGACAAGTGGTCGAAGGGTTTGCATTACGTGGTATTGATATTTCCTCTGATGATCGAATGCTCTCGCCATCACAACTTGGTTTTGCGCCTCGTGTGCAAGGTATTGCAAATAGTAATGCCGTAGTGAGCATTTATCAAAA
The DNA here is from genome assembly GCF_049824455.1 of Haemophilus sp. HN_Hi08. Taxonomy (NCBI): domain Bacteria; kingdom Pseudomonadati; phylum Pseudomonadota; class Gammaproteobacteria; order Pasteurellales; family Pasteurellaceae; genus Haemophilus; species Haemophilus sp. HN_Hi08. The sequence continues at coordinate 1,467,311 of NZ_CP187493.1, read as the reverse complement.
TGGCAATATCATTTATCAAACTAATGTCACGCCTGGGCCTTTTGTGATCGATGATCTTTATTCTAGTGGCTATAACGGCGATCTCACGGTGGAAATCAAAGAGGCAGACGGCAAAGTGCGGTCATTTATCGTGCCGTTTTCTAATGTTGCCCCTCTAATTAGAATGGGACAATTCCGCTATCAACTCGCTGCAGGGCGTTATCGCAGCGGGGAAGAAATCTATCCTGATAATGTCGCACAAAGTATGTTGCAATATGGTTTGTATAATAATATCACTATTAATACAGGTGTGACTTATAGTAAAAATTACTTGTCAGGTGCGTTAGGGTTAGGATTGAATACCCCGATTGGTGCGTTTTCTGTAGATAGTACTTGGACTCGTAGTACCTTTTTGCCGCACAGTCTTGTGGATGAAAATGGTGCAATGAACACACAGCCAAGCGTGAGAAAAGGTTATAGTTTACATGGTAATTACAGTATTAATTTTAACCGCACTCGCACCAATATTACGCTAGCAGCCTATCGTTACTCTTCTCGTGATTTTTATAGTTTAAGTGACGTGATTAATGCGAATCATGTCATTGGGAAAAGCTTTTTTTCTGTGTTATCGCCTCGTCCTAAAAATCAGTATCAACTATCCATTATTCAAGATTTTGATAAATGGGGAAGTTTATATTTAGTTGGCGCAACGCGTAATTATTGGAATAAATCAGGCAGTTATCATCAATATCAACTCTCTTATGCGAATCGTTTTAAATGGCTAAGTTATCAAATCGGCTTTTCACAAACGATTGATCGACAAAGTGGGCAGCGCGATAACCAAATTTATTTGAGTATGAGTGTGCCGTTAGGTCATAACCATTCACTTTCGTCTAATTATGCACGTAATTCGGCAGGTAATAGCAGTAGCCAAATTGGTATCAATGGAAGTTTTGGTAAAAATAGTCAATGGAGTTATGGCGTATATGGCAACTCAGGACAAGAGGGATATCGCAATATGTCAGCAAATATGAGTTATCGTAATTCTTATTTCGACTTTGATGCTTCTGCCTCTAGAGATAATCGTGGATCTCGTCAAATGAGTTCTAATTTATCTGGTGTAGTGGTTGCACATCGCCACGGAATAACCTTTGGCGAATCTGTTGGCGACAGTTTTGCAGTGGTGCATGCAGATGGTGCAGCTGGTGCGGAAGTGAATAGCGGACAAGGGCAAATATTGGATTGGTTTGGTAATGCCATTGTGCCTTACACCCAGCCTTATCGCATTAATGAAATTGGTATCGATCCGCAAAATTTACCGCTAAATATTGAATTTGATGGTACGGAGAAAAAAATTATTCCGCGAGCCAATAGTATTCACGTGATTGATTTTGAAACCAAACGTAATCGCCTTGTACTATTTAACTTAACCCGCACTAACGCCGAATTATTGCCAATGGCATCAGAAGCTTATGACGAACAAGGGCAATTTGTCGGCTATGTGGTGCAAAATGGTGTGCTATTTGCTGGTGGTTTACAACAGCCAAAAGGCACAATCAAAGTTAGCTGGGGAAATGGCGAGCAAAACCAATGCCATTTTGATTACAGCGTGAATTTAGAGAATGCCACTCAAATGCAACAATATGAAAAAGTGTGTCAATAAATAGAGGATAAACCAATGAAAAAAGTGAAAAAGCAGCGTTTATTCCGCCAAATGATAGGCTTATTCAGCTTGTTATTTGTGACACCTTTTGGCTCAGCATCTGATAGTTGGGTAAAATTTACCGTAACGATTAAAAATGGCGGTACTTGCCAAGTGCATAGCGGCTATGAAAATAAACAAGTTGCTCTCGGCACTGTGTATGCCAATGAACTTAGCACAGCCAACCAAACCGCAGGCGAAAAAGATTTCGATCTTTGGGTGGAAGAGTGCGGCGATTTAATCAATGAAACCAATAAACTGAAATTTGTGTTAATGAATACCACAAACAAGCCTAGTTTATTAGACAAAGGTGTGTTACCAAATCTTGAAACAGGTGCCAATAAAGATAGCGTTGGTGTGCAATTATTAACCAAAAAAGGTGGTCCTATTGAAATTAAATACAATGCCTCGTCATCTCCCACTGAAACACTTGTTTTAAGCCCGAATGGGGATACTCTCGGCGCAGAGGCGGTGACAGGGCAAAATCACGCTTTTAAATTGCCTTTAAAAGCACGCTTTTATGCCATTACAAATGGCAAAAATGATAAAGCAGGCGATGTGCGGGCAGAAGTGATTTTTGCTGCCTTTTATGAATAAGCAAGGAGTTAAAATGAAAAAAACGAGCTTATGGGCAGGCGTGCTATTTTTGCTATTCGGCTTGCCACAAGGCTATGCTGCAAATCAAGGCAAAGTGACTTTTTCAGGCAAGGTGCTTGCAGCTAGATTATGTAATATTACCACCGAAACCGCGGGAAAAACCGTCGATTTAGGGCGGGTAAGAAGCCATCAGTTTACAGGTGTAGGGACAACTGTTGGTGGAAAAGACTTTACTCTTTCTGTAAGAAATTGTGGCGAAACACCGAATAATGCCAATATTCATCGCTTGAAATACTATTTTGTTTCGTCTTATGTTGAACCTAAAGTTATTATAACTAATGGATTTAGCGTGCAATACTATTTAAAAAACACGGTACAAAATTCAGGCAATAAAGATAGTGTGGGTATACAAATTTTTGCCACAAGAGGCAGTGAGGCAGGAGAAGTGATTAATGTAACAAAACAAACCTTACCGACAGATACTTCCGCTGGCAGTGGATATACTGGCACACAACTTGGAGCAAAAGCAAACGGAGACACTTTTGACATTACCCTGACAGCCAAATTCTATGCTTTAACAGCTGGATCTGCAGACAAAGCTGGCAAAGTCGCCAGCGAAATGACCTTTGAGGTATTCTATGAATAAATTTGTAAAAACATTTCAAAAATTGACCGCACTTTTTATTATTCTCAATTCAGTGCCAAAAGAAGCTATGGCGGATAAAGTCGGAGAATGGCATAGAGCAGACTGTAATTCTGGGATATTTAGTGCTTGTATTAGATTTCCTAATACATCTTCTGTTACTAAATATCCTTCAACAAAAATCACTACTAAGCGTTATCTTTTTCCACGAGATAACCCTGTTTCTACAACTCGCCCTATTGATATGGCAGGTATAATTAATGCTTTGGGCGAAAGAGATATAAAACTGGACGCTTACCGTATTCCAAGTAGAGGAGTTACAGGTAGTAACTCTTGTTTTGCATTTACATATCGGGTTGATCCATCAGCTTGGAATATAGTTCAAACAAGAGAGGGAACCGCATTTCAATTAAAACGATTTCCTCTATTGGGCTTTATTTTAAAGATAAGAACAACTTTTGTCGGCCCTGCCAATTTTAACCCTGGGAATAATCAATATAAAGTATGGAAAGATATCACTCAATATGAGGTAGAATTTCCAACTGCTTGTTCTCAAACCGCAGAATTAAAAATTACCCCAGAGGTAAAAATTAAACCTCTTGATCTTAGTCGCTATGTGCCAATAGATTTTGCTTTTAAACTTGATCAAATCAATACAAACGGCGAATTTGAACTTAATTTGCAAAATACCTTTTTCGGGGCATTTTCGTTAGATGGGAGGTATGGTGGCACAGCGGTTGCTACAAAGGTAACTTCTGATGGTGGTGTAACCGTTGAGGGCAGTAACGTAACAATACGCCTTAATGCAGTAACCTGTAATATTGAAGGAGGGGCAAACCATACTCGAGATTTTGGCACGAAAAAAAGTTCAGAAATTACCGCACCTATTAAAACAAGTGATGTAGATATTCGTGTAAACTGCGGTTCAAACGCTTATATTAACCCGTGGATTGTATTTACCGATGCAAATAATCTTGGCAACAGAAGTGATACACTTAAAATGATTTACAAAAATAACGGCGCGCAAACTGCCAATGTTGGCATAAAACTGAAACAAAAAAATGGTAATTACATCAGCTTCGGACCTGACAGCCCTAAAAAAGGCACTCAAAACCAAATTAAATTAACCAAAGAATTTCCACAGCAAAATACATATATTATTAGCTTTACTCCCGAATTAATTAAATTGGATAATTCCAAAAAAATTGAAGGTGGAGAATTAGAAGGTCGCGCAACTTATACCTTGTCATATCAATAACCAAGTCCGTAGGGTGGGCGTAAGCCCACGAAAAAATAAATATGACAAGGATAATTATTTGAGTTAAATGAGTGGGCTTACGCTCACGATAAAATAAATATGACTAAGGATAATTATTTAAGTCAAATGCGTGGGCTTACGCCCACCCTACATTGGATTTATGTTGTCATATTAATAACCCAGTTAAAACAAGCATAATAAAGTGCGGTTAGAAAATGTAATAAAAGAAAGACAAGGGATTAGCTTAAAAGTAATAATATTTTTGTAGGAATTAAAAAAAAAGAAAACCGAGCATTTACTCGGTTTTTTCTTTTTTAGAACAGGTTGCTAATAAAAATCACTAAGATGATCACGGGGACAACAAATTTCACGTAGTTAAACCAAATTTTGATAAAAGTTGAATATTTTGTTGAAGAAAGTTCTTTTTTGGCTTCATCTTTTAATACAAAACCAACGAAAATAGCACAGCCAAGTGCGGTCAGCATAAAGAGAATATTTCCACTGGCGTAATCATAGAAATCAAAAATGCTTTTGCCGAAGATGGTTACGCTTTTCCATAGATTATCCCCTAAAATTGCTGGAATATTGCCTAATAGAAAGATCCCTCCAAGCGTAAAAATAATGGCTTTACCACGACGCATTCTGAGTTTTTCTTGCAATGCCGTGATGATTACTTCATAAATTGTGATGGAAGTCGTTAGTGCGGCAATTAATAATAAGCCGAAGAAGATAATCGCAAAGAATTTACCTGCCCATAAGTGAGAAAATACGATAGGTAAACTTTGGAATACTAAAGTTGGCCCTGCGTTTGGTTCAATCCCAAAAGTGAAAAGTGATGGGAAAATCATAAAGCCAGCAAGTACAGCAATAATTGTGTTGGTAAAACCTGTGATTACGGCGGTGTGGATTAAGTTTTCTTCTTTATTGAGGTAACTGGAAAGGGTAATTAATACGCCAAAACCAAGGCTTAATGCGAAGAATACTTGACCTAAAACGAAGATAAATAATTGTGGGGTAATTTTGCTGAAATCAGGTTTTAAATAGAATGTAATGCCTTCCATTGCGCCCGATAATGTTACGTTGCGAATAACCATTCCAATTAAGAAGATAAATAGCAGTGGCATTAAATATTTTACCGAACGTTCAATCCCACCAATGATACCCTTTGCCAAGATAATGTAAGGGGCTGACGTAGATTAGCCCTAAATACCACGCCATTTTCTCAATATTTTAAGCTGTTCTTTTGGTGCTCCAAAGTTAAACCGAAATTTACATTCCTTCAAGAATAAAGGAAAGTTTTTTCGGTCGATTCCATTATATTTTCGGAGGATTCTCTTCGCCTGACTCCAGAAATTTTCTATTCCATTTATGTGGTTTTGTTTCACCGCAAATAGTTCGGAATGATTGATTCGTTCGTGGTGAAATTTGCTCACATCAAGGGCATCATAGCTTCGATAAGTATCGGTATAAACCCAGCTGTCAGGCTTGATTTTCCTCACAATAACAGGCATTAATGTCTCTGTTTTGGTATTTTCTACCACTACCGTAAATACTTTTCCTTGTCGTTTTAACAAACCAAATACGGCAATTTTTCCTGCTGCGCCTCGACCTCGTTTTCCTTTACGATGACCGCCAAAATAGCTTTCATCAAGCTCAATTTGACCATCAACAACCTCATCGGCTTCAAGGGCTAAATGATAGCTAATGACTTCACGAATTTTTCGGTAAAACAAAATCGCTGAATTGGCTTGGATACCGAGTAAATCAGCCGCTGCTCAGGCTGTAATTTCTAATACAAAAAACTCAAGGAGCTTATTTGTATAAATTTCTTTAATTTACAATGAGTTATCTTTATTTTTATAGACTAGCACACTTGCTAATCTACGTCAGCCCCTTTATTTTATACTAAAAATAATTCAACATTCATTTCAGCGATTCTAGCTTGAGCATTTTCGGGTAATCCTTTATCACAGATAATCGTATCTAATGAACTAAGTGGATATAGTAGAAATGTTGCTACTTTGCCATATTTGGATGAATCAGTAACAAGGATATTTTTTTGACTAAATTGGATAATAGCTTTTTTGACAGGAATTTTTTGCTCATCAGGCGTGGTTAGCCCTTTTAAATTCCAAGATGAAGTCGAGATGAACGCAATGTCAACTGAAATTTGACGTAGAAATTGGGCAGCAAATTCTCCCACAGAGGAACGATTTGATTTATTAATGAGCCCACCAGTATGCATAATATTACATTGGCTATTGACCATTAAATAATGGGCAATAACAAAATCATTAGTAATTACAAGTAGATCGTTTCGATTAGCGATTTGTTTTGCGATTTCAAGTGTTGTCGTGCCAGCATCTAGATATATAGTGGAATGTTCTTGTATTAACTCAACTGCTTTTTTACTAATAGCCGCCTTTTCAGTCGTTGCTAGTAATGATTTATCGTCATGTGTTGGTTCACTGGATAAACGTTCAAGTAATTGAACCCCCCCCGAAACAGAGATGACTTTTCCATCCTCTTCGAGCTTTTGTATATCACGACGTACGGTCATATGCGATACGCCTAAGATATTGACTAAGTTATTTATACTAATAACGCTTTGTTTACTAATTAAGTTTAATAATGTCTTTTGCCGTTCAGCAGGAATCATCTTTTTCTCCATACCTGATTTCAAATCAGATTATGAGCTCATAACGTTTTATCACTAAAATTAACAAAAAATAACATTTTTTATCATTCTGTGATCTAGATCTCAGATTTAATTTATTGTATCGGCTAATATACAGAGAAATTTAGTTAAGATCTATTGGGAGATTAAAAATGGAAAATCAAAATTATTCAGTCGCAGTAATTGGTCTTGGTTCTATGGGTATGGGCGCAGCGGTATCTTGCATTAATGCAGGATTAACGACCTATGGTATTGATTTAAACCCAGTTGCACTTGAAAAATTAAAAGCGGCAGGTGCAAAAGCTGTAGCGGCAAATGGCTATGACTTCGCTCACGAACTTGATGCTGTAGTGATTTTAGTGGTTAATGCAGCCCAAGCTAACGCAGTATTATTTGGCGAAAATGGTATTGCTAAAAAATTAAAAGCAGGTACAGCGGTGATGGTTTCTTCTACCATGGCGGCTCAAGATGCTCAAATAATTTCACAAAAATTAACAGAATTAGGTTTGATTATGTTAGATGCACCTGTTTCTGGTGGTGCAGCTAAAGCATTAAAAGGTGAAATGACTGTTATGGCATCGGGTTCAAAACAAGCATTTGAGTTGTTACAACCCGTTTTAGATGCCACTGCGGCAAAAGTTTATAACATTGGTGAAGAAATTGGTTTAGGTGCAACGGTGAAAATCGTCCATCAATTATTAGCCGGCGTACATATTGCAGCAGGTGCGGAAGCTATGGCCCTTGCCTCAAAAGCGGGTATTCCACTTGATGTTATGTATGATGTTGTGACCAATGCAGCTGGTAACTCTTGGATGTTTGAAAACCGGATGAAACACGTAGTAGAAGGTGACTATACGCCGCTTTCTATGGTTGATATTTTTGTGAAAGATTTAGGCTTAGTTAATGACACTGCAAAATCACTTCATTTCCCACTTCATTTGGCAAGCACAGCCTATTCTATGTTCACTGAGGCAAGCAATGCGGGTTATGGTAAAGAAGATGATAGTGCAGTGATTAAAATTTTTAGTGGCGTTAACTTACCGAAAAAAGGAGCGTAGCGATGTTAGGTGTTATTGCAGATGATTTTACAGGCGCAAGCGATATCGCCAGTTTTTTGGTTGAAAATGGCTTAAGTACGGTGCAAATGAACGGTGTTCCAACACAATCGTTAAACAGCAAAGTAGATGCCATTGTGATCAGTCTAAAATCACGTTCCAACCCTGTGAATGAAGCCATTGAACAGTCATTGAGGGCTTATCAATGGTTAAAGGAAAATGGTTGTACGCAATTTTATTTTAAATATTGTTCCACCTTTGACAGCACAGCGAAAGGCAATATCGGTCCTGTCACGGATGCTTTACTAGATGAATTAAATGAAGATTTCACCGTTATTACACCAGCCTTACCTGTAAATGGTCGCACTATTTTTAACGGCTATTTATTCGTAGGTGATGTATTGTTGAGTGAATCAGGCATGAAAAACCATCCGATTACGCCAATGACTGATGCTAATTTAATGCGTTTAATGGATGCACAAGCCAAAGGTAAAACAGGTTTGGTGGCGTATGCTGATGTGATTAAAGGGGCTTCGCGTGTGCAAGAGTGCTTTGCGGAATTAAAAGCACAAGGCTACCGTTATGCGGTTGTTGATGCCGTGGATAATTCGCAGTTGGAAGTACTTGCTGAAGCAGTGGCGGATTTCAAATTGGTGACAGGCGGTTCAGGCTTAGGAGCTTATATGGCTGCACGTTTAAGTGGTGGCAAAAAAGGTGCCAATGCCTTTACGCCAACTAAAGGTAAAACCGTGGTGCTTTCAGGGTCTTGCTCTGTGATGACGAACAAGCAAGTGGAAAAATATAAAGAAAAAGCACCGCACTTTCAACTCGATGTTGAGCAAGCCATCCATAATGAAAATTATATAGAACAACTTTATCAGTGGGTGATAGCAAATCTCGATAGCGAATTTGCCCCTATGGTCTATGCAACAGTGCCACCAGATGCATTAAAAGCTATTCAACATCAATTTGGGGTGGATCAAGCAAGCCATGCCATTGAAAGCACTTTCGCCAAACTTGCCGATAAATTAAAACAAGCTGGCGTGGTCAATTTTATTACTGCTGGTGGTGAAACCTCAAGTATTGTGGTGCAAGAACTTGGTTTTACTGGGTTCCATATTGGTAAACAAATTGCCCCGGGTGTGCCTTGGTTAAAAGCGGTAGAAGAAGATATTTTCCTTGCGCTTAAATCAGGCAATTTCGGCAAAGAAGACTTTTTTGAATATGCACAAGGAATGTTCCTATGATGGATTTAGCACAAAAAGAATTAATGGTGCAGCTCGGACGTTCTTTTTATGAGCGAGGTTACACCGTGGGCGGTGCAGGTAATTTATCAGTTCGCTTAGATGACAATCGTGTGTTAGTGACTCCTACAGGTTCTTCACTCGGTCGGTTAAGTGTAGAACGTTTATCTGTATTGGATATGGAAGGTAATCTTTTAGGGGGCGATAAACCATCGAAAGAAGCAGTATTTCATTTGGCTATGTACAAGAAAAATCCTGAGTGCAAAGCCATTGTGCATTTACATAGTACCTATTTGACCGCACTTTCTTGCTTAGATAATTTGGATCCTAATAATGCTATAGAGCCATTTACACCGTATTACGTAATGCGCGTGGGAAAAATGCAAGTTATTCCCTACTATAGACCAGGTTCACCAAAGATTGCAGAAGAATTAAGTAACAGAGCTTTAACAGGCAAAGCCTTCTTACTCGCTAATCATGGTGTTGTTGTCACTGGCTCAGACTTGCTTGATGCGGCAGATAATACAGAAGAGTTAGAAGAAACCGCAAAATTATTCTTCACTTTGCAAGGACAAAAAATCCGCTATCTCACTGATACCGAAGTGAAAGATTTAGAAAATAGAGGAAAATAATTATGCCTAAATTTGCAGCAAACTTAACAATGATGTTTAACGAAGTGCCATTTTTAGATCGCTTTGAAGCGGCGGCTAAAGCAGGCTTTAAATATGTCGAATTCTTATGGCCTTATGATTACCCCGCTAAAGAATTAAAAGCCAAACTCGATCAATATGGTTTGACCCAAGTATTATTTAATACTTCTGCAGGCGATGTGACCAAAGGCGAATGGGGCATTGCGGCGACTCCCGGACGCGAAGCTGAAGCTCGTCAACATATTGATCAAGCCCTTGAGTATGCCATTACTTTAAACTGCCCAACAGTTCATATTATGGCGGCAGTTGTTCCCGAAGGTGCAAATCGTGAAGATTACAAACAGACCTTTGTAGAAAACATTCGTTATGCTGCTGAAAAATTCAAACCACACGGTATTAATATTTGTTTGGAAGCGTTAAGTCCTGAAGTTAAACCTAACTATTTCTTAAAAAGCCAATATGACACGTTGGACATCGTAGAATTGGTAGATCGCGATAACGTTTTTGTTCAACTGGATTACTTCCATGCCCAAAATGTTGACGGTAATCTCTCTCGTTTAACCGATAAGTTAAACGGTAAATTTGCCCATGTACAAATCGCTTCCGTACCAGCACGCCACGAACCAGACGAAGGTGAAATTAACTACCAATATATCTTCGATAAACTAGATGAAATCGGTTATACAGGCTATGTTGGCTGTGAATATAAACCACGTGGTGAAACCGTAGCGGGATTGGATTGGTTTCAGAAGTATAAATAAATATTCTTAAATTTAACTGCGGCTTTAAAAACATATATTATCTAAGGAGGATACAATGAAAGTTGTAATTACTGGTGGACAAGGGTTCTTAGGACAACGTTTAGCCAAAACGCTATTAGCCCAGAATAATGTTCATATTGATGATTTAATTTTAATTGATGTTGTTAAGCCTATTGCGCCAAATAATGATCCTCGTGTTCGATGTTATGAAATGGATTTACGTTATCCAACAGGATTAGATGAATTAATTACTGAAGAAACGGATGCTATTTTTCATTTAGCAGCTATCGTAAGTAGTCATGCAGAACAAGATCCTGATTTAGGTTATGAAATTAATTTCTTAGCAACACGAAATATCCTTGAAATTTGTCGCAAAAATAATCCTAAAGTGCGGTTTATTTTCTCTAGTTCTTTAGCCATATTTGGTGGAGAACTACCTGAAACTATTTTAGACAGTACAGCATTCACACCGCAATCTACCTATGGTACACAAAAAGCAATGTGTGAATTGCTGATTAATGATTACTCACGAAAAGGCTTTGTAGATGGTATTGTTGTTCGTTTACCAACCATTTGTATTCGACCAGGCAAACCAAACAAAGCTGCATCCTCATTTGTTAGCAGTATTATGCGTGAACCTCTACATGGGGAGGATGCTGTGTGTCCTGTATCGGAAGAATTACGTTTATGGTTATCTAGCCCAAATACAGTAGTTGCAAACTTTATTCATGCTTTACAACTTCCATCACTTCCATTGCGTAGTTGGCATACTATTAATCTTCCAGGGTTTAGTGTTACCGTAAAACAAATGTTATCTGATCTCACTCAAGTAAAAGGTGAAGCAATTTTAGAACATATTAAATTTGAGTTTGATGAAAGCATTAACAATATCGTTGCTAGTTGGCCTGCAAGAATTGATAACACCCAGGCATTAGCTCTTGGTTTCAAAGTGGATAGCAATTTCCAAAATGTTATCCAACAGTTTATTGAATATGATATGTAGGAGGCACTATGTTTGGCTTACCTATTCCAATTATTGGATTATTAATCGCTGTATTTGTTCTCGTTTTTCTCGTCTTAAGAACGCGAGTTCATGCTTTCATCGCAATGCTAATTGCAGCTTCAATTGCGGGTTTAGTAGGTGGTATGTCAGCTGATGAAACCTTAAATTCCATCACAAAAGGATTTGGTGGCACACTAGGTAGTATTGGGATTGTTATCGGACTTGGTGTAATGATGGGTAGCGTCTTAGAAGTTTCTGGTGCGGCAGAAAAAATGGCATATAGTTTTATCAAAATGCTAGGTCAGAAAAAAGAAGAATGGGCATTAGCCATTACAGGTTACGTAGTGAGTATTCCAATTTTCGTAGATTCTGCATTTGTTATCCTTTATCCAGTAGCAAAAGCTCTCGCAAAAAATGGTAAACGCTCATTATTAACTCTAGGCGTTGCTTTGGCTGGTGGCTTGGTTGTGACACACCACACCGTTCCACCAACACCAGGTCCATTGGGAGTAGCTGGGTTATTTGGTGTAGATATTGGTGCAATGTTACTCACTGGAGTGTGTATGGCTGTCTTGCCTGTTGTAGGAATAGTTCTGTATGCTAAATGGTTAGATAAAAAATACCCTAACTTTAATCAAGAAGTGTTCACGGAAGAAGAATTAAAACAAAAATATGATAGTTATATTGAAAGTCGTGAGAAAAAAGAACTTCCTAGTTTAGGGCTTTCTTTACTACCAATTGTATTACCAATAATATTAATCTTTATTAAAGCAGTTGTACATTTATTCGTTAAAGATGTACCTGAAGCATTGACAAGTATACCTTATCAAATCGTTTCATTCCTTGGTCACCCTGTTATTGCTTTAGCATTAAGCGTATTAATTTCTGTTTACACATTATTACCAAAAGCCGATAAAAATACGACTGCACTTCATCTTGAAGAAGGTGTTAAAACAGCTGGTATTATCTTATTAGTAACAGGTGCGGGTGGTGCATTAGGTGCGGTATTACGCGATAGTGGTGCTGGAAAACAATTAGCAGAACAGATCGCAAACTTACCTATTTCACCAATTTTAATTCCATTTATCGTATCGACTTTAGTGCGTTTTATTCAAGGTTCAGGTACGGTTGCAATGATTACAGCTGCTTCAATTTCAGCCCCAATCCTTGCGCAAATACCCGGTGTCAATATGCTATTAGCCGCTCAAGCTGCTACCATGGGATCGCTTTTCTTTGGTTATTTCAATGATAGTTTATTCTGGGTGGTTAACCGTATGATGGGAATTAATGATGTGAAAAAACAAATGGTCGTTTGGTCTGTACCAACCACGATTGCTTGGGGGATTGGTGGTATTTCAGTAATTCTTGCTAACTTGATTTTTGGCAACGATGGCTCTGTATTTGATCTACTTTTCCCTATTGTCGTGTTAGCTAGCATTTTATTCTATATCAAACTTCAGAATAAAAATCTCTAAGCCAGAAAATATCCCCATGATAAAAATATTATGGGGATTTCATTTTAAGGAGAATATGATGTTAAAAAAAATATGCATTCTACTTTCTCTTCTAGCAGCATTTCATGTTTTGGCTCAAGATAAGGTTTTTAAAAATATAAAACCAATTCAAGTAACACTTTTAGCTGAAATCACCGCACAAGGTCAAAAGGTTAATGCTGTAGCATTAGAATATGAAGATAATATACTTTCAGGTTCTGATCTTCGAAAAACTTATCAAATTTCTACCGCACTTAATGGAGAAGAATTTATACCACGTACTATTTTACATGCTTATGTAAATAATGAACCAACATTATCTGCTCAACCTAAAATAGGTAAATTTGTCATTATTGAATTAGATAATCAAGACAAGAATGCCGATCTTTATAGCCTTAAGACTGAAAATAATCAATCTATGCAATTCAAAGGAAGAGATAAAGATGGTAATGTGATTGTGATTGAGAAAAAACAAATCAACAAAGTCCCTCAATATTATGGTGAAAAGTTAATTTATCAAATTAATCAAATTGGGTATTTGAAACTGACTAATGGTAAAACCTTAGATAAAATCCAGCTAATGCAACCTGCTATTTTTGAGCATGTTAAAACACCTTGGCTTGATCAATTTGCAGTGAAAAGTGTTTATTTGAAAGATAAAGCTAATTTTCTAAATTACAGAATTTTTACACCACATTTTGAAACAGAAAAAACTTATCCTTTAACCATTTTTCTTCATGGTTCAGGGCAAGTAGGGTCAGATAATATAGCACATTTGCTTTCAAGTAAGGGCGCTATTTCAACCTTACAATATGAAGAAGGTGTCGTGTTAGCACCGCAATATCAAAGTGTTTTTGATCCTTTTGATGATATTACAAAAGGGCATCAAGGTGGTATCCATTGGCAAACGGAAAACCGTCGAGATCTTGTATTAAAAATAATTGATGAAACTTTAATGCAATATCCACAAATTGATAAAACACGTATTTATTTAGTGGGATTATCTCGTGGTTCTGAAGGTGCAGTAAAACTCTTATTAACTCGACCGCACTTTTTTGCTGGTGCATTATTAATGAGTGGGCGTGAAGCTTATACGTATGAATGGGTCGATGGTAATGCAACAAAAGAAAATCTTTCTTCCATTAAGGATATCCCTATGTGGTTCTTCCACAGCAAAGAAGATAAAATCTCTCCAGTTGAAGGCTCACGAATTAACGTAAACATCCTGAAAGAGCTTCATGCACCAAATGTCAAATATACTGAATTTACTACAGAAAAAGTGGGTGACAATGGTATTGCAAATGATAATGCGCATAATACATGGGATGCGGTATTTAACAGCCCTGAAGTGATACAATGGTTATTACACCAAAAACGTAGATAAGGAAATCAATGATGTTTATATATTTATCACACCCATTAGATCCAAATGATTTAGATTGACCTGACGAACCTGTCGTTGAAGTAATACGTTGTACTGATATAAATGAGATAACACCATTTAGCAGTTTTATCTCTAAAATACCAAATCATTGCGGTACACATATGGCTGCGGCACGCTACTTTGTAAAAGATGGTTTAAGTATCAATGAATTGCCAATTGAGTATTTTTGCCATAAGGATGTTGTATTACTTGAGGTTCCAAAAGACGAAGCGGAAGGGATTACGAAAGAAGATTTAGAGCCTTATGCGGATATTTTAGCGCAAGTATCCTTTGCTTTCTTACGCACAGGGTTTGAGAAATACAGAACTGAGAATCCGTTAATTTATCAAAATGAAGGACCATATATTGCGACGAGTGCGGGAAAATATTTATCCGATAACTATCCTAATTTAAAAGGAGTAGGTATTGATTTCCTTGCACTTGGTTCGCCTTCTTCTCGTGTTCCTGATACAGAAAATCCGAAAAATTATCACCAAGCGATCTTAGGTTATCACAGTGGGCGTTTTACCACAGTGATTGAAGATATGCATCTTTCTGAACTTCCTAAAGGGGCCAAAATTAAGCAATTTATCAATGCTCCATTACGCATTGTCGGGCTAGATTCAAGCCAACTTGTATTGCTGAAATTGAATAAATGATGGAGTGCTAGGGTTATCTCTAGCACTCTTTTATATCTAGATAGGAATGAAGATTATGGAAAATATCAACCTTTATCTTGGTGAACTTGTGGGAACAGCATTTTTTATGGTGTTAGGACTTGGCGTTTGTGCCAATATTTCCTTAAAAAATCAGGAATGTATGGGAGCGGTGGTTTACTTGCCGCTTGTGGTTGGGGTTATCAATGGTGTCCATTGCTGTTATTTTTGGACCACTCACCGGTGATCATGTAAATCCTGCTGTTACTATTGATTTTTGGGCGGTAGGTAAATTTCCAACAGAACTTGTGTTAGTCTATATTATTGCTCAATGTATCGGTGCGTTTATTGGTGCTCTGATTGTATGGCTATTATTTAAAGATCATTTAGATGAAGAAGACAATCAAAATTGTCAATTAGGTTCTTTTACCACTATTGCAACAAACTCTAATAACTTACGCAATTTACTTTCTGAAATTGTCACCACATTTTCATTGTTATTTATTTTATTCGCACTAAATCATCAACAACCTACTAATGGTGTTGCAATGTTCTTTGTTTTTACGGGAGTAGCTGGTGGTGTTATGTCCTTTGGTGGATTAACAAGTTATGCAATCAACCCAACACGTGATTTTATGCCGCGTCTTGTTCACGCTATCATGCCAATTAAAAATAAAGGTAGTTCCAATTTCGATTACGCTTGGGTTCCTGTCTTGAGGTCTGTAATTGGCGCAATGTTAGCTGCTTGGTTATGCAAAGCAATGTTTTAAGTTATTCTTTTGGTGATCCAAAGTTAAACCGAAATTCACATTCCTTCAAGAATAAAGGAAAGTTTTTTGGTCGATGCTATTATATTTTCGGAGGATTCTCTTCGCCTGACTCCAGAAATTTTCTATTCCATTTATGTGGTTTTGTTTCACCGCAAATAGTTCGGA
The DNA here is from genome assembly GCF_049824455.1 of Haemophilus sp. HN_Hi08. NCBI lineage: Bacteria > Pseudomonadati > Pseudomonadota > Gammaproteobacteria > Pasteurellales > Pasteurellaceae > Haemophilus > Haemophilus sp. HN_Hi08. Next base: position 1,451,235 of record NZ_CP187493.1, on the reverse strand, counting down.
ATGATTGATTCGTTCGTGGTGAAATTTGCTCACATCAAGGGCATCATAGTTTTGATAAGTATCGGTATAAACCCAGTTGTCAGGCTTGATTTTCCTCACAATAACAGGCATTAATGTCTCTGTTTTGGTATTTTCTACCACTACCGTAAATACTTTTCCTTGTCGTTTTAACAAACCAAATACGGCAATTTTTCCTGCTGTGCCTCGACCTCGTTTTCCTTTACGATGACCGCCAAAATAGCTTTCATCAAGCTCAATTTGACCATCAACAACCTCATCGGCTTCAAGGGCTAAATGATAGCTAATGACTTCACGAATTTTTCGGTAAAACAAAATCGCTGAATTGGCTTGGATACCGAGTAAATCAGCCGCTGCTCAGGCTGTAATTTCTAATACAAAAAACTCAAGGAGCTTATTTGTATAAATTTCTTTAATTTACAATGAGTTATATTTATTTTTATAGACTAGCACACTTGCTAATCTACGTCAGCCCCTAAAATAATGCTCTGTTGTGGCTAAGGCATAAAACAACCCCGTGGCTAACCAACCAAGAATCACCGCAGGAGGCGCTGAAGCCAATCGAGTTCATTCGGCTTTTAGGCGGAAAATATAATAAAAGCCGTAAGTCGCTGCTACAAAAACTAAAAATGCTAGAAATCCCGTCATTTTATCACCACTTCTTCATCTTCATCGGCAAACTAAACACCACGCGTTCGTGAATATAGACAGGATCATCCTGTTTTATCTCCCACTCTTTATACTCTTCTTTATTATTAGAAATCGCCCACATTTCACGGCCACGTTTTTGCAAGCGTTTAATGAATGTGTGATCATCAAACGTGAACACATAAAGCCCATCGGCACTGAAATAATTTTCTGATACATCGACATAAAGTAAATCGCCGTTTTCTAATGTCGGCGCCATGCTATCGCCTTTCACCGCAATAATTTTTAAATTTTTAGCATCGGTGCGCCCAAATTGGCGACGGAAGAAATCCAAGTCGAACTCTTGCGCCAATAAGCCCTGTTCTGTACGGGTTAAAAACGTGCCATTTCCTGCACTGGCTTCAATATCCAAAATTTCTACTCGGATAGTGTTTTTTTGCCAAAGGTTCATGCAGATTAACGACGCACACCGTGTCGTCAGTAAAGCCCAATGCATTTTTCGTTACATCAGGAAATGAACTTATATGATATTCAAACGCACCGCCTTTTATACCTTTGGCTTCGCGCATTTTCCAATTTTCATTTTTTGCCTTGCGAGTGATATTTGTTGCTTGAGCAGGCAATCCATCTAGCCCTTCTAACTCTTATGCCGAGTACCATTCTTTCATTTTTGATTTCCTCATAAGATTTTTTAAATCTTTTTTAAATCACATATTGATTTAAAAAAGATTTAGTTATGATATCTCAAACAATGTAAACAAACACAAAAGGCAATGCTTTCTCAATGTAAACAATCTATTGCACGTTATGTGGCGTGGCTTGCGTTAAAAATGTTGTACCGAGTTTCTCTTGGAAAATCGCAAGCGCCCGCAGCATTTCTTGTGTTGCCTGCGGTGTATAGCGAAAAGTCATCTTCGCCTGTGGCGCACCTGAAACAAACTGAAAATATTCCACCGTCATTTCTCCTGTCTCGGCATGGAAAGTGATGTTGAGCGGTGAATCAACGTCAATGGGGATAACTAGTGTTTCGTCAGTCATGGGAGTTCCTTATTTTTTAAACATGGGAGTGCTTTATGGCAAAAAAAGTGGATGAACAATTATGGGTTCGCATATTAGAACTTGAACAAACCTTGAAAGAACAGGAAAAACAAACCAAGCAAAGAATAGACGAACTGGGACAGCAATACCATGATCACCATAACCATTTACCAGTTTTATGTTTTATCTGCGCTGTAATAGGAACGTTCTGTGCATTCCAATTTTTTAGATAGTAGAAGTATAACAAAGTAAACAAAAACAACAACAAGGAAAAGGGTATGGCGAAAACAGAAAAAAAACGCGAACTAAAATCTGAAATTATTGCATTTCGTGTGACGGCAAGTTTTAAAGAAAAGTTACAAGAAATGGCTCAAGCGGATAAACGGGAATTGAATGATTTTATTCGTTTGAAATTGGAAGAATGTATTAATTAATCAGTCAGTAAGATGACATTAATCCAAACGATTCCAGCAACAATAGACCAGTTAAGGATAAATATGAGAAATCGTAAAAATCGAGTCAGCATGGCATACCTCGTGGCGTTATTTTCAATGGTGTCGTGGTTTATGGTGTTGATTATCTTTTAATTTTAATAACTGTGCAATCCATATTGGGGAATGTGGAGAGCGTAGAACAAAAAAGAAGGTGTGTATGAGTGAAAAAAATAATACTGGCGGAACAGAATGGGAAACCTTAGGCAAAGGGCGTTTTTTGTTGTTGCAAAATCAATATGGCGAATATTCCTTATGGCTGGAAAGCCAAGACGGCTTTCGTGAACGCTATTCAATGGAAAAATTAGAAGAATGGATGAACCTTGCCCTTGAGCAAGGTGTGGTAAATGACGGCAATATTAAACTTTCTCGCTCTTTTACCTTTCGTCCAAAAGAACCCAGAGTCGATCTACGCCTTTCGGCGGAAGTTCCTGACGAAAATCACCACAGTAGTCAAGATAATTTGCCAATGCGTCAAGCTCAGCAATATTTTGACAATGAATATGTCGGTAAATAAATCCGCGGCATTGAATGCCAACAATAAATTCTTTATCAAACCGTGGGCAAGCATCGGTATCTATTTCAAAGGTATCAATAAATGCGGAAATATGCCGATCGAATTTTGGTAAAGAAAATTTAGGGTAAGTTGAATACATAGAATAGCTCCGTTTAATCAAGATGGAGTTGAGTATAACAAAAGGTGGTGAAAGTGAAAGTTCATGTTAAATGTCCGAAGTGCGGTTCTGAAAATGTTTTTGTTCGCACCTCTGAACGGTTATCTAAGTTAAGCACGCGTTCATTTGGTTATTGTAGTGGATGTCGTGAATGTCGCTTTAAAGTGATTAGTGAGATTGTAGAAGTCGAAACAGCAAGCTTTGAAACCAATCAGCAAGCAATGTTAGGCAGTAAGCCGTTAGACGAAACGGATACTCGCCAAGTCGAAATCCCTACGGGTTAATTCTTAATTTTCCAACAGTAATTTAACCGCCGTCGTTTGAAGAAATTCATTCGACAGGATTTTTGCAACCAAAATTTAGGAGTTTGAGCAAATGACAAGAAAAAAATATGTGTACAGCAAAGAAAAAAACACGCCTCATAGCCGTGTGAATGTGTGGCAGTTGCAACAAAAATTGAATGAACAAACGCGCCATATTTTACTTTTACAACGAGCTATTTCGCACCAAGCAGGTGTGAATGCCCAGCAAGTTTTGCTGAATGAATCATTAAGCGATCGCATTGCATTACTTGAAAAAGCACAGTGGAAACGTGAACAAAGCATTTTCCAATGCGTTACACGGTGGTTCCGTAAATAAATGAATGGGGGGGAGTGATGGTCTTAATGCCTTATTGCTTTGACGATGAAATGGAATCTGCCGCTGAAAAATGGTGCCGTGTAAATCAAGTAAAGGTGCCTGAAATCCGAAGTTTTGATGATGTGCTGCACTCGTTAAGCAAAAGCCAATTCCGTGTAGAACGAGAGTTTGACGGTTTACAACAAGGCTTTCGAGAAATGCTGTTGGAATTAGCCGATTTAGATTTTTCAGATTTACGTGCAGGGCATTTAACAGGCACTAAGCTCCATCACTACACAGAACAAGGACAACGCAAAATAGCCCGTGCACTACGTAAAATGCGGTTACTTTCGGGAATGTTTTCACAAGGCGTAACAGAGCGGGAATTTACTCAAATTGATAAAACGATAGGGGAATAACAAATGGCAGCAATAATTTTAAGCCGTGGTGCTTTGTCTTTTTGTGCAAAAGATGTTTATCACAAGCTAGATAATGCACAAGAACAATTGTTCGCTTATTTCTACCACTTAGATAAGGGCGATGAACAATCAGCGAATACGGCATTTAGTGAATATATCCGTTTGGGCGATATTGCAATTCAAGCGAAACGAGAATTAATGAAAAAACACGCCGAATGGGCGGACTGGAGAGAGAAAAGAAAATGACAAGTTGTTTAGTGATGTTTTTCGTGGTGGTGTTTGCCGTTCTTGGCGTGGCTGTGACGGTAATGGGATTAATTGAGTTTATTACGGACGTGCTAGATAGCCGTTGGTAAAGGAGAAAAAGAATAATGGAAAACAATATTTGTATCGCCCTAGATTGTGGCGCAACGCTAGAAATTTTACCCATCGGCACTCGCTTTCAAGTGGTTGAAGTGATGGGCGATCAAGATAGTTGGTATGGCAAACAAAAAACAAGAACAGTAGGCAATTTACATAACACAATTTGGGGCGCAATTGAAGAAGTACGCCGTTATGACTTAGCCCAATATGAAATGTTGAGTTTGGAAGAATTAGTCAGTGCAGTGAATTCGACCAACAACAAAATCAAAGAATATTTTGAATATCACAGTGAATATTTAGCCAATACAGCAATGTAAGGATTCTTGATGATGAACTGGGAACTTGAGTGTAATGCCAATCTTGCCAAACGTGAGCAAGCGATGGCAGATGCACGTGCAGTGATGATGCAAAGTGCGGTGAATGTTGACCGCACTTCTCTGCCTTTTGATGATGGCAGATACACATCATTACAGCTAGAGTTGTTCGCAGCTAATCCAATCGACTTTGATTTTATTGAACGTAAATTAGAAAGTCTCCCACGCCAACGTCAGCGTGAGCATTTCCGCAAGCTCTATTTAAAAGCCTATCGCTCCATCAAAGATGACGGTTCAATTGCCTTTGCCCTTGGCAATAAACAACGCCGCCATGCCAATGATTATTTGCGCGATGTGTTAGATGTGCGCTTGAAAAAAGTCTTTTCACAATACAACGTGAATATGGATTTTTTGCAAGCGTTCATCAATACGCCTAAATGGTTGCAAGATATAAAACAAGACATTAAAACCCAATTTGAAACACGTTTTGAAGCTAAGTTTATGACCGTGCCAACACGTGAAGAAATTGCCGAGCAGTATAACGAACTTCACAAAATGGGCTTTAATTTTAAGCAATATGGTAAGCAACAAGCTAAAAATGCCAAATTACCGTTTTATTTGCTTACTGAACGTAAGATCAAAAAGATGGCGTATCAAATCGCCACAGCGTTTGAATCATTCCAATTTGAAACGATAAAAAACATCAAGGATTATTATCCCAAACAAACGGCTGATAGCATCAATCAACATTTTTTTGAGCTCTATAAAAAGTGCGGTGAAATGGCACTGGCAATGGGGTTTCAAATTCCCCATTGGGAGAAAATTGAACAAAACAAACCGATTAAAGGGGAATATGTTGATAGCACATTAAGCCGTCTTGTTTGTGAAAAGTGGTGGTTTAAGAAAATACGCACCACACAACGCCGAATAGTTGAACACGTTGCTATTGCCTGTGGCGAGGTGCGTGCCAATGCTGCCAGTTATATTTCCAATCAAAGTTTCCAAGAATGGCAACTGCAACAGCGTAAAAACTATGATTACTTATGCGCAATGATCATTCAAAACGTGGACAATCCAGAAGAACAGGTCGAACTTTTCGATATGTTCTTAAAATCATCATCTAACCCCGCATTACGTCGTAATGAAATGATGGTGCGCTTGCGTGGCTTGGAAGAATGGGCAGAAGAAAACAATAATGAAGCCTTATTTTTAACCCTCACTGCGCCATCATCATTCCATGCAGGAAACGGCAATAAAAAATGGTCGGGGGTGAATCCAAGAGATACGCAAAACTATCTAAACAAAGTGTGGCAACAATTCCGTGCTTTGTTAGCAAAACGTGATATTAAATTTTACGGGATGCGAGTGGCAGAGCCGCACAAAGACGGCACACCACACTGGCATGCGCTAGCTTATGTGCCAGCAGAACATAAAGAAGAAGTCATCCGCTTATTTAAACAAAAAGCTCTAGAGTTAGCGGCAATGAAAAAGGCGCAGCAGAACACCGTTGCAAAGTGGAAGAATGTGATAAAACAAAAGGCAGCGCAACGGCTTACATTGCGAAATACATTGCGAAAAATATTGACGGTTTCGCCCTTGCTGGCGAAGTGTCAGATGAAGACCCGACACTAAGCCTACACGACAACGCATTGCGCGTTTGTGCATGGGCGAGCCGTTGGGGCATTCGTCAGTTCCAATTCTACGGTGGCGCATCCATTTCTGTTTGGCGTGAATTGCGCCGATTGATCAGCGGTCAAGCCGATGATGAACTCATTGATAAAGCGCAAGCAGCAGGTGTGGCGAACGATTATGCCGCTTATATGGAAATTCAGGGGGGGGCACTGGCAAAACGAGAAGAACAGCCAATCAAATTAGATTATGAAACTAAACCGGCAAACAAGTATGGTGAACAGCGCAAAGCGATTATTGGCTTAGCCAATCGCTTTAGCCTTAAGCGGGTGATTTCGCGAACCAAAAGATGGGAGATTAAAAAACGTCCTAAGGACTTTAATCCATCTTTGGTTGAGCGTAGCTCAACCTCTACCAGCGAGCGCAGCTCGGACTTGTGTCAATAACTGTAACCGTTCAAAAATTGAACAGCAAGCTAATTTATTGATGTTGCCTATTGGTTCGCCATTAAAACCGTCACAAATTGACCTTTTAATGCGCCATGGACGGTTACGGCTTAATGACTATCGGTGGATTTGTTGTGAAAACGATGAAGTTTTCATTAAAGAAGAAAAAATTCCGTTGGCTCAAGCCTTTGGTTGGGGCGAGAGCTTGGGGGATTTTAGGGTTAATTAATTAAAAGTGAGGTTAAAAATGAGTAAGTTTTTGAAATTAAATGCAATTGGAGCTGATTTGTTTACAGAGGAGATTATTTTAAATTCCGATTATGTTATTGCAGTGGAAAAAGAAGTAAATATCAATGAAGATGAAGAATTATCAGACTTTGTTGAGCGTAAGAAATGGGATATATCAGCTGCATCATTAATAATAAAACAGGATGCAATTGATTTTATAGATTATGTTTGTGAGAGAGGGAGATGTTTAATGGAACGATACTTTTCAATCAAAGAGATTGCCCAGACGGGGATTTGTTCAGAAGCAACAGTGAAACGTTGGATTGCTAGTGGAAAGTTAAAGTCTTATAAATTCGGTCGCTCCCGTAAAATTGCGGAAAGCGACTTGAACGAATTCATTAAGACTTGTCGGCGATAATTTCTTTAAATAGACCATTTGCACATTTTTCAACATAGGTTGCCCATTCTTGAAACGTCTTTAATCGGTAAGGCAAATATTCAGCCCGATTATAGGCGTTTCTTATTTCATCGGAATTCAAATGGCTTAGGCAAATTTCGATGATTTCCTTATCCAAGCCAAGTTCTAGGCGATTATCATTGCAATAACTACTGAATAGCGACCGTATGCCGTGATTTGTCATAGTGCCTTTGTATTTGCCGCCGTCCATTGTTTTAATCACTTCATTCGGTGTTTGGCTGTTGATATGCTTTTTATTTCTCGCCTTTGATAAAGTGGACGGGAACAAATATTCCTTATTTGCGTGTTGCTTGATGTATGAAAGCAAGGTTTCTGCCTGTTTACTTAACGGCACAAGGTGCAATCGATCCCCTTTCCCGCCTTTTGAAACTTCCACTTTCCACACTTTACCAGTGGGCAAATGTTCGTGTTCAATGATGTCAGAATATTTTGCACTGACGGTTTCGCTCGCCCTTGTAGCGTTGAGCAAACCCCACAAAATCGCAAGGCGAACAGTTTGTGATATGTTGGCTCGAGCAAGGCTGATCATAAATTCTGGTAAGGTTTTGTAATGAATTGAAGGATGATGTTTGTTTTTGTTCACTGCAGGCAAATCATTACCAAGATATTTCTATTTGTTGATTTCCCAATATTCAAAACGTTCAGCATACTCAGCGATTGACTTTAAAACCAAATAACGCTTTTTCAATTCAGCCGTTGCCCCAGATTGGCGATAAGGTTCAAGCACGGATAAACCGTGTTTTAGAGTCAATTCTTTGAATGGCACGCCACCAATTAAGTCAATAGCGGCGTTCGTGCGTCTTTCTGTATCAATTCTTGTCTTTTCTGTGTAATTGCCTTGTTCTTTGCCAATTTTCGCACGATAGAGCAACCATTCATTTGCAACATGGGAAAAACTCTGTTGTTCTTTTAGTGCGTCTATGACTTGTTTTCGCTCAAATTCGTGTGGGTCAATTTTATTGGCTAAAAGTTGGCGAAATTTAAGCGTTTTTTGACGTGCATATTTAAGCGATACCGCTGGATAAGTGCCGATAGTTTTTTCAGTACGTTTTAATGTGTAGGGGCGTTTGTAATTAAATACCCACGTTTTCACACCGTTTGGCTTGACGACGAGTTTTAACCCATCACCGTCAAATAAATAATAGATCTTTTCCGCCACTTTGGCGTTATTTACCTGTGCAATGGTTAGCTGCTTGATGATTTTTGCCATGGTAGGAATTTCATAAAATGGTAGTAAGATTTTTGCATTGTAAGTTCTTACTACTATTTTTACTACAAAAAATTGTGATATTTCGTGAAATCCACTGATCTTTTATATACCTATAAGACACTAAATAAAAACGGTCAAACCATTGATTTTTCAATAAATTTGACCGTTTGTGATCTTGTTTAGTGGTGGAGCTGGGGGGAGTTGAACCCCCGTCCGAAATTACTCTACCTTTAGTACTACACGTTTAGTCTCGTCTTTAATTTCACTTAAGCATGCGGACAGACACGCTAAACTTAAGCTAGTTTGATTCAATTTAGTGCTTCGATCCTCAAACGGCGGCTTCCACACGATCTCGTTTTGGTTTGACTCCGCGTTATCCCCGTCTTACGAGCGGAAGCTAGGGCGCGAAGGCTAAATGCAGGTTATTAAGCTGCTAAAGCGTATTGTTCGTCGTTTGCGACTATTTTTTTGCGGTTTATTTACGAGGCCTACCGCACCTCGACGTGCACCTTGGGCTTCGCTAATCCCGTCGAATCCAGAATCAGCCCCAAAATTATGCGTAGTCTAGCAAAAAAAGAAAGGTAGGGAAAGTTGAGATTGATTGAATTGCTGCGTTAAAGGGCATTTATAAAAGATTAAATTGCTAGGTTATTAATTTTAATGTATATTTAAACAGTTGTTTGCTTGATTAATATTAGAAAAAATTTAACCGCACTTTTTATGTTGCAAGATAAAAAAATTATTCACATTGATATGGATTGTTTTTACGCATCGATTGAGATTCGTGAAAATCCTAATTTGCTGGGAAAGCCTGTTGCTGTAGGTGGTTCTTCTCGTCAGCGTGGTGTATTAACAACTTGTAATTATGAGGCGAGAAAATTTGGTTTGCATAGCGCAATGCCTACGGCTCAAGCCATAAAAAAGTGTCCTAATCTCATTCTTGTGCCTGTGAATATGACGTTGTATAAACAAGTTTCGGCACAAATTCATCAAATCTTCCAGCGTTATACCGATATTATTGAACCACTTTCTTTAGATGAAGCTTATTTAGATGTCACGCACTGCCAAAAATGTTCAGGCTCTGCGACTTGGATCGCACAAGAAATCCGCCAAGCAATTTTTGATGAGTTGAATTTAACCGCCTCCGCTGGTGTGGCGCCTTTAAAATTCCTTGCCAAAATTGCTTCGGATATGAACAAACCTAATGGGCAATTTGTGATTAATCCGAACGAAGTCAGTGAATTTATTAAAACCTTACCTTTAAAGAAAATTCCTAGCGTAGGTAAAGTAACATCACAACGATTACTCGATATGGGATTAGAAACTTGTGCTGACATTCAAAATTTTGATCAAATTGTCTTATTAAACCAATTTGGTAAAGCGGGTAAACGTATTTGGGATTTTAGCCACGGCATTGATGATCGTGAAGTACAAGCCCATCGTGAACGTAAATCAGTTGGCGTAGAACAGACGTTGATTGAAAATATTCACACAATTGAGCAAGCTTTAGCCTTATTGAATAATCTTTATCAAGAACTACTTCGTCGCCTTGAACGTGTTAGCCGTAATATACCGTTATCTGCACTTCGTAAAATTGGCGTAAAGCTTAAATTTGAAGATTTTCAAGTAACTACTTTAGAGAAAACTGGTTTGTCACTTTCTTTAGAGAGTTTTCAGCAATTACTTCCTCAAATTTTTATGCGAGCAAAAGGGCGATCGATTCGTTTGATTGGGCTACATGTCAATTTACCCGAAGAAAATAAACGAGAACAAATGAGCCTCTGGTGATATAATTTCGCGGTTTTTTTAGGAGTCGATACCATGGAACATAAATTAGAAGATATTATTGCGATTTTTAATCAATGTTTTGAAGAGGAATACAACACTCGCTTAGTCAAAGGCGGTGATGAACCGATTTATTTACCCGCAAATGATGAAGTGCCTTATAACGCGATTTATTTTGCGCAAGGCTTTTACAGCAGTGCATTGCACGAAATTGCCCATTGGTTAGTGGCAGGCAAAGAACGTCGTAAACTAGAAGATTTTGGTTATTGGTATGAGCCAGATGGACGTTCTGAAGAACGCCAGCGTGACTTTGAAAAAGTTGAAGTGAAACCGCAAGCATTGGAGTGGATTTTGGCAACGGCGGCTGGTTTCCGTTATTTTGCCAGTGCGGATAATTTGAATGGCAATCCAGGCGATACACAGCCTTTTAAACAAGCCGTGTATGAACAAGTGAAAATCTATGCGGAAAAAGGTTTACCAAAACGAGCGGAAACGCTACGTCATGCGCTTGCTATATTTTATGGCACAGAAGATGAAATTAATTTGGCTAAGTTTGATGTCGCGCGTATTTAATAGTAGAAAGTGAGCAAGATAGCTCACTTTTTTCAGTCTTAATAACCCCAAATTCCCTCCTAATTAAATAGTTCAATTTTTAATCATTTTACACCCAGTATACTGGGTGTTGTACTCTCTTTACAGAGAGTACAACAAAACATCTTGCTAAACAAAAAATGTTTGGTTGTTTCAATTATTGATTAATAAATGGACGATTTTATGAAATTCTCAAAAACACTTATTACTACTGCTATTCTTGGCTTTTCACTTGCTTCTTTTCATTATACTGCTTGGGCAGATACGCCTGCGCAGCAATTCCAACAAGGTTTAACCGCTTATAAGCAAAGCGACTATCAAACCGCCTTTAAACTTTGGTTATCTTTGGCAGAACAGGGGAATGCTATTGCTCAATTTAATTTGGGTTTGATGTATATAAATGGACAAGGCGTCAAACAAGATGATTTTGAAGCAGTGAAATGGTTTCGCAAAGCTGCGGAGCAGGGATATGCAAATGCTCAAATTAATTTGGGTGTGATGTATAAGAAGGGACGCGGCGTCAAACAAGATGATGTTGAAGCGGTGAAATGGTATCGCCAAGCGGCGGAGCAGGGGGATGCAAAGGCTCAATTTAATTTGGGCAATATGTATCGAAACGGACAAGGCGTCAAACAAGATGATGTTGAAGCGGTGAAATGGTATCGCCAAGCGGCGGAGCAGGGAAATGCAAATGCTCAAGCTCTATTAGGATTAGAATATCTTTTAGGAAAAGGTGTTCAACTCAATAAAGCTTTAGCCAAAGAATGGTTTGGTAAGGCTTGTGATAATGGGGAGAAAATAGGGTGTGAATATTACGGTAAGCTAAATAGAGGGGAATGCTAATGCCAATCTTACAATGCGAATTTTGGAATGTGGGGCAGGGATTATTTTCAAGTGGGCGTATTCAAATGGGAAACGCCCCATCCTTTCATTGGGTTTATGATTGTGGCACGAATTCAAGTCAGAAACTTATCCAAAATGCCGTGCAAAAATATAACCAGCAAGAAAATAATGCTGATATTGATTTATTAGTGCTTTCGCATTTTGATAAAGATCATATTAGTGGTGTAAAAGAACTACTCAAAAATAAGAGAAAAATAAAACGCTGGGTTGTGCCTTATTATCCCTTATGGCAACGCTTAGTAATTGCTTCTCTTTTAGATATTCAGCCAGATGATGAAGAATGGGCATTTTATCAGAACCCTATTCAATATTTAAAAACTGATTTTGCTGAAGAATTAAACGAAACCAAATTTCTCTTATTACCTGCAAAAGAAAATGAGAGTGAAATTTCGATAAGTCTTGATCCAAGTAATTTTGATGATGTACTTTCTTTTGAAACTACTGAAAAATTATCAAATGAATTTGATAAGTCAGAACAAAATTTACATTGGTTTAATCCTAATAAAGCCCTTTTATTTAGAAAAGGCGAAGAGCAGTTTGAATTTGTTTTATATAATGTGTCATTTCATTTGCTTGCAAAAGTGCCAACAAATTTGACCGCTTTTCAAAAGCAGGTTAAACAAATTATTCAATCTCATCGGTCTAATTCCACAGACCCAACTCCAGCCTTAAAAACACTCTACTCTCTCGCATTTGGAAATGGAAGTAAAAACAAAAATATTATTTCTCAATATTTATATATTCGAAATATAAAACTCCCTTCTTTTTGGGGAATGGGAAATAATCATATTTTTGATGTTTCGACAGACAATGAAAATGAAATAGCGGTTATTCCAAAGGATAAAACAAAAAATGCCATTTTATACACCGGCGATGCGTTTTTAAATGATTTGCCATTATTAACCGATTTAACGCAATCATTAGGTGCGGAGAGAATGGCGAGAATTTATTGCTTGCAAGTTCCCCATCACGGTTCAAAGCATAATTAGCAACAAGGATTAGCGAAGATATTGTCGCCTTGTATTAGTGTATTTTCAGCCGATAGCCAACGAAGAAAAGGTCATCCACACGGAGAAGTACTTAAAGATTTTGCGACTTATACGCCAATTTTAGTGAATAAAACTAAAAGATTATCCATTCATTCAATTTAATAGGAAATTAAAATGAAACTCACAAAAACACTTCTTACCACCGCACTTTTAGGTGCTTCTATCTTTTCTTTTCAATCAACCGTTTATGCAATGGAAGAGGAGCAATTTGATAAGATTATTCATTTATTTGAACAGAAAGATTTTAAGTCCGCATTAGCAATTATTCGTCCTTTAGCAGAGCAGGGAGATGGGATTGCACAGGGGATGTTAGCGGTGTTATATAAAAATGGCGATGGCATAAAGCAAGATTATTTTGAAGCGATAAAATGGTATAAAAAATCGGCTGAACAAGGTGTACGTATCGCTCAATATGATTTAGCTGGTATGTATATTAACGGCTTGGGTGTAAAACAAAATTACCAAGAAGGCTTTAAATTATTGAAGGAAGCTGCGGAGCAAGATGATGTTGATGCCCAATTTAAAGTGGGAATGATGTATAAAGATGGAGTTGGCGTAAAACAGAATAATACGGAAGCAGTGAAATGGTTGAAAAAAGCGGCAAATCAAAATGATACTGAATCCCAAATGATATTGGGCGATATGTATTATGATGGCGATGGAGTAAAAGAAAATAAAACTGAAGCCATAAAATGGTATCAAAAAGCAGCAGAAAATAATAATTCTCGAGCGCAGGCAATAGTTGGTCTTGCTTATATGGGCGGAATAGGAGTAAAACAAAATTTTGCCACTGCCAAAAAATGGTTTGGCAAGGCTTGTGATAATAAAGAGCAAAAAGGTTGTGAGATGTATAAACAATTAAATCAAGGAACAAAATAATGAAGAAAAAATTAACCTTAGCCGTTTTATTATTGGCAGTAATTGGTGGCGGATCGGTGTATTTTACCTAATATTACCCAGAACAGGCAGAAATTCGAAAGTTGGAACGTTTATTAGAGCGTGAACAGCATTATGCAGATGTAAAGGCAAGAAAGGAATTAGAAAACTTTCCTGCTGAACGTTTGCGTGTGTTGGCTGAAAAAGGTTATCCAGTTGCACAATTTCAGTTGGCTCAAGTATATGAAAGTAATAACCAAAAAGAATTTGCTAAAAAATGGTATGAGAAAGCAGCAGCTCAGAATTATGCTGAGGCTTATTATCAATTATCCAATTTAGATAAGCAAAGAGAAGATGAATCCCTTGAAAAAGCTGTTCAATTAGGAAGTTATCAGGCGAAATCTTCGAAAGCTAGGGATTTATATGAAAAGGGAGATAAGCTAAGTGCAATAATGTTACTAAATCAAAATGCTGAGGCAGGGTATCCATCTTCACAGGCAGATCTAGCTGTAGCCTATTTTTATGGAGATGGTGTTCAGCAAGATTGGTCTAAAGCATTTTACTGGTATAGTGAAACTTATAGGAGTATTAACATCAATAATTCGGATGATGTGTTTGTAACATTTGATTTTTCTGAGCATCTTTAGCATTGATATTTACCAAAATTTAGCTACGCTTTATTTATTGGGATTAGGTACGTCAAAAAATGAAAAAATGGTTGAGGAATTGATTAATAAATGTAATCGCCATCTAGGTTGTAAAGGTAAAAAAATTAACGATACCACCGATTTAAAACTGAATATTCTTAGTCGTGATGATTTACCAAATCAACCTGATCTTCAAGAAAAAATCGAAGCGATTAAAGAAGAATTGGTGTTAAGTAAAGATCCGAAAGTGTTAATTAAGCTAGGCGAGTTGGAAAAAGATAAATCCAAAGCCAAAAAATATTTTGGCGATGCTTGCGATTTACGCAGTCAAGAAGGGTGTGATAAATATCGTGAGCTCAATCAAAAACAAGACACCAATAAATAGTGGGTAAATCACAAATAAAGCGTCTGAAATTCTTAATCTCCTTTTCACTGTCAATTCTCCCTAAAATCGGCTAGAATACGCCGATTTTATTTTCGGTGACTTACAAATGATGAAAGATTCCATTATTGCAAAATTAGAAAGTTTAAAAGAACGTTATGAAGAGCTAGAAGCCTTATTGGGTGATGTTTCTGTGATTAGTGATCAGGATAAATTCCGTGCGTATTCTAAAGAATATTCTCAACTTGAAGAAGTGGTGAAATGTTTTAATCGTTGGACGCAATTAAATCAAAATATTGAAGAAGCTGAAATATTGCTCGACGATCCTGAAATGAAAGAAATGGCGCAAATGGAAATCGAAGAATCCAAAGCGGAAATTGAAGAAGTGGAACAGCAACTTCAAATTCTTTTATTGCCGAAAGATCCTAATGATGAATATAACTGCTATTTAGAAATTCGTGCGGGAACAGGCGGCGATGAAGCAGGCATTTTTGCGGGAGATTTATTCCGTATGTATAGCCGTTATGCGGAAAGTAAACGTTGGCGTATGGAAGTATTAAGTGAAAATGAAAGTGAGCAGGGCGGATTTAAAGAAATTATTGTTTTAGTGAGCGGAGAAGGTGTGTATGGTCAGTTGAAGTTTGAGTCTGGTGGTCATCGTGTGCAACGTGTACCAAAAACTGAATCGCAAGGGCGTATCCACACTTCTGCTTGTACCGTTGCGGTAATGCCAGAATTGCCGGAATCTGAAATGCCAGAAATTAATCCTGCGGATTTGCGTATTGATACTTATCGCTCATCAGGCGCTGGTGGTCAGCACGTAAATACAACGGATTCTGCGGTGCGTATTACACATATTCCAACAGGCATTGTGGTGGAATGTCAGGATGAGCGTTCACAGCACAAAAATAAAGCGAAAGCAATGTCGGTATTAGCGTCACGTATTGTTCAAGCAGAGCAAGAACGCCAAGCCGCAGAACAAACAGATATGCGCCGTAACTTGTTAGGTTCGGGCGATCGTTCTGATAAAATTCGTACATATAATTATCCGCAAGGTCGAGTGACTGATCATCGTATTAACCTCACTATTTACCGTTTAGATGAAGTGATGAATGGTAAAATTGATGAACTGATTCAGCCGATTATTACTGAATATCAAGCGGATCAGTTAGCGGCGTTGTCAGAACAAAATTAATAATAGGGGAGTCTGATTTCAGATGTCCTTTTTAACTTTACAGGGAAATACAATGATCATTGAAAATCAAAAAGATGCGGAATTTTCTTCTGCTTTCCAGCCTTCTCAACCCGCTCAAGCGAGCAGTTTTAAACGCTGGCTTGCGAGTATGATTAATGGGCTTGTACTTTGGGTGATGGTTGGTCTTGGTTTTGCATTGGGGGATTTTGCTGGTGTATTAGGGACGATGGTATATATTGGTTTTCAGTTATATTTTATGAAAACTTATGGCCAAACAATGGCAAAACGCTGGTTAGGCTTGCGTGTATTTAATTATCATACCAATCAACCCGTTGAATTTGGTAAATACATCGGTCGCGAAATTATTGATATTTTATTGGCGTGGACGAGTTTCTTATTGATTATTAGCGGTATTGTTGCACTGGTGCGAGATGACCGCCGTTCTTTAACTGATTTAGTGGCTGGCACGATTGTGTTAAAAGACGAAAATTAATGAATTATAAAGAATGGCTGGCACAAGCGAAGGCGGATTTAGCTCAAAAAAATCCCTCTGAAAATAGTAAAATTGATGCGCTTGTGCTTCTTCAATATGCTACTGGCAAACCGCGTACGCAAATCCTTGCTTTTGATGATACTGAGATTGATGAAAAAGTGCGGTTAAAATTGACCGCACTTTTAGATCGCCGTTTAAACGGAGAACCTATTGCATACATTCTTGGCGAAAAAGAATTTTGGTCATTGCCATTAAATGTCTCAAAAGGTACATTGATTCCAAGACCAGATACCGAAATTTTAGTGGAAAAAGCATTACAAATTGCGTTAGTAAAATTGGAAGAAAATCCACCGAACTTTCGTATTCTTGATCTCGGCACAGGCACAGGTGCTATCGCGTTAGCATTAGCCTCGGAGCTTTCCTCTATTTGTCAAAAACGACAAATTTCATTAGAAATAATTGGTGTTGATCTTATGCCCGATGTTGTGGCGTTAGCCCAATCTAATGCGGAAAGAAATCAGCTAAATGTAGAATTTTTGCAGAGCCGTTGGTTTGAAAATATAACAGGGCAATTTGATCTTATTGTCAGCAATCCACCTTATATTGATGCGCAAGATGAACATTTACGTCAAGGCGATGTGCGTTTTGAACCGCTTTCCGCATTAGTGGCGAATGATGCTGGTTATGCTGATTTACGTTATATTATTGAGTCAGCACCGAATTATTTGAATTCTAATGGTGCATTATTGCTTGAACACGGATGGCAACAAGGCGAAAAAGTGCGGTCAATTTTCCTCGAAAATCATTGGGAAATTGTTGAAACTGTACGCGATTATGGCGACAATGAACGCGTCACTTTAGGTTTTTGGAAGAAGTAATGAAATATTATCGACGTGCGTTATACGATAAATTTGTGCATTTTTATCTTGTTATCTCTGATGATGGCAGTTTAGAAGCACAACTTCGGGGAAAAATGGGTGGGCTTGTGCGTAAAGCACGTAAAGAAATTTCGCCAGATTGGTCGAAAGAAGAACAGATTCATCATTTGCTACAACTATTTTACGGCGATTGGGGCTTTTGTTGCGATCCAGAAGCGTATTTCTATGCACGTAATTTATATTTGCCCTATGTCCTCGAGTATCGTCAAGGAATGCCAGTGACTCTTGGGGCAATTGTGCTTTATTTAGCTGAGGCATTGGATTTACCGATTTATCCAGTAAATTTTCCAACGCAGCTCATTTTACGTGCTGAAGTAAGAGATGAAGTGGCTTTTATTGATCCTTGGGATGGCACTTATATCTCGCAAGAAAAATTACAGCAATTTTATGAAGGTGCATTTGGGTTTGGTGCGAAAATTCAACCCGAAGAACTTGATAGAGCCGATCTTTCCTTGCTTTATTCTCGTTTTGAGCAACTGGCGAAGAATGCGCTTATTCGTGAAGAGCATAACGATATGGCATACCACTATATTAAGAATTTAATGATTACTGACGCTGAAAATCCTTATCATATCCGTGACCGCGGTTTGGTTTTAGCTCAGATGGGGGCTTATCCTTCAGCATTGAAAGATTTAGAATTTTTTGTGGAACATTGTCCAAAAGATCCAACGGCGGCGTTTATCCGCACGCAACTTTTAGAACTAAAAGGCGAAATTAATAAAGATACTTTTCCCCTCCATTGATTTAAGGAAAATTTATGCAAAATAAAATTGTAAAAATTGGTAATATTGATGTTGCAAACGACAAACCTTTCGTGCTTTTTGGCGGAATGAATGTCCTGGAAAGCCGTGATATGGCAATGCAAGTGTGCGAAGCCTATGTGAAAGTGACAGAGAAACTTGGCGTGCCTTATGTATTTAAAGCTTCTTTTGACAAAGCGAATCGATCATCTATTCATTCTTACCGTGGCCCAGGTATGGAAGAAGGATTAAAAATTTTCCAAGAATTAAAAGAGACCTTTGGTGTAAAAATTATTACCGATGTACACGAAATCTATCAATGTCAGCCTGTTGCTGATGTTGTAGATATTATTCAACTTCCCGCCTTTTTGGCGCGTCAAACAGATCTCGTTGAAGCGATGGCAAAAACAGGTGCAGTGATTAATGTGAAAAAACCACAATTTTTAAGCCCTGGTCAAATGGGTAATATTGTGGAAAAAATCGAAGAATGTGGTAACGATAAAATCATTCTTTGTGATCGCGGTACAAACTTTGGGTACGATAATTTAATTGTGGATATGCTTGGCTTTAGCGTAATGAAAAAAGCCTCTAAGGGTAGCCCTGTTATTTTTGATGTAACCCATTCACTTCAATGCCGTGATCCATTTGGGGCAGCATCAAGTGGTCGTCGTGCGCAAGTAACGGAACTCGCACGTTCAGGTTTAGCTGTCGGCATTGCAGGTTTATTCTTAGAAGCGCATCCAAATCCAAATCAAGCGAAATGTGATGGCCCATCAGCGTTACCACTTTCTGCTCTTGAAGGTTTTGTGTCTCAAATGAAATCCATTGACGATTTAGTAAAATCTTTCCCAGAATTGGATACCTCAATTTAAATTTCATCAAAAGTGCGGTTAATTTTGACCGCACTTTGTATATAAAAAGGAGCAATTAATGAACATCGTATTTTTAGATAGCACGGCTATTCCTAAACATATTTCAATTCCTCGCCCAAGTTTTGAACATACTTGGACTGAATATGATTATACGTCTTCTGCCGAAACCATTGAGCGAGCGAAAGATGCGGACATTGTTATTACCAGCAAAGTCATTTTTGATCGAGAAACGTTAAAACAATTACCTAAGTTAAAGTTGATTGCGATTACTGCAACAGGTACAAATAATGTTGATCTTGCGGCAGCAGAAGAAATGGGTATCGCCGTGCGTAATGTGACAGGTTATTCCAGTACAACTGTACCAGAACACGTAATTGGTCTGATTTTTTCTTTAAAACACAGTTTGGCTGGTTGGTTACGCGATCAAAGGGAAGCAAAATGGGTGGAAAGTAAACAATTTTGTTATTTTGATTACCCAATTACAGATGTGCGTGGTTCAACATTGGGCGTATTTGGTAAAGGTTGTTTAGGGACAGAAGTTGGGCGTTTGGCGAATGCCGTGGGAATGAAAGTACTTTATGCAGAACATAAAGATGCTACTGTTTGCCGTGAAGGTTATACGCCCTTTGAGGAAGTATTAAGACAATCGGATATTGTGACGTTGCATTGCCCATTAATGGAAACAACCAAGAATTTAATTAATGCAGAAACCTTATCCAAAATGAAAAAAGGTGCATTTTTGATTAATACAGGGCGTGGGCCTTTGATTGATGAACTTGCCTTAGTTGATGCGTTAAAAACGGGGCATTTAGGCGGAGCGGCTTTGGATGTAATGGTAAAAGAGCCACCAGAAAAAGATAATCCGTTAATTTTAGCCGCAAAAATGATGCCTAATTTAATTATCACTCCACATATTGCTTGGGCGAGCGATAGTGCAGTGACAACATTAGTTGGCAAAGTAATGCAAAACATCGAAGAATTTGTACAACAATTAAATCAAAAATAATGAATTTCCCTATTTCCTTTTATATTGCGCTACGTTATTGGCGTGCGAAAAGTGCGGATCGTTTTGGGCGATTAGTCACAAATCTTGCAAGTTTGGGGATAGTGCTGGGAGTTATGGCATTGATCATTGTGCTTTCTGTGATGAATGGTTTAGAGAATTACCAAAAACAACAGGTGTTATCTTCCATTCCTCACGCAATTGTCAGTGAAGATCAGCCTATTTCTACGGAAAAAACGCTAGAAAATTTACCGCACTTTGTCCAAAAAGCCGTGCCGATCAATACAACAAATGTGATTTATCAAACAGCAAAAGGCGTGAGCGCAGGACAAATTATAGGTATTCAATCATTTTCTGATGATCCTTTGGTTGAATCTTTTGATCAGGCTAAATTTAATGAAATTTTGCCTAGTGGGGAATTTAAACTAGTCATTGGCGATCAACTGGCGCAAAAACTGGGCGTGAATGTTGGGGATAAAATCCGTTTGATGATTACGGAAAATAGCCAATATACACCATTCGGTCGGGTGCCAATGCAGCGTTTATTTACTGTTAGCGATATTTATTATGATTATGGCGAAGCATCTGGTTATGAAGCCTTTGCTAATATTACAGATATTGGTCGCTTAATGCGTATTCAACCGCAGCAAGCGCAGGGCTATCGTTTATTTTTGAATGATCCGTTCCAAATTACAGAACTCCCACAACATTTCCCAACACAAAAAATCACGGATTGGCGTATGCAAAAAGGCGAATTTTTCCAAGCGGTGAGAATGGAAAAAAATATGATGGGATTGCTGATTAGTTTGATCATTGTTGTGGCGATTTCCAATATTGTCACTTCGTTAAGTTTGATGGTGGTGGATAAACAAGGGGAAATTGCGATTTTGCAAACTCAGGGCTTAACAAAATCTCAAGTTCGTTCAGTGTTCATTTATCAAGGATTACTGGTGGGATTTGTTGGCACATTGCTCGGTGCTATTTTGGGTGTTTTAGTTACCTTGAACTTAACAGAGATTGTAAGTGCGGTAAATCCACAAGGTGTTTTTTTTCCGACAGAATTATCCTTGATTCAAATAATTTTTGTTATTGGATTTTCGCTGTTACTTTCCTTGCTTTCTACACTTTACCCTGCTTATCGTGCGGCGAAAGTAGAACCTGCCGCTGCCTTGCGATATGAATAAGTTTTAATGGTAAATGAATGATGGATGAACAATCACTTTTAGCTTTTGATACACAACATATTTGGCATCCTTATTCTTCAGTTTCTTCTGATATGCCGCTTTATGCGGTAGAACGCGCTGATGGCGTGATGATAACCTTAAAAGATGGTCGTCATTTGATTGATGGTATGTCTTCTTGGTGGGCAGCGTTGCACGGTTATAATCATCCACGCTTAAATGCGGCTGCACAGAATCAATTGGAAAAAATGAGCCATATTATGTTTGGTGGATTTACCCACGATCCAGCGGTGGAATTAGCTCAATTATTAGTACAAATTTTGCCCAATGGACTGGATAAAATCTTTTTTGCCGATAGCGGTTCAGTTGCGGTAGAAGTGGCGATGAAAATGGCTATTCAATATCAGCACGCAAAAGGGGAACCACAGCGACAAAAATTTGCCACTATTCGTTCAGGTTATCACGGCGATACGTGGAATGCGATGTCAGTGTGTGATCCAACCACAGGTATGCATCATTTATTTCATCAAAGCCTGCCCGTGCAGTATTTTCTTCCTCAACCTAATGTTTCATTTAATGAATCTTGGAATGATTGTGCGATTGAACCTTTAGCTGATTTACTTCGAGAAAAAGGTAATGAAATCGCCGCACTGATTTTAGAACCTGTTGTACAAGGTGCGGGCGGTATGTATTTTTATTCGCCAACTTATTTAGTGAAAGCACAAGCACTTTGTAAACAATATGGCGTTTTGCTGATTTTTGATGAAATCGCTACGGGATTTGGTCGAACAGGAAAATTATTTGCAGCCGAACACGCAGGCATTTCGCCAGATATTATGTGTATCGGTAAAGCCTTAACAGGTGGTTATTTAACTTTATCGGCAACCATTACAAGCACTGAAATTGCGCAAACTATTTGTAGCGGTGAGGCTAAATGCTTTATGCACGGGCCAACTTTTATGGCAAATCCGTTGGCTTGTGCGATTGCGGCGGAATCTATCCGTTTATTGTTAGAAAGCCCTTGGCAGCAAAATATTCAGCGAATTGAGCATTTCTTAAAACAACAGCTTTTGCCTTTAGCTGAAAAAGATTATGTCAAAGAAGTTCGCGTATTAGGGGCGATAGGGGTGGTTGAAATGAAAAGTGCGGTAAATATGAAAACTTTAGTTCCGCGTTTTGTAGAACAAGGTGTTTGGATTCGACCTTTCGGAAAATTGGTTTATGTTATGCCGCCGTTTGTGATTAAAGATGATGAACTTCAGAAATTAACAAAAGGCATGATTCTGGCTTTAACACAGGAATATGAACATTAGGATGAAAAATGGATGCTTTTAAACAGCAACTGGAACAGCTTAGCGCACAAAATCAATATCGTTCGATTCCGGATTTGATTCATCAAGGGCGGTATATTACGCGGGAAAACCGCAAAATGCTAAATATGTCGTCTAATGATTATTTGGGTTTGGCATCAGATGAAAATTTGCGCTGGTCTTTTTTGCAGCAATACGGCGGTAATTTTCCCTCTTTTACCAGTTCTTCATCGCGTTTATTAACGGGCAACTTTCCTATTTATACCGATTTGGAAGCGCTTGTCGCACAACGTTTCAAACGGGAAAGCGCGTTATTGTTCAACAGCGGCTATCACGCCAATCTCGGTATTTTGCCTGCTTTGACGACGACGAAAAGTTTGATTTTGGCAGATAAATTCGTTCACGCCAGTATGATTGACGGCATTCGTTTAAGCCAATGTGAATTCTTTCGTTATCGTCATAATGATTATGAACATCTAAAGAATCTGCTCGAAAAAAATGCTGGAAAATTTGACCGCACTTTTATTGTTACCGAATCTGTTTTTAGTATGGACGGCGATGTGGCGGATTTGAAACAGCTTGTCCAATTAAAAAAACAGTTTCCCAATACTTATCTTTATGTGGATGAAGCCCACGCAATCGGTGTTTATGGGCAAAACGGATTGGGTATTGCCGAACGGGATAATTTGATTGCCGAGATTGATTTATTGGTTGGTACTTTTGGCAAAGCCTTAGCTTCAATGGGGGCTTATGTCGTCTGTGATCAAATATTAAAAGAGTGTTTGATTAATCAAATGCGTCCATTGATTTTTTCAACCGCGCTGCCGCCGTTTAATGTGGCTTGGACTTATTTTATTTTTGAACGATTGCCACAATTTTCAAAAGAAAGAACTCATCTTGAGCAGTTAAGTGCATTTTTACGCCAAGAAGTGGAGCATAGAACGCAAATAATGCCAAGCCAAACTTGCATCGTTCCTTATATTTTAGGCGAGAACGAAGTAACCCTTGCTAAGGCGAAAACTCTGCAAGAGCAAGGTTATTATTGCTTGCCAATTAGACCACCGACAGTACCAAAAGGTACATCCAGAATACGATTATCTTTGACGGCAGATATGACAATAGATGAAGTAAAACAGTTTGTGGCATGCTTATAAGGAAATAATGTGAAAACGAAATTTTATGATCATCAAGGTGAGCATTTAATAGTTTATTTTGCTGGCTGGGGGACACCTCTTGATGCGGTGGCTCATTTGATTTTGCCAACAGATCATGATTTATTAATTTGCTACGATTATCAAGATTTGAAGTTAGATTTTGATTTTTCTGCCTATCAGCAAATTCGTGTAGTGGCATGGTCAATGGGTGTTTGGGTGGCAGAGCGAGTATTACAAGGAATCACCTTACAATCTGCAACAGCAGTGAATGGCACAGGTTTACCTTGCGATGATAATTTCGGTATCCCTTGTGCCGTTTTTAAAGGCACATTGGAGAACCTCACGGAAAATACCCGTTTAAAATTTGAACGCAGAATCTGTGGTGACAAAGTATCTTTTGAAGATTACCAACAATTTCCCGCCCGTCCGTTTGACGAAATTCATCAAGAACTTACCGCACTTTTTGCGATGATCGGGCAAGATAGGCGTACAGATCTTATCTGCTGGACAAATGCCTTGGTCGGATCGGGCGATAAAATTTTTATGCCTGCCAATCAGCACCGGTATTGGACACCGCGTTGCACCGTTCGGGAAATTGACGGCGGACATTACCTGTTTTCAAGATTTACCCATTGGTCGGCACTATGGAATCACTGACTGCCATAAATAAATCGCGCATTCGGCAGGCTTTCCAAAAAGCATTAAACGATTATGACCGGCACGCCTTAATTCAACAAAAAATGACGATTAATTTAATGGTGCATTTACAAGACTATTTACCAAATGGGTCATTAGATAACGTTTTGGAACTAGGCTGCGGTTCAGGAATGTTGAGTGCCTTGCTGCAAAAACAGATTTCAGCGGATTATTGGTTATTTAATGATTTGTGCGATGTGCAGACCCAACTGGCTGAAAAACTGCCGCAATCCTTTGATTTTTATTGCGGCGATGCGGAAAACTTTCCTTTTCAACGACAATTTGACTTAATCGCAAGCGCATCCGCCGTGCAATGGTTTCACCAACCCGAGGCTTTTATCGCCCATTGCAAAACAGGCTTGAAAGCAAACGGATTATTGGTGGTTGCGACCTTTGGCGAAGACAATTTAAAAGAAGTTCGCCAAATCACAAATATAGGCTTAAATTACCCGACTTTATCCCAATGGCAGGCTTGGTTGGCCAAAGATTTTGAGCTTTTATGGTGTGAGGATTTTAAGGTAATACTAGACTTTGATACGCCATTGGATGTACTCAAACACCTTAAATATACAGGCGTTACCGCCACGAACCAAAAAAATTGGACAAGAAAAAATCTCAATGGATTTATTGACGATTACTTGTCGGCGTTCAGTATGCCGTCGGGCAAAGTGCGCCTGACTTATCATCCGTTATTTTTTATCGCGCGCTACTCTGCGGCGGGCAGGCAATAAGGCAGCTTATGAGCAAAGTTATTTTTATATCGGGGATTGATACCGATGTGGGTAAAACAGTGGCAACAGGGATTTATGCTAAAAAGTTGATGGAACAAGGCTTTTCCGTGATTACACAAAAAATGATTCAAACAGGTTGTAAAAATATCGCTGATGATTTGCTTGTGCATCGAAAGATTCAAGGGATTGATTTAACGGAAGAAGATTTACAAGGCAAAACCTGCCCTTATGTTTTTGAATATCCTTGTTCTCCACATTTAGCTGCAAAGCGAGAAAGTAGAAAAATTGATGCAAAAATCATTGAAAGATCCACCGCACTTTTGGCAGAAAAATATGATTATGTGTTGCTGGAGGGGGCTGGTGGGTTAATGGTGCCTTATTGCGAGGAAGCGACGACGTTGGATTATATCCAGTCAAACAATTATCCTTTGATTTTGGTCACATCGGGAAAATTAGGCAGTATAAACCACACATTATTAAGTTTAGAGTCTTGTCGTACTCGCGGTATTTCAGTATTAAGTGTAATGTATAACGGTTACCCAGAATATGATCCTATTATTAGTCAAGAAACCCAACGCTATTTAAAACGTTATCTTGAAAAACATTTTCCTGAAACAGGATTTGAATACTTTGGGTGTATTGAAATTTAAGCTCAAGGAAAAGTGTGATAGACTCGCGCAAGTTTTTGATGGGATTATCTGCCGCTAAAGTGCGGTTAAAACGAGTAAAAAATGAATAACTATTTATTAAAATGCGAAAACATCAATAAATTTTATCAAGAGGGCGAAAATCAAACGCAAGTGTTAAAAGGTGTTTCTTTTTCTATGGAACCTGCAGAGTTGGTTGCGATTGTGGGGAGTTCTGGTTCAGGGAAAAGTACTTTATTGCATACTTTAGGAGGGCTTGATCAGCCAAGTAGTGGGGAAGTGTTTATTAATGGACAATCTTTGCAAAAAGCATCGGCTAATGAATTAGCTGCTTTGCGTAATCGTTATTTAGGATTTGTGTATCAATTCCATCATTTAATGGCAGATTTTACCGCACTTGAAAATGTGATGATGCCGATGTTGATTGGTCATCAAAATAAAACAGAAGCGAAAGATCGTGCCGAAAAAATGCTAAGTGCGGTGGGATTAAGCCATAGAATTACCCATCGTCCTTCTGCGCTTTCTGGTGGGGAACGTCAGCGTGTGGCGATTGCACGTGCTTTAGTGAATAATCCATCGTTAGTTTTGGCGGATGAGCCAACAGGGAATCTTGATCACAAGACCACAGAAAGCATTTTTGAACTCATTCAACAACTTAATCAAGAACAAAATATCGCCTTTTTATTAGTCACTCACGATATGGGGCTTGCGGAAAAATTATCACGCCGTTTGGTTATGCAAGATGGTCTTTTGAAGGAAGGTGTGTAATGAATACGCCGTTTTTTATTAGCTGGCGTTATCAACGTGGCAAGCAGAAAAATCCTTTGGTTGCGTTAATTGCAAAATTTTCTGCAATTGGTATTGCGCTGGGCGTTGCAGTTTTAATTGTTGGCTTAAGTGCGATGAATGGTTTTGAGCGTGAGCTTAATCAACGGATTTTGGCAGTCGTGCCGCATATTGAGATTTTTTCTGTGCCTCAAGCGAAAGATCTCACAATTCATCATTGGCAAAATTTAGAAAAACGCTTACAACAAAATCCACAAATTAAAGGCATTTCTCCTTTTGTGAGCTTTACTGCATTAGTAGAAAATGGCTCGAAATTGAAAGTTGTTCAGGTCAAAGGTGTTGAAAAACAAGCAGAAGATAAGGTAAGTTCAATTGGTAATTTTGTACAAGAGCAAGGTTGGAACAAATTTGAGAAAGAAGGCGGATTAGTCTTGGGATCGGGTATCGCTAAAGAACTTGATGTAAAAGTAGGGGATTGGATTACCTTACTTATTTCTCAGCAAAACGGCGATGAACAATTTGCTCAACCAACTCGTGAGCCAGTGCAAGTTACCGCTATTTTACGCTTAGATGGTCAGCTTGATTATAGTTATGCCTTATTGCCGCTTGCTCAAGCACAAACGTTTTTAACTTATCAACCAGATCAAATTACAGGTGTTGAATTGAAATTAGATGATCCTTTTTCTGTGAGAAATCTGGATTTATCAATGCTTAATGATTATCCGCAGATGCTATATATGCAAAATTGGATTAGTAAATTTGGTTATATGTATCGAGATATTCAGCTTATTCGAACTGTGATGTACATCGCAATGGTGCTTGTGATTGGTGTGGCGTGTTTTAATATTGTTTCTACGCTGATTATGGCAGTAAAAGATAAGCAAGGCGATATAGCAATTATGCGTACGCTTGGGGCGAATAACGCTTTCATCAAACGTATTTTTATTTGGTATGGCTTACAGGCAGGAATGAAAGGTTGCTTAATTGGAATTGTGCTAGGCATTATACTTGCATTAAATCTTACCACTTTTATTCAAGGTATTGAGTGGATTATCGGTAAGAAATTATTATCGGGCGATGTGTATTTTGTGGATTTCTTGCCAAGCGAGTTACATTGGTTGGATGTTTTGATGGTTTTAATCGCTGCACTTGCCTTGAGTTTAATTGCGAGCCTTTATCCAGCAAGCCGAGCCGCTAAATTACAACCTGCACAAGTATTAAGTAGCCATTAATTTAGAGAGTACCGCACAAAAGTGCGGTATTTTTTTATCTTTTATTTACTTAATTATTTCGTTTCATTCAGCTTGCAAGCAGGTTGTAAAGATAGTTTAATAGGAACTTCGTAGATTTTATTCTAAAAACATAACGAACTAGTTTACTAGTACAAGAAATAAGTGTAGATTAGCTACATAATTTAAATACAACATTTGAAAGCAAGAGAGTGATGTATGGCTAAAGAGAAAATTGAAATTGTCGTGGCAAACGATGATACGCGAATTGAAAAAGTCGATCAGGTGTTACCACCGATTGCCTTATTAGAAAAATATCCAGCGAGTGAATATGCTGCGGCATTAGTGAAGCAAACTCGTCATGAGGCACATAATATTATTCAGGCTAAAGATGAGCGTTTATTAGTTGTAATTGGACCTTGCTCCATTCACGATCCGAAAGCTGCCATTGAATATGCGACTCGTTTAAAACCATTACGTGATAAATATAAAGATAGCCTCGAAATTATTATGCGTGTGTACTTTGAGAAACCGCGTACAACTGTGGGCTGGAAAGGTTTAATTAATGATCCGTATTTAAATGATACTTATCGTTTAAATGATGGTTTACGTATTGCACGGAAATTACTTTCAGATATTAATGATCTTGGTGTGCCTGCTGCGGGCGAGTTTTTAGATATGATTACACCTCAATATTTGGCTGATTTTATGAGCTGGGGAGCGATTGGGGCTAGAACAACAGAATCACAAGTTCATCGTGAGTTGGCTTCAGGTTTATCTTGTGCGGTTGGTTTTAAAAATGCCACTAATGGCGGAGTAAAGGTCGCTTTAGATGCAATTGGTGCGGCAGAAGCTCCCCACAATTTCTTATCTGTCACTAAATTTGGTCATTCTGCCATTGTTTCTACAAAAGGGAATGAAGATTGCCATATTATTTTACGTGGTGGAGACAAAGGCCCTAACTATAGTGCTGAAGATGTAGAAAAAGTTTGTGCTGATATTGAAAAAACAGGGCGTATTCCACACGTTATGGTTGATTTTAGCCATGCAAACAGCAGTAAACAATATAAAAAACAAATGGAGGTTTGCCAAGATGTGTGTCATCAAATCGCATCTGGTTCTAAACAAATCTTTGGTGTAATGGTGGAAAGTCATTTAGTGGAAGGTCGTCAAGATTTAGTTGATGGCAAAGCACAGACTTACGGACAAAGCATTACGGATGCGTGCATTGGATGGGAAGATTCTGAAAGATTATTGCAACAACTTTCTGATGCAGTGATTGCGAGACGTAAAGTGACGAGTAATTAATTGAAATATAATCTAGATACTAGATAAAAGTGCGGTGGATTTTTACCGCACTTTTTTATTTGTCTTTAGTTATTCCAACTAGGCTGCCCATTTCATTTTATCGCGACGTTTCATTTGATGGATAGTGTTGGTTACGGTGCCGACAATAGGCAAATTCGACCAATCTTTTGTATTTATATTTGGTGTCGTGGAATCCAATGCCATAAAAAGGTAATTATCATTATGTAACATAAATTCATAGACGTGAAATTCATTGTTTTCTTCAAGTACCACAAGATCACCAGAGTAAAGATCATCATTTTTTTCGACGACTAACATATCGCCGCTTTCAATTCCCCAAGCCAACATATTTGGATTAGTTATATGAATAAAACAAGTTTGTTTTGGACGTTTGATACAGTAAAGATTTAAGTCTAATTTTTTGTTGAATTTAAGGTTATCTTCTATATCACTGAAAAAAGGCAGTGGATTATAAGAAAAATCCATTTCATATTGTGTAGCCAAAGTTTGGTTGTTCATTCTCTTATCTCCCGTTAAATAATATGGATAAATAACCTTTTACCTTGTTTTTTTGTACAGTTAAATTATACTGATGTTTCATACAGGGTGTCAATAGGTTAAATAAAAAATTTTTTTATAAGTATGTTTTTAGAGAATATCTAACAACTTTAGAAAAAAGTTCACTTTTAGAGTGAAAAATAATAAAAAATATTTTCTTTCATTAAAATTTTACGCTATCTTTAACTCCCCATAGGTGGATTGGTAACAATCTGAAGTTAAATTTACTAAAAGAAAGATAAAAATATGAACACATCACATCTATTTAGTCTGTTATTTCACGGTAGTTTGGTAAAACGAATTGCCGCTGGTTTGGTTCTTGGTATTATTGTTGCATTGATTTCAGCACCATTACAAGAAACCATTGGTTTTAATCTTGCTGAAAAAGTTGGCGTATTAGGTTCGATTTTTGTAAAGGCTCTGCGTGCCGTTGCACCAATTTTAATTTTCTTTCTTGTTATGGCTGCGCTTGCAAATCGTAAGATTGGCACGAAAAGTAATATGAAAGAAATTGTTGTACTTTATTTGTTTGCGACTTTCTTGGCTGCATTTGTTGCTGTGATCGCTGGTTTTCTATTTCCTACGGAAGTGGTATTGGCTGCGAAAGAAGATTCAAGTTCTGCACCTCAAGCCGTTGGTCAAGTGTTGCTAACATTAATTTTGAATGTGGTAGATAATCCATTAAATGCGATTTTCAAAGCGAACTTTATTGGTGTATTAGCTTGGTCTATTGGTTTAGGGTTGGCGTTACGTCACGCATCTGATGCAACTAAAAATGTGTTATCTGATTTTGCAGAAGGCGTATCGAAAATTGTTCACGTGATTATTTCTTTTGCGCCATTTGGTGTATTCGGTTTAGTGGCTGAAACCTTATCTGATAAAGGTTTAGTTGCATTAGGCGGTTATGTGCAATTACTTGCAGTATTAATCGGTACGATGTTATTTACTGCTTTTGTAGTAAACCCTATTTTGGTTTACTGGAAAATCCGTCGTAATCCTTACCCATTAGTGTGGACTTGTGTACGCGAAAGTGGTGTAACTGCATTCTTCACACGTAGTTCCGCAGCAAATATTCCAGTGAATATTGAATTAGCAAAACGCTTAAATCTTGATGAAGAAACTTATTCTGTTTCTATTCCATTAGGTGCGAACATTAATATGGCGGGTGCGGCGATTACTATTACTATCTTAACTTTAGCTGCAGTTCATACACTTGGCTTAGAAGTTTCTTTCGTTAGTGCGCTTTTATTAAGTATTGTTGCAGCACTTTGTGCTTGTGGTGCATCTGGCGTAGCGGGCGGTTCATTATTACTAATTCCATTAGCCTGTAGCTTGTTTGGTATTTCTGATGATGTAGCAGCACAAATGATCGGTGTTGGTTTCATTATTGGTATTTTACAAGACTCAACTGAAACGGCATTAAACTCATCAACTGACGTATTATTTACTGCGGCAGTATGTATGGAAGAAGAACGTAAAAATGCAGCATAATTATGATGCAAATAAGAGAGCGGGCATTGCCCGCTTTTTTTATATGATTTTATATGCAAAGTGCGGTCTATTTTGATAGACTTTTGCCACGTTTTATTTCCCTACAAATAGGTAAGAAAAATGAATCACTTAATTATTTTTGCTCATCCTAATTCAGAGCATAGTTTTGGGCGAGCAATTGCTAATCGTATTGAGCAAATCAGTCAAGAAAAGGGTGTAAATGTATTTTTTCGTGATCTTTATGAAATGAATTTCAATACAATTTTATCTCATGAAGAATTGCAAAATGCTAACAAAGGTATTATTCCAGAAGATATTCAGCAAGAGCACGATTTTATCCTTCAAGCGGATTTAATTACGTTGGTTTATCCCCTTTGGTGGATGGGATTTCCGTCAATTTTGAAAGGCTATTTAGATCGCGTATTAAGCCATGGCTTTGCCTATAAAACAGAAAACGGCGAATCAGTGGGATTACTCAAAAATAAGCAAATGCAGCAATTTATTACTATTGGCAGTAATGTTGATAAATATAAAGAATTTGGTGTGGATAAATCGCTTAATCATTGTTTGATTAATGGATTGTTTAATTACTGTGGCATTGAAAATGTCGAGTTTGAATTATTTGGAGATATTCATTTAATTGATGATAAGGCTCGTAAAGCGATGATTGAACTTGCTGCTCAAAAAACTCAAGAAAAATTGACCGCACTTTTAAAGGAAAAAGCGTAATGTCTGAAAAACAAATTAATAATTTTTCATTAATTAGTCGATTATTCGGTAATCTTTTTTATCGTTCTCCAACAGATAAAGTACTCGCTGACGCATTTGTTTGGTTACAACAAAAAGGTTTGAGTCCAGTTTGGGCATTAGATACTGATAAAGAAAGTGAATTAGCACTGAATAGCCTACAAGCTAAAATTGATCTCAATTTATTGAACCAAGAGTATCAAAAATTATTTGCAGCGAATGGAAAAGTGATGACGGCTATTTCAGCTTACGAGATTGATGTTGAAGAATTTGTGAATTTTCGCCTTGTACGCAATATGCCAGAGGTGGAAAGTGCGGATCATTTTGCTTTATTATTACTTACAGCCTCTTGGCTTGAAGATAATTTGGATTCTTTAGTGGCTCAGCAAGAATTCTTTGAAACCTTTTTATTGCCTTGTGCAGCGAAGTTTTTAACTCAAGTTGAAACGCAAGCAACCTTGCCTTTTTATCGTGCATTAGTCATTCTTACACGAGAAATATTGGCAGCGATGGCGGATGAATTGGAAGAAGAGTAGTGCAATATTTTGCTTTCCTCTAAGTCTTGAGGAAAGCAATATTTTATAGATAGGTTACAAAATCTTTTGTATCGATAATACGGTATTCACGTTCTGCTTTTTCTATGCTTGTGCCAATCATAACTAAGGCAATCACACGATCTTGTTCACGACATCCGAAAGCTTCTCGTAATGCACTTCCCTCAACCCATTTTCCTGAAATCCACACGTTATCAAATCCTTGTGCTTGGGCAGCCAGTTGTATTCCGTAAGTTGCACAGCCCGCACTTAGCATTTGTTCCCAATCTGGCACTTTAACGATAGTTGGATTGATTTTTGCTACCACACCAATAACCATAGGTGCGCGATGTGCTAGGTTTTCAGCTTTCATCAATTTTTCTTCACCCAAATCAAATTCTACAACGGCAGCTTTAAGTAGTGTTTCTAATTTATTTAAGCTCTCATTTTCCATTACAATAAAATGATAAGGATGTAATTTTCCGTGATCTGGCACACGCATTGCTGCTTCGAAAATACGCTCAAGCTGTTCTGCATTAGGCGCAGGTGTGGTTAATTTTTTATTTGATTTTCTTGTGGTTAAAAGTGTAAGTGCATCCATTTTATTATTCCCTATGAATAAAAGTGCGGTAGATTATAGCATAGTTTTTGGCAAGGCTTTGTGATACGCTAGGGTAAATTTTTTTAAAGGTAATTTGTATGTTTCGAGTATTAAAATTTTGTTGGAAAGCACTATGTTTCATTCGTGATCTTGTGATGAATGTCGTGTTTTTAGGTTTTGTGTTTCTGCTAATGGCTATTATTAGTTTTTCAAGCGGTGGAAAAAAATCTATAACATTAACAGGGGAAGGCGCGTTATTACTGAATTTAGATGGCTATCTAGCGGACAACCGCGATGAAACACTTCGTTGGCAAGATGCATTAAGCGAATTGAATGGCGAGCACGTTCCTAGAAAAATTTCGACGTTTGATGTGGTATTTGCTATTCAACAAGCGGAAGATGATCCTAAAATTAAAGGATTAGTGCTTGATCTTAATTATTTTGAAGGGGCAGATTTGCCTGCATTAGATTTTATTGGTAGCGCTATCAGTCATTTTAAAGATGCAGGAAAACCAGTGATCGCCTATGCGGATAATTATTCACAAGGACAATATTATTTAGCGAGTTTTGCGGATGAAATTTATTTAAATTCAATTGGAAGCGTGGATATTCACGGTTTATCGCAAGAGAATTTGTATTTTAAAGAGATGCTCGACAAATTAGCCGTTACACCACATATTTTCCGCGTAGGGACTTATAAATCAGCAGTAGAACCATTTTTACGCAACGATATGTCGGCTGAGGCAAAAGCAAATATGCAGCGTTGGTTAGGCGAAATGTGGAATAATTATGTTTTATCCGTCAGCGAAAATCGTAATATTAAGAAAGATAACGTTTTGCCGAATGCGAAACAATATTTATCGGATCTTAAAGCGTTAAAAGGCAATAGTACCGCTTATGCCCAACAACGTGGATTAGTAACCGATGTTGTAACTCGTTTGGATTTAGATAAAAAACTCACCGCACTTTTTGGCAAAGGAAGCGATGGAAAAGCGAACCTTATCGAATTTGATGATTATTTGACTCAACTGCCTGATCGCTTAGAACATTACAACGTACCGAATAAAATTGCGGTTGTGAATGTGGAGGGAGCGATTATCGATGGAGAAAGTGATGATGAAAATTCAGGCGGTGATACTATTGCGCGAATTCTCCGTAAAGCTTACGATGACAACTCAGTAAAAGCCGTTGTTTTACGAGTGAATTCACCAGGCGGTAGTGCTTTTGCTTCTGAAATTATTCGTCAAGAAACAGAAAACTTACAGAAAATCGGTAAGCCTGTCATCGTATCTATGGGCGCAATGGCAGCATCTGGCGGTTATTGGATTTCATCCACTGCAGATTATATTATTGCCGATGAAAACACTATTACAGGCTCTATCGGTATTTTCGCGATGTTCCCGACTTTTGAAAATAGCATAAAGAAAATCGGAGTGAGTTCAGATGGTGTTTCAACCACTGAATTAGCTAATACATCAGCGTTTTCTCCATTAGCAAAACCCGTACAAGATATTTATCAAACAGAAATTGAGCATGGTTATGACCGATTTTTAGAAATTGTCAGCAAAGGTCGCCAGCTTTCTAAAACACAAGTAGATAAACTTGCTCAAGGTCAGGTTTGGTTGGGTAGTGACGCATTCCAAAATGGTTTGGTGGATGAGATCGGTTCTTTTAATGAAGCGGTCAATAAAGCAGAGCAATTAGTGAATCAACGCCAAGATACTGCCGTACAAGATTTTAGCGTGGAATGGTTCACTGATGATAATGTGAGTTTAATTAGCACCTTATTGCGCGATACTAAAAAAGGTGCGCAAGAACAGTTAGCTAAATGGCTTGGTCTGCCAGCTCCAATTCAAAAATTACAAAAAGAATTGAATGTATTAACTAAATTTAATGATCCTAAAGGACAGTATTTGTATTGTTTGAATTGTGGGAAGGTTCAGTAATAATTGAAAAAGGGCAGAATTAAATCTGCCCTTTCGCTTACAAAATATACGCTTCTTGAATATGATGTGGCTTTTGGTCTTCTTCTGGTGGAAGCTTCATATAATCTCCATAATATTGCGTTAAGTGTTCGTGATATCCATTCATTACTTGAAATTGTCGTCCTTCAAATTCTTTATAAACAATGTGATTAAAATATTCTTTCGGCATATAAGATTTTTGCCAACCACCACAATCGTCATAATCAGATAGTACAAGACCAATATAATCGCATTGTTTTATCGGATATGTTATTTGAAATTGCTCTAGATTTTTTTGCATTTTGGAAAATATTAAATGGCTCAATTTATTAAGTATTGCTTTCCATAAGGTATTTTTTTTTCTCTTAACCATCTTTTCTTGCAAGAATAGAAACGACGATGAGTTCTTCTATATTTTTTCATAAAAGAGCAGATGATCTTTGGATTATTTGGCACCCCATCATAGATGAATATATCTATAAACATTGCGCTTTTTTTTCCGTCAATTTCGGTTATTTGAGTACGACAATCAAAGATTTTTGCCATTTCTCCAGTCTTTTGAGCAAGTATGTCTTCTACTGTTTCCATATTGTAGTATTCGTGAGTTTCTTGAAACCAAACATCAACAAATTTTTGATATTCATCGCGGTGCATATATACATCAATATCATCATCCCAAGGGATAAAGCCTTTGTGGCGTATAGCACCGATTAATGTTCCACCACCAAGAGAATAGCGAATTTGGTGTTTCTCACATAGAGCGTGGAAATAATCTAAGATATCGAGACAAACGAGTTGTTGTTCTCTAAGTGTCAATTTTTTCATTATTTTTCCTTGTTTGGTGTCAATTTTTGTAAAATACGCTGATAATCATCAAGGTTATCCATCTCAAATATATCATCACGGTTAAGTTGCTGTGTATGAACATTTAATTTATCTATATATTCCATCGGAATGGTGTCCCAATAAAGTGTGGGATTTTTTAATTGCACTTCACTTGTATATTCTTTGAGCAAATTTAGAATAATATTGCAATCCTGAGTTGTCCAATAAGATACCCCTGACAAGCTAGGCTGGTTTAATGATCCAATCTCAATACGCATTACTTGCCCACTACTATTTAAAATCGGTAGCCATTCATTGTACGTTTTAGAACGGATGACTGTGAAATATTTACTGTGTGGTGGCTTCGTTAGAAAAATATTACGATTGAGCACAACATCCGCATCAATAACATAACAATCACTAAAGAAGTCTTGTGCCAGAGAAAAGGAATAAATGCTGTTATATTCGCGATATTTTTCGTTGTAAATCAAGGTGCAGTCATATTTTTTCTTTAGATACTCGAATTGTTCGTGTAAATACCCTGTAACAATGACAATATTGTCGATATTTGCTTGACGTAGAAAAGCGAGTGTCCGTTCTAAGTTAGGTGTTCCATGAATATCTAATAGGGCTTTATGAGTGCTTTGTGTGATGTCTTTAAAACGACTGCCTAGGCCTGCAGCCAAAATAATTGTATTCATTTTTGTTCTCCTTTGTAATACAGTGTCATTATGACGCCCGCACTTAACAATAGGGCGAGTATTAAAGAGGTAGGTTGAATCGGCTGTTGATAGATAAGATAACCTAATCCTATCGCCCAAATAGAATAAGTAATATTTAATGCCATCGCTTTGATTGGTTTTAACAGATAAATCGCTTGGTAATAGCAGCAGTAAGATAATGCCCCAAAGATTATTACACCAGCAATTTGTACATAATTAAAACTAAGTATATCTAGTGAGAAATCTTTCAAGGAAAGAATAAATAGAATCAATAAATAACCAATAGTTGAACCACATAGTCTTAAAAAATACACTTGAAGTCCAGAGAGAGAACGCATTGTATAGGAGGATATCACTATTTCAGATGACCACCCTAATGTACAAATTATTAAAAAAATAAAACCAATAGTATTAAAGGTTATTTCTTGTCCTACTTCAATAGCAAGCAACGAAGAAGAAATAATAGCCAAGGCGAATCCGAATTGGGCTATTTTGCTAATTTTTTCTTTTAGAATCCAATAAGACATTAACGCAGCGATAACGGGAAAGAGAGATGAAAGCGGTGCTGCATAATAGATCGTTAAATAATGAATGCTTAATAAATAGCCAGACATTCCTATTGGTCCGCCTAATATGCCAGATAACGCAGGTTTCCAAAAAACGCCTTGAAAATCTACCGCATTTTTTCGCCACAATATTATGCCTATTACAAATAACGAGCAAAAATCAATTAAAAAAAGCAATGAAATCACTTTCCCTAACGCAGTATATTCACTTAATGGTAATTCATTATATAACAATCCAGATAATGCCCAAAATACAGCGGATAGTATGCCAAAGAGATAGCCACGCATTATGGCAATTCCTCTAATAGTTTAAATGCTGCGTCTAAGCGTTTTAACGCATAATCGCCAAAATTCTCGCCGTGTTCTTCCTTTACTTTTGTCCATAAAAACCACAATACATTTTGGCAAAAACGATGGATTTTTAACCGTTTGTGAGCGATTTGAAATTCTGTCTTGTGATATTTATTTGTCTGATTGCAATAGGTTTCTAATAGAAAATCAGCAGCTTCTTTCGATAAATGAGCTTCCTCAATGATCGTCGCTATATCAAATAACGGATCATTTAAGCCAGAATATTCCCAATCGATAAAAAATAGCCGATCATCTTGTAATAACATATTTTCAGGGACTAAATCATTGTGGCACGGACGTAAAATTAAGTCTTTATTGATATTTTCAAATTGCCAGAATACGGCTGAAAGTTTATCCATTCTAGGATCTGCTTGAAAAAAAGCGGATTTGTTTTCTAGCAATGAAAAATACTGGCGGAACTCATCGAATACGCTAAATACATTGCGAAAAACAAATTCACTGTTGTGTAAACGACATAAATTATTCACAACTTGAGACAAACAACTTTGTTCGTTTAATTGTGTTTGACTTAAAGGCTTACTATTTTCTAAATAACGAGTCAGTTTTACGCCACTTTTAGCATCTAATACGGGAGTTTCTACATTCAAACCAGCACGATATGTCTGTGCATTATTGAATGCCTCATATTCTCGATTTATAAGTGACAAATTTACGGCATTAGGGATCCTTAATACAAACTTAACTCCAGAAATATTAAGTAGAACATTTTGATTGGTCATTCCTCCAATGGCGGAAAAAGGAATGGAATGCTGATGAAGAAAATGAAATACTTCCTCAGGCTTATAGCAAGTTTTAACAAATTCTACAATTTGATTGATTGATTGATTGATTGCATAACACTTTTGTATTCATTTTTATATTTAAATTTTGTTTTGATTTTAACACGTTAAAGTTATTTTTGTAAGGTTCTGAATCTTATGGATTTATTCAACTTTTGAACCTTTCAACCACTTTCTCGCCCAAGCTCGGTTAGCTGAAAGGTTATGTAATATGGCTTCGCTTATTGGTAATGGCTCGCCATAAATGATTGAAGCTAAGGTTTCGCCTAAGAGTGGAGCGGAGGTAAGCCCGCGAGAACCTAAGGCTGCGATTAAGAAAAGATTCTGAAAATTGGCCGCACTTTGAATAGGTTGTTTACGGCGGCGGAGGTTGAATAAATTGTAATAATCCGCTTGTTGCTGTTCAAAATTCGGGACGTTTCCAATCATTGGGGCAAGATCGCGTACGGAGCAACGAATGCCCACTCGAGCCAAATTGCCAGAAGTATCCACGTCCTTTGTCCAATTCTGCATGATATTTTGCTGGAGTTTTTGTTGATTTTCTTGTTGTTCTTGTTCGCTAAAATGGCGATCAACGTTATCACGAATATGGCTTGCGCCGATGCAATGTGAGGTTTTTAATTGATCGGCTGGAGTGAGATAGCCATCATAACAAAGCACAGATTTCAGTTTGATTAAGTTTTCTGATGTTGGAATTTGGCTAACTTGCCCGCGGATAGGGTAGAGCGGTAGCTTTTCTGTTTGAATAAAATCAGTAATTTTATATCCGTTCGCAAGAATGACGACTTCATGGCAGTATTTTTGACCTTGCGTATTTTCTAGTTCCCAACCTTTTTCTTGTTGAGAAAGTGCGGTAATTTTTTGTGAGGTTTTAATGATTACACCTTGCTTTTCAAGAAATGAAAAGGCATTTTGAACAAATTGTCTTGGTGCAAGCCAAGCCCCTTGTTCAATCCAACCGCCTTCGCAATTAAGTGGTAATCCCACTTTTTCACTGAGTTGTTCAGCATTCAGCATTTGGAAGATTTCGTTCGGTAAACCAAGTTGAGAAATCTTTGTCAATTTAACCGCACTTTTTTCGTTGTAAGCACATAGTGCTACGCCGCAAAATTCGTGTTCAAACGCTATGTTTTGTGCGATTGTCCAATCAAGTAATTGGCGACCGTAACTGAAAGCGTGCAGGTAAAAATCAACGGTTAGCGCATTATCATCGTTAAGTTGCGGATAAAATGCGCCTTGTTTATTGCCTGAGGCATTGAGAGCGAGCACATCATCTTCACAATAAATGGTGACTTTTGCCCCACGTTTTACTAAGGAAATGGCTGCACAAAGAGAAGCAATACCACCGCCGATAATAGCGACATCTTGTTTTTCCATTTTCGCAGGCTGAGCAAGATACCAAGGTGTGGAAAGTGCGGTAGATTTTGATTGTATTTTTAGCCCACTTAAACATTCCCGTTTTTTGCCAAAGCCTTTACGTTTTGTCACATTAAAGCCTGCGGATTCAAGTCCTTTTCTAACCGCACTTGCTGCGGTGAAAGTGGCAAAAGAACCATTGGGTTTTGTGAAACGAAACATTAAGTTATAGAGATCATCATTCCACATTTCAGGATTTTTGCTTGGCGCAAAACCATCTAAAAACCAAGCATCAATACGTTCATTCATATAATCGCCAAGTTGTGGCAAGTTTTCTGATACATCTCCAAACCATAAATCTAAGGTTGTCTCTCCAAAATGAATACGATGACAACCTAGAATCAATGAAGGCCAATAACGTTGCAAATGAGCACTTAAATCTTCAAACTGCGGATAGGCAAGGTGCGCTTGCGAAAGTGCGGTGATTTTTAGCGGATATTTTTCAAAGGAAATAAAATTTAGGCGTTTTAAAGGATGATTCTCGTGTTGTTGGCGAAATTCACGGAATAATTGGGTTACTGCGAAGAAATTTAATCCTGTACCAAATCCCGTTTCTGCGATAACAAAATTGGCTTCTTTGTGGGTTATCCAACGTTCCCAAAGTTGATTACCTTGTAGAAAAACATAATCTGTTTCGGCTAATCCATTTTCGTTAGAAAAATAGACATCATTGAATTGATCTGAGACGGGAATATGGTTTCGATTGAAGTGAATCTCAGCATGTTGCACGCTAAAGGTCATTTTTATTTCTTTCTTGCCTAATGAAATTTGCGTATAATAACGCAATTTTCTGAACTGGTCGAACAAATGAATTATTGCTTGAAATATTTTTATTTCGTAGTAATTTTGTGCCGTTATTTTTACATATAAAACAATAAGGAAGAAGCAATGAGAAGAGCTGTAATTACAGGCTTTGGGATTATTTCAAGTATCGGTAACAACAAAGAAGAAGTATTGGCTTCATTAAAAGAAGGGAAATCAGGTATTGAAGTTGTGCCTGAGTTTGTTGAAATGAATATGCGTAGCCATGTTGCCGGAACAATCAAATTAAACCCAAGCGAGCACATTGATCGTAAAGTGTTCCGTTTTATGGGTGATGCAGCGGCTTATGCTTATCTTTCTATGCGTGAAGCGATTGAGGATGCTGGCTTAACAGAAGATCAAGTTTCTAATGATCGTACTGGTTTAGTGATTGGTGCGGGTACGGGTTCTGCACATAACCAGTTAGTGGCTTGTGATGCGGTGCGTGGTCCTAGAGGTATAAAGGCGATTGGTCCTTACGCAGTAACGAAAACAATGGCATCAAGTGTTTCTGCCTGTTTAGCTACTCCTTATAAAATCCGTGGTGTGAACTATTCAATGAGTTCTGCTTGTGCAACCTCTGCACATTGTATCGGTCATGCGGTTGAGTTAATTCAATTAGGCAAACAAGATGTGGTTTTTGCAGGTGGTGCGGAAGAATTATCTTGGGAATGTGCAACTGAATTTGATGCGATGGGTGCCGTTTCAACTAAATACAATGAAACGCCAGAAAAAGCATCTCGTGCTTATGATGCAAACCGCGATGGTTTCGTTATTGCAGGTGGTGGTGCTGTTGTGGTTGTGGAAGAATTAGAACACGCACTTGCTCGTGGTGCAAAAATTTACGCGGAAATTGTCGGCTATGGCGCAACTTCTGACGGTTACGATATGGTTGCACCAAGTGGCGAAGGTGCAGAGCGTTGTATGAAACAGGCAATGGCAACTGTAGATACCCCAATTGATTACATCAACGTACATGGCACATCTACACCAGTAGGTGACGTGAAAGAATTAGGTGCAATCAAAAATGTATTTGGTGACAAAATCCCAGCGATTTCTTCAACCAAATCAATGACCGGTCACTCTTTAGGTGCGGCGGGTGCACACGAAGCAATTTACACGTTATTAATGTTGGATAATGATTTTATTGCACCAAGTATTAATATCGAAACCTTAGATGAAGCCGCTGAAGGTTGCAACATCGTTACTAAGACGAAAGAAAATGCAGGATTACAAACTGTCATGTCAAATAGCTTTGGTTTTGGTGGTACAAATGCGACATTAATTTTTAAACGTTATAACGGTTAAAACGATTCTATGAAAAAGCCACTTTCGATTGAAAGTGGCTTTTTTGTAAATTAAAAGAAAAATTAAGCAACGATACCAAATTGTTCTTTCATTAATGCTTCAAAGTCAGTGCAACCACCAATTGGTTTTTCATCAATAAAGATTT
Organism: Haemophilus sp. HN_Hi08; assembly: GCF_049824455.1. Classification (NCBI taxonomy): domain Bacteria; kingdom Pseudomonadati; phylum Pseudomonadota; class Gammaproteobacteria; order Pasteurellales; family Pasteurellaceae; genus Haemophilus; species Haemophilus sp. HN_Hi08. Next base: position 1,409,317 of record NZ_CP187493.1, on the reverse strand, counting down.
GTGGTACGGTTTCTACTGGTTTACCAACTGATTTTGATAAATCTTCTTTAGTAATGCCTTCTGCATGAATATCCACATAACGATAGCCAAAATCAGCAACTTCGCCTTTTAATTTTTCAGCAAGGTTTTTTGCACGCACACAGTAAGGGCAGCCAGGACGACCAAAAATAACAACGAACATAAGATTTCCTTTTTTGAGTTAAACATTCCAGGCAATTCTACCTGATTTTTATCGTCTACATAAAGTGTTTTTATTCGTGTAATATACGGAACATCGTAGATAATAAATTAAATGTTATGAAATTATTAATGCTTTGCCGTGAACCTCGTCTTTATAGTTGCCAACGCTTAAAAGAAGCTGCTAAACGTCAAGGGCATGAGATGGATATTTTAGATCCGAATCGTTGCCTCTTAAAACTCTCACAAAATCCACCGCACTTTCAGATTTTTTATCAAGAAAATTCAGGGTCTAAACCTTATCTATTGCCTGATTATGATGCTGTTTTGCCTCGATTTGGCACAACAAGTACACAAATGGGATGCTCAGTCTTACAGCATTTTGAAGGCAAAGGGACTTTTTGTTTAAATTCATCTCAGGCATTTTTAAATGCACGTGATAAATGGAAAAGTTTGCAACTGTTGTTGAATGCAGGTGTTCCAGTTCCCAATTCACTTTTAAGTGGCAGTGAAATGCAAGCTCAGGCGACGATAGCTCATATCAGTTCGCCGACAATTTTAAAAATGCTAAATGGTTCACAAGGAATTGGGGTAATTTTAGCTGAAAAGCCACAAAGTGCGGTGAGCATTATGGAAGCTTTTAAGCAAACTAATATATCTATGTTGCAGCAAGATTTTATCGAAGAAGCGGGCAATGCGGATATTCGTTGTTTTGTGATTGGTGATCAAGTTGTAGCAACGATGCAACGAATCGGACAAGATGGCGAGTTTCGAGCGAATTGTCATCGTGGTGGAAAAACTGAAAAAATTATACTAAGCGATGACGAGAAACAGATAGCCATTAGAGCAACAAAAGCCATCGGTTTAGATGTGGCTGGTGTGGATTTAATTCGTTCAAAAAATGGATTATTGGTTTTAGAGGTAAATGCAAGTCCAGGCTTAGAAATGATTGAAAAAACAAGTGGGGTTGATATTGCAGCTGAAATAATTGATTATATTGAAATAAATGCCTTTATCAATTTAAGATAAAGGCATTTTTTAAAATATTGTAAATTTCAACCGCACTTTACGCGAGCATATTTACAACGGCAAATGAGACTTTCAATAATGCTGCGTTGATTAAGTCGATAAAGAATGCACCGACCATTGGAACGATTAAAAATGCTTTGTGTGATGGTCCAAAACGGCTGGTAACAGCTTGCATATTAGCGATTGCTGTTGGGGTTGCGCCTAAACCAAAACCACAGTGTCCAGCACTTAATACGACGGCATCGTAATCTTTACCCATTGCTCGATAAGTAATGAAGATTGCAAAGGTAGCCATAAATGCGACTTGAATAGCAAGAACAATTAATACATCAATTGCTAAACCTGCAAGTTCCCAAAGTCTTAATGACATTAAAGCAATTGCTAAAAAGATGGATAAGCCTACGCTACCTAATACGTCAATAGCGGATTCTGCTACTTGGAAACGGAAAATGTTGCTTAAAATATTGCGGACAATAACACCAGTGAATAAACACCATACGAAAGTTGGTAATTGGAGTGCAGTACCTTTTGTTTGTACATCTAAATATTGACCAATTAATAAACATACTGAAATCATTGCAATTGTTTCAATTAATGAACGTGCAGTAATTTTACGTTTATAAGTTGGGTGTTCAAATGCTTCTTGAATGTCATCAACTTCATCATTTTCAGGATTTTCGCCTTGTTTTTGGCGATTTAATAAGAAACGAGCGACAGGACCACCGATGATACCACCGAATACTAAACCGAAAGTTGCACAGGCAATGGCAATTTCAGTTGCACCTTGTAGATTAAATTGATGTGCAAATGTATCCGCCCAAGCAGCTCCAGTGCCGTGACCACCTGTTAAGGTTACAGAACCTGCAAGTAAACCATAAGCGGGATGGATTCCTAATGCCATTGAACTTGCAATGCCAATAACGTTTTGTCCGAAGATTAATAATGCAGCAATGAATAGAAATACAACGAGTGGCTTTCCGCCTTTAATTAGACGGGAAAAGTTGGCACTTAAACCGATAGAAGTAAAAAACACTAACATCATTGTGGTTTGTAGATTTTTATCGAAGTTAAAGGATGTTCCATCAATTTTGTGCCAAATTAAAAGACCAATGGCAACAATAAAGCCGCCAACAACTGGCTCTGGAATGTTAAATGTTTTTAATACATTAATGCGTTTAACCAAAAAATAGCCCAATAGCAAAACTAAGCTTGCTAATGCAAGGGTTTCATACGTGCTAAAAGTATAGCTCATAAATTGGATCTCCCTAAGTTATGTTTAAGTGATGTGTTGTGTTACGGCTCGACTACCATAATTTCAAGATTGGTATGTAATCCACGTGGTAATGTCGAACCTTTTCTGCCTCGTTCTGCGCGGAACTTTTGCAGATCTTCTGGTTTTAATACAATTTTTCGTTTTCCAGAATAAAATTCAAGACTTGCTTGATCTGAAATAAGCAATAATTTTGTCAATAGTTCGCTACGATCTTTTGCATTCGCTGCGGGAATAGTGATAATTTTATTGCCTTTACCTTTTGATAATACCGGTAAATCTTGTGCTGGAAAAATCAACATTCTGCCTGCTGATGTGATCGCGACAACAAATGCGGTAGAATTTATCAGTTTTTTAGGCTTCAACACTTTGGCATTTTCTGGTAAAGAAATCAAGGCTTTTCCAGCCTTGTTACGTGCAATTAAATCTTCAAATTTACAAATAAAACCATATCCCGCATCAGAAGCCATCAATAATTCTTGTTGTTCGCCTGCCATTACAACATATTCAATGGTCGCACCAGCTGGTAAATTGAGTTTTCCTGTGAGAGGTTCGCCTTGGGAGCGGGCGGAAGGCAAGGAAAGCGGATCGAGTGCATAACTCCGCCCCGTACTATCAATGAATACAACGGCTTGATTACTCTTGCCACAAGCGTGAGCCCGATAGCTATCGCCAGCTTTGTAGTTTAATGATTTAGGATCGATATCGTGTCCTTTTGCACAACGTACCCAGCCCATTTCTGATAAGATGACAGTAACTGGTTCTGCTGGCGTCATCTCACTTTCAGAGATCATTTTGGCTTCTTCACGTTCGACCAGTTGAGACATACGTGGACTCGCATATTTTTTCGCATCTTCTTGAATTTCTTTTTTGATAAGCGTATTCAAACGGCGTTCTGATCCTAAAATTGCTTCTAAATTTAACCGCTCTTTTTCAAGTTCATCTTGTTCAGCTTTGAGCTGGTTTTCTTCTAATTTCGCTAAATGACGTAAGCGTAAATTTAAAATTGCATCGGCTTGTTCATCGCTTAAATTAAAGCGTGCCATAAGCTCTGCTTTTGGATCATCTTCGTGACGTATAATTTCGATAACCTCATCAATATTTAAAAAAGCTATCATTAAACCTTCTAAAATATGTAAGCGAGAGAGTACTTTATCCAAACGGTATTGAAGACGGCGAGTGACGGTTGTGCGACGGAAAGTGAGCCATTCATTTAAGATTTCTAATAAGCCTTTTACCGCTGGTTTATGATCAAGCCCAATCATATTCATATTTACACGGTAGCTTTTTTCAAGATCTGTAGTCGCAAATAAATGTGCCATTAAGGCATCAGTATCGACGCGATTTGAGCGAGGGACTAGTACAATTCTAATTGGGTTTTCGTGATCGGCTTCATCTCGAATATCTTCTAGCATTGGCAGTTTTTTTGCCGTCATTTGTTCGGCTATTTGTGCAATGACTTTGGATGGCGAAGATTGATGTGGAAGCGCAGAAATAATGATCTCTCCGTCTTCTTTTTTCCAAGTTGAACGCATTTTTATTGAGCCACGACCTTGCTCATAAATTTTACGAATTTCTGATTTGGGCGAAATAATTTCCGCTTCTGTTGGAAAATCTGGGCCTTGAACAATTTCAAGTACATCATCTAATCCTGCTTTCGGATTATCTAACAACATCACTGCCGCATCAGCAATTTCATTAATGTTGTGCGGTGGAATATCTGTCGCCATACCCACTGCAATACCTGTTGTTCCGTTCAATAAAATGTGAGGTAAACGAGCGGGTAAATATTGCGGTTCAGCCAATGTTCCATCAAAGTTTGGTTGATAATCTACTGTTCCTTGTCCTAGTTCACTCAGCAAGATTTCAGCGATTTTAGAGAGGCGTGATTCCGTATAACGCATTGCAGCGAAAGATTTTGGATCATCTGGCGCGCCCCAGTTACCTTGACCATCTACCAGAGGATAACGATAAGAGAAAGGTTGCGCCATTAATACCATGGCTTCATAACAAGCACTGTCGCCATGTGGATGGAATTTACCGAGTACATCACCGACGGTACGGGCTGATTTTTTGTATTTTGCTGTGGCATTTAAGCCAAGTTCAGACATCGCATATACAATACGGCGTTGAACGGGTTTTAAACCATCGCCGATAAAAGGCAGCGCACGATCCATGATGACATACATAGAATAGTTGAGATAAGCCTTTTCAGTGAAAGTACGTAGAGGCATTTGCTCAATGCCTTCATAGTTGATATTTGTCATTTTTGTTTCTGTTAATTGATATATTTTTAATTTATTAAAATTCGGATTTGCGGAGATTAATTTAGTCTAAACAGATAAATCAACCTGATCGCCTTTCGCTTGCAACCAATTTTTACGGTCTTCGGAACGTTTTTTCGCTAATAACATATCCATCAGTTCTAATGTATCTGAGCCTTGATCTTCCCCTAAATCATAAGTTAATTGAACAAGGCGACGAGTATTAGGATCCATTGTTGTTTCACGCAATTGTGATGGGTTCATTTCACCTAAACCTTTAAAACGTTGAACATTCGGTTTACCTTTTTTATTTTTCAACCGTTCTAAAATCGCCTCTTTTTCACTTTCATCTAATGCGTAGAAGACTTCTTTATTTAAGTCAATACGATAAAGTGGTGGCATAGCCACATAAACGTGACCGTCTTGTACCAATTTTGGAAAATGGCGTAAGAACAGGGCGCAGAGTAGGGTGGCAATGTGAAGTCCATCGGAGTCAGCATCGGCGAGAATGCACACTTTACCGTAGCGAAGTTGTGATAAATCATTGCTGTCAGGGTCGATGCCTAGAGCCACGGCGATATCGTGAATTTCTGTTGAACCTAATACTTGATCAGGGGAAACTTCCCATGTGTTTAAGATTTTCCCACGTAACGGCAAAATCGCTTGATATTCGCGATCACGCGCTTGTTTTGCCGAACCGCCCGCAGAGTCGCCTTCCACTAAAAATAATTCTGTTTTTTCTAAATCCTGTGAGCCGCAATCTGCTAATTTTCCTGGTAATGCTGGGCCGCTAACAAGTTTTTTACGTACGACTTTTTTGGCCGCACGTAATCGGCGTTGTGCAGAACTAATGGCAATTTCTGCTAATTTTTCAGCGTCTTGTACATTTTGGTTTAGCCATAAACTGAACGCATCTTTTAAAACACCGCTGACAAACACCGCACTTTGGCGTGATGATAAGCGTTCTTTAGTTTGCCCTGCGAATTGCGCATCTTGCATTTTAAGGGAAAGAATGTAAGAACAATGATCCCAAATATCATCAGCGGTAAGTTTTACCCCGCGTGGTAATAGATTTCTAAATTCGCAAAATTCACGAATGGCATCTAATAAACCTTGTCTTAGACCATTAACATGTGTTCCACCTTGAATAGTCGGAATTAAGTTTACATAGCTTTCGCCAATCAGTTCGCCACCTTCTGGCAACCAAAGTAATGCCCAGCTAACCGCTTCATTTGTTCCTTTAAATTCGCCAACAAATGGTTTTTCGGGAAGGGTTTCAAAGCCATTTACTGCTTCGATAAGGTAATCGGAAAGCCCATCTTCATATAACCAAATGTCTTGAGTATTGTTTACTTTATCAATGAATTTGATTTCAAGCCCTGAGCAGAGTACCGCTTTCGCTCTTAACAAATGGCGTAAGCGGCTAACGGAAAATTTTGCACTGTCAAAATATTTTGGATTCGGTTTGAAGTGAACGGTTGTTCCCGTTGTGCGTCTGCCACAAGTCCCGATAACTTCCAATTCTTCTACTTTACTGCCGTTTTCAAAGGCAATTTTATACACTTCCCCATTACGTTTGACTTGAATATCCACACGTTCAGAAAGTGCATTCACCACAGAAATCCCCACACCGTGTAAACCACCTGCAAATTCATAATTTTTATTGGAGAATTTACCACCCGCATGCAGTTTAGTCAGGATTACTTCTACGCCAGAAACGCCTTCTGTAGGATGAATATCCACAGGCATTCCGCGACCATTGTCTGTGACTTCAATGGATTGATCGGGGTGTAAAATTACTTCAATTTTTGTGGCAAAACCTGCAAGGGCTTCATCCACACTGTTATCAATAACTTCTTGTGCTAAATGATTAGGACGAGTGGTGTCTGTATACATACCAGGGCGAATTTGCACCGGCTCGAGATCTTTAAGAACGGTAATTTCTTGAGCTGAATAATTGGTTGTCATGGTTAGATGAGTCGTTAATTTTTTAAATTTGAGAAAATTCTATCAAAAAGTGCGGTGATATTCGACCGCACTTTTAATCGTATAAACTAGGCGTATTTTCATCGGGGCGTGTTTTAAAACGACGATGTAGCCACATGTATATCGTTATGTCCTTCATTATTTCCTTTTCAACGATTTGATTCATTCGCGCAGCAATCGCCGTTTCATCTTGTAAATTCGTAAAATCAACAGGTGCTGAAATGCTCACTGTATAGCCTGAGCCATTTTTATTGCGTAATGGCGCAAATGGAATCACTTTGCTATTTTGTGAGGATTTCAATAAATAATAACTACCAGTGGTTGTGCAAGCATCGGGCATAGCAAAAAATGGTACAAAAACGGCATTTTTTCTGCCGTAATCGTGATCAGGCGCATACCAAATGGTTTCTTCATTGCGTAAAGCTTTGATCATTCCACGCAAATCTTTACGATCAAGCATATCTTTATTAGAGCGTAAACGACCTCGTGTTTGTAGCCAATCAAGCAAAGGATTATCATTTGGACGATAAACGCCAATGCCAGGATGATGCAAACCAAGAATACGTGCGCCAAGTTCTAGCGTTAAGAAATGAACGCCGACGAGAACAATTCCATCTTTTTGATTTTCTTTTAGATAATGTAAGCCTTCAACTTTTGACCATTTTTTGATACGTAAATCCGACCAAAACCAAGCCATACCTGTTTCGATAATTGCCATGCCTACCGAACGAAGATTTTCTTGTAAAATCGTCTCACGTTCGTTTTCAGGCATATCAGGGAAACAAAGTTCAAGATTACGGCGTGCAATGGCAGCTCGACGTTTACCCACTTTTAAATGTGAAAACAGCCAACCGAGACTATTACCAATATGGCGCAAAATAGGATAGGGAAGACATAAAATACTTCGCCAAATTGCCACACCTAGCCAAAACAGCCAGTATTTTGGGGCTAAAAAGTGCGGTTGAAATTGAGGGAGTTTTTCGTTTTTCATTGTTCTTTCCACGTAAGTTAGGGGCGTAGTTTATCGTAAATTTGAGTTGTGGTAAAATCGCCACAATTTTGGTTATTCAAATTAGAGAGATTTTAAAATGGCTCAATATTCAGCAGAATTTAAGCAAGCAAAAGTACTCGTATTAGGTGACGTGATGCTTGATCGTTATTGGTTCGGTGCAACCAACCGTATTTCACCAGAAGCGCCAGTGCCAGTGGTTCGTGTACAAGAAAATGAAGAGCGCGCGGGTGGTGCAGCAAATGTGGCAATGAATATTGCTTCACTCAATGTACCCGTTCAGTTAATGGGATTGATTGGACAAGATGAAACTGGTTCTGCACTTTCCTACTTATTAGAAAAACAAAAAATCGATTGTAATTTTGTTGCATTAGAGACTCATCCAACCATTACTAAATTACGTATTTTATCTCGTCATCAACAGCTGCTCCGCCTTGATTTTGAAGAAGATTTCAATAATGTAGATTGCAAGGATTTATTAGCGAAGTTAGAAAGTGCGGTAAAAAATTACGGTGCTTTGATTCTTTCTGATTACGGCAAAGGCACGCTTAAAGATGTTCAAAAAATGATTCAAATTGCACGCAAAGCAAATGTGCCTGTGTTAATCGATCCAAAGGGAACTGATTTTGAACGTTATCGTGGTGCGACATTATTGACACCAAATATGTCTGAGTTTGAAGCCGTTGTGGGCAAATGCAATACAGAAGAAGAGATTATTGAAAAAGGTTTAAAATTAATTTCTGATATTGAATTAACCACACTTTTGGTGACGCGTTCTGAAAAAGGAATGACATTATTACGCCCAAATCAAGAGCCTTATCATTTGCCAACTGTCGCAAAAGAAGTATTTGATGTGACGGGAGCCGGTGATACTGTCATTAGTGTATTAGCAACCGCATTAGCAGATGGACGTTCTTTCGAAGAATCTTGTTATTTAGCCAATGTTGCCGCAGGAGTTGTGGTGGGTAAATTGGGTACTTCAACGGTTTCGACCGTGGAACTTGAAAATGCGATTCATGCTCGTCCTGAAACGGGATTTGGCATTATGAGCGAAGCAGAATTAAAAGATGCAGTCGCACAAGCGAAAGCGCGTGGTGAAAAAATTGTGATGACTAATGGCTGTTTCGATATTTTGCATCCAGGCCATGTTTCTTATTTAGAAAATGCACGTAAATTAGGCGATCGTTTAATTGTCGCAGTAAATAGCGACGATTCTGTTAAACGCTTAAAAGGCGAAAATCGCCCAATTAACAATCTTGAAACTCGTATGGCGGTATTGGCTGGTTTGGCATCTGTGGACTGGTTGGTGCCATTCATCGAAGACACACCACAGCGTTTAATCGGTGACATTCTACCAGATCTTTTAGTCAAAGGCGGAGATTACAAACCCGAAGAGATTGCTGGCTCAAAAGAAGTTTGGGCAAACGGTGGCGATGTTAAAGTGCTAAACTTTGAAAATGGTTGTTCAACAACAAACGTGATTGAGAAAATTAAATTATTGAATAATTAGAATTTATATTGACTATTTTAATTTGTGTTAATGATATAAATTTTTCTAACCAGTATTTTCTTTTATATAAAAAAGATTACTTTTAGGAGATATATTGTTAATTTTATTAAATTGTTATCCCAATGATTTTACAAAATTCCTTGCATATTAAATTTTTATCACTATAATGTCGCACATATTTCGGACGCGGGGTGGAGCAGCTTGGTAGCTCGTCGGGCTCATAACCCGAAGGTCGTTGGTTCAAATCCAGCCCCCGCAACCAATAATAAGTTCAGTAAAAGAACCCCAGTTTTGGGGTTTTTTTCTATAAGAAATTTAGTAACTGGGCTTAGGTTCTTATGAACCTAACCCTTTTTTTATGCCTGAGATTTAATAAACTATCTTCTTACTATTACTAAAATAGAGGAGATAAGTATTGTTTAGGATAAGGTTTCATAAGGTTATGATATAGTGCGATGAATTGCACCTTATATAGGAGTAGAAATTGGCTACGTTAGAACAAAATTTACAAGAAATGCTACAAGATGCGGTAGAGGATTTAGGCTGTGAATTGTGGGGAATTGAGTGTCAGCGTGCGGGGCGTTTTATGACGGTGCGTTTATTTATAGATAAAGATGATGGTGTGACGGTTGATGATTGTGCTGATGTAAGTCGTCAAGTGAGCGCAATTTTAGACGTGGAAGATCCAATTGCGGATAAATACAATCTAGAAGTGTCGTCACCAGGTTTAGATCGTCCGCTATTTACCTTACTACAATTTGAACGTTATATTGGGCAAGATATCGCAGTACATTTGCGAATTCCAGTGATGGAACGCCGTAAATGGCAAGGTAAGTTAGAGCGTATTGAAAAGGATATGATTACTTTAATCGTTGATGATCAAGAACAAATTTTAGTCTTCGGAAACATTCAAAAAGCGAATGTTGTTGCAAAATTTTAAAAGGAGAAAAAGAGAAATGAGTAAAGAAATTTTACTGGCGGCAGAAGCTGTATCCAATGAAAAATTATTACCACGTGAGAAAATTTTTGAAGCATTGGAGAGTGCGATTGCGATTTCTACTAAGAAGAAGTTTGAATATGAAACGGATATTCGCGTTTCAATTAATCCAAAAACAGGGGAATTTGATACTTTTCGCCGTTGGTTAGTCGTAGATGAAGTAAAAGTACCAACGAAGGAAATTACTTTGGAAGCGGCGCAATTTGATGATCCAAATTTGCAACTTGGAGAGTATGTAGAAGATCAAATTGAATCTATTGCGTTTGACCGTATTGCAATGCAAACGGCACGTCAAGTTATTAGCACTAAAATTCGTGAAGCTGAACGTGCAAAAGTGGTTGAACAATTTCGTGAAGAAGAAGGAAAAATTGTAACAGGCACCGTAAAAAAAGTAAGTCGAGACAGTATTATTTTAGACCTTGGCAATAAAGCGGAAGCGATGATTGCACGTGAAGATATGTTACCACGTGAAAACTTCCGTCCGGGAGATCGTGTTCGTGGGGTACTTTATAAAGTGAATCCTGAAGGCAAAACTGCACAATTATTTGTGACACGTTCTAAACCAGAAATGTTGATCGAATTATTCCGTATTGAAGTGCCTGAAATTGGCGAAGAAATGATTGAAATTCGTGGTGCAGCTCGTGATGCGGGTTCTCGTGCTAAAATCGCGGTAAAATCAAATGATAAACGTATCGATCCTGTTGGTGCTTGTGTAGGAATGCGTGGTGCACGTGTTCAGGCAATTACCAATGAACTTGGCGGTGAACGAGTTGATATTGTACTTTGGGATGATAATCCAGCGCAATTTGTGATCAATGCAATGGCACCTGCGGATGTGTCTTCTATTATTGTTGATGAAGATAATCATTCTATGGATATTGCCGTTGAAGCAGCTAACCTTGCGCAAGCAATTGGTCGTAATGGTCAAAACGTGCGTTTAGCAACACAATTAACGGGTTGGACACTAAACGTAATGACGACCGATGAGTTAAACACAAAACATCAAGCAGAAGATAACAAAGTGTTAAACTTATTTATGAATGCCTTAGAACTTGATGAAGAATTTGCTCAAATCCTTGTGGAAGAAGGTTTCACAAGTTTAGAAGAAATTGCTTATGTGCCAATGAATGAATTGACAGCAATTGATGGTTTAGAAGATGAAGATCTTGTTGAAGAACTTCAAACCCGTGCTAAAAATGCGATTACAGCCGCAGCAGTAGCTGAAGAAGAAGCTCTGAAAAAAGCGAATGTTGAAGATCGTTTATTGAATTTAGAGGGAATGAATCGTCACGTTGCGATCAAACTAGCAGAAAAACAAATTACCACCCTTGAAGAACTCGCAGAACAAGGCGTTGATGATTTAACTGATATTGAAGAATTAACCGCAGAAGAGGCCGCAGATTTAATTATGGCTGCACGTAATATTTGTTGGTTTGGCGAAGAAGAATAAGGAGAGCTGTAATGACTGAAGATGTAAAGGCTGATGTGCCAAAAAAATTAAGCATTCAACGCAGAACAAAAACTACAGTGAGTGGTACAACAACGAGTGGAAAAAGTAAAGCTGTACAAGTAGAAGTACGTAAAAAACGCACAGTAAAAACCGATATTGCTCAACAAGAAGAAGCAAAATTAAAAGCACAGCAAGAAGCGGAAGCGAAAAAAATTGCTGAACAAAAAGCGGCAGAAGAAAAAGCTCGTTTAGAAGCTGAAAAAGCGGCAACTAAGAAAGAAGCTGATGAAAAATCAAAAGCTGAAAAAGCGAAAGCAGAAACCGCTAAGCCAGCAAAAAGTGCGGTAGATTCTAAAGCTAAATTTGTTGATCCTGAAAAAGAGAAACGTAAAGCAGAAGAAGCTGAACTTCGTCGTAAAGCTGAAGAAGTGGCTCGTCAAAAAGCAGAAGAACAAGCTCGTCGTGCAGCAGAAGAAGCTAAACGTTATGCTGAAGCAGATGATTCAGACAATGAATCTTCTTCAGAAGACTATTCTGATTACAATTTAAGTTCAAGATATGCACTTGAAGCAGAAGATGAAGAAGATCGTCGTAATGAAAATCGTGGTCGAGGTAAAAATAAAGTAGCAAAAGCAAAAAAAGGCGGTCGTGACGATGAAAATAGCAAAAACTCGAAAAACGAGCGCGAATCTAATCGTAAAAATCAAAAAGATGCTAAGTTTGGTAAAGGTAAAAATGGAAAAAAAGGCACCGCACTTCAACAAGCTTTTACTAAACCAGTTCAAGTAGTAAAAGCAGATGTTGTGATTAGCGAAACCATTACCGTTGCAGAACTTGCGAACAAAATGTCGGTGAAAGCGACAGAAATCATTAAAGTGATGATGAAAATGGGTGAAATGGTCACCATTAACCAAGTTATCGATCAAGAAACCGCTCAATTAGTAGCGGAAGAACTTGGTCATAAAGTGATTCTTCGCAATGAAAATGAGCTTGAAGAAGCAGTATTAGGCGATCGTGATGTAAACGCAGAAAAAGTAACGCGTGCGCCAGTTGTAACTATTATGGGACACGTTGATCACGGTAAAACTTCTTTACTAGACTATATTCGTAAAGCGAAAGTGGCTGCAGGCGAAGCAGGTGGTATTACCCAACATATCGGTGCGTATCACGTAGAAATGGATGATGGCAAAATGATCACTTTCTTGGATACTCCAGGACATGCTGCCTTTACTTCTATGCGTGCGCGTGGTGCAAAAGCAACAGATATTGTTGTTCTTGTTGTTGCGGCCGATGATGGTGTGATGCCTCAAACTATCGAAGCGATTCAACACGCAAAAGCAGCAGGTGCGCCTTTAGTGGTTGCAGTAAATAAAATTGATAAACCAGAAGCAAATCCAGACCGTGTTGAGCAAGAATTATTACAACATGATGTCATTTCTGAAAAATTCGGTGGCGATGTGCAATTTGTCCCAGTATCTGCGAAGAAAGGTACAGGGGTTGATGATTTATTAGATGCTATCCTACTTCAATCAGAAGTGCTTGAATTGACTGCTGTAAAAGACGGTATGGCAAGTGGTGTAGTCATTGAATCTTACTTGGATAAAGGTCGAGGGCCTGTGGCAACTATCTTGGTGCAATCAGGTACACTACGTAAAGGTGACATCGTACTTTGTGGTTTTGAATACGGCCGTGTACGAGCAATGCGTGATGAAAACGGAAAAGAAGTTGATGAAGCTGGTCCTTCAATTCCAGTTGAATTATTAGGTCTTTCAGGTGTGCCTGCAGCGGGGGATGAAGCAACCGTTGTACGTGATGAGAAAAAAGCACGTGAAGTGGCGTTATATCGTCAAGGTAAATTCCGTGAAGTGAAATTAGCTCGCCAGCAAAAAGCGAAACTTGAAAATATGTTTAGCAATATGTCTGAAGGCGATGTGGCTGAATTGAACGTCATTGTGAAAGCGGACGTACAAGGCTCCGTAGAAGCGATTGTTCAAGCATTAAATGAACTTTCTACTAATGAAGTAAAAGTTAAAGTTGTTGGTTCAGGTGTAGGTGGTATTACTGAAACTGATGCAACTTTAGCGGCAGCATCTAATGCCATCATTGTTGGCTTTAATGTTCGTGCGGATGCAACAGCTCGTCGTGTCATTGAGGCAGAAAACATTGATTTACATTATTACTCAATCATTTATGAATTGTTGAATGAAATTAAAGCAGCAATGAGCGGTATGTTAGAGCCTGAATTTAAACAAGAAATTATTGGCTTAGCTGAAGTTCGTGATGTATTCCGTCATCCGAAATTTGGTGCAATCGCAGGTTGTATGGTAACCGAGGGGGTAGTGAAACGTAACAACCCAATCCGTGTATTACGTGACAACGTCGTTATCTTTGAAGGGGAATTAGAATCTCTTCGTCGTTTCAAAGATGATGTATCTGAAGTTCGTAACGGTATGGAATGTGGTATCGGCGTGAAAAACTACAACGATGTAAAAGTCGGCGACCAAATCGAGGTGTTTGAAGTGGTTGAGGTTAAGCGTTCAATCTAACCTTTAACAAAACAAAGGGCGGTTAAAAATATCATAATTTTTAACTGCTCTTTTTATTATAAATAATCATATCAAAAGCTATAAATCAGTTAAATTCTTCGCAATCTTCTCCATCTATTATTTGATTACATAACTGAACGATAATTTTATCTGTATAGGTAGCAGATTATTCTAAATGATCCTTCATTTAAAAATTGGGAGAGAGTTTAGCATAATTTAGAACACTCATAAAAAATTACTTAAAATGACCGCACTTTTACAAGGAATTTTTATGCCCATTCGTCCTAATCTTGCTGAAAAAAATACCATTATACAAAGACATAAATTGAAACTAGATAAATCCTATTTTACGCAACCTGCCGTTATTTAGGTTAGGCGTGGTAGAAAAATTTTGCGTTGGATAAATGGAGAGAAAATTATCCAAGCTGGTGTATCTGCCGTCACATTTGGCAAGGTTTCTAGACTTACTGCTGTGACTTTAATTTCATAACGATGTTTTTGTCCTTCGGGTGGACAAGCTCCGCCAAATCCTGGCACGCCAAAATCAGTGTGGGTTTGCAGCGCACCTTGTGGTAAATTAGTACCATCAGCTTTAATGCCTTCAGGAAGAGCGGTCGTATTTGCAGGAATATTTGTAACTATCCAATGCATCCAGCCAATGCCTGTTGGTGCATCTTTATCATAGATCGTTACTACAAAACTTTTCGTCCCTTTCGGGGCATTCGCCCAAGAAATCGCTGGTGACAGATTTCCTCCATTGCAACCAAAACCATAATCGGCACTTAACAAGTTTTTAGCGTGAAATCCGTGTTTAGGTAAATCTGGCACATTAATGCTAAAAACAGATGAGTTTTTGCACAAGCTGTACCAGCAATAAGCGAACAAAATACGCTTGAGATCATTTTTTTCATAATTTTCCCTTTTCTGATGTAAATGAGGTATCAGTATAGAAAATCTTATTAACTAAAATTGTGCAAAAACGCTCAAATGTTTTTATTTATGATATTGTTTGCAAATTTTCGGGAAAATTAGCTTCTTTTTTATTTTATCCACTGTCATTTTTCTCGACCTAAACTTACAAAATCTGCTGCAATAAAAAGACATTACAAGCAATAAAATTCTACAATAGATAAATGAAATTCTAGTGGAAATATTGCGAGTATCAATTTGCTGTTGGTTCAATATGATCTTTTTTCAAAATATTTTCTTCATCAAGTATTGATAAACGAGCGATAGCGTTTCGATAGGAAATTTCAAGGGTTTCTCTACTGGTTGCCATTACACCTTGATCCACTAAAAATCCATCATTTACGTCATATACCCAGCCGTGCAATGAGAGTTTTTGTCCGCGTTCCCAAGCGCTTTTTACAATTGATGTACGCCCTAGATTGTAAACCTGTTCCGCTACGTTAATTTTAGTTAGCATATCGGCACGTTTTTCTGGGGAAAGTTTACCGAGAAGATGTCCGTGTTTAAACCAAATATCGCGAATATGAAGAAGCCAGTTGTTGATAAGCCCTAAATCTTTATCTGCCATAGCAGCGTGAATTCCTCCGCAGTTGGTGTGACCACAGATAATAATATGTTCGATTTTAAGTACATCGACGGCATATTGCACAACAGAAAGGCAATTAAAATCTGTGTGAATTACTTGGTTAGCAACATTACGGTGAACAAAAAGCTCGCCTGGTTCAAGATTTGTCAATTTCTCAGCGGGCACACGGCTATCAGAGCAACCAATCCAAAGGTAATGTGGCGTTTGATGATCCGCAAGTTCTTTGAAGTAAGTTGAATTTTCTTCCTTCATTCTTTGCGCCCAACTGTAATTGTTGGCAAAGAGTTGTTTAATTTTATCCATTTTGCTTTCCTTAAAATTCTGAAAAAATTGACCGCACTTTGGCGTAAGTGCGGTCAATATTAACGTTAAATTTAATTAGAAATTCGCATTTCTTGGCGCGCGTGGGAATGGAATCACATCACGAATATTTTGCACGCCAGTTACATAGACGATTAAGCGTTCAAAACCAAGACCAAAACCAGAATGTGGAACGCTACCATATTTACGAAGATCGCGATACCACCAATAATCATCTGGATTTAATCCCATTTCTTCCATACGTTTATCAAGCACCTCTAAACGTTCTTCACGTTGTGAACCACCGATGATTTCACCAATTCCCGGTGCTAACACGTCCATTGCTGCCACCGTTTTTCCATCGTCATTTAAACGCATATAGAATGCTTTAATGTCTTTTGGATAGTTTTTCACCACAACCGGTGATTTGAAATATTCTTCCGCCAAGAAACGTTCGTGTTCAGAAGAAAGATCGATACCCCAAGAAACAGGGAATTCAAATTTCTTACCAGATTTTAATAACACATCAATGGCATCAGTATAGTCAATTTGTGCAAAATCTGAGTTTACAAAGTTTTCTAGACGCGTAATAACATCTTTATCTACATGTTTTTCAAAGAATTGTAAGTCGTCTTTACGCTCTGCTAACACTGCACGGAATACGTATTTCAACATATCTTCTGCAAGTTTTGCGTTATCCTCTAACGTTGCAAATGCAACTTCAGGTTCAACCATCCAGAATTCAGCTAAGTGACGGGTAGTATTCGAGTTTTCCGCACGGAATGTTGGGCCGAAAGTATAAATTTTGCTTAATGCACAAGCATAGGTTTCGCCGTTTAACTGACCTGAAACCGTTAAAAATGATTCTTTACCGAAGAAATCTTGGCTGAAATCAACTTTTCCATTTTCACCACGTGGAAGATTTTCTAAATCAAGCGTTGAAACACGGAACATTTCACCTGCACCTTCAGTATCTGATGCAGTAATTAATGGAGTTGCCACCCAGTAGAAGCCTTGCTCATGGAAGAAACGGTGAATTGCTTGAGATAAACAATGGCGAACACGTGCGACAGCACCAATAATATTAGTGCGAGGACGCAAGTGAGCCACTTCGCGTAAATATTCAATAGAGTGGCGTTTTGCTGCCATTGGGTAAGTATCTGGATCTTCAACAAACCCTGTCACTTCCACTTTTTCTGCTTGTAATTCAACCGCTTGTCCTTCTGCAGGAGATTCAACGATTTTACCTGTTACAATGACAGAACAGCCTGTTGTTAAACGTAAAATTTCGTTTTCGTAATTTTCAATATCGTTATTAATAATCGCTTGAATTGGATCAAAGCAAGAACCGTCATAAACTGCTAAGAAAGATAAGCCTACTTTAGAATCGCGACGGGTACGTACCCAACCACGCACAGTGACGGTTTCGCCAATCGCCACTTTTCCTCGTAATACATCAACAATCGATGCCACTTTAGACATATTAAACCTCTGTAACTAAATTTAATTCACACAAAATGGCTGATAGTTTACCTTAATAAAGGAAATTTTCCATAAAAATATAGTATTGGTGCGGTCTATGAATACTAAAATAGTCTTAAAAACATACCTCAAATAAAATGGGGTAAAGCCTTATTAATATTGAATATATGCGATTTTGTGCTAAAATCCCGAGCCAAAATCATTATGGCTAATAATAGGAAAAAATATGAAAGTTTTAGAAGGCTCAGTCGCAGCACCTAATGCAAAAGTTGCAGTAGCAATTGCTCGTTTTAACAGTTTTATTAATGAAAGTTTATTAGAAGGCGCAATTGATGCATTAAAACGTATCGGTCAAGTGAAAGATGAAAATATCACTATCGTGCGTGCTCCTGGTGCCTATGAATTGCCATTAGTTGCTCGTCGTTTAGCCGAAAGTAAAAAATTTGATGCGATTGTGGCATTAGGTACAGTTATCCGTGGTGGTACAGCACACTTTGAATATGTAGCAGGGGAAGCAAGCAGCGGTTTAGGAAAAGTTGCAATGGATGCTGAAATCCCAGTCGCTTTTGGCGTATTAACCACAGAAAATATTGAGCAAGCAATTGAACGTGCTGGCACTAAAGCAGGTAATAAAGGTGCAGAAGCAGCCTTAACCGCACTTGAAATGGTTAATCTTATTCAACAAATTGATGCGGCATAAATGATGACAGAACAAAAACAAGTGAAAAAGCCTTCTGCTCGTCGTCGTGCGCGTGAATGTACTGTTCAAGCCTTGTATTCTTGGGCAGTATCCGGCAATACTGTAGAACAAGTGGAATTAGCCTTTGTGTTAGATCAAGATATGGATGGGGTAGATAAACCTTACTTCCGTAAATTATTTCGTCAAACAGTAGAAAATATTGAAACCGTTGATTTTTCAATTTCGCCTTATACTGACCGCGCTTTTGATGAGCTTGATCCTATTGAAACGGCAATTTTGCGTTTAGCCGTTTATGAATTGCGCTTCGAGTTAGATGTGCCATATAAAGTGGTTATCAATGAAGCGATTGAAGTGGCAAAAGTCTTCGGTGCAGATGAAAGCCATAAATATATCAATGGCGTACTTGATAAAATCGCACCAGCATTAGGGCGTAAATAATCCTTTTAAACTGAAAATGGCGCGCGTTTTTAACGCGTGCCTTTTCTTTAATAAGATAGGTGAAAAATGGCAATGGGTGAATTTGATTTAATTAAAGGATATTTTCAGCAACAAATATTAGTTGATGATTCCGTTCAATTGTCTATTGGCGACGATTGTGCGCTGGTTTCTATTCCTGAGAATTATCAGCTTGCCATTACGACGGATACAATGGTGGAAAATACGCATTTTTTACCAAGCATTTCTCCTGAAGATTTAGCTTACAAAGCCGTTGCAACAAATTTAAGTGATCTTGCTGCAATGGGGGCTTTGCCAAAATGGGTTTCTCTGGCATTAACTTTGCCAAATGTAGATGAAAATTGGCTTTCAACATTTAGTCAAAGTTTATTGCATACATTAAAACAATACAACGTCACATTAATTGGTGGCGATACTACAAAAGGTAATTTGTCTATTACGATTACGGCACAAGGCTTTGTCGAAAAAGACAAAGGAATTTGTCGGCATAAAGCACAAATCGGCGATTTAATTTATGTTTCAGGCACCTTAGGCGATAGCGCAGCAGGTTTAACGCAAATTTTATCGGGCAAAAGTGCGGTTGATTCTGATGATGTTTTTTTGCAACAACGTCATCTTAGACCCACACCTAGAATTGAACTTGGACGGGTGTTAATTGATATTGCCCATGCAGCCATTGATCTTTCCGATGGGTTAATCTCTGATTTAGGGCATATTCTTGAACGAAGCCAATGTAGTGCCGAAGTTGAATTTTCTTCATTACCTCTTTCATCAGCGATTTTGCATAAATATGATCGCGTTCAAGCGGAACAATTTGCCTTAACTGGCGGAGAAGATTATGAACTTTGTTTTACCATACCGCCCGAATATAAAGATGAATTAGAATTACGCTTGAAAAAACTGAACGTGTCTTGTACTCGAATTGGTCAAATCACTGAAAAGTGCGGTGACTTTTCGCCTCGTTTTTTACGTGATGGAAAACCTGTGTATATAACTTTTTCAAGTGGGTTCGATCATTTTAAGGAATCAAAATGACAGAAAATAATCCTCTTAAAAAAATCTCTCTTTTAAATCCTATTCATTTGCTTGCCGTTGGTTTTGGCTCAGGCTTAATTCATCCTGCTCCCGGCACTTGGGGGAGTTTGGCTGGAACAATTTTAGGCGTGATTTTACTTTCCTTATTAGGCGTAAAAACCTTTTTAATTTTTACCGCACTTTGTTTTCTACTCGGTTGCTACCTTTGTCAAAAAACCACAGCAGATATGGGTGTGCATGATCATGGTTCTATCGTCTGGGATGAATTTATTGGTGTATTTATTGTATTAGCGGCGATCCCGTCATTATCTTGGCAATGGATTGTGTCTGCTTTTGTGCTATTCCGCTTTTTTGATATTTTAAAACCGTTCCCAATTCGTTATTTTGACGAAAAACTCGAAAGTGGTTTTGGTATTATGGTCGATGATGTATTAGCGGCAATTTATGCGGTGATTGTCGTATTTGCAATTCAGTATTGGATGTTGTGATGCTGAATTTAATCATTGTGCATTTATTTGGCTTAATGACGCCAGGCCCTGATTTCTTTTATGTAAGTCGGATGGCGGCAAGTAACTCTCGTCGTAATACAGTTTGTGGCATTTTAGGTATAACGCTTGGCATCGCTTTTTGGGCAATGCTTTCAATGTTGGGATTGGCGGTGTTGTTCGTTACTATTCCTGCATTACATGGTGTTATTATGTTGCTAGGCGGTAGTTACCTAGCATATCTCGGTTTTTTAATGGCTCGCAGTAAAAAACACGCTCAATTTGAACCGCACTCTGATACTGAATTTAATCAGCAAACCACGATTAAAAAAGAAATTTTGAAAGGACTTTTAGTGAATTTATCTAATGCAAAAGTCGTGGTGTATTTTAGTAGCGTGATGTCGCTTGTTTTAGTGAATATCACTGAAATGTGGCAAATTATCTTGGCTTTTGCAGTGATTGTGGTAGAAACATTTTGTTATTTTTATGTGATTTCATTGATTTTTTCACGTAATATTGCCAAGCGTTTATACAGTCAATACAGTCGTTATATTGATAATATGGCAGGTATTGTATTTTTATTTTTTGGTTGTGTGCTTGTCTATAATGGCATCAACGAAATAATTCATTAATAAAAAAGGAAGTAACATGACATTAAAAATTGCAATCGCTGGTGCTGGCGGAAGAATGGGGCGTCAATTAATTCAAGCGGTTCATTCTGCGGAAGGCGTAGAACTAGGTGCAGCTTTTGAACGCAAAGGATCATCTTTAGTCGGAACAGATGCGGGAGAATTGGCGGGCATTGGTCAAATTGGTGTAATAGTTTTAGACGATCTTGAAAGCCAAAAAGATAAATTCGATTTATTAATTGATTTTACTCGACCAGAAGGTACCCTTGAGCATATTGTATTTTGCGTAGCGAATAATAAAAAAATGGTGATCGGTACAACAGGTTTTGATGAAAATGGTAAAGCGGCGATTAAAGCAGCTTCAGATAAAATTGCTATTGTGTTTGCATCAAATTTCAGTGTTGGTGTGAATTTAGTCTTCAAGCTTTTAGAAAAAGCGGCAAAAGTGATGGGGGATTATTGCGATATTGAAGTGATCGAAGTGCATCATCGCCACAAAGTGGACGCACCTTCTGGCACCGCACTTTCAATGGGCGAACATATCGCGAAAACTTTAGGTCGTGATTTAAAAACTCACGGAGTGTTCTGCCGTGAAGGAATTACAGGCGAACGTAAACGTGATGAAATTGGTTTTTCAACTATTCGTGCTTCGGATGTGGTGGGGGAACACACTGTTTGGTTTGCTGATATTGGCGAGCGTGTAGAAATTTCCCATAAAGCATCAAGCCGTATGACTTTCGCTAATGGTGCAGTGCGTGCGGGTAAATGGCTGGAAAATAAAGCAAATGGCTTATTTGATATGACGGATGTGTTGGATTTAAATAATTTATAAATCAAGTTCAATATCGCTTTCTACTTGACAGCAACAAAGTAGAATTTCATCGGGTTGTAGAAAGGCAAGAGGCATTTCTTTATAAGACACCTTGCCTTTTTTAATCTTCACACGACAAGAACCACAATAGCCATTACGGCATTGATATTCATGATGAATATTATTTTTCTCGAGATGATCGAGTAAACTTGTTTCATTATTAAATTCTAATGTGGTGTTATGGCGGATAAGATGGATTTTCATAATAACGATATGTTGAAATTTGTCGTGCCATTATATAAGGAAAATATGAAATTATTGATAAAAACTTCACTTAGTCAGTGGATTTGTTTGAATTTTGCCAAAATTCCTATTTTTAAAATGCTATATTTTATAACCGCACTTTTTATTACGGCTTGTAGCTCTATCAGTAAAACTCCAGTGAAATCTGTGGATATTTATATTAAACCTTATTATTCGGCGGAAAATGGAAAAGCAGAAAATGTATTTGTACATAAAGAAATCGATCCTATGTTACGTGAAAATACGCTAAAAGGTTATAAAAGTGCGGTAAATTTTGTAGAAGAAAATCCTGCTCGTATTTCCCCAATCACAATGTTCACATTATCTGCTCGGGCTTACGATTTTGGCTTAAGAGATGAAGCGGTTACTTGGTTTTATCGTGGACAAAACCGTTTGATCACCGCACTTTATGTATTGGATTTACCAAAACAAACGGTACAGGATAATACAGGCTTCAGCCACGTAGTAGGGCAGTTTGTTAATGCTTATGCGTTTTGCAATTTTGATAAACAAAGTCGTGCTGCAGAAAACGCGATGAAATGGACAATTACGCATCCTTATGAAGTTATTTTCTTACCAGCATTGCCCTCAAAATTTGCAAATCGTCAAAAAGCATTAAAAGAAGCTGAGGAAAAATTAGTTCAACGTTTACAGGAACAAGCACGTTTTTTTGGCAATCCAAAAAATAAAGAAAAATGGCAAAAAGAGCGGTCAGAAAATTTTGTGAATGAACGATTTTGTTGGTAACAAGACAAAATGGAATAGCGATAAGGTTATTCCATTTTTATTTTTGATAAACCAATGATTTTTCGTATTATTCTTTTACTTTTTAAGGACTTGGTATTATCATTACTCGGTTTTTTATTTTATAGAGAAAAGAGAAGTAGGGGAAACTATGCAACATCTGAACGAGCTTGTTGAGAAAGCAAAATTAGCGATTGAATCCATTCAGGATAAAAGTTTAACGGCTTTGGATGAAATCCGTGTCGAATATTTTGGTAAGAAAGGGCATTTTACTCAATTAATGCAAGAATTGCGTAATGTGTCAGCAGAAGAGCGTCCGGCTATGGGCGCAAAAATTAACGAAGCAAAACAAGCTGCGTTAGAATTTTTAAATGCAAAAAAAACGGAGTGGGAACAGGCTGAACTTAACGCAAAATTAGAAAAAGAACGTGTTGATGTCAGTTTACCAGGCCGCAAAGTTGAAACTGGTGGCTTACACCCAGTTACCATGACGATTAATCGTGTAACAAAATTTTTCTCAGAACTTGGCTTTTCAGTTGAAAATGGCCCTGAAATTGAAAGTGATTATTACAACTTCGATGCGTTAAATATTCCTAAACATCACCCAGCACGTGCGGATCATGATACTTTCTGGTTTAATCCAGAATTATTACTTCGCACCCAAACTTCTGGCGTGCAAATTCGTACGATGGAAAAAATGCAGCCACCAATCCGTATTATGGCTCCAGGACGTGTATATCGTAATGACTACGATCAAACCCACACGCCAATGTTCCACCAAATTGAATTGCTTTATGTGGATAAAAAAGCAAATTTCACAGAATTGAAAGGCTTATTACACGATTTCTTACGCGCTTTCTTTGAAGAAGATTTACAAGTGCGTTTCCGTCCATCTTATTTCCCGTTTACTGAACCTTCAGCCGAAGTGGATGTGATGGGTAAAAACGGTAAATGGTTAGAAGTGTTGGGCTGTGGTATGGTGCACCCAAATGTGTTGCGTAACGTTGGTATTGATCCGAATGAATATTCTGGTTTTGCCGTGGGAATGGGCGTTGAGCGTTTAACAATGTTACGTTATAACGTCACAGATTTACGTTCGTTCTTTGAAAACGACTTACGTTTTTTAAAACAATTTAAGTAATTTCTCGGATTAGAATTAAAAGGATAACAACAAATGAAATTTAGTGAACAGTGGGTAAGAGAATGGGTGAACCCTGCGGTGTCCACCGAGCAATTATGCGAGCAAATTACCATGCTTGGCTTAGAAGTGGATGGTGTAGAAGCCGTTGCGGGTACATTTAATGGTGTCGTTGTTGGTGAAGTGGTGGAATGTGCACAACATCCAGATGCGGATAAATTACGTGTAACTAAAGTGAACGTAGGCGGTGATCGTTTATTGGATATCGTGTGTGGTGCACCAAATTGTCGTCAAGGCTTAAAAGTCGCTTGCGCAACAGAAGGGGCTGTATTACCGGGCGATTTCAAAATTAAGAAAACGAAATTACGCGGTCAACCATCAGAAGGAATGCTTTGTTCATTTTCTGAATTAGGTATTGATGTTGAAGCGGACGGTATTATTGAATTGCCAGTTGATGCACCAATCGGCACTGATTTACGTGAATATTTGGGTTTAAATGATAATGCCATCGAAATTAGCTTAACGCCAAATCGTGCGGATTGTTTGAGCATTGCGGGTATTGCGCGTGAAATTGGTGTGGTAAATAAACAGCCAGTAAATCAACCGCACTTTGAAGCGATGCCAGCAACAATTTCTGATAAAATTCAAATTGATTTACAAGCACCAGATGCCTGCCCGCGTTATTTATTGCGTGTGGTGAAAAACGTTAATGTGAAGGTTGCATCGCCAATATGGATGCAAGAAAAATTGCGTCGTTGTGGCATTCGTTCTATTGATCCTATTGTCGATATTACTAACTATATTTTGCTTGAGCTTGGTCAGCCAATGCACGCGTTTGATGCAGCTAAAGTTGCACAACCCGTTCAAGTTCGCTTAGCGAAAGAGGGGGAAGAATTAGTATTATTAGATGGCTCAACCGCAAAACTTCAATCAAACACGTTATTAATTGCTGATCAAAATGGTCCTTTAGCAATAGCTGGGATTTTTGGTGGTGCTGAAAGTGGCGTGAATAGCGAAACGAAAGATGTAATTTTAGAATCTGCATTTTTCGCTCCATTAGCGATTGCAGGCCGTGCAAGACAATATGGTTTACATACTGATGCATCACACCGTTTTGAACGTGGTGTGGATTTTGAATTAGCCCGTAAAGCAATGGAACGAGCAACCGCATTATTGCTTGAAATCTGTGGTGGTGAAGCAGGGGGAATTTGCGAAGTAAGCAATGAAACTCATCTTCCTAAAGTCAATACAGTTCAACTTCGCCGTAGTAAATTAGATGCACTTTTAGGTCATCATATTGAAACAGAAAGCGTAACAGAAATTTTCCACCGTCTTGGTTTCGATGTTACTTATGCAAATGATATTTGGACGGTAACTTCTGCAAGCTGGCGTTTTGATATTGAAATCGAAGAAGATTTAATTGAGGAAGTAGCGCGTATTTATGGTTATAACTGCATTCCAAACAATGCGCCATTAGCGCATCTCCGCATGCGTGAGCACAAAGAATCTGATTTAGATTTAGCTCGAATTAAGACCGCACTTGTAGATGCAGATTATCAAGAAGCCATTACTTATAGCTTTGTGGATCCAAAAATTCAAAGTTTATTACATCCACATCAAGAAGCACTTGTATTGCCAAATCCTATTTCTGTGGAAATGTCCGCAATGCGAGTGTCTTTAATGAGTGGTTTATTAGGTGCAGTGCTTTATAACCAAAATCGCCAACAATCTCGCGTTCGTTTATTTGAAACTGGATTGCGTTTTGTGCCAGATGCCAATGCTGAATTTGGCGTGCGTCAAGAATTTGTTTTAAGTGCGGTAATTACTGGAACGGCAAAATCTGAACATTGGGCAGGTAAAGCAGAATCTGTAGATTTCTTTGATCTTAAAGGC
The DNA here is from genome assembly GCF_049824455.1 of Haemophilus sp. HN_Hi08. Taxonomy (NCBI): domain Bacteria; kingdom Pseudomonadati; phylum Pseudomonadota; class Gammaproteobacteria; order Pasteurellales; family Pasteurellaceae; genus Haemophilus; species Haemophilus sp. HN_Hi08. Next base: position 1,383,548 of record NZ_CP187493.1, on the reverse strand, counting down.
GATTTAGAATCAGTACTTTCTTTAACAGAAGGCGGTAATAGAGTTCGTTTTGTTGCAAAACAATTTGATGCATTACATCCTGGCCAATCTGCTGCTATTGAATTAGATGGTCAAGAAATTGGTTTTATTGGTGCAATTCATCCATCTATTAGCCAAAAACTTGGCTTAAATGGCAAAACTTTTGTATTTGAAATTCTTTGGAATGCAATTGCGGCACGTAATGTGGTGCAAGCAAAAGAAATTTCTAAATTCCCAGCAAACCGTCGTGATTTAGCTTTAGTCGTCGCGGATAGCGTACCAGCAGGGGAATTAATCGCAGCATGTAAACAAGCAGGTGGCGAAAAATTGGTGCAAGTGAACTTGTTCGATGTATATCAAGGTGTGGGCGTCGCTGAAGGCTATAAGAGTTTAGCGATTAGCTTAACAGTCCAAGATAATGAAAAAACACTTGAAGATGAAGAAATTAATGCAGTGATTTCAGCAGTATTAGCGGAGGTAAAACAACGCTTTAATGCTGAATTAAGGGATTAATATGGCTACGATAACTAAACTTGATATTATTGAATATTTAAGCGATAAATATCACTTATCTAAACAAGATACGAAAAATGTAGTGGAGAACTTTTTGGAAGAGATCCGTTTATCGCTAGAATCTGGTCAAGATGTGAAATTATCAGGATTTGGTAATTTTGAACTACGTGATAAGTCATCGCGCCCAGGGCGTAACCCAAAAACAGGTGATGTTGTGCCAGTTTCTGCTCGCCGAGTTGTCACATTTAAACCTGGGCAAAAGTTACGTGCCCGTGTAGAAAAAACTAAATAGTAAGCAACAAAAAGTGCGGTGAATTTCTACCGCACTTTTCATATGAAAAGGTATGAAAGTATATAAATTATTTTTAATCGCTACTGCCTCGCTGTTTTTATTCGCTTGTTCCAGTTTTCAAAACGATGATTATGCGATGAACTATAAAGGTCAAATCGGCGATCCTATTATGGCCATAGCCATGTTGAGCGAACAACAACATGAATGGGCAGGTACACCTTATGTGCTCGGCGGTGTTTCACGCCGTGGGGTAGATTGTTCTGGTTTTGTGCAGAAAACTTTCTTCGATCGTTTTAATCTTCGTTTGCCTAGAAGCACTGTTGAACAAGCTAATTATGGTAAACATGTACGCAAAGAAGATATTCAAACTGGCGATTTAATTTTCTTTAAAACTGGCCGAGGCCCTAATGGTTATCATGTGGGGATTTATGTAAAAGAAGATAAATTCCTTCATGCTTCCACCAGAGGGGGAGTCGTCTATTCTTCAATGAATAACCCTTATTGGTCGAAAGCCTTCTGGCAAGTCAGACGGATTTAAAAAGTATAATGCTGGAATTTTCCAGCATTTTTTATTGTTTTTTCAACTGCCAGGAAATAAAAACCATTGAATTTATCTTCAATTATTATTTCTGTGATCCACCTCACAATCTTAATATGACAATTATCATAACCCTTTAGAGAGCGTTATATTATCTTTATGCTGTGTTAGTCGATATGGGAGAATAATATATGCTTATGACGATACTCAGCTTCCTCATTGTAACCACTGTGGTTGCGTATGTTTCTTGGTTAAAAACAAAAGGGGATGATTTAAAATCTTCAAAAGGGTATTTTTTGGCAGGGCGTGGGTTAAGCGGTTTAGTAATTGGCTGCTCAATGGTGCTGACATCGCTTTCAACTGAACAACTTATCGGTGTCAATGCGGTGTCCTATAAAGGTAATTTTTCCGTGATTGCTTGGACAGTTCCAACGGTTATTCCGCTTTGTTTCTTGGCTCTTTATATGCTGCCGAAATATTTGCGTAACGGTTACACCACTGTGCCGGAGTTTTTTGAAAGCCGTTTCGACCGTCAAACTCGCTTGATTATGTCCACGCTTTTCTTAGTGTTTTATCTTTTCATCGTAATTCCAACCGCACTTTACACAGGTGCAATCGCTTTCAATAAAATCTTCAACTTAGAGACTGCATTTGGTTTAAGTTATGGCGCTGCAATAACTTACACAGTTGTTGCCATTGGCGTTGTTGGGGCGATTTATGCAATTTTGGGTGGTTTAAAAGCGGTGGCAGTATCTGACACTATTAACGCGATTATTTTAGTCATTGGCGCATTGCTTGTCCCATTCTTTGCTTTGATGTATTTAGGTGATGGTAGTTTCTCTGAAGGTTTATACACAATCACAACAACGCACATTGAAAAATGGAATGCGATTGGTAGTGAAACCGATGCCACACCTTGGCCAACGATTTTCACCGGTATTATGGTTGTTCACTTTTTCTATTGGACAACAAACCAAGCTATCGTACAACGTTGCTTAGGTGCGAAAGACTTAAAATCTGGTCAAAAAGGGATTTTGATTGCGGCATTATTCTTATTAACTTTACCGATTATTTTAAATCTTCCAGGTTTATTGAGTTTCCATATTTTAGGCGAAGGTATCAATCCAATTGATGCGTCTTATCCATTACTCATAAACAAAGTATTGCCAACTTGGTTACAAGGTTTCTTTATTGCTGCATTATTTGGCGCAATTTTAAGTACCTTTAACTCATTCTTAAATTCAGCAGCAACCATTTACTGCAAAGATTTATTGCCATCTATCAGTAAAAAAGTGCGGTCAGAAGCAGAATTAATTTCTTACGCGAAAAAAGTGTCTACCATTATGGCAATTGTCACTATGATTTTCGCGCCATTACTCATGTTTGGTACAGATGGCATCTTCTTAATCACTAAACGTTTTGCAGGATTTGTGAATATTCCAATCGTTGCTTTATTTGCCGTAGGTATGTTTAACAAAACCGTATCTGGCAAAGCGGCACGTATTGCTTTACTTGCTCACGTTATCTTGTATTTCAGCATTGTTTGGGTGTTTAATGTCAAAATCAACTTTGTGTATGTTATGGGCGGATTATTCGTATTTGATGTTGTATTAATGCTCATCTTAGGACAATTCTTACGCCGCGAACCTTACATTGAAAACAAAGAAAACTTAGGCAACGTAGATTTAACCAACTGGAAATATTTAAAAGTGACTAGCGTATCCTTGATTTTAGGCTTAATCGCACTTTACACATTCCTTTCACCACTTGGTATGGCATCAGAAAATGGTAATCCATCAATGGTGCTTGGCGTATGGGCGGTGTTACAAATTATCCTGTTATTTGTTGTACGAAATAAAGAGGCGAAATAATGAACATTATTTACATTTTATTAGACCAAATTCGTAAAGATATGTTGGGGGCTTATGGTCACCAAATTGTGAAAACCCAGAATTTAGATCGATTGGCAAAAGAGGGCGTTCGCTTTAATAATGCTTTCACGCCAGCTTCTGTTTGTGGTCCTGCTCGCACTTCACTTTTTACTGGATTAATGCCGTCTTCTCACGGCATTATTAAAAATGGGGAAAAGGGCGGTATAGGCGAAATTAGCCAAGAAAAACCGAATATCGGTAAATTGGCTGGCTATAATACTTATGTTGTAGGAAAGTGGCACGTAGGTACGAAATCTGTACCTGAAGATTATGGGATTAAAGGGCATAACTTTGATGGTTATGGCTATCCTGGTAGTGGCGTATATAAAAATTTAGTCTTCAACCAACCGCCAACACATTCCAATCGTTATAAAAAATGGTTAGAAGAAAAGGGGTATGACATCCCAGAAGTAAGTCGTGCCTACTTTGGTGATAACCCGCATTTACGAGTACAAGAACTTTGCGGTTTACTCTCAGGTACAAAAAATCAAACTATCCCTTATTTCATCATTGATGAAGCGAAAAAATATATTCAAGAATCATTAGATGAAGGCAAACCATTTTTTGCATGGATAAACTTCTGGGGGCCACACACGCCTTGTATCGTGCCAGAACCTTATTATTCAATGTATCGAAAAGAAGATGTGGTACTGGATAAAAGTTTCTTTAAACCATTAGAGGGGAAACCAGGGCATTTCCGCACAATTTCAAAAATGTGGGGAATGTGGGAGGCGAGCGAAGATCATTGGAAAGAAGTCATCACAAAATTCTGGGGTTATATTACCTTAATTGATGATGCGATCGGTGAATTATTCGATTATCTTCAAAAACGCGGAATTTATGACCGCACTTTCTTGGTGGCTACGGCAGATCACGGCGATGCAATGGGCGCACATCGAATGATTGAAAAAGGGGAGTTTATGTTTGATACCACCTACAACATTCCGATGATTATCAAAGATCCAAACTCTAATCGTGTAAATCAAGAAGATGATAACCTTGTTTATCTTCACGATTTAACTTCAACGGTGTTCGATTTAGCCAATCAAAAAGTGCCAGAAAGTTTTGAAGGGCAGAGTATTCTCCCGATTATGCGCCAGCACCAAGATAATCAACGAAAAGGTGTGCTTGGTCAGCTCGCTGGGCATTTTGTGTATTTTGAACAACGTATGTGGCGTCGCAAAGATTACAAACTCGTATTTAATGCGACCGATGTGTGTGAACTTTATGATATACGTAACGATCCAGAAGAAATGCATAATTTATTCTATGATTCACAATATAACAGTATCAAAAAAGAGATGTTAGAAGAAATGCGTGCTGAGATGAAACGTCTGAATGACCCACTGGAAAATTGGGTTTATCGAATTATTGACGAAATTTAATTAAAGTCGTAGATTAAGGGCGTATCTGATACGCCTTTTGTTATCTCTGTACCTTATTTATCTTTTAAAACCACAGGAATAAACATGAAAACAACATTACTAAAAACACTGACACCAGAGCTTAATCTTGTTCAACATAACGACATTCCAGTTCTTCACTTAAAACATGCTGTTGGAACAGCAAAAATTTCCCTGCAAGGGGCACAGCTTATCAGTTGGAAACCGCAAAATGCGAAGCAAGATGTATTATGGCTAAGTGAAGTAGAGCCATTCAAAAATGGCAATGCTATTCGTGGTGGTGTACCGATTTGTTATCCTTGGTTTGGTGGCGTAAAACAACCTGCGCACGGTACAGCTCGTATTCGTTTATGGCAGTTGAGTCATTACTATATTTCAGTGCATAAAGTGCGGTTAGAATTTGAGTTGTTTTCTGATTTAAATATTATCGAAGCTAAAATTGTAATGATGTTCACAGACAAATGTCATTTAACTTTTACACATTATGGCGAAGAACTTGCACAAGCCGCATTGCATACTTATTTCAATATTGGGGATATTAATCGAGTGGAAGTACAAGGTTTACCTGAAACTTGTTTTAATAGCTTAAACCAACAACAAGAAAACGTTCCGTCACCGCGTCACATTTCTGAAAATGTTGATTGCATTTATTCTGCAGAAAAAATGCAGAATCAAATCGTAGATAAAAGTTTCAATCGTACGATTGCACTGCATCATCATAATGCAAGCCAATTTGTCCTTTGGAATCCTTGGCATAAAAAGACGAGTGGAATGAGTGAAACTGGCTATCAAACGATGTTGTGCTTAGAAACTGCTCGCATTCATCACTTGCTTAAATTTGGCGAAAGTTTAAGCGTAGAAATTTCCCTTAGAGGCTAAATTTTGTTGCATAAGTGGTGTGAATACTATAGAATTCGCAAGATTTTGCTCGTTCCTTACGGGCAACAAATTTGAAATCTTTTATTTTTAGCGAAAAGATTTTTACTATTAACCAATAGAAGGAATACGATTATTAAAACCGTAAAAAAAGCGCCGGCAGTAAATCGCCCAAACCGTATCAATGAAGAGATTCGTGTAAAAGAAGTTCGTTTAATTGACCAAGATGGTGAACAAGCAGGGATTGTTTCTATTCAACAAGCCCTAGAAATGGCAGAGCAAGCAGAACTTGATCTTGTTGAAATTAGCCCAAATGCTGAACCGCCTGTTTGCCGTATTATGAATTACGGTAAATTCCTTTACGAAAAAAGTAAAACCGCTAAAGAACAAAAGAAAAAACAAAAAGTTGTGCAAGTTAAGGAAATTAAATTCCGCCCAGGCACAGACGAAGGTGACTATCAAGTTAAATTACGTAGCTTAATCCGTTTCTTAGAAGACGGTGACAAAGCAAAAATTACCGTGCGTTTCCGCGGTCGTGAAATGGCTCACCAAGACATTGGCTTTGATGTCCTAGAGCGCGTAAAAAATGATTTAGCTGAAATTTCTGTGGTTGAATCTGCACCAGGTAAATTAGAAGGCCGTCAGGCTGTAATGGTGTTAGCACCTAAGAAAAAATAAGAATTTTGCTGAGATTTCTTAGCAAATCTTTTTGTTTAAGTTTGACTTAAATGAAAAGACAACTGCATGTTGGGCACACTACGCAGCCTAACTGCTTTTGAAAAGGCAATTTAATTTGCCTTATGATGGAAATGATCAGTGCTTCCAAGTAACTTTTTAAGTTCGCCTGATTATGTTGTTTTAAACGAAAAATGCGGAGTTATTTTAACAATGCCTAAAATCAAAACAGTACGCGGCGCAGCAAAGCGCTTCAAAAAAACTGCTTCTGGTGGTTTCAAGCGTAAACAATCTCACTTACGTCATATTTTGACTAAAAAAACAACTAAACGTAAACGTCATTTACGTCATAAATCAATGGTTGCGAAAGCAGACCAAGTTTTAGTAGTAGCTTGCTTACCATACGCATAAGCCGTTATTTAAGCAAAACGTACGATTAGTTCATTTTAGAAAAATATTACATAGGAGATTAAATAATGGCTCGTGTAAAACGTGGTGTTATTGCAAGAGCACGCCATAAGAAAGTTCTTAAGGCTGCTAAAGGTTATTATGGTGCACGTTCACGCGTGTATCGCGTTGCTTTCCAAGCGGTGATCAAAGCTGGTCAATACGCATATCGTGACCGTCGTCAACGTAAACGTCAATTCCGTCAATTATGGATTGCACGTATCAACGCTGCAGCGCGTCAAAACGGTTTATCTTACAGCAAATTCATCAACGGCTTGAAAAAAGCATCTGTTGAAATCGACCGTAAGATTCTTGCTGATATCGCTGTATTCGACAAAGTAGCGTTCGCTGCATTAGTTGAAAAAGCAAAATCTGCACTTTAATTTTTTAAAGTTTAGATAAAGAATTAGGACGCTGAAAAGCGTCCTTTTTTGCATTTATGGCTTCAAATTTTGTAAAATAATGCCATTAATTCTCATCTGTTAAAATCTATGGCCGAAACAATCCCACTGAATCCCATCACGTTGCCTTTAAATCAAATTAGCTTAATCGAAGCATCCGCTGGTACGGGGAAAACCTACACTATTGGATCTTTATATCTCCGACTTTTATTAAAGGCTGGAGAAAATAACTTTTCTCGTCCGTTAAATGTGGAAGAAATTTTGGTGGTAACCTTTACGGAAATGGCGACAGAAGAACTCAAGAAAAAAATTCGTGAGCGTATAACAGATGCGATTGATAAACTCACAGCCTTTGCAGAAACCAAAGATAAATCCTCATTTAAAAATGATGAATTTCTTACCGCACTTTCTCAGGATTTAGATATTTTTGAGGCAATTCATCGCTTGAAATTAGCCGAGCAAAATATGGATTTAGCGGCGATTTATACCATTCACGGTTTTTGTCGCCGTATGTTGATGCAATATGCTTTCCATTCTGGCATTCACTTCAATTTAGAATTAATAAAAGATCAATCTGATTTGTTGGTTCGTTTTGCTAATGAATTTTGGCGAGAGCATTTTTATCCGTTGGATTTTGAATCTGCGAATTTTATCGCGACAGAATTAGTATCACCAGCAAATGTGTTGTCTTTGTTGAAAGCGGATTTAGGTAAAGATTTGCAGGTGGAGATTGAAAATAAACAGGCGTTATCTGTACCAATACAAATCTTTTTACAGCAATATCTGGGGGGTTATCAAAAGGCGTTGAATGAATTAAAGGCATTTTGGTTAGAAAGTGCGGATGAAATTTCAGCGATTATTACCAATGAACTGAAGAAAGATTATCCAAAAGATCAGTTGAAATCGTTAAATCGTAAAAAGTACCAAGTAAAGCGTTTAGGGGATTGGATCAATAAAATCAATCAATGGTCAAATAACCCTAGAGATTATCAAATTAATACCACATTGAAAGACTATTTCCTACAATCATCTATTGAGAAAAATTGCGAAGAATCAACGGATAAAAATAAAGATAAAAAACCCGCAACGCCTTTTTATTCCCCGATTTTTGCAGAGCTTGAAAAGCGCGTTAATGCCTTAATGACACCAGATTTACTAAGCAAACTCACTCTTTATCATTATCGCCAAGGCCTACAACAAAAACTTTTAGACTATAAACTTAATCATCAAGAAAAATCTTTTGATGATTTATTGCGTTTGCTTTGTGAAGCCTTGCAAGGTGCGCAAGGAGATGAATTAGCGGAAATGATTCGTTTCCAATATCCTTTTGCGATGATTGATGAATTTCAGGATACGGATTCACAACAGTACGCTATTTTTTCAAAAATTTATCGTGATAATCCCGAAAAAAATACTGGTTTCATTATGATTGGCGATCCGAAGCAGGCGATTTATCGTTTCCGTGGTGCAGATATTTTTACTTATCTAAAAGCCTCAGACGAAGCTCAATCTCGCTTTGAACTCACTAAAAATTATCGGTCAGAGAAGCATTTGGTTGATGGTGTGAATGCTTTATTTGATTTTCCTCAATCGCCATTTATTTATCAAAATATTAACTTTACTGCTGTTGATTCTCGTGATGATCATCTGCGATTTTATTTAAACGGTAAAGCCGAACCTGCTTATCGTTTTTATCTAACTGAAAGTGACAAAGTGAATAAAGCTGAAATGGCAAAAATATGTGCTATTTCTATTCAACATTGGCTAAAAAGTGCGGCAGAAAATCAGGCAGTTTTTCAAAATGAAGATACCTGTAAAACCTTGCAAGCGGCGAATATTGCCGTATTGGTGCGTGATAAAAATGAAGCGGCTTTAGTAAAAAATGAATTGCAAAAATTAGGGATCGCGTCGGTTTATCTTTCTGATCAAAATAGCGTATTTGATAGCAATGTTGCGAAAGAATTAGCTTGGGTGCTAAAAGCCTGTTTGAATGTGGCAGAACGTCCAATTTTGAACGCAATTGCGACCGTACTTTTTGGCTTAAATGCAGCGGATATTCATCAAATTCAGCAAAATGAGGCAGACTGGCAACGTTGGGCAGATAGCTTTGCTCAATACCAACAAACTTGGCAACGCCAAGGAATATTGGCAATGTTACATCAAATTTTATTGGAGCAAGGCATTTCAGCGCGATTATTAAGCCAAGCAACAGGCGAGCGAGATTTAACGGATTTCCTACATTTGGCAGAAATTTTACAACAAGCTGCCACGCTACACGAAAGTGAAGCGGCATTGCTCAGTTGGTTTGAAAAGCAAATTCAAGGCGAAGGTCGTCAAGAGGCTCAAATTCGTTTAGAAAGTGAACGCCAGTTGGTAAAAATAGTGACAATCCATAAATCTAAAGGCTTAGAATACGATTTAGTTTGGCTACCATTTTTAGCTGTGCCGAGCAAAGATCCAAGTAAAAAAGACATCAATATTTATTATTCTAAAGAACGAGATGAAACCTTATGGGATATGGAAAATCGTAATTTAAACGCACTTTATGAAGAAACGTTTGCGGAGGAGTTACGTTTACTTTATGTGGCTTTAACCCGTGCCAAATATCAAATGGCGTTCGCTTTGCCTAGTCAATTTGATAAAAAATGGAATGCCTTACATTATGTATTAAGCCAAGGCGAAATAGGCAAAGAAATAAATTTGTCAGATTCTAAAAATACCGAGACGTTGTTGCAAGCCTTTAAAGAAAAAATGCGAGATAATGTGGAAATCTGTACTAAGCCAAATCTAGAGGATTTTACGGCTTTATCAATCAATATAAAAAATGATGATCTTAAAGCCGCAGAATTTACGGGCAATATTGAACAAGATTGGCGAATAACCAGTTTTACTTCAATTGAACAAGCACATCGCCGACAAAATTATTTCACTGAAAGTGCGGGTAAAAAACACGCTGTTTTTGATGACGCAAAAGATTACGATAACCAAAATGCTATTGAAATTTCGACCGCACTTTTAAACGAAAATGAATCAAGCATTTTAGATTTGCCACGAGGTAAACAAGTCGGGACGGCATTGCATCGCCATTTTGAAAATTGCTATTTTTCTGATTTAGCAAATACAGAAGAAATTGACAAATTAAGACAATCCTTACAGTTAGATGAAACCTTTACGGAGCCGCTACAAAATTGGCTACAACAGATTTCACATACGCCACTTTCTAATGAAATAGGAATAGCATTAGCTGATTTGGCAAATAAAGATTGTATTAAAGAAATGCCATTTTATCTGGCTATTCGGGAACATTTTGATGTTGAAGCATTTAATCGTGCTTTGAAAACCCATCATCATTTGCCAAGCGAGCCACTTCAATTTGAACAAATTCAAGGCATGGTGAGAGGTTCAATTGACTTAGTTTTCCGCCATAATGGGAAATATTATCTTGTTGATTATAAATCTAATTTCTTAGGTTCAACTCTTGCTGATTACAATCAAGAGGCATTGAAAAAAGAAATGTTACATAGTCACTATGATTGGCAATATTTAATTTATACGCTGACATTGAACCGTTATTTACAAAGCGTTGTGCCTCATTACGATTATGCGCGAGATTTCGGCGGGGTATTTTATCTTTTCTTACGTGGAATGAACGGTGAGCCACAATCTGGCGTATTTTATGATCGTCCAAGCGTTGAATTAATCACAGAATTAGACGGGGTGTTTTAATGTTATCCGTATTACAAAAACTTAAAGAGCAGGGCATTCTTTCTCAAGGTGATTATTATTTTGCTAAGTTGATAGCTGATAAACAATGTCATACGGATTATGCGGAACCAGTCAAAAATTTAGCCATATTATTAGCCGCACTTTGTAGCTGGCGTTATACGCAGGGAAATACTTGCAGCCAATTAGATCGCTATTTAGAACATAATTTATTTGGTTTGGTTTATCGCACCACAGAAGAAAACTATTTAGCAGAAATCCTTGAAAAGATTGGTTATTTAGCTGTGGAAGATTGGCAAAATGCGTTGTGCGGGCATATGGCATTTACGCAAGATCCCGTCAATCAAATTGTGCCAATGGCATTTCAATTTGGCGCGTTGTATTTCTATCGAGCTTGGCAAGATGAATATCGCATCGCACAATATATAAAAAACACCTTAAAAAATAACCGCACTTTAGCCTTTTCTTATGATGAAATTCGTCAAAAATTAGATAAATATTTCCCTGAAAAACAGGAAAAAACAGATTGGCAAAAAGTGGCAGTGGCAACGGCGATTAAAAATCCATTTTCGATTATTACAGGCGGCCCAGGAACAGGAAAAACAACCACAGTTACGCGTTTACTGCTCGTTCTACAAGAATTATTTGATTGTAAATTACATATCAAATTGGTTGCGCCGACTGGCAAGGCTGCCTCTCGTTTGGAAGAGTCGATTAAAAATGCGTTAGGTTTTATGCAAGAAAAAATGAATTTATCCGATTCACTTTTCAATGCGATTCCACAAAAAGCCAGTACCTTGCATAGTTTACTGGGCGTGAATGCCTTTAATGATTACACACGCTATAACAGTCATAACCCTTTGCAGTTGGATGTATTAGTTGTTGATGAAACATCAATGATTGATTTGCCGATGATGGTAAAACTTATCAATGCGTTAAAGCCCGAAACTCGATTAATTTTATTAGGCGATCAGGCGCAATTAGCCTCTGTTGAGGCGGGGGCAGTATTGGGGGAATTGGCACAATTTATTAATCAACCTTATAGTCATGAACAAGCTGCGTATTTACAAGTGACAACAGGCTATAAAGTGGAAGGTTCTGATTGTTCAAATCCAATACGTGATTGCTTATGCCATCTAACAGAAAGTCGCCGTTTTGATAAAGATTCAGGTATTGGCAAGTTAGCTGAATTCATTCAAAAAGGCAAAGCAGACGATAGCCTTGGGTTATTTGAACATTATCCGCAAGAATTGCACTTTAATGCCTTAAATGATGAAAGCGATGCGGTTAATCAAGTGGTAAAAAGTGCGGTGGAAAATTACCGCACTTTCTTAAAAATGTTGGATGATTTACGTAAACAAAAAATTGATCCTAACGTTAAAAATGAACAAGGCATTTCCTATGCCGAGGCTATTCAAGCGCAATTTAATTCTGTGAGATTTTTAACCGCACTTCGTAATAACAATTTAGGAGTTGAAAATCTCAATAAAGAAATCGCATTAGCGTTGCGAGAGGAAAAATTGCTCTGGTTCCGTAATGAACAAGATTGGTATATCGGCAAGCCAATTATGATTACTGAAAACGATCATAATGTTCGCCTTTATAACGGCGATATTGGACTTTGCTTGGCAAATGGTAAAGTATGGTTTGGCAATCGAGAAGTGCTGACAAGCCGAATTCCAGCACATGAACCTGCTTTTATGATGACGATTCATAAATCTCAAGGTTCTGAATTTGAACATACCGTCATGGTGCTTCCTACAGAAGTAAATCCAGTATTGTCGCGAGAATTAGTTTTCACGGGTGTCACTCGTGCGAAAAAAGAACTTACTGTATTTGCCGATGAAAAAATATGGAAAACAGCAATTCGCCAAACAGTGAGACGCCAGAGCGGATTGGGGAAATTATTGGAAGATTTAAATTAGTAAAAAGGCGGAATAAATCCGCCTTTAAATTTCTAAATTAACCACTTATTCATCAACGATATCAGTAAATTCTGCACCTAATACTTTTGCTAAATCTTGTGGTGAAATTTCTACACTTAGCCCCCGTTTTCCGCCTGAAACATAAATCGTTTCAAACTCAAGTGCGGTTAAATTTATCACAGTTTTCACGCGTTTCTTTTGACCCAGCGGGCTAATTCCCCCTACAAGATAACCTGTACTTTTTTGTGCTGCATCTTTATCTGCCATTTCTACTTTTTTCACACCGATAGATTTTGCCGCTTTCTTTAAATTCAGCATATTGGCCGTTGCAAGCACAAAACAAGCAAGTTTTTTCTGATCGCCATTTTCCGCCACAAGTAACGTTTTAAAAGAGCGGTTAGGATCAATGCCTAATTTTTCGGCCGCCTCATCACCAAAATGTTGATTGTTCGGATCATGATCATAAGTGTGCAAGGTAAAAGGAATTTTTTGTTTTTTAAGTAAATCAATTGCAGGTGTCATTATTTCGTTCTTGATTTTGGTGTAAAATAATGCCGATTATTTTACAGCGGAGAGAAAAATGGACGCAACCTTAAATATTGCGATAGCAGCAGAATTTGAATTAAGTGAAAAAATTGTAGAGCGTTTAGAACAAAGTGCGCTTGAAATTAGCAGCGTTTCTATTGTTGAAATAACACCTTTTGAAGAAGAACAAAATATTCGTTTTCGCAATAAAGGCGTTGAACAACTTTCCCCAAATGAAGTTGAATGGGCTGATTTTAATTATGTCTTTTTTGCAGGAAAACTTGAGCAAGTTTCCCATATTGCGCAAGCAGCAGAGCAGGGCTGTATTCTCATTGATATGTTAGGTGTTTGTAGTGCGCTTTCAGATGTGCCAGTTGTTGTCCCAACGGTAAATGAATCACAATTATTTGAACTGAGACAACGTAACATTGTTAGTTTGCCTGACCCACAAGTAAGCCAACTTGCTTTAACCCTTGCACCGATTTTACAAGAAACGAATCTTAATCAAGTGTTTGCCACCTCTTTATTGCCGGCTTCTTATACAGATGCGGAAACCGTGACTAAACTTGCGGGACAAACAGCCCGTTTATTAAATGGCATTCCATTGGACGAAGAAGATACGCGCTTAGCGTTTGATGTTTATCCACATCAAACACCTAGTTTATCTAATCAATTACAACGAATTTTTCCGCAATTAGAGCGTGCTACATTCCACGCAATCCAAGTGCCTGTATTTTATGGATTGGCACAAAAAGTCACCGCACTTTCAGATTATGATTTCGACTATCAGCCTCAAAATAGCGAGCTTATCGCTTTAGAAGAAACCTTAATTACGCCTGTGCTTAATGGAGAACAAGAAAATAGCGAAGAATCAGTAAAACTTCATTTAAGTCAAATAAGTGCGGTAGAAAATGGCGTAGAATTTTGGTCTGTGGCAGATGAACAACGCTTTAATCTCGCCTTGCTTTCAGTGAAATTATTGGAAGGAATTTATCAGCAAGGTTATTAATGAAATTAAGGAGAATAGTATGCAAAATATTCTATTTATTATCCATTCATCCCCTTATGGTGACGAACATTTTTTAGTGCATTACGTTTGGCGTTACAGTTGCAAGAGCAACATAAAAGTGCGGTTAATTTAAAAGTATTTTTAATGTCTGATGCGGTAACTGGCGGTTTAGCAAAACAAAATCCAGCAGAAGGGTATCATTTACAACAAATGTTGGAAATTTTAACAGCGCAAAGGGCGACAATTAAACTTTGTAAAACCTGTACAAATGCTCGTGGTATCACTGAACTGCCGTTGGCGGACGGTGTGGAAATCGGCACGTTAGCAGAGTTGGCAGACTGGACGATGGAAGCCGACAAAGTATTAAATTTTTAATTTTCTCGATAAAAGAAACCCGCCACAAGTGCGGGTTCTTTTTTGCTTATTTTGTTGCTGCTTTCATTGCTTGAACAAATTCAGCTAATTCAACTAAACATTGCTCGTGATTATCTAAATTTCGCTCAATAATTTTTACTGTTGCCGAACCTGAAATTGCACCAGCTGCCCCCAAAGCTAAGGCTTCTTTCACTTGTTCAGGCTGTGCAATGCCGAAGCCTTGTAAAATTGGTGGGGCATTGTGGGCTTTAAGTTGTTCTACAAGGGTGTCCAAATTTGCTGCGTGAGCTTGATTTTCAGCACTGGTTACGCCTGCACGAGAAACTAAATAAGTATAGCCTTCGCTATTTTCCGCTACACCTTGGATCGTTTTCTCGTCCGCATTTGGTGGGCAAATAAAGACGGGTTGAATGCCGTGTTTTTTAGCCGCTTGTACATAATCTTCTTTTGCCAGTAACGGAATATCTGCTACAAGCACAGCATCAACTCCCACTTCTGCGCAACGTTGATAAAAAGCATCTAGTCCTTTGGCAAAAATTAAATTGGCACAAAGTAATAAGCTAATCGGAATCTCTGGATATTTTGATCGCACTTTTTCTAATAACTTAAAGCTATCTTCACTGCTATGGCCCGCAGTTAAAGCTCGATTATTCGCTGCTTGAATAACTGGGCCATCAAGTAGCGGATCGGAAAAAGGAAAGCCGAGCTCTAAAGCATCCGCACCGTTATCGACAAGTGTGCAAATGATCTCAAAAGAGCGGTCGAAAGTAGGGTCGCAAAGGGTAACGAACGGCACGAAAGCACCTTCATTTTTTACGTTAAGTGTCGCAAATTGCGTTTCAAAACGGCTCATTAGTTTGTGCCTCCATTTAAAATTTTATCAACGGTAAAAATATCTTTATCGCCTCGTCCTGAAAGATTAACCACTAAAAGTTGTTCTTTTTCAGGATTTTGTTTAATCAATTTCAAGGCATAAGCCAAGGCGTGTGAGCTTTCTAATGCAGGAATAATACCTTCGTGTTTTGCTAATTCTTGGAATGCGTTGAGGGCTTCTTCATCGGTAATCGATACATAATCAGCACGACCAATCGCATTTAAATAAGCATGTTGTGGCCCGACGGAAGGGAAGTCTAATCCTGCAGAAATAGAATAAGATTCTTCAATTTGTCCATCTTTATCTTGCATAATTGGCGATTTCATTCCGAAATAGATACCTGTTGTGCCGTGTTTGAGCGGTGCACCGTGTTCGCCCGTGTCAATACCTTTACCCGCAGGTTCTACGCCGATGAGTTTCACAGCGGTTTCTTCAATGAAATCCGCAAACATACCAATTGCATTCGAGCCGCCACCGACGGCAGCAATCACTGCATCAGGTAAACGACCTTCTCGTTCGAGAATTTGACGTTTCGTCTCAATCCCAATCATTTTTTGAAATTCTCTCACAATCGTCGGAAAGGGGTGAGGGCCTGCCGCCGTTCCAAGTAAATAATGGGTGTTCTCATAGTTTGCTGACCAGTCTCGCATCGCTTCACAACAGGCGTCTTTTAAAGAGCAAGAGCCTTTTTGTACAGGAACCACTTCCGCACCCATTAAACGCATACGGAACACATTTGGCGATTGGCGTTCAACATCTTTTGCGCCCATATAAACACGGCACGGCATATCTAACATGGCACAAGCTAGGGCGGTCGCAACACCGTGCTGACCTGCACCAGTTTCAGCAATAATACGCGTTTTGCCCATGCGTTTAGCAAGCAAAATTTGCCCTAATACTTGGTTAGTTTTATGGGCACCCCCATGTAATAAATCTTCACGTTTAAGATAAAGTTTAGTTTTTGTGCCTTTGGTTAAATTACGGCAAAGGGTAAGTGCGGTCGGTCTGCCTGCATAATTTTTGAGTAAATCAGCAAATTCTGCTTGGAATGTAGGATCATTCTGAGCCTCCACAAAGGCTTGTTCTAATTGCTTTAAAACAGGCACTAAAATTTCGGGTACATACATTCCGCCAAATTTGCCAAAATAAGGGTTAAGAAGTGTGTCTGACATATTTTTTCCTATTATTTTTCTTTTGAAACACTCATTCCTGCAAAAGATTGAGCGGTTGGCATTACTTCAATGCGATTAATGTTCACGTGTTCAGGTTGTTGATGAAGCCATAATACAATGTTCGCAATATCTTCAGGCTGAACCGATTGTACGTTTTCATACACTTTTGCCGCTCTTTCATCATCGCCGTGAAAACGCACATTAGAGAACTCCGTACCGCCACATAAACCCGGTTCAACATTGCTTATTCGAATTTTTGTGCCTGCCAGATCAGCTCGTAAATTTAAGCTAAATTGTGTGACAAAAGCTTTAGTTCCACCATATACATTACTGCCAGCATAAGGATAAGTACCTGCAATTGAACTGAAATTGACAATCTGCCCGTGATTACGGGCCACCATATTTGGCAACACAAGGCGAGTGATAGTAACCAATCCTTTGATGTTGGTATCGATCATCTGATACCAATCTTGTAAATCCGCTTTATGTGCTGGCTCTAATCCCAAGGCTAAACCTGCATTATTCACTAATAAATCGACCGCTTGCCAACCTTCAGGAAGGGTGCTTAGAGCGTTAATTGTGGCTTGTTCATCACGAATGTCAAAGGCAAGCGGTAGAAAATTGTTGCCTAATTGTGAATGAATTTCTGCTAATCGATCTGCACGTCTGCCCGTGCCAATCACTTTATAGCCTGCTTCGATCAATTTTTTACAGATTGCCAAGCCAAAGCCTGCGGTTGCACCTGTGACTAATGCGGTTGTGGTTTTCATTTTTTCTCCTAGAGCTTGAGCTTATTTGTACTATTAAAGTAGTACAAATAAATTTTGATTGCAAGCAATTTCCTTTTAATTTTAAAAATGTCATTAAATGAATTAATTTAACAATACCGCAAACGTTTGCTTAATGATATAATCTGTCCAATTTTTATTTCAATTGATCGAGGTTAATCGTGAGCAATACACAACTTAGCTACAAAGATGCTGGCGTCGATATTCACGTTGGGAATGAATTAGTCGAACGTATCAAAGGCGATGTAAAACGCACTCGCCGCTCTGAAGTCATGGGCGGATTGGGTGGTTTCGGTGCATTATGTGCTTTACCAACCAAATATAAAGAGCCAATTTTAGTTTCTGGCACCGATGGTGTTGGCACAAAATTACGTCTTGCGATTGACTTAAACAAACACGATACCATTGGTCAAGATTTAGTAGCAATGTGTGTAAACGATTTAATCGTGCAAGGTGCAGAACCGCTTTTCTTCTTAGATTACTATGCAACAGGAAAATTAGACGTTGATGTGGCAGCAAGCGTGATCAAAGGTATTGCAGACGGTTGCGAAATGTCTGGCTGTGCGTTAGTCGGTGGCGAAACCGCTGAAATGCCTGGAATGTACCACGAAGGCGACTACGACTTAGCGGGTTTCTGCGTCGGTGTAGTAGAAAAATCAGAGATTATTGACGGCACGGCAGTAAAAACGGGCGACACGCTTATCGCACTCGGCTCAAGTGGTGCTCACTCAAACGGCTATTCACTTATTCGCAAAGTGCTTGAAGTGAGCGGTGCAAATCCAGCGGATTTATTAGAAGGTAAACCGCTTAGCGAACACCTTTTAGCACCAACCAAAATCTATGTAAAATCGATTTTACAGCTGATCAAGCAGACCGAAGTTCACGCCATTGCTCACTTAACAGGTGGCGGTTTCTGGGAAAATATCCCGCGTGTATTGCCTGACAACACCAAAGCAGTGATTGATGAATCAAGCTGGCAATGGCCTGAGATCTTCAACTGGTTACAAGAAAAAGGCAATATTAGTCGTTATGAAATGTACCGCACTTTTAACTGTGGCGTAGGTATGGTAATTGCATTACCAGAAAAAGAGGTTGAAACCGCTCTCGCATTGCTTGAACAAGCGGGCGAAAAAGCGTGGGTTATCGGCAAAATTGCACCTCTTGGTGAAGGCGAAGCACAGGTTGAGATTCAATAATAAAATCTTAAATTTCAATTCAGCCCTTTTGGGCTGATTTCTATAAGGAAGAAAATGAAAAAAATTGCCGTCCTTATTTCTGGTCAAGGAACGAATTTACAAACTATTATTGATGCCTGCCATTCAGGCGATATTCCCGCCAAAATTGCTTGTGTGGTAAGTAACAAAGCTGATGCTTACGGATTAGTTCGAGCCAAACAAGCACAGATTCCGCAAGCGGTCTTTCTTCGCAAAAATTTTGCCAATAACCTCGAAATGGACGATGCCATTGGCGATTATTTGCAAAGCCTAGCAGTAGATTTGATCGTCCTTGCTGGTTATATGAAAATTCTTACCCCAAAATTTACTCAACGTTTTGCAGGGAAAATTTTAAATATCCATCCTTCTCTTCTTCCTAAATACGCAGGATTAAACACCTATCAACGTGCGATTGAAGCAGGCGACAATGAACACGGCACAACCGTTCATTTTGTCAATGAAGAAGTAGATGGTGGTGCGATTGTCTTACAAGCAAAAGTGCCAATCTTCCCCGAAGATAGCATAGAAGAAGTGGAAGCTAGAACCCGTGAGCAAGAATATCAAATTTATCCGCTTGTGATTAAATGGTTTACCGAAGGGCGGTTAAGACTTAAAGATAATTTGGCATATTTAGATGGGAAACCCTTGCCAAAATCTGGATATGCAGATGAATAACTTAGGATTTAGGCAGACTATTTCTGTATTTTTTATTTAATTAGGATGCAAAAGTGCGGTGAAATTCCACCGCACTTTCAAGGTTAATGATGATGGTGTTCTGGTTTTGGTGGTAATTTAGCTAATCCTTTACCAACAGGTAAAATTAATGTGCTATAGCTTGCAGATTGCTGACAAGTTTGTTGATCTGCAAATGGTGTTTTATGAATAACTTTAATTTTCCAAATTCCATCAATTAATGGAATGATATTCACACGTCCTTGACTATCTGTTTTACCTGAAAAACCTTGTGGTTCACGATGACCTGTACTTGCTTCAAGATCTTTCACGATAATAGTATCAGCGGTTGCGATGACAGTTTCGCCTGCTAATGGCTGATCTTGGTAGAAAATTTGAACAGGGAACGGTTCGCCTGATTTCGCTTTGCTTGGATCACGCAAAGGAACAATTTCTAGCGGTAAACCAACTC
Organism: Haemophilus sp. HN_Hi08; assembly: GCF_049824455.1. NCBI lineage: Bacteria > Pseudomonadati > Pseudomonadota > Gammaproteobacteria > Pasteurellales > Pasteurellaceae > Haemophilus > Haemophilus sp. HN_Hi08. Next base: position 1,363,705 of record NZ_CP187493.1, on the reverse strand, counting down.
TTGTCATTGCCATTTCTGTATTTAATGGTTTTTTACCAACGGTAACGAGACTTTTGCCAAACATTTGAGTTTGTTCGCAATAAGTTGGGTTTTCTAATCCTTTCAAATTATCCATTTTCCAACCTTCAGCATTTTGTGACCAAAATGTTGGTTTATAAGTGGCTGTTACCCAATAAGAACCATCAGACAGTGCTTTCTCTGATTGATATTGATAGTTTTCGCCTTTTTGGATTAAGGTTTGTTTTTCTCCATTTTGATGAATAATTTCCATTGGCGCAAAAATTTTTAAGCGTGCTTCAGGAATTTTTTCTACAATAAGGGTAATCTCCATAAGCTAATTCTGCTTTTAATACAGAACCTGATGCTAATTTCGTCGGTGCTTGAACCCAAACTTCGTGAGCTTGTGCTATGCCAGATAAAACCAATAAGCTTGTAATTAATGTCTTTTTCATATATTTCCTTAATAAGAATGGGGGAGTTAAAAAATGAGTGCAAAATACTAAATGAAAATAGCTATCATTTAAATAGCTATTTAAATAAAACTTTAAGATTTGTGATCGAGATCACAAAATGAAAAATACCATAAGAAATAGTATAAAAATGCCCTAAATACAAAATATTTAGGGCGTCTTATAAATTGAGGAAAATGTTTTAATCGTCTTTTTTCGATGGTTTAATGCCTAATAAATTACAACTTAATTTACTAATTACATGTTCTGCAGTATTGCCTAATAATGCGGCAGATAAACCTGTGCGTCCCACTGTGCCTAAAATCACTAATTCAGCTTCAATTTCTTTCGCCACTTCAGGAATAACTTCCTCTGGGAAACCTTCGCGTACGTGAGTATGATCTTCATCAATCCCAAACTTCTGACGTAACGCTTTCATATTAATGAGATGCTGACCTCGAATACCATTTTCATAGCCTGAAGTATTAAATTCAGGCAAATCAATCGCCATATTGATTGGCGCGGAAGGGTAGGCTGCCACCAAATGGACATTACCACGATTTAGATTTTCCGCGAGTGAAATACCAGTTTCTACCAGCTCTTGATTAAATTCATCTTGATATTCTTGCTCTCCAGATACATTAACAGCCACAAGAATACGGCGTTGATGTTTCCAATCGCCATCACGAACCATTAAGACAGGAATAGGGCATTTACGAAGAAGTTGCCAATCAATGGGAGTAAAGATTAGAGACGTAAGTTTTTCTTCGTCTTTGGTATATTTTACGACTAGATCGTAATTATTATTTTCTACTTCTTCGTTAATTGCATCAGCTTCATTGCTATTCCACACAATATGAGATTGTAATTCAATTTCTGGATTTGCATATTTATCTAAGTAATATTGAACAGCGTGACGGTGTTTTTCTATTACTTGTTGATGCATTTCTGAACGTTCTTCAGAAGAAAGTAAAGCTGACATTTCATAAGATAAATCATAGACTGATAAAAGTGCGGTGATTTTTACCTTAGTTTCATTTTTTTGTTCTTCAACTAAACGCACTGCACGAGCTAGGGCGTACTGTTTTTCATTACTGGGATTAAGTACAACGAGAATATTTTTAAATTTCATAATAGCCTCCAAAATTGGAGCATAGGATAAAAAAGAATAGCAAGAATGGCAAGGTACAAGATTAATTTGGATAAATTTATTTTTGGACTATAGTAGATCGGTTCTAAATCTTGCATCATTTTTCAGTATTTTTAATTGCCCTTCCATATACCCAAATTAAGCTTAAATCCATATCCTTTAAGAATAAAGAAAAGTATTTTAGATCAATTCCATTATATTTTTGAGAGTACAAGCTTTACCTTAATTCTAAAAATTTCCTATGTTGTTTATATGTCTTTTTTCCTTTAGGTAATTTTCATTAATCTTAATGCTGTCAAGTCCGTGAGCTTCAAGTACTAAATAGCACTCAATAAAAAGCTAATTTGGATAAAACAGAATTGCTGTATGTATTAGGTTGAATATTAAGCAAATCTGCAGTAGTTCTTGAGCTAACTTTGGCAATAAAAATTTAATAAGATTTTTCAAGCATTTTTTATTTATAATGTGTCATTTTCTTTTTTGTGGCTTGGTATTGATGTTAATCCACTACAGTGTCTAATATTATTACTTAGGATATATAGATCTATTATTTTTTGATTTTTTATAGAAAATTATAAATAGAGATTTTTCGTGATCCCTATCACAATATCTTGTAAAACCACTTAAAAACGTTACCTATTTTCATTCAATCAATGATACAGTTGTATCTGTTTGACTTTTTGTCATTTTAACGATGAATAGACGAAAGTTTGTTCATTAATCTCATCAACCCAATCATCAATCAGAGGGAAACAGTATGTTAATTGGTGTACCTAGAGAGCTGCTTGAGAATGAGAACCGTGTGGCGGCAACGCCGAAAACGGTTCAACAAATATTGAAATTGGGCTTTGACGTGATCGTGGAACACGATGCAGGTTTTAAAGCTAGTTTTGAAGATCAAGCATTTTTAGAGGCAGGCGCGAAGATCGGTTCGTCGGCTGAAATTTGGCAATCGGATATTATCTTCAAAGTAAATGCACCGACAGATGAAGAAATCGCTCAAATGAAGGAAGGCGCAACGCTTGTGAGCTTTATTTGGCGTATGCAAAATCCTGAGTTAATGGAAAAACTCACAGCGAAGAAAATTAATGTGTTAGCCATGGATGCAGTGCCTCGTATTTCTCGTGCGCAAGCATTGGATGCACTTTCTTCTATGGCGAATATTTCTGGTTATCGTGCTGTCATTGAAGCTGCGCATGAATTTGGTAGTTTCTTTACTGGACAAATTACTGCTGCTGGTAAAGTTCCACCAGCAAAAGTGTTGGTAATTGGTGCTGGTGTAGCTGGTTTGGCGGCAATTGGTGCGGCAAATAGCCTTGGGGCGATTGTTCGTGCTTTTGACTCTCGTCCTGAAGTGAAAGAGCAAGTTCAGAGTATGGGTGCGAGCTTCTTAGAAATTGATTTCAAAGAAGAAGGCGGCAGTGGTGATGGTTATGCGAAAGTGATGTCGGAAGAATTTAACCGTCGTGCGATGGAGCTTTACGCAGAACAAGCTAAAGAAGTCGATATTATTATTACTACGGCAGCCATTCCAGGTAAACCAGCACCTCGTTTGATTACCAAAGAAATGGTGGATTCAATGAAACCAGGTTCGGTAATTGTGGATTTAGCCGCTGCAACTGGTGGTAACTGTGAATATACGCAAGCAGGGAAAGTTGTTACAACTGAAAACCAAGTGAAAGTGATTGGTTATACAGATTTCCCAAGCCGTTTACCAACGCAATCTTCTCAACTTTATGGCACAAACTTAGTCAATTTATTAAAACTTTTGTGCAAAGAGAAAGATGGCAATATCAATATTGATTTTGAAGATGTGGTTCTTCGTGGTGTGACCGTTGTTCGTGATGGGGAAGAAATTCCACCAGCACAAATTCAAGTGTCTGTACAACCAAAACAAGAGACCAAAGCTACACCAGTGGCAGAGAAAAAAGAATCTAAACCAACAGATCCTCGTGTGAAATACGGTGTGATGGCAGGTGTTGGTGTGTTATTCCTTTGGTTAGCTTCTGTTGCACCAGCGGCATTTTTATCACATTTCACTGTATTTGTTTTAGCTTGCGTGGTGGGTTATTACGTGGTTTGGAATGTTAGCCATGCACTTCACACACCATTAATGGCAGTAACAAATGCAATTTCAGGCATTATTATTGTAGGTGCGTTATTACAAATTCGTCAGCCAACAGGCAATCTATTTATCGATGCGTTAGCTTTTGTGGCGATTTTGGTGGCAAGCATCAATATTTTTGGTGGTTTCCGTGTCACACAACGTATGTTAGCAATGTTTAGAAAAGGTTAAGGAGCGCACAATGTCTGAAGGTTTAGTACAGGCTGCATATATTTTAGCAGCATTACTTTTCATTATGAGCTTGGCAGGACTTTCTAAACATGAAACTGCTAAAGCGGGTTGTTGGTTCGGTATTGTTGGTATGACAATTGCCCTTATCGCAACCATTTTTGGACCTCATTCTGAAGGAACATTTTGGATCATTATTGCAATGATCATTGGTGGAGCAATCGGTGTTCAACGTGCATTAAAAGTAGAAATGACTGAAATGCCAGAACTTGTGGCGATTCTTCACAGTTTCGTCGGTTTAGCGGCTGTACTCGTAGGCTTTAATAGCTATGGTTTACACCATGAGGCATTAATGCCTGAAGGATTAGATGCAGCAGCACAAGCCGCATTTGTAGCTGAACAAGCGGTATTAACGAATATTCATAATGTCGAAGTATTTTTAGGTATTTTTATCGGTGCAGTAACTTTCACTGGTTCTGTTGTCGCATTTGGTAAATTGAGCGGAAAAATTAATTCAAAAGCATTAATGTTACCGCATCGCCATAAATTAAATTTAGCCGCACTTGTGGTATCTGCATTATTGATGGTTGCATTCTTGAATAATCCAGAAAGCATTTTCCCTGTGTTATTAATGACAGCGATTGCGCTTGCATTTGGATGGCACTTAGTGGCATCAATCGGTGGGGCAGATATGCCAGTTGTGGTATCAATGCTTAACTCTTATTCAGGTTGGGCAGCAGCTGCGGCAGGTTTTATGTTGAATAATGATTTGCTCATCGTTACAGGTGCGCTTGTTGGTTCTTCTGGTGCAATTCTTTCTTACATTATGTGTAAAGCGATGAACCGTTCATTTGTGAGTGTAATTGCAGGTGGTTTTGGTAACGATGTTCAAGTTTCTTCAAGCGAAGAACAAGGCGAACACCGTGAAACTACAGCGGAAGAAGTGGCTGAATTGTTGAAAAATGCAAGTTCTGTGATTATCACGCCGGGATATGGTATGGCTGTTGCACAAGCACAATATCCAGTCGCTGATATTACGGCAAAATTGCGTGAACGTGGTGTGAACGTTCGTTTTGGTATTCACCCTGTTGCAGGACGTTTACCGGGCCACATGAACGTGCTTTTAGCTGAAGCGAAAGTACCTTACGATGTTGTACTTGAAATGGATGAAATCAATGATGATTTCGCTGATACCGATGTGGTATTGGTTATAGGTGCGAACGATACGGTAAACCCAGCGGCGATGGAAGATCCAAATAGCCCAATCGCGGGAATGCCTGTGTTAGAAGTATGGAAAGCACAAAATGTGATTGTGTTCAAACGTTCAATGGCAGTGGGTTACGCTGGCGTACAAAACCCATTATTCTTCAAAGAGAATACGCAAATGCTCTTTGGTGATGCAAAAGATCGCGTTGAAGATATCTTAAAAGCATTATAAAAAACACGCATAAAAATAACCGCACTTTGGGTTGCTTAAGTGCGGTATTTTTATTTATAGCATTTAAATATTATCTTCATGATTTTCCAAAATTTCTGAACACAAGCCCAATCCAGATAAAAATTCAATAAATGCCCGCACTTTTATTGGTAAATGTCTTCTGTTTGGATAGACCACATGAATTTCTAATTTTTGTTGTTTATATTCTGGCAATATTTCAATAAGCTCGCCTTTTTCAAAGGCTCTACCTAAAATAAATTTTGGTAAATTAGCAATACCTAGTCCCGCTTTTGCCATATTTAATAAGGCAAAACCGCTATTGCTTACCACTTTGGATTGGATTTTGAAACGTTGGGTTTGATTTATACGTGAACCAACCCAATTTACCTGATTCATTGCATTTTTATAAAGTAAGCCATTGTGATGTTCTAAATCATCAGGCGTTTGTGGAATACCATTCGTTTCAAGATAATTAGGCGACGCTGCAAAATGAACAGTAGTAGTTCCTATTTTACGTGAAACCAACGAGCTATCTTCCATATAACCAATACGAAGAGCAAGATCATAGCCTTCGGATAATAAATCGATTTTCTTATCATTAAATTCAACTTCAATATGCAAATGAGGATGCTTAGCCATAAAAGTGGGTAAATTTGGTGCAATAAAAAGTAAACCAAAATCACGAGGAACGGAAATCAGTAAATTTCCTTGTAATGAACTGGTAAGGTGGGTGATGCTGGAATCTGCTTCATCTAAATCAAGCAAAATTCCTTGGCAACGTTGATAATACATCATTCCAGCTTCAGTAGGCATAATTTTTCTGGTGGTACGTTGTAACAATCGTGTTTTTAAATGTTCTTCTAATTGTGAAACTAATTTGCTTGCCATCGCCACAGAAATATTTTGTTGCTTTGCTGCCAAAGTAAAACTTTGGGTTTCAATGACTTTGCAGAAAATAGAAATCGCGTTGAGTTTATCCATTTATAGACCTTTTTTGAAAAAATGCTTGATTTTGCCAACATAACTTTGCACTATACCGCCAATTTTACAAAATTCTAGTAATATTAGGTAATCAAATGAGTAAATCCTTGGTGATTGTGGAGTCGCCAGCAAAAGCAAAAACTATTAATAAGTATTTAGGTAGCCAATATGTCGTGAAATCGAGCGTGGGACATATTCGTGATTTGCCGACGGTTGGTTCTAGTACAGGTGAAAAAGCTAAACCAATTTCAACCAAAGGTATGGATGCCGAAGAAAAAGCAAAAATTAAGGCAGAAAAGGAACGTAACGCCTTAGTTAAACGTATGGGGATTGATCCTTATCACGATTGGAAAGCAAATTATCAGATTCTGCCTGGTAAAGAAAAAGTGGTTTCCGAATTAAAGTCGCTTGCTAAAAAAGCAGATCACATTTATCTCGCAACCGACTTGGATAGAGAAGGGGAAGCGATTGCGTGGCATTTACGTGAAGTGATTGGTGGTAACGATGATCGTTTTAGTCGCGTGGTGTTTAACGAAATAACTAAAAATGCCATTAAACAGGCTTTTGAAAAGCCTGAACAATTAAATATGGATCGTGTTAATGCTCAACAAACTCGTCGTTTTTTAGATAGAGTAGTGGGCTTTATGGTGTCGCCATTACTTTGGAAAAAAGTGGCACGCGGGCTTTCTGCTGGTCGAGTTCAATCGGTTGCGGTTAAATTATTAGTCGAACGCGAGCGTGAAATTAAAGCGTTCCAGCCTGAAGAATATTGGGAAGTTGCCGTCCTTACAAATAATCAAAATAAACAAGCTATACGCTTGGATGTTACGGATTATAAAGGCAAGAAATTTGATCCAAAAAATCAAAAAGAAGCACAAAGTGCGGTAGATTTTCTGAATGTTTCAGATTACGTTGTCACAGATTTAGAAACTAAGCCAACAAGTTCTCGCCCTCGAGCACCATTTATTACATCAACGCTTCAACAAACTGCAAGTACTCGCTTGGGATTTGGCGTTAAGAAGACAATGATGTTAGCTCAACGTTTATATGAAGCGGGTTACATTACTTATATGCGTACGGATTCAACCAATTTGAGTCAAGATGCGCTTAATATGGCGCGTAGCTATATTGAAAATCATTTTGGTGCACAATATTTACCAGAAAAACCAAATTTCTATTCTAGTAAAGAAAATGCGCAAGAGGCGCATGAGGCTATTCGTCCATCGGATATTCGAGCATTGCCTGAATCTTTAGAGGGAATGGAAAAAGATGCGGTACGCCTTTATGATTTAATTTGGCGTCAATTCTTAGCATGTCAAATGCCACCTGCACAATATGATAGTAGCACGCTGACCGTTACCGCTGGCGATTATACCTTGAAAGCAAAGGGAAGAATTTTACGTTTTGATGGTTGGACAAAAGTATTGCCACAGATAGGTAAAAATCCTGAAGATCAAGAATTGCCTTCAGTTACTGTGTCAGAAAAACTTGCTTTAAAAGAAGTGCAACCAACACAACACTTTACCAAACCACCTGCTCGTTTTACTGAAGCGGCTTTAGTAAAAGAATTGGAAAAACGTGGTATTGGCAGACCTTCCACTTATGCGGCAATTATTTCCACCATTCAAGAACGAGGTTATGTTCGTACTGAAAATCGTCGTTTCTATGCAGAAAAGATGGGCGAAATTGTGACTGATCGCCTCAATGAGTCTTTTGGTGAATTAATGAATTACGATTTCACCGCGAATATGGAAGATACTTTAGATAAAATTGCCTCTGGTTCAGTAAATTGGAAAACTGAATTGAATCAATTCTTTAAGGATTTTTCTAGCCAGCTTTCTAAAGCTGAATTAGATGAACTTGAAGGTGGTATGCGCCCGAATAATCTCGTGGAAACCGATATTAAATGCCCAACTTGTGGCAGAAATATGGCTATTCGCACGGCAAGTACGGGGGTGTTTTTAGGATGTACAGGTTATGCATTGCCGCCAAAAGATCGGTGTAAAACGACGATTAATTTAATTCCTGAAGCGGAGTTATTGAATGTTTTAGATGAATCTTCAGAAACCAAAGCATTAATGGATCGTAAACGTTGTACAAAATGTGGTACGGCAATGGACAGCTATGTAATCGATTCCCATCGTAAGATCCATATTTGCGGTAATAATCCAAATTGTGATGGATATTTAATTGAAGAAGGCTCATTCAAAATTAAAGGTTATGATGGCCCTGTTGTTGAGTGTGATAAATGCGGCGCGGATATGCATTTAAAACTTGGTCGTTTTGGCAAGTATATGGGATGTACAAATTGTGATAACACGCGCAAAATTTTGAAAAATGGCGAAGTCGCACCACCGAAAGAAGAGCCAGTACATTTCCCTGAGTTAAAATGCGAAAAATCTGATGCATATTTTGTATTGCGTGATGGTGCGAGTGGTGTATTTATGTCAGCCCATAACTTCCCTAAATCACGCGAAACACGCCCAGTTAAAATCGCTGAACTAGTGCAATATCGCGAGCGTTTACCTGAAAAATTAGCTTATTTAGCCGATGCTCCACAAAAAGACCCAGAAGAGAATGAAGCGATTGTTCGTTTTAGTCGTAAAGAGAAGAAACAATATGTGACTTCTGAAAAAGAGGGAAAAGCGACGAAATGGATTGTTGATTTCACCAATGGAAAATGGGTTGAACGAAAGAAATAAGAAAAAAAGTGCGGTAAATTACCGCACTTTTTGTTTGTAATAAATTTTATTATGTTTTGTAGATTATCTGAGGATTAAAGGGCTGCTACAATTGCATTAATTTTATTTTTTGCGGACGCTTGGGCTTTTTCAATCGCCTCTGGCCCGAATCCAATGCCTTGTGCATAAACAAATTGCACATCTGTGATACCGATAAAACCTAAAATTGATTTCATATATTGTGTCACTAGATTTTCTTCATCATACAATCCACCAAATGCACATAACACAATGGCTTTTTTGCCTTTTAATAAACCCTCAGAGCCGTTTGCTGTATATTGGAAAGTAACGCTCGGACGTGCGATAAAATCAAAATAGCTTTTTAATTGTGTTGGAATGTTTAAATTATACATTGGCGCACCAATTATTAATGTCTGTGCGTTTTTTAATTCTTCGATTAATTCATCAGACAACGCCAAAAGTTGTGTTTCTTCATCATTTTTAGGTTCACCACGCACAGCAATTGCAGCTGCGGTATCAAAATATGGAAGCGGTTGTTGAGATAAATCGCGTATGATAATGTTATTACCTTGTAATTTTTCGACAGCATAATCAACTAATTGATTAGTCTGAGAGTTATTTCCTGAAATGCTAGATTTTAATACTAATACGTTGCTCATTTTTATTCCTTAACTGGGTATTTAAAAGTGCGGTTATTCTAGCCTTTATTTTTAGGATATAAAGCCTTTAGTCAGAAAAACATTATTTCCTTTTTGTAAAATATGGGCATTTATTTAACAATACTTCAAGAAAGTGATAGAATTCGCCACGCATTTTTTGCCTAATTTCGCTCGTTCAATGGTAGGAATGAAGCCAAGTAGGGCAAAAGTGCGGTTAATTTTGATAGAATTTTAAACGAACACGTCACCTTTCGTATGGGTGACCACTGTATAAGGAAAAAACAATGCCAATTATTACTTTACCTGACGGTTCCCAACGTCAATTCGATCGTCCTGTTTCTGTTCTTGAAGTCGCACAAGATATTGGTGCGGGTCTTGCTAAAGCCACTATCGCAGGCCGTGTAAACGGAGAACGTCGCGATGCGTGCGATGTTATCGAGCAAGATGCAACACTTGAAATCATTACTGCAAAAGATGAAGATGGTTTAGAGATTATCCGCCATTCTTGTGCTCACTTGCTCGGACACGCTATTAAACAATTATTCCCAGATGTAAAAATGGCAATTGGTCCAACTATTGAAAACGGCTTCTATTATGATGTAGATTTAGATCGCTCTTTAACCCAAGAAGATATTGATGCAATCGAAAAACGTATGTTGGAATTGGCAAAAACAAATTATGACGTCGTGAAAAAACGTGTTACTTGGCAAGAAGCGCGTGATACCTTTGAAAAACGCGGCGAGCCATACAAAATGGCAATTTTAGATGAAAACATTGAACGTACTGCAACGCCTGCGTTATATCATCACTTAGAATATATTGATATGTGCCGTGGACCACACGTGCCAAATATGCGTTTCTGTCAGCATTTCAAATTACAAAAAGTCGCTGGTGCGTACTGGCGTGGCGACAGCAAAAACAAAATGTTACAACGTATCTATGGTACAGCTTGGGCGGATAAAAAACAACTTGCTGAATACTTAACACGCTTAGAAGAAGCGGCAAAACGTGACCACCGTAAAATTGGTAAAGCATTAGATTTATATCATATGCAAGAAGAAGCACCAGGTATGGTGTTCTGGCACAATGATGGCTGGACAATTTTCCGTGAGCTTGAAACGTTCGTGCGTACTAAATTAAAACAATACGATTATCAAGAAGTGAAAGGTCCTTTTATGATGGATCGCGTATTATGGGAAAAAACAGGTCACTGGCAAAATTACGCAGATTTAATGTTCACAACTCAATCTGAAAACCGTGAATACGCAATTAAACCGATGAACTGCCCAGGCCACGTTCAAATTTTTAATCAAGGTTTAAAATCTTACCGTGATTTACCAATCCGTATGGCGGAATTTGGTTCTTGCCATCGTAATGAACCATCAGGTTCTTTGCACGGTTTAATGCGTGTTCGTGGTTTTACTCAAGATGATGCTCACATTTTCTGTACTGAAGATCAAATTGAGAGTGAAGTAACTAGCTGTATCAAAATGGTATACGACATTTATAGCACCTTTGGCTTCACTAATATCGCAGTAAAACTTTCTACTCGCCCTGAAAATCGTATCGGTTCAGATGAAATGTGGGATCGTGCGGAAGCAGGTCTTGCAGCAGCATTAGCGCACAACGGTCTTGAATATGAAATTCAAGAAGGTGAAGGCGCATTCTATGGTCCAAAAATTGAGTTTGCACTACGAGATTGTTTAGGTCGTGAATGGCAATGTGGTACAGTGCAATTAGACTTCGCATTACCAGGTCGTTTAGATGCAACTTATGTGGCAGAAGATAATAGCCGTAAAACCCCTGTCATGATTCACCGTGCGATTTTAGGTTCTATTGAGCGTTTCATTGGTATCATTACTGAAGAATATGCAGGTTTCTTCCCTGCATGGTTAGCCCCAACCCAAGCAGTTGTAATGAATATCACTGATAGCCAAGCTGACTATGTACAAAAAGTCGCGAAACAACTTTCTGATGTAGGTTTACGCGTGAAAACCGATTTACGTAACGAAAAAGTGGGCTTTAAAATTCGTGAGCATACTTTACGCCGTGTGCCTTATATGCTTGTTTGCGGTGATAAAGAAATCGCAGAAGGCAAAGTGGCAGTACGTACCCGTAAAGGTGCTGATTTAGGCACATTTACCGTGGAAGAATTTGCGGAAATCTTGAAAAATCAAGTAAGAAGTCGTGAATTAACGTTATTGAATGAAGAGTAATACTTTTCGAAAATAACCAATATAATTTATTGTTTCAACAGTGATTTTAATTTAACGGTGATCGTTTAAGCGATCACCGTTATTTTTATCTGTTTCAGATCTGTTGAGATTTCATTTATTTTCTAATAAGCAGCTGCTTTTAATACGCTGATAAATCTGCCTGATTTTTTTAGGGCTTTTTGCGCCAACGCATCTATTGTGGCTTTTGTCGCTAACTGATCTAAATGTTGATAGGTATAAATGGCATCTGGATTATCTTGTTGCCAGTAACTTTCTTCAATAATTGAAGCAATTGAAACTAAAGAATCAAATTCACGTCGAATCTGAGTATGTTGTTCCGCTAGTTTTTTACGTAATAAGTTTTCATCAATGCCATTTTTTATAATGTCATCTAGTACCTGATTTGTAAGATGCGTAAGTTCCTCCACGCGCTTAGGGTCGCAACTAAATTCAATTTTTCCCTCAATTTGTGGTGCATGAACATCTTGTATAAACCAACTATTTACAGAATAAATACCAGAAACTTTTTCACGTAGAATTAAGCGTAATTTTTCTTGCACAATATCCGCAAGAATATTGAATAAATATTTTTGTTCTGTTCGCCAAGTATTATCTGCGGTAAGGTATATTTCTACATCAGCTCTCGGTTCTTTCAAACCATTCATAATAAATGATTGAGTTGGTGTATGAATAATAGTCGGGACAAAATGGCGGATCTGAGTTTTCGATTCAACAGAAGCTAAATAACGTTCTGCCAATTTCTTTACTTGATTAAGTTCAATATCGCCAATAATAAAATAGGTAAAATCTGTTTTATCTAAAATATAACGTTGATAAGCGTTACTTAATTGGTTTTTATCAAATGCTAATTGCTGTGCTTGTTTTTGAGTATAGACGGTTTCAATATTTGGAAAACGTAGTTTTGAAACGGCTTGCATAAATTGTGTTTCTAAATCAATCTGTTTGAAATAATCACGGGTTTCACGTCGATATTTTTCTAAGGCAAGATCGGATATAGGAGAAGAACGTAATTTTAAGCGGAACAATGTCAGTAAATTTTCCAAATCCTTAGGTTTAGATACACCAGTAAAGCCTTGTTTATCATCATCAATCACAGTTGCAATTACCAATGGATCGCGCGAAAAAATTTGATTAACCGCAGAAAGAGAAAGTTCTCCAACACCTGTTTCATCAACTACACTGACGGCAGCACGTAATAAGTGATAGTCCTTATTTGGGATAGAACGTAAACCACCTTGAGTAACAGCACGAAAATGTACTTGATTTGGAGTTTTGTCACTATAGTGGTAGATCAATTTACTTCCATTACTTAAACGAAATTCATAAATATCGCCGCGATCCCAGTATTTTTCTTGAGAAAGTGAGCCCGTGTTAAATGTTAAGTGCGGTAATTTTTCGATTTGTTTTTTTTCATCCCATTGGTGTTGTTGCATTTCCATTGCATTGTTCCAACGAGTTTCTATTTCTGCTACATCAAAAGGCAAGGCTTTTTGTGGCAAAGGTTGAGTGATTAATAATAATTTTGCTTTTAATGCTAAGGTTTGGTTTAACGTGCGTTGTAAATCAGCTAATGTAATTTGAGATAAAAAATGTTTATTGAGTTCATAACGATCATTTACGCTCAATACCACTTGCTTATTTGCCACAGAAGTAATGAGATCATCGGCAATTTTTAAGCTACCAGAACGAATATTTAATTGTTTTTCATTGAGTTGAGTTAAGCGTTTAATCTCGCCGCTTAATTCATTTTGAGTAAAATCTTGTTGTTTTATACTGGCAATAAAGGCAAATAATTTATCTATCGTTTTTGAATATTGTGTATCTATAAGCTGGAGAGAAAAAATGCTTTGTAGTGTTTCTTTACCTAAATGAGTGCGATAAAAATTTGCAGAATCTACGCCATTTTCTGTTTCCTTTTCCCATTGCTGTAAACGTAAGTTAAGCAATCGAGTGGTAATTTGCTGAATTAATTCCTGTTTATAACTCGCTAATGTATTGGTTTCAATTGTATTTTCAAAAAAACTTAATTCAATACTCGGAATTGTTGTGCCTTGTTCAGAAATAGAATCTAATCGCCATTTGTTGATAAGAGGAATATTAAAATCAATTTTTTCCAATGTTGTTTTAGTAATTGGGTTTTCTTGAGATAGGTTTTGTTTTAATAGTTTTACTACTTGTTTTGTATCAATATCGCCTACAATAATTACTGACATATTATCTGGTCGATACCATTTGTGGTAAAAATCAGCGACGCGTTTAGCTGAAATTGTTTTAATAATATCCATATCTCCAATAGGATCACGCAACACATAACGAGAACCAGCCATTTCAATAGCACTTTTCTTATTGCCAATACGTAACATTGGGCTTAAACGTCTCCGCCATTCTTCTTGTACTACACCACGTTCGCCATCCACATCTTTAGGCAAAAAAGTAATATTATTCATCCATTCATTGATGACATCAAACGCCAATTCTAATTTTTGCTGATTGTTGCTATCTAAATTTAAAGTATAGACTGTATTTTCAAAATCGGTGAAAGCATTAATATCTCGTGCAAACTTCATTCCAAGTTTTTCTAACGCATTAATAATTTGATTTTCTGGATATTTCTTTGAGCCATTAAATGCCATATGTTCAACTAAATGAGCAATGCCTTTCTGATCGTCATCTTCATGCATTGACCCTGCATTGATCACTAATCGAATATAAACGCGTTCTTTAGGTTCAGTATTTTTTAATACAAAATATTGCAGACCATTTGATAGTTTACCGTGCTGAATATTTGGATCAAAAGGTAAATTATTATTGGGCGATAGTTCCAATGATTGACAAGCAATTAGTGAAAAGATAAGTAAAAAAAGTGCGGTTGTTTTTTTCATTATTTTACCTAGAAAAAAGAAAACTCTACGCTAAGTAAAAATAAGCGTAGAGTAGGGTTGGAGGATGTTTCAAAAGCCCACAAGCCCTATACATTGAAGATAATTAGAATTGATAGCCAACTTCTAGCCAAAATTCACGCCCAGGCGTATAAACACCATATTCATCGCTAGTGGAAATAGTAGTGACTTTATTTTTACGTGTTTTATTGAGCACATTTAAAATATCAACTTGCAAATAGACACTATGTTTACCGCGAATGGTGGGTTGCCAACGGATACTACTGTCCCATTGTGTATGTCTGCCGTAGTGATAGCTACGGAAGCGTGAAATGCCATTATTATTATCGCTATCAAGTTCCTCATAGCTACGAATTGGTGCTTTCATATACACTTTATTAGACCAAGTGATATTGTAATCTGGCATCGTCATATCAATACCTAAACGAGCAATCCAATCTTCTGTACTGCTATTAACTTGTCGTAACATTTCACGATAAGTCATTAATTTACCATCTAAAGAAACAAGTTTATTTAGATCAAATTCTTCGCCATCGGCTCGTTTTGTATTTAACCAATCAAAACCAAGTGACGTAGTCCAATAAGTTTTACCTAATTTCCAAGGTTCAATATTATTAAGTTGGAAAGTATAAATATCAACACCAAACGGACGTCCATTGATATAACTAGTTTTTCTTTTACCCGTTATAGACTCTCGTTTCAATATGATACGATTCTTATTATCACGATGAATATAACCGAGTTTAAGTGCTAAATTACCCATATTTTGATCAAAACTTAAACTTAATTCATCTGCATAAGGGCTTTTTAAGGATGAAAAATTTTGATGCTGACGTGTTGAATTATTATTGAGCTTTAAAATACCATTCGCTAATTTTAACGAAGCAAAAGAACGACCGTAATAACGATTTAAACCCAGTGTAAATCCCGTCTCGTCCCAAGGGTGATAACGTGCAACAAAGCGCGGGGCAATATTATTGTTTTTTAAATAATCATCACGTTCAATACGAATACCAGGACGCAATTCAAATTTACGCCATTTAATTAAATCTTCAGCATAAATAGCGATATTTTGATAACTGGTTTTAACACGACCTTTTGATGTTGTACTTTCTGTAGAAATTGGAGGTTCTTCCATACTTCCATCACTTTTTAAAGTAGATAATATTATTTTTGAATGAACATCTTGTGGACGATAGAATTGATATTTAGTTGCCTGATAAATTCCACCAACAGAAATAGAATGCTCCGTAGAAGCTAAATAAAAAGGATCCATTACATATTCAGTAGAAAAATGTAAATTATCTTGGGTTAAATGGCTATTACCATATCCACCTTTTTCGAAATTATAAAGTGAATTATAATCTTCATCTGACACCGATGTTGTTTCAACACTATTCGAGGATGATTTACGCTTATCCTGAAAACGATCGTATGCTAAGGTATTTGTCCAAACGCCAGAGTTGAATGAATGTACCCAAGCAAGCGTTGCTCCTAGTGCTTGATGATAATCGCTTACGTTGTTATTTATATTTTCCTTGAAATATTTCAATTCCTTATAATTTGAATAACGTAAACCAAATTCAATACGTTCTTTTTCTTGCGGTGTCCAATTGAAATTTAATAAAAGATTATCGGAAAGTCGTTGATGATTTTGTTTGTCTAACTGTGCTTTATTATTGGCATTTTTATCAAAGCCAATTAAACGATTTTGTTCAATAGATGATGTTCTACGGCTATAGCCAAAAACCATTCCTAAATTATCATTTAGCCTTTTTTCAGCCAAAATATTGAATGTTTGTTTATTGTATTTAGGTTGTAACTCTGCCACTCCGACATCATCTGGACGTACCAACTTCAGTATTTTTTGTACTGAGTCTCCAGCTTCCATTTTTGCCCAAGATGAACGCGTAGTGCGATATTTAAGTTTTATGCTATCA
Organism: Haemophilus sp. HN_Hi08; assembly: GCF_049824455.1. Taxonomy (NCBI): domain Bacteria; kingdom Pseudomonadati; phylum Pseudomonadota; class Gammaproteobacteria; order Pasteurellales; family Pasteurellaceae; genus Haemophilus; species Haemophilus sp. HN_Hi08. The sequence goes on along the minus strand of NZ_CP187493.1, from coordinate 1,346,956 downwards.
GTTCCGCTATATTGTTTTGTTTTAGCGATAACGGCACCACCCATAAAGCCACCTAAGCTAGCAGAAATATTACTATCTTGTACTTCCACTTTAGAAAGCATAGTCGCATCAAAAAAATAAGCTTGAGTGTGACTAATTCCTGGCACAACTTGCATAGCACCGTCAAAAATACTGCTATCAATAGCAAGATCATTATTTATATTGACATTATCAACAAAGTAGGCGGTTTGATTTGGATCGGCGCCGTTAATTGAAATATTTTCAGGCTTGATTTCACCACGTTGAAAACCATTTTGGTCGCTATTTTCATAACGAATATGGGGATTGGAACGAAGATAATCAGTGATGTTACCGTTTGATGTTGGTGTTTTACTTATCTCATCAGAAGAAAGAGTTTTAACGGAAGAAAGCGATTTATTATTGTCGCCATAAACAACGATTTCGGGCAATATATTTTTATTGGTTGTTTCAATAGTTTTCCCCATAACAAATGGACTGACAAATGTTGGGCAGAATAATAACATTAATGGCTTTTTTTGATACATAGTATAGTTCCCTAAAATAAAGATGCAAATAAGAATGATTATTATTTTATTTTTAAAATTTATGAATGCAAGGGGAATTCGACTTAAAATAGGTATCAAATAAATAAAAAACCGCACTTTAAAAGTGCGGTTATATTCAATTCTGTTTGTATGGAAGAAATTATTCTACGCCAACCATTACAGAAGTTGCTTTGATGATTGCGTATGCTTCTTTACCAACTTCTAAGTTTAATTCTTTAACTGCTGCTAAAGACACAGTAGAAGAAAGTACGTTACCACCACCGATATCGATGTGAACGATTGCATTTACTGAACCGTTTTCGATTGAAACAACTTTACCCTTTAATTGGTTTCTAGCACTAATTTTCATAACATTTCCTTGTTAGTTAGGGTTTAAAAGAGCCTGTATTTTATCTTACAAAAAACAAGTCGTAAATAAACTCAGAGTTTAAAACTTTCAGAAAATTGACCGCACTTTTATAGGCATTTTGCAGGTTTCGGCAAGCCTGCTAATTTTGTGGCTTGTTTTGCTGGGCCTTCAGGAAATAAGCGTTGCAGATAACGGCTATTACCTTTATCCGCACCAAGCTTTTCAGCTATGGCTTTTACCAACATACGGATGGCTGGGGAGGTGTTATATTCTTGATAAAAGTCTCGCACAAAGTAAATCACTTCCCAATGGGCATCAGTTAATTCAATACTTTCTAACTGCGCAATAGCTTGAGCGACATCTTCGTTCCATTGTTGGCTATGGAGCAAATAACCGTCTTTGTCAGTTTCAACTTCAATTCCATTGATATTCAACATATTAATTCACTTCTTTAAAGTTAATCATTTCCTTGTTTGAAAAATCGGTTTGATCTTCGTCCTCAAATTGCATTGGCGTGATTCGTTCTTCATCAAATGCGGTATCGCCTTCAATGCCATCAATTAGTTGCCCATGTTTGATGCCTTTGAAATCAAATAATTTCGGATCACACATATGTGACAATGTAATGTTTTGCATTGCGCTAAACATAGTTTCTAAGCGTCCAGGATATTGACGATCCCAAGTATTAAGCATTTCTTTTACGACTTGGCGTTGAAGATTTGGTTGTGAGCCACATAGGTTACAAGGAATAATCGGAAATTCCTTCGCGATGGCATATTTCTCAATATCTTTTTCTTTGCAATAAGCAAGCGGACGAATCACAATTTGTTTACCATCGTCAGAAATCAATTTAGGTGGCATGGATTTCATTTTGCCGCCATAAAACATATTTAAAAATAGTGTCGCTAACATATCGTCTCGGTGGTGTCCTAAAGCGATTTTGGTTGCACCAAGTTCTGTGGCGGTACGATATAAAATTCCACGGCGTAGGCGAGAGCAGAGTGAACAAGTGGTTTTTCCTTCTGGAATTTTTTCTTTCACAATTCCGTAAGTATTTTCTTGTACGATTTTGTAATCTACGCCAATGCTTTTTAAATATTCAGGCAATACGTGCTCTGGGAACCCCGGTTGTTTTTGATCAAGGTTTACCGCAACAATATCAAATTTAATCGGCGCACTTTGCTGTAAATTCAACAAAATGTCGAGAAGCGTATAACTGTCTTTGCCTCCGGATAAACACACCATGACTTTATCGCCATCTTCGATCATTCCAAAATCTGCAATAGCGTTGCCTACGTTGCGGCGAAGACGTTTTTGTAATTTATTGAAATTATAGGTTTGTTTTTTTTCTTGTTGGGCTAACTGGGTTAATTCGCTCATTCTGTTATCTTTAGTTATTCATGAAAGGTGCACATTATACGTGAAAAAGAGGAAAAGTGCGGTCAATTCAAAAGAAGATTTTTAAGATCCGCAAAAAATCCTGTATAATTTTTCCAATTTTTTGTTCAATTTTAACGCTTTGCAATTCAATGATTGAAACATCCCAAACTATTCCTGAACTCGTATCTTGGGCAAAAGATCGTGAGTTTTCTTTGAATTTACCTACCGAGCGCTTGGTTTTCCTGCTGGCGATTGCAATTTATAACAACGAACGTTTAGACGGCGAAATGTTAGAAGCCGATCTTGTGGATATTTTCCGCCACACGATGAATGCTTTTGAGCAATCCACCGATGCCATTGCAACACGAGCGAATAATGCAATTAATGAATTAGTGAAACAACGTTTGTTAAATCGTTTTAGTAGCGAATTTACTGAGGGTTTGGCGATTTATCGTTTAACGCCATTAGGTGTTGGCGTGTCTGATTATTACATTCGTCAGCGTGAATTTTCCGCATTGCGTCTTTCAGTGCAACTTTCCATTGTGGCAGATGAAATTCAATGCGCTTCTGATTCGGCAGAAGAAGGCGTGGAGAATAATGAAAACGAACATTATTGGCGTCGTAATGTGTTTGCGCCATTAAAATATTCCGTTGCAGAGATTTTTGATAGCATCGATCTTTCACAACGCATTATGGATGAAAACCAGCAAAGTATTAAAGATGAAATTGCAGAGCTTCTTACTAAAGATTGGCAAGCGGCAATTTCTAGCTGTGAACGTTTATTAGATGAAACATCTGGGAATTTGCGTGAATTGCAAGATACGCTAAATGCCGCGGGGGATAAACTTCAAGCACAATTATTGCGTATTCAAGATTGTGTGATCGGGCGTGATGATTTGTATTTTATTGTTCAATTAATTACCGATTTACAATCAAAACTTGACCGAATTATTAGTTGGGGACAACAAGCCATTGATTTATGGATTGGTTACGACCGCCATGTACATAAATTTATTCGTACTGCCATTGATATGGATAAAAATCGCGTGTTCTCACAACGTTTACGTAATTCTATTCATCATTATTTTGATCATCCTTGGTTCTTATGGACAGCGCAAGCTGAGCGTTTAGTCGATCTGCGTGATGAAGAAATGGTGTTGCGTGAAGATGATGCTTTAGGTGAATTGCCAGAAGAATTGCAATACGAATCCCTTTCTGATTTACACGATCAAATTGTAGAGCATATGCAAGGCTTACTGATTGATTATCGTGAAAATAACCGTCCGATTGATTTGAGTTTAGTGTTAAAAGAACAACTGGAAAATTATCCACTTTCTCGTCATTTTGATGTGGCTCGAATCATTGTTGATCAAGCCGTACGTCTTGGTATGGCAAATGATGATTTATCGGGTATTTACCCAGATTGGCAAGCAATTAATAAACGTGGCGCAGAAGTGCAAGCGCATGTGATTGATAAGTATTAATTTTAAGATAATTTAAAAGCTAATTTCGATGGAATTACTTCTGTTAAATATGCCCAAACCCTTTTTAGCAAAGAGGGACTAGGGGAGATTTGGCAATAATGATTAACAAAGAAAGTAACTGAATAAAGTTTTAATAGAGAAATAACCTATGACAGACAACCTTCAAGATGTAATTTCCCCAAAACTCGCTGTGGCGATTGCAAATCCAATATTTCCAGCGGTGGATAGCCTGTTACGTTCCGGTCGCCATATCAGCACGGAGCATTTAGATAATCACGCATTTTTAATGGATTTCCAAAATGAATTAGATGGATTTTATCGCCGCTATAACGTGGAACTTATTCGTGCGCCAGAAGGATTCTTCTATCTTCGTCCGAAAGCAACGACATTAATTGCGCGTTCTGTGCTTTCTGAGTTGGAAATGCTTGTTGGTAAAGTGCTTTGTTATCTTTATTTAAGCCCAGAACGTTTAGCTCAACAGGGCATTTTTAGTACGCAAGAAGTGTATGATGAATTATTAAATCTTGCCGATGAAGGAAAATTATTAAAATCAGTTAATCAGCGTTCAAGTGGTTCTGACCTAGATAAACAAAAATTGGCAGAAAAAGTTCGGGCGGCAATTGGTCGTTTACGTCGTTTAGGTATGATTCAAACTGTTGGCGAACAAAATAGTGGGAAATTTACGATTTCTGAATCTGTATTTCGTTTTGGTGCGGAAGTGCGTAGCGGAGATGATCCATTAGAAGCGCAATCTCGACTTATTCGTGATGGGGAAGCTGCAACACCAGAATCCTTAGCATTGGAAAAACAAGCGCAATTAGTGGAAAACTATACGGAAAGTGCGGATGAAATTGACGAAGAATTTGACGGAGAACAAGAATAATGTCTGATGTTTTTGAATTAGAAAATGAAATCGAATTAGAGAGCGATGAAGTCATTATGGAAAATGAAAACGTCGAAGAAATCGTTGAAACCCTAATGCCTTTTAGCATGACGGCAAACGATGGTGTAGAGCGTGGTAAATTTCGTTCTTTAACCTTAATTAACTGGAATGGTTTTTTTGCGCGTACTTTCGATTTAGATGAATTAGTTACCACGCTTTCTGGTGGTAACGGTGCAGGTAAATCAACCACAATGGCTGGATTTGTGACCGCATTAATTCCAGATTTAACCCTTTTACATTTCCGTAATACAACAGAAGCTGGCTCCACAGGCGGTTCTCGCGATAAAGGTTTACATGGTAAATTGCGTCCAGGTGTTTGTTACGCGGTATTAGACACCATTAACTCACGTCATCAACGTATTCTTGTTGGTGTGCGTCTGCAGCAAATTGCGGGTCGTGATAAAAAGGTTGATTTAAAAACGTTTTCAATTCAAGGCGTCGAATTATCTCAAAATCCAACCGCACTTTTCACAGAAACCGTGGGCGAACGTCAAGCACGCGTACTTAATTTAAATGAACTTAAAGATAAAATTGAAAATATCGGTGCACAATTTAAACAATATCATTCCATCACCGATTATCACGGTATGATGTTCGATTTAGGTATTATTCCGAAACGTTTACGTTCAGCATCAGATCGAAGCAAATTCTATAAACTTATCGAAGCATCTTTATACGGTGGTATTTCCAGTGCAATCACACGCTCTTTACGTGACTATTTATTGCCAGAAAATTTAGGTGTGCGCAAAGCTTTCCAAGATATGGAAAGTGCATTGCGTGAGAACCGTATGACTTTAGAAGCGATTAAGGTCACGCAATCAGATCGCAATTTATTTAAACATTTAATTACTGAAACCACTAATTATGTTGCTTCGGATTATATGCGTAATGCGAATGAACGCCGTGGCAATATTGAGGCTGCATTAGAATCTCGTCGCGAGTGGTATAAAGCAAAAGCAAAGCAGAATTTATCTCAACATCGTTTAGTTGATTTAAGTCGAGAAGCGGCTGAATTGGCAGAAAATGAACGTACTTTAGAAGTTGATCACCAAAGTGCGGTTGATCATCTTAACTTAGTGTTAAACGCTTTGCGTCACCAAGAAAAAATCATGCGCTATCAAGAAGATACTGCAGAACTCACCGAGCGTTTAGAAGAACAAAAAATAGTGGTTGAAGATGCGAATGATGCGTTAGAAGAAAGCCAAGCCCAATTTGAGCAAACTGAAATTGAAATTGACGCTGTACGAGCGCAATTAGCAGATTATCAACAAGCATTAGATGCCCAACAAACTCGTGCACTTCAATATCAACAAGCCATTGCTGCTCTTGAAAAAGCGAAAACATTATGTGGTTTAGCGGATTTAAGTGTTAAAAATGTAGAAGATTATCACGCAGAATTTGAAGCTCACGCTGAAAGTTTAACGGAAACCGTGCTTGAGCTTGAGCACAAAATGTCTATTTCTGAAGCAGCAAAATCTCAGTTCGATAAAGCGTATCAATTGGTATGCAAAATTGCAGGGGAAATGCCTCGTTCTGCGGCGTGGGAAAGTGCCAAAGAATTATTACGTGAATATCCAAGCCAAAAATTGCAGGCACAACAAACGCCACAACTTCGCACAAAATTACATGAACTTGAGCAACGTTATGCACAACAACAAAGTGCGGTCAAATTACTTAATGATTTTAATCAACGTGCTAATTTAAGTTTACAAACGGCAGAAGAATTAGAGGATTATCACGCCGAGCAAGAAGCGTTAATTGAAGATATTTCAGCAAGACTTTCAGAACAAGTGGAAAACCGTTCTACGCTTCGTCAAAAACGTGAAAATTTAACCGCACTTTATGATGAAAATGCACGTAAAGCCCCAGCATGGCTGACAGCTCAAGCTGCATTAGAACGTTTAGAGCAACAAAGTGGCGAGACGTTTGAACATAGCCAAGATATGATGAATTTTATGCAATCACAACTTCTGAAAGAGCGTGAACTCACGATGCAACGTGATCAACTTGAACAAAAACGTTTGTATTTAGATGAACAAATTTCTCGTTTAAGTCAGCCAGATGGTTCAGAAGATCCACGTTTAAATATGCTGACAGAACGTTTTGGTGGGGTGTTGCTTTCAGAGCTTTACGATGATGTAACCATTGAAGATGCGCCTTATTTCTCCGCACTTTACGGGCCTGCACGTCATGCTATTGTTGTGCGTGATCTCAATGCTGTGCGTGAACAACTTGCGCAATTAGAAGATTGTCCTGATGATTTGTATTTAATTGAAGGCGATTCTACCGCATTTGACGACAGCGTATTATCCGCACAAGAACTTGAGCTAGGTGTTGTCGTGCAAGTTTCAGATCGTGAATTACGCTATTCAAGATTCCCTGAAATTCCATTATTTGGGCGAGCAGCACGTGAAAAACGTTTAGAAGAATTACAAATTGAACGTGATGAAGTAGCAGAACAACATGCCCAAATTGCGTTTGATGTACAAAAATGCCAACGTTTACACGAACATTTCAGCCAATTTGTTGGGTTGCATTTGGCACTGGCGTTTCAGCCAAATCCAGAAGCATTAATGTCTGAGATTAATCGCGAACGTAATGAAATTGATCGTGAATTAAACCAATTTAATAGCGGCGAACAACAATTACGCATTCAATTAGATCATGCAAAAGAAAAAATGCAGTTGCTCAATAAATTGATTCCACAATTAAATATATTAGCGGATGAAGATTTAATTGATCGTATTGAAGAATGTCGCGACCAATTAGATATTGCAGAGCAAGATGAATATTTTATTCGTCAGCATGGAGTAACGTTGTCACAATTAGAGCCGATTGCAAGTAGTTTACAAAGTGATCCAGAAAATTACGACGGCTTAAAAAATGAATTAACTCAAGCGATTGAGCGTCAAAAACAAGTTCAACAACGTGTATTTGCGTTAGCTGATGTTGTACAACGTAAACCGCATTTTGGTTATGAAGATGCAGGGCAGGCTGAAACTTCTGAACTAAACGAAAAACTTCGCCAACGTTTAGAACAAATGCAGGCACAGCGAGATATGCAACGTGAGCAAGTTCGCCAAAAACAAAGCCAATTTGCTGAATATAACCGCATATTAATTCAGTTACAAAGTTCTTACGATAGTAAATATCAGCTTTTAAATGAATTGATTGGTGAGATTAGCGATCTTGGCGTGAGAGCTGATGATGGTGCTGAAGAACGCGCGCGTATCCGTCGTGATGAATTACATCAACAACTTTCAACGAGCCGTCAGCGTCGGTCTTATGTAGAAAAACAACTCACATTAATTGAAAGCGAAGCGGACAACTTAAATCGTCTAATCCGCAAAACTGAACGCGATTATAAGACTCAACGTGAATTAGTGGTGGCAGCGAAAGTGAGTTGGTGTGTAGTTTTACGTCTATCACGTAATTCTGATATGGAAAAACGCCTCAATCGCCGAGAGCTTGCTTATTTATCTGCAGATGAATTACGTTCAATGTCGGATAAAGCATTAGGTGCGTTGCGTACAGCGGTGGCAGATAATGAATATCTACGTGATAGTCTAAGAATGTCTGAAGATAGTCGTAAACCTGAAAATAAAGTTCGGTTCTTTATTGCGGTGTATCAGCATCTACGTGAACGTATTCGTCAAGACATCATTAAAACGGATGATCCAATTGATGCCATTGAACAAATGGAAATTGAGCTTTCTCGTTTAACGGCTGAATTAACTGGCCGTGAGAAAAAATTGGCTATCAGTTCTGAAAGTGTTGCAAATATTATGCGTAAAACGATTCAGCGTGAACAAAATCGTATTCGTATGCTCAATCAAGGTTTGCAAAACATCTCGTTTGGTCAAGTAAAATCTGTTCGTTTGGTAGTGAATATTCGTGATACCCATGCCATGTTGTTGGACGCACTTTCTGGTCAGCAAGATGAATATCAAGATTTATTCAACGACAACCGCATTACTTTCTCTGAAGCTATGGCGAAGCTTTATCAACGCATCAATCCACATATTGATATGGGACAACGCACAGCGCAAACAATTGGTGAAGAATTGTTAGATTACCGTAATTATCTTGAGCTTGAAGTGGAAGTATTCCGTGGCGCTGATGGTTGGTTACGCGCTGAAAGTGGCGCACTTTCGACTGGTGAAGCTATCGGTACAGGTATGTCAATTCTCTTAATGGTTGTTCAAAGCTGGGAAGAAGAAAGCCGTCGAATTCGTGGTAAAGATATCGTGCCTTGTCGCTTGTTGTTCTTAGATGAAGCTGCTCGTTTAGATGGTAAATCTATTTCCACTTTATTCGAACTTTGCGAACGTTTAGATATGCAGTTGCTTATTGCGGCGCCAGAAAACATTAACCCAGAAAAAGGTACAACCTATAAACTCGTGCGTAAAATCGCAGGCAACCAAGAGCATGTACACGTTGTTGGTTTACGCGGATTCGGTGCGACAGAATAAAAAATAGAAGGGAAGTGCGGTTAAAATTTTAAGATTTTTGACCGCACTTAAGCCTTTAAGGAAGGAATAATGAAAATCTTTACGTCAAAAAAAGGACAATTATCACAGCTGAAGCAGCAAAAATTTAAGCTGGAAAAGGATATTCAGCGTTTATTTGAAGAAAACCTTACCTTGTTAAGTGGCTATATTTTTATTCGCTCGGAATTTTCTATTAAAAATTCACGTATTGATACCTTAGCTTTTGATCCTGAAACTCAAGCCTTTGTCATTATTGAATATAAAAGACAACAAAATTCTAGTGTGGTTGATCAAGGGATTTCTTATCTTAATTTGATGCTTGAATATAAAGCTGATTTTATTGTGGAATATAATGAAAAGCAAAAAGCCCCACTTAAAAGAAATGATGTGGATTGGTCACAATCTAAGGTGATTTTTGTTTCACCTACTTTTAATGATTTCCAAATTCAAGCCACAAATTTTAAAGATTTACCTATTGAATTATGGGAAGTTAATCGCTTTGATAATGATATTATTACGCTCAATATTATTAATAAATCAAAATCAGCACCGAATATTAAAGCTGTTTCTATTGAAAAAAATGAAGAATTTTCTACATTAAAAGAAATAAAAGTTTATCAAGAATCTGATCACTTAAGTGATAAATCAGATTTTATTCAAGAACTATACGAAGATTTTAAACAAGGCATTTTAAATTTAGATCCTGATATCGAAATTAATACTAGAAAACTTTACATTGCATTCAAAAAAGATCGAAATATTGCAGATATTCGTATCCAACAAAAGAATTTAAAAATTTGGATTAATCTTCCTTATGGAGAGTTAGATGATCCTAAAAATTTAGCAAAAAATGTATCTAATACAGGTCACTGGGGGAATGGGGATTATGAAATTACCATTGAAAGTACCCAATATCTTGAATACATTATGAGTTTAATTAAACAAGCTATTAAGGATTAATAAATGCACAATCTTATTCTTGCCATTCTTTGTAGCGTAGCGGTTTCAGTTTTACTAAAAATTGCCCGTAAAAAAAATATTATTATTGAACAAGCTATCGCATTCAACTACATCACAGCCATTACTTTTAGTTATTTCTTACTCAAACCTGATTTTAAAGGCTTAGAATTTACTGATTACATTGTACAAAGCGAAAACTCACCCATTTTTTTAGCACTAGGTTTATTGCTACCTAGCGTGTTTATTATTATGTCAAAAGCGGTGGAGTTTGCTGGAATTGTACGTTCTGATGCTGCACAACGTCTTTCGTTGTTTCTCCCTATTTTATCGGCATTTTTAATTTTTCATGAAACACTAAGCCAATCTAAAATCACTGGCGTTGTATTAGCCTTTATTGGTTTATTTTGTTTATTAACTAAGCCAAATCAAGGGAAAAGTGCGGTGAATTTTAAAGGTGTTTTAGGATTAATTGGCGTGTGGTTTGGGTATGGCATTATTGATATTTTATTCAAGCAAGTTGCGAAAAGCGGCGGTGCATTTCCTGCAACATTGTTTATTTCTTTTTCGCTTGCAGCTTGCGTTATGTTTATCTATTTATTCTTAAGACGAGCCCAATGGACATCATCAAGTGTAATTGGCGGCATCGTTTTAGGTGTATTGAATTTCTTTAATATTTTATTCTATATAAAAGCACATCAAAGTTTTGCTGGAAATCCGACGCTTGTTTTCGCGGGAATGAACATTGGCGTAATTTGCTTAGGTACGATAACTGGCGCATTAGTTTTTAAAGAAAAAATCAGTAAGCTAAATTGGATAGGTATTATTTTTAGTTTATCAGCTATTTTCTGCCTATATTATTTAGATAAAATTATCGCGTAAAAGAGAGTAGTCATGGCAAAAGATTTCAGCTTTTTTATTTACGATTATGAAAGTTTTGGTGTAAATCCTGCAATAGATCGTCCTGCGCAATTTGCGGGTATTCGTACGGATGCTGATTTTAATATCATTGGTAAACCAATAATGTTTTATTGTAAACAAACCAACGATTATTTACCGGCTCCTGAAGCCGTAATGGTAACAGGAATTACGCCACAAGAATGTAATGAAAAGGGGCTTTCAGAGCCTGAATTTGCCGCAAAAATTCTAGCTGAGTTTTCCCAACCCAATACTTGTGTCATGGGCTATAACAATATTCGCTACGATGATGAAATGACGCGTTATACGTTTTATCGTAATTTTATTGATCCTTACGAATACAGCTGGAAAAACGGGAATTCACGCTGGGATTTGTTAGATTTAGTGCGAGCTTGTTATGCCTTGCGTCCAGAAGGGATTAATTGGGCTTATGACGATGATGGAATGCCAAGTTTCCGCTTAGAAAAACTCACTAAAGCAAATGGTATTGAGCATGAAAATGCTCATGATGCAATGGCGGATGTATATGCAACTATTGCTATGGCGAAATTAATTAAAGAAAAACAGCCTAAATTATTCCAATATTTCTTTGAAAATCGCGGTAAAAAAGAAATCGAAAAATTGGTTGATACAGGAGCAATGGCACCTTTAGTACATGTTTCTGGGATGTTAGGGAATTATCGTGGAAATTGCACTTGGGTTGCCCCTTTAGCTTGGCATCCGACAAATCAAAATGCACTTATTGTTTGTGATTTAACTGGCGATATCGATAATTTATTAGCCAAAAGTGCGGATGAATTACGGGCGAATTTATATACAAAAAAATCAGAATTAGAAGAAAGGAGCGTTCCACCTGTTCCATTAAAACTCGTACATATTAATAAATGCCCTATTTTAGCGCCAGCCAAAACCTTGTTGCCAGAAACAGCAAATCGCTTGGGTATTGATCGTCAATTATGCTTGGATAATCTTGCAAAATTACGAGCATCTTTTGATATTCGTGAAAAAGTGACGGATATTTTTAATGAAGAACGTCAATTTGCATCGAATGATAATGTAGAAACTGAGCTATATAATGGCTTTTTCAGCAATGCTGATAAAAATAATATGTCTATTTTACGTAGTTTACCTGCAGAAAAATTATCTGAACATGGTTTAGCTTTTGAAGATAAACGTATCCCTGAATTATTGTTCCATTATCGAGCTCGCCATTTTTATAAAACCCTTACACGCGCTGAACAAATTAAATGGCAGAAATATAGACAGAATAAACTTGAAAAAAGTGCGGTAGATTTTGAATCAAGTTTACAACGTTTAGCAGAGGAACATTCAGATAATCCTGAAAAACTATCTTTGTTACAACAAGTATATGAATATGGTACAAAACTACTAGGTTAGTCGATACGTTGTCACATTTTGTCAAAAAGCACGTTTTAAGAAAAACGTGCTTTTTTTGTTGTTTTTTCTGGGAATAATTATCCAAGAAATTCTCCAGATTTTACGTAGCGCAATCAAGCATCTTTAACTTATTTCATCTTTACATTACCTTTACATTTTTATCCATCCATTCAATAACTCTATAAAATGACGCGTTACAACGTGTTATCTAGCCTTATTTTGTCTTGTTTTGCTAGTATCCGTGACTTGTGCATAACTATGTGATTTATTTAGTTCGTAGTTTCCGCTAACCTTATAACTAATTTCGCATAATGTATATTATGTTAAATTATGAAAATGCAAAGTAACTTTAATTATAGGTTATGAAGAGATTATTTCTCCTCTCTTAATTAGTTATACTTAATCAAATCATCACAGATAAGATGAACGAGTAAATTAATTTAGGGCCATACTATGACGTTTATTTACATTCATGGGTGTGAAAGTGCTGTAGCATTTAAAGATTTATGTTTGATTGATAAAGATTTATGTTTGATTGATAAAGATTTATGTTTGATTGATAAAGATTTATGCTTGATTGATAAAGATTTATGTTTGATTGATAAAGATTTATGCTTGATTGATAAAGATTTAGGTGATTTAGCCACTGCTACATAATCTAAATAATATAAGTTTCCTGTTTAGAACTTTTAACTTATTAAATAAAATACGTTTTCCATCAAGCAATCAAACTCCATAGTAAAAGTTTAGATGAGTGAAAAACTACCAAGCTGTGTTTTTTATGTATCTAAGTTCTCCACTAGCCCACCATTTTCGATTTTCTGATGTGTTATTTACCACCGTGTCAGCTAATACTTGCAACGTGTATTATCATTGAATTTCTTTATTATTTTTTGATATGACAAAGCGTTTAGGTATGATAAACGAAAAACTACTACCTTTCGTTTCAGTACTTTCAATATTTAAATGAGAATGATATTGTAATAAAGTATGCTTCACAATAGCTAGTCCTAAACCACTTCCACCAGTTAAATGGCTACGAGATTCATCAACTCTATAAAAACGTTCTGTTAAATGTGGAATATGCTGTGGTGATATGCCAACACCATTATCTATCACGTTAAATTTAATACCCTGTTCACAAGTTTCCCATTGAATTTGAATATGACACTGTTTACCAGAATGCTTAATAGCATTATAAATTAAATTTGAAACGGCACTTCTTAGTTGAAATTCATTTCCAAAAATAATGATATTAGGCTGAATAATAAATTCAATGTGATGATTATAAGTATTTAATATATCTGTATCTTTTCTTAAAGAATTTATCATGGCTGACATATCAAATGTACGAAAATCCTTATCTGAAGTTGTTTCTATTTTTGCTAAAAAATTAAATTGTTGTAATAGATGTTCCATTCGTTGGCTTTGCTCTTGCATTGCAAAAATAGCCTTTTTTTGTAGAGGGTTCTGAGTATTATTATCTGCAAGAATTTCTAAGTAACCTTGTAATACGGTTAATGGAGTACGTAGCTCGTGATTAATGTTACTCAAGAATTTTTGGCGTGAATTAAGTAAATGAATCATATCTGTAATATCTCGAGCGACAACTAAAATCATATGAGAATTATAAGCGTGCGACTGCACCTCAATATAACGTTGATTATAAGTTAATAGTACTAACGGTCGTCTTTTTTTTGACTGAAAAAAATAATGTTTAAATTGTTCATAAAAAATAACATCAAAAATATTTTTCTGGACTTTTTTATTCCAACAAAAATCAAACATCTGTTGCGCAATTGAATTACACCAAGAAATATTACCATTATGCTGACAGATAATAATTGCATCTGGTAAATACTTAATATTTTTATTTATTTGAGATAACAAACGTAAACTTGCACATTTTTCTTTGTAAATTCGATGACGATGGTAGGCTTCAGTTTGAGAGAATGTTCCTAATTGTAATAAAGAGAATTTATTATCTTGCTTTAAATTGAGATATTTGAGTAAACGATATTCATTAATATGATGCCAAGCTAAAATTAATAAAAGTATTATTGCAAACCAAAGAATAAAATCAGAAGTAAATAAGGAAATAATGATTGCCAAATTTATTTCAACAATAAAATTCAATATTTTTTTCATTGTTTATCTCGTAAATAACTAGAAAATCGATAACCAGATCCTCGAACTGTTTGGATGTAATGTTCACATTGAAAAGGGGCTAAATTGCGGCGTAAACGGCGAATATAGCTATCAACAGTGCGATATTCAACTTCTAGATCATTATGCCAAATACGATTTAACAATTGTTCTCTAGAATAAACTTTTTCAGGGTGCTTCATAAAAAAATGTAACAATTTAAATTCTGTACTACTTAAATTAATTTCCTGCTGTTGGAAAAACACTCTCTGAGCATTTTCATCAATGGAAAGTTCATCGATTTGTATAAATTGACTTTGTTGTTCATAAATTCTCCTCCATACTGCCTCAATGCGAGCTAATAAAATTTGAGGTGAAAAGGGTTTAGTGATGTAGTCATCAGCCCCTGCATTTAAACAGGCAATACAATCTTCTTCTGTACTTTTAGCTGTGAGCATAATAATGGGAATCGCAGCATAGCTTTCTTGCTTTTTAATATACTGTATAAATTGTATACCTGAACGACCAGGTAGCATCCAATCCAATAATATTAGTTTAGGATTTTCTTTTATCTTGTTTATCGCTGTTTTGAAATCGCTCGCTTCAATCACATCATAGTATTTTTGAGATAAAAACAGTGCGATCATTTCACGGATTGCACATTCATCTTCAACTATCAGAATTTTTCTTGTCATAATACTCCTTCATTTGATTTATGGCATAAAAGTGAAGTGAGAAATAATACATTCTCACCAAACTTTTACTTTTTAACTACCCCATTTTACCGCGAATATAATCTTCTGTACGTTGTATCTTAGGTCTATCAAAAATTTGTTGTGTTTGACCAAATTCAACTAATTCACCCAAATACATAAATGCCGTATAGTCGGAGCAACGTGTAGCTTGTTGCATATTATGAGTTACCATAACCACAGTATAATCTTGTTTTAACTCCGTAATGAGTTCTTCAATTTTCATAGTCGAAATAGGATCTAATGCCGAACAAGGTTCATCGAGCAACAACACACTAGGTTTAATAGCAATTCCTCGAGCAATGCACAAGCGTTGCTGTTGTCCGCCAGATAAACTATCTCCGCTTTTATGTAATTTATCTTTCACTTCATTCCAAAGAGCGGCCTTAGTCAATGCCCATTCTACTCGTTCATTCATCTTTTCTTTTGATAATTTTTCAAACAAACGAACACCGAATGCAATATTATCATAAATCGACATTGGAAATGGCGTTGGTTTTTGGAAAACCATACCAACCTTAGCACGAATCAGAGAAATATCCATCTTTGTTGTGAGTAAATTTTCACCGTCTAAATTAATTTCACCAGTAGCTTTTTGATTTGGATATAGCTCAAACATCCGATTAAAACTCCGCAATAAAGTAGATTTACCGCAACCTGAAGGACCAATAAAGGCGGTCACTTTATTCTTAGCGATACGTAAATTAATGTTTTTTAATGCATGAAAATCCTCATAGTAGAAATTTAGATTTTGCACAGCTATTTTGGTTTCTTGTAGACTAATCATATTGCCTCATTATTTTTTATGTTGAAAGAAGAGTCGAGTGAAAATGTTTAAGCAAAGCACAAATAATGTTACTAGAGCTGCACCTGCCCAAGCTAGATTATTCCAATCTGTAAAAGGACTTGCTGCATATTGATAAATAACTACAGGTAAATTTGCGATAGGTTCATTCATATTCCAAGATAGAAATTGATTAGACAGTGCGGTAAATAATAGCGGTGCAGTTTCTCCTGAAATTCGGGCAACTGCCAATAGCACGCCAGTTAAAATCCCTGATTTAGCTGCTCGATAACAAATCATCATAATAACTTGCCATTGAGAGCAACCAAGAGCTGCCGCTGCTTCACGTAAATTATTTGGTACAAGTAATAACATATTGTCCGTAGTGCGTACCACGATAGGAATAAGCAATAAAGCTAATGCGAATGCTCCAGCCCACCCTGAAAAATGCTCGATTTTTGATACATATAAGCTGTAAACAAACAAACCAATAATAATAGAAGGGGCAGAAAGAAGAATATCATTAAGAAAACGGGTAATTTGTGCGAAACGGCTATAACGACCATATTCTGCTAAATACGTCCCTGCCAATACCCCCATAGGAGTGCCTATCAATGTACCCGCACCGACAATAAAAAACGAACCAATCAGTGCATTTAACAATCCCCCTTTTTCATTAGGGGCAGGGGTAGATTGTGTGAATAAATCAATTGATAAAGCTGGAATGCCTTTGGTAATTAGAGTGAATAATATCCAACACAACCAAAATAAGCCGATAATTACTGAAATATAGGAAAGCCCTAACATTAATTTATTGTGTGTTTTACGCCAATAAAAACGCAAGTTTTGATTAGTTTTCATCTTATTTCCCTTTTGTTTGTTGCATTTTTGTAATCATTAATCTTGATAAAATCAATACCATAGTTGTGATAACAAAGAGGAGTAGTCCTAATTCCATCAATGCAGATTTTTGTAATCCACCTGCTTCATTAAATTCGTTAGCAATAGCAGATGCGATTGAGGTAGAAGGTGAAAATAAGGAATTAGGCAATTGAAACGTATTACCTATAATAAAAGTGATAGCCATTGTTTCGCCCAATGCTCTTCCCAATCCTAGCATCACACTCCCAACAAGCCCTATTCTAGTGTGTGGTACAATCACTTGTCGAACCACTTCCCAAGTGGTTGCACCTAATCCATAAGCACCTTCTTTTAACATTGGTGGTACTACATTAAAGACATCCCGCATTACGGATGCAATAAAAGGAATGATCATTATGGCAAGCACTAATCCTGCCGTAAATAAACCAACACCAAAAGGTACGCCAGAAAAAAATAATTCTAATCCAGGTAAATTACCCAAATTGTCAATTAGTACAGGCTGAATATGTTCTTGAAATAATGGAACGAAAACAAACAACCCCCACATTCCGTAAATAATAGAAGGAATTGCAGCTAGCATTTCAATTGCAATGCTTATAGGACGTTTTAGCCAATTGGGAGCTAGCTCCGTTAAAAAGATCGCAATACCAAATGAAATGGGTACTGCGATAAATAATGCGATACCCGCCGTAATAAGCGTACCTAAAATAGGAATAATTGCCCCATATTGTTCTTGTACAGGGTCCCAATATGTTTCTAATAGAAAACTGCCACCAAAACGTTTAATACTCTCCCAACTTCCTATGACTAAAGAAATTAAAATAGCAGCAAGCAAAATAAACACAAGCAAAGCAAAAAATTCCGTAGTGTGTTTGAATAATGATTCAATCCATGTTTGATTAAAATATTTCCGACTTTTTGTGAGCATAAGTATTTTCCAAAATTATTTAAGATAACCGCACTTTATTAATGTCAAGTGCCAGGTTTTGTATAAAGTGCGGTATAAAATAAAGAGATTTTATTGTTTTAGCTCTGTTTTCCATTGACTTTTAATGGTAGCTACCACATCAGCAGGAATTGGCACATAATCTAATTCAGTTGCCGCATCTTGCCCTCTTGAGAATGCCCAATCAAAAAAGGCTAATACATTTTTAGTTGTTTCAGGATTGTCAGAATATTTATTTAATAAAATAAAACTCGCTGCCGTAATTGGCCAAGATTTTTCCCCCGTTTCATTGGTTAATATAACACCCATTCCCGCCTTTTCGTGCCATTTTGCGTGACTTGCAGCTGCCATGAAACTTTCATTAGAAGGCTGTACAAATTGCCCTGCTTGATTTTGTAATGAAATCCAAGCAAGCTGATTTTGTTTGGCATAGGCATACTCTACATAACCAATGGAGTATTTCATTTGGCGAACATAAGAAGCAATTCCCTCATTCCCCTTTCCACCTTGACCTGTTAACCACTTCACTGATTTACCTTCACCAACTTGATTTTTCCAATCGTTCGAAATTTTAGATAGATAATTAGTGAAGCCAAATGTTGTTCCTGAGCCGTCTGAACGATGAATCACAATAATGTTTTTATTTGGTAAAGGAAGCGTTGGATTTAATGCAACTAAGGCAGGATCGTTCCATTTTTTAATCTTACCAAGGAAGATTTCTGCTAACAGCTTACCTGATAACTTTAATTTACCAGATTTAATTTCAGGCAAATTAACAACAGGCACTATACCACCGATAACCGCAGGGAATTGGACTAGTTGGTGTTGTTGTAATAATTCGGATTTCATTGGATCGTCAGAGGCACCAAAATCAACCGTTTTTGCAATAATTTGCTGTTGTCCGCCGCCCGAACCGATGGATTGATAATTAACTTTATTCCCAGTTTCTTTCTCATATAAAGATGCCCACTTCGCATAAATTGGATAAGGGAAAGACGCTCCAGCACCAGTGATGCTATTAGCTTGAGCAAAAGGTAACGTACCTAAGGTTAAAACGATAATAAGATTTTTTTTCATTTTATGCATAAACATAACAAATTCTCCTTGAGTGTTATTTAGATTGCGTAGCGAAGTGTAGAAAATAATTGTGACAGTTTGATGACAATATGAAAAATTTTAAATGGATAATCAAAAGAAAGTAGTTATAAGAAAAGTACAGGTAAGTTTGACTGTGTTTTTCTAGCAGAATGATATTACATTTGTCAATTAATTGATAAGGATCTTTAGGTTTAATAAAAGTTGGTAAGTTTTGTTCAGTCGGTTTCAATTTTAAAATGCCCTGAATAATTACCTTACTTTCCTGTTTCCACATCTGAAAAGTTACAAGCAATTCGGATGTAATAGAGTTTTTGGCGTTTACCGCAGCCATTATTTATCGTTAAAGAATTTGATTTTATCACCTTTCAATGTCATTTTCTACACTCAGATTTGACACAGTGAAAACTCAGCAGAATGATTATACGCAGCCGAAACTTAATGAATGATGCCTTTTACTTTGTGTCAATCTGCTGGATTTTTGCCTAAAGTTTCAGGATCGTATGTGCAATAAGAAATAAATTTTGCAAACCAAAGCTAAATAGGACTTTGCGTGACAGATATGCAAATAGTTATTGGGCTTAGGCTGAAAATGGGTATGAACTCTTTCATGTTTACTCGATAATCTAAATTTTCATCCAAATCTAAGGAGGAAAATAAAGGCATATCTAATACTAATTTAAAATTTGTTAGTTTCATTGTGACAACGTCATATTTAATTTATATAGAATTATGTAAATGATAATAATTGTTTTTTATTTTTCTTTTTAAAATTAATGAGTTATATAAAATTTTTTTGATAAAAAACTTGCAATTATCATTTGTGAATTTAAAATGATTGTCGCAAATTACGCTTTATTGCATTTTATCAATCAAAATGGAAAGGAATTAGTTATGCTTAATCAAATAATCATAAACAAGCTGAACGACCAAATTAATTTAGAGTTCTACTCTTCTAATGTTTACTTACAAATGAGTGCATGGTGTTCAAAACACGGTTATGAAGGTGCTGCTGCCTTCTTACTTCGTCATGCTGATGAAGAATTAGAACATATGCAAAAACTGTTTAATTACGTAAGTGAAACTAGCGGTATGCCTCTTTTAGGAAAAATTGATGCACCTAAACATGATTATTCTTCATTAAGAGAAGTTTTTGAAATAACTTTAGAACATGAAAAATTAGTCACTTCAAAAATCAATGAATTAGTTGAAGTTACTTTTGAAAGCAAAGACTACTCTGCTTTTAACTTTTTGCAGTGGTATGTAGCAGAACAGCATGAAGAAGAAAAATTATTTAGTGGAATTATTGATAGATTTAATCTTGTTGGCGAAGATGGCAAAGGATTATTCTTTATTGATCGTGAACTCGCAACTTTGGAATAGATAGGAGAAAATAATATGTTATCAGAAAATGTAGTAAAACTATTAAACGATCAAATGAATTTAGAGTTTTATTCTTCTAATTTATATTTACAAATGAGTGCTTGGTGCGATCAGAAAGGCTTTGAAGGTGCGGCAAAATTCTTATCAGTTCACGCAACTGAAGAAATGCAGCATATGCGTAAATTGTTTACTTATTTAAATGAAACTGGCTCACGTGCTATAATTTCTGCAATTGAAGCGCCTGCACATGAATATAAATCATTAAAAGAAGTAATTGAAACTACCTATGAGCATGAAAAATTAATTACCAGTAAAATCAATGAATTAGTAGGTAAAACCTTTGAAGAAAAAGACTACTCTGCATTTAATTTCTTACAATGGTATGTGGAAGAACAACATGAAGAAGAAAAATTATTCAGTAGTATTTTAGATAAATTAAATCTTCTTGGAGAAGATGGCAAAAGCTTGTTCTTAATCGATAAGGATTTAGGTAATCTCGCTACCGAAGCCTAATTATAGATCATCAAATCTGGCAGAGCTTTTATTTAAAATAATGTGTCTGCCAGATTATTTTAATTCCAAATTTCCTAAAAATATTTTCTATTAGATAATTACAGAGCGTAATCTTTATTTCCAATCTTATCAAAACATATTGCTTACCTTATCGTCGTGTTTTTCCTCAATTATCTTTGTCAGATGAAGATAACAATAATATTTCTGCAAAAATATTAGAAGTGATAAATCAGCAAAATATAGAATATTATGGAGGTCGCCCTTGGGCAAAGGAATAAAAAACACATTTTTTAATCAAAAAACATAAAAAATTAAAATCAGGCTTGACTTATTCCTTTTGCACTAGTTTAATAGTACAAAATTTCCAAAAGGATAAATAAATATGAATATTCAAGCTCAAGCCTTTATTGCAGTGACAGCACAACCCATTCCCTATTATGCTGACACTACCGCTATTTTTAATACACTTTGCCAACCTAATTCAAATTCTCTTCTGCTCGACTCTGCCGAAATCGGGAGTAAAAACAGTTTACAAAGCCTTATCTTAGTCAATGCTGCGGTTAAAATAACGTGCTTAGGTCACAACGTCACATTTAAAGCATTAAATGAGAATGGAAAACAAGTTTTAAAAGAAATTTATCCAAAATTAACCGCACTTGGGAAAGTAAGTGCGGTCAATTTTGAAGAAGAATTTTCTGTACAATTTTCGCCACTTGATAATCAACTCGATGAAGATAGTAAATTACAATCTGCCACTATTTTTGATGGACTGCGTGTTATTTCTACTTTTTATCAACATAGCCAAACGCCTATTTTCTTAGGTGGATTATTTGCTTACGATCTCGTCGTAAATTTCATTCCAATGGATGGCATTACATTACAACATGATGGTATCAACTGCCCTGATTACAGTTTCTATCTTGCCGAACACCTCATTACCATCGATCATCAAAATCAACAAGCAACACTCAAAAGTTTCTGTTTTGCTCAAGAAGAACAAGTCAATATTGCGAAAACCTCACTTTCTATCGCGCAAAAACTAAAAAATATTGATAACGTTCTTTCTATTAAAGCGGCAAGTGACGAAGTTAAAACAAACTTTGAAGATCCTGAATTTACGGGCATTGTGAAAGCCTTAAAATACCACATTAATATTGGCGATGTTTTCCAAATTGTGCCTTCTCGCCGTTTCTCCCTTGCTTGCCCGAATACATTAGCCAGTTACGCCCAACTCAAACAAAATAATCCAAGCCCTTATATGTTCTATATGAATGATGAAGACTTTATTTTGTTTGGTGCATCACCAGAAAGTGCGCTGAAATATGAACCAAAAAATCGTCAGTTAGAAATTTATCCAATCGCAGGTTCACGCCCTCGTGGTTTTGATGCTCACGGCAATATTGATCCTGAATTGGATGCACGTTTAGAACTGGAACTTCGCCTTGATCACAAAGAACAAGCGGAACATTTAATGTTGGTTGATTTAGCCCGTAATGATATTGCTCGAGTTTGCCAAAGCGGTACGCGTAAAGTGGCTGAATTAATGCAAGTGGATCGTTATTCTCACATCATGCATTTGGTCTCTCGTGTGATGGGTAAATTACGCCCTGAGTTAGATGCACTTCATGCCTATCAAGCCTGTATGAATATGGGCACATTAACTGGTGCGCCCAAAATTAAAGCAATACAGCTTATTTATCAATTTGAGCAACAAAAACGCCATAGTTACGGTGGTGCGGTGGGTTATCTCACGTCCGATGGACATTTTGATACCTGTATCGTGATCCGTTCTGCTTTTGTACAAAATGGGGTAGCCCATGTGCAAGCAGGTTGCGGCGAAGTATTGGATTCTGATCCACAAATGGAAGCCGATGAAACACGCCACAAAGCCACAGCTGTCTTAAAAGCAATTCGTCAAGTTAATACACAAGCAAAATAAGGAAGAATTATTATGGCTAATATTTTATTTTTAGATAACTTCGATTCCTTTACTTACAATCTTGTGGATCAATTTCGTGTATTAGGTCACAACGTCACAATTTATCGCAATGACTGCGACTTAGAAAAACTGATAGAAACCGCACTTAATACAGCTGATACCATTCTTGCGCTTTCTCCTGGGCCAGGAACGCCATCAGAAGCAGGGATTTTACTGCCATTGATCGAACGTTTAAAAAATCAAATACCGATTATTGGAATTTGTTTAGGGCATCAAGCGTTGATTCAAGCTTTTGGTGGTAAGGTTGTTCACGCTGGCGAAGTATTGCATGGTAAAGTTTCTCGTATCACTCATGATAACGAAGCCATGTTTAAAGATCTTGCTAATCCAATGCCTGTGGCGCGTTATCATTCTTTAATGGGACAAAATTTACCACAAGAATTTATCGTCAATGCGGAATATAATGGCATTATTATGGCAATTCGTCATCGTGATTTACCCATTTGCGCATTTCAATTCCATCCTGAGAGTATTTTAACTGTGCAAGGTTCACAATTATTACAACAATCAATTGAATGGTTGTTAAATAGATAAGACAGAAAAAAGTGCGGTAATTTTTAACCGCACTTTAAAGGAGAAAATATGATCACTGTATTCGGGCTTAAATCCAAACTTTCACCACGTCGTGAAAAACTTGCGGAAGTAATTTATAACAGTCTTCATCTCGGCTTAGACATTCCAAAAGGCAAGCACGCGATTCGTTTTTTGTGCTTAGAAAAAGAGGATTTTTACTACCCTTTTGACCGCAGCGATAATTACACGGTCATCGAAATTAATCTAATGGCTGGTCGTATGGAAGGTACGAAAAAACGCTTGATAAAAATGCTGTTTAGCGAGCTAGAGTACAAACTCGGCATCCGAGCTCACGATGTGGAAATTACGATTAAAGAACAGCCTGCCCATTGCTGGGGTTTCCGTGGAATGACAGGCGATGAAGCGCGCGATTTAGATTACGATATTTATGTTTAATAAAATATAGAAAATTAACAAATCCACATACAAATAAAAACAGGAATAGACTATGCAACACGAACAACTTTTAGAACAACTTTACAACGGACAAACACTCAATAAAGCAGAAAGTGCGGTCATTTTTAATGCCATTATACAAGGAGAACTCAATAACGAACAAATTGCAGCTATGTTGATTGCGTTAAAAGTACGTGGTGTCAGCATTGATGAATTAAGTGGTGCGGTATCAGCATCCTTACAAAATGCTAAAGCATTTCCATATCCAGACTACCCTTTTGCGGATATTGTAGGAACAGGAGGCGATGGTCAAAACACTATTAATATTTCTACAGCTAGTGCCATTGTTGCAGCATCAATGGGAGCAAAGGTAGCAAAACATGGCAATCGTAGCGTATCAAGTAAATCAGGTGCCAGTGATGTATTAACGGCACTTGGCGTTAATGTGAACGTCACACCAGAGCAAGCTCGACAAGCATTAGATGAAATTGGTGTCTGCTTTTTATTTGCTCAACAATATCATTCTGGTTTCCGCCATGTTGCACCAGTCCGTGCATCTTTAAAAACGTGCACTATCTTTAATATTTTAGGGCCGCTTATCAATCCTGCTCGCCCAACTTATCATTTACTTGGCGTATATGTGCCTGAATTAGTGAAAACCTATGCTGAAACCGCAGTCGCCTTAGAGCATCAACATTCCTTTGTTGTACATGGCTCAGGCTTAGATGAAGTCGCATTACACGGTGAAACGCAAGTGGCAGAAATTAAAAATGGCAAAATTGAATATTTCACTTTAACGCCTGAAGATTTTGGCTTAAAAACGCAATCCCTAGAAAGCCTTCGCGGCGGCGAACCACAAGAAAATGCTCAGTATCTGACCGCACTTTTACAAGGTAAAGGAAAGGCTGAACACGCTAATGCGGTGGCGGCAAACACGGCATTATTATTGAAATTATTCGGGCATGATGACTTAAAACAAAATGTGCAAAGTGTATTGGTGCATCTTGCATCAGGTAAAGTGTTTGAAACGCTACAAAACTTAACGAAATATTAATGTTGCGATAACTACAACTAGAAGAAAACTATGATTACCCAAGATTTCACAAAACCGATTGACTCTGCTACGGTGCTACAAAAAATCGTCTTAGACAAAGTGCAATGGGTTAAAGCAAAAGAAAAAGAATTTCCCCTTTCTCAGTTTAAACAAAACATTCAAAAATCTGACCGCTCTTTTTATGATGCGTTAGCAAAAGGTACGCATCAAAAGCCTGCCTATATTTTGGAATGTAAAAAAGCCTCCCCTTCCAAGGGATTAATTCGTGCTGAATTTAATTTGGAAGAAATTGCCAATGTGTATAAACATTATGCCTCTGCTGTATCTGTGCTGACAGATGAAAAATACTTCCAAGGGAATTTTGAGTTCTTGCCTTTAGTTCGCGATATCGTGAACCAACCTGTTCTTTGCAAAGATTTTATGATCAGCGAATATCAGGTTTACCTTGCTCGCTACTATCAAGCTGATGCGATTTTATTAATGCTTTCCGTGGTAAATGATGAAACTTATCGTGTGCTGGCAGATCTTGCGCATTCTCTTGGCATGGGCGTATTGACAGAAACCAGCAATGAACAAGAATTTGAACGCGCCCTTGCGCTTGGTGCGAAAATTATTGGTGTCAATAATCGTAACTTGCACGATTTAACTGTGGATTTAAATCGTGTTGTTGAACTCACTGAAAAATTCTCAGATCGTATCCCTGCTGATGTACGTATTATTAGCGAATCAGGCATTTACAATCACAAGCAAATTCATCAATTACAAAAAGTGGCACATGGTTTCTTAATTGGGAGCAGCTTAATGGGCAACCAAGATTTGAATAATGTGGTGCGTGAAGTGATTTTTGGAGAAAATAAAGTATGCGGTTTAACACGCGCGCAAGATGTCCAAATCGTTTACGAAAACGGTGCACTTTACGGCGGATTAATCTTCGTAGAACATTCAAAACGTTGTGTGAGTTTACGCCAAGCGCAAGAATTAGTAACCGCTGCTCCACTTCGATTTGTTGGTGTTTTTCAGAATCAAGAAATTGACTTTATCGTAAAAATAGCCAACCAGTTACAGCTTTATGCGGTGCAACTACATGGTGCAGAAAATGAGGCATTTATTACCGCACTTCGCCAGCAGCTACCAAAAAACACGCAAATCTGGAAAGCGATTTCTGTCAATACTGAAACCCAAAGTGCGGTCGATTTTACTGATGATTTGAATGTGGATCGTTATATTTTTGACAGCCAAACAGCCAACCAGCAAGGTGGCACAGGAAAAACCTTTGATTGGTCATTAATTCCCGAACATCTTAAGCACAAGATTATTTTAGCTGGCGGTATCTCGCCAAATAACGTAGAACAAGCCATTCAACAAAATTGCTTAGGCTTGGATCTTAATTCAGGAGTAGAAAGTTCTGCGGGCGTAAAAGATCAAGAAAAAGTGCGGTTAGTTTTTAATAATATTTATTAATTTTAATAACATAGAAATCACTAAATAACCCGAAATGAGCAACTGTTGATCCAGATCGTAATAATTTATTCTACCTAATAGTAAAATAAATCTATATTTCAGCTTAAATGCCAATAGGAATAAAAATATTATGTGTTTAGGCGTTCCGGGTCAAATTGTCAAAATTGATGAAAATTATCTTCAACTTGCCACAGTGGATGTATGTAGCGTACAACGTGAAGTAAATATTTAACTAGTTTGCACGGGAAATTCAGCCGATTTACTTGGCAAATGGGTGCTTGTTCATGTGGGCTTTGCAATGAGTGTTATTGATGAAGATGAAGCTAAGAAAACCCAAGAGGCTCTGATCACAATGAGCCAACTCGAACATGAAGTTGGAGATTTTTTAGGATTAAATCAGAAATAAAAAAGTAGGCATAATGCCTACTTTTTATATTTAGCTATAACCCCTCAATCGCTTTATACTGCTCTTGGATTTTTTCTAATCCAGATTGGTATTCCGCTTGTTTTTCGCGTTCTTTCGCAATCACTGCTTCAGGTGCTTTAGCCACAAAAGCTTCATTGCTAAGTTTATTCTCGATGCGTTTAACTTCGTTTTGATATTTTTCAATCTCTTTGGTTAAACGTGCAAGCTCAGCTTCTTTATTGATAAACCCAGCCATTGGCACGAGTAATTCAGCATTGCCCACGAGTTTCGCTACCGCAAGCGGTGCGGTTTCATTTGCCGCTAACACTTGAACGTTGTCTAACTTCGCCATGGCTTTTAAAAGAGCGGTCTGTTTTTCAAGAATTTTTGCATTCTCTGCACTTAAATTACGGAATAACAGATCTAAACCTTTGCTTGGTGCGATGTTGCTTTCTGCACGGATATTACGCACCGCAACAATCACTTCCTTTAACCACTCAATTTCAGATTCTGCTTCTGGGTCAAAAGCACTCTCTTCCACTTTCGGGAAAGTTTGCAACATAATGCTGTCACCCGTAATGCCGACAAATCCTTTCACTTTTTGCCAAATTTCTTCGGTAATAAATGGAATCAGCGGATGCGCTAAACGTAATAATTTTTCTAATACGTGAACCAAAGTTTGGCTTGCTGCACGAATTTGTGCTGCATTACCGTTGGCAAATACTGGTTTAGTCAATTCTAAATACCAGTCGCAGAATTGGTTCCAGGTAAATTCATAAATCGCATTGGCACAAAGGTCAAAACGATATTGGCTTAATGAATTACGGAAAGTTTCAACTGTGCGATTGAATTCCGATTGAATCCAACGATCCGCCAATGAGAACTCGATCTCGCCTTCGCTTAAATCTAATTTGTCATTCGTTAATACGAAACGGCTTGCATTCCATAATTTATTACAGAAGTTGCGGTAGCCTTCTAAACGTTTCATATCCCAGTTGATATCACGACCGTTTGAAGCCAACGCAGCTAATGTGAAACGCAATGCGTCTGTACCGTGAGCAGCAATACCGTCCGTAAATTCTTTACGGGTTGCTTTGGCAATTTTCTCTGCCAATTGCGGCTGCATCATGTTGCCAGTGCGTTTTTCAAGTAAATCTTCAAGGCTAATACCGTCAATCATATCGATTGGATCAAGCACGTTACCTTTCGATTTCGACATTTTTTGACCTTGCTCATCACGAATCAAGCCTGTTACATACACAGTTTTAAATGGCACTTGTGGTTTGCCGTTTTCATCTTTCACAAAGTGCATCGTAAACATAATCATACGTGCAACCCAGAAGAAGATGATGTCGAAGCCAGTGATTAACACATCCGTTGGATGGAACATTTTGAGCTCTTTAGTTTGCTCTGGCCAGCCTAAAGTTGAGAATGTCCATAAGCCTGAGGAGAACCACGTATCTAACACGTCTTCATCTTGGCGTAATGCAAGATCTGTCGGTAAGTTGTGTTTTGCACGCACTTCTTCTTCGTTACGTGCTACGTACACATTACCTGCTTCGTCATACCATGCGGGAATACGGTGTCCCCACCAAAGTTGGCGAGAGATACACCAATCTTGAATATCACGCATCCAAGAGAAGTAAAGGTTTTCATATTGTTTTGGCACGAATTGGATTTCGCCATCTTCCACCGCTTTAATCGCTACATCAGCAAGCGGTTTCACGCTCACATACCATTGGTCGGTTAACATCGGCTCAATTGGCACGCCGCCACGGTCACCATAAGGCACTTTCAAATCGTGCGGTTTGATTTCGTCTAATAAGTCAAGCGCTTCAAAATCTGCCACGATTTTCTTACGTGCAGCGAAACGCTCTAAGCCACGGTAATCCGCAGGAATAGTCGCTTCATAGCCAGCAAGTGGTTTGCCGTCAGTACCGATAATTTCCGCTTCATCACGAATATCTGCGTTTAAGGTTAATACATTGACCATCAGCAAGCTGTGACGTTTACCCACTTCGTAGTCGTTAAAGTCGTGCGCAGGAGTAATTTTCACCACACCAGTACCGAATTCACGATCCACATATTCATCCGCAATAATCGGAATTTCACGGTTTGCAAGCGGTAGAATTACCGTCTTACCTTGCAAATCTTTGTAGCGTTCATCTTCAGGATGCACAGCCACCGCCGTATCGCCCAACATAGTTTCTGGACGCGTAGTTGCGACCACTAAATAATCTTTACCATCTGCCGTTTTTGCACCGTTTGCTAACGGATAGCGGAAATGCCAAAGGGAGCCTTTGCTCTCTTTATTTTCCACTTCTAAATCAGAAATCGCGGTGTGAAGTTTTGGGTCCCAGTTTACTAAGCGTTTGCCACGGTAAATCAAACCTTCTTCGTGCAAACGAACAAACACTTCTTTTACCGCATTGGATAACCCCTCGTCCATAGTGAAACGCTCACGTTCCCAGTCGATTGAGTTACCTAAACGACGCATTTGTTGGCTGATTGTGCCACCTGAATAGGCTTTCCAATCCCAAATTTTGTTGATGAATGCTTCACGGCCATAATCGTGGCGAGTTTTGCCTTCTTCTGCAGCAATTTTACGCTCTACCACCATTTGGGTTGCAATACCCGCGTGGTCTGTCCCCGCTTGCCATAAGGTGTTATGTCCTTCCATACGGTTAAAACGGATTAAGGTATCCATTAAGGTTTGTTGGAAAGCATGCCCCATGTGTAAAGAACCTGTTACGTTCGGTGGCGGAATCGCAATACAATAGCTCGGCACGTTTTCATTTTCAGACGGTTTAAAATAACCGCTCTCTTCCCAATGTTGATAAAGGGCTTGTTCTACCGCAGACGGATTAAAACGGTCTGCCATTTCAAATTTTTGTGTCATTGTTGTTCTCTCATTAACAAAAAGATCTAATAATCTTCTCTTATTTCTGAAACATATATTTTTTCTTTATTAGATTTCCAACTTAATTTTCTCATTAACTTAGAACTAACTAACTCTTTAGCCCATTGATTTCCATCTAATACATCCAGTAAATATAAAATATCAAAAACAAATTGTGACATCTCATATATTACCAATATTCTCTGGCAACTTTCCTGTGTGGGCTATTTTGTTTCTAACTTCTATTATGTCCTTTATTTGTTTAGTTAGTGACTTCAGTTCTTTTTGAAACTCAATCGCTCTACCACATTTCTCATACAATAGTGGTATATAATTCTTAAAAATCTTATCTATTGGTGGTGATGGAAGATTTTCTAGTAACCACTCAGTATCTGGAGATAATTTACTTATATGTGTTTTAATTCCAGTTTCTAATGCAGAGGTCATCATCAATATTGCACTTCTTGGGTAATGCTCAATAAGAACTGTAGCCTCTCTTGCTAATATATGACCTAATGGAATCTTTAAGTTTTTCCCCAACTTTCAGAAAGAACTTTTCCATCTTGCTCTTCCCATGTAATGTCATTACTTAAAAATACTGGAAATTCTTGCTGATTCAAATTCCTTGGAACTATAAAAAAGTTATCTTTACCTTTTTCTCCCCAATATAAAGTTCCTTTATCAAAGGATGCATTAACATGAATCCCGTGATTCCAAGTAATCAATCCTAATAAATCATTCATCTTATTATATAATTCTGTTTCAGCAGAATTAATTAACTCCTGAATATCATCAGGACACATAAATCTCTTTAGACTAAATCCTTTCTGACAATATCCCTTGTCATCGATTACACATTTATTCGGATCAACATTGCTGTATAAAGGTAAAGTTATAGTACTAGATGTAGTGGTTACTCTCTTATCTCTAATATAATTGATAATAAAATCATACTGTTCTTGATGTACTTCATATTTTGCTATTATCTGAGATATTAACCCATGCGAATATCCCTGAGCATCCTCATCAGGCTTTGATGGATTTAAGGAAAACCATAATGAATCATTTAATCTAAAACTTAAGCCTTCTGGCTTATGAGGATTAAACAATATGGAATCTACATTTATCTTAAATAGAAAATATATAGGAAATAAATTTTCTTCTGGATTATTAATCATACAATTTGGTTATTCACAAATATAATCTAAAGTTTAAGACGAAGAAGTTCTTTTCCTTTGGATAAATCCCCCGAATCACCTCTTTCAATTCTTCCAATCCCATATTTTCCTGCTTCGCATGTTGTTCCGTCAGCTCGTCAAGAGTAATCGGCGATACACTTAGCACTTCAATGGTGCAGAAATATTGATTATCTTCAAATCGACCAACACGTAGAATATCGCCCGCTTTAAAATAGCTTTCAGATTTATCCCGAATGGTAATCGTTTTACGCCCGGCGAGAATGTCGGCTTCAAAGCGTTGATAAAAGGTAATGTCATTCATTTATTAACCCACGTTTTCAGTAGAAAGATTCCAACCTTGCAGACGTAATTGTTTATAACGTTCTCGAGCTTGTGTTTTTAAGACATCATCTTTCGGTACAAAATCAATAAGTTGGGTAAAACTATGGCTAAAATCTGGGATTTCTTGTTGCAAATTAATTAGCACATCACGGCGTTGTAAATTTCGTTTCCCAAGCCATGAAATCTCAATCGGTGTAGGATATTGTGTGGCTTCCCCCGATAAATTATGCGGTACAAATTCATTAGGATCTCGTTGCCACAAAAGTTCATCAATTTCTAATGCTTGGCTCTCACTTTCGCAACTAATTAGTACTTTTTTCCCTGAACGCCATATTGAGGCAGCAAGATTACAGGCTATTTCTTCGACAGTTAAAGTACAATTTTCAGTAAGAATATAAAATTGTGCATTTTTTGCCATTTTTTGCCCCGTTATTTTCTCAATCTAGCCCCATACAAAGTTGAGGATTTTAACGAAAAAACCTTGGAAGATAAATAATTAAATAGATATTATTAAAAATGTCTGAAAATCCACCGCACTTTTATGATCTATGTCACAAAACTGATTTTTAACGTTTTTGTTACGTTCCACTCATAACTCGGAAGTGTTAAAATCAATTCAGTTTTAATTTTCATTCAATTCATAGGAGTACAGGATGGCATTTCGTATTGAAAAAGACACAATGGGTGAAGTTCAAGTTCCAGCAGATAAATATTGGGCTGCACAAACTGAACGTTCACGCAATAACTTTAAAATCGGTCCTGCCGCATCAATGCCACATGAAATTATCGAAGCTTTTGGCTATTTGAAAAAAGCAGCTGCATTTGCTAATCATGATTTGGGTGTATTACCTCTTGAAAAACGTGATTTAATTGCTCAAGCTTGTGACGAAATTTTAGCAAATAAATTAGACAATCAATTCCCACTCGTTATTTGGCAAACCGGTTCTGGTACACAATCCAATATGAATGTGAACGAAGTGGTTGCAAATCGTGCGCATGTGCTAAACGGTGGAAAATTAGGCGAAAAATCAATCATTCATCCAAATGATGATGTGAATAAATCACAATCCTCAAACGATACTTTCCCAACAGCAATGCACATTGCGGCATATAAAAAAGTAGTTGAACATACCATTCCTTGTGTTGAACGTTTACAAAAAACTTTTGCAGCAAAATCTGAAGCCTTCAAAAACGTGGTAAAAATTGGCCGCACTCACTTAATGGATGCAACGCCACTCACATTAGGTCAAGAATTTTCAGCTTATGCTGCTCAATTAGATTTCGGTTTAAAAGCATTAAAAAATACTCTTCCACATTTAAGTCAATTAGCGTTGGGTGGCACTGCGGTTGGTACAGGTTTGAACACGCCGAAAGGCTATGATGTGAAAGTGGCAGATTACATTGCGAAATTCACAGCTCTCCCTTTTGTTACTGCAGATAATAAATTTGAAGCATTAGCAGCACACGATGCGATTGTTGAAACTCACGGTGCATTACGTCAATTAGCAATGAGTTTATTTAAAATTGCGAACGATATTCGTCTATCAGCATCAGGCCCTCGTTCAGGAATTGGCGAAATTTTAATTCCTGAAAATGAACCGGGTTCTTCAATTATGCCGGGTAAAGTAAATCCAACTCAATGTGAAGCGATGACAATGGTTTGCGCACAAGTATTTGGTAATGACACCACCATCGCATTTGTGGGTTCGCAAGGTCACTTCCAATTAAATGTGTTCAACCCTGTGATGATTGCAAACTTCTTACAATCCGCTCAATTATTGGGCGATGCTTGCGTATCTTTCGATGAACACTGTGCAGTGGGTATTGAACCAAACTATCCACGCATTAAACAACAACTTGAAAATTCATTAATGTTGGTGACCGCACTTAATACGCATATCGGTTATGAAAACGCGGCTAAAATTGCAAAAACTGCGCACAAAAATGGCACAACATTGCGTGAAGAGGCGATTAATTTAGGCTTAGTTTCTGCCGAAGATTTTGATAAATGGGTTCGCCCTGAAGATATGGTGGGTAGCTTAAAATAATCCACCGCACAAATTAACATCAGTAATATTAAAGGCGAGTAAAATTACTCGCCTTTTTACTCGTTTATCATTTGTTTTTTGATGCGGTTTGTTATAATCAACACAATTTTATTCACGGCAATTTATTATGAAAATGAAATCCCTTTTTGTGGCAATGATAACGTTTTTTTCTACCGCACCTTTTGCCCATTGGCAACCTATCGGAAATGCCGAATATACTTGGGGGCCGTTCCATGTTTATACCATTGGTTTATTTTCCGAAACTGGCACTTATCAAGAAAATGAACGTCCATTAATGCTCTCGTTCAAATATGAAAAACCCATTGAAGGAAAAAATTTTGCGATTACGCTCATTAAAGAAATCGAAACCTTAAAACTTAATGATGGCGATACTCAAAGCTGGCTAAAAGAAATGCAAGAGACCTTTCCTGATTTTTCCCCAAACGATATATTGAACTATATTGCTTTACCCGATAAAGGTTACTTTGTATTAAATGATACAGTTTTGGAACACGATTTTGATGCTAAATTTAATCAAGCATTTATCGGCATTTGGCTTGCACCGAATAGCACTTTTGTAAAACTTCAGCCACAATTATTAGGCAAAACGAAAAGCAATCATGAAGCGGCTGAATTTTATCTCAAACCTAAAAGTGAATCCTTTGATGAACAAGAGTCAATGCCTGAGTTGCCGCCACATTATTTATTAGATAGTCAAAAAAACTCTCAAAGCTAAAATTTATCTTTCATCCATCTGTTAAAACGTAAAAAATACCTGTTTCCAAATAAATTTTATAATTTAGCTTTTCAAGGAAACAGGTATTTATACATTATGGCTTGTTAAAATTTTTCCCAAACTGGGATAACGCCCCCAACTAAATCTAAATTTTTTCCTAACTCAATCCAGCCACAAGGGAAATGAAAATCGGAGCCAACGGATCCCAGCAGATCAAATTCTTTTGCCCAACGAGGCATTTGACGTTGATCTTTTGTCTGACCACAATCCGCCATTTCCATGCCATCACCGCCCCAAGCCTTAAAATCGGTTATCAGCTTACGCACCCATTTCCCCGTCATGTTATAACGTAACGGATGGGCAATAACGGCTATACCGCCTGCGGCATGGATTATATCAATCGCCGTGGGAATATCTGTCCATTCTGCTTTGACAAATGCTGGTTTTCCTTGCCCTAAATAGCGTTTAAAGGCCTGACCATCATTAGATACCTTACCAATCTGCACCAAATAACGCGCGTAATGAGCACGCGTCACTTCGCCATTGGCTAAAGCTTTCGCACCTTCATAAGCATTAGGAATACCTGCTTTTTCTAATTTATCGCCAATTTCCACCGCTCTTTTTTCACGTAATGCTTTTTGGCTTTGCAAAAGTGCGGTCATTTTGGGATGAGTTTTATCGAAGTTTAATCCTACAATATGGATCCCTCGCCCTTCCCAATTTGTGGAAATTTCTACTCCAGTAATTAATTCAATGCCTACTTCTTTAGCTGCTATCTGTGCTTCATCAATACCTGCAATCGTATCGTGATCGCATAATGCCAACACGTTCACGCCTTGCGCATAAGCACGCTGGACTAATTCAGTTGGACTTAATACCCCATCTGATGCGGTGCTGTGACAATGTAAGTCGTATTTTTTTGTCATTATTTAATATTTTTTACTAAATCTTTTACTAATTTTGGACCGTGATAAATCAATCCTGAATAAACTTGTAACAACTCGGCACCAGCCTCAATTTTCTCTTGCGCATTTTGCAAACCATCAATGCCACCGCTACCAATAATGGGAATCTGACCTTTCAGTTCTTGATGTAATCGCTTAATAATCTCCGTGCTTTTATGCTGTAACGGCTTTCCACTTAATCCGCCTTGCTGCTCCGCATTTTTCATCCCCATAACCGTATCACGAGAAACCGTGGTATTCGTTGCAATAACACCATCCATTTTATGACGAACTAACGTATCCGCAATTTGCACTAATTCACTTTCCGTTAAATCTGGTGCAATTTTTACCGCAATCGGCACATATTTATTATATTGGTTTGCCAAAATAGCCTGACGATCCTTGATGCCTCGCAATAAGTCATCGAAATAATCACCATATTGTAACTGACGCAAATCTGGTGTATTGGGGGATGAAATATTCATCGTAATGTAACCTGCGTAGTTATAGGCTTTGTTCAAACAGAAAATATAATCATCCTTGCCTTGTTCCAAAGGCGTGAATTTATTTTTACCAATATTGATACCAATCACGCCTTGATAACGGGCGTTTTTCACATTTTCTATAAGATAGTCTATGCCATTATTATTAAAGCCATTACGGTTAATAATGCCTTCAGCTTCAATTAAACGAAACTGACGTGGCTTTACATTCCCATCTTGTGCAACGGGCGTAATAGTTCCTACTTCGAGAAAACCGAAACCCAATACACCGAAACCATCAATCGCATCACCATTTTTATCCGCCCCAGCCGCCAATCCAATAGGATTAGGAAAATTCACACCCATTACTGTTTTCGGAAAGCCTTTGGGTGCATGAATAAGAGATTTTAAGATCGGTTGAAATAAAGGATTACCAGCTAATTTCAAGCATTGAATCGTGAAATTATGAGCCTTTTCAGCATCCATTTGGAAAATGCCTTGACGGAATAATTGATACATACTCGTTTATCTCTCAGGATAGTTTACTGTAAGAAAGTGCGGTTAATTTTCACCGCACTTTAAGGGAAAGATTGTTCGTATTCTACGAGGAACACAGATGATGTGCAAATAATAAAGAAATATAGAAAGAATCAAGGGAAAATATTGCAAAATTAAGCTCTACACGAGCATTAATACATTTTAATTATGTATAAAAAAACCGCGATTAACACGGCTAGTTTTATTTTTATGGTGCCTAGGGTCGGACTCGAACCGACACGTTTATTCAACGGCGGATTTTGAATCCGCTGCGTCTACCAATTTCGCCACCCAGGCTTAATGGGTCGAATTATACGCATATATAAGAGTGTGACAAGCAAAATTTATTAGAAATAATCCATTTGTTTTAAAAATAAGCAAGAATTTTCTGTTTTCTAAAAATATCGCCAAACAAATGCAATAATTAAAATGCACAACATAATTAAAATTTGAGCTAAACGTTTTTTTGTTAATTTTTCAGCTGCCATAATGCTTTACTCTTCTTAATCTGACTAATTAGTGGTAGAATATTTGCGTTAGATCAATTTTACACTATTTTTTTTCAATATTTGAGGCGTACATGAAAAATTTCGTTGCAGAAGCTAAATCAGGGCGCAAAATTCAATCAGGCGGTTGTGCGATTCATTGTCAGGATTGCAGTATTAGTCAGCTTTGCATTCCTTTTACCTTAAATGAACAAGAATTAGATCAGCTTGATAATATCATAGAGAGAAAAAAACCGATTCAAAAGTCTCAAGTATTATTTAAAGCAGGAGATTCTCTCAATTCAATTTATGCTATTCGTTCTGGCACAATAAAAAGCTATACGATTAGTGAATCTGGCGAAGAACAAATTACTTCATTTCATTTGCCCGGTGACCTAGTTGGTTTTGATGCCATTACTCAAATGCAACACCCTAGTTTTGCACAAGCTCTAGAAACGGCTATGGTATGTGAAATTCCTTTTGATATTTTAGATGATTTGGCAGGAAAAATGCCAAAACTACGCCAGCAAATTTTACGTTTGATGAGCAGTGAAATTAAAAGTGATCAAGAGATGATTTTATTGCTATCTAAAATGAATGCAGAAGAACGTTTGGCTGCTTTTATTCATAATCTTTCTAAACGCTATTCTGCTCGAGGTTTTTCAGCAAAA
The DNA here is from genome assembly GCF_049824455.1 of Haemophilus sp. HN_Hi08. NCBI lineage: Bacteria > Pseudomonadati > Pseudomonadota > Gammaproteobacteria > Pasteurellales > Pasteurellaceae > Haemophilus > Haemophilus sp. HN_Hi08. Next base: position 1,309,760 of record NZ_CP187493.1, on the reverse strand, counting down.
GAATTTCGTTTAACGATGACACGTGGCGATATTGGCAATTACCTAGGTTTAACAGTAGAAACCATCAGCCGCTTATTAGGTCGCTTTCAAAAACTCGGTGTTATTAGCGTACAAGGCAAATATATTACAATCAATGATTTAAATGGTTTAATTGAATTAACTGGTACGAATAAAACAAAAATTACATTAGTTGAATAAATTTAAGGTGTGAGTATCACGCCTTTTTTTTATTTTTTATAAAATAAAGTTGTACATCAATTATACACTGCAGAAATAAAAATAACCCATTATAAATTAAAGAAATTTTTACAGAAAAAATTATTTTAATTTTTTGGCTGAAACTACTACGGTAACTACTACAAACTTGCTTGGTATACAGCCTGATACAACAAATCTATTTTATCATATAATTAGGCTTGTTTCTTTATTCTTGAATAATGTAAGTTTCAGTTTAACTTTAGTACATCAAAAAAACTGTTAAAATTTTGAAAAATAGTGTGATATTTAGGCTAATCTACTACAACCCCAAATTTTAAATTAATAAATTTAGGATAAAAATTATCCTACTCAAAATTCTATAAAACTTTATGTATAAGTAAATTAAAATCTAATTAAAAACTATATCTAAAAAATTGATAAACAATGACTATGAAATACTACCTGCCCGTACTGATTTTGGCTTAAAAATTTATGTAATTTTGTTTGTAACTAACACTCCAAAAAAATCTGCATCAAACTTGGTTTGATGCAGATAATTTATTTATTGGCTATTTAATATAAAATTAATCACCTAATTGAACTGGCTCAACTTTCCAAATTCTCTCTGCGTACTCTTTAATCGTGCGGTCAGACGAGAAGAAGCCCATATTCACGATATTTTGAATGGTACTTTCAATCCATTGGTCGCGTTGTTTGTATTTTTCATCTACGGCTTTTTGAGTTTCTACATAACTGCGGAAATCAGCAAAAGCTTGATAATAATCGTGGTATTGCAAGCCTTGTAATAGTTGATGATAACGTTGAGGATCTTCTGGTGAGAATTTACCTTCAATAATTTGATCCACAACTGTGCGTAATTGAGCATCATTCTGGTAGTATTCAAATGATCGATACCCTTCTCGACGAAGTTGTTCCACTTGTTCTACCGTATTACCGAAGATGAAAATGTGATTTTCGCCCACGTTTTCCAAGATCTCTACGTTTGCACCATCAAGTGTACCAAGTGTCAATGCACCATTTAAGGCAAACTTCATATTACTGGTGCCAGAAGCCTCTGTGCCTGCAAGTGAAATTTGCTCTGAAATATCCGCTGCAGGAATAATCAACTGAGCAAGGCTCACGCTGTAATTTGGAATAAACACTACTTTCAAGCGACCTTTCAAACGTTCATCGTTGTTGATTACATTTGCTACATCATTGATTAAGTGAATGGTTTGTTTCGCCGCATAATAAGCTGAAGCCGCTTTACCTGCTAAAATAAATACACGAGGTTGCCAATCTTTTTCAGGGTTGGTAAGCATTTCATTGTAGCGAGCGATAATATGCAACACGTTCAACATTTGGCGTTTGTATTCGTGAATACGTTTTACTTGCACATCAAATAAAGCGTGCGGGTCAAGCTCTACCCCTAACTCGCGTTTTACGTACTCCGCCAATTTCACTTTATTGGCAAATTTAATGTCAGCGACAGCCTCTTTAAATGCTTTTTCTTGTGCGAACGGTTTGAGTTTTTCGATTTGGCTTAAATCGCAACGCCATTCTGAGCCGATATATTTATCAAACAATGCGGCTAATTGTGGATTCGCAACGGCTAACCAACGACGCGGTGTGATACCGTTTGTTACATTGGTAAAGCGTTCTGGGAAAATACGAGCAAAATCGGCAAAGGTTGAAGTTACCATTAAATCAGAGTGGATTTCGGCAACCCCGTTAATTTTGTGTGAACCTACCACGGATAGCCAGCCCATACGCACTTTGCGTTGGTAGCCTTCTTCGATAAGAGAAACACGACGGATAAAATCGTTGTCAGTCGTCACATAAGTGCGGACATATTCTAAGAAGTGATCGTTAATTTCAAAAATCATCTGTAAATGACGCGGTAAGATTTTCGCCATCATTTCCACTGGCCAAGTTTCTAATGCTTCGGACATTAAAGTATGGCAGGTGTAAGAGAAAATATTATGCGTCATCTCCCACGCTTTTTTCCATTCAAAACCTTCATCATCCACTAAAATACGCATTAATTCAGGAATCGCTAACGCTGGGTGGGTATCGTTTAAGTGAATCGCCACTTTATCCGCCAAGTTTTCAAGGCTATCGTGGGTGCGTTTGTGACGGCGTAAAATATCTTGAAGTGATGCAGAGACTAAGAAATACTCTTGACGTAAACGTAATTCGCGACCATTCCACGTAGAATCATCAGGGTAAAGCACGCGAGATAAGTTTTTATTTGCAGAATGCTCTTCTAATGCGGCTAAATGTTCGCCACGGTTGAAGTCGGCAAGGTTAAACACTTCCCCTGCGTGTGCCGACCATAAACGTAATGTCGCAGCAGAATTATTTTGATAACCTGGAATCATTTGGTCGTAAGCAAGTGCGGTCACTTTTTCAGTATCTTGCCAAATACATTTTTTGCCTTCAAAGTGAATATTACCGCCAAATTCTATAGTAAAACGTTTTGATGGACGAATAAATTCCCAAGGCGCTCCTTTTTCAAGCCACGCATCTGGGCGTTCTACTTGCTGACCGTTTTCAATTTTTTGGCGGAACATACCGTATTCATAACGAATACCGTAACCCATACCTGGTAAACCAAGGATCGCAATAGAATCCATAAAACACGCTGCTAGACGACCTAAACCGCCATTACCCAAGCCTGGATCTACTTCTTTTTCTAAAACTTCTTCTAAATCCACATTTAATTCAGAAAGTGCTTCCTGTGCTAATCCATAAATGCCTTCTGCAATCATCGCATTAGATAGCGTACGTCCGATTAAAAATTCCATTGAAAGGTAGTAAACACGGCGAGAATCTTCTGCTCGAGTTTGGCGCGCAGTGGTAATCCAACCTTCGGTAACCAAATCACGTACAGCGTGGAGTGTTGCATTGAGCCAATCGCGTTGGCTGGCTTCACGTGGAGAGCGACCGATTAAGAAAATGAGTTTGTAAACGATTGATTTTTTAATCGCTTCAACGGTCATTTCAGGACGATTATATTGGAATGGAGAATCAAAGTTATCCATTATCATAGGTAAAACCTCTATTAGAATGCTAAGAAATGATTAACGTAGGGTGTATGAATTTTCAAAATTTACGCACGTTTGCAAAAATCAATCAAAATTTGACCGCTCTTTGAGTGCGTGAATGTTGTTCACACAGCCTACAAAAGTAGTTCGAATTTTATGCTTATCTTTGTAAAAAACAAGCCCAATCACACAGCTTGCAAAAGATTCTTTCACAAGCGGTGTGATTATTAAGAAAGTTTACGAATAAAACTACAAGCGTTCATAAAGTGTTCTATATTGCTCTGCAGCTTTACGCCAGCTGAAGTCTTGTTCCATTGCGTCCGTGCGTATCATTGACCAAGCTCTAGGTTTCTTCCAAATTGAAAATGCGTGCTGAAGGGTGCGGCGTAAATCATCTGCCGTTGCCTGTTCAAACACAAAACCTGTTGCGGTGCGAGCTTTGATACTTTCTGAAGTGCTATCCACCACCGTATCCGCCAAACCACCCGTTTTACGAACAAGTGGAAGTGTGCCATATTGCAAACCATAAAGTTGGGTTAAGCCACAAGGCTCGAAACGGCTTGGCACTAAAATCACATCGCCACCTGCGACCATTAAATGCGAAAGGGCTTCATCATAGCCGATTTTTACCGCAATATTTTCTGGATATTGGGCGGCAAGATCGCGAATGCCTTGTTCCAAGTGCGGTGCACCAGAGCCTAAAATCATCAACTGTCCGCCCTGTTTGACGATTTCGTCTGCACTTTCGATTAATAAATCGACACCTTTTTGCTCGGTTAAACGGGTGACCATCACAAATGCCAAGGCAGATTCATCTTGTGGCAAATTGAAAAACGCTTGCAATTCAGCTTTGTTTTTCTTTTTGCCTGCCATATATTTCAGCTTGTAATGGTGCGGAATGTATTGATCCACGTTTGGATGCCAAATATTTTCGTCCACGCCGTTTAAAATCCCCACCAAACGACCTTGAGCTTTTAAGCCAGAAAGCAAGCCTTGCAAACCATAGGCAAATTCAGGTGTCGTGATTTCTTCTGCATAAGTTGGGCTTACCGCCGTGCTTGCATCAGAATAGAACAAGCCTGATTTTAAATAAGAAATTTGCCCGAATAACTCCAAACCGTCCACATTAAACATTCCAGCAGGCAAACCAATTTCGTATAAATGATGATAAGAAAATTGCCCTTGATATGCCAAGTTATGAATAGTGAACACCGATTTCGCAGGGCGGCCTTTGTTGAACAGATATGCTGCACATAAGCCAGCGTGCCAATCGTGAGCATGTACCACTTCTGCACGCCACCAGCTGTCTAAACCAGTGGCTAATTCTGCCCCCACCCAACCGAGCAAAGCAAAACGTTTGTAATTGTCACCGTAGTCATTGTAATAGGCATTGTGGTAAGGATTGCCTTCGCGACCGTATAAGTGCGGTGCGTCAATCAAATAGATCCCGACACCGTTATATTCTCCATAACGCAACACCACGTGCCCAGCGAAGTTGTCAAATTCGGCAACCACTTGGGTATTCGGAATACCTGCTGTAATTGCAGGATAAGCAGGCAATAAAACGCGAGCATCCAACCCGATTTGGTTTTGTGCTTGGGGTAATGCCCCTAAAACATCGGCAAGCCCGCCTGTTTTTAATAGCGGATAGAGTTCCGAGCAAACATGTAGTATTTTCATTGAGTTCTTTATTTTCCCTATAAATATGAATAACGCTCGATCAGCCCCTCTCTTTGCTAAAGAGGGGTTTCAGAAAGTGCGGTCAATTTTGACCGCATTTTTCCTAACTAATCTAAATGCCCATCTTCTTCAATCTCGTGTCCCTCAAGTTTCTTTAGCATTTTCGGGGTTACAAGAATGACTTTGCCTGTTGAGCTAATACGGAAGCGTTTTTTATCTTCTTCTATATCCACACCAATTTGCATACCATCAGGAATTTCGCATTCACGATCGATAATACAATTTTTCAACACACAATTTTTGCCGATTTTAACTTGTGGTAACACCACGCAGTGATCCACTTTTGAAAATGCGTCAATTTTAATGTGGTCGAATAACACAGAATTGCTGATCGAAGCATCGGTAATTACACAACCGCCGCCGATAAGTGAGTTATCCACTGGATGCACATTGGAGTGTTTGTAGAAAAATTTTGATGGATAAGCCTGAATAGGATTACCACGAATTGGCCAGTTTTGGTCATAAATATCTAATTGTGGATTTTCAGAGACTAAATCGATATTGGATTGCCAGAAACTATCAAGCGTCCCTACATCACGCCAGTAAATTTCGCCTTCGGTGTTGCGTCCCATACAAGAACGGCTGAATGGGTGAGCATAAAGCGTGCCTTCTTCTAAACATTTTGGCAACACATCTTTACCGAAATCGTGGCTAGTTTGTGGGGTATTAACTTCCTGCTCAAGCATTTTATAAAGATAATCAGCATCAAATACATAAATCCCCATTGAGGCAAGCGAAACATCAGGTTTGCCCACTATGACTGGCGGATCTTTCGGTTTTTCCACAAAGGCTTTCACTTTCAAGTTTTCGTTTACTGCCATCACACCAAATTCGTGAGCCTCAGAACGTGGCACTTCAATGCAACCAACGGTACATTTCGCCCCACTATTGACGTGATCCATTAACATCACACTGTAATCTTGTTTGTAAATATGGTCGCCTGCTAAGATCAAAATATATTTCGGGCGATAGTGATTTTTAATAATAGCCATATTTTGATATACCGCATCCGCCGTGCCACGATACCAAGTAGAATCGTCAATTTGCTGACGAGCTGGCAACATATCGACAAATTCCCCCCTCTCTTGTGGCAAAAAAGACCAGCCTGTTTGCAAATGACGAAGCAAGGAGTGTGCCGCATATTGAGTCACGACCCCAATTCGGTTTAAACCTGAGTTAATACAATTAGAAAGTGCAAAATCGATAATGCGACGATTACCACCAAAATAAAGAGCTGGTTTTGCACGTTTATCTGTCAATTCGTGTAAACGTGAACCACGTCCACCTGCGAGAACAAGCACCAAAGTGTTTTTAACTAAATCATATTTGTTAAGGTCGCCAGATTTCATAAGGATCTCCATAGTCTTTTGGTTATTCATTGCTCAATACACAGAAACCCATTGCACATAGCTCGGTTTGCCGTGTATTGAGAGTTAAATAGTGTGTGCCATTTAGGGGTGTCCATTCCCCTGCGGGGAGGCAAAATGCCTGACTTTCGGCTTTGGCGTTAATCAACAAAAGCCAACGATTATCTAAAACTATCTGTAATGCTTTGGTTTGTTGATTTTGCCAATCTTCAACTGTCATCAGTTCGCCTGCAATATTAAGCCATTGTACATTCTCATCCGACCACCATTGATCTTGGTTTAAACTGACAATTTGCTTACGAAGTGCAATCGTTTGCTTGGTCAGTTCAAATAATGCTGTGTTAAATTCTGCCCATTTAAGCCAAGTAATCTCGTTATCTTGGCAATAGACATTGTTATTACCATATTGGGTATTACCGAATTCATCGCCAGCCAACAACATAGGTGTGCCATTTGCAAGCAATAAACTCATTAACAAGCCACTTTGTGCAAAAGTGCGGTTATTTTCCACCGCACTTTTTTGCGGTTCAGCAAGGTTTTCACTCGAACCCTCTATGCCGTGGTTGTAACTGTAGTTTTCGTTTCTGCCGTCGCGATTTTCTTCGCCATTCGCTTCATTATGTTTTTGGTTGTAACTCACTAAATCTTTAAGCGTAAAACCATCGTGGGCAGTAATAAAATTAAGTGTAGTATGTGGCAAACAGTCATTTTTCTTAAATAAATCGCTAGAACCTGCAAAGCGTTCAGCAAATGCACCAATTTCGCCACTTTTCCATAGCCAGAAACGACATAAATCATCACGGAAGCGGTCGTTCCATTCGGCAAAATAACTTGGGAAATTGCCGACTTGATAACCGTAATGCCCAATATCCCAAGGCTCGGCAATCAATTTAATATTTCGTAAACTTGGCTCATTTTTAATATCTGTAAAAAGCTGAGCTGACGCGTTGAAATCAGGCGTATCACGCCCTAAAACAGAGGCTAAATCAAAACGAAAACCATCAACGTGGCATTGCTCCACCCAATAACGTAAACAATCCACCACCCATTTTCGCCCTACATCAGAGGATAAATTGAGCATATTGCCGCAGCCTGTCCAGTTAATGTAATGCCCGTTGTCGTTGCGCCAATAGTAAGTTTGATCATCAATACCACGCTGGCAGAATGTTGGATAAGTTTGCTCTGATTCTGCAGAATGGTTAAATACCACGTCTAAAATAACTTCAATACTCGCTTTGTGAAACTCCTTCACCATCGCTTTAAATTCAGCTAATGGATTATCTGTTGCCGCATATTTAGGTTCCACCGCAAACATAGCTAAGGGATTGTATCCCCAATAATTTTGTAAGCCTCGTGCCTGTAAGTGTGGTTCATTGATATGGAAATTGACAGGCAGCAACTCCACTGCAGTTATGCTTAACTCTTTCAAATACGCCAAGTTCACAGGATGAGCTAATCCCGCATAAGTACCACGCAACGCCGCGGGGATTTTCTCGTTTAACTGGCTAAATCCTTTAACATGTAATTCATACACAATGGTTTCCGCCCAAGGCGTATTGGGTGCGGAATCATTTTCCCAATCAAAATCTTCCGAAATCACAACCGCTCTTGGGGCAAGATGTGCGTTGTCGCGATTATCCGAAAGCAAGAACCAAGAACGACTTTCTTCGCTACTTAAATCAGGTTTACCATTCACGGCTTTCGCATAGGGATCGAGTATCAATTTCTGTGGATTGGCAAATTCTCCGTAAATACGAAAACCATATTCCGTACCAGTTTTCACGCCAGTTACCGCCAAATGCCACACATTTCCAGTACGCACCATTGGCAAACGGGTTTCTTGGTTTTGTTCGTCAAAAAGGCAAAGTTCGATGCCTATTGCCGCAGCGGAAAACAGAGCGAAATTGGTAATTTGCACGTTGTTTTCGACCGCTTGTGAGTATCCCATTGGAATAGGATTGCCGTTGTTGTAAATCGTAAACATATCTTTCGTTGTTCCTAGGGTAACAAGTTATCCTAGGTTAGTTATAATCCAACCCCCTTGAGGTTGTAATTTGCTATTCTATTCTGCTATTTGGTTCTCCAAATGAGAACGCCTATGCCTAACCGTGGGGTATTTATACCCACGGATTACTCTACTGGTTTCAATCTCAAATAAACTGTTGCTAACGGCGGAATGGACACTGAAATCGAATTTTCTCGTCCGTGGCTTTCGATGTTTTCACTTGCGACACAACCAAAATTGCCCACATTTGAGCCTTGATAATACATTGAATCGGTATTCAAAATTTCTTCATATTCGCCCGCAATATTCACACCGATGCGGTAGTCGTGGCGAGGCACAGGGGTAAAGTTACTGACGACAATAATGCGTTCTCCGTTTGAACTGCGACGCTCAAAGGCGAACACAGAATTTGCCGCATCATCAACGACAAGCCAATCAAAACCCTCTGGGGAGTTGTCGAGCTCAAAGAGCGGTCGATTTTTTTGATAAATTTGATTAAGGTCTTTAACCAGCTTCAACACGCCTTTGTGCCAGCCTCCGTCAATATTTTCATCAAGCAAGAACCAGTCCAAACTTTCTTCGTAATTCCATTCTCTGCCTTGAGCAAATTCATTGCCCATAAAGAGCAATTTTTTGCCTGGGTAGCCCCACATATAACCGTAATATGCACGCAAGTTAGCGAATTTTTGCCACGTATCGCCCGGCATCTTGCCAAGAAGTGAATATTTACCGTGAACCACTTCATCGTGAGAAAGTGGCAGCACAAAATTTTCGCTATATTGATAAACCATTCCAAAGGTCATTTTGTTGTGATGATATTGGCGGTAAATTGGGTCAAGCTGCATATAGGCGAGCGTATCGTTCATCCAGCCCATATTCCATTTGAAATTAAAACCTAATCCGCCGTTTTCGCTTGGGTGGGTTACACCTGCAAAAGAAGTTGATTCTTCCGCAATAGAAATTGCTCCCGCCATTTCGCTGTGAATTTTCCAGTTGGTATGTTTTAAAAACTCGATGGCCTCTAAATTTTCACGTCCGCCATATTGGTTTGGAATCCACTCGCCTTCGGCACGGCTGTAATCGCGGTAGATCATCGAAGCCACAGCATCCACACGAATACCATCTACACCAAAGCGTTCAAGCCAATACAGTGCATTACTGGATAAGAAATTTTTGACCTCATTACGTCCATAGTTATAAATCAAGGTATTCCAATCTTGATGATAGCCTTCGCGAGGGTCTTCATGTTCATACAAGGCTGTACCATCAAACGCGACTAAACCATGGGTATCACTCGGGAAATGCCCAGGCACCCAATCTAAAATCACGTTGATGCCTGCTTCGTGAGCACGTTTTACTAAACGGCGAAATGCCTCAGGCGAACCAAAGCGACTGGTTGGCGAATAAAGTCCAAGTGGTTGATAACCCCAAGAACCATCAAAAGGAAATTCAGAAAGCGGCAAAAATTCAATGTGGGTAAAGCCCATCTCTTTTACATAAGGAATTAATTCATCAGCAATTTGATCGTAATCTAGCCAAAAATTGTTTTCTAAATTACGACGCCAAGATCCTAAATGCACTTCATAAATAGAAATAGGTTGGTTGCCTTGATTGGCTTTTTTGCGTGCTTCGGTCATTTCCACCACATTTGGCAAGGCACTGACTTGCGATGCTGTATCGGGGCGAAGTTGTGAACTAAACGCATAAGGATCGGCTTTCAAACGCAAGTTTCCAAAGCAATCAATCAATTCAAATTTATACAGCTGACCAAGACAAACTTTCGGTAGGAATAGTTCCCACACACCACTTTTTGGGTGGAAACGCATAGGATGACAACGACCGTCCCAATAGTTGAAATCGCCCACAATAGAAACGCATCTTGCATTAGGCGACCATAAGCGGAAATTCACCCCGCTCACACCATCACATTCCATAAAATGCGCACCAAGCACTTCATACGGACGAAGCATAGAACCTTCAGAAAGTAGCCATTGTTCTAAATCATCAATCATAGGATGAAAACGATAAGGATCTTCGATTATTTGCGATTCATTTCCCCAAAAAACCTGTAATTGATAAGCAAAAAATTGACGGCAATTTGAAATAACACCAACAAAAAAGCCACGCTCATCGACACAATCAAGTTCCGTTATTTCTTTTCCACTTTCACGCTCAATCACCACAACGCGACTGGCATCTGGCAACAACGTACGGATTTCAATTCCTAGCTCTGTTTCGTGCATACCAAGCGTAGCAAAAGGATCGCCATTGCTCGCATCAAAAAAACCATCAATAATTGCTTGTGTTACTGCGGTTGTCATATTTACTCCTTATACATTTCGCCCTTGGTTAATTTGCACAAAGAACGTTTTTAAAGCTTCATTGTTAAAAATAAACGCTAACGGTTGAGCAAGTTTCTTGCACCAGTTTGGATATTCATTTGAAGTACCCGGCAAATTAAAACTGATTTCTTGGCTAAGTAAATTTTCTAATTGCACACCAATCAATCGGCTGTTACTTTCTGATAAATAATGATGGATCATTCTGTTTAAATGATCGTGCATCGCCATAGAAAGTGCATCGCCTTCATAATGTGGCGGTAAATAATTATCACGATGTAAACTATTTAATAAGGCTTGTTTATCAACAACGCGTTGATCGTATTTTTGCTTGAGCACTTCCCCATTCAGAATACCGAGTTGATTAAATAATTCTAAATCACGGCAATGCCAAAAACTTTGTAATGAGGGAACATCATGTGTACCAATAGTGGCATAAGCATTGCGAGGATAATCAGATATACGAGGAAATTCGCCATTTCGTTGGGCAAAATACAATACAAAATAAGAGAAAATTTTAAACTCGTTTAATTTCCACCGCACTTCATCAGGCACCGTGCCGAGATCTTCACCAATAATCAAACATTCATTGCGTACACTTTCAATGGCAAGAATCGCCATTAATTCATCAAAAGGATAATGCACATAAGCACCATCAGCCGCGGTTTTTCCTTCTGGAATCCACCACAAACGGAATAAGCCCATCACATGATCGATGCGTAGCACACCGAAATATTGCATATTGGCACGTAGCATATCGATAAATGGTGCAAAGCCACGTGCTTTTAGCACTGTTGGATTATAAGGTGGCAAATTCCAATTTTGCCCGACTGGGCCTAACGGATCAGGTGGTGCGCCAGTAGAGGCATTTACACAATATAAATCAGGATCGCTCCATACATCAGCACTACCACGAGAACTATTCACCGCTAAATCGCCATAAATCCCCAACTTCATACCAGATTGTTTACAAAGATTTTGTAATGCGGAAAGCTGTTCTTCCGAAAGCCATTGCAACCAAGCAAAAAATTGGATTTTATCCTGATGTGTTTTTAATAAGGCTTTTCTTTTTTCCGCACTTAAATACTGCCATTCCTTACGCCAGCCAAGCCAACCAATGGTATTTTCTTCTGCTTGATGGTCAGCGTGTTCTTGTAAATCTAATACATTAAATAGCCCCTGTAACAACAAAGGTTCACCTTTGTTTTTTAAATAATCATCAAAGATTTTTTGACGTGTCACAATTTCAGCGGATTGACTACGTTGAAAGAAATCAAATAGAAACTCAAGTGCGGTTAATTTTAAAGCCAAAATTGAAGAATAATCGACGCAATCACTTTTACGTAAATTACCAATTTTTTCCTGAATATCCTCACGCTTAAACCAATTTTGCACTGAACGACAACACTTAAATTCGGGTAAATCAGGAATGGCTAAATATAAAAAATTCAACCAACGACGAGAAGATGAACTATAAGGGCTTGCCCATTTTGGCACAGCAGGATACGGCAAATGTAATGGATTAATTCCCACATAATCTGCGCCTAATTTTGCACTTTGTTCAATCAAATAGGCCAAATCGCCAAAATCGCCAATCCCCCAGTTTTGTTCTGAGCGTAAACTGTAAAGTTGCACATTCACGCCCCATACTTTTTTATTTTTTAATACGGGTGGTTGAAACGCTGTTTTAGGGGAAATAAGTAAACGAACGCTGTACTGTTCAGTATCAGAAAAAATAGATAATTGATAATAGCCAAAAGGAAGTGGAGGCAGGGAAAGTGCGGATAAATTTGAAAGTGTTTTTTCCAACAGAATAGCATTAGATTCATCAATCAGCTGATAACGATATTCCGCAGATAGTGGCAAATCTAAACGATTTAGTCGATAATCAATCGGTTCATTTTCAAATGCAGCCAGTACATCGTCAAACTGTCCTTTCGCTTTTGGCGGAGACTGCAAAAGATCAACAAAAGTTGAAACCGTCTTTTCATCTGCGAAAATAAGATGTCCATCAATATCATAATGAGAAAGTGCGATACCGCATTTTTCCGCTTTTTGTTTGAGAGAATCCGAGATTTGCATAGACACCACATCACAACTATATAACTCTTGTTAGGGATTATAACTAAGCTGAAAGTGATGACAACTGGCTTTATTTAAAAGTGTGATCTTCGTCAAAATAAAGCCTCTAATCAGTTAGATAAAATCCAACTTTTAGAGGCTAAATATAAAACTAAATTTTTCGTGAATAAAATCTTATTAAAATTTTAACGCCTTTACTTTTTCTAATAACACTTTACCCATAGGGCTAGGATCGCCTTTAAAAAGTGTTTTTAAACCATTGGTTTTAATAATATGCTGACGAAGCTCAAGACGCTCTTTATGATTTTCAGCAAGTCTAACTGCGCAATCAATATATTCTTCTACACTTTGAGTGATAAGCCATTCTGGTAAGCCTAAACGTTTAAATAATCCTTCATCAATATGTTCATGCACTTCAGCACCCGTTTTACAAACGCCGACTAGACCAAGCGTAACCATATCAATAATGCCATTCGTATTACCAAACGGGAATGGATTTAACATCATATCGCAATGACGTAAAATATTGAGATATTCGTTATAAGGCGCATGGGCATGGGCTGTTGCGCTGTCCCCTAAATGCTGCTCAATAAACCACTTAACATAAGGATGTGTAATACCGAAAGACTGCCCTAGTGCGAAATGGAAATGAACGTTCACTTTAGCCTTATCTCGAATTATTCTCAATGTTTCAAGGAATGTTGGATTCAATTTCATTGTTGTTGCAGCAATACCAATATTCACTACTTCAGGCTCTTCTCTGAACAAGTAATCGACTTTTTCAGGTGCCAATGCTGACGGCACATAAGGCAGCGCATCTTTTGGTAAACGTAGTAAGGTCTCACTAAAACAGTCTTCAGAACCTACATAATCATCTTCAACAATCACATATTCAATAAAATCAGAATGGGTTGTGGCTGGATGACCAAGGGCAACAACCTGAATGGGTGCAAGACGAGTATTACTTGCAAAAATTGTCGTAATATCCATACCAATACTTGGCATATAAAATACTGCCGCTCCATATTCTTCACATTTATTTCGAATAAACTCAAGTTGTTGAAAAATTGTGCCGTATTCAAGTTGGAAAAATTCATCAAATACGTCTCGTCCAGCTTGATCTACATTTTCTTTTCCTATACCAACTAAATGAAATTTTTTACGCGCTTCAATCATTGAAGTGGAGTGAGTTCGATAAATGGAATGAAAAGAATGAAAATGCTCTAAAAGCACAATCATGACAGGTTTACCGTTGTATTCGCTTAATGAAGTAATTTCACGATCTTGCCAACCTTGCGCCAACAAATGTTTACGTATAACCTGATTTAGCGCACGTTTTACATCGTGTTTATTTTTCGCAAAATCATAACTACAATGCATATAAACATCGTGAGAAATACTTGCAGGCAATTGATTTAAACTATCAAATTCCTCTAACTTATTAGGAAACCATTGTAAAATAGCTGCTCTTTTATTAAATGCAGTCGCTGTTCCAACAAAACGAGGCGATTGCAATGCAAAACAAAGAGACGCACAAAGCTCTTTATTTATTTCCCAAAGCACATCCAAATTAATATTAATATTTGATTCGGGGAAATATAAAATACAAAATTTTGCAATTGCTGAAAAATCATTATTTAAATGAATATCCCCTAAAATATCAGAATTAGTGTTGTACGTTTTTAAAATATGATCTGCATTCACATAAGGAGAACTTGCAAAAATAAATGCAAGCCAACGTTGAAAAGCAATAAAACGTAATGCACCACTTTCTGAAAGAATTAAATTAGGATCAATAAATAAATTTGTGACCGCGTTAGCTACACGAGTACAAAAATATTGAGTCCGTTTTTCTAATAAATCTGAAATTTGTTCAGGAAAATCAAATTCAATCTCGTTAATACCACCAAAATTACCATCAATCTTCTCTAGAATGTTTAGAAGTTCAGAACAGGCAACTTCATAATTTTTATCTACAATTGCTTTTTCTAAACGATTAATACTGGGTTGTGGTTCCATCATAATTCCTACTTTAATATTCTAAATATTTTATATAACAATAATTTAAAATTACCTGATTAAATATTAATTTAATACAATATATGAACAATTTAAAATTATAAATAATTATAAAAATAACACCAGTTTTTTATAAAAACTTAAATCACAAACTCAAACCAATCAATTACATCACGTTCATGAATACCATTTTTAATCAAAATATCCGCATTTTTTACAGAATGGGGAGATCCAGAAATAAGCGGATGCCATTCTGGGAGTGTTTTTCCTTCATAAAGCAAACGATAAGCGCAAGTATCAGGCAACCAATGAAAATCAGGTAAATTCTTTTTAGTGAGTTTGGTGCAGTCGGTTTCAATTTTAAAACGCTCTGAATAATTACCGCACTTTCCAGTTTCCATATCTAAAAGGTTACAAGCAATTCGAGTGTAATAAAGTTTTTGGCGTTTACCTCGCCCTTGAATATATTTGCGATAACAGCATTTTCCGCAGCCATCGCATAACGCTTCCCATTCAGATTCAGTCATTTCAAGCAGGGATTTTGTTTGCCAGAAATTGGGTTCAAGTTGCATATTGGATTGCATAGTTGATACAAATAAAAAGTGCGGTCAAAATCGCATTTATTTTGACCGCACTTGGTTGATTAAAATTAGAAGCCTTCTTTTAAGCTTACTGTTAAGTTAAACACCAAATGTTCAGGTCGGCTATCTTTACTATCTGCACAGAAATAACCCTCACGTTCAAATTGATAACCTTTCTCTGCTTCTCCAGCAGCCAAGCTTTGTTCTACAAAACCTTGTTTTATCACTAAAGAATTTGGATTTAATACGCTTTCAATATCATCTTCAGCCCCTGGATTTGGTACGGTGAAAAGACGCTCGTATAAACGGAACTCCGCTGGATGATTATGCGTAGCAGAAATCCAGTGAATTACCCCTTTCACTTTACGACCATCTGCTGGATTTTTACCTAAGGTTTCAGGATCATAAGTACAGAAAATCGTGGTAATTTCGCCACTTACATCTTTTTCGACACGTTCAGCTTTAATCACATAAGCGTTACGTAAACGCACTTCTTTGCCTAACACTAAGCGTTTATATTGTTTGTTTGCTTCCTCACGGAAGTCAGCTCGATCAATATAAAGCTCTTTCGTAAACGGCAATTGACGCTCGCCTAATTCTGGACGATTTGGATGATTTGGGGCAGTTAAAACTTCCTCGCCTTCAAAGTTTTCAATTACCACACGAACAGGATCAATAACTGCCATTGCACGCGGTGCATTTTCGTTTAAATCCTCACGAATGCAGGCTTCAAGTGCAGAATACTCTACGACGTTATCTTGTTTCGTCACACCAATACGACGGCAGAATTCACGTAACGAAGCAGGTGTATAACCACGACGGCGTAAACCTGAAATGGTTGGCATACGTGGATCGTTCCAACCATCTACAATGCCGTCGTTTACTAATTTCAATAACTTACGTTTAGACGTTAATGTACCCTCTAAATTTAAACGTGAAAATTCATATTGATGCGGTAATGGACGTTCAACACTGATATTTTCCAACACCCAATCATATAAACGACGGTTATCTTGGAATTCTAATGTACAGATCGAGTGAGTAATACGCTCAATGGCATCAGAGATACAGTGAGTGAAATCGTACATTGGGTAAATGCACCATTTTTCGCCTGTTTGATGATGGCTGGCAAATTTAATGCGATAAATTACAGGGTCACGCATGACCATAAATGGCGATGCCATATCAATTTTTGCGCGTAAACTTGCTTTACCCTCGGCAAATTCGCCATTTTTCATTTTTTCAAATAAAGCTAAGTTTTCTTCGACACTACGATCACGATATGGGCTGTTTTTACCCGCTTCAGTTAATGTGCCACGATATTCACGCATTTCTTCTGGCGAAAGTTCATCCACATAAGCCAAGCCTTTTTTAATTAATTCAATGGCATAGCTATAAAGTGCATCGAAGTAATCAGACGCATAACGCGGTTCGCCTTCCCATTTAAAGCCTAACCATTCCACATCGGCTTTAATGGAATCTACATATTCCACATCTTCTTTCACTGGATTGGTGTCATCAAAACGTAGGTTACATAAACCTTGATATTCTTTTGCTAAGCCAAAGTTTAAGCAAATCGATTTGGCGTGACCAATATGCAAATAGCCATTCGGCTCTGGCGGAAAACGGGTATGAACGCTTTTATGTTTACCCGAAGCTAAATCTTCATCAATAATTTGGGTAATAAAATTGTGAGTGCGAGTATTTTCTGCGCCCAAAGATGTCTCTGTCATCATTTTCTCTCGTTAAAATAAAAAAATATTTGGCTATTCTATACAAATCTAAGGGAAAATAAAGGTTCATCTCCTGTTCTTGCCATAGAAATACTGGATTTAAATAAAAGATTGTAAAAACTTGCCATAAAAAACCGCCACGAAATTATCGTGGCGATGTATAAATGCAAAAAGTGCGGTAAGTTTTTTGAATGTTTAGCTTACCAAACCCAGCCAGCTCCCATTTGATAGGAAATTTTGCTGTTTTTTAACTGGATCCTTGAAAGTGTAAATTCTTCGGCTTTTTTACTATTAATTGTATTATTCTTTAAATGACCAATAATTAGGCTATATGCCTCAAACTCTTTAATGCCGTAATTACTACTAATTGAATTGTTATTTGCCGCAAAGGCTTGAGAAGAGATCAGCAAACTGCTGATAAGTTAGGCTGCCGTGGTTAGTTTGACAGATGAAAAGAAAAGATTATGCTTGCTTGCAGAATTATAATAAGACATTTTATATACTCCTAGCATTAAAATAAATGGAAGCGTGACTTTACGTTAAATAGATTGATATGTAAAGAAAATACAAATTTTTTCGTGCAAATTCTACTATTTAACTTTAAAATACCTGCCACTGAACAAACGTTCATTATAAATAATGGTCACAATATTTATTTTATAAATAAAAAAGTGCGGTTAAAATCATCCGCACTTTTTAGTTCGTAGAAAGGAAAATTCAATGTTTAAAATGAAAAATATCACGCTTGCTTTGTTGATGTCTGGTGCATTAGTGGGATGTGCCAATATTGGCGATTCTTATCAAGCAAGCCTTGAAGATTACAAGCAATATGAAGCAATTACCAAGCAATATAATGTAAAAGAAAATTGGTGGTCATTATATAACGATGCACAATTAAATCGTGTTATAGAACAGGCTTTAACAAACAATAAAGATTTAGCTAAAGCTGCTGTAGCGGTAAACCGTGCGCTTTATAGTGCAAATTTAGTTGGCGCAAATTTAGTGCCTGCATTTAATGGTTCAACTTCATCTGCGGCACAACGTCGAGTTGATACTAGTGCAAGCTCAACCATTTCACACAAAGGTTCTTTAAATGTGAGCTATACATTAGATCTTTGGCAACGTTTAGCCAATGCCGCTGATGCAGCGGAATGGTCACACAAAGCAACCGCAGAAGATATGGAGTCGGCTCGTTTATCATTAATCAATTCTGTGATAACAACTTATTATCAAATTGCGTATTTAAATGATGCAATTAGCACAACCGATGAAACAATCAAATATTACACGGATATTGGCAATATTATGCAAACGCGTTTAGCCCAAGGTGTGGCTGATGCAGCCAGCGTTGATCAAGCACAACAAGCCATATTAACGGCGCGTAATAACAAATTAAATTTTGAAACCCAACGCAAAACAGCAGAACAAACACTGCGTAATCTTCTCAACCTAAAACCAAATGAAGCATTAAATATCACGTTCCCTCACATTATGAATGTGAAAATTGCTGGGGTGAACTTGAATGTACCAGTATCTGTGATTGCAAATCGTCCTGATGTAAAAGCAGCACAATTCCGTTTAAGCAGTGCATTCAAAAATGCCAAAGCAACTCAAAAAAGTTGGTTCCCAGAGGTTAATTTAGGTGCAAGCCTTTCTTCAACAGCAAGCACGGTTGGTACGGCGTTACATAACCCTGTGGCTGCTGGCACAGTAGGAATTAGCCTACCGTTCTTAAATTGGAACAGCGTAAAATGGAACGTTAAAATTTCTGAAGCTGACTATGAAACAGCTCGTTTAAATTACGAACAACGTATTACCACAGCTCTCAATAATGTGGATACCAACTACTTTGCCTTTACCCAAGCGCAAAGTACATTAAGTAATTTACAGCAAACCCATAGTTACAATCAGCGTATCACGCAATATTATCGAAACCGCTATAATGCGGGCGTGTCCGAATTGCGCGAATGGTTAGTTGCAGCCAATACGGAAAAATCATCACAACTTGCGATTTTGAATGCAAAATATCAAGTGCTGCAAAGTGAAAATGCGGTATATAGCTCAATGGCGGGATATTATTTGTAAAAATCAAATTGGATTAATCTATAAAAAATCCCTGTTAAATTTCTTTAACAGGGATTTTGTTATTTAAATTAAACGTATTATTTTGTCGCTTCTTTCACTGCATCTACTGCTTGAGTTGCTTTTTCTGATGCTGCTTCTTTCATTTCACTTACTTTTTCTGACGCAGCTTCTTTCATTTCACTTGCTTTTTCTGATGCTGCTTCTTTCATCTCACTTGCTTTTTCTGATGCTGCTTCTTTCATTTCGCCTACTTTTTCTGATGCAGCTTCTTTCATTTCACTTGCTTTTTCTGATGCTGCTTCTTTCATCTCACTTGCTTTTTCTGAAACCGCCTCTTTTATTTCAGTTGCTTTTTCTGATGCTGTTTCTGTTGCTGATTTAATTACTTCTTTCGCATCTTCCACTTTCTCTGCTACTTTATTTTTCACGTCTGTAGAAAGCTGCTGTGCTTTTTCCTTTACTTCAGTCATTGTATTAGCTGCAGCATCTTTTGTTTCTGATACGACTGATGCTACAGTTTGTTTCGTATCCTCAACTTTTTGTTTTGCTTCTTGCTTATCAAAACAACCTGTCACGGCTAAAGCTGAACCTAAAACCAATGCTAATGTTAATTTTTTCATTATTTTCTCCATAGAATAATTTGATTATTACAAAGCCCTATTACTTTGATGCAGTTTAGTTTACGGGAATTTTCATAAAAAGAAAAACAATAATAGTAAAACTTTACCTTTCTTTAAAAAGATTACTTTATAAAACAACATCTAAGATATTGATTTTTAATAGATTATATAAAAAACCAATAAAAATTTTATTTTTTGTAAAAAAAGAATAGTTTATTTTAAATAAATTACAGGAGATGCTTGATGCATCAATATTTCTGATTTATTACCATCCCATAATAATTGAGCAATAGTTGCAGGATAAAATGATATTGGATTTCGTTTTCCATACAGTTCAGCAACAATTTCTCCCACTAAGGGCAAATGGGAAACAATCAATACAGATTTAACGCCCTCGTCTTTTAGCACTTCTAAATAATCAATGACGGAATGCGCATGGCCATAAGGGGTTATTCCCTCCCAAATTTCAAATTTATTTTCTAACTCCAAATCAAACGCTTGATTAACTTGATGAAAGGTTTCTTGAGCTCTGACATAAGGGCTCACTAAAATACGGTCTAGTGAATTAATTACTAGCGTGCTTAAATGCTGTTTTAACCACTGCCCTTGTAAAAAAGCCTGTTTAGAACCATAAACAGTTAAATGGCGAGCTTTATCACTATTAGCCATTACTTCCGCTTCGCCGTGACGCATAATAAAAATGTTCATTTTGCTTTCCTAAAAACTTTATAAAAATAAACCGCACTTTACTAAGTGCGGTCAAAAATTAATTAATTTTTTTCACGGCTTCTGCAATTTCTTCTGCACATTGTTGTGCAAGTTCAGCATCTTGGCATTCCACCATAACACGAATAAGTGGTTCCGTACCCGATTTACGCAATAAAATACGACCTTTACCTTCTAAACGTTTTTCAACCTCTGCGGCAACAGATTTTACAGCATCACTTTCAAGTGGATTTTCCCCACCCGCAAAACGTACATTGATTAACACTTGAGGGAATAATTTAACCGCACTTGCTAATTCATTTAATGATAACTTATGCTGTGCCATAGCCGCCAATACAGCCAATGACGCAACAATGCCATCGCCAGTTGTATTCTTATCCGCAATGATAATATGTCCAGAATTCTCCCCCCCAAGCGTCCAATCATTTTCAAGCAT
This sequence comes from Haemophilus sp. HN_Hi08, assembly GCF_049824455.1. Classification (NCBI taxonomy): domain Bacteria; kingdom Pseudomonadati; phylum Pseudomonadota; class Gammaproteobacteria; order Pasteurellales; family Pasteurellaceae; genus Haemophilus; species Haemophilus sp. HN_Hi08. Next base: position 1,288,782 of record NZ_CP187493.1, on the reverse strand, counting down.
TTTTTCCAATACATAACGGTCTCCCACGTTTGCACGTAAGAAGGGAACACCAAGCATTTTCAACGCAATCTCTAGGCTCATATTACTCATTAAGGTGCCAACGACACCGCCTTTTAATTGACCTGAGCGCAATGCTTCACGCGCAATAATAAAGAGAATTTGGTCGCCATCGACTTTATTTCCTAAATGATCGACCATCATAATGCGGTCACCATCGCCATCATAAGCCAAACCAACATCAGCTTTCGTTTCAACTACTTTAGCTTGCAATGCAGTTACATCAGTTGCACCACATTTTTCATTAATATTCAAACCATTTGGATCCGTACCAATTTCAATGACTTCCGCACCTAGCTCTCTAAACACGTTAGGCGCAATATGGTAAGTTGCACCATTTGCACAATCTATCACGATCTTATAACCTTCCAAGCCTAAATGAGCGGGGAATGTACCTTTACAAAACTCAATGTAGCGTCCTGCTGCATCATTAATACGGCTGGCTTTACCTAATTCGGCAGATTCCACACAATCCATCGGTTGCTCTAACATTGCTTCAATAGCTTCTTCAATTTCATCAGGTAATTTAGTGCCTTTTGCTGAAAAGAATTTAATCCCATTATCATAATAAGGATTATGAGAGGCTGAGATCACGATACCTGCTTCAGCACGGAAAGTTCTGGTTAAATAAGCAATAGCAGGTGTCGGCATAGGGCCAGTAAATGCAGCAGATAACCCCGCAGCGGCTAAACCTGCTTCGAGGGCTGATTCCAACATGTATCCAGAAATTCGGGTATCTTTACCGATTAAAACCATTTTAGAACCTTGAGAAGCCAATACTTTTCCCGCAGCCCAGCCTAATTTTAATGCGAAATCTGGTGTGATTGGATAAGTACCCACTTTTCCACGTACACCATCTGTTCCAAAATATTTACGATTTGCCATAATACAATTCCTTTAATTTTTTTATAAAACCATCAGGCATTTTCTGTCGCCTGCCAAACTTTGAGCATATCTGATGTTGCAGCAACATCATGTACGCGTAAAATTTTTGCACCTTTTTGCGCTGCAATCAGCGCACCTGCCACACTACCTATCACTCGCTGATCGACGGGTTTATCAAGTACTGCGCCAATCATTGATTTGCGAGATAATCCCGCTAATACTGGATAGCCCATCTGACAAAATTCATTCAGATTTTGTAATAATTGATAATTATGCTGTACAGACTTACCAAAACAAAATCCCATATCCCAAATTAAGTTTTCTTTTTTAATGCCAGCAGAAAGGCATTCATTAGTACGTTTTTGTAAAAAAGCGAATACATCTTGTACGACATTCTCATAATGAGGATTTGCCTGCATCGTTCTAGGTTGCCCTTGCATATGCATGATACAAACAGGTAAAGCTAGTTTTACTGCGGTTTCTAACGCATTTGGCTCTTGCAAAGCACGAATATCATTAATCAAATCCATTCCAACACTTGCTGCTTCACGCATCACAACTGCTTTTGAAGAATCGACAGAAATCCAGCAATCAAAACGGCTTCGCACCGCCTCCACTACTGGCACAACACGATGCAATTCTTCTTGTTCAGAGACTTCATCCGCATCATTAGGACGCGTAGATTCACCACCAATATCAATAATTGTCGCCCCCTCTTCTAGCATTTTTTCAACTTGAAAAAGTGCTTTATCTAGACTAAAAAACTGTCCGCTATCAGAAAAAGAATCAGGCGTAAAATTAAGAATCCCCATAATTTGAGGCACGCTTAAATCAAGACATTTATTATTCGCATAAAGTTTCATAAAGTGCGGTTAATTTTTAGAGTGATTTTGGTGGGCGATTATAACGAAATACATCCAAGAAAAAAATCATTAGGAAAAAATAAAGCCTTTCCGAAGAAAGGCTTTGATAAGTTAAACATTAAAATCGTCGGTATTTTCTACCGCACTTTCAGGCTTTGTATCATTCGTTGTTGAATTTGCATAAGCAGCCTGTTGAGTTTTCGGCTCTTCCCAACCTGATGGCGGTGTGACGGGTTCGCGATTCATCAATTGCTTAATTTGTTCTTCTTCAATAGTTTCATATTTGACTAACGCATCTTTCATTGCGTGCAAAATATCCATATTATCAGTCAAAATCTGTCTTGCTCTCGCATAGTTGCGATTTACAATTGCACGCACTTCTTCATCAATAGAATGTGCGGTTTCATCTGACATATGTTTCGCTTTTGCCATTGAACGACCTAAGAAAACCTCGCCCTCATCTTCTGTATAAAGAATCGGACCTAACTTTTCAGAGAATCCCCATTGCGTCACCATATTACGCGCGATATTAGTTGCGACTTTAATATCATTTGATGCACCTGTTGAGATATTTTCTTCACCATAAATCAAATCTTCCGCTAAACGCCCTGCATACAAGGTAGAAAGCTTACTTTCTAATTGTTTTTGGCTAATACTAATTTGATCGCCCTCAGGCAAAAAGAATGTTACACCTAACGCTCTGCCACGAGGAATAATCGTCACTTTGTGAACAGGATCGTGTTCAGGCACTAAATAGCCCACAATCGCATGGCCTGCTTCGTGATAAGCGGTTGATTCCTTTTGCTTATCCGTCATAATCATGGTGCGACGTTCTGGCCCCATGTTGATTTTGTCTTTTGCTTTTTCAAACTCAAGCATGGTTACCGCACGTTTATTGACTCGAGCAGCAAATAAGGCGGCTTCATTGACTAAATTTGCTAAATCTGCACCGGAATAGCCAGGTGTGCCACGCGCTAATGTCATTGCATCAACATCTTGCGCAACAGGCACTTTACGCATATGCACTTTTAAGATTTGCTCACGACCTTTCACATCAGGTAAGCCAACAACTACTTGCCGGTCAAAACGGCCTGGACGAGTTAAAGCTGGATCAAGTACATCTGGACGGTTAGTTGCGGCAATAACAATTACGCCATCATTACCGCTAAAGCCATCCATTTCAACTAGCATTTGGTTTAAGGTTTGTTCACGCTCATCGTGTCCGCCGCCTAAGCCCGCACCACGTTGGCGACCCACTGCATCGATTTCATCAATGAAGATTAAGCAAGGTGCATTTTTCTTAGCCTGTTCAAACATATCACGTACACGTGATGCGCCAACACCTACAAACATTTCTACGAAATCAGAGCCAGAAATAGTGAAGAATGGAACTTTTGCCTCTCCCGCAATCGCACGAGCAAGTAAAGTTTTACCAGTACCTGGAGGCCCTACCATCAAAATACCTTTTGGAATTTTACCGCCCAAATTTTGGAATTTATTCGGATCACGCAAGAAATCAACGATTTCGCCCACTTCTTCTTTTGCTTCATCGCAACCAGCCACATCCGCAAAAGTCACCTTAATCTGATCTTGATTCAACATTTTGGCTCGGCTTTTACCAAAGCTCATCGCTTTGCCGCCACCGCCTTGCATTTGACGCATAAAGAATACCCATACACCAACAAGGAATAACATTGGGAACCAAGAAATTAAAATTTGGGATAAAAAACCACGTCTTTCAAATGGCGTGCCTTCCACTTTCACTTTTTTGCTTAATAAATCATCAAGCAATTTTTTATCTTCAAGTGGTGGCATTACGGTTGAATATTTAGAACCATCGGTTTTCGTTACCGTAATTTCATTGGCATCAAAACGTGCCGCTGTCACTTGTCCGTTGCTTACATCGTAAACAAAGGTTGTATAATCAGTAGAATTTTCTACCGAAGATGAATTGAAACTTTGGTATGCTGTCATCATAATGACTGCCACTACCACCCAAAGCACTAGATTTTTGACCATATCGTTCAAAGTCTAACCTACCTTTCCTAAGTTAAAAAATTTCGTCACAAGATACTACACATCATTAGCAATGAAAAGCTATCAAAGCAATTATCCTTTATAGCCTGTTGCTACAATATATACTTCACGAGATCGTCCACGTGATGCCTCAGGCTTACGCACTTTTACTACATTAAATAAAGAACGAATTTCTCTTAAATATTCATCAAAGCCTTCCCCTTGAAAGACTTTAACAACAAAACTTCCTTTGTTTGCCAAGACTTGTTTACACATATCTAAAGCAAGCTCGACCAAATACATTGCACGTGGAATATCCACTGATGGCATTCCACTAAAATTTGGTGCCATATCAGACATCACAACATCAACTTTATCTTCGCCTACGCGTGCTAATAAAGCATTCAAAACATTTTCATCACGGAAATCGCCTTGCAGAAAATCAACGCCTACAATGGGATCCATTTCCAAAATATCACAAGCAATCACTCGACCTTTGCCACCAATTTGGCTTACTACGTATTGTGACCAACCGCCTGGTGCTGCGCCGAGATCGACCACTGTCATTCCCTGTTTAAATAATTTATCCGTTTGCTGAATTTCATCAATCTTAAAATAAGCGCGTGATCGCAACTTCTGCTTATGTGCTTTTTGCACAAATTGATCACTAAAATGTTCATTCAGCCAACGAGAAGAACTCGCTGAACGTTTTTTCTTTCCCATAATCTTCTATTTTTTGTAGTCGTTTCGCCTATATTTGGGTACAATCTGTCAAATTCAAGTCGAGGCTGATTGAAATCAATGAAAAACATTGAGAAAATCAACCGCTCTTTTTTATTAGGAATCCTTATGACAACCTTATCAACCAAACAAAAACAATTTTTAAAAGGTCTTGCGCACCATCTTAACCCAGTCGTTATGCTTGGTGGAAATGGCTTAACCGAAGGCGTACTTGCTGAAATTGAAAATGCACTTAATCATCACGAACTCATTAAAGTAAAAGTTGCTGGTGCAGATCGTGAAACAAAACAACTTATTATCAATGCGATTGTGCGTGAAACTAAAGCAGCACAAGTACAAACTATCGGGCATATTTTGGTGCTTTATCGCCCAAGCGAAGAAGCAAAAATTCAGCTTCCACGCAAATAACAACAAAAGTGTGGTCATTTTTAACCGCACTTTTTTTATTTAAATATAATTCACTTCAATAATATCAAACTCAACGACACCACCAGGCGTTGTAATATTAACGGTATCATCTAATTCTTTACCAATTAAGCCTCGCGCAATGGGCGAGTTTACCGAAATTAAACCAGATTTAATATCAGCCTCATCATCGCCTACAATGCGATAAGTGACTTCTTCGTCTGTATTTGTATTTACAAGTACAACTGTTGCACCAAAAATCACTTTACCATTATTTGGCATTTTTGTGACATCAATAATTTGAGCATTACCAAGTTTACCTTCAATCTCTTGAATACGCCCCTCACAAAAACCTTGTTGCTCACGCGCTGCGTGATATTCTGCATTTTCTTTTAAATCTCCGTGCTCGCGGGCTTCTGCTATGGCTTTAATAATTTCTGGACGACGTACATTTTTTAAGAAATCCAATTCTTCTCGTAATTGTTCTGCGCCACGCACAGTCATTGGAATTTGTTGCATTGTTTTTCCTTTTACTAAATAAAACAAAAACCACAGTAAAATTCTAAAATCTTACTGCAGTATTATTAAAAATAAACTTGAAATGAGAAAATGATTTACTCAATTTCATTCGGGGCTTATTATTGTTCGTCTAAAAAAAAATAGCAACCATAACAAACCTAATATGAAAAAATTATCTTCAATTTCCACCGCACTTGGTTCCTTTTTACTTTCAGTGAGTTTTAGCCTACCAACTTTCGCCAATATTAATGTTTCAGATTTAACACAAAAACTGCCTGAAGGCTCTAACGCAGGTGTTATTGCTAAAAATATCAATCAAAATCAAATAATTGCTAATTATAATGGCTCAACCTTTATGCTGCCTGCGAGTACACAAAAAGTTTTTACAGCCGTTGCCGCTAAACTTGCATTAGGCGATCAATTCCAATTTGAGACCGCACTTTTGAGTAATGGGAAAATTCAAAATGTCAATTTAGAGGGTCACTTAATCGTGCGTTTTACAGGCGATCCTGATCTCACAAGTGGCCAGCTTTATACCTTACTTGCAGAATTAAAAAAACAAGGCATCAAAAAAATTAATGGCGATTTAGTATTAGATACCTCTGTTTTTTCCAGTCACGATCGAGGATTAGGTTGGATTTGGAACGATCTCACAATGTGTTTCAACTCTCCCCCTGCAGCGGCAAATATCGATAACAACTGTTTCTATGCGGAACTAGATGCCAATCAAAATCCCAGAGAAACAGTAAAAATCAATGTGCCTGCACAATTTCCAATTCAAGTGTTCGGACAAGTCTATGTAGTGGATAGCAATGAAGCCCCTTATTGTCACCTTGATGTTGTTGTACACGATAATAATCGCTATCAAGTAAAAGGATGTTTAGCGCGTCAATCTAAACCTTTTGGCTTAAGCTTTGCCGTGCAAGATACAGATGCCTATGCTGCCGCGATTATTCAACGTCAATTAAGACAATTAGGTATTGAGTTTAATGGTAAAGTCTTGTTACCCCAAAAACCGCAACAAGGTCAGCTATTAGCGAAACATTTATCAAAACCATTACCCGATTTATTGAAAAAAATGATGAAAAAATCCGATAACCAGATTGCCGATTCACTGTTCCGAGCTGTGGCATTCAATTACTATAAACGCCCCGCCTCCTTTCAATTAGGCACATTGGCGGTTAAATCCATCTTGCAAAAACAAGGAATTCGTTTTGGTAACAGTATTTTAGCCGATGGCTCTGGTCTGTCTCGCCATAATCTTGTGGCACCTAAAACAATGCTATCCGTTTTAGAATACATCGCCAAAAACGAAGATAAATTACATTTAATGGAAACTTTTCCCATCGCAGGCGTAGATGGCACGATCAGTGGTCGTGGCGGATTAATTAGACCGCCATTAGTGAAAAATGTGATTGCTAAAACTGGCTCTTTGAAAGGGGTTTATAACCTAGCTGGCTTTATGACAAACGCGAGAGGGGAAAAAGTAGCATTTGTACAATTTATTAATGGCTACTCAACGGGCGATTTGGAAAGCAAAACAAAACGTGCACCACTGGTACAATTTGAGCGTAACTTATACAACGAACTCTATAAATATTGATAAATTCTTTCTTAAAAATACCGCACTTTTCTTTGTTCATTAAAAGTTCTTTGTTCATAAAAAGTGTGGTATTTTTTTATCTCTTTTTACTCAATGCTATTCATCAATTAAAATATTAAATGATAATTATTTTTATTAATTAACTTGCTATATTTTCTTATACTCTCCACTCTTTTTTAACCTAGATTTAACCTTGGGAAGCACAGTATGAACTTTAAATTAAGCTTAGTTTATACCGCACTTTTTGCGGGTATTTCTGTTTCTGCCATAGCAAAAACAACACAGCACTCTGATACTAAAACATTAGATCAAATTACAAGATACAGGTCTTAAACAAAACGGTTATCAAGTAACAGGTACATCTGCTGTTTTTAAAGCTGAAGTCCCCGTATTTGATACGCCAAATACTGTTAATGTCCTTTCAACACAACTTTTACAAGATCGTCAGCCGAATTCTCTTATTAATGCGCTTTATAATGTAAGCGGCGTAAGTCAAGCAAATACTTTAGGGGGAATGTTTGATTCCATTCAAAAGCGTGGTTTTGGCGGCAACCGAGATAACTCAATTATGCGTAATGGCTTACAGGTTGGTCCTGCTAAAAATTTTAGTGCTACAACTGAAACTGTTGAACTCTTAAAAGGGCCTACTTCTGTGCTTTATGGTGTGCAAGATCCGGGTGGCGTAATCAATATTGTGACTAAAAAACCACAACAAACACCAAAATATTTAATTGCTGGCTCTTTAGGTAGCCATAATCTTTGGGGAACTCAATTAGATTTCACTGGCGGTTTAAGCAACGGCTTTGCATATCGTTTTATTTATGACCTGATATTCCTGTTTCTCGTCGTTTAGATGAACCCAATAACGAAACAACTGCAAAAACAGATAATATTGATTTTAAAATTGAACATAAACTAAATGAACAATGGAAAATTAATGCTGCTTATAGTTATTCAGGTTATAAATATTTCTATAACCAATCTCGTATTAATAGCATAAATATAACGAATAGAATTGCCCAACGTTATATTGAACAACAAGGCAGTCAGCACATTCATAGTGGAACATTAAATTTAGTTGGAGAATTTGGTATTGGAAATGTAGCTAATCGCTTAGCATTTGGAGTTGATATTATGCGTAATAATATGGATCTTGGTCCAATTTACAATACAAATAAGTCAGCAGAACGAAAACCTTTAAATATTGATAATCCAATCTATACAAATCCAATCGCTATTCAAAAAAATACAAATAAAAATGCCTACCAGTTTAATCATTTAAAAACTTTAGGTCTTTATATTCAAGATTCTGCTTATTTTACTGATGACTTTATTATAACAGGAGGACTTCGTTATGAATATTTTGATCAAGTGATTGGAAGATCAACATTAGATAATATTAGAAGTGGATATTTAGCGCAAACAGACGGAAAACTTCTCTATCAATTCGGTAGTGTATATAAATTTACCCCAAGAATTGCAACATTTTTTAACTGTGCAGAATCATTCCGCCCACAAAATAATAGAACGCTTATTATTAATAGCGAACTTCCTGCGGAGCAAGGTAAATCTTTTGAAACAGGTTTAAAATATGATAATTCATATTTAAATGCAACTTTGGCTTTATTTAATATAAACAAAAGCAATGTTGCAGAAACAGTTAATATTAATAACACAAATGAACTACAAATTGTTGGAAAACAGCGTTCTCGTGGCATTGAGTTTGATATAAATGGGCAACTTACTGATAATTTAAGTATTGCTGTAAACTATACTTACATAAAAGTAAAAACCTTAGAGAATCACAATAATAAATTAGCTATTGGTAAACAACTTTCAAGTGTACCAAAACATCAATCTTCATTATTCTTAGCCTATAACATTGGCGAATTTGACTTTGGCCATATTCGTGTTGGTGGTGCGCATTATTTAGGCTCTTGGTATGCTTATAATAGCACCTATACAAAAGCATATAAGCTCCCACATTCAGTTGTTTATGATGCGTTCATTGCATACGATACAAAAATTTCAGGCAAAAAACTTTCTTTCCAATTAAATGGTAAAAACTTATCGAATAAAGTTTATTATCCATCAACGTCAGGAAATGCAAACGGAACACTTATTCCTGTTGCATTAGGCTATGCGCGTGAAGTGATATTAAACACTAAAATTGAATTTTGATGAATTATTAAAAATTAAGGCGAACTGATTTCGCCTTTTTCTATTTACGGAAAATTAATGAACTGGCAAACCGAACTTTATAATAGTTTAAACTGGATTTTAACCGCACTTTTTTGGGTAATATTATGCTTTACCATCACAATATTAGCCTTAAAACAAACTACTTTCGGCAAAAAATTCTGGTGTATCGTGTCACGTGTCACCATCAATGAATAAAAAAACAAGCCTTAAACTAATTTTAATGTTGTTAGTGCTATTTATAATGATATTGTTGGAAGTTAGATTTAGCCTGCTTAATTCATTTTTTTACAATGGATTATATATTCAATGCAAGAGTTAAACATCGAGAAATTTTGGTTCTTTGCAAAATTAAATGCTCTTCTTGTAACAGCACAAGTTATACATACTATTGCGGATTATTTCTTTCAACAAGTTTTTGAAATTCGTTGGTTAGAAAGTCTTAATACAACACTTATTAAACGCTGGTTAAATAAGAAAAAATACTATCGACTGAAATATAAACGAGATTTGCCAGATAATATTGATCAACGTATTGAACAAGATGCGAGAGAATTTATTACCAGCACTGTACAAATTGTGCGAGGCATAATTAACTCGGTACTCACAACCATTGAATTTACGATTATTTTATGGTCACTTTCTGGCATATTAACTTTATTTGGATTTAATATCGAAAAAGGCGTCGTTTTCTTCATTTATGCTTTTATCATTTTTGCAATATTTATGTCCGTGTGGATTGGACGCCCACTAATTAAGCTAAATTTTACAAAAGAAAAACTCAATGGCGATTATCGTTATTCTCTAATCCGTGTGCGAGACAATGCAGAAAGCATTGCTTTTTATAATGGCGAGCCAAAAGAACAAACATTCTTACAATATCAATTCCGTCAAATTATTCATAATCGTTGGTCCATTGTATTAAAAATGTTGGGCTTAAATAGTTTCAACTCAGGGGTTACTCGCGTTGCCAAATTATTGCCCTTAATGTTACAAGCACCACGTTTCTTTTCTGGTCAAATAAAGCTGGGAGACATGCATCAAACAGTCCAAGCATTTAACCGATTAATGACCGCACTTTCATTTTTCCGATTATTTTACGAACAATTTACACTCTATCAAGCACGATTAAATCGTCTTTATGGATTTATAACCAAAATGGATGAATTAGATAAGCAAAATTTTTATCATACTTTTCATTGTTCTCGTAGAGTCGCATTAAAAAACTTTGGCATCAAAGATGAACAAGGCAACATATTACTCAATAATTTGAATATAAATTTAGAAAATGGAGATGCCCTATTAATTCAAGGTGCATCCGGAACAGGAAAAACATCACTGCTAAAGCCATTGCAGGAATCTATCCCTTTGAAACAATAGGCATTGCAGAGCATCCTTGTATGGGAAGTTTATTCTTGCCACAACGACCTTATATGCCACAAGGCACTTTACGAGAAGCGATTTGTTACCCAAATATCAATCCAAGTCACGCAGAATTGGAACAAACCATGAAGGATTGCGCGCTAGGAAAATACATACAAGCACTTAATGTAAAAAATGACTGGCAAGCGATTTTATCGCCCGGTGAACTACAAAGAGTGGCGTTTATTCGTATTTTACTCACAAAACCAGATGTCGTATTTCTTGATGAAACAACTTCCGCATTGGATGAAACAACGGAGCATTTACTCTACCAAACAATTAAAGAGCGTTTGCCCGAAATGATTATTCTCAGCGTAGGTCATCGTAGTACGTTACAGCAATTTCATAACAAACAACTCAAATTAAATGTATGTTTACTACGAAAAATAAGAAAATAGCTATGCAAAATATGTAAATCAAATATTTTATTTATTTCAATGTATTTAAATAAAGATAGAATATAAAAAAACCCTCGAAATTCGAGGGTTTGATTTTACTATCGTAATAAAAATTAGCGACGTAAACCTAAACGAGCGATAGTGCTTTGGTATAAAGCAAGATCAGTACGTTTTAAGTAGTCTAAAAGTTTACGACGACGAGAAACCATACGTAATAAACCACGACGACCATGGTGGTCTTTTTTGTGCTCTGTGAAGTGAGTTTGTAAGTGGTTGATTTGTGCAGTTAATAATGCGATTTGAACTTCAGAAGAACCAGTATCTTTCGCATCACGACCAAATTCAGCAACGATTGCTGCTTTTTTTTCAGTACTTAGAGACATTTTTTACTCCTAAAAGGTAGTGTTGTAAATACATCATTCGCCGATCTCTAACTCAGCGATGACAAGGAGTTCGCATTCTAACGATGAATAAGTTCAAATGCAAGATAAAGATTAAACTTACCGCACTTTTCATTATTAGAAGCGAATACCAGATCCAATCCCCACACCTAATCCTACACCATTACTTCCACCACCAGCACTAACACCACCCACAGTACAAGCAGCTAATATGCCTGATAATGCAAAAATAAAAAATATTTTCTTCATCATTTTTTCTTTATCAATAAAATTTCAAATAAACGATAAATCGCAATTAAATCTGTCTTTGCAATAGGTTTAAAAGGCAATAAAAGATAATAAACCCAGCTAAAACGCTGCAAAAATACGATCATATTCTGCCAATTTTTCGCTTCACAATGTGTTTGATAATATAATGCTACTTTTTGAATAAAAGTGTCCGAAATATCTTCTTCTCGACATAAACTATCAAAGAAAAATAACATATCCCGAATAACTATCCAAATTTGATTTTGGCTATTTGAGCGAGATTCAAAATCAAGAAAAGTAACCTTTCCTTTATCCCAAGTAATATCTCGAATAGCAGGACGACCGTGCATCAAATTTTTAGCGTGCAAATCAATCAAAGCGAGACAAGCATCATAAATAATTAAAAATTTCTGTTGTTCATCTATATTTTTATTGCATAGCCATTGTGATACAGTCAGTCCCACATTTTCCAACACAAAAAAATGATCACTATAATAAGAGACTTTTGGCACTGGCGCATTTTGTTCAGCAAGCTTCAATAAAGTATGTAATTCATTTTTAAAAGATTTTTTAGGATGGGGTTTTAATAATAGCCAAATCCCTTTCAATTTTTCAGGTTGTTTCAACCAATATTTTTTTCCTTCATATTGAAAAGGATAAATTCGTTCATCTCTATGTTTTGTTACCAGTTGCTTCACATATTCTTGAAAATCATCATTTGCCATCATATTCCCACTACTTCAATATATTATTTATAGTTTAAATAGAAATTAATTTATTATTTTCTATAATAACGTCTATTAAAAAACTTTAAAATAAATTTTATTTACCACTAATAAAATTGAAAAAATAGCAGGAATATTATAGATATTTTAAGAATTTATTACAATTTAATAAGGAAAAGTGCGGTGAAAATCTAAGAAAAATTTTCACCGCACTTTTATATAAATTAATAAAGAAAAATTAAAATGCTGAGGTATCTTGGAATAGTCCTACTTTTAAATCTGTCGCGGTATAAATAACACGACCATCTACTTCAACTTCGCCATCAGCCATTCCCATAACTAGTTTACGATTAATTACTCGTTTCATATGGATTCTGTAAACTACTTTTTTCGCTGTCGGCAAAATTTGCCCAGTGAATTTCACTTCGCCAACCCCTAATGCTCGCCCTTTTCCTTTGCCACCAATCCAGCCTAAATAAAACCCAACAAGCTGCCACATCGCATCCAACCCTAAACAACCGGGCATTACTGGATCGCCAATGAAATGGCAGCCAAAAAATGGCAATTCAGGCTTAATATCAAGTTCGGCTTCAATGTATCCTTTACCGAAAGCACCTGTTTCTTCATTCATTTCAACAATGCGATCCATCATCAACATTGTTGGTGCGGGTAATTGCGGCCCTTCTTTACCAAATAATTCGCCGCGACCTGACGCAAGCAAATCATCATAAGAATAGCTACTTTTTTTATTAAGTGTACAAGTGTTTTGCATTTCAGATTCCTTTATATATGATAAATCCAGTTTATAACTGATATATGTATTTTAAAAGGAACGCAGCAAACTGTAAATAGCTAACACTTGTTCGCAAAACTTGTCGGAGCAGTCACTCTTAGAAATTATAGAAAAAAAGAAAAGTGAAAAAATGCTCGCTTTTCTCTATTAGGAGCGGAAAAAACGCCAAAAACTTTTTCGTTCTGAATCAGCTCTCCCCTCAATACGACGTTGAATAAGACGAGATAAAGGCTCTGTTTTTTCTGTATAATCTTTGTTCTCATCTAACAAATCACGCTCAAATAACAATTCACAAGCCTGATAAATATCTTCCACAGGATAAATAAAAAACTCGCCATTTTTTACCGCACTTTTCACTTCATCAGATAAACTCAGTTGCTGGATTGTTGTCATTGGAATGATTACACCTTGTTTTCCAGTCAAACCGCGACGTTGGCAAATAGTAAAAAAGCCTTCAATCTTATCATTTACCCCACCAACAGAATGAACAAGTCCAAATTGATCAATCGATCCTGTAATTGCGATATTTTGAGGCAAAGGCAAATCAGCCAAAGCACTTGCTAGCACACAGAAAATCGCCAAAGATGCACTATCGCCATCAATTTCTCCATAAGACTGTTCAAACACTAATGACGCAGAAAATGGCAATTGAGAGGGCAAATCTAATATATTGGAAAGACAAGCCTGAGCAATCATCATTCCTTTACCGTGAATATTTCCCGCTAGTTCATTTTTTCTTTCAACATCAATCACTTCTCCATCGCCAAATTGCACAATACAACTAATACGCGAAGGTTCGCCGAAACATACTGGCGTACCAGGATATTCAATTACCGAAAGCCCATTAATTTGTCCAACAATTTCGCCTTGCGTTTCGACATAAACTTGCTCGTTTAAAATATCGGCATAAGTTTGTTTTTTTAGGAAACCATATTGCGCTAATTTTTGTTGAAAAATATCCTCAAAATCCACTGCACTTAATGCAGTTTTTTCAGCAAAAGTTGAAGCATCTTGTAATATTTCTTTTAATTTGAGAGGAGATGCGTTAATTAAAAAACGATCTTCACTTTCACGCACCAATAATTGATAGAGTTTATTTAACGCCGAAAAATCTAGCTCAATATTTTGCTCTTGAGCCGTTTGTAGCACATAACTAGCCCAAGTTTTTTGTTTTTCCACTTCAGCCACAGAAACATAACTTTCAATTTCAGCATAATCGGCGAAAGAATAAAGATTTTCTTCTAACTCAGCCAAAGTGGCTAATTCAGTACGATTACCAAGTACAATCACTTTTAAGTTAAGCGTATAGCCTGGTATATCACAAGGTAAATTTTTAAATGGATGAGCTGAATACCAATCAAAAGTTTGGGTTTGCAGAATCTGTTTTAAACGCCCCCATAAATCAAATTGAGATAACAATGTTGCCGCACTTAACATCAAAACACCACCATTAGCCTTATGCACCAATCCCGACACTAATTGAATATCTTGCGAACTCGGATGAAGCCGAAAACTACCGAAAAGCTGGAATTGATCGCAATACAATGCGCTTAACACATCCCCTTGACTGGCAAAATTATCATCTAAAGATTTTGCAGGCTCAGTATAAATATACGGAAAAGAAAAAGAGTCCCCCTGCTCTATCACATAATTCACACCAAAAATTGACCGCACTTTATGATGGTTTTGCGATATAAAATTTTGCAATAACTCCGCATATTCAACTGGCTCACCGACTTTCATCATCAATAAAGAACGCGTTGGATGGCGTAAAAATAAATCGATAGCCTGTGTAGCATTCGGTTGTAATGCCCAGAAATCCACTGGTTCTAAAGGAAAATCTTGAATTGCTAAATCAGGTTGTAATGCCTGCCAATTTAAGGATTGCTCCATAGCTTGTTGTTGAGAAAATGATGAACTCACGGCTGGTCTCTTTCTAGAAAAATTAGCCACATTATCGCATATTTAATAGCCTTGTGAAAATCCACTAGAAAATCAGCATAAAAACACGTATATTAATGCAGTTACCACGTCACTCAATGATAAAAAATGAAATACCAAAAACTCGAAAATCAAGAAGCAAATTGGAAATGGATTTACCTCATTCGTAAACATCGCGAAGGGGAAAATATTACTCGCTACGAAGAACGAAGTTTGCAAGAAGCCAAAGCACAAGAATTATTAGATGCTCAAAATTATCCAGAAAAAATTGAAGAATGGATTAAAAACCATCTTTCCCCAGCCTTACCAATTAAGCTTGATCAAGCCATTCGTGCCCGCCGTAAACGCTTTTTTAATGGAGAAAAACAACATACCAAGAAAAAATCCATTGATTTGGAATATGCTGTTTGGCTACGTCTTTCTAAATATTCTAGAAAAATGAAAATGACACTTTCGGAAACAATTACCTATATGATTGACGAAAGAGAAAGCAAAGCACAATTTGAAAATCAAATGGCAGCAATGAAAACTAGTTTAAAGAATTTATTAAAATAAAAAAAGACAAGCTGCAATTCTTGTCTTTTAAATTAGGATTAATAGAAAAAATTTAGGGTATTTATTATTCTTGAGTATCCAAAATTGGGATTATTTTTGTGGCGTGAGATCCTTTATCGCCGTGGATAACTTCAAATTGCACCTTTTGACCTGCTTTTAATGAACGATAGCCGTCCATTTCAATCACTGAATAATGTGCAAAAATATCGGCATCCACACCTTCTGCGGAAATGAAACCAAATCCTTTTGCATTATTGAACCATTTTACAATACCAATTTCCATAAAAGACCTCTCTAGGCTTCGCCTATTAAAACAATAAATCAACAAGACTCTCGCCTTATCACCTAATATAGGTTCGTTATGTTTAAATATTTTGAACGGTTATGCAACGAGCAATATTCAAAAATGATAAGTAGATCACAAAAAATTTAATTTTCTGGAGTTTTTTTATCATTTTTATGAATTTCTCGTAGTGCTTTCGCCACTATTTGAATAGCTTCTCCGCTACTAATTCCTTTTGCCATAAGTTCTTGAATTTGTTCAACTGCCTTTTGTTGCTGTTCGTGTGTTAGATTTATATCAAGCATTTTCCCATCCAAATTGATTAATTAGTTTCTGCCATTGTTCATCTAGCCCTGCTGTGATAGTGATTTGTTCTTTGGTTATCGGATGAATAAAAGACAAACTATCTGAATGTAAAAATAATCGAGAACAGCCTAAATGTGAGATTAATGCACGATTTTGATGTAAGTCACCATATTGTGTATCCCCTAAAATCGGATGAAAAATATGTTTCATATGGCGACGTAATTGGTGTTTTCTGCCTGTATGAGGGATTAATTTAACTAAAGAATAACGCGCCGTTTGATAACGCCCAGCAGGATAAGGCATTTCGACTATTTTTAATCCTTCATAATCAGTAATCGCTTCTTGAGGCTCTTTATCTTCTTGAGAAAATTTATCTGCGATTTTATCCAATTGGATTTTTAGTGGATAATCTATCCGCTCTTTTCCCTGTAGATACCCTCGCACTACAGCTAAATAAGATTTCTGAACACACTTTTGTTCAAATTGTTCACACATTAAATTCGCAATTTCGCTGCTCAATGCAAATAACAACACGCCAGATGTCGGTCGATCTAAACGATGAATAGGAAATACGTGCTGACCAATCTGATCTCGCAAAGTTTGCATCACAAATTGAGTTTCATGAGGATCTAACCAACTGCGATGAACCAACATGCCAGCAGGCTTATTCACCGCAACTAGAAACGCATCTTGATATAAAATTTCTAACATTCTTTCTTGTTCAGAAGTTCTTCTAAAGCAACCAAAGGGGCTAATAATTTTTGCAATTCATCAAATTCTTTCATTGCTTCTTCAATATAAGGCGAAATGGCAATTTTATTTGGTAAAGCAGAACCACTTTCTAACAATGCCTGCATACGTGGAATAAACACCCACTGTAGCCACTCTTCGGCAAACATCGTATCAATTGAAAAAGGCTCCTCACTTAAAAAAGCCTCTGCAGCAGGGGGCATCGTTTGCCATAAATTAAGTTGCTGCATAGTAATTTGAAGCTGTTCAAGATGCTGTTTAGTTTGATTACGCATATTTTATATCCTAATTAATGAATGTTTTTTGCAAACACACGCACATTTGAAAAACCATTTTCTTTCAAATATAAGGCCTGTAATTTGCTCATCACACCACGTTCACAATACAACACGTAATTTTTACTTTGATCAAGACTACCAAATTGAGAGGAAAGTTTGTAGAACGGCATTTGAATGACTTCATGTGCATCCGATTTAAATGGATTTTCATCCGTTTCTTCTGGGCTACGAATATCCAAAATCACTTCATTTTCGCCTAATATAGAAATTGCCTCGACTTCCACGACTTCTTTTTCTGTTTCTTCTGCGATCTGGCGAATATCTAAATATTTCGCATTTTGCACCGCACTTTCTAGAATCTCGAAATTAAAATACCCTTCTTCTGTAACAATTTTCTCGCGAACAGCTTTGATCGTAGGATTTTTTGAAATCACACCACAAAATTCAGGCATAGATTTTGCAATATCGTCAGTGCCAATTTCTTTCGCCATTGCGATAATTTGTTCTTTATCGTGCGTAATTAGCGGACGTAATACTAAGGCATCAGCGACTTCATCAATCAAGCGTAAATTGGTTAAAGTTTGGCTAGAAACTTGTCCTAATGCCTCCCCTGTCACAATCGCTTCAATATTAAAACGTTGAGCGACTTTACTTGCTGCTCGCACCATCATCCGTTTTAATACAACACCCATTTGGCCGTTATCGACTTTCTCTAAAATCTCCCCCACAACGCCTTCAAAGTTAATTGCAATAAAGCGTACTTTATGTGAAGCGCTATAGCGTTGCCAAATATGATAAGCCATTTGCTTTACGCCAATTTCATGGGCTGCGCCGCCAAGATTAAAGAAACAATAATGAACTCGAGAACCACGACGAATTAGCATATAACTTGATACGCCAGAATCAAATCCCCCCGAAATCAAAGAAAGCACATCCTCTTGCGTCCCAATTGGATAACCGCCAATCCCTGCGTGACGTGCTTTAACTAACATCATTTTGTCATCTTCAATATCAATACGAACTGTCACATCTGGATTTTTCAACCGCACTTTTGCGCTTTCAATATGTTGATTTAATCCACCGCCGATATAACGTTCTGCTTCAATCGAACTAAATTTATGTTTTCCCTTACGTTTTACTCGAACGCAAAAGGTTTTGCCTTGAAGTTGTTGCACGACATCAGCAAGCGTCAATTCAAAAATATGATGTAAATCGGTAAAGGGTTTTTCTTCAACTTCTAAAAAATGATGAATACCGGGAATACGTTGTAACAAGGCGATTAATTCTTCACGATTTTCTTCATTTTTTGACCGCACTTCAATGTAATCCCAGTGACGTACAACTGCAGTTTCTTCATCATATTTCTGTAAAATATTGCGGATATTAGAGGTCAAAATTTTTGCGAAACGTTTACGAACAGTCTCGCTTTTAATCATAATTTCAGGAAAAAGTTTAACGACAAATTTCATATGAATAGCTTGGATATTTAAAGTGGCGAGTATTTTACGCAAAGATAGTGAAAAGTCCACTGGTCCTAGCTTGAAATAATTTTTTAACAACTCAAGTAAAATACAGTACAATGGCAAGCAATTTTTACCGTGAAAAAGGACGATTAAATGGCGCGTAAACCTGCATCTTCACAAGATTTTGAAACAACATTAGCGCAGTTAGAAAATATTATTACGCATTTAGAAAATGGCGATCTACCGTTAGAAGAAGCATTAAAAGAATTTGAACAAGGTGTGCAACTCGCTAAGTTAGGACAAGAACGTTTACAACAAGCAGAACAACGTATTCAGATCTTACTGCAAAAAACAGAAGATGCTCCACTGAATGATTATAAAGGGAATGATTATGAAGGGAATGCTTAATGGGTCACTTTTCTGAAGAATTACAACAGGTTCAAAATCGTATCAATCGCTTTTTAGAAGCTCAATTTGAGGGCATTGAAAGTCATAATGCACCTTTGCTTGACGCGATGAAATACGCATTATTACTTGGTGGTAAACGAGTTAGACCTTTTTTGGTTTACGCAACAGGTCAAATGCTTGGCGCAGAGAAACAAACCTTAGATTACGCTGCTGCTGCCATTGAAGCCATTCACGCCTATTCCTTAATTCACGATGATTTACCTGCGATGGACGATGACAATCTACGTCGTGGACATCCTACTTGTCATATCCAATTTGATGAAGCTACAGCTATTCTTGCGGGCGATGCACTACAAAGTTTCGCATTTGAAATATTAACCAAAACTCCGAATATTTCTGCTGAACAAAAACTGGCTTTAGTTCAAATTTTAGCTCAAGGCTCAGGCGTACAAGGAATGTGCTTAGGGCAAAGTTTAGATCTTATTTCTGAACATAAACAAATTAGTTTAAGCGAATTAGAATTAATCCATCGTAACAAAACGGGTGCGTTGCTAATTGCCGCATTGAAATTAGGTTTCATTTGTTCTCCGCATTTTACCGACAAAAAGTTAGAACAATCCTTAACGCAATATGCGGAAGCCATTGGCTTAGCGTTTCAAGTTCAAGATGATATTTTAGATATTGAAGGCGATAGTGCAGAAATTGGCAAACAAGTCGGTGCCGATCTTGATTTAGATAAAAGCACATATCCAAAATTACTTGGATTAAGTGGTGCAAAACAAAAAGCACAAGATCTATATCAAAGTGCTTTGTCTGAATTAGAAAAAATTCCTTTTAATACGACCGCACTTCGTGCATTAGCTGAATTCATTATTACCAGAAAAAGTTAAACACTCACAAAAGTGCGGTCAAAATTTATAACGTTTTTAAAATGACTAACAATATGAACAATTATCCTCTTTTATCTTTAATTAATTCTCCAGAAGATTTACGTCTTTTAAATAAAGACCAGCTACCACAACTCTGCCAAGAATTACGTGCTTATCTTTTAGAATCAGTTAGTCAAACTAGCGGGCATTTAGCATCAGGTTTAGGCACGGTGGAACTGACTGTTGCGCTACATTATGTGTATAAAACACCATTTGATCAGTTAATTTGGGATGTTGGACATCAAGCTTATCCACATAAAATTTTAACGGGTCGCCGAGAGCAGATGTCCACAATTCGTCAAAAAGGCGGTATTCATCCTTTCCCTTGGCGTGAAGAAAGTGAATTTGATGTATTAAGTGTTGGTCACTCCTCCACGTCTATTAGTGCGGGATTAGGTATTGCAGTCGCTGCAGAACGAGAAAATGCAAGTAGAAAAACAGTATGTGTCATCGGTGACGGCTCAATTACGGCGGGAATGGCATTTGAGGCATTAAATCACGCTGGGGCATTGCATACAGATATGTTAGTTATTTTAAATGATAACGAAATGTCTATTTCAGAAAACGTTGGTGCATTAAATAATCATCTTGCGCGTATTTTCTCTGGCTCTCTCTACTCTACACTTCGTGATGGCAGTAAAAAAATCCTTGATAAAGTTCCTCCAATCAAAAACTTTATGAAAAAAACCGAAGAACATATGAAAGGTGTAATGTTTTCGCCAGAAAGTACATTATTTGAAGAACTCGGTTTTAACTATATTGGCCCAGTGGACGGGCATAACATTGAGGAATTAGTGGCAACACTTACGAATATGCGTAATCTGAAAGGCCCGCAATTTTTACATATAAAAACAAAAAAAGGTAAAGGATATGCGCCTGCAGAAAAAGATCCGATTGGTTTCCACGGCGTACCAAAATTTGACCCAATCAGTGGCGAATTACCCAAAAACAATAGTAAACCAACTTATTCGAAAATTTTTGGCGATTGGCTATGCGAAATGGCAGAAAAAGATGCCAAAATTATTGGTATCACACCTGCAATGCGTGAGGGTTCAGGTATGGTAGAATTTTCCCAACGCTTCCCAAAACAATATTTTGACGTAGCAATTGCAGAACAGCACGCTGTCACTTTTGCTACAGGACTTGCAATTGGCGGATACAAACCTGTTGTCGCAATTTACTCGACATTTTTACAACGTGCTTACGATCAATTAATTCACGATGTTGCCATTCAAAATCTCCCTGTGCTATTTGCGATTGATCGAGCGGGAATAGTTGGCGCAGATGGTGCTACACACCAAGGGGCATTTGATCTCAGCTTTATGCGTTGTATTCCCAATATGATTATCATGACACCAAGTGATGAAAATGAATGCCGTCAAATGCTCTATACAGGTTATCAATGTGGCAAACCAGCGGCAGTACGTTATCCTCGCGGAAATGCCGTTGGTGTAAAACTTACTCCTTTGGAAATGCTACCTATCGGTAAATCACGTTTAATTCGAGGGGGTCAAAAAATTGCGATTTTAAACTTTGGTACCCTGTTACCATCTGCGTTAGAAGCATCAGAAAAACTCAATGCAACGGTTGTCGATATGCGTTTTGTGAAACCGATTGATATTGAAATGATTAATGTGCTTGCTCAAACTCACGATTATTTAGTCACATTAGAAGAAAATGCAATTCAAGGTGGGGCGGGATCAGCTGTGTCAGAAGTACTAAATTCATCAGGAAAATCAACCGCACTTTTACAACTTGGTTTACCAGATTATTTTATTCCCCAAGCGACACAGCAAGAAGCATTGGAAGATTTAGGATTGGATACAAAAGGCATTGAAGAAAAAATTATCAACTTTATTGCAAAACAGGACAATTTATAAAAATAAACGCGATGATAATTTCATCGCGTTTTTTCTTAATCCACAATTCTTAAATGGGAAACTGATTTTGTTTTCTTTTTTTCTTCTCGTTTTTTAGGCTTATCTACTGCTTCATAAAAACCTGTTGGTTGTTCAGTATCTGGCTCGATGTTAAGTTCATCATAAATTTCCTCAGGTTCAAACATCACGCCATCGCCATTCTCACGAGCATAAATCGCAAGGGCTGCTCCCATTGGAATATACAATTCACGAGAAACACCTTTAAAGCGCGCATTAAACTGAATGAAATCATTTGTAAGTTGTAAATTACCCGTAGCATTAGCAGACAAGTTTAATACAATCTGTCCATCTTTTACATATTCCACAGGAACATTTACTCCCAAGTAAGTCGCATCAACAACTAGATAAGGCGTAAAATTATTATCTACTAGCCAATCATAATAGGCGCGTAATAAATAAGGGCGCTTAGGGGAAGCTTTGTATTCCATTACTTATCATCCATTAAATTTTTTGGTGCAGCCTCACCTACAGACTGCAAAAAAGAATCGCGTGTAAATACACGTTCCATATAAGCTTTAATTGCTTTACTTCCTGTGCCTGTAAATTCCACACCTAAATGTTTTAATTTCCATAATAATGGTGCAACATAGCAATCAACCAAACCAAATTCTTCATTCATAAAATAAGGCATCTGTTGAAAAATTGGGGCAATCCCTAATAATTCTTCTTTTAACTGTTTTAATGCTGAAATTTTTTCTTTTTCTGTACCGTTTTCTGCTTTTGCAAGGGTTGGATACCAATCTTGTTCAATACGTAACATTAAAAGTCGATCTTTAGCACGAGAAACAGGATACACTTGCATTAATGGAGGATGTGGAAAACGTTCATCAAGATATTCCATTATGATGCGTGAATTAAATAATACGAGATCACGATCAACCAACGTAGGCACAGTGCCGTATGGATTTAATTCCATTAAATCTTCTGGTAGTGCTTGCAAATCAACCTCTGCGTTTTCATAAAGCACACCTTTTTCAGCCAAAACAATTTTTACCTGATGGCAATAAATATCATCTTTATTTGAAAAAAGGGTCATTACTGAACGTTTATTTGATGCGCTGGACATTTATTCCTCCGAAGATCCAAAAATATTCTAGGTTTTTAAGGGGCAATATTCTACCATAAAGCATTACCTATTTGCCAATATAATCTTTTTTATTGTTTTATAATCAATAAGTTAGAGTAAATAAAATAATAAAAAAGCAGAGATTTCTCTCTGCTTTTCTTTTGGAAACGAAAATAAAAATTAACGTTTTGAATATTGTGGACGACGACGCGCTTTGTGTAAACCCACTTTTTTACGTTCAACGCGACGTGCGTCACGAGTAACGAAACCAGCTGCACGAAGTGCTGGGCGTAATGTTTCATCGTATTCCATCAATGCACGAGTGATACCGTGACGGATTGCACCCGCTTGACCAGAAATACCACCACCTTTAACTGTGATGTATAGATCTAATTTATCAGTTAATTCAACCAACTCTAATGGCTGACGTACTACCATACGCGCTGTTTCGCGACCAAAGTAAACATCTAATTCACGTTGGTTGATAGTGATTTTACCACTGCCCGGTTTGATAAATACACGAGCTGAAGAGCTTTTGCGGCGACCTGTGCCGTAGTTTTGATTCTCTGCCATTTTCTAAACCTCGTGATTAAATATCTAATACTTGTGGTTGTTGTGCAGCGTGTTGGTGTTCAGCACCTGCATACACTTTTAATTTACGGAACATTGCACGGCCTAATGGACCTTTTGGCAACATACCTTTAACCGCAATTTCAATCACTGCTTCAGGACGGCGAGCGATCATTTCTTTGAAAGTCGCTTGTTTGATACCACCTACATAGCCAGTGTGCCAGTAGTAAAGTTTATCTGTTTCTTTACGACCAGTTACTGCCACTTTGTCTGCGTTAATAACGATGATGTAATCACCAGTATCTACGTGTGGAGTGTACTCAGCCTTGTGTTTACCACGAAGACGACGTGCTAATTCAGTCGCTAAACGACCTAAAGTTTTACCTGTCGCATCTACTACGTACCAGTCGCGTTTAACCGTTTCTGGTTTTGCTACAAAAGTTTTCATTAATTAATTACCAAAAATTAGTTTGATACCCAGTGTTCTTATGAACACAACCATTAATCTTAATCATCACCCCTTCGAGTGTGATCTCGATAAAATAATGTACGATGGGAATTCGCACATTTACAGGGTCGGCGTATTATACTCGTTTTTTCATAAAATGCTAATTTTTTGCACTAAAAAATAAATCTATTGTATTTATTTAACACGCATTTATCTTTCTATAAAAATACACAAAAAAATTACCGCACTTTCTTTTTCGTTGTAAAATGGGATAAATCATTGCTAACAAAAGTGCGGTAGTTTTGAGTACGTTTTGATCTAAAAATTAGTTATTATCGAACAATCATTATCCATTTATTGAATTATTAATAATAATCATACTTTTAATGAATAAATTGAAATTGACTCATATTAAAACCTATTTTATTGTACAAATACTATTTTAGAATCCTAAAGGAAGCCTTATGAGCTACGCGAAAGAAATTGATACATTAAATCAACATATTGCAGATTTTAATAAAAAAATTAATGTCTCTTTTGAATTTTTTCCTCCTAAAAACGAAAAAATGGAAACCCTTCTATGGGATTCCATTCATCGTTTAAAAGTCTTAAAGCCTAAATTTGTGTCAGTCACTTACGGCGCAAATTCGGGAGAACGTGACCGCACTCACGGCATTGTGAAAGCCATTAAACAAGAAACTGGCTTAGAAGCCGCACCACATTTAACTGGAATTGATGCGACTCCTGAAGAATTAAAACAAATTGCGAGAGATTATTGGGATAGTGGTATTCGCCGTATTGTTGCGTTACGCGGTGACGAACCTAAAGGTTACGCAAAAAAACCATTTTATGCGTCAGATCTTGTGGAATTACTCCGTTCTGTCGCTGATTTTGATATTTCTGTAGCCGCTTATCCTGAAGTTCATCCAGAAGCAAAATCCGCACAAGCAGACTTGATTAATTTAAAACGTAAAATTGATACAGGTGCAAATCACGTGATTACGCAATTTTTCTTTGATATTGAAAACTACCTGCGTTTTCGTGATCGTTGTGCATCAATTGGTATTGATACTGAAATCGTACCCGGTATTTTACCTGTTACTAATTTTAAACAACTCCAAAAAATGGCATCATTCACTAATGTGAAAATTCCAGCGTGGTTAGTTAAAGCCTATGATGGTTTGGATGATGATCCAACTACACGTAATCTTGTAGCAGCAAGTGTTGCAATGGATATGGTAAAAATTTTATCTCGTGAAGGCGTAAATGATTTCCACTTTTATACGTTAAATCGTAGTGAATTAACTTATGCTATCTGTCATATGTTAGGTGTAAGACCTTAATTATCACAATAATATATTTCTTTTCAAACACAAAATAAGGGCGATATTTCGCCCTTATACAAAACTAAAAAAATTCAACCGCACTTCGTTATTTTACTAATTCAGCTTGCATATACATTAATCGATCTATATTCGTTAAATAATGCCCTAATTCTTGTTCTTCGGGTTTATGTAAATAAGGAATTTTACCTAAAAGCGGCGCATCAATATGTTCAACAAGCAAATCAACAATTTCTGCATAATGGCTTAATAATGGATTAATTCGATTCGCTATCCAACCTAATAAAGGTACACCTAACTGTTGGATAACCTTTACCGTTAATAAAGCGTGATTTACGCAACCATCTTTAATTCCAACTACAAGAACTACTGGCATTTTTCGTTGAGTAATCCAATCTGCAAAACTTTTTCCTTCTGCCATTGGTGTCATTAAACCAAAAGATCCTTCCACCACAACAGATTGATAAGTTTGATTCAAACGCGTTAAATCACAATTAATTTTATCTAATTTAATCCGCATTTTATCTTGTGTGAGCATTGGTGCACAGTGACTAAAAGTATAGCTATTAATATCCTGATAAGACACATTTTCTTTTGTTGAATTCATCAGCGTTAATACATCAGCATTTACAAAATTATCATAATCAGATGTATTTTCTGACTGAGCAACAGGATAAATACTCTCTTCTCCACAACAAGCAATGGGTTTATAGCCGACAACTTGCACGCCCTGCCCTTGCAAGGCTTGAATCATTGCGCGTGCTGCTGTTGTTTTCCCTACATTCGTATCTGTCCCTGCGACAAAAAAACTACTCATTTTTTCTCCTTTAAAAAGTGCGGTGGATTTTAAAGGAATTTTTTATTTAATAATTTGAGATAACGCAAATTTTCACTTTTTTATCTTAGAAATAGACAAATTATTTGATCTCACTCAAGCTATTAAATAAACCATCATCTTGTTTTGTCATTTGTAAATAAAATCCTTGGAGTTTAATTGTTTCTAATACTTCATTACAATCTACATTGTGTAATGCTTTACGCCCAAGCAGATTAAACATCATTACTAATTCTGGTTTACCAAAATGTTCGAGTAAAACGCTGGGAACTGAAGAAAAATCCTCTCTATTAGCAACATAAAGGTAACTTCCTAACTTCTTTTTACTTTTATAAATGGCACATAGCATATTTAATTTCCCGAAATAAAAATCCGCACATTTTACGTGCGGATTACAATTTATCATTTCCTATTTTTGAACTGTGGCTAAAAATTCTTTACGAGTATCTCTATCTTCTAAAAATACGCCACCATAAGCAGATGTGACAGTATAACTATTTGTATCTCTAATACCACGCGCTTTCACGCAAAAATGGGTCGCTTTCACATATACCGCCACATCATCGGTTTCAAGAATGGTTTGGAATGCTGTCAAAAGTTGCTCGGTTAAGCGTTCTTGAACCTGTGGACGTTGCGCAAAAAACGAGACAATTCGATTAATTTTAGAAAGACCAATCACCCAATCTTTTGGATAGTACGCCACACAAACTTTACCATCAATCGTCACAAAATGATGTTCACAAGTGCTTGTTAGCGTGATGTCATTCACTTGCACCATTTCGCTGACTTTCATTTGATTTTTGATTTTTGTCATCTTTGGAAAATTGGCATAATCCATTCCACTGAAAATCTCATCAATAAACATTTTAGCTAAACGATTTGGCGTTTCTTCTAAACTATCATCTCGCAAATCTAATCCAATCAGCTTCATCACTTCATTCATATGTTTTGCAATGTTTTCTCGGCGTTCATTTTTAGCCTGTGTTGGATCAATCATTGGTGTTTCAATGCCTTTCTCAATCAAGGCATTTCTTACATTCAGTGCATCCAGTGAAATTTTGCTCATAATAGTCTTTCCTAAAAAAATAATCGGCTATTCTAGCAAAGGATAATAGGATGGTAAAATGATAAAAATTGCAAATTTGAATGAATAAGTCTTTAGAGATAAAATACCGACTTATTTTATTAAATAAGGATTTTCTATGCTTACATTGGATCAAACTCGCTCGAAAATGCTCGAACAGATTCCCTTCCCAACTCAAACTGAAAGCCTAAATTTACAAGAAGCCACCAATCGAATTTGTGCAGAAGATATTATTTCGCCTATCAATGTTCCCTCTTTCGATAATTCAGCAATGGATGGTTATGCTGTACGTTTATCGGATTTACAACAATCCTTAACCCTTTCAGTGGCAGGAAAATCTTTTGCAGGTAATCCATTCCAAGGGGAATGGCCATCAAAAAGTGCGGTCAGAATTATGACTGGCGCGATGATTCCTGAAGGCGCAGATGCCGTGATAATGCAAGAGCAAGTGACACTCAATGAAGACGGTACCATCACTTTTAGTGAATTGCCTAAACCAAACCAAAACATCCGTCGTATTGGAGAAGATGTAAAAAAAGGCGATGTGGTATTGGAACAAGGCTCACCGCTTACCCCTGTTTCCTTGCCATTATTAGCCTCTCTAGGGATTGCAGAAGTAAAATGCTATCGCCAATTAAAAGTCGGCGTACTCTCAACTGGCGATGAACTTGTGGAAGTCGGTAAGCCATTGCAAAGCGGACAAATCTACGATACCAATCGTTTTACCGTAAAATTACTGCTAGAAAAACTAAACTGTGAAGTCATTGATTTAGGGCTATTGCCTGATAATGAAGCCGAATTTGAAAAGGCATTTATTGCCGCACAAAGCCAAGCCGATTTAGTGATTACCAGTGGCGGTGTTTCCGTTGGTGAAGCGGATTTCACTAAAGCGGTATTGGAAAAAGTAGGTCAAGTAAATTTCTGGAAAATTGCAATCAAACCGGGCAAACCATTCGCTTTTGGTAAATTAGAAAACGCTTGGTTCTGTGGTTTACCAGGCAATCCTGTTTCCGCATTAGTGACATTTTATCAACTTGTTCAGCCACTCATTGCTAAACTTCAAGGCCAAAAACAATGGAAAAAACCACCGCACTTTTCAGCCATTGCTACAATGGATTTGAAAAAAGCAGTAGGACGTTTAGATTTCCAACGGGGTTTTTATCACATCAATGAACAAGGTCAAATTGAAGTACAATCAGTAGGATTTCAAGGCTCTCATCTCTTTAGTGCTTTTGTAAAAAGCAATTGTTTTATCGTTTTAGAACAAGAACGAGGCAATGTCACTGCAGGTGAAACAGTGACAATTGAGCCTTTCAATCATTTATTAGGATAACAAATGATCGAGCTTAGTCACGAAGAAGAATTGCGTTATAACCGTCAAATTATTCTTAAAAGCATAGATTTTGATGGGCAAGAAAAACTCAAAGCAAGCAAAATGCTGATCGTTGGGCTTGGCGGCTTAGGTTGCGCAGCCAGCCAATATCTCACTGCGGCAGGTGTCGGGAATTTAACACTGTTGGATTTCGATACTGTTTCTCTTTCGAATCTTCAACGACAAGTCTTGCACTGCGATGCACGTTTGAATATGCCCAAAGTAGAGTCAGCTAAAATTGCACTGGAACAAATTAATCCGCATATAAACATAGAGACCATTAATGCGAAATTAGATAAAGAAAAACTGGCTGAAATCATTCCGCACTTTGATATTGTTTTAGATTGTACAGACAATGTAGAAATCCGTAATCAATTGGATCGCCAATGTAATAATGCAAAAATTCCTCTTATTTCTGGCGCGGCGATTCGAATGGAAGGTCAGGTTTCCGTTTTCACTTATGAACCAAATACACCAACTTATCGTGATCTCAGCAAATTATTTGGGCAAAATATATTAAGCTGTGTTGAAGCAGGCGTGCTTGCACCAATCGTCGGCATTGTGGGAAGCATTCAAGCCTTAGAAGCAATTAAAGTGCGGTTAAAAATCGGTAAGAATTTGTGTGGACGCTTATTGATGATTGATGGTTTTTCGATGAATATCCGAGAAATTAAACTTCCAACCAGTGTGGAATAAAACGCTTAAAAAGAGAAAAAATTTAACCGCACTTTTTATTAACCATAACCTTTACGACAAACATTATGACAACAGAAATTAAAAAACTTGATCCAGATACAGCCATTGATATTGCTTACGATATTTTCTTAGAAATGGCTGGGGAAAATTTAGATCCTGCTGATATTCTTTTATTCAACCTACAATTTGAAGAACGCGGTGGTGTGGAATTCGTTGAAACCGCCGATAATTGGGAAGAAGAAATTGGTGTACTGATTGACCCTGAAGAATACGCTGAAGTGTGGGTGGGCTTAGTCAATGAGCAAGATGAAATGGATGATGTCTTTGCTAAATTCTTAATTTCTCACCGAGAAGAAGATCGAGAATTTCACGTTATTTGGAAAAAATAACAATAAAGTAAAAATAAGGGAAATCAGCTGATTTCCCTTTTTCTTTTATCTTAAAATTCACGCCCTATTAAATTGGAAAACTCGAGAAAAAAACTAACAACAACGGCGGTAATAAATTTGTCACCATACCAAAAGAAATGGCAATAGGCGTTACTTCAATTCCACCTGATTTTTGAATAATCGGTAATGTACAATCTAATGCCGTTGCGCCTGTAATCCCAATAGCTGTAGAGCGATAATGTTGCATAAACAATGGAATCAAAAATAAACTCAATATTTCACGCGACAAATCATTGAAAAAAGCAATACTACCCTGCATCGGCCCCCAAGCATTTGTCAGCACGACGCTTGATAAAGAATACCAACCAAATCCCGATGAAAAGGCTAAACCTTGAGTAATCGGCATACTTAGAAAAAATGCTGAAATAACACCACCGACTAAAGAACTTAGGGTAAAAATTGCCCCCATCATCAAACCTTGCTTATTTAATAAGACTTCTTTCAAGGAAATGCCGTTATTACGAAGCTGAATTCCAACAAAAAAGATCAACGCAATAAGCACGTAAAGATTGGAACCATGTGGGAAATGCAACCAATCATTGCACAACCAACCTAAAACGATGCCGATAATCACCGCACTTAATAATTTAATTGAGTCCACTAACGAATGCCAACGAGATGGCAATTCTCCCTGTAAGTAATTAACAGGCTTAGGCAAAGTGCGGTCATAAATAGCCAAGCCTAGGATATTACAAGTCAGAATGATAGCGGATAGCCCCAAAGCCGTCATACCAATAATTGGCAATTTTTGTTCTAAATTCTCTAATTGCCCGAGCATAAACCCCATCATAAATAAAATGATGTAAAGCAATAACATCACAATTTTATTAATGAACGCCAACGCATTTTGATTCTGTATTTTGGCTAAATACCCCAACATCATCGGCACAAGCACGATAAGCAATCCGTTAATAATTTCTTCCATTATTTTCCTTTTTGTAGATCACTGCACTTTATTTAATTTTCAAAGATAATTTGAATAAATATTACAGTAAAAATAAAAATTACTTATACAAGCAATAAAATCATACCGCTTATAATATATATTTTTTATCAATCTACCAAATGCTCAATGTACAAACGCCAATCTTAGCTATTTTGTCTTTACTCTGTAAAAATGGGATATAAAAAACGGCTTAAAATAAGCCGCTTTTTATCGTTATTTCACTGCAAAAACTTTTATTTGCTCTGCACCTAAATGTCCTGGTACGGTTTTTTTCAGGTTTAGATCGCTATCTAAAAAGAGATTAAACGGATAGCCACGCACTCTTGCTTTATCAATGATTTCGCCTTTTTCATCTAAAAGCACCGTGATATTTTTATATTCCAATCCCTTGTACCACTCAATAAAATCAGCGGTGTCTTTTTCGCCTTTGTGATCGGGCGAAACGATGGTAATCACTTCAAAATTACGATCTTTTTCCGCACTTAAATCATCAATTTCAGCTAATCCAGCCAAGCAAATCGGACACCAAGATGCCCACATTTTTACATACACAGGTTTGCCTTTATATTGGCTTAAAGTAACTGGCTGATTATTTAAATCTTTGAGTTGCACATCCGCCAAATTAGTTTGTGCGAAAGCGTTTAGGCTGAATGCCATTAGAAATATTGATAGTAGTTTTTTCATTGCTTTTTTCCTTTTATAAATTTCTTTTGTTGAGGTTATGTTTTACGAAAAATTATTCGTAATTAATAAAATACCCATCACGATAATTAAAATTCCGCCACCGATTTTAAATTTGTCTAAGTGTTTATTTAACCCTTTGGCACGTTTGAGCAAGCTGTCAGATAAGAACGAAAACAGTACAAACGGGGTCGCAAGCCCTAAGACATAAACAAACATCATTGATGCACCGTAAAGTGCAGAGCCTTCATCGCCTGATAAAGCTAACACGGAAGCCAGAATCGGGCCAATACAAGGCGTCCAACCAAGACTAAAGGTTAAACCAAGGACAAATGCCTCAAGTGCGGTTGATTTTCCTGATGTTTTTATTTCCACCAATTTCGTGCGTTCCAACAAACCAATTTTGAAAATGCCAAGTTGATGAATACCTAAAATAATAACAATAATCCCTGCAATAATACGTGTGGTATTGCTAAATAAAATATTCCCTAAAAAGCCAAAACTAAAGCCTAAACTGACAAATGTAAGGGAAAGCCCTAAAATAAATAAAAAAGTATTTAGGACTTTTTTACCGCCTTTACTCAAAATACCAAAATAAATTGGAATAATCGGGAAAATACAAGGCGAAAGAAAAGAAGCAAGCCCAGCTAAAAATACAGTTCCAATAAGGAGTTGCTGATCTAACATCCTACATCTCCTTATTTTTTAATGGATTGAATCAAATATCCGTATCCTGCCTTTTCCATTTCAGCTAACGGAATAAATTTAATTGATGCACTGTTAATG
The DNA here is from genome assembly GCF_049824455.1 of Haemophilus sp. HN_Hi08. Classification (NCBI taxonomy): domain Bacteria; kingdom Pseudomonadati; phylum Pseudomonadota; class Gammaproteobacteria; order Pasteurellales; family Pasteurellaceae; genus Haemophilus; species Haemophilus sp. HN_Hi08. The sequence continues at coordinate 1,256,377 of NZ_CP187493.1, read as the reverse complement.
CAATAACGTAAACCACCTTTATCTTTCGGGCCGTCGTCAAAAACGTGTCCTAAATGGGCATTGCCCGCACGACTTAACACTTCGGTACGTTGCATATTGAAGCTATTGTCGGTTTCATAATGCACCACATCTTTAATGATCGGTTTCGTAAAACTTGGCCAGCCACAACCTGATTCAAATTTATCATTTGAAGAGAAAACAGGCTCGCCTGTAGTGACATCAACATAAATACCGGGTTGGAAGTTATCCCAATATTCGTTACTAAAAGAGCGTTCAGTATGTTTATTTTGAGTAACGGAATATTGCAACGGTGTCAATTTCGCTTTGAGTTCTGCATCACTCGGTTTCGGATAATCTTTTTCGTCAATCACAGGTTCATCTGCTTTGGTAATATCAATATGGCAATAACCATTTGGATTTTTCTTCAAATAATCCTGATGATATTCTTCTGCTACGATGTAATTTTTAATCGGTTGTACCTCAACTTGCACTGGTTTTTTATATTTGGTTTGAAGCTGGGCGAGAGCTTGTTCGATCACCGCTTTATCTGCCCCATCTTGATAATAAATCCCTGTGCGATATTGTCTACCACGGTCGTTACCTTGTTTGTTTACACTCGTTGGATCAATCACTTTAAAATAATATTTAAGCAATTTATCTAACGAAATTTGGTTTGCATCGTAAGTGACTTTTACCGTTTCTGCGTGATCGGTTAGCCCAATCATATGATAACTGGTTTTCCCCGTATTACCATTGGCATAGCCAGAAATCGCATCTTTCACACCGTGAATACGCTCCATATATGCTTCCATACCCCAGAAACAACCACCAGCAAGATAAATTTCTCGGATGTTTTGCGTATTTTCCATTGCCATTTTTTGTTCTCCAGATGATGATGTTGAATTTTGTATTGCTAAAGTTGGTGCTGCACAGCAAAGTGCGGTAATAAATAGAAATGTTTTTGATAGTTTCATTGCTTTTCCTTATGAAGTAAAAATTAACGTTACATAAGGTTAGACGGCGAAGAATTGGATTTCTTACAGATTTTTTTATCTTAAATTTGAATTGTAGTAGGAATAAGAGGGGAATTTTAGATAAAAAAGACTAAGTCTAAATTAAATATAGACTTAGTCTTGTTTAAATAAAATGATGTTGTTAGAGCAGAATTTTAATGACTTACAGCCATATTTAGTTTAGAAATAGCCTTCTTACCTTCTTCTTCAGAAACTTGTTATAAATTTGCACCGCCTGCAAATACACCAAATTTAATATATTGACGAATAAAATAGTTTTTACTACTTTCAGTTTTAATGTTTAAATCATTATTGCTAAATTCGGATTCAGTTGAAATTTTATGCTCTCCAGCTTTAACGGTTTTATAAAAAAATACATCAGGAGCAGACTCACCTATAAATTTTTCATCAATATAGAGATCTTTCTTTAAAGCTTTTCCTATAAAAGAATCACGGTAGATATATAATCCTGAATTTCCTTTTTCGGGAGATCTGAATTGTTTGGCGGCATTACTTTCTTCAACAGAAGCCATAGGAACGGTTGCACAAGCTGAAAGTAATAACGCTACCCCTATAATTGATGCTCTTGCAAATAACTGTTTCACAAAATACCCATTAGAAACTAAAACGTAAACCAGCCTTAACGCCCACATCAGAAGCATCTGAGGCTAAACGGTTATATTCAATATTAGTATTAAGTGCAACGTTATCAGTTAATTTATATTGAACACCAGCTAATGCACCAATGCCTATGCTCGTTTCGCTTACAAAATCTATGCGATAATATCTTGCATTTGCATTTGCATTTGCATTTGCATTTGCAGTTACATCTGGTTCATTGGCAGATACACGGACACCAACATAAGGTTTGAAATCGGCTAAGTCAAAATCATAAAAACCAGTGAGGCCTAATGATTTACCTTTAAGAGATACATCTACAACATCAGCATAATTTGCAGTTACTTTTCCGTAGTTTGTATAATCTACGGCTAAACGAAAGTTCTTATCAAAAGCATAGCCAACACTAATTCGTTGGGTAAAAGATGAACTGTCTGAACTATTTACATGAGTAATATCAATTTTTGAAGCACCTAAATCGCCTTGAACATACCATTGAGCTTGAGCTGATAGTGCTAAAGTAGATAACATAGTTACAATAAGTAATTTTTTCATAGATTAAGACCTCTAAATGTGTGAAAATACATCAATTGCATAAGTAAATGCGGGTAAATTTTATGGAAGTTTAACCATTAAAAACAACAACAAAAAGGACAAAATAGCACCTAATTTCGGCAAAAATTGCTCAATTTGGAAAGGGGTAAATTTAGATGGGAATGCATGATAAAATTCGTATGATGAGAGAGCTTCGTCAATTATCGCAAGAAGATATGGCTGAGAAAATGAATATGTCGCCAAGTGGTTATGCCAAGATTGAACGAGGTGAAACTCGCCTACAATACGATAAATTGGTGCAAATTGCTCAGATATTTAATGTGAGTTTATCTGATCTTGTTGATAATGATAAAGGTGTTATCTTCTTTATGAATAAAAATGGAAATAATACTTCTGCAAATTATTATAGTGGTGATCACTCTATAATGTTTGAAATTGAAAAATTAAAATTACAACTTATTCATAAAGATGAATTATTAGAGCAGAAAGAAAAAGAATTAGAAATGCTTAGAAAAATGATTTCATTATTAGAAAAGTGAAATAAAGTATTTTTAACAATAAGCGGTTGAAGCTGTAAAATATTTTGCAAATTCAACCGCTTATTTTTTTGCTACCTATCAGTTAATTCTATAGATGGTTTTCGGCATCCCTAAATTGCTTCATCATCTCGCTTAAGGTTTTGCAATTTCTTCGAAAACGACGACAACGTGAGCAGGTAACTAAATGAACTTTTAACCCAACTTTTTCTTGTATATCTAATGAACGTTCGTGCGATTCGGAAATCATTCGAGTGGCTTGGCGACAACGCATAATCTCTCCTAAAGTTTTTTTGAAAGACAGTTTTGCAACTGTAAACGAGCCCGATAAAGGGTGGTATGTAAATTAGACGAAGTTAAATGCGTTTCTTGACAAATTTCTTCAGATGAAAGATCTAAAAACTCTCGCATCATAAAAATTTTTGCCTGTTTGGCGGGTAAACAAGTCAAACAAGTTTCAAAAATCAGCCAAAATTCATCGGAATAAACCGTTTCTTCTTCGCCTTGTAATTCACTCGGGTAATGTTCTGGTTTCCAATACCCCTTTTCATCAAAAAATGAATTATTGGTATTTTCATCTTCAAGTTCACTTTCTAAAACAAACCGCCCTTTCTGACGTAAATAATCAATAATCTTATTTTTAAGAATCGCAAAAATCCAAGTTTTAAATGCAGATTGATGCTTAAAATTATCAAGATTTTTGAATGCACTTAAAAAAGCTTCTTGTACTAAATCTTCAGCAAGATCAGCTTGATTTACTTGCAATTGTGCAAATGTCAGCATTTGAGTGCGAATTTGCTGAAGCTCAAGATCAGAAATAACATTCATTTTAACTCCTTTAAAACTTATGTAAGAAATGAAACCCACTTCCTTTAATAAACTAAGGTAGCTATTTTTACACTCAAAAAAAGAAATTTAAAATGAAAAATTTTACATTGAATCTGTTTATCGCCATCATCCATTTGTTTTTTATTTACTGCGTCAGTGTCTTTTTCGGCTGTTTTTACATTGGCAATGTATCTTTCAGTGCCAACCTTACCCACAGAAACTTCATTCGATCTTGTTGTTTGTGTGTCAGAACCTAATGCAACGCTGTGACTGTGTTCAGCTTTTGCACCATCTCCAAGAGCTACGGCTGATGATTTTAAGGCTTTTGTCCCCTTACCAATTGCTACTGTATAGCTTTCGATGCCTCACCTTCTTTCCCTAACGCAACCGAATAATTACCTGTAGCATTTGCGTTTCCACCAATTGCCGTAGAACCAATATTTGCTTCGGTTTTCTTGCCAATTGCCACCGCATCATTTCCAAGTGTTTTCACGCTATATCCTAACGCCACTGTATGAGCTACCGCAGTATTATCAGCTTTCTTCGCTTCATTCATTTCGCCCAACACAACATTATGACTACCTTCCACCTTATTTTTATAACTAGATACTACATTGTAGCGATTATCACTTATACCATCACTAGATTTGCCTACGTTATTACCATAACCAGACACAGTGTGATAGACACCATACACTTCATTTCCTTGCCCAAACACCTGGCTTGAAGCACCTTTTACTGTATTACTCAAACCATAAACCTGTAAATTACCATTACCCCCACCATAAGAAATGCCTGTTGCATTATTACTAAGCCCTACAACTACCGTACTATTACCCGTTAAAGTGTTGTTATCGCCAACGATTAAATTATTAGTTGCGTGAGATAATTTAGGATTAGAAGTATCAGTACCTTTAACATCATTAATTTTATTAGTTTTTAAATTACCGATAATGATATTGTTATTGCTCGTACTATCAGATGTACTAATATCTTTCATTCCAAAATTTTCTGAGAAGTTAGTATTTGAAGTGGCAGGGGGAGAAGTATCTGCTAAAGCTGGATTAGTGAATATTCCACCAATAATGGAGAGAGCTGTAGTTATTGTACAAGATGGGAAGAAAAGACTAGTATTGTTTGTTTACAGAATTATATAAAAACATATTTAGATCCTCACTATATTAAATAAAAGATACTCAATTTTACGTCATATAGATTAAGATATAAAGGAAATATTGTTTTTATACATAAAAAGTGCGGTGAAAATCTTAAAAATTTTTACCGCACTTTGTTGAAGCAGCATTTACATAACAACCACATCAAACTGTTCTTGATTATAAAATTTCTCAGTTTTCACTTGAACGCGTTTGCCAATAAACATTTCCACTTCTGGTAGCAAACCGTGAGATTCTTCATTAATAAGATATTCGGAAACCGCTGGCGAGGCATAAACAACAAATTGTTCGCTGCTGAATAAATGATAAACCCGAATAATTTCACGCATAATTTCGTAGCAAACAGTCTCAACAGTTTTCACTCGACCGCGGCCATGGCACGTTGGACATTCATCACATAGCACGTGTTCAAGACTTTCGCGGGTTCTTTTACGGGTCATTTCTACAAGACCTAATTGCGTAAACCCATTCACATTGGTTTTCACACGATCTTTAGAAAGCACATCACATAAAGATTCTAGTACTCGATTGCGGTGTTCATCTGTTTGCATATCAATAAAATCAATAATGATAATGCCGCCAAGATTACGTAGTTGGAGTTGCTGCGCGATGGCTTTAGTTGCTTCAATATTGGTATTGAAGATGGTTTCTTCTAGATTACGATGCCCTACAAATGCACCTGTATTAATATCAATGGTGGTCATGGCTTCCGTTTGCTCGATAATTAAATAGCCACCCGATTTGAGATTAACACGTTTATCTAGCGCTGTTTGGATCGCATTTTCAACTCCATACACATCAAAGATAGGTTGGTTGCCAGAATAAAGCACAAGTTTATCGCTTAGTTCAGGCATAAATTCATCGGTAAACTCTTTCACTTCGCCAAAGCAAAGTTTAGAGTCGATACGAATTTTTTCTAAGTTTGTGCCGATAAAATCGCGCAAAATACGTTGTGGAAGTGCAGGCTCTCCGTAAATTTTTGATTTGGTTGGATATTTAGATTTACGCTCTAAGACTTTACGCCATAAGCGTTTTAAAAATTCAGCATCTTGACGCAATTCTTCTTCGCTTGCTCCTTCTGTGGCGGTACGAATAATGAAACCGCCAAGTTCATCACAAAATGGTTCAACTAATGCTTTTAAACGGGCGCGTTCTTCTTCGCTTTCAATACGTTGTGAAACGCCTACGTGGCTATTTTCTGGCATAAAAACAAGATAACGTGATGGCAATGTGATGTCTGTGGTTAAACGCGCACCTTTTGTACCAAGGGGATCTTTAACCACTTGTACAACAATATCCTGCCCTTCACGTACTAATTCTGAAATGCTCTTAACTTTAAATTGCTTTTGTTCATTTTCATCTACACATTCCGTGTGAGATACAATGTCAGCGGCGTGTAAAAAAGCCGCTTTTTCCAAACCAATATCAACAAAAGCAGATTGCATTCCTGGTAGCACTCGAGTGACACGACCTTTATAAATATTTCCGACAATTCCTCGTTTGGCTTGGCGTTCAATATGCACTTCGCGCAACATTCCTGTTTCGACTAGCGCAATGCGTGTTTCGTTAGGCGTTACGTTCATCAATAACTCGACAGCATCCATTTTATATTCCTAATTTCTTAAATTTCATCAAATATTTAGTCTAAATAGAATAATAGCCCGAAATAAGGTAAAATGCACCCTTTCTGAAATTTTAACCCATTTTGGACTTATAAAATGTTTGGATTAGACCCAACTCTTATTACTTTTACTATTTATATTTTCGGAATGTTACTGATTGGCGTACTCGCCTATTATTACACGAATAATTTATCAGATTACATTCTCGGTGGACGTCGTTTAGGCAGCTTTGTCACCGCAATGTCAGCAGGTGCGTCAGATATGTCTGGTTGGCTTTTAATGGGCTTACCGGGTGCGGTATATTTATCAGGCTTAGTTGAAGGCTGGATTGCTATTGGTTTAACTATCGGGGCTTATTTTAACTGGCTTTTAGTGGCTGGTCGTTTGCGTGTTTATACAGAATTAAATAATAATGCCCTCACTCTCCCAGAATATTTTCACAATCGTTTTGGTTCATCACACAAATTATTAAAACTTGTTTCTGCCACGATTATTTTAGTGTTTTTTACTATTTATTGTGCTTCAGGTGTCGTGGCAGGTGCAAAATTATTCCAAAATATATTTTCTGTGGAATATTCTACCGCACTTTGGTACGGCGCAGCGGCAACCATTGCTTACACGTTCATCGGAGGTTTCCTTGCGGTAAGCTGGACAGATACCATTCAAGCCACATTAATGATTTTTGCATTAATTTTAACCCCTGTTTTTGTGTTATTAAGTTTCACTGATACCGCTCAATTTTCCGCCGTATTAGAACAAGCTGAGGCTGCAGTAAATAAAGATTTCACGGATTTATTTACTTCTACCACACCACTTGGTTTATTAAGCCTTGCCGCTTGGGGCTTGGGCTATTTCGGGCAACCGCATATTTTAGCGCGCTTTATGGCTGCAGATTCTGTCAAATCACTTATCAAAGCTCGTCGTCTTAGTATGGCTTGGATGGTGCTTTGCTTAGGAGGCGCAATTGGCATTGGCTTATTCGCTATTCCGTATTTCTTTGCAAATCCAGCTATTGCAGGCACAGTTAATCGCGAACCAGAACAGGTTTTTATTGAATTAGCTAAACTTTTATTTAATCCTTGGATCGCAGGCATATTACTTTCAGCTATTTTAGCCGCTGTAATGAGTACATTAAGTGCGCAATTATTAATTTCGTCTAGCTCAATCACAGAAGATTTCTACAAAGGTTTCATTCGCCCTAAGGCTTCAGAAAAAGAGCTCGTATGGCTTGGCAGAATAATGGTCTTAGTGATTGCTGCATTTGCTATCTGGATCGCACAAGATGAAAACAGCAAAGTATTAAAACTTGTAGAATTCGCTTGGGCTGGTTTTGGTAGTGCATTTGGCCCTGTTGTACTTTTCTCTCTTTTCTGGAAACGAATGACATCATCGGGCGCAATGGCAGGTATGCTGGTAGGCGCAGTGACAGTATTTGCATGGAAAGAAATTATTCCAACTGATACCGATTGGTTTAAAGTATATGAAATGATCCCGGGGTTTGCTTTCGCCAGCCTTGCAATTATTGTTATTTCATTGCTTTCCAGTAAACCTGAACAAGATATTCTTAATACCTTTGATAAAGCAGAAAAGGCCTATAAGGAAGCAAAATGATCGACTTTCGCCCTTTTTATCAACAAATTGCGACCACAAATTTATCAGACTGGTTAGAAACCTTACCGCGCCAATTAAAAGAGTGGGAAAATCAAACTCACGCTGATTATGCTAAATGGAGCAAAATTGTTGATTTTTTGCCTGATTTACAAGCTGACAAAATCGATCTAAAAAGTGCGGTAAAATCTGACCGCACTTTTCCCCTTTCAACAGGAGAAAAACAACGAATTATCCATCATTTAAAGCAATTAATGCCGTGGCGAAAAGGGCCTTATCATCTTTTTGGCATTCATATTGATTGTGAATGGCGTTCAGATTTTAAATGGGATCGTGTTCTTCCTCATTTAGCTCCACTGCAAGGCCGCACTATTTTAGATGTGGGCTGTGGCAGCGGTTATCATATGTGGAGAATGGTAGGCGAAGGCACAAAAATGGTAGTGGGGATTGATCCTACCGAGCTTTTCCTTTGCCAATTTGAAGCCGTACGCAAGCTGCTTAATAATGATCGTCGAGCAAATCTTATCCCACTTGGTATTGAGCAAATGCAACCATTAGCGGCATTTGATACTGTATTTTCAATGGGGATACTCTATCATCGTAAATCCCCATTAGATCATTTAAGCCAGCTGAAAAATCAATTGGTAAAAGGTGGCGAATTGGTATTAGAAACCTTAGTGGTGGATGGCGATGTAAATACTGTGCTTGTACCAGCAGATCGCTATGCGAAAATGAAAAATGTTTATTTTATCCCCTCTGTCGCCGCACTAATCAACTGGCTAGAAAAAGTTGGCTTTACCAATGTGCGTTGTGTTGATGTAGCGACAACCACATTGGAAGAACAGCGTAAAACTGATTGGTTAGAAAATGAAAGCCTAATTGATTTCTTAGATCCAAATGATCACAGTAAAACCATTGAAGGTTATCAAGCACCGAAAAGAGCGGTAATTTTAGCGAATAAATAAAAAAGGGATTAATCCCTTTTTTTATTTTACTTTGCGTTTCATATTTACAACGAATAATACGCTAACTCTACTGAAGTTAATGTAGATAATAAGGTTTCAGCCATCGTTTTATGGCTCAGTTTTAATGCTTTTTCAGCCATCACAATTCGCTCAATATCAGTCAATTTTTTATCATTTAAATACGCAAAATTAAGTGCAGTTTGCAATGCTGGCAAACTCGGATTAAATGCAGCATTTTCTGCATAACGTCCTGTTACCACATCTCCATTTTTAAATAAAATCGCAATGCCGTGCGGACTATTTGAATAAGGACAATGAGATTGATTTGCCGCCAAAATAGCTTGATTAACCAAATCATCTTGATGATCTGCAACTAAATGATGATTTTCTTCCGCTAAAAGATGCGCCGCAATATCGAGATCTTTTGGTCCAAAAGCATCAGGTAAATAAGAATGTAACGGATTATTTTGGCTATGTGGCAAATGAATTGAAATTTTTTCAGCACCGTGCAATTCATTCATAAATTGACGACAATGCCCACACGGCGTATAATTGACCACCATATCTGAAATACGGCGTTCATTACGCAACCAAGCGTGAGAAATTGCACTTTGTTCCGCGTGAATCGTTTGCTGAATGGCTGAATTAGCAAATTCTTGATTCGCACCAAAATAAAAATCCCCTTGTTCGCCAATAGCAACTGCCCCCACATTAAAATGAGAAATAGCAGTATGACTATAACTTGCGGCAAGTGGCAACAAGTGCATAGCTAATTTTAGTGATGTAAGTTCAAAATTACGACAAAGCAGTTGCACTTGGGAATAATTTAAAAAACCAGCCCAACTTTGTGAACGAAGTTCATTCACAATAGCTTGATTGAGTGCATCATCTTGTGGCAAGGCGTGCTTAATAAGTTCTTGCATAACATATCCTTAGAAAAAATATTAAAAATTATAACTGTACTTATTAAATCAAAATTTACTGTTAGCTGCGATAGTTTGATTAAATATTCATTAAAACTGTGATCTTGATCACTTATTTTGATAGCTTCTATTTATTACAATTTATTAACAAATAAGGCTAAGGCTATCAATTATATTGAATAGAACAATTTCACTGCAAATTATAGAAACGTATAATACCCATACCAAAGGGAGGGCGTTAGCTCAATTATTCAACTAGAAAAAGGAAATTATTATGTCAAAAACATCAATCGGACTAGATAAAGTTCAGTCAGCAGAATTAGCCAATAAACTTAACGAATTACTTGCAACCTACCAAGTTTTCTATACTAATGTGCGAGGCTATCACTGGAACATTAAAGGTGTAAACTTCTTTGCATTACACGCAAAATTTGAAGAAATTTATACTAATTTAATTGCTAGAGTTGATGAAGTGGCTGAACGTATTTTAACTTTAGGTTACACACCAAATAATGCTTACAGCCAATACTTAAAAATATCTCGAATTAAAGAAGATATTGCAGTAAGTGAAGCACAAGAATGTTTATCAAGCACATTACAAGGTCTAAAAACATTACTAGATCAACAACGTGAAATTCTTTCTTTTGCAAATAACGCTAATGATGAAGGTACTGCATCACAAATGAGTGACTATATTAAAGAACAAGAAAAATTAGTATGGATGTTCCAAGCAGCGTGCCAAACTTGCATTAATTAATGAATAAATTTCAATGCTAACGAAAACTAACCTGCAATTAATCTAACTCAATAAAGTTAGATAAATTTAATTTGTCTAAGATCAAATTTGATCTAGCAAATTACCTCAAAAATAAGGGTTTCCTATTTAGAATAGGAATGTCAAATTCAGTCTGAATAAAGGAAACTCTTATACCTATTATTCACAGTAATCTCTTTAAACTAATTTAGTCAATTTAGCCACTAAATTTAACGGTTTTTTAAATCAGTAAATAAATCTATAGAAATAAATATTGTAGAAAATTAAAAATTGTGATTATTAACTATTTTTTAGTTGAGAAAATATATTCTTGAGAATTTAGACTTAAATTAATACGATAAAAATAATTTAAAATGAAGAAATATTAAATTTGTTAGCTATTTTATTATTTCTTGTCCAATTAGATAAAAAAAGCCCCTAAATAATTAGGGGCATCAAAAAGGAATTTATGAATAAAATCTCTAAAGTTTAGCTTTATCAAAGGAATCTCGATAAAACGCCACTATTATATTGAGTAATCTAAAGAATAGCAAGAAAAATCTTTACATTTCTTTACAAATCTTTACATTTCATCATTTCAATAATTACTTGAACTGTTTTTTCCATACCCTGTAAAGAAACCAATTCGTGTTTACTATGGAAATTATAACCACCCGTGAAAATATTTGGGCATGCTAAACCCTCAGATGCTAAAAATGCCCCATCTGTACCACCTCGAATCGGCTTATGATTTGGTTTAATTCCCACCGCTTTCATTGCGCGATCAGCAAGTTCAATTGATTGAGGAACGTTTTTTACCACATCATACATATTTTGGTAGCTATCTTGAATTTCTAACTCAATAGGCTTTTTCAAACCTTTTTTAGCATTAAATTTTTCCACCTGACTTTTAATAAAAGCTTTTCTTTGTGCGAAATTCTGCTCATCAAAATCACGAATCAAATAAGTGAGATCTACTTGCTCAATATCGCCAGAAAAATCTTCTAAATGATAAAAGCCCACTTTCCCATCGGTTTTTTCTGGTACTTCATCAACAGGAAAAACTTGCTGAAATTCACAAGCTAAAGTGAGTGCATTCACCATTTTTCCCTTTGCATAACCTGTGTGAATACTCCGCCCGAAAAACCGCACTTTTGCCGTTGCAGCATTAAAGTTTTCGTATTCTAATTCCCCTACTTCTCCCCCATCAATGGTATATGCCCAATCACAGGAAAACTTTTCCATTGGGAAATAATGGATTCCCAAACCAATTTCTTCATCAGGCGTAAAAGCAACACGAATATTGCAATGAGGAATATTCTCTTTTTGAAGAATGGAAAGTGCGGTCATAATTTCTGCAATTCCCGCTTTATTATCCGCCCCAAGCAAAGTGGTTCCATCGGCAACAATAAGCGTTTGCCCGACCAATTTTTGCATAAAAGAATAATAAACAGGGCTAATAAATTCCTCGCCAATACCTAATGCAATATCTCCGCCACGATATTGCTCTATCACTTCGGGGCGTACATTTTTGCCTCTACATTGCGGAGACGTATCAAGATGCGCAATTAAACCGATGGTTTTCGTTAAGTTAGGATCATTAGCGGGTAAAAATGCTGTCACCACCGCGTATTTACTTACTTCAACATTCTCTAAACCAAGTTGGGTAAGCTCTTTTTGCAACTGCATGGCTAACTTCATTTGTCCAACTGAGCTAGGGGAATGCTTAGCATGAGGTTTTGATTGGGTGTCAAAAGACACATAATGTAAAAATCGTTCTAAAAGTTCTGTTTTATCTATTTGAGAAATCACATTCTCGCTCCTTTTAAAAATATCTTTTTTAGTTTAACGAGAAAAATAGAAAACATCTTGATATATAACAATATTTATAAAATTAACGAAGTAAAATACATCGAAAGTGCGGTTAAATTTCTCGTTATTTTTATGAATGGCAGTTTTTTTACTTTCTAAGGCATTAAGCCCTTTTCATTATTAACAATTCGCTATATCATAAGCGTCTATTTTTATATGTCGCCCCTGCAGTCTTGCAGGTTTTATTTCTACTCAGTACCAAATCATTGGTGAAATTAGGGAGAAAACCAAAGCTAGTGGAAAATCAGCTTCAAAACAAGCCTATTATTGAGCTTCGTTCAATCAAAAAATCCTATGGTTCTAACACTATTATTAACGATTTCAATCTTACAATTAATAACGGTGAATTTGTCACTATTCTTGGCCCCTCAGGCTGTGGTAAGACCACAGTTTTACGCTTACTTGCAGGCTTAGAAGAATTGGATTCAGGTAGCATTATTTTAGATGGCGAAGATATTACCAATGTGCCAGCGGAAAAACGTCATATTAATACGGTATTCCAAAGCTATGCACTATTTCCACATATGACAATTTTTGAGAACGTAGCTTTCGGTTTGCGTATGCAAAAAGTACCAAATGACGAAATTAAACCGCGTGTTTTAGAAGCCTTGCGTATGGTACAGTTAGAAGAAATGGCTGATCGTAAGCCAACTCAACTTTCTGGCGGACAACAACAACGTATTGCTATCGCTCGTGCCGTAGTAAATAAACCAAAAGTGTTGCTACTTGATGAGTCTTTATCTGCATTAGATTACAAATTGCGTAAACAAATGCAACAAGAACTCAAAATGTTACAACGTCAGCTTGGCATTACCTTTATTTTCGTCACCCACGATCAAGAAGAAGCGATTACAATGTCTGATCGTATCGTATTATTGCGTAAAGGTAAAATCGCACAAGATGGTTCTCCACGTGAAATCTATGAAGATCCAGCGAACTTATTCGTTGCTCGTTTCATTGGCGAAATTAACGTATTTGAAGCCACTGTGATTGAACGTAAATCAGAACAAGTTGTACTGGCGAATGTTGAAGGTCGAGTTTGTGATATTTACACAGACATGCCTGTTGAGAAAGAGCAAAAACTTCAAGTACTCCTTCGCCCTGAAGATATTGTGATTGAAGAATTAGATGAAAATGAACATTCTAAAGCGATTATCGGTCATATTATTGACCGCACTTATAAAGGAATGACATTAGAATCAACGGTAGAGTTTGATCATAACGGAATGCGTGTCCTTGTAAGTGAATTCTTTAATGAAGACGATCCATATATGGATCATAGCGTAGGTCAGCGCGTAGGCATTACATGGCATGAGGGCTGGGAGGTTGTTCTCAACGATGAAGATAATCAATAATAAATTCCAGAAAATTACTGTTGCGATTATCTTCAGTTGGCTCATTTTCTTTGTGTTGATTCCAAACTTGTTGGTATTCGCCGTCAGTTTTCTGACTCGAGACGGTAGCAACTTTTATGCGTTCCCAATTACTGTTGAAAACTATACAAACTTGTTTAATCCACTTTATGCACAAGTTGTGTGGAATTCATTGTCTATGTCGGGCATCGCCACCATTATTTGCTTACTAATAGGTTATCCATTTGCTTTTATGATGAGCAAAATTCATCCTAAATATCGACCGCTCTTATTGTTCCTTGTGGTTTTACCATTCTGGACAAACTCATTGGTTCGTATTTATGGAATGAAAGTGTTTCTCGGTGTGAAAGGTGTGCTTAACACCATGTTGATAGACATGGGAATTTTGAGTGAACCCGTTCGCATTTTGAATACTGAAATTGCGGTAATCATTGGATTAGTTTATTTGCTATTGCCATTTATGATTTTGCCACTCTACTCTGCCATTGAAAAATTAGACGGTCGCTTATTAGAGGCTGCAAGAGATTTAGGTGCAAATGCATTCCAACGTTTCTTCCGAGTGATTTTACCATTAACTATGCCAGGCATTATTGCAGGTTGTTTATTGGTATTATTGCCAGCAATGGGAATGTTCTATGTAGCAGACCTACTTGGTGGAGCAAAAGTATTACTAGTGGGGAACGTAATTAAGAGCGAATTCTTAATTTCTCGTAACTGGCCATTTGGTTCTGCAATCAGTATTGGTTTAACTGTTCTAATGGCATTGTTGATTTTCGTGTACTACCGAGCAAACAAACTATTGAATAAGAAAGTGGAGTTAGAATAATGAGTCGTTTACTACGTAATGCATTTATGTTTGTGGTATACGCTTATTTGTATATCCCAATTATTATCTTGGTAACCAATTCCTTCAATTCAGATCGTTATGGTTTAAGCTGGAAAGGCTTTAGTTGGAATTGGTACGAGCGTTTATTTAATAACGACACCTTAATACAAGCTGCGATTCATTCGGTAACTATTGCATTTTTTGCGGCTACACTAGCTACTATTGTAGGTGGATTAACTGCAATCGCACTTTACCGCTATAAATTCCGCGGTAAACAAGCAGTAAGCGGTATGCTATTTATCGTTATGATGTCTCCAGATATTGTAATGGCAGTATCTTTACTTGCGTTATTTATGATTGTCGGTATTTCATTAGGTTTCTGGTCTTTATTACTAGCCCATGTGACCTTCTGTTTACCCTATGTGACCGTAACCATCTTCTCTCGCTTAAATGGCTTTGATGCTAGAATGTTAGAAGCAGCGAAAGACTTAGGTGCAAGTGAAGTGACCATTTTACGTAAAATTATCCTTCCTTTAGCATTACCTGCAGTTGTATCAGGCTGGTTATTAAGTTTCACTATTTCATTAGATGATGTTGTGGTTTCATCATTTGTCAGTGGTGTAAGTTATGAAATCTTACCATTGAGAATATTCTCTCTAGTGAAAACCGGTGTAACACCTGAAGTTAATGCTTTAGCAACGATTATGATCGTGCTTTCATTAGCTCTTGTCGTTTTAAGCCAGCTAATTACACGAAAAAATAACCATTAATTAACAAAAGGTTTCACAAACCTTTGAATTTAAAATAGAATACGCCTTGACGCACAATCAAGGCGTTTTTTTATGCCTGTCATTCGGCAGGTGGTTTTTTACGACTCTTTAACAGGAGAACAAACAAAAATGAAAAAATTTGCAGGTTTAATTACTGCCAGCTTCGTAGCTGCAACTTTAACCGCTTGCAACGATAAAGATGCTAAGCAAGAAACTGCAAAAGCTACGGCTGCTGCTAATGACACTGTGTATCTCTACACTTGGACTGAATATGTACCAGATGGTCTTTTAGATGAGTTTACTAAAGAAACTGGCATCAAAGTTATCGTTTCAAGCCTAGAATCAAACGAAACAATGTACGCAAAACTCAAAACTCAAGGCGAGTCTGGTGGCTATGATGTTATCGCACCTTCTAACTACTTCGTTTCTAAAATGGCACGCGAAGGAATGTTAAAAGAACTTGATCACAGCAAATTACCTGTTCTTAAAGAATTAGATCCTGATTGGCTCAATAAACCTTATGATAAAGGTAACAAATACTCTCTTCCGCAACTTTTAGGTGCGCCGGGTATCGCATTCAATACCAACACTTACAAAGGCGAACAATTCACTTCTTGGGCAGACTTATGGAAACCAGAATTTGCAAACAAAGTTCAGTTATTAGACGATGCACGTGAAGTATTCAACATTGCTTTATTGAAAATTGGTCAAGATCCAAATACTCAAGATCCAGCAATTATCAAACAAGCCTATGAAGAATTATTGAAATTACGTCCAAATGTACTTTCTTTCAATTCCGATAACCCAGCTAACTCGTTCATCTCAGGCGAAGTGGAAGTGGGTCAATTATGGAATGGTTCGGTACGTATTGCTAAAAAAGAAAAAGCACCTCTAAATATGGTATTCCCAAAAGAGGGTCCTGTACTTTGGGTTGATACTCTTGCAATTCCTGCAACAGCTAAAAATTCTGAAGGCGCACACAAGCTGATTAACTACATGTTAGGGAAAAAAACAGCTGAAAAATTAACCTTAGCTATCGGTTACCCAACCTCAAATATTGAAGCGAAAAAAGCATTACCAAAAGAAATCACTGAAGATCCAGCGATTTATCCGTCAGCTGATATATTAAAAAATAGTCACTGGCAAGATGACGTTGGCGATGCAATCCAATTCTATGAACAATATTATCAAGAATTAAAAGCAGCAAAATAATTGGTCAATTAGCAAAGAATTAAAATCTGATTCTGTGCAATATTTCCTCTAAATAAAAACGCCCTTTCGGGCGTTATTTTTTAAGCTTTACCGTCAGCCAAATTTTTCTTTTCTTCCAATTCTTCCCAGCGTAAAAATGCCTTTTCTAATTCAGCTTCAGCATCCGATAATGCTTTTAATTTAGCATCGGTAATATCGTGAGATTGTTGGAAAAATGCTGGATCGGCTATTTCAGCTTGCAGTATGGTGATTTTGGTTTCTAATTCTTCCAATAGTTGTGGAAGTTGTTCTAGCTCACGTTGTTCTTTATAAGAAAGTTTCACTGATTTCGGCTTAGAAGTGCGGTCATTTTTTACCGAACTTTCTTCTTTTAGCTGTTCAGTTTTCTTCGCTTTAACTTGTTCTTCTGTTGCTTTACTTGCCCAGAAATTGGCTTGTTGCTGTTTCGCATCAAAGAATCCTCCCACATACTTATTCAAACGCCCTTCACCTTCGAATAAATAACATTCTGTCGCAGTATTATCGATAAATTGACGGTCGTGGCTCACAATTAACAATGTGCCTTGATAATCAGTCAAAATTTCTTCTAAAAGCTCCAATGTTTCTACATCGAGATCATTGGTCGGTTCGTCAAGAATCAATAAATTATTTGGTTTAAGCAGTAATTTGGCGAGCAATAAACGATTTCTCTCTCCCCCAGATAAGGCTTTAACTGGCGTCATTGCACGTTTTGGCGAGAACAAGAAATCTTGCAAATACCCTAGCACATGGCGTTTTACACCATTGACTTCAATATCTTGTTTGCCATCCGCTACATTATCCATCACGGTTTTTTCGGGATCTAAATCAGCACGATATTGGTCAAAATAAGCAATGTCTAATTTGGTGCCACAACGAATTTTTCCTGATGTTGGCTGAATTTCCCCCAGCAATAATTTAATGAACGTGGTTTTCCCACAGCCATTTGCCCCAACAAGCGCAATTTTGTCTCCACGTAAAATCGTTGTTGAAAAATCTTTTAATAAGGTTTTTCCTGCGATTTCATAGCTCACATTTTCCATTTCAAAGACAATTTTGCCTGAACGACTTGAGGTGTCTAACTGTAATTTGGCTGTTCCCATTACCTCACGGCGTTGGCGGCGTTCCTCACGCATCGCTTTTAATGCTCGCACTCGCCCTTCATTTCTTGTACGGCGAGCCTTGATACCTTGGCGAATCCACACTTCTTCCTGTGCTAGACGTTTATCAAATAATTCATTCTGCAAGGCTTCAACGCGTAGATTTTCTTCTTTTGTGGTTAAATATAAATCGTAATTTCCTGGATAAGACCGCAATTGACCGCGATCTAAATCCACAATGCGTGTTGCCATTTTGCGAATAAAAGAACGGTCATGGGAAATAAATACAATGCTACCTTGGAAATCCAGTAAGAAATTCTCCAGCCATTCAATAGCTTCCACATCCAAGTGGTTGGTTGGTTCATCAAGTAATAACACATCAGGATCGCACACCAATGCGCGTGCTAGTGCCGCTTTGCGTAACCAACCGCCCGAAAGTGCGGATAATTTTGTGTTTGGATTTAAACCTAGTTTTAACAATACTTCATTGATTTTATTTTCAAATCGCCAGCCATCAGCGTGTTCTAATTTAGCCTGAACTTGCTCTAATTGACTTAAAATTTGATCACTATAATTTTCTTCCAATTGAACAGAAATATGATGATATTCTTTCAATAAATCCGTTAAATGCCCTACGCCTTCCGCGACATAATCAAAAATGTTGCCTTGCGCATTACGCGGTGGGTCTTGTTCTAAACGAGAAACCACAAGATCTTTTTCGTATTGGATTTTGCCATCATCCATGAGCACATCGCCTGCGATGATTTTCAATAAAGTTGATTTACCTGCGCCGTTACGCCCAACTAAACAAACGCGTTCATTCGCTTCAATATGTAGTTCTGCGTGATCTAATAAAGGTGCATCGCTAAAAGAAAGGTATCCATTGGTTAAACTAATTAATGCCACAACTGCCCCATAAAAATTCAGTGAAAATTAACCGCACTATTCTATACAGTTTGCATAAAAAATCCCATCAATTCAATGTCAAAGTTGCTGATATACCCGCAAGGCGTGCGCATCTGACATACCTGCAATATAATCGCAAATAATCCGTTTTTTCCCTTCTTCTGGTGCATTACGCCAACGATTTGCAGTATTTCTTGGTAATAAACGCTCTGGGTCAGATTCAAAAATTTGGAACATTTCTGTCAGCATTCTCTGCCCTTTATATTCGATTCGTTGAGTATCCACATTGCGAATAACATAATCCCAAACAAATTTTTTAAATACACCAAGTGCAATAATCACTTCAGGTGACAACTCTGCGTTATAACGTAACAAAGGTTCATCAAAATTTGCCGTTAATTTCCACCGCACATTAGTAATAAAAAAGTTCACCAATGCACCAATGGCTTGTTTTCGTTCAAAATGTTTATCAGAGAAAAGTCGTTGGCTAATTGAATCAATATTTTCTTGCAACCAAGCTGAAGGAATTTGTTTCAATGCGGAATGTGCCGCTTGCCATTGATGAGGATTTACCACGCCAGTCACAATGGCATCTTCTAAATCATGTACGCCATAGGCAATATCATCTGCTAATTCCATAATGCTGCAATCCAGCGATTTAAACCGAGTATGTAAAGATTCAGCTGGATTTTCCCGCACTTTTTTAAATTGACAGAATAAAGTGCGGTCATTTTCAGAAAGATTTTCCAGCAACCAATTAAACATTTTTAAATCATCACGGAAAATGCCTTTTCCTGGAATCCAATCGTGAATACGCACAAAACGAGGATCAATATTGCGAGAAAAATTAAGTTCTGCATATTGAGGCGAAGCCACATCTAACAACGCAGGATATTTCACGACACCCAATAGTGTTCTACGCGTTAGATTCATCCCTGCATTTTCAGTATAAGGCTCAAGTTTCGTTAAAATTCTAAAGGTTTGCGCATTGCCTTCAAAACCGCCCTGCTCTGCCATCATATAATTTAATGCCGTTTCGCCACCATGCCCAAAAGGCGGATGCCCAATATCATGAGCAAAACACAAACTCTCAATAAGATCGTTACTCGGCAATAAAGGTTTTAATTGTTTTTGCAACTCGTTTTTATCAATATTTAATGTTTGCGAAAGGCTTTCAAAGGTTTCTACAAATTTCAACTGAGCAACTAGACTACTGCCAATCTGAGCCACTTCCAAAGAATGGGTTAAGCGAGTGCGATAAAAATCATTTTCGCCAATTGCGTGTATTTGGGTTTTCGCTTGTAAGCAACGAAAGGCGGCAGAATGTAAAATTCGCCCACGATCGCGACGAAATGGTGGACGATTATCTTTTTCGCGTGGAGGATCGGGTAGAAAACGTTCTGTCCAAGAAGAATTAACAGTAAGTAATTTCATATCGCTTTGTTTTATTTAGTTTTTCTGCATTATCTAATCATTCAGCGTAAAAAACAACCGCACTTTATCTAGAACAAACAAAATCTAGAATGAATAAAGTGCGGTTGAATTTTTATTGATATTTAAACAAAGAAATAAATCAGCTTAAATACAAATGGGGCGAGAATAGAACTAATAATTCCACAAAGCACGAGAGAAATCGAACTGTAACTGCCTGCAGTTGGATTAGTTTCCATACAGCTTACTGTACCAAGTGCGTGAGAAACCGAACCAACAGAAAGCCCAATGGCTTCTTGATGTTTAATACCTAATTTTTTTAATACAAGATAACCAAATATCGATCCTTGCAAACCAGCAACCACAACACCAACTGCAGTTACGGCTGGAATGCCGCCTAAATGACGAGAAACTTCCATCGCAATAGGCGTTGTGATGGATTTAGGTAAAACTGTTGCGATCATTTCGGGCGTTGCACCTAAAAGAAATGCTAAAAGTCCACCACTTAACATCGCTAAAAAAGAAGCTATAACCACCGTTGAAAGAATAATTTTCCATTGTTTGGCAATTTGACGAAGTTGTTCATAAAGAGGCAATGCAAGAGCGACGATACTCAAGCCAAGTAAATTATTAATAGGCGCATTTCCTGCCATATAATCATCGTAAGGAATCTTACCTATCACTAAAATCGCCGCCAAAATTAATACTGTTAAAACAAAAGTATTAAAAATCATTGACTTCCAACGTTTACTAATTTGTAGTGCTAGCCAAAATCCAAAAATAGTCAAAAATGTATAAAAATAAATAATGTACTGCTGCATATAACTTTCCTAACATACTAATTCGCTTGTTTTACTTGATTTTCTCTACGTTTCATTACTTTTTTGCGTTTATGTGTAAAAGATTGCGCCTGATACAAATAATGACCGAAAAATCCTATAACAAGTAACGTGACACAAGTACTCACAATATTAGGAACAAGCAAAATATTAACTTGCTCTCTCAATAAATCAGAATATTTGATAATTCCCACACTCACTGGCACAAAAAGCACCGCCATAAAACGAATTAGCAAACTTGCACCTAAATAAATCCAATTTAAATGAATTACTCGTGTTGTTAAACCTAAAAAGAGTAGCAATAATCCCCAAATGCTTCCCGGAACGCCAGCTGGAATGTAATAAGCAATAAGATTTCCGAGATATAACATAATGGATAAAATGACCAAGGAACGAACTAATAAAAATAATTTTTGAATCATATACAACCTTTTTCAACTATTTTCATAATATTTCAAAATTATTTTACGCTTTTTTTGCTAACTTGAGCCATTTTTTCGGTAAAATAACCAGACTTAGATCAAAAACTTTGCAAATGATAAATCGAAAAATACTATTGACGAGTTTATTACTTATTTTTACCGCACTTTCTACTTGTTCTCGCGAAAAAAATACCTGTCGTGTGGTTAAAATTAGTGATGGCGATACGCTCACTTGCCTCACTAAAGGTAATAAATCCATTAAGGTTCGTTTAGCCGAAATCGACGCGCCAGAAAAATCCCAAGCCTTTGGGCAAAAATCGAAAAAAACCTTGTCTGATCTGGTTTATCAAAAAAATGTACGCCTTGCGCAAAAAGGAAAAGATCGCTATAAACGCACATTGGCGATTGTTTATTATCAAGATAAAAATATTAATTTAGAAATGGTTAAACAGGGTATGGCTTGGGCTTATAAACAATATTCTCACGATCCGATTTATCTTCAAGCACAAGAAAATGCACAAGCCAAACAAATTGGTCTTTGGGCGGATAATCATCCTATCGAACCGAGCCAATGGCGCAGACAGGAGAAAAATAAATATGGCTTTTGATGTTCAAACTTTCCGTCAAGCATTTCCTTATTTCCAACGTGAAGATGCGGTTGTTTATTTAGATAACGCCGCCACCGCATTGAAACCTCAAGTGTTAATTAATCGCACCGCTGAATTTTATGCTTCTGCAGGTTCGGTACATCGTAGCCAATATGATGCTGCCCAAACTGCACAATATGAACAGGCTCGCACACAAGTTAAAGAATTAATTAATGCAGAAGATAAACGCGCTGTTATTTGGACTTCGGGTACAACTCACGCAATAAACTTAGTGGCAAATGGATTGCTGCCGCAATTAAACACAGAAGATGAAATTCTGATTAGCCAAGCAGATCATCACGCTAATTTTGTTACTTTGCACGAAACAGCGAAAAAGTGCGGTACAAAAATTCGAGTTTTACCGATTTTAGATAATTGGCTAATTGATGAAAATGCTCTTATTTCTGCCCTTTCTGAAAAAACAAAACTCGTTGCGCTGAATTTTGTTTCAAATGTCACTGGCACAGAACAGCCGATTAAACGCCTGATTCAACTAATTAGAAAACATAGTCATGCGTTGGTTTTGGTGGATGCAGCACAAGCGATTAGTCATATTAAAATTGATTTACAAGATTTAGATGCAGACTTTCTCGCATTTTCTGCCCATAAAATTTATGGCCCAAATGGGCTTGGCGTTTTAACAGGAAAATTGACCGCACTTTCTCAACTTCAACCGCTCTTTTTTGGCGGGAAAATGGTTGATCGTGTATCAAATGATCGTATTACTTTTGCCGAATTGCCTTATCTTTTAGAAGCAGGCACACCCAATATTGCTGGGGTTATTGGCTTTAATGCTATACTGGATTGGTTACAAAAATGGGATTTCACTGCGGCAGAACAGCACACTATATCTTTGGCTGAATTTGTCAAAGTGCGGTTAAAATCTTACGAGAATTGCCGATTATTCAATTCTCCTCAACCAAGCACCGTTGTTTGCTTTATATTTGACGGCATTGACTGTTCCGATCTTTCAACACTTTTAAGCGAACAAAATATTGCGCTCCGAGTGGGCGAACATTGCGCTCAACCTTATTTAGCACGCTTAGGCGAACGCACCACATTACGCCTATCTTTTGCCCCTTATAATACACAGGAAGATGTAGAGGTATTTTTTACCGCCTTAGATAAAGCACTGGATTTATTACAATGATAGAACAATTAAAACAAGCTAAAAATTGGGAAGATCGCTATCGCCTGATTATTCAAGCTGGCAAAAATTTATCTCGCCCAAGCGATGATGAACTTGCTCAAATGCAACCTATTACTGGCTGTGAAGCACAAATGTGGTTTCAAATTATGCCTAAAAATGACCGCACTTTTCAATTCAACGGATTTAGCGAAGCCAGAATTATAAATGGCTTGCTTTGGATTTTACTCAATCAAATCAATGGTAAAACAGCGGATGAATTGAATACATTTGATATTACTGTATTTTTTAGCGAACTCGGCATTTCACAACGTTTAAGTGAAACGCGTTTAAACGGCTTAAACCAAATCGGACAGCAATTAAAAAATTTATGTATTTAATCGAGACCTATTTTCGCCTAACTGTACTAGAAAATAACATTAAATCACAAAGCCGTTTACTTAATGCGGTGATCGATCAATGGCGGTATAACGGGCAAATTATCGGACGTGAAATTCCTTTATATTTAGCGGAAGAAGATGGCGAACAAGGTTTTGCTATGCGTGTCATTTGCCCTGAGCAAGATAGTCTTTTCTCGCAAAATAATAACGCGGAAGTAAATCGCTCATTACAAGAAGCAGAAAAGTGCGGTGTAATTTTTGATGGTTTTCAACTTGTGGGCGATGATTTCAATTCAGATCAAACGGCAGAAAATGCGTCGCCAGCTTGGCAAGTGCTTTACACAACCCATTTACAAAGTTGCTCGCCGATTCATAGCGGAGAAAATTTCGCACCAATCCCTTTGTATAAACAGTTGAAAAATCAACCGCACTTAAGCCAAGATCTGATTAAATGGCAAGAAAATTGGCAAGCCTGCGATCAACTACAAATGAATGGAGCGATATTAGAACAACAATCTTTGGCAGAAATTTCGGATCATCAAAGCACACTTTCAAAACATGGGCGTTATTTAGCTCAAGAAATAGAAAAAGAAACTGGCATACCGACTTACTATTATTTATATCGTGTAGGTGGGCAATCTTTAGAATCTGAAAAATCCCGTTGCTGCCCTTCTTGTGGTGCAAATTGGGCGTTAAAAAACGCGATTTTTGATACCTTTCATTTTAAATGCGATACCTGTCGATTAGTTTCGAATCTATCGTGGAATTTTTTGTAATTTAAGTCGATGCCTCAACTCTCTGTTGGAATGATAAAGTCTTATCCCCCTTCCGACGCTTCGCGCCACCTTCCCCCGCAAGCAGGGGAAGGCAAAATTATTTTTTAACATATAAAGGAAAAATAAATGAATTACCAAGACAACAGCTTAAAATCCTTAAAACTCGGTCAAAAAACGGAATACGCCTCTCAATATGACCGCACGTTATTACAGCCTGTGCCACGCGCGTTAAATCGCGATGGATTGGGCATTACCCAAAACCAGCCTTTTACCATTGGTGCCGATATTTGGACGGCTTATGAAATCTCTTGGCTCAATGAAAAAGGCTTGCCGCAAGTGGCTATCGCAGACATTTATCTGGATTATCAAAGCCAAAATTTGATTGAGTCAAAAAGTTTTAAACTTTATTTAAACAGCTTCAACCAAAGCAAATTTGCCGACTTCAACGCCGTTCAACAAACTATGCAAGGCGATTTAAGCGAATGTGCGCAAGGCGATGTAAAAGTGCGGTTAAATCCAGTGGCAGTTTATGATTCTCAAAAAATTGATCATTTACAAGGCGATTGCATTGATGAACAAGATATTGAAATTACCAGCTACGAATTTAACGCTGATTGGCTGAAAGATTGCGTATCGGATGAAATTGTCGAAGAAAAATTAGTCAGCCATTTGCTAAAATCCAACTGCCTCATTACCAATCAACCAGACTGGGGAACTTTGTATATTCACTATGTTGGTACCAAAATCGATCACCAAAAATTATTACGTTACGTTGTATCGTTTCGCCAACACAATGAATTCCACGAACAATGTGTCGAACGTATTTTTTATGATTTAATGCACTACGCCAAACCAGAAAAACTCACCGTTTACGCACGCTATACTCGTCGTGGCGGATTAGACATTAATCCATTCCGCTCTAATTTTGAGAATTTACCTGAAAATTTAAGATTGGCGAGACAGTAAAAGAAAACTGCGGTGAGATTTCACCGCACTTTCCCTACCCTTGCTTCAAATCATTTGCCTGTTGTAATAACTGACGGCTTTCTTTTAAGAATTGTTCGGAATAATCGCCAAACCAGTCATGCACCTTCTGGAAAGCATCAATAAAACCTTGACGATCATTATTTTCAAAGAAAGATAAGGCTTCTTCGTAAGTTTGTTTTAGTGTTTCAATTACCGCTAAATTTTCTGGTTTATCCATAATAATATCTGCGTAAAGCTCTGCATCTTGCGCAAATAAACGACCGATCATTGCAAGTTCTAAGCGATAAATAGGAGAAGAAAGCGATAATAAATTAGAAAGATGAACGGGCTGTTTGGAAAGGTGTAAACCATTTGCAAAAGTCGAAAAATGACGCAAGGCTTGTATATAAGTCATATTGTGATCGTGTTCTGTCGCATCGGTTTGATAAACCTTTGCGCCCCAAATTTGAATTTGCTCAAGTAACCATTCGTAACGTTCAGGGAAACGTCCATCACAACGCACAACTACTTGTTTTGCCATACTTGCAATATCTGGCCCAAACATTGGATGTAAACCTAAAACAGCACCAGTATGGATTTCAAGCATTTTCGCTAGCGGTTCACGCTTAACAGAGGTTAAATCTGCAAGTAGCATGTTTTCCGTTAAATAAGGTTTTAAGCGTTCAATTGTTTCTAAGGTGAGATTAATGGGGACGGAAACGATCACGACATCAGCATTCGTTAAAATACTTTCAGCTACCGTCCAATCTTCACGATCTAAAATAGAAATTGGATAGCCAGATGCACGTAAATAGCGGGCAAATAAGCCACCTAATTTACCATAACCGCCCACAATAACAATTTTGTGAATATCAGGATTGATGGTTTTAAAGCCAAATTGGTTTTCATTGGCATAAGATTCGCGCATAAAACGGCGTAGGACATCTTCAATCAGATCTGCTGAAATGCCTGCTTTTTCAGCCTCTAAACGACGCGCTTGGAGCATTGCTATTTCACGCTCTGGCGCATAAATAGGTAATCCGTGTTGATGTTTAACTTTACCGACTTGAGAAACCAACTCAAGACGTTTAGCAAAAAGTTGGATAAGTTCGCGATCAAGCGAATCAATTTCAGAACGTAAATCCTTAAGGGCTTCCATAAAACTCACCTGTAATGTTTATCTTACATATATTGTAAAAAATTAATTACAGGGAGATTACTAGAATTTTATAAGAAAGGCAATTAAGTTATGCGGATTGTGTGATTAACCGTTGTGGGCGAATTATATTTCCATCAATTAAGGCTACACCTAAGAATAAATTCTCCGCTGAAAATAACCGCACTTGACCGCTTAATTGCTGTTCGTTAGCAAATTTCACTCGCTGACCAAAACCAATGGCTTTACTCTGCTCTGTATCCAAATGCAAAGTGGGCAATTTACTTACAGCGGTATCAGTTGGCAGTAATAGATGATCCAATTCACTTAACGGAAAACTTTCAGCAAGCAATTGTAACTCATCGATTGGCATCATTTCTGCTACGGGGTAATCCGCTACGGCTGTACGGCGTAACATTGTCACATGTGCGCCACAACCTAGCACTTCACCCAAATCATCTACTAAGGTGCGAATATAAGTGCCTTTTGAACAATGCACTTCTAAAGTTAAATAAGGCGCATTATAGTCAATAAAATTGAGTTCAAAAATCGTAATTGGACGCGCCTCACGCTCAACCGTAATACCTTGGCGCGCGTATTCATAAAGCGGCTTGCCGTTATGTTTTAGTGCAGAAAACATCGTCGGCACTTGTAAAATATCGCCACGAAATTGTTCAAGTGCGGTCAAAATTTGCTGAGTTTCAACATGAACTTCACGCGTTTCCACCACTTGCCCTTCCGCATCGGAAGTATCGGTACGCTCGCCTAATTTTGCCGTAACAAGATAACGCTTATCTGCATCAAGCAAAAATTGTGAAAACTTAGTTGCTTCGCCCAAGCAAATCGGCAACATCCCCGTTGCCAACGGATCGAGCGCGCCAGTATGCCCAGCTTTGTTCGCTTGAAATAAACGCTTTACCTTTTGCATAATGTCATTTGATGACATGCCTTGTGGTTTATCCAACAAAAACACTCCATCAACATCACGCCAGCGTTTACGAGGTCTAGACATTAATTGCTTTCCTCAACATGTTTTTTCTCATCTTCACGCACAACATTTGTCACAAGATTTGACATACGCATCCCTTCCACTAAGGATTGATCGTAAATAAAACGAATCTCTGGCACGATACGTAAACGCATCGCTTTGCCTAGCAGCGAACGAATATAAGGCGATGCTTTTTCTAAGCCTTTCATACCTTGCTCAATTGCCGTTTCATCGTGATCGAATAAAAAAGTCACGAAGATTTTTGCGTAAGATAAATCACTCGACACTTCCACATCAGAAACCGTCACCATCCCAATACGGGGATCTTTCACTTCGCGTTGTAAAATGACTGCTATTTCTTTTTGTATTTCTTGAGCGACGCGATCGCTACGTTTAAATTCTCTTGCCATAGTTATTCCTTATTTATAAAATCGCCCCATTCTACTGGAAATCATTGGATTTAGCACGCAAAAATCCCTTTCAACCTGATACTGTTTTTCGATAAAATGACACCTGATAATTTGTTTGAATATTCAAACTTCCGATAAAAATCACTTTACAGAGGGCATAATTTATGCAAGCGAGACGACCAAGATTGTCGATGAAAATCATGCATTACAACAAGCATTTTTAAATGAATTAGACGAAAAACTTTGGTCATCTGCGGATAAACTCCGTCAACAACTTGATGCCGCCAATTATAAACATATCGTTCTTGGTCTTATCTTTTTAAAATACATTTCTGATAATTTCACCCATCAACAGGAAAAAATTCAGGCGGAACTCTCCACACCTGAAAACCCACTCTATCTTGACCGCACTTTTTTTGATACTGAAGAAGAATATCAAGAAGCCTTAACCGCTGAACTAGAAAACCGTGATTATTACACCGCGGATAACGTATTTTGGGTGCCAGCTTCTGCACGTTGGCAAGCCTTACAAGAAGTTTCTATTCTCAATACTGGGGCAGAATTGCCTTGGAATATAGGAAAGGAGCGTGGGAAGTTTTCTGGTGTGGCAAAGCTCATTGATGATGCCTTTGATGCTATTGAAAAAGATAACGAAAAACTCAAAGGCGTACTCCAACGCATCAGTGGCTATGCGGTAAACGAAGACACCCTGCGCGGGCTGATTATCCTCTTCTCCGATACTAATTTTACCCGTCCGACTTACAACGGCGAGCCCGTGCATTTAGGTGCAAAAGACATTCTTGGCCACGTTTACGAATACTTCCTTGGTCGCTTTGCCCAAGCCGAAGGCAAGCGCGGCGGCCAATATTTCACGCCGAAATCCATTGTTTCCCTGATTGTCGAAATGCTCGAACCATACTCCGGCCGAGTGTATGATCCAGCCATGGGCAGCGGCGGCTTTTTCGTGCAAACCGAACGCTTTATCTCCGCCCATCAAGGCAACATCAATAACGTTTCCATCTACGGGCAAGAATTCAACCCCACCACATGGAAACTTGCGGCGATGAATATGGCGATTCGCGGCATTGATTACGACTTCGGCAAACACAACGCCGACAGCTTTACGCAGCCGCAACATATCGACAAAAAGATGGATTTCATTATGGCAAACCCGCCATTCAATATCAGCGATTGGTGGAGCGAATCCCTTGCCGACGACCCACGTTGGGCATACGGCACGCCGCCCAAAGGCAATGCCAACTTCGCTTGGCTGCAACACATGATTTACCACCTCTCGCCCAACGGCAAAATGGCATTATTGCTTGCCAACGGCTCCATGAGCAGCCAAACCAACAACGAAGGCGAAATCCGCAAAGCCATCATCAATGCCGACTTAGTGGAATGTATGGTTGCCCTGCCTGGTCAGCTCTTCACCAACACCCAAATCCCCGCCTGCATTTGGTTTCTAAACCGCAACAAAAAGCGTAAAGGCGAAGTATTGTTTATCGATGCCCGCCAAATCGGCTATATGAAAGACCGCGTATTGCGCGATTTTACCGCTGACGACATCGCCAAAATCGCCAATACCCTCCACGCTTGGCAAAAATCAGACGGCTATGAAGACCAAGCCGCTTTCTGCAAATCCACTACGTTAGAAGAAATTAAAGACAACGACTTCGTCCTCACACCGGGACGCTACGTCGGCACCGCAGAACAAGAAGACGACGGCGTACCATTTGCAGAAAAAATGCAAAATCTGACCGCTCTTTTGAAGGAGCAATTTGCGAAAAGTGCGGAATTAGAAGCGGAAATTAAGAAGAATTTAGGAGGATTGGGGTATGAGTGATTGGCAAACAGTAACATTAGAAGATATAACGGAAAGTATTAATACAGGATTAGATGCTATTCGTAGAGCACCGATTGTTGAACATGAAACAAATTTACGCTGTTTGAGAATACAAGATATTTCTCAAAATAAGCCATTTGACAAATGGGGATATACTGAAGTTAAAGATTCTGACTTTAAAAAATTTCAGCTGATTCCTAATGATATTATTATGGCAAGAACTTGCTCGACAGGTATTTGTTATCTAGTAAAAAAAGAATTACCTGCTGTTTTTAATAATGGATTAGCAAGAATACGTTTAAAAATAGAAAAAGTTGATCCTCAATTTATTTATTATGTTTTCAAATCAAAACATTTTAGTGGTTATATTGATGGAATATCAGGTGGTACATCTGTTCAATTAAATATGAAAATTGGCGATTTATTGAAATATCAATTTAACTTACCGCCACTTTCTGAACAAAAAGAAATTGCTAGAATTTTATCTGATTTAGATAAAAAAATTGAACTCAACACCCAAATCAATCAAACCTTGGAACAAATCGCCCAATCCCTGTTTAAAAGTTGGTTTGTTGATTTCGATCCCGTGCGTGCCAAAGTCCAAGCCCTTTCAGACGGCATGAGTCTTGAACAAGCAGAACTTGCCGCTATGCAGGCAATCAGCGGAAAAACACCCGAAGAACTGACCGCACTTTCACAAACACAGCCTGAACGCTACGCCGAACTAGCCGAAACCGCCAAAGCGTTTCCGTGTGAGATGGTGGAAGTTGATGGGGTTGAAGTGCCGAAGGGGTGGAAACAAACAACACTTTCAGAAATTTGTGAAATGCAAAACGGTTATGCATTCAAAAGCTCAGAATGGACTGATACAGGAATTCCTGTAATAAAAATTGGCTCTATACAATCAAAAATTCTCACAGTAGAAGGAAATGGTTTCGTTTCAGAAGATAACCTATCTTTACGTTCTAATTTTGTTTTGAATGGTGGAGACATTGTCATTGGACTAACAGGTGCTTATGTTGGAAAAGTAGGAAGAATGCCAGCAAATAAAAAGGCTATGTTGAATCAACGTGTAGCTAAATTTCTGGCTAAACGAATAAATGAATCTGAAACATTTTATAGCTTTATATATATGAATGTAATTCAAGAAGAATTCAAAAACTTTGTTGACTTTACTGCACAAGGATCTGCTCAACCCAATATTAGCACTAGAGATATTTTAAAATATCCACTATTGCTAGCGAATAATGATGTACATTTAGCTTTTGAAAAGTTATTAAAGAAAATTCTAGATAAATCTATATTTAATAGCTACCAGAACGAGATCTTATCTAATTCTAGAGATCTATTGCTACCTAGATTATTAGATGGGGAGAATTATGAATAACAATTATTTAGAACGCCTTTTCATTGAAGAATTAAATTCAGAAGGAGAAGAAATAGTTATCAGAGGAAGTGTTTTTCTTCGAGACCAAATTTTATCTAAGCTAGAACCTGAAACTTATGAGTTAGCCTTTCAAGACTGGAAAAACCAACGTAAACAACAAGCAATTGACACTGCTAATCAGATTTTAGAAATTGCAGATAATAAACAACGATTCCATAAGCTAAAAGAAATCTTTAGAAGAAATAAACTAACCCCATTTATTGGAGCTGGACTTTCTATGCCTTCAGGATTTCCATCATGGAAAGGTTTTCTTTATGAAGTACAAAAAGAATCAGGAGCAGATTTCCCTATTTTTGAAGAACATATTCATAAAGGAGAATACGAAGAAGCTGCACAATTATTATTTGATGTAGATGAAGGTCATCTACAAGAACATTTAGAAAATCAATTTGGTAAATCTCCAAATCTTGGAGAACTACAAGGAATTATATGTAGGCTACCTGAATTTTTTAAAGAAACCATAATTACAACAAATTACGATGATTTGATTAAAAAAATATATGCAAATCAAGATATTCATTTTGATCAAGAAGTATTTGGTATTGATGCTGAAGAGTTTAAAAAATTATTTGGAGAAGGCTATCGAATTCTTTTAAAGTTACACGGAACATTTATAAGTAAAAACAAAAGAGTACTCACCCAAGATGATTATAAAAGACATTATTCTGAACACAATATTCTCAAAACCTGTGTAATGGAATCATTATTTTCTCAATCTTTGCTATTTTTAGGTTGTAGTCTAGATAAAGATCGAACATTGCAATGTATGGCAGAAATTGTCGAAGAACGCGGCAAAGATAATCTACCTAAACACTATGCTTTTTTATCTTGTGAAAATTTATCCGAGGAAGAACGAACAGCTCGCAGAAAAGCACTTCAAAAATCCAATATTTTTCCAATTTGGTATGATGGCGATCATGATGAAAGCATTGAAGCCTTGCTGGAATTATTAAATGATGGAGAACAATAAAATGCTCAACGAAAACGACATCGAACAACTCACCCTTCAACGCCTGCAATCCCTCGGTTGGGAATATCGCTATGGTAAAGACTTGCTTGTTCATGAAGGCGAGTTTGCCCGTGGCGATTTGAGCGGCGTAGTTTTTATTGAGCAACTGCGTGAGGCGGTGCGTAAACTTAATCCGCAGCTGCCTGAAAGCGCGGTGGATTCTGTGGTCAAATCGGCGACAAAAAGTGATATTGGCGACTTGGTGGTGCGTAATCAGGCGTTTTATAAGCTGTTGCGTGATGGTGTACGAGTTGAATATCAGGCTCCCAATAACCACGGACAAAATGAGCAGAAAATCGAGATGGCACGCTTGGTAGATTTCGAGCATTGGGAAAACAACCGTTTTGTCGCCGTCAATCAATTGGAAATCCGAAGCCGTAAAGGGGGCAAGCGGATTCCCGATATTATCGGCTTTGTAAATGGTCTTCCCTTAGTGGTATTTGAGCTCAAAAATCCGTTGCGTGAATCGGCAGATTTATTGCAGGCGTTTAATCAGTTTGAAACCTATAAAGATGAAATTGCCGAGCTGTTTGTTTACAACCAAGCCCTGATTATTTCAGACGGCATTGCCGCCCGTTTGGGCTCGCTTTCGGCAGATTTCCAACGCTTTACACCTTGGAAAGTCGTGGACGAAAAGGCAAAAAGTAAGCGGTTGGATTTTGGCGATGAATTGCAAAATCTGTTAAACGGCTTGATGACACCGCAAAATGCTGGATTATGTACGTTATTTTGTGCTGTTTGAACGCGGTTCTAATGGAGCGTTAATCAAGAAAATCGCAGCGTATCATCAGTATTACGGTGTGAATGAAGCTGTAGAATCCACGATTTTTGCTACGAGCGAGCAAGGCGATAAACGCATTGGCGTGATGTGGCATACGCAGGGTTCGGGCAAATCCATTTCAATGCTGTTTTATGCAGGCAAATTGCTCTCACAACCTGAATTGAAAAACCCGACGATTTTAATCGTCACCGATCGCAACGATTTGGACGGTCAGTTGTTCCAAACTTTTTCTTCAGGCAAAGATTTAATCAAACAAACACCGCAACAAGTAGAAGACCGAGAACAACTACGCCAACTGCTCGCACAAAATGAAGTGGGCGGCGTGTTTTTTACTACCATTCAAAAATTCGCTCTAAATGAAGAAGAAAGCCGCTTCCCTGTCTTAAATGAACGCAGCAATATTATTGTGATTAGCGATGAGGCACACCGTAGTCAATACGGTTTTACACAAAAACTATATAACGGCAAATTCCAAGCAGGTTATGCTCGCCATTTGCGTGATGCATTGCCGAATGCGTCTTTTATCGGCTTCACAGGTACGCCAATTAGCCTTGAAGATCGCGATACACAAGATGTTTTCGGTCAGTATGTATCTATTTACGATTTGCAAGATGCGGTGGAAGATGGTGCAACTGTGCCGATTATTTACGAAGCTCGCCAAATCAAGCTAGCGGAGAATGCTAATCACGATGAATTATTTGCAGAAATTGATGAGCTGCTGGAAGGCGAAGAAAACCCGAAATTACGCTTGCGAGAAAAATTGCTCGGTTCAGAAGCACGATTGCACGATTTAGCGGTCGATTTTGTGCAACATTTTGCAAAACGCAATCAGCAACAAGACGGCAAAGCGATGATTGTTGTTTCCAGCCGTCAAATTTGCGTGGATTTGTATAATCAGATCATCGCTCTGCACCCTGAATGGCATTCGGATAATATCAATGAGGGTGCGATTAAAATTGTGATGACAGGTTCGGCAAGCGATACGCCTGAAATGCAAAAACATATTTACAGTAAGCTGGAAAAGCAAACGTTAGAACGCCGTTTTAAAGATCCTACTGATCCGCTGAAAGTGGTGATTGTGCGTGATATGTGGCTGACAGGCTTTGATGCACCGTGCTGTAACACTATGTATCTTGATAAGCCAATGAAGGGACATAACCTAATGCAAGCCATCGCACGAGTAAACCGTGTATTCGCTAACAAAAGTCGCGAAAACGGTGGACTTATCGTGGATTATGTTGGTTTGGCAGAAGAATTACGAGCAGCCACACAGCAATACACCAACTCTACCGGCAAAGGGCAATTAGCGGAAGATGTGCAAAGCGTGTTCTTTAAAATAAAAGAACAGCTTGAATTTATCCGAACTTTGTTTGCGACACCAATTGAAGGCGAAGCATTTGATGTTCAGATCGCAATTTCTGAACAAGAACCTGCATTGTTGCTAAAAGCCATAGCGACAGCGGCAAACCATATTGCTACGCTGGATCAATTACCAAACGAAGGCAAAGCGCACGATCAACATTGGCACAATGCAGACGATATTGAGCCGCGCAAAAAAGCCTTTTTGAAAACGGCAGAAAGCTTGAAAAAAGGTTACGCTTTATGCGGGGCATTACCTGAAATCGAACCATATAGTCAAGAAGTTGCCTTTTATGATGCTGTGCGTGCTGTGCTTACCAAACGTGAACAAAATGGAAAAGGGACAACTGAACGCTTAATTCAGCTTAAAGCCTTAATCAATCAAAGTATTGTATCTGAAGGTACCATTGATTTATTTGATTTGTTGGGCAAAGAACAAACACAGATTAATTTGCTTTCCGACGAATTTTTGCAAGCGATCAAAAACAGCGAGACCAAAAACCTGTGGGTGTTAGCGATGGAGCGTTATTTGAAGCAGGAAATTAAAGCCAAAGCCAGTAGAAATCTGACCGCACAAAAAGATTTTGAGCAACGTTTGCAAGAAGCCCTCACGCAATATCACAATCACAATTTGAGCGTGGTGGAAATTCTTGATGCACTTGTGCAGATGGGGCGGGATTTCTCCGAACGCTTATCGCGAGGCGAAAAACTCGGTTTAAGCACGGCAGAATTAGCGTTTTACGATGCACTTTCTCAAAACGAGAGTGCTAAAGAATTGATGAACGATGAAATGCTTTCTAAACTCGCTAAAGAGATTACCGATATTTTACGCCGCTCAGTCAGTATTGATTGGCAACACAAAGAAGCAGTACGGGCAAGAATTAGATTACTCGTTCGACGTGCCTTACAAAAATATAAATATCCGCCTGATAAACAGGAAGAGGCGGTAACTTATGTGATTAAACAAGCGGAAGAAATTGCGGGGGATTTAAGCATGTAAAATTATATAAGATATTGTTTTTATTATATTTTTCTCTGAAGATTGTGGAATAAAGAAGAATAAATTTGGTGCGACTAGCTGGACTCGAACCAGTGACCCCCACCATGTCAAGGTGGTGCTCTAACCAACTGAGCTATAGTCGCACTGTATAAAGTGTTTGGAATTATAGATATTTTTAATCTGAAAACAAGTATTTTTCTTAAAACTCGATATAACTGGCAAAAAAGTAAACAGTCTTGCCTTAACTAACAGGGCTGTTTTTGATTTCCCAAATTTTTAAGCGTATAATGCGCACCGATTTTTCATCTGGCTAATATGTAGCCAAGTAAAAATAGTATCTTTAAAATTTTGTAATTATTGACGGAGTAAATAATGTCTAGAAGACTAAGAAGAACGAAGATTGTATGTACTATGGGCCCATCAACTGACCGTGATAACAATCTTGAAAAAATTATCGCAGCGGGTGCTAACGTAGTTCGTATGAACTTCTCTCACGGTACACCTGAAGATCATATCGAACGAGCAGAACGTGTACGTTCTATCGCGAAAAAATTAGGTAAAACCGTGGCAATCTTAGGTGATTTACAAGGTCCTAAAATTCGTGTTTCTACCTTTAAAGACGGTAAAATTTTCTTAAGAGTTGGCGATAAATTCATTCTTGATGCGGAATTGCCAAAAGGCGAAGGTACACAAGAATCTGTTGGTTTAGACTATAAAACGCTTCCACAAGATGTTGTGCCAGGCGATATTCTTTTATTAGATGATGGCCGTGTTCAATTAAAAGTATTATCAACTGATGGTGCAAAAGTTTTCACCGAAGTCACTGTTGGCGGTCCATTATCAAATAATAAAGGTATCAACAAATTAGGTGGCGGTTTATCTGCAGATGCATTAACAGAAAAAGATAAAGCAGACATTATTACCGCTGCACGCATTGGCGTTGATTTCTTAGCTGTTTCTTTCCCTCGTTCAAGTGCTGACCTAAATTATGCGCGTGAACTTGCTCAACAAGCTGGTTTAAATGCAAAAATCGTTGCTAAAGTTGAACGTGCAGAAACTGTTGCTAATGATGAGGCAATGGACGATATTATTTTAGCATCTGATGTAATTATGGTTGCTCGTGGTGATTTAGGTGTGGAAATTGGCGATCCTGAATTAGTTGGCGTGCAGAAAAAATTAATCCGTCGTTCACGTCAATTAAATCGTGCAGTAATTACAGCAACTCAAATGATGGAATCAATGATTAGCAACCCAATGCCAACTCGTGCTGAAGTGATGGACGTTGCAAACGCAGTATTAGATGGTACTGATGCGGTTATGCTT
The DNA here is from genome assembly GCF_049824455.1 of Haemophilus sp. HN_Hi08. Classification (NCBI taxonomy): domain Bacteria; kingdom Pseudomonadati; phylum Pseudomonadota; class Gammaproteobacteria; order Pasteurellales; family Pasteurellaceae; genus Haemophilus; species Haemophilus sp. HN_Hi08. The sequence goes on along the minus strand of NZ_CP187493.1, from coordinate 1,219,776 downwards.
TCTGCTGAAACAGCAGCAGGTCAGTATCCTTCTGAAACAGTAGTGGCAATGGCGGGCGTATGTTTAGGGGCAGAAAAAATGCCAAGCATTAATGTTTCTCGTCACCGTATGGATAAAGAATTTGAAGCCATTGAAGAATCTGTTGCTATGTCTGCAATGTATGCAGCAAACCATATGAAAGGTGTTGCAGCAATCGTTACTTTAACTAGCACAGGTCATACACCATTATTGATGTCACGTATTAGCTCTGGTTTACCAATCTTTGCTTTATCTCGTCATCAAGAAACCTTAAATCTTTGTGCATTATACCGCGGTGTAACCCCTGTTTTCTATGGTGAAGATAGCCGTACTGAAGCTGGTGCAAAAGCTGCACTACAATCATTAAAAGAAAAAGGTTATTTATCTGCAGGCGATTTAGTGCTTCTAACGCAGGGTGGACAAGGTGCGACAGAAACTAACGTTTGTCGCACATTAATTGTTGAATAATCAATAATCTGAATACTTTAAATAAAGAGCGGTGGATTTTCCACCGTTTTTTATTTCCTTTTTTTACCGCACTTTTCACTTAAACCCAATAGATATTTGCGGTATTATAGGCGACATTCTAGTATCGAAATAAGTCCTATGGCATCACAACCTCAAATCAAATCTTCTGACAAAAAAACGGCACAAGTAAGTATTCCCCCGCACTCAATTGAAGCTGAACAAGCTGTATTGGGTGGCATTCTGCTGAGTAATCAACATTGGGATAGCATTGCTGAACGTGTTATTGCTGACGATTTTTATACTTTTCAACACCGTCTGATTTTTACAGAAATGGAACATCTAATGCGTAATCAATCGCCTATTGATTTAATTACGCTAGATCAAGCCTTAAGAAGCCGTGGTGTAAGCGATGAAGTGGGGGGGTTTGCCTATCTTGCAGAGCTTTCCAATAATACCCCGAACGCAATTAATATTTTGGCTTATGCGGATATTGTGAGAGAGAAAGCCATATTACGAGAACTTATTTCGGTAGGAAATCGTATTGCTGAAAATAGTTATTCTCCCAAAGGGCAAGACATTAAGTTAATTCTTGATGAAGCTGAGCGTGAAGTATTTGCGATTGCAGAAAAACGGACAACTTCTAGCGAAGGCCCGCAGAATGTGATCAATGTATTGGAAAGTACTATTGAAAAAATCGATATTTTAAGCAAGCTTGAAAATCATTCGGGTGTGACTGGTGTTACAACTGGCTTTACTGATCTTGATAAAAAAACGGCAGGTTTACAGCCTTCTGACTTAATTATCGTTGCGGCACGTCCGTCAATGGGTAAAACCACTTTCGCCATGAACCTTTGCGAAAATGCTGCAATGGCAAGTAAAAAACCTGTTTTAGTATTTAGTTTAGAAATGCCCGCAGAACAAATTATGATGCGTATGATCGCTTCCCTTGCTCGCGTTGATCAAACCAAAATCCGCACAGGTCAAAATTTAGATGAAATTGAATGGAACAAAATTGCCAGCGTAGTGGGAATGTTCAAACAAAAAAATAATCTTTTTATCGATGATTCTTCAGGTTTAACCCCTACCGACGTTCGTTCGCGCGCACGCCGAGTTTATCGTGAAAATGGTGGATTAAGTATGATTATGGTGGATTACTTACAATTAATGCGCGCACCCGCATTTTCAGATAACCGAACACTAGAAATCGCAGAAATTTCTCGCTCCCTCAAAGCACTCGCCAAAGAATTACAAGTGCCAGTGGTCGCCCTTTCTCAGTTAAATCGTACTTTAGAACAACGTGCAGACAAACGCCCTGTAAACTCAGATTTACGTGAATCAGGCTCTATCGAACAAGATGCTGACTTGATTATGTTTATTTACCGTGATGAAGTCTATAACGATAACTCGGAAGATAAAGGGGTTGCAGAAATTATTATTGGTAAGCAGCGTAACGGTCCAATTGGTCGAGTGCGGTTAAAATTTAATGGACAATTTTCACGCTTCGACAATCTCGCTGAACAACGTGAATATCGAGATGATTATTAAGGAAAAATAATGAACGTAAAACCGGCGACAGCGAAAATCAGTTCGCACGCCTTAAAACAGAATTTAGAAATAATTAAACAAAAAGCACCAAATAGCAAAATTATTGCTGTGGTTAAAGCAAATGCTTATGGTCACGGCGTTGTGTTCGTTGCTTCAACCTTAGAACAAAGTGTCGATTGCTTTGGCGTAGCGCGTTTAGAAGAGGCTTTGGCATTACGCTCCAATGGCATTACCAAACCAATTTTATTGCTTGAAGGCTTTTTCAATGAACAAGATTTGCCCATCTTAGCGGTCAATAATATCGAAACTATTGTACATAATCGTGAACAATTAGAAGCATTAAAACGTGCGAATTTACCAAGTCCAATTAAGGTTTGGTTAAAAATAGATACGGGAATGCATCGCTTGGGCGTTGCTCTTGATGAAGTGGATTATTTTTATCAAGAACTGAAAAAACTCCCTCAAATTCAACCGAACTTAGGCTTTGTCAGCCATTTCAGCCGAGCCGATGAACTAGAATCAGATTACACTCAGCTCCAAATCAATCGTTTTTTATCCGCCACAAAAGATAAACAAGGTGAACGCACTATCGCCGCTTCTGGCGGCATTCTTTTCTGGCCAAAATCTCACTTAGAATGTATCCGCCCGGGCATTATTATGTACGGCATTTCTCCAACTGATACTATCGGTAAAGAGTTTGGCTTAACGCCTGTAATGAATTTAACCTCGTCATTAATTGCCGTTCGCCATCATAAACAAGGCGATCCTGTAGGTTACGGCGGTATTTGGACAAGCCCACGAGATACCAAAATTGGCGTGGTCGCAATGGGTTATGGCGATGGTTATCCGCGCGATGTGCCAGAAGGTACGCCTGTTTATTTAAATGGCCGTCTTGTACCAATTGTTGGGCGTGTGTCAATGGATATGCTCACTGTTGATTTAGGCGCAGATAGCCAAGATTTGGTAGGCGATGAAGTAATTCTATGGGGCAAGGAATTACCTATTGAAACCGTAGCTAAATTCACAGGCATTTTAAGCTACGAGCTAATTACAAAATTAACACCGCGTGTTATAACTGAATATGTTGATTAATCACTGCATTTTTTGAACAGAGAGAGTCATTCTCCCTAATAAAATTCCAGAAAGTGCGGTTAAAATTTCAATTATTTTTAATGAAAGGAAATACCATGAAAAACATTAACCCGACTAACACCCATGCGTGGAAATCTCTTGAAGCTCATAAAGCTGAATTGTCAAACACCACCATCCAAGATTTATTTAAACAAGAAAAAAATCGTTTTGACGATTATTCTTTAACATTCAATAACCAAATTCTTGTAGATTTTTCCAAAAACAACATCAATCAAACCACCCTTTCACATCTTCGCCAACTTACTCAAGAATGCGCTCTTGATAGTGCAAAAGAAGCAATGTTTACCGGTGAAAAAATCAATCGTACTGAAAATCGTGCCGTGCTACATACTGCACTCCGTAATCGCGCTAATACTCCAGTACTTGTTGATGGTAAAGATGTTATGCCTGAAGTCAATGCGGTGCTAGCTAAAATGAAAGATTTCTGTCAGCGTATTATTTCTGGCGAATGGAAAGGCTATACAGGCAAAGCGATTACTGATGTCGTGAATATTGGTATTGGTGGCTCTGACTTAGGCCCTTATATGGTAACCGAAGCACTTCGCCCGTATAAAAATCATCTAAATATGCACTTTGTTTCAAATGTCGATGGTACACATATTGCGGAGACCTTAAAAAAAGTCAATCCTGAAACCACTCTTTTCTTAGTGGCATCGAAAACCTTTACAACTCAAGAAACCATGACAAATGCGCAAAGTGCACGTGATTGGTTACTGAAAGCAACGAAAGATGAAAGTGCGGTTGCAAAACATTTTGCAGCATTATCAACCAATGCTAAAGATGTAGAAAAATTTGGTATTGATACCAATAATATGTTTGAATTTTGGGATTGGGTTGGCGGTCGTTACTCTTTATGGTCAGCCATTGGTCTTTCAATTGCACTATCCATTGGCTTCGAAAACTTTGAAGCGTTATTAAGTGGCGCACATGAAATGGATAAACATTTCCGCTCTGCTCCAATCGAACAAAATATTCCAACTACTTTAGCATTAGTTGGTTTATGGAATACCAATTTTCTTGGTGCACAAACAGAAGCGATCTTACCTTATGATCAATATTTACATCGCTTCGCAGCCTATTTCCAACAAGGTAATATGGAATCAAATGGTAAATATGTGGATCGTGATGGCAATGTCATTAACAATTACCAAACTGGCCCGATTATTTGGGGAGAACCAGGTACAAATGGACAACACGCGTTCTATCAATTAATTCATCAAGGTACCACTTTAATTCCTTGTGATTTTATCGCACCAGCCCAAAGCCACAACCCATTGGCAGATCATCACAATAAATTGCTTTCAAACTTCTTCGCACAAACAGAAGCATTAGCATTCGGAAAAACAAAAGAAGAAGTCGAAGCTGAATTTGTAAAAGCGGGGAAATCCTTGAATGATGTGAAAAATATCGTTCCATTTAAAGTATTTACGGGTAATAAACCGACTAATTCGATTCTCGTTCAAAAAATCACGCCATTTACCTTGGGGGCATTAATTGCGATGTATGAACACAAAATCTTCGTACAAGGTGTGATTTTTAATATCTTTAGCTTCGATCAATGGGGTGTCGAACTAGGCAAACAACTTGCAAATAGAATTCTTCCTGAATTAGCAGATTCTGAAAAAATAGAAAGTCATGACAGTTCAACAAATGGATTAATTAATCAATTTAAAGAATGGCGTTAATTATTTGGATTTGAATAATTCCAAGCTTGTCTAAAGGACTAAATTCTAATTTAGTCCTTTAAATTTATCTTAAATAGACAATAAATATATATTTTGAACAAATTTAATTATAAAAAAATCAGTGCCTCACTAAGTTAAGACACTGATTAATCATATTAGACTTTAATGCTATTAGTTATAGCACAGAAACATTTAAGTTCGAGCCGCCACCAACAATACGAACTCGACGACCAGCTACAAAACTGCTGTCAGCCTTTTGAACAACAACGATCTCTTGACCATCATCTTTCTTAATTACAAGTTCAGCACCGTTTACTTGACTCATTTTTTCTTCGATTTTGCTTCCAGCTACTGCACCACCAATCGCCCCAACTACTGCTGCGATAGCTTGACCACGACCACCGCCAATTGCACTACCCGCAATACCACCTAACGCACCACCACCAAGAGTACCAACTACACCTTGATTATCAGCTTGGATTTTAACAGGACGTACAGAAACAATCGTACCATAAGTAATTGAACGCGCTTCCTTTGCTTGAGATGCACTATACACATCGCCGCTAAAAATATCTGTATTCGTACATCCAGCCACACTAAAAATAGTTAAGATAGCCAATACTAGTGTTTTCTTTTTCATATCTATATCCTTAATTTAAAAGAATTAAAATGGATTTCTTGGCGAAAATGATGAAATATTCTTTACTTGGCTATTATTAGATACCGTCACACAAGCCCCAACAGCAAGAGTTGAATCATACTTATGCACAATAACAACTTCCTCTCCTTTCTGCTGGTTACCAGAACAATCATTTTTACGAACAGTTAATTTTAGATTTTCGCCTTCCATTTGGCTAAAAACGATTTGACCTTTATAAGCATTTTCATCTTTTTGGAAAGAAGAACAAGCACTCAAGCCTACTGTTGCTAAAACAACGAATGCAAGTGATAATTTATTCATTTTTACTAAACCTCAAGTATTTTTTTAATAGAATAAGGATGAACCTTAATGCAAGTATGATTTACTGTTTTATCCGTAAAACTTACTGCAATAGATGGATTTGGTAATCTTTCCCCATCCACCTTAGGCTCGCTCACTTTAATGGTTAATTGAGTTAATTGAGTTAATTTGTCCCATAAAAAATACATATTAACACGCTGTACCCATTCATTTATAGATTCATTCGGTAAAAATGGCACTACAATCTCAATATGTTCCCAACCTTCAATTGGATATTTTTTATTTTTAGGAAGTGGAAGTTCAATAATATCCACAAATTGATTGGCAAATTTAACTGGTTTTTCTAATTCAATAAGATAAATCTTACGACCATTAACAATATTATCAGATAAAATTCTACCGCACTTTAATAAAAGTATCAGCCAATTTTTAGCACTTTGCTCACTATTTACCCGTAATGCAAGATGATCGATTTCATAGTGAGACAGATCTATTGTCATTTCTTTGGCTAAATGCTGAATTTTTCTTTCAAATGTTGCTAAATCTGCTGAAAGTGCGGTTAAATTTTCCTGTAAATTTGTCATTTTGTCCCTTTGAGAAATATACAAAGAACGGTATCATAACCGATTATTTTTATTATTCAATTTGAACATAGGAAAAAACGTGAATATTCAATCTATTCTATCCGATAAAATTAAACAAGCGATGATTCTTGCAGGCGCTGATCAATCTTGCGATGCGCTTGTTCGTCAATCAGGAAAACCACAATTTGGCGATTATCAAGCCAATGGCATTATGGCTGCGGCAAAAAAATTAGGTTTAAATCCACGAGAATTTGCTCAAAAAGTTTTAGATAATCTTCAACTATCTGATATTGCAGAAAAATTAGAAATCGCAGGCCCAGGTTTTATCAATATTTTCTTAAATCCAACTTGGCTAACAACTGAAATTTCAGCTGCACTTTCCCACAAAAATTTAGGTATTCAAGCTACCAATAAACAAACAGTTGTGATTGATTATTCCTCTCCAAACGTAGCAAAAGAAATGCACGTAGGTCATTTACGCTCTACGATAATCGGCGATGCTGTAGCCAGAACCCTTGAGTTTTTAGGTCACAATGTCATCCGCGCTAACCACGTAGGCGACTGGGGAACGCAATTCGGAATGCTTATTGCTTATCTTGAAAAAATGCAAAACGAACACGCCAGTGAAATGGAATTGCAAGATCTTGAAGCCTTTTATCGCGAAGCCAAAAAACACTACGATGAAGATGAAATATTCGCTGAAAAAGCACGTAATTATGTCGTGAAATTACAAGGTGGAGATGAATATTGTCGAGCGATGTGGAAACGTTTAGTCGATATTACTATGCAACAAAATCAGCACAACTATGATCGATTAAACGTCACTTTAACCGAAAAAGATGTAATGGGTGAAAGTCTTTATAATCCTATGTTACCAAGCATTGTAGAAGATCTTAAAAAACAAGGTTTAGCTGTAGAAAATGATGGTGCATTGGTTGTTTATTTAGATGAATTCAAAAATAAAGAAGGCGATCCAATGGGCGTGATCGTTCAGAAAAAAGACGGCGGTTTCCTTTATACTACAACCGATATTGCTGCAGCAAAATATCGTTATGAAACATTAAAAGCTAATCGTGCACTTGTTTTTTCAGATACTCGCCAAAGCCAACATATGCAACAAGCTTGGTTAATTACTCGTAAAGCAGGTTATGTACCAGACAGTTTCTCGTTAGAGCATAAAAACTTTGGGATGATGCTTGGTAAAGATGGCAAACCATTTAAAACTCGTACTGGTGGCACAGTAAAATTAGCCGATCTATTAGATGAAGCCATCGAACGCGCCACTGTATTAATTAATGAAAAAAATACCAATTTATCTAATGATGAAAAACAAGCTGTGATTGAGGCTATTGGTATTGGATCGGTAAAATATGCAGATCTATCCAAAAACCGCACCACGGATTATGTTTTTGATTGGGATAATATGTTAAGTTTCGAAGGCAACACTGCGCCTTATATGCAATATGCTTACACCCGTATTCGTTCGATCTTTAATAAAACAGAGATAAATTCGACCGCACTTTTGGCTGCACCTTTAACTATTAAAGATGATAAAGAAAGAACGCTTGCAATCAAACTTCTACAATTTGAAGAAGCCGTGCAAACTGTCGGAAAAGAAGGCACACCACACGTGCTTTGTGCTTATTTATACGAACTTGCTGGCATATTCTCATCATTCTATGAACATTGCCCAATTTTAAATGCTGAAGATGAGGCCGTAAAATTAAGTCGTTTGAAATTAGCATTATTAACGGAAAAAACCTTGAAACAAGGTTTAGCGTTACTCGGTATTAAAACCGTAGAAAAAATGTAATTTCGATAATTAAATCCCTTTCCTACGAAAGGGATTTTTTATGCTTGTTTACTGAATAAAAAAAGTGCCCCAATGGGGCACTACTCGGAAAGCAAAATAGATGTCGGCTATTTAAGATAGCACTTGTTTTTAGTGGTCTCAGAATAAAGAAATCCTATCAGTTATGCAAATACATATTTTTAGATTTGTGAAGTTGGTCACGATTTTTTTATTAAAACCTTAAAACAACGACGTTTTTAATAAAGTGCGGTAAAAATTTTATTAAAATATTTCCGCACTTTCTGCTTTAACTTAGAGAATATTCTTTTCTCCACGAGATACACTAATCAAGCCAGAACGAACAATTTCTAACAATGTAGTTTCTTCTTTCAATGCAGAAATAAACGCATCAACTTTATCATTTGTACCGCTTAATTGAATTGTGTAAGACTTTGGTGTGACATCTACAATTTGACCGCGGAAAATATCCGCTAATCGTTTAATTTCATCGCGAGATGACCCCACTGCTCTTACTTTCGCTAAAACAATTTCTCGTTCTATATGTTCCTGCTCACTTAAATTAACCACTTTGAACACATCCACTAATTTATGAAGTTGTTTTTCAATTTGCTCCAATGCTTGAGTATCGCCCACTGCTTCAATAGTCATTCGAGAAAGCGTTGGATCATCCGTTGGCGCAACCGTCAAACTTTCAATATTAAAGGCACGTTGAGAGAATAAACCAACAACACGCGATAATGCTCCCGATTCATTTTCGAGTAAAACAGATAAAATTCTACGCATTAGTTTGTCTCCTCTTGAGGTTTACTTAAAATCATTTCATTCATTGCGCCACCACGAATTTGCATTGGATAAACGTGTTCAGATTCATCTACATTAATATCTACAAAGACTAATTTATTTTTAATACTGAATGCTTCTTGCAATTTGCTTTCAAGTTCATCGGGGGTAGCAATTTTTATTCCTACGTGACCGTAAGATTCAGCCAATTTCACAAAATCAGGCAAGGAATTCATATAGGTTTGTGAATGACGACCAGAATAAATCAAGTCTTGCCATTGTTTTACCATTCCCAAGAAATGATTATTCAAACAAATAATGACAACAGGAATGCCATATTGTGTTGCGGTAGAAAGTTCTTGAATATTCATTTGAATACTACCATCGCCAGTAACGCAAACAACAGTTCCTTCAGGATGAGCTAATTTCACACCTAGTGCCGCAGGAAAACCAAAACCCATTGTGCCAGCACCGCCAGAATTAATCCAATGACGAGGTTCATCAAATGGATAATGTAACGCAGCAAACATTTGATGTTGCCCAACATCAGAAGCCACATAAGCTTGTCCTTTCGTGAGGCGATATACAGCTTCTACGACTTGTTGCGGTTTAATCACACCAGAAGTGCGGTCAAATTCCAAACATTTTTTTGCTTTCCATTGGTTGATTTCTTGCCACCAACTTTCAAGATCTGTTTGCGATCTCAAGCCTTCTTCATTCAATAAACTCAAAAATTCTTCCAATATATTTTTCGCATTTCCGACAATTGGAATCGCGACTGGAACATTTTTAGAAATCGAGGTTGGATCAATATCAATATGAATCACTTTTGCATTTGGGCAATATTTTTCTAAATTATTTGTTGTACGATCATCAAAACGAACGCCAATCCCCAAAATAAGATCACTTTCGTGCATTGCCGTATTAGCTTCTAAAGTACCGTGCATACCCAACATACCTAAGAATTGTTTATCTGTACTTGGATAAGCCCCTAATCCCATTAACGATGAAGTCACTGGCAAATTTAAGCGTTGTGCAAACTGAATTAACTGCTCACTACATTCAGCAGTGATTGCGCCACCACCGACGAAAAGTATCGGTTTCTTCGCCACTAAAAGTGCTTTTAACGCTTTTTTAATTTGACCTTTATGCCCATTGACTGTGGGATTATAAGAGCGTAACTCGACAGATTCTGGGTATTCATAAGGATATTTAAAATTAGGATTTACAGTGTCTTTTGGAATATCCACAACAACAGGGCCAGGGCGACCTGTAGACGCAATATAAAAGGCTTTTTTCAAAGTAGATGGAATATCTTCCGCCTTTTTTACAATAAAGCTATGCTTCACAACGGGACGAGAAATACCTAGCATATCGCATTCTTGGAAAGCATCACTGCCAATTAAATTACTCATAACCTGACCCGAAATAATAACCATAGGCACAGAATCGGTGTAAGCCGTTAAAATTCCAGTGATTGCATTTGTTGCTCCTGGTCCTGAAGTCACTAACACACATCCAACTTTACCTGTTGAACGTGCATAACCATCCGCCATATGCACCGCAGCTTGTTCGTGACGAACTAAAATATGTTCAATGCCACCTAGCGTATGAATTGCATCATAAATATCTAATACCGCCCCACCAGGATAACCAAATACGTACTCTACGCCTTCATCACGTAAAGATTGAACCACCATCTCTGCGCCAGATAACTTCTTCATCTTTTACTCCTTAAATTTACCGCACTTTTAAAAATACGAACAGGTTATGTCAATGTCTCACATCATACAAAGTAAAAAAAATTTGTCTAGCCACTAAAACAATAAAAAAATCAATTAAAAAAATATAAAAAACCAAAAATAAATGAAAATTTAGTTTTTTATAAAATCTTTCATCAATAAAAATAAAAAAATGCGACAAAATTCCGCATTTTATAAAATAGTAAAAATATTATTTTTTATTCAAATTTTTGAATTAGATCACACTTTTAGCGTTTTTTAACTGCAAATACAATGACAATCAATGAAACTGCCGTTGCTACAAAACCAGCTAAACCTGAATAAGTAAACCCTACAACAATGTAACCAATAGCCGTCGCTGTTGCAACTGTGGCAGCATAAGGAAGCTGAGTAGTAACGTGATCAATATGATTACATTTTGCGCCCGTTGAAGACAAAATTGTTGTATCCGACACTGGCGAGCAATGGTCTCCACATACAGCTCCAGCCATTACTGCAGATAAACAAGGAAGCAATAATTCTGGTGCAGCATTCGCTGCCATTGCTGCGGCAATTGGTAACATAATGCCAAATGTCCCCCAGCTCGTACCTGTTGAGAACGCCATCGCTGCACCAAGAACAAAAAGTATAACAGGCAAAAATTGCATTGGAATATTACCTGACACAAGAGAAGATAAATATTTACCTGTTTGCATATCTCCTACGATTTTATTAATTGTCCAAGCAAAGAATAAAATTGCGATTGCGCCTGACATTGATTTAATTCCCACAATCCAAGAACGTGCATATTCAGGAACACTCACTTGACGATCAAGGATAGTTAATAAAGTAGAAATAATAATTGAACAGAATCCGCCTACAACCAAAGATGTTCCTACTACTGTGTTTTCAAATGCACCTAAAACACTAAACACTTTTCCATCCGCAGCTAATGCTTCTGCCCCTGTGTAAATCATCATTGAAACTGTAGCGATAATTAAAACTAAAATAGGTAATATAAGATTACGCACGTGACCTTTTGCACCCGTTTCTTCTTCCAACTGATCTTCAGCATTTTCCAAAGCTAATTTTTCGTGACGCACCATTGAAGCAATATCAAAAGAAAAATATGCCACAAAAAACACCATAATAATGGAAAAAATTGCATAGAAGTTCATTGAACTCATCGCCACGAATGCACCAATTGGCGTATATTCAGTAATGGAATAAGTCGCTAATAAACCACCTATTAAAGTAATAATATATGCGCCCCAACTTGAAACAGGCATCATTACACACATCGGTGCAGCCGTTGAATCTAAAATATAAGCAAGTTTCGCACGAGAAACTTTAAAACGATCTGTCACAGGACGAGCAATTGCGCCTACAGCAAGACTATGGAAATAATCATCAATAAAAGTAACAAAAACTAATGATGCCGCTAATAATTTAGCACCGCGACGACCTTTAATACGGCTTTGCGCCCATTCAGCAAAGGCACGATTACTGCCTGATACGGTTAAAAGTGCGGTTAAAACACCAAGCAATAATAAGAACAAAACAATATTCATATTTGAATTGATTTCACCATCAGCATAAACCAAAGAAACCACATTTTTTACCAAATAATTAAATGTGCTGCCGATTTGCCAATCGCTTAACATTAATGATCCAATAATAATCCCCGCACTAAGGGAAACCAAAACACGGCGAGTTGCTATCGCCAAAATTATCGCCAACAAGGCAGGGACGATTGACCAAACAGATGATGAAAAATCAATAAGTTCCATTAAATAATACCTATAATTAATGGAGAGAACGGAAAGCACAGGACAGAATAAGACCAGAACAACCGTAGCGCTCCATAGTTAATCAGAAAAACTATGACAGTGCCGCCCCTTTCGAGTACGCCACCAACCAAACAAAATGACTTTTATTTGATTTCGGCAACTATTCCTTTCTTTTTTCTTCTTCGTTATCCACTCTGAAAAAATACTTATAATAATTGCACCTCTACTTTTGTAGTAATTCGAGAGATTACCGTAAAACAAACAAAATGCCAACAGATTTTGTAAAAAATTTATAAACTCGAATAAAAATATAAAGAAAATAAACACAAAAAAATATAAATATATATCTGTTCCGGCCATTTATTTAATAATAGATATTTACAATAAATTTTATTTTCTCTATTATTAAATAAATTTCCCCACATTTAATGTTATTTATTGAGGTTTATTATGAACGAATTAGTAAGAGGTTTAACAAATCTTCGTAGTTTACGCGCAGCTGTACGTGAATTAACGTTAGAACAAGCAGAAAATGCCCTAGAAAAATTACAAACAGCTATCGAAGAAAAACGCGCTAATGAAGCAGAATTAATTAAAGCAGAAACTGAACGTAAAGAACGTTTAGTTAAATATAAAGAATTAATGGAAAAAGAAGGTATTACGCCTGAAGAATTACGCGAAATTTTTGGCACAACAACTGTATCCACTCGAGCAAAACGTACTCCACGCCCTGCAAAATATGCCTTTATTGATGAAAATGGTGAGCATAAAACTTGGACGGGTCAAGGTCGCACACCACGTCCAATTCAAAATGCATTGAACAAAGGTAAATCATTATCTGATTTCGAAATTTAATTTTTTTATTCGAAACTAGAACTCATTTTTATGGGTTCTATTTTTTTATCTAAACATAGCACACAACATTATGATCGAAAAAAAAATATTACTCACTGATTGCCCTGATGATAAAGGCTTAATCGCAAAAATAACTAATATTTGTTACAAACATCAACTAAATATTCTGCATAATAATGAATTTGTAGATTTTGAAACCAAGCATTTCTTTATGCGTACAGAATTGGAAGGTATTTTTAACGAAGCTACTTTATTAGAAGATCTAAAATATAGCTTACCCGAAGGAACGAATTGTCGATTAATTAGCACCCAACGTAAGCGAATTGTAATTTTAGTCACAAAAGAAGCTCACTGCCTTGGCGATATTTTAATGAAAAATTATTATGGTGCGCTTGATGTAGAAATTGCGGCAGTCATCGGCAACCACGATAATTTACGTGAACTTGTTGAACGTTTTAATATTCCATTTCATTTGGTTAGCCACGAAAACTTAACTCGCGTGGAACACGACAAATTATTGGCAAAAAAAATTGATGAATATACGCCAGATTATATTGTTCTCGCTAAATATATGCGTGTGCTAAACCCTGAATTTGTCGCTCGTTATCCAAATCGAGTGATTAATATCCACCATTCATTCTTACCTGCTTTTATTGGTGCAAAACCTTATCAACAAGCCTATGAACGCGGTGTAAAAATTATTGGCGCAACTGCACATTTTATTAATAACGAATTAGATCAAGGCCCAATCATTATGCAAAATGTGATTAATGTAGATCATACTTATAATGCTGAAGCGATGATGCGTGCTGGTCGTGATGTGGAAAAAACCGTGCTAAGTCGCGCCCTTGATCTCGCTTTACACGATAGAATTTTTGTTTATAAAAATAAAACGATGGTGTTATAATGGAAAAAATTACTCTTGCACCAATAAGTGCGGTTGAAGGAACAATTAATTTACCAGGTTCTAAAAGTTTATCAAATCGCGCATTACTCTTAGCCGCCTTAGCGAAAGGCACAACAAAAGTAACCAATTTATTAGATAGCGATGATATTCAACATATGCTTAACGCCCTAAAAGCATTGGGCGTACGCTATCAACTGTCTGATAACAAAACTATTTGTGAAATAGAGGGATTAGGCGGAACATTCAATATACAGAACAATCTTTCTCTCTTTCTTGGCAATGCGGGGACGGCAATGCGTCCATTAACCGCAGCACTTTGCTTAAAAGGAAGTACCGAAAGCGAAATCATCTTAACTGGCGAGCCTCGTATGAAAGAGCGGCCAATTCTCCATTTAGTCGATGCTTTACGCCAAGCGGGGGCAGATATTCGCTACTTAGAGAATGACGGTTATCCCCCACTCGCAATTCGCAATAAAGGGATAAAAGGTGGAAAAGTCAAAATTGATGGTTCAATTTCATCTCAATTTTTGACCGCACTTTTAATGTCTGCGCCACTTGCAGAAAATGACACAGAAATCGAAATTATTGGTGAATTAGTTTCTAAACCCTATATTGACATTACCCTTGCAATGATGCGAGATTTTGGTGTTCAGGTTGAAAACCAGCACTACCAAAAATTTCAAGTTAAGGGAAATCAATCCTATATTTCGCCTAATAAATACTTGGTAGAAGGGGATGCCTCATCAGCCTCTTACTTTCTCGCAGCTGGAGCAATTAAAGGAAAAGTGAAAGTAACAGGCATTGGCAAAAACTCTATTCAGGGCGATCGTTTATTTGCTGATATATTAGAAAAAATGGGGGCAAAAATTACTTGGGGAGAGGATTTTATTCAAGCCGAACGTGCTGAATTGAATGGCATTGATATGGATATGAACCACATTCCAGATGCTGCAATGACAATTGCAACCACAGCTCTTTTTGCCAACGGCGAAACCGTCATTCGAAATATTTATAACTGGCGCGTGAAAGAAACAGATCGTTTAACGGCTATGGCAACTGAACTACGTAAAGTCGGTGCTGAAGTCGAAGAAGGCGAAGATTTTATTCGTATTCAACCGCTTGCACTCAATCAATTTAAACACGCCGATATTGAGACTTATAACGATCACCGTATGGCAATGTGTTTTTCTCTAATCGCTCTGTCCAATACACCAGTGACAATTTTAGATCCTAAATGTACTGCCAAAACCTTCCCAACATTCTTTAGTGAATTTGAAAAGATTTGTTTAAGAGATTAAGTAAAAAAGTGCGGTCAATTTCAAAAAAGTTTTCAAAATTAGCCGCACTTTCATTCCATTCTTAAAAACAAATCCTAAATTAAAATTATTTATACCGTTTTTTCACCGCACTTTTATCTTGCTCACGTAAACGTTCTAGTTTTTCCTTAATCTGAATTTCCATACCTCTATTCGTCGGAAAATAATATTGAGTATCTTTTAATTCTGATGGGAAATAATTTTCGCCTGCCGCATAAGCGTTAGGTTCATCGTGGGCATAACGATATTCAGCACCATAGCCAAGCTCTTTCATTAAATTAGTCGGCGCATTGCGTAAATGTGGGGGAACATCGTAATCGGGTAAATCTTTCGCTTGCTGTTTTGCAGTATTAAACGCCGTATAAACTGCATTACTTTTTGGAGCAACCGCAAGATAAATGATGGCTTGGGCAATGGCACGCTCCCCTTCATAAGCCCCCACTCGAGTAAAGCAATCCCAAGCAGCCAATGCAACTTGCATAGCGCGAGGATCTGCATTTCCCACATCTTCTGAAGCAATGGCAAGTAATCGACGCACGACATATAGAGGATCTCCACCTGCCGTTAAAATTCTTGCATACCAATACAGCGCAGCATCTGGAGCAGAACCTCGGACAGATTTATGTAGCGCAGAAATTAAATCATAGAAACGATCGCCTTGTTTATCAAATCTCGCTTGGCGTTCACCTAAGACTTCTTTTAATAAAGTGCGGTCAATTTTCTTTCCATTTTCGGTTTCATCTGCCATATCCACCATTAATTCGAGACAATTCAAGGCTAATCGAGCATCCCCATTAACATATTCGGCAAGCACTTGCAGTAAATTCTCTTCTAAAATTAACCGCTCTTTACCCAATCCACGTTTAGGATCTTCTACAGCTTGCTGCAAAACTTGTTCAATTTCAGCCGTCGTAAGTGATTTCAGTACATACACTCGCGCACGAGAAAGCAACGCATTATTTAGCTCAAAAGAGGGATTTTCTGTTGTCGCCCCAATAAAAATAACCGTTCCGTCTTCAATGTGTGGTAAAAATGCATCTTGCTGGCTTTTATTAAAACGATGGACTTCATCCACAAACAAGATAGTTTTACGATCTGCAAGACGATTTTGTTTTGCACGATCAATCGCTTCTCTAATTTCTTTGATACCACTCGTCACTGCAGAAATTCGCTCTACTTCTGCATTAATACGTTGCGCAATAATTTCTGCAAGGGTCGTTTTTCCCGTACCTGGTGGCCCCCACAAAATCATTGAATGAATATGTCCAGCTTGAATCGCTTTTCGCAGTGGTTTGCCCTCGCCAATTAAATGGCTTTGCCCAAAATACTGCTCTAGACTCGTTGGACGCATTCTTGCCGCCAGTGGGCGAAAATCATTTTCGGCAAAATCAAAATTGAGGTTCGACATGTTTATTTCTCACAAAATTAAAGAGCGTATTTCTACGCCCTTATTTAAAATAATCATTTGTTATTTTTTACGTTGGTCATCCACTTCAACGCCTTTTTCTGGCTTGAATTGGAACAAGCTATCAGACAAGGCTTGATTAGTAATATTACGTAAAACATAAAGATTGGTTTGACCATCTTTCTCTGTCGTACTGAAATTTCGCAATATTCCATTAACATCAACACGAATATCAAATTGCTTGATGTTGCTTGTTGATAAGGTTGGTTTTAACACAAAGGTATCCGCTTGTTGTGTTACCGTATATTGATGCCAATGGGTCTTATCATCACTGGTAAGCAACACGAAAGGCGTGTTATTTACCGCATCTTTAACCCATTGTGCCGTTACTTGTTGCACAAATGGATCATAGAACCATAAGGTTTTACCATCAGAAATAATCTGGGTTTCTTGAGGGGTTTTAGTCTCCATGCGGAATAAATTTGGGCGTTTAATTTGAAGTTTGCCACTTCCTTGTTGAATATTTTTGCCACTTCCAGAAGTCACTGTTTGCACAAATTCTGCGCTTAAAACATCGACTTTAGCCAAACGCATTTGCAATTCACTTGCCGCATCAGCCAATGCAAAATTACTCAAACCAAGTAAGGTAAGTGCGGCAAATTTTAAGGTTGTTTTTTTCATTTTACTTTCCTTTTAAATTAGTATTCTGGACGACGCGATAAAATCTCACGCTTACCATTTTGCATTGGGCTGACAATCCCTTGTTCTTCCATTTGATCCATAATGCGAGCGGCTCGGTTAAAACCTACGCTGAATTTACGTTGAATAGAAGATACTGAAGTTGTACCAGTATTAATAACAAAATCCATTACTTCATCAAAAAGTGGATCTAATTCTCCACCACTTGATATTCCTTTTTCTGCATTATCTTCATCATCCACACTTTCCAAAATTCCATCAATATAATCAGGTTTACCACGTGCTCGCCAATCATCCGCAATATTAATTACTTCGTCATCACTCATATAGGCTCCGTGTACGCGAATTAAATCAGATGAACCTTGTCCAGAATAAAGCATATCTCCACGACCCAAAAGAGCCTCTGCGCCACCTTGATCAAGGATAGTGCGTGAATCAATTTTACTTGCAACGGTAAAAGCAATGCGACTTGGAATATTTGCTTTAATTAAACCAGTAATCACATCCACAGAGGGGCGTTGTGTGGCTAAAATTAAATGGATACCAATGGCTCGGGCTTTTTGTGCCAACCGTGCAATGAGTTCTTCGATTTGCTTACCCGCCACCATCATTAAATCAGCAAACTCATCGACAATAACCACAATATAACTCAATTTTTTCAATGCGGGGGGCATTGCATCCATTGTATCGCCCTGTCGCCAAATTGGATTCGGCACTGGCATTCCCATTGCGTCATATTCATCAATTTTTTCGTTAAAACCTTCAATATTGCGTACTCGTAGAGCTGAAAGCAACTGATAACGACGTTCCATTTCATCTACGCACCAACGCAACGCATTAGCGGCTTTTTTCATATCCGTTACAACTGGTGTCAGTAAATGCGGAATATCATTATAAACAGAAAGTTCGACAACTTTAGGATCGATCATGATGAATTTCACATCTTCTGGCTGAACACGATAAAGTAAACTTAAAATCATCGTATTCACACCAACAGATTTACCTGATCCCGTTGATCCTGCTACCAACAAATGTGGCATTTTCGCTAAATCAACAATGACTGGTTTGCCGCTAATATCTTTCCCTAAAGCAATAGGTAAAGTTGCCTTGCTATCACGGAATTCATTACTATCTAACACATCACGTAATGGCACCATTTGACGATGAAGATTTGGTGTTTCAATACCAATATAAGGTTTACCCGGAATAACCTCTGCCACACGAATAGAACGAAACATCAATGCTCTTGCTAAATCGGTATCGATGCTCGTAACTTTTGATGCTTTCACACCGGGCTGTAATTCTAATTCATAACGCGTAACAACAGGGCCAACAAGCACATCTTTTACGCTGGCTTTTACATTAAAATTGCGTAATTGTTGTTCAATACGCTGTGAGGTTTCCATTATTTCATCTGGTGTAATACGTTGTTCACTTGGCGGATGTTTTGAAAGCAAGTCCAAACTAGGCAATGGCGTACTCGGTTTTTCACGTTTTGTTGTTTGCTGTTGAAATGCAGGATGAATCAAACTACCACTGTAACCTTTATAATTAGGCTCTTGATTTTTGTCTAATTCAATTGCGTCCACATTATTCTGTAAAGATACGCTAAATTTCACTTCATCTTTTTCTAAATCTACCTTTTCATCAACTTGAGCAGCAAAATGATTATCTGCCATTTCAGTATCAGAGGTTGATTTTAATGAAACTGTTGGCATTTCATCATTTGTCAGCAAAGAAACTTGCGTAAAATCATCCGCACTTTGATTAATTGCTAGATCTTCTTGAACAACTGTTTTTACAGGCTTATTCCAAACTGCTACAAAATCATTTTTACTCACTCTTTGTTCATCTGAATCACTCGATAAATTCACACTAGGCAAGCTTTCAGAATCAAACCCAAAAGAAAATTGCGGTTTTTCACTATCTTCGTTAGCGAGTTCATATTCTGATTTTATAGAAACCTCTGGATTTAACCCGCTAATATTAATTAAATGTGATGAAGATGCGTCAATTGAAATATTTTCTGCTTCTAATGATGGCTTTACTGTTTCTATTTCACTGTTTTGTTCTACATTGAGATGATTTTGATCTAGATTTTCTGTTTCTGAACGATCTGATTTTACAATCACGATTTGCTCTAATTCTTCTGTTGATTTTTCTTGTTCAGCATTTTCTGATTGCTCATTCTTCATTGTTAGCCAATAATAAAATGCAACAATTAATCGAATTAATGATGCGCCAGAACAAAAAATAAAGCCAATTAAAGCAAACACAAAACCAATTAAAATTGAACCGAATTTACCTAATACAGGATAGAACCAATTTACAACAAGCGATCCACCCAATACGCCGCCACTCAAATAAAAAGTATTACTTGATAAAAGCAACATACTCACTACACAAAGCCCAATAATCAGCATAATAAATCCGAAACTACGCAGAATAATTCGAGTGCAGGAAAGATGTTTAACTGCTTTTGTTTTCAATAAATAAATAGGCACGAGAAAAGCTGTGAAAGGAATAATATGGGCAACATAGCCAAAAAAAACAAAAAAAAGATCGATTATCCACGCTCCAAATGTCCCCACTTTATTAATTGTGTTTTCATACGCGCTGGCTGTAGCCCAAGAATTATCAAGAGGCGTATAACTTGACCAAGCAACAATCAAATAAAGTCCAAAAAGTGCGGTCAATCCTAGCAAAAATTCAGCTAAATACTGTCTTGGCGTAAATCGTTCTGTAATTTGTTTAATCATATTATTTCAATACAAGGAAATTGGTTTGTTTTACTTCTTCCATCACAACATAAGTACGGGTATCATTTACACCTGGTAAACGCAATAATGTCGTCCCCAGCAATTTTCGGTATTCAGCCATATCTGCCACACGAGTTTTTAATAAATAATCAAAATCGCCCGATACCAAATGGCATTCTTGAATTTCATCTAACTCTTGAATCGCCGCATTAAATTCTTCAAACACATCGGGCTTACCCCGTACTAATGTAATTTCAACAATTACTAGCAATGGCGCATCCAATAATTCTGGATTTAACAATGCGCGATACCCCATAATCACACCTTGTTTTTCCAAACGTTTAACGCGTTCTAAACAAGGCGTTGGCGAAAGCCCCACTTTTCTCGACAAATCGATATTGGAAATTTTACCGTTGCGTTGTAATTCATTCAGAATTTTTATATCTATCGCATCCAATGCTTTATTTCGTTTTTTTTCCATTTTCTTTATTTCTTTACACATAAAAAGGAACAACTATTCTACAGAATTTCACTTTCATTTTCAGTAGGCAATGATTTTTTTATAAATTATCTAACACAGCGAGCGCATCCGTGAGTTTTTTTACAGTAAAAACCTGCATATTTTCGACCGCACTTTTCGGCTTATTACCAAAAGGAACAATAGCACGTTTAAAACCGTGTTTTGCAGCCTCGCTAATACGTTCCTGTCCACTTGGCACAGGACGAATTTCTCCCGCTAATCCAACTTCGCCAAAAATCACTAAATCTTGCGGCAAAGGGCGATTACGGAAACTAGAAATTAACGCAAGCAATAAGGCTAAATCCGCACTTGTTTCACTAACTTTTACACCACCAACGACATTTACAAAGACATCTTGATCCGCCATTTGCAAACCTCCGTGTCTATGTAAAACCGCCAATAACAACGACAAACGATTTTGCTCTAATCCCACCGCAACACGGCGAGGATTCGCCAACATTGAATGATCTACTAAAGCTTGAATTTCAACTAAAAGAGGGCGGGTGCCTTCCCAAAGCACCATCACGGAACTGCCCGATGTAATCTCATCCCCACGACTTAAAAAGATCGCCGATGGATTTTTCACTTCTCGCAAACCTTGTTCGGTCATACCAAATACACCTAATTCATTCACTGCACCAAAACGGTTTTTATGGCTACGCAAAGTACGATAGCGAGAATCGGCCTCGCCTTCTAATAGTAATGAACAATCAATAGCATGCTCTAACACTTTCGGCCCTGCAAGAGTACCGTCTTTCGTTACATGCCCCACCATAATAATGGCGACTTGTCGGGTTTTCGCATAACGGGTGAGGAAAGAAGCACATTCACGCACTTGTGCCACACTTCCTGGCGATGATTGAATATCTGCCAAATGCATTACTTGGATAGAATCCACCACGATAATTTGCGGTTTTAATTGATCCGCCAAATTACAAATCTGTTCCACAGAGGTTTCTGACAACATTTTTAATTGATCGTTTGACAATCCCAATCGACTTGCACGCATCGCAACCTGTTGTAACGATTCCTCTCCCGTCACATAAAGTGCGGTCATATTTTTCGCTAAACCACACATGACCTGTAATAACAATGTACTTTTCCCTGCACCAGGATGCCCACCAATTAAAATCGCACTGCCCGGTACGATCCCGCCGCCCAATACCCGATCTAATTCATTAAAGCCACTGGAAAAACGTGGTGTTTCTTGCAAACTAATTTCAGAAAGGGTTTGAATTTTTGCCTGAGTTTCCCCCGCATAGCCACTAAAACGATCATTTTTTGATTTTGCCGTGGAAATTAACCGCACTTCCGTAATGGTATTCCACGCTTTACAAGCCGAACATTGCCCTTGCCAACGAGAAAACTCCGCACCACAATCGTTACATACATAAGCTGTTTTCGTGGCTTTAGCCATTTCATTCTCCGTATTTGCCGTGGGTAAGTATACCCACAGTTAATTTATGTTTATAGTAGTTCCATCTGGGGAACATCAAATCACTCCAACAAGTGGCACTTCCCGTGGGTAAGTGTACCCACGGTTAATTTATGTTTATAGTGGTTCCCCTTTGGGGAACATCAAACTACCCCAACGGGGTAGCACTGAGACTAGCCTAGGGTATACCTACCCTAGGTCATAAGATAATTCCATTAATTTAATCATTCGCTCAAAATAAGCTCGACTTTTCAAAAGTGCGGTCAATTTTTCAATAGTTTTTTCATTGTCTTTCGTTTCACTATGAAAACGAATCAAGTTACGAATTTCAACAAAGATTTTCTGATTGCTTTCTAACAAAGCTGGTAAGAGCGTTTCTTTTTGTTTCTCTGTTGCCACTGCTTCTAAGATTTTTCCATTTTCATCATAATAATGATAAAGATTAAAAAATGCCCCAACTCGCTCCACTGTTTTCATAAAATCTTGGCTAAAAAGTGCGGGAGAAAAAGATAAGGTCTCTTCCAAAAGTTTCTGTTCCATTTTCAACACGGAATTAAATTTTGCACAAAAATCTACCACACTTTCTTCTCGTTCTTCTTTTAATAAATCACGCCATTTATTGAGCCAATCCGTCAAAAATTGTTTTGAACCTAACAAATAACCACGCTTTGCTTTACTTGCACTACTAAAATAAATATCTCTTTCGAAAGGCAAGGTTTCTACAAAATCAAAAAGATCCTGCACATTACCAGATTTCAATTCAAACTCAATTTCACAAATAGGTTGCTCAGATTCGCCTGCAATAATTTTGCCTTGATCGAACGCCACTTCAATTTTGGATTGTTGAAATTCAACTAACCAAAAAGTGCGGTTAAAATCTGTGAAGAAAATAGGTTGTAGTGTAGAACGAGGTAATTGTTCAAAAGGATAAAGCTCTCTTAATTGAGCATTAGTTGGCGTTTCTTTTTCGGTTAATGATAAATTATATTCTGAGCGACTATGCAATCCACCAACAACTTTACCGTTAGTTTTAAGCGTTAATGTAAGTTCCTGATCTTCTTGACGAATACGTAATCCCATTTTTTGTTTAGCAAGAAAATAATCGGGATAATCATAATAGGTGTTGCCCAAAAATAAATTTTGATGTTCTAAAATCGTAAATTTTGCGAGATATTGTGGCAATTCAATACCTATTTGTGGCGAAATCGCCAATTTTAATTCAATTTCTTGTAGCATAATATTCCTTACTCAAATTAACTGTTTGAATATACAATACAATAGAAATAAATCAAGATTTTTGTGGTGTTTTACTTTACATATTAAACAGCTATAAATGAATTTTTATTTATTGTGATTAAAATATTGCGACTAAAAATACAAAATAATCCGAAAAACATACAACAAATTTCATCGGATAAAATTGATAATTTTAAATAACAAAGCCAAACTAAAATGTGAATATTTGCTAATCTAAATTAGCAATAATTGCGAAATGTCAATAAAAAATAAGATGAAAATATGAATATTTTCATCTTACTCAGCATTTTCAAAAATTTTATCTTTGTTCGGGGTAAATTACTTCAGATGTAACCCATTTCATCCATACTTGCTCTAATAATGGGATTATTGAAGTACTGTCTTCAACCATTGTATTAAGTGCAGACAAAACATTTTCTAATGAATTTGGTTGTTCTTGTAGATAACTTAACAACCAGTAATCTAACTCTGAAAGGATTTGTTGCTGAATCCTAAAATCACTATCACGCCATATAATAACTTGAATTGGCGTATCATCAAATTGTTTAAAGTCACTTGATAAAAAATCAACTTCATAACTTTTTAAATAAGCTGCACCAGATAATTGCATTACGCTATGTCTATCCCACTCAAATTTTTCAGGCACTTTGGCTAAAGAAACTTCTGCAAGTAATTGTGTATTTTCAAAATCCATCAATGCCAATATATTTGCATCAAATATCTCTTTTTCTTGACAAAACAAGAGAAATTCTCCTGCAATATCTTGGAAATAAGGAGAATGCGGATTACCATTTTGCACAAAATTTTCTTTAGCATTTTTCCAATACTCTGGCTCAATATGCAATGGTGCTTCAACAAAACAACGATCAATAAAACCAAAAGCATTATTACGAACTAAACGTGTATATACCGCTAAACGGCTTGCAGCATAACCATTTAAAGGATCTGCATTACCTAACCGAATAGCATTTGCCAATGCTTGCTGAGTTTCTTTCAATGATGACTTAGGCTGCATAAGACATTACCTCTGTGTGAGCGTATTTTTGCTGTAATTGTGCAATATGCTCAACTTCGGCGTAAAGTTCTGCAAATGGTGGGAAGTTGAAATCACGTTCCAATAATGTTGGGGGAATCGTAGGTAATCGTTGATAGGCATATTCGAGTAAATCCCATACAGTGCCTTTTACAGCTTCACCGTGTGTATCAATTAATAATTCAGGTAAATGGCGATATGCTCCTTTTACTTTATTAAATGATTCATTTGCTGAATTCTCTACAACTTGTGCAGCAGAATGTTCTTCATCGTGCCCTGCAATATGAATGTAATTAACACGTTTAACATCAACTTGATCTAAAAAGATATAAGGATCAAGTAATCCGTGATTAACACCATTAACATAAATATTATTCACATCTAAATGAATGCCACAATCAGCCTCTTGTGCGATAGCATTTAAAAATTCCACTTCATTCATTGTGCTAGTAGGAGAATGCAAATAATAAGAAGTATTTTCTAATGAAATTTGTAATCCTAAGAAATCTTGCACATCACGTATTCGTTGTGCAACGTGTTTTACTGCTTCTTCTGTAAATGGCATAGGTAATAAATCATATAAATGCCCTTCACATTCACAATAACTTAAATGTTCAGAAAAGAAAGACGAATTATATTGATTAATTAATGCTTTCGTATTACGGAGTAATTCGCGATCAAGTGGTGCTTGCCCACCTAAAGAAAGTGAAAGACCGTGTACTGCTAATGGAAATCTTTCTGCTGCTTGATCAAATTGATAACGTGCCATTCCACCCATTTTACTCCAATTTTCTGGTGCGACTTCAATAAATTGAATAGCGTTATTTGAGGGAAGTTGTAAAAAATCCTCAGCTAAATTCCGACGATAACCTAGTCCAGCGCCTTGTAATTTCATAATTAACTCCTTTTTAATAAAAGCTGGCATAAATTGTTACGCCAGCATAATTATTATTCTTATTTAGAACCGCATTTACCTTCGCCACATTTGCCTTCAGCAGCTTTCGGTTTGCTCGCACCACATTTACCCTCGCCACATTTACCTTCAGCAGATTTAGCTTTGTCTGCACCGCATTTGCCTTCACCACATTTACCTTCTGCAGCTTTCGTTTTGACACATTTATCGCCCACACAAGGTGTTGCTGTATTATCAGTATTGCTTGACTTTGATTCAGCCTGTGCTGCTGTCGCTACTGCCATCGTTAATGCACCTGCTAATGCTGTTAAGGTTGCTAATTTTTTCATTTGAATAATCTCCTAAAGTTTGAGTTTTGAATAAATAATTAGAGAAATTTCAACCAGCTTTTAGTTGGATAAACCTTCTTAATAAGCGTGTCTAAAGAGAGTTTCCCCGCTCCCTGTGTAATTAAGATTAATAAAGTCACCACATAAATTAATGGTAATTTATAACCATTATCACATACGTTATAACCTGAATCGGCGTGAATGCTATACCACGCGACAGAGATTAAAATCGTTAAACTTAATGCACTAAAACGTGTTAGCACCCCAAATATCAGCAAGAATGGGAAAATTAATTCTGATCCCATTGCAACGTGCCAATTAATATCGGCAGGAATAAGATTAAATGGAAAAGGAAAACGATCTTGTATTTCAGCGAACCAATTTTGTCCATTCCATTTTTCTAATCCTGATTCAAAAAACTCCCACGCGAGAAAAAAGCGTAAAATCAATAAACTTACGCCACTGCCGATACCTTGCATCTTACAATCCTTCATTTTTTTACCTTTCAAATTTTCTCGCTTTTAAAGCGAAAAGTGTATTGAGTTACTTATCTTACCACACTAGGAAATATTACCCAGTTACTTAGTTAGTCGAAGATAAACCTTGTTTCTTACAAATTTTTTTGAAAAATTTTAACTATCAACAAAAATCAGGTAATATGCGCACGAATTTTTAACCCCTTAATTTGGAGTAAATCACTTATGGCAATGAATAATATTCTCGGATTATTTGCCCATTCGCCTCTCAAGCCGTTACAAAAACACTCTGAAAAAGTGACCGAATGTAGCGATCTTTTGATTCCTTTTTTTCAAACGACTTTCTCAAAGAATTGGGAACAAGCGGAAGAAAAACGCTTAGAAATTTCTCAATGCGAACGTGAGGCAGATAGTTTAAAACGCGAAATTCGGTTGAAATTGCCACGTGGTTTATTCTTACCTATCGATCGTACTGATCTTTTAGAATTAGTCACGCAACAAGATAAACTTGCCAATTATGCCAAAGATATTGCAGGCCGTATGATTGGTCGTCAATTTGGTATTCCTGAAGAAATGCAGGAAGAATTCTTACATTACGTAAAACGTAGTTTAGATGCAATTCATCAAGCCCACCGAGTAATCGAAGAAATGGATAAGCTATTAGAAACGGGTTTTAAAGGTCGTGAACTCAAATTAGTCAATGATATGATTCAAGAACTTGATTCAATTGAAGATGATACAGACCAAATGCAGATCAAATTGCGTAAAATGCTTTACACCATCGAAAGCCGTTATAATCCAATTGATGTAATGTTCTTATATAAAATTATTGAATGGGTTGGCGTTTTGGCTGACCAAGCACAACGTGTCGGTTCGCGCATTGAATTAATGCTGGCGCGTTCATAATCAACAAAACATAGGAAATTAACTATGGAAATTATTAGTCAATATGGTTCTTGGTTGGTGTGGATCACAGCAGCCTTTGGCTTTTTTATGGCGTTCGGAATTGGAGCAAATGATGTCTCAAACTCAATGGGTACATCCGTAGGATCTGGTACTGTAACAGCCAAACAAGCAATTATTATTGCGTTAATTTTTGAATCTGCAGGTGCATATTTAGCTGGTGGCGAAGTAACACAAACCATAAAAAGTGGCGTAATCGACCCAATGCAATTTGTTGATACACCCGATATTTTAGCCTTAGGTATGCTTTCAACCTTATTTGCATCAGGTGCTTGGTTATTTATTGCAACCAAAATGGGTTGGCCAGTTTCTGGTACACACACTATTATTGGTGCAATTATTGGATTTGCCTGTATTACGATTGGCCCTAGTTCTGTAGATTGGTCAAATATTGGCAGCATCGTTGGTAGCTGGTTTATCACGCCTGTCATCTCGGGTATTTTGGCTTATGCAATCTTTGCAAGTACGCAAAAACTTATTTTTGATACTGAACAGCCATTAAAAAATGCACAAAAATATGGCCCTTATTATATGGGGATAACCATGTTTGTACTTTGTATCGTAACGATGAAAAAAGGCTTAAAACACATAGGCTTAAATCTTTCAAATAGTGAAACTTTAATTATTTCACTTGTCATCAGTCTTATCGGAATGTTGTTCTTCCATTTCTATTTCAAAAGTAAAACATTTACTCAATCTGCAAGTAAAGGCACCTTTGGTGCAGTAGAAAAAGTCTTCAGTATATTAATGTTATTAACCGCTTGTGCGATGGCATTTGCGCACGGTTCTAATGACGTAGCCAATGCAATTGGCCCTCTTTCTGCAGTAGTCTCTATTGTAAATGAAGGCGGAAAAATTGCCTCTAATAGCACTCTTGCATGGTGGATTTTACCCTTAGGTGCATTAGGTATTGCAGTAGGATTAATCACTATGGGGCAAAAAGTAATGGCGACTGTTGGATCTGGGATTACTGATTTAACGCCAAGCCGTGGCTTTGCCGCTCAATTTGCTACTGCGATGACTGTTGTAGTGGCATCAGGTACAGGCTTGCCGATCTCAACAACACAAACACTTGTTGGAGCTATTTTAGGTATCGGTTTTGCTCGTGGTATCGCAGCACTGAATTTAACGGTTATCCGAAATATCATTAGCTCTTGGATCGTCACATTACCAGCTGGTGCATTTTTCGCCATCATTATTTTCTATGTGCTAAGAACTATCTTTAATTAATTGATCTCAATAAAAAGTGCGGTTAATTTTAACCGCACTTTTGTTGTGATGTTTAAGGGGAAAAAATGAAAAAGATCTATAAAGCCTTAATCTCATCTTTACTTTTAAGCACATCAATAAATGTTGCTTATGCTGAAACCCAATATGTTACTGAAAATCTAAGCACGTTTTTACGTCGCGGTGCTGGGGAGCAATTTAAAATTGCAGGTTCAATTCAAGCGGGCGAAGCCGTGAATGTATTAGATCGCCAAGGCAAATACACACTCATTCGTGACAATAAAAATCGTGAAGCTTGGATTTTAAATTCAGACTTAAGCAGTACACCAAGTAGTAAAGAAGAAAATCCAAAATTAAAAGCTCAAGTCCAAGAATTAACCTTAAAACTTAGTCGTTTAGACGGGGATTGGCAACAACGTACCGTCGAAATGCAACGTCGAACTAAACAAGCGGAACAACAAAGTGCGGATCTTTTAGAACAAAATTCACAATTGAAACGTGAACTTGAAATGACCAAAAATAAAAATCGTGATTTAGAAGCGATACTTGATGTGGGTAAACGAGAAATTGCGATCCAATGGTTTATTTATGGCGGTTCAGTATTGGGCGTAGGCTTACTCTTCGGCTTGCTTATTCCTTATGTTTTACCAAAACGCCGCCGTCGTGATGGCTGGGCATAATCACAAATGAAAATTTATTTAGTTGGTGGGGCTGTTCGCGATCAATTATTGGGTTTACCAGTAAAAGATCGTGATTGGATTTTGGTAGGCGCAGACCCCTCTACGCTACTCTCTCTCGGTTATCAACAAGTAGGCAAAGATTTTCCAGTTTTTCTCAATCCTAAAACAAAAGAAGAATATGCGCTTGCCCGAACAGAACGTAAATCTAGCGCAGGTTACACTGGCTTTATTTGTGATTTCTCCCCAACAATCACATTAGAACAAGATTTAATTCGACGCGATCTCACTATTAACGCCATGGCTCAAAGCGAAGACGGTGAAATTATCGATCCTTATGACGGAAAACAAGATTTAGAAAATCGAATTTTACGCCATATTTCTCCCGCTTTTTCAGAAGATCCTTTACGAGTATTACGCGTGGCACGCTTTGCAGCCCGTTATCATTCTCTCGGTTTTAAAATCGCATCAGAAACGCTATCCCTAATGGCAGAACTTGCCCAATCGGGAGAATTACAACATCTCACGGCGGAACGAGTTTGGCTAGAAACAGAAAAAGCCTTAAACGAAAAAAACCCTGAAATTTATTTTGAAACCTTACATAAAACAGGCGCATTAAGCGTTTTATTTCCTGAAATCGATGCTCTTTATGGGGTGCCAAATCCTGTAAAACATCATCCCGAAGTGGACAGTTTTATTCATACCATGTTGGTATTAAAACAAACAGTTCATTTAACTGAAAATAACCATAATCTAAACAAAAGTGCGGTTCGTTTTGCCGCCATTTGTCACGATCTAGGCAAAGCTCTTACGCCTCAAAATATTCTGCCCCATCATTACGGACACGAGCAAGCTGGCATAAAACCAACTAGAACCTTGTGCAAACGCTTGAAGGTTCCAAGTTATTTTCAAGAACTTGCAGAACTGACTTGTGAATTTCACACGCATATTCACAAAGCCTTTGAGCTTCGAGCTGAAACCGTCATAACGCTGTTTAATCGTTTTGATGTGTGGAGAAAACCACAACGCTTTCAAGAATTTCTACAAGTCTGTCTAGCTGATACTCGAGGTAGAACAGGTTTTGAAAATAAAGACTATCCACAAATAGATTACATTAATCAATTATTACAAGCGGCAAATGAAGTAGATGTACAGCAAGTTATTGCAGATGGATTTGAGAAACAAGAAATCAGAAATGAATTGACGAAACGAAGAATCTTAGCGGTTAAACAAACAAAAGAAAATTACCCAAAAAATTAACAAATAAAAGTAACTTTACTCAATTAAACTAAATCCTTAAAATATGCGAGCTTATTGATTTAATGAATAATATGAAAACGTTTAAATTTCTTACCGCACTTTTTGCCACTGCTATTCTAACCGCTTGTACATTAGATATGGATCGACCTACAAATGTGCAATATATTGATAAAACAGATGCGATATGGCAACAGCATTTACAACAGATTCAAAAAATTCAATCCTATCAAGCTAAAGGACAAATTGGTTATATCAGTCCTACAGAACGTTTTTCTAGCCGCTTTGAATGGCAATACCAAAATCCAAAATCTTATACGCTTAAACTCTATTCTTTAATCAGTAAATCTACCCTTTGGATTCAAATGCACCAAAGTGGGATGACAATTTCCGATAACAACGGCAATCAACAATCTGCAGACAATGCCAAACTCTTATTACAAGAGATTATTGGAATGGATGTGCCATTAGAACATTTAGCTTATTGGCTGAAAGGCGAACCAGCAATAAATGCAGATTATCAAGTCGGTACTAACCATTTACTTGGCGCATTTACTTATCATGTGGATGGTTCTCAATGGACAGCAGATTATCTCACTTATCACTCAAATAATTCGATGCCTGAAAACATTCTGCTAAAAAATGACAGCACGAAACAAACTCTAAAAATTCGCGTGGATGAGTGGATTTACTAATGAATACATTAATGAAATCACATCAATTTTCTACCGCACTTTGTCAAAATACAAAACAATCAAATGGGAAGTCATTGCGCTTCCCTAGCCCAGCCAAGCTGAATTTATTTCTTTATATCAACGGAAAATTGCCGAACGGCTATCATGAATTACAAACGCTTTTCCAATTTTTAGATTTCGGCGATTGGTTGGAAATTAGTATCCGTGAAGAAGATAATCAAATTGTTTTAACCCCAGAAATTCCAAATCTAAAAACGGAAGATAATTTGATTTATCGAGCTGCAAAACTTTTACAAGAAAAAGCTAATATTCAATTGGGTGCAAATATTCATTTAGATAAAATTCTTCCAATGGGAGGAGGTGTTGGTGGCGGTTCATCCAATGCAGCAACCGCATTGGTCGCGTTAAATTATTTATGGCAAGCCAATTTATCCATTGATGAACTGGCAAAATTAGGATTAACTCTAGGCGCGGATGTGCCAATATTTGTACACGGACAGGCTGCTTTTGCTGAAGGCGTTGGGGAAAAAATCACTTATTGTGAACCTGCCGAAAAATGGTTTGTTGTATTAAAACCCGATGATTCGATATCGACGGCTGCCATCTTTCAAGATCCAAATTTACCACGTAATACACCGAAAAAATCCCTTGAACAACTTTTGAGTGAATCTTATAAAAACGATTGCGAAAAAGTTGTGGTAAATCATTATTCAAACGTTGAAAAAGCGTTAAACTGGTTGCTACAATATGCGCCAGCAAGACTAACAGGAACGGGAGCTTGTGTTTTTGCTGAATTTGATAATGAAGCAGAAGCGCAAGCGGTATTGAGACAAAAACCAGAAGCATTTTTTGGCTTTGTTGCGAAAGGACTCAATGTTTCTCCCTTGCACGCAATGTTGAAGCAGCTATCATCAATTCATATTCATCGACAATCTAAACCTGAGGTTTTATAAAATGCCTGACATTAAACTCTTCGCGGGTAATGCAACACCTGAACTTGCAAAACGTATTTCTGAACGTTTATATATTTCACTAGGCGATGCGACGGTCGCACGTTTCAGCGATGGTGAAATCCAAGTTCAAATCAATGAAAATGTGCGTGGTGCGGATGTATTTATCATCCAATCAACTTGTGCGCCGACTAATGATAACTTGATGGAATTGATTGTGATGGTAGATGCGTTACGTCGAGCATCTGCTGGCCGTATTACTGCCGTCATTCCTTATTTCGGCTATGCTCGCCAAGATCGTCGTGTTCGTTCTGCTCGTGTACCAATTACTGCTAAAGTTGTAGCAGATTTACTTTCAACTGTTGGTATTGACCGCGTATTAACCTGCGACCTACACGCAGAACAAATCCAAGGTTTCTTTGATGTTCCCGTAGACAACGTATTTGGTTCTCCAGTTTTAATTCACGATATTTTGAAAAAATCTGATCTTGAAAATCCAATTGTTGTTTCTCCAGATATTGGCGGTGTTGTACGTGCTCGCGCTGTGGCTAAATTATTAAACGATACGGATATGGCTATTATTGACAAACGTCGCCCTCGTGCAAACGTAGCACAAGTAATGCATATTATCGGTGATGTTGCAGACCGTGATTGTATTTTGGTAGATGATATGATTGATACTGGCGGTACGCTTTGTAAAGCGGCAGAAGCATTAAAAGAACGTGGTGCAAAACGTGTATTTGCTTATGCAACTCACGCCGTTTTCTCTGGTGCAGCAGCCAAAAACTTAGCTAGCGATGCCATTGATGAAGTTGTTGTTACCGATACTATTCCTCTATCAGAAGAAATGAAAGCGATCGGTAAAGTTCGTGTATTAACACTTTCTTCTATGCTAGCTGAAGCCATTCGTCGCATTAGCAACGAAGAATCTATTTCTGCGATGTTTAACTAAATTAAAACTTCGATAAAAAATACCGCACTTTTATCAGCTAAGTGCGGTATTTTTTTACCTGCTTTATTCAACCGTTACACGCGCAAATTTTCGTTTACCCACTTGGTAAACATTTGTGCCTTTTGGTGCATTGTCTTTCACGTTATCTACTTTTTCGCCGTTGATTTTCACGCCGCCTTGTTGAGCAGAGCGAATTGCTTCTGAAGTGGAAGGCACAAGGCCCGCTTCTTTTAATAAAGTAGCTAAACCTATTTCGCCAGAAAACGTAAATTCAGGCATTTCATCAGGCATTGCGCCTTTTTGGAAACGATTAATAAATTCTTGTTCTGCAGCGTTTGCTGCCTCTTCATTGTGGAAACGTGCAATTAATTCTTTTGCTAATAAGATTTTTACATCACGTGGATTTTTTCCGTTTTCTACTTCCGATTTTAATTGTGCAATTTCGCTTAATGGACGGAATGAAAGAAGATTATACCAATCCCACATCAGTTCATCGGAAATGGACATCACTTTACCGAACATATCGCTTGGTGCTTCCGTTACGCCGATATAGTTACCAAGTGATTTGGACATTTTTTTCTCGCCGTCTAAGCCAACCAGTAATGGAAGTGTAATCGCAACCTGTGGTTTTTTACCTGCTGATTTTTGTAATTCACGGCCAACAAGTAAGTTGAATTTTTGGTCTGTACCACCTAGTTCCACATCTGCATCTAATGCAACAGAATCGTAACCTTGTAATAATGGGTAAATAAATTCATGGATGGCAATAGGTTGGTTATTGCCAAAGCGTTTTTTGAAGTCATCCCGTTCAAGCATACGCGCAACCGTGTAGTTACTTGCAAGACGAATCATACCTTCTGTACCAAGTTTGCTTAACCACTCAGAGTTGAAGACGATTTTGGTTTTTTGTGGATCGAGAATTTTATAAATTTGCTCTTTATAGGTTTCAGCATTACGCAATACATCTTCACGGCTGAGTGGAGGACGCGTTGCATTTTTACCTGATGGATCGCCCACCATTCCAGTAAAATCGCCAATTAAGAAATAGACTTCATGACCGAGTTGTTGAAATTGACGTAATTTGTTTAATACAACAGTATGTCCTAAATGAATATCTGGTGCGGTTGGATCTGCGCCTAATTTTACTTTTAATGGGCGATTTTCTTTCAGTTTTTCGATTAAATCCGCTTCTGAAAGGATTTCATCAGTACCACGCTTTAGTTCCGCGAGAACGGTATTAATGTCAGTCATTATTATTTCCTAAATTATGTTTTAAAAGGTTTTATTATAGGGATTCTTAGCAATTTGTGAATAAAAAAAACGCCTATTTGTGGGGAAATAGGCGGGAATGTTGGAGTGATTATCTAATATTGTTGTTGGAATGATTAGATGATAATTGTTATCAATAATCTTGTCAATAACTAAATGAAAATAATTATCAAAAAATATTATTTTATATAAGGCACCGATTCTGTCAAAGAAAGTGCGGTAGGAATTTCATTAGAAATTTCAAATTGTCCCGCATAAGCATAGGCTTCAACACCTTGTTCCATTGCTTCTTTTAATAAGCGATCATATTCAGGATCAATATATTCCGCGATTTTGAAGCGATCAAAACCGTTATGTAACCCAGCAAACAGCACTACTGCTCGATGACCTTGTTTTTTCATTGCCAATAATTCTCGAACGTGTTTTTGTCCACGCGTAGTAACCGCATCGGGGAACATACCTAAATTGCCTTTTACAAGCGTGATTGATTTCACTTCTACATAACAATCAGGCAAACCCTCGCCTTTTAGTAAGAAATCAATGCGGCTATTTTCCTCGCCGTATTTCACTTCAGGGTAAATTTCATCATACATTGCCAATTCTTTGATTTGCTTATTTTGCAATGCTTCAAAGACAAGCTGATTAGAACGATGCGTATTGATACAGCAAAGCTGTCCATTTGCGAGTTGAGTAAGCTCCCAAGAATGGGGATATTTACGAGTTTGACTATCAGAATGTGAATACCAAATTTTATCGCCTTTTTCACCGCATCCAGTCATCGCACCTGTATTGGCACAATGAATTGTCATAACATCACCAGTTGGCAATTCAATATCCGCAAGAAAGCGTTTGTAACGACGAATTAATTTTGCCGATTGTAAAGCTGGAAGTTGCATAAAGTTCCTTATTTAAGTTTTTCTAAACGTTGTAAAATAGCGTTGTCGTTCATAGCTTGCATTTTTTTCATTCTCAAAGAAAGTAAGAATGCCGCAAAAGTGAGCGAGACCACAAAGGCAATCCAGAAACCTTTCGCATCAATGTGTGGCACAAGCCAATCTGTACGACCTAGCGTATAACCAAGTGGCACACCAATTACCCAATAAGAGAAAAGGGTAATGTATAAAATGACTTTAGTATCTTTATAACCACGTAAAATACCACCAACCACCATTTGAATGGTATCTGAAAATTGATAAAGTGCGGCAAATAATAATAGATTTGCTGCCATGGCGATGACAATTTCATCTGTCACGAAGATCGATGCAATTTCATAACGGAAAAAAATCGTAATTAATGCAGTAACAATTGTCACAGTTAGCCCTAATAATAATGCGGCATAGCCAATTTTCTTCGCATTTTGTGGAGAACCTGCACCCAATGCTTGTCCAACTAAAATCGTCGTTGCCATACCAATCGACATAGGGAACATAAAAATAAAAGAACTAGTATTCAGCGTAATTTGATGGCTTGCCACAATAGTTGCACCCAGCGGAGAAAGCATTAAGGACGTAAGTGCATATAACGCCACTTCGCAACAAATTGCAATGGCAATCGGTAATCCTAAACGCAGTAATTTTTTAAGTGTTTTCGGATTTGGCATTTCAATTAATTGACTAAATACTTTTAGTGAACGTTCTTGAGTATTCGTGTAGGAATAGAAAATCATCATTAAGCACATTGCCCAGTTCACAATAGCTGTCGCAATACCACAGCCCACCGCACCAAAAGCAGGCATACCAAATTTTCCATAAATAAAAATGTAATTAAGCGGAATATTAATCAATAAACCTAAAAAGGTAATGACCATCGCAGGCTTGGTTTTCTCAATCCCATCATTTAAACAACGAAAATTAATCAGCATCAAATAAGCTGGCAATCCCCACAACATGGCATGTAAATAATCGCGTGCTAAATCTGACATTTTGCTTTCCATTTGCATATATTGCAGCGGAATTTCACAGAAATAAATCAGTAAACCTAAAGGAATACTCACGCCTAACACAAGCCAAATGCCTTGGCGAACTTGATGTGCAATGCGATGGTGTTGGCCTGAACCATTCAAATAAGAAATTGTAGGCGGCAATGCCAACAATAAACCTTGCCCAAAAAACATCAATGGCATCCAAATTGAAGCACCAATAGAAATGGCTGCCATATCAGTGGAACTCACTCGCCCCGCCATAATGGTATCCGCTAATCCCATTGAGTTTTGTGCAATTTGCGCTAATAAAATAGGCAAGGAAATTTTAATCAACTTTTTAATATCAGCGTGGTATTGAGATAAAAGACGAAAATTCATAAATTTGATATACTGCTAAAAATTTTTAGAAAAGGAAAAAATTATGTTTACTGGAATTGTCCAAGGCACCGTCCCTATCCACTCCATTAAAGAAAAGGCTAATTTTAGAACACAAGTAGTAAAATTACCACCTGAAATGCGTAAAGATCTGGAAATTGGCGCATCAGTAGCAAATAACGGCGTATGTTTAACTGTAACTGAAATTAACGGCGATCTGGTTAGCTTTGATCTGATGCAAGAAACCTTAAGAATTACAAATCTCGGCACAGTAAAAGTGGGCGATTATGTGAATATCGAACGTGCTATGCAAATGGGAACGGAAATTGGCGGACATTTATTATCTGGTCATATTTATTGCACCGCAAAAATTTCAGATATTATCGCTAGTGAAAATAACCGACAAATTTGGTTCGAGCTGCCAAGCACAGATGTAATGAAATATATTTTAACGAAAGGATTTGTTGCGGTAGATGGCATTAGCCTCACTATTGGCGAAGTAAGAGACACACAATTCTGTGTGAATTTAATTCCTGAAACCTTGCAAAGAACTTTAATGGGGCAACGTAAAGTGGGCGATATTGTGAATATTGAAATCGATCCTCAAACGCAAGCCATTGTAGATACGGTAG
The DNA here is from genome assembly GCF_049824455.1 of Haemophilus sp. HN_Hi08. NCBI lineage: Bacteria > Pseudomonadati > Pseudomonadota > Gammaproteobacteria > Pasteurellales > Pasteurellaceae > Haemophilus > Haemophilus sp. HN_Hi08. The sequence continues at coordinate 1,182,437 of NZ_CP187493.1, read as the reverse complement.
AAAATTATTTGCAGTCAAAAAATTTTTAGTTCATTTAAAAATATTCGGTAATTGAATAGAGAATAGGCATAAAGCCTATTCTCACATCATCAAGTATTACTGCAACGCTTTCTCAATTTTTTCAAATAAATCTTTTGACAGATTTTCTACAACGCTTAGGCGTTCTAAAGCACGTTTCATCAGCGTTTGGCGTTGGGCATCAAAGCGAGAAAAACGAATTAATGGCTCGATTAAACGCGCAGCCACTTGCGGATTACTTTCATTTAAACGGATTAACACATCCGTTAAGAAACGATAGCCTGATCCACTTACATTATGGAATGCTTTTAAGTTGTGATTTGCAAAGCTACCTACTAATGAACGTAAACGGTTTGGATTATTAAAATTAAAACTTGGGTGATCCATTAATAACTGAATAATTTCCAACACATTTTCATCTGGGCGAGTGGCTTGTAATGCAAACCATTTATCCATCACTAATCCATCGTGTTGCCATTTTTGTTCAAAATCAGCTAACAACGCATCTCTGCAAGGTAATGCCGCTTTAGTTGCAACACTTAATGCAGCCAATGTATCTGTCATATTATTCGCATTATTGTAGTGTTTTTGCACTAGGTTGTTGCCCAAATTGGTGTAAGCCAAATAAGTTAAGCAAAGATTACGCATTGCACGCAAGGCAATGTCTTGTTGCGTAACTTGATAATCATCAAGACGAATATGGGTATAAACACGCAAGAAATCATCTTTTAAAGATTCTGCAATTTGAGCTTGCATAAATGCTCTTGCGGCTGAAATACCATCAGGATCGATGGTTTTGAAACCCTCGGCAAATTCCATTTCTTTTGGAAGGGTGAGAATTAAGGTCGCCAGTTCAATATCTTTCTCATAATGGTTAAGAACATAAGAAAGTGCGGTCAAAATTTCAGGCGAAATTTCTAGTGGCTCGCCTTGTTGGAAACGCACAACATTACGACGTAATTCTTGTGCAAATAACATCTGAGCAGCATCCCAACGGATAAATTGATTATCTGCAAATTTCAGCAAGCCTAATAACTGCTCCGTTTTATAATCATAATCCAGTTTTACCGGCGCAGAAAAATCACATAACAATGCTGGAATTGGACGACCATAAATGCCGTGAAACTCGAAGACTTGGTCTTTTTCAGTAACATTTAATACATTACTCAACAATTCGCCATTATGTTGTAACATTTGTTTCGTACCGTCCGCATCATAAAGTGCCACTTTTAATGGAATATGTAAATTCACTTTTTCCATTTGATCTGCGGTTGGCGGTGTGGATTGTGAAACCGTTAAACAATAAGTATGCGTTTTTTCATCATAAGCATCGCTAATCAATAATTCTGGTGTACCCGATTGACTATACCAACGGCGGAATTGGTTTAAATCGAGGTTATTTGCCCGTTCCATTGCAGACACAAAATCTTCACAAGTTGCCGCTTTACCATCGTTTTCAGCAATATAAAGTTGCATGCCTTTTTGGAAACCTTGTTCACCTAATAAGGTGTGCAACATACGAATGACTTCTGCCCCTTTTTCATATACTGTCACCGTGTAAAAGTTATTCATTTCAATCACTTTTTCAGGGCGAATTGGGTGCGACATTGGGCTTGAATCTTCGGCAAATTGCACAGTGCGTAAAAATTTCACATTATTAATGCGATTCACCGCACGAGAGCCCGTATCTGAAGAAAATTCTTGATCACGGAAAACTGTTAAGCCTTCTTTCAAACTTAATTGGAACCAATCTCGGCAGGTCACACGATTACCTGTCCAGTTATGGAAATATTCGTGTGCAATCACACTTTCAATGGCAAGATAATCATCATCGGTTGCCGTTTGTGGATTGGCTAATACAAATTTAGAGTTAAAAATATTTAACCCTTTGTTTTCCATTGCGCCCATATTGAAAAAATCGACAGCAACGATCATATAAATATCTAAGTCGTATTCTAAATTAAAGCGATCTTCATCCCATTTCATCGCTTTTTTAAGACTTTCCATTGCCCAAGTTGCACGGTTAAAATTGCCGCGATCTACATAAAGCTCTAAAGCCACTTCACGACCACTTTTAGTAATAAATTTATCTTGTAATAAATCAAAATCTCCCGCCACTAAAGCAAATAAATAGCTTGGTTTTGGGAAAGGATCATTCCATTCCACCCAATGGCGACCATCTTCTAATTCGCCACTTGCAATACGATTACCATTCGAAAGTAAGAATGGATATTTGGTTTTATCTGCCGTAATTTTGGTTGTATAACGCGCCAGCACATCAGGACGATCAAGCATATAAGTGATTTGACGGAAGCCTTCCGCCTCACATTGTGTACAAATACCCTCTCCAGACTGATACAACCCTTGTAATGAAGTATTTTCAGCTGGCACAAGGAAAGTCACAATTTCAAGCTCAAATTCATCCGCACTTTTGTCTTTTAAATCGAGCGTTAAACTCTCGCCATCTTGTTGATAGGCAGTAAATGGCTCGCCATTAAATTTAATAGAAGAAAACTGGAAGCTATGCCCGTCTAAACGCAAAGAAGTCGCTTCATTATTTAAGCGTTGGAATTTTGAGGTTGCAGTCACCACAGTATGTTTAGGATCAAGTTGAAAATCTAAATAAATGTCAGTGACCGTAAAATCTGGTTGTTTGTAATCTTTTCTATATTTTGCTTTGGCTAACATAATTTGCCCCATTCTTATAAAAATTGTGCTTAGGATAAAATTTTATCCTTAAAGTTGCAATGGTATTTTCCTATAAAAATCATTTAGCAAACGTTTACTTGATGTACGTAAAATATGCTATTCTACGCCAAGTTTTTAATTAGTAGTCGCAGATGCAATCATTATAGAATTACCTTCAAAATTATAAGTAAGAATTCTTGATCGACCTGAAAATTGATTTTGCAATCTTGCTTGTTTCGTACTTGCTTCTGCAATATTCCCCATTAAGAAACAAAATAAGAATGCAATTTTAGAGATGGGCGTGAAATACTTTGCGTATGTTGTTAGAGTTTTCATTTTATTCTATTGCCTATTAAACATTACTTATACTGCACTTGAAAAGTTGCAGTGGCTTCAACGTCGCCTGCGGTGGCGGCACCTATGGCGTAATAATGTGCGAAGTAGTCAAAACGGGGTTGAATAACTGTGCCGTTTTGCTCTTTGCCTGTGTCGGGGGCTTTTTCGCTGTTGGCTTGGCTGCCGTCCACTTTAATGGGCGTGCCTGCACCGTCGGCTTTGACAATTTGAATGCCAACATTGGTGGCTTTGCCGCTGCCTGTGGCATTAGAAAGATATATCTGCCCTGTTACTGCCCCGCTAAATAGCAGATTGGCTTTTTTAGCATCGACTGCATTACACTCTTTTAGCGTGATAGAAAAAGGCACGGGGGCGGCGGTTTGCCCTGGATGGCTTAAATTGGCTTTCCCCACCGTTGGCAGGGTAACGGTGCGATTTTTACTGTCTGTTTCAATTTTACAAGTGCCATCACTTAAAATCTCCCCTTCAAAGGTCACTCTGCCGTCATGAGCATATAAAGGCGGTGCAATGAAGCAAGCAAACAAGGCTATTTGACGACAAAAGGCACTCAATGTTTGACCACCGCAAGCGATGGATTTTCGAGCATAAAGTGCGGTTAATTTTCGGTCTGTTTTTTGCATAAATCCTCTTCAATTATTCTGCGGTTTTGCATTGAATATCGTGGTTTTGTATTTGCTTGTTATCCAAATCAACCTGATATTGGAAGCGGCATTGTTCGCTTTCTCGCTCGCCCCATTTGACGATTAACTCGCCTTTTGGCCGGGTAAGTTTATTAGCGAAAAGCACGCCCCCTTGCACCACATCGCCCACAAATGCCCCTTCGCTATCTTGTGCGGTGGATGCCATTGGCACTGGCTCGCCATTTGACAAAGTGAGGTTAAATAACACCATTGTATTTTTGCCCGTGCGGAAATCCACTAAGCTAATTGAATTTGCACGAGGAATGATTTGGCGTGAATAATGGCAAAGCTTTCGCCAACAGGTTGGCTTAAAGTAATACCGTGTTTGTGCGCCACGACAGCACCACTTGCGCCTAATGAAGTGGAGCGATTTTTGAGGCTGTCACGGGAATAAGAGGCACGATAGCTACCAATGCTATTGTTATGTGCAAGATTTGCGTCATAACTGCGGTAGCCTTGATTATTGCGTGAAGCGTTAATGCCATAACTCCATTGATAACGTTCGCCAAAAGAGCCATTTACGCCAAGTCGTTGGTTAATATCGTTACCACTGCGAGAATAACTACTGTCTGCAGAATGGTTATCGCCTAATGGCAGGCTGACACTCAAATAAATGCTGTTGTCGCGTTTGCCTGTTTCTTTGTCAATGCACTGTGAGAGGTTTACAGAGTAATTGAGAATATGGAAACGATTTGCATAAGCCAGTTGATATTGCGTATTCGTGCCACGTTTTTCCCAATAATTATAGGTTTGCCCTGAAAGATAGAGATTGCCCCAATTCCCCAGACTTTGGCTTAAACTCACTTGGAACTGATTTTTCGGGCGGTAAATTTCAGGCAAATACGCCCCGCTAAATTGTCTGAAAGTGCGGTTAAGACCAATGGTGTCGCTTAAGGTGTAAAAATCACGGGAAGAATAGCGATAAGCTGCCAACGTGAGATTGGTGCCAATTTCGTTGAAGTTAATGCTATAACTGCCGTGCAAGCTGTAACCGTTTTTACTGACTTTTTTCAGCGGAAATTCTGCGTGCGACCAAGTGGCATCAGCGGAAAACGCCCCAATCGGCGTGTTTAATCCAAAATAAAATATGAAATGTTTCAAAAAGGACTTTAATTATATATATAATGGAAGCGTTTTTTACTTTTTTGGAAAAACAAATCTTGCTGTTTATTAAGGCTTTGGCATTTTAATAAACGGTTTATATTAATCTTTTTGCCTTATTTATAAGGCACAAACCTCTTTATGGAGCAATTTATTATGAAAAAAAACACTTCTTGGTAGTTTAATTTTATTGGCATTTGCAGGAAATGTGCAGGCGGCAAGTAATGGTGGAAATGATCCAGAAACCGCTGGTAAAGTTACTTTTTTGGTAAGGTTGTTGAGAATACTTGTAAAGTGAAAACAGAAAATAGAGATATGAGCGTAGTATTAAATGATGTAGGTAAATCCCATTTAAAAAACAAGGGGAATACCGCAATGCCAACGCCTTTTACGATTACATTGACTGATTGTACTACAACTGGAGTTGGAGATACGAAAACGAAGAAAGTCGGGGTTTATTTCTATTCTTGGGAAAATGCCGATAAAGACAATAGCTTTACGTTGAAAAATAAAGCCGATCAAGATTACGCAACTAAGGTTAATATTCAGCTTCTAAAAGCTAATGGTATGGATACAATTAAAGTGGTAGGTAATGATACGACCGATTTTTCTTTTCAAAATACGAATAACGGCGTTTCAGCACCAAACGTAAATACTAAACACATTTCGAATAGTACTGAAATAAATGATAAGAATTCAATTGATCTCCAATTTATCGCCCAGTATTACGCAACAGGTCCAGCAACCGCTGGCAAAGTACAATCCTCAGTTGATTTCCAAATTGCTTACGAATAATTCCTAATGTAACGCAATCTAAGCCCACGTGTTTGTTATATCCTGCGTGGGCTTACGCCCAGCCTACAATTACTAAAATTTAAAAATCAAATAATTATAAAATAATCCCCATTAATACGTACATAAATAGCAAACGTTTGCTAGATATATGTAATCTATGCTATTCTACACCACGTTTTAATTAAAAAAATTGAGAAAATAGCATGTCAAAAACTGCACAAATTGCCGTTGTGATGGGGTCAAAAAGTGATTGGGCTACTATGCAAGAGACAACTCAGATTTTAGATGAATTAAACGTGCCTTATCATGTGGAAGTCGTCTCTGCCCATCGTACGCCTGATAAACTTTTCGAATTTGCCGAAAATGCACAAAAAAATGGTTACAAAGTAATTATTGCTGGTGCAGGCGGTGCGGCACATTTACCCGGTATGCTCGCAGCGAAAACACTTGTGCCAGTGCTGGGGGTGCCAGTAAAAAGTTCTATGTTAAATGGCGTAGATAGCCTTTATTCAATTGTGCAAATGCCAAAAGGAATCCCAGTCGGAACATTGTCTATTGGCCCTGCGGGTGCGGCAAATGCTGGATTGTTAGCCGCACAAATTCTAGCAAGTTGGGATGTAGAATTGCTTTCACGCCTGCAATCTTTCCGTGAAAGCCAAACTCGTGCTGTACTGGATAATCCCGATCCACGCACATAAAAATATCTTCAGATCTGACCGCACTTCTAAAGTGCGGTTGTTTTTTTCGTAAATTTAACGAGAAATATTATGCAAAACTCCACCTTATACCCAACGGTTTATGTACTTGGCAACGGACAACTCGGCAGAATGTTAGGTTACGCTGGCGCACCTTTAGATATTTATGTCGAACCCTTAGCCTTCAATGTGCCAGTTTTTGACTTACCTGAAAATGCGATCATCACGGCAGAAATTGAACGCTGGGAAAAAACGCCTTTGACTGAATTACTCGGCAATCATAAAAACTTCGTCAATCAACATGTATTTGGATTATTAGCCGATCGTTTTACTCAAAAATCCTTGCTTGATGAACTGAATCTTTCGACCTCGCCTTGGTGTTTATTAAAAGATAAAACGCAATGGAATGATGTTTTCCAAACTGTTGGCGAGAAAGTCGTCGTCAAACGTAGAACAGGCGGATATGATGGGCGTGGTCAATGGATTATCAGCGATGAAAACAAAGCGGACATCACCGATGACTTATTTGGTGAAGTGATCGCAGAAAAATTTATTCCTTTTGATTATGAAGTTTCTATTGTAGGCGCAAGATTTAAAAATGGCGAAAAGCGTTTTTATCCCGTTACGCATAACCTGCAACAAAATGGTATTTTGCGTTACAGTGTGATTGATAATGCATTTCCTCAACAATCCGCACAACAAAAACAAGCTGAAACAATGCTCGGCAAAATTATGGATAAATTAGGCTATGTGGGTGTGATGGCAATGGAATGTTTTGTTGTAAGCGACAAATTACTAATTAACGAACTTGCGCCTCGTGTACATAACAGTGGACATTGGACACAACTAGGATGCGCGATTAGCCAATTTGAATTACATTTACGTGCGCTACTTGATTTGCCAACACCTGACTTACAAATTTTTGCCCCAAGTGTAATGGTAAATTTAATCGGCACAAACCATAATCCAAAATGGCTTAATATACCTTTTGCACAACTTCATTGGTACGGTAAAGAAGTGAGGGCTGGGCGTAAGGTTGGGCATATCAATCTTTCTCATCCCAATAAAGCGGTCATTATTCAACAATTAGAAAAGCTCCGAATTGAATTACCCGAAGATTATCAATCGGGATTAAATTGGGCGATTGAAAAACTAAAATAATTTAAAAAATGACCGCACTTTTTGATAAATATTTAAAAATATTAAAGTGTGGTTAATTTTTATAAAATCTTTCTTGATAAAATAAAATGACTGAAGTATAAAACTATTCATCACACAACACATACATAAGGAAAAGCTATGTTTGAACATATCAAAGCGGCACCAGCCGATCCAATCTTAGGCTTAGGCGAAGCATTTAAATCCGAAACTCGCGAAAATAAAATCAATTTGGGTATTGGCGTTTATAAAGATGCGCAAGGCACAACCCCGATTATGCGTGCAGTAAAAGAAGCCGAAAAACGCTTATTTGATAAGGAAAAAACCAAGAATTATCTGACTATTGATGGTATTGCGGATTATAACGAACAAACAAAAGCGTTACTTTTCGGTAAAGATTCTGAAGTCATCCAATCTAATCGAGCAAGAACAGTACAAAGTTTAGGCGGAACAGGTGCATTACGCATTGCGGCAGAATTTATTAAACGCCAAACTAAAGCACAAAATGTTTGGATCAGCACACCAACTTGGCCAAACCACAATGCGATTTTCAATGCTGTCGGTATGACCATTCGTGAATATCGTTATTATGATGCTGAACGCAAAGCCCTTGATTGGGAACACTTATTAGAAGATTTAAGCCAAGCAAGCGAAGGCGATGTGGTGCTTTTACACGGTTGTTGCCATAATCCGACTGGTATTGACCCTACTCCAGAACAATGGCAAGAATTAGCCGCACTTTCAGCTAAAAATGGTTGGTTGCCACTCTTTGACTTTGCTTATCAAGGTTTAGCCAATGGCTTAGACCAAGATGCTTATGGTTTACGTGCTTTTGCGGCAAACCACAAAGAATTATTAGTGGCGAGTTCATTCTCGAAAAACTTTGGTTTATATAATGAACGTGTTGGTGCATTTACCCTTGTGGCAGAAAATGAAGAAATTGCTTCAACTGCATTAACCCAAGTGAAATCAATCATTCGTACACTTTACTCTAACCCTGCATCTCACGGTGGGGCGACTGTCGCAACAGTATTAAATGACACTCAACTTCGCCAAGAGTGGGAAAATGAATTAACTGAAATGCGTGAACGCATCAAAAAAATGCGTCATTTATTCGTTCAGTTACTAAAAGAATATGGTGCAGAACAAGATTTCAGCTTTATCATTGAACAAAACGGTATGTTCTCTTTCAGTGGATTAACAGGGGAACAAGTGGATCGTCTAAAAAATGAATTTGCCATTTACGCTGTTCGTTCTGGTCGTATCAACGTAGCTGGAATCACAGAAGATAATATTCGCTATCTATGTGAAAGTATCGTGAAAGTGCTTTAATAGGGTTACAAATAATATATCCTCTAAAATATTGTAAGTAAAAAATAAAGCCTTGATTATCAAGGCTTTAATTTTATCTAATCATTAACAAATTCTTGGCAATGGTTCATTTGTGGGTAAATCTAATAATCGACTTTGTCCAAAAATACCCACTAAACGCACTTTTTTATCGGTTATCACTTTCCCAATCACAGCCGCATTTTTATCTAATGGATATAGAAATCATAAACTAATAATTTCTGTGGCTAATTCGTTAATAAATCCATGATGATGGGATGAAATCAAAATGGGTAGGGAAAGTTCTCGCAAAAGTGCGGTCAATTTTTCAGTGTTTTTTCGATCTAATCCATTGGTGGGTTCATCTAATAATAAGATTTTTGGCTGCATCGCTAAGACACCTGCAAGTGCGGTAAAATTTTTCTCACCACCAGATAAGGTATGTACCATACGATCTTTTAAACGTGTAATGCCAAGACGTTCTAATTGCTGCTCTGCGATATGATACGCCTGCTCTCCAGACACATTTTGGTTTAATGGCCCGAAGGCAATATCATCCAATACTGTTGGGCCAAAAAGTTGATCATCCGCATTTTGAAAACAAATACCAATCGTGCCACGAAATGGCGCAAAATCTTTTTCTTTACGACAAACTTTGCCAAATAGTTTAATTTCCCCCTTGGTTACTGGAACAAATCCCAACAAAGCAAGCAGTAAAGTGGTTTTTCCTGAGCCAATTTCCCCTTGGACGAAAAGACGTTTTTGACCTTCCAAGGTAAAACTTAAATCTTGAATAATCGCTCTACCATTGCGTTCTATATAAAGATTATTTACAGCTAACATTTATTTTTCTCTCTTTTTGCCAAACTGAAAACCACGACATTTTAAAGCCATTTGCGCCGTTTCGGCTTTTAATAGGGCATGAATCAATAATAAAGCGACACTTTGAGCGGTCACATAAAGGGTTCGGCGATTAAGCCCAGGACGAAATCCACGAGCTCGCATAGCAATATCCATTTTTTGACGCAATTCGCCAAGCAGTGCAATGTAACGTACAGTCAGCACAAAAAGTTGAATTAATTTTTCTGGCAAAGGCAATTTGCCAATGGCTTGAACAAGCACCGCATCATTAATATTCCACAAAAAGAGCCAAAGAGAAATCAGCAATAAATGAGTCCGTAAACTCAATTTTTCTGCTAATTCTATACCTTGAAAATTGAGTTCAATGCCATTTTCGCCAATTTGCCAACTTAATGTCGCCCACATTAAAGCAATAAAAATAACTAAAGCAAACCAACGTTTAAGATAGGGCAAAAAAGATTTTTGACTGAACAGCAGTGAAATAAAAAAGAGAGAAACTGCAAGCACATTAAGGGAGATAAGCCAAGTGAGATCACTCAATCCACTGATGATTAGCCCCCAGATAAATAGATAAATCAACCTAAAGTGCGGTTGAAATAAGCGATGAATTTTCATTAAGAGACATTCTCGGTACGATTCATGACTTCAGGATACATTTTACCAAGCAAGGTAATCACTCCTACGCTGATAATACTATCCAAAATAAATACCGGAATATGAGAGACTAGCAAGAGCCAAACAAGATTCAGATAACTTTTTCCACCATCTAACATCAGCACAAAAGAAGCAAGTGCGCCTGCCCCGCCAACGCCAATTACGCCAGCTCCAATACCGACGAATAAGCGATCTTTTAAAGCTATGTGCGGTTGTAAACGAGAACGGAAAAGATAATGAGCAATCACTGCAGGCGTTGCCATCACGCATAGATTGACGCCTAACACTGCAAATCCGCCAAAAGAAAAGAAGATGACTTGCAATAAAAGTGCGATAAGAAACGCAGGAAAAACAGCCCACCCAAGGAATAAACCAGCCATACCATTTAAAATTAAATGCACACTACCAATTCCTACGGGGACATGAATGGTTCCAGCCACAAAAAATGCAGCCGCAAAAAGTGCGGTAAGGGGTAAACGTTCTGATTCTAAACGACGCAACCCCACAGCAATGCCCACAACAGCAAGCACTGTGCCAGCTAATAAAATAGGCGTATGTAACACGCCTTCAGATAAATGCATTAAATACGTCCTTGTTTAATTTTACGCGCATTACGTAAAGCAATAAGTCCAGCAATACCAACGATATAACCTATTCCGCCTAAAATATCATGTAAATAAATTTTATCTTTTAAATGCGCAATATCTTCACGAAGCAGCATTAAATCTGCACCGCTTTGATTTTCGGCAGATGTATGAGCGGCAACCACTGACGCACGGTGTCCTTCATCGCCTTCCACCACAACTTTTAAGGTTGTATGTGGCACATCAGCAATAGAAAGCTTAAATGCGCCTTGGCGGTCTGTTTTTCCAGTTAAAACAGGATCTGAAACACCCGAGCGGAAAACTTCTAAATAAGTTTCAGCTGCAGGGGTCATATCAGAATAATAGGATTTGCCAGAGAGTGTTTGCCCATCATATTGGGCAAACACATAAAGCGCATGGGCATAAGTATTCGGGAGATAGCAAGCCGCAAAAAGTGCGGTTAAAAAAACAATTTTTTTCATCCCAAATCCATATTATTGCGCGTCAAAAGTTAGCATATATTCCACAGAGCGACGATCGTAATCCGCATTATTTGTTACTTTTTCCTCAAACTCTGCCCATACTTTGTTGAAGCCTTTAGTTGGCGTAAATTGAGCGATACCTTTTTCATTGGTTAAATTGAACGGTGCATCTTCACTCACGCCCACTTTTATGCCTTGAACGGGTTTACCGTTATGTAAAACAAGGATAGAAAGTGGTTTGTTCGCTTGTGCTTTTTCTTGAGGAATCAATTCGTAAGCTTGTTGATGAGATTTGAAAGATTCAGCATCCCATTTCAAAATCGCTTTACCAAATTTAACAGGGTTGGTACTAAATTCTGCTGTTGGTTCTTCACGTTTTGTTTTTTCAACGTATTTACCGCTTGGTAATTTTGACCATACACCATTATCGAAATGAACGAATACTAAATCAGATTTAGGCATAAGATAGGCTTCGCCATTTCTGAATTGGTAATCAACGGCAGTTAATTTTCCTTGCGCATTTAAGGCTTGGATAGATTTAAGTTTAGATTCTGGATAAGTTTCAGTTTGTTCATGTCCAAATTTCACTACGTATTCATCTTGTGATGAAGCAGGCTCAAGCCAAACATTGTGTGCGTTAGCAACAGACATACCTAAAAGTGCGGTTAATCCCACTGCGATTTTTTTTAATTCCATTTTGGATACTCCTTGTTTGTTTAAGAAAATCTAGGCGTATGATAAAATATGAAGTAACTTTAGAATCAAGTCATTTTTTAAGGAAATTGATGAAAATTGGAGCACTTGCTAAAGCCCTAGGCTGTACCATAGAAACCATTCGTTATTATGAACAACAAGGTTTAATCCCACCCCCAAAACGCACTTCAGGCAATTTTCGCCAATATAATGAAGAACATTTGCAACGTTTATCATTTATTTGTAACTGCCGAAATTTAGATATTTCATTAAATGAAATAAAAAGCCTACTGAATTTAGAAAATGCTTCAAAACAGCAAGCAGAAGAAATTAATCGCGTGTTAGACAAACACATTAAAGAGGTGGCGACAAGGATTCACGAACTCGCCCATTTGCGGATGAAATTAATGGAATTACGTGAGAAAACAGTCTCGAATGATGAAGATCCAATGAAATTACTATTGCAACATAGTGGCGTGAAATTTGTGCGATTAAAATAACCGCACTTTTAGATTATGGCTGGCTAGATAAACGCTGTTTTGCTTCCTGATTACCTAATTCAGCAGCTTTTTTCAACCATTCTAAGGATTTTTTAGGTTGGTTTTGTGAGCGATAAATATTACTTAACATCATCATCGCATCCGTATCTTTAGCCCGAGCAGTACGTTCAAAAAGCTTAATGGCCTGCTCTGTATTTTGTTTGACGTAATCGCCACGCAGATACATAACGCCAAGATTATTTAGCCCTTTCACGCTGCCCTTCTCTGCGGCTTCGCTAAACCACCAATAAGCCTTTTCATAATCTCTCGCTGTGCCACGCCCGAGATTATATAACATACCAAGATTGCTTTGAGCCGTTATATTTCCTTCCAACGCCATCGGATACATAATATCGAAAACAGAGATCCATTGCTGTTTATTGGCAAACTCTTGTGCCAAATTCATTCTTGCTTGATCATCCATTTTCGAACTCGCTGTAATATCAACGGTTTTCATCGCCAAAATAGGCAAACTACAAGAAAGTAATACTGTATGAAAAAATAACTTCAGTTTCATTTATAAAGTTGCTATTAAAAGTAAAATAAAAAAGACCGCTGTAATCGCAAATTCTATTAATCCAACTTGCATAACAGAAAGCTTTTTAGTGGGCAGATAAACCGCTCGCACTAATCCAGGGACAAAAGCTAATGCTAAAATAAACTGCTGAGAAACCACAAAAATCAGCACAAATAATAAATGAAAAATCACTGATGCCCAAAAATAACGTGGATTTTTTCGCTCACGCATCATAGATTTCACATAAAGCGTTGTTCCAATAAAAAATAATGTTGGATAAATCGCCACCCAAAGTATTTTTTCATCAAAAGTGCGGTCAGAAAAGTAATAGGATCCCATTCCAGCTAAAGCAAAAATTAAGATCCCAGCCAAATCATTCCATAAGTTACGCTCATCTTTTTTCTTAGTGAAATAAATGTTCACCGCGACAAACGGCAGCATGGCAAACATAAAATACAGTACTTGCCAATTATAAATTAACGCGGGGATCGCAAAAATCACTGCGGCAGCAAAATAAATCACAGACCATTTTTTGTATAACTCAAGATTTTTACCTTTAAATAAATTCAAAAAAGGATAAGTCATCAAATAAAGCGAAAACCATCCTAATAGTAAAAATAAGTGAGCCCATACTGGATTAGCAAGTAACATACCGTAAATAAAAGGGACCAATGCCATAACAATAGCACCGTGCTGATTAGAAATAAGCAATTTCATAATAATTAAATAATTGAGAATAACTGTCGGGTATTCTAGCTTAGTAAAGAGGATTTTACAAAGCAGTAAAGGCTATTTAGAATAGAAGAAAATACCCCAAAGGAGAATCCTATGACAATTCAACGCATTTTACCCAATGCACGTTTAAGTGAAGTTTCAATTCATAACAACCTCGCCTATTTTGCAGGGCAAGTTCCAGAACTAACCATCGAGCAAAATGCCTACGAACAAACCAAAGAAGTATTAGGATTAATTGATAAATTGTTAGCAGAAATTGGCTCCAATAAAAGCAATATTTTAACTGCGCAAATTTTCTTGGCAGATATGCAAGATTATGCACAATTAAATCAAGCTTGGGATGAATGGGTCGATCATGTTAGCCCACCAAGTCGAGCGACAGTCGAAGCTAAATTAGCGGATCCTCGTTGGAAAGTTGAAATTGTTGTTATTGCAACCTGCTAGTTTTTAATCACATTAATGGGAGAACATTATGGAAAATTGGACAAATGAAATTTGGGTAGCGATTGGTATCGCTTTTATTGTTGGATTATTTATTGGTTACATTGCCGTGCGTTTAACCAAAGGTTCCGTAAAACATCAAGCTAAAACAGAGGCTGAATTAAAAACAGTCAAAACCCAACTTGATACACAAAAAGCGCAAATCGAAAAACATTTTGCAGAAAGTGCTGAATTATTCAAAACCTTAATTAAGGATTATCAAAAACTTTATCACCACTACGCAACCTCCTCCAATAATTTACTGGGCGAAAAAGATCACAAAGGTTTATTCACCCAACAGTTGATTACTGCAACAGATAAATCTCAAAATGAACAACCAAGAGATTATTCTGAAGGCGAATCAGGTTTATTTAAAGAAAAGAGAGAAGAAAATTAAAAAGTGCGGCTAAAAATAGGAATGTTTTTAGCCGTTTATTATTCTATTATTGCACTGATTTTTTAGATTTTTTCCATTTCCAAAAAAAGAATACTACAAGTAAACCAAAAAATATATAAATCACTATTTGACCTTTTTGAATTTGTGCATGTAGCCAATCTAAATTTTTAGCCCCTAATTCCCCAAGGTAAACCCAAATGGGTACAGAAATAATCGCAGCACAGAAATCTATTAAAACAAAACGAACATAACTTACACGGCGTGTAATGCCTGAGACCATATAAATTGGAGCGCGTAAACCGGGTAAAAATCGTGCAACAAACAGTACTCGATTTCCATATTGACTGAATTTTTCACGCACCATTCTTAAACGCTGTAATGTTACAATTCTACGTATTGGTCGGAAACGTAAAATTTTCGTACCATAAATTCGACCAAGCCAATACATACAGGAATCGCCAACAAGCACACCAATCATACTAACTAGCAACATCAAATGAGAATTGACATTTTCTGGATAAAGCCCCGCAATGACACCACCTGAAACTAATGTTATATCTTCTGGAATAGGTACACCAAATCCACAAATAATTAAAACAAAAAGAACAGCCCAATAACCATATTCAGTAAAAAATCCAATCAAAAATTCCATTTGTTCCTGCTTTTTTATTAATAGATGTGACAAAAAATTGGTTCACATTTTAATCTTTTTAAATCAAAAAGCCTAGAAAAAAGTTTGATTTGAAAATAAGGATATTCTATAATCCACCGCTCTCAAGGCTTGTCTTTGAGCGGTTTTTAGGAAAATTGCTGGGTCGCCTGCGATTTTCTTTCTTTTAACATTTAATTTCAAGAGAACATAAAAATGGCATTTAAATTTAACGCTGAAGTTCGTACTGCGCAAGGTAAGGGTGCGAGCCGCCGCCTGCGTAACAATGGTCAAATCCCTGCAATTGTTTATGGTGGCAGTGAAGAACCAGTTTCAATCATCTTAAACCACGATGAATTAAACAACGCGCAAGCACACGAATCTTTCTATTCTGAAGTGATTACATTAGTGATCGGTGGTAAAGAAGTTGCAGTTAAAGTACAAGCAATGCAACGTCACCCATTCAAACCAAAATTGGTTCACATTGACTTCAAACGTGCATAATTCTAGTTCACACATTTAAATAAAATAACAAAAAAGCTAAGACATTCATCTTAGCTTTTTCCTTACATATTCATTGTTTCTCAATAAATATCTAAACTTTAATTTTTTATCAAATAACGTTTTAAGTTTTCAACAACAAATTCTAATTCTGCTTTTCCATAGTTCGGCTGAAATTCTAAAAAAATCACCCCAGCCTTTCGACAAGCCTCCCGTTTCACTGCATCACGCTTCGCTGCATTATCCTGATAATGTCCCTGCCCTTGATATTCAATTACTATTACGGCATAGCCTTTCTTATCCACAATCAAAAAATCTACTCGTTTACTATTTATCGCAAAATGGGCCTCTTTATCTATTGATTCTAAAAACTCTCCCATTGAAACCTGAGTAAATAAACGGAACTCTTGATAATCTTTAGACAACAACTTTTCTAAACGAAGAAAAAGTTGATATTCACTCTTATTCATCAAAGCTTTTCTTTTATACTTATTCAATATAACGACATCAAGATGATCATTTTTATTCACAATATTAATTTTGTTTTCTGTCGAAAGATAAAGACGACTCTTCTTTGCATTACGACGAGTTGATCTTGATTTAGATGAAAATAAGCCAATGAGAAATAAAATAACAAAAATGAAAATAATGATGTATTGTAAAGAAAATTCCATATTGCTCTCCTAAATGAACAGGAAAACAAGATAGCATTAATAGAATATTACTTTATATTACAAATAAACCTGTTTGAGATCTGGATCGCAAAAACAACCTTAAATAAGACAAAAAACTAGCTTTTGTTAGTGCTATGGGAGTTAAAAAATATGGCTGGGGTACTAGGATTCGAACCTAGGAATGCTGAGATCAAAACCCAGTGCCTTACCGCTTGGCGATACCCCAATTAGATAAATCTTTGATTGGATATAAAGAAGACTTTTTTGATAGTATGGCTGGGGTACTAGGATTCGAACCTAGGAATGCTGAGATCAAAACCCAGTGCCTTACCGCTTGGCGATACCCCAACGACTATTTGAATTACAAAGCGATAAATGGTGCGGGACGAGGGACTTGAACCCACACACCTCTCGGCGCCAGAACCTAAATCTGGTGCGTCTACCAATTTCGCCAGTCCCGCAAATTTGGTGGCTACAGCGAGATTCGAACTTGCGACCCCAACATTATGAGTGTTGTGCTCTAACCAACTGAGCTATGTAGCCATTACTTAATTTGCTTAACCATATCGGCTTTGCGGGGCGTATTATGCTAATTTTGATGATCCTCGTCAAATACTTTTTTACAAAAAAAGCAATTTTATGTTTGTTTGCTTATTAATGAAGCATATCACTTATTTTTTATTCATTTATACAACTTATATGTCTTTCTCAACAACCAATTTTTCCTAATCCTATTTTTTCTTTTATGCGTTCATTTATTGTTAATTAAAATTTATTTGACAAAAAATAATGAAATCGTTATTTCTATACCTATTATTCTAAAAAAACACAACATCTAGGAGTATCTTATGTCCCATCTCTCGGTTGCCAAATTTGGCGGAACATCCGTTGCTAACCACGATGCAATGACAGCTTGTGCAAAAATTATCATTGCCGATCCAAATACACGCGTAGTCGTGCTTTCTGCATCAGCTGGTGTAACAAATTTATTAGTGGCTTTAGCAAATGGTGTAAAAGCGACAGAACGTGAAAAATTAATTGGCGAAATCCGTCAAATTCAAGAGAATATTTTGAATGAATTAAAAGACGACAGCCGTATCCGTCCAATTATTGAAAAATATCTTGAAAATATTACCGCACTTTCTGAAGCAGCTAGTCTTGCAACCTCTCCCGCATTAACCGATGAACTTATCAGTCACGGCGAAATGATGTCTACTCAAATTTTTATTGAGATTTTACGTGAGCAAAACGCATCTGCGACTTGGGTTGATGTGCGTACAATTGTTTCAACCAATAACCATTTTGGTAAAGCTGCGCCAAATGATGAACAAACCCAATCAAACAGCGATAGCATTTTAAAACCATTAATAGACCGCGGCGAATTAGTTATTACCCAAGGTTTTATCGGACGTGAACCAAGCGGTAAAACAACCACATTAGGTCGTGGCGGTAGCGACTACTCTGCTGCTTTATTAGCCGAAGTATTAAATGCAAAAGACGTTTTAATTTGGACTGATGTAGCAGGCATTTATACAACCGATCCACGCATTGTTCCGACAGCACAACGCATCGACACAATGAGCTTTGCTGAAGCCGCTGAAATGGCAACCTTTGGGGCTAAAGTGCTACACCCAGCCACATTGCTCCCTGCCGTACGTAGCAATATCCCTGTTTATGTGGGTTCAAGCAAAGCACCTGAAGCGTGTGGTACTTGGGTTACTCGTGATCCTCAACCGCGTCCAACTTTCCGTGCAATTGCATTACGCCGAGATCAAACTTTACTCACGCTTTCGAGCTTAAGTATGTTGCACGCACAAGGTTTCTTAGCAAATGTATTTAACATTTTAGCTAAACACAAAATTTCAGTGGATACCATTACCACCTCAGAAGTAAGCATTGCATTAACATTAGATAAAACAGGTTCTGCATCTTCAGGTGCGGAATTACTTTCAACCGAATTATTAGATGAACTTCGTCAATACTGTTCAGTAAAAGTCGATACAGGATTATCATTAGTTGCATTAATCGGTAATGACCTGCATATTACTTCAGGTGTGGCAAAATGTATTTTTGATACTGTTCAATCTTATAATGTGCGAATGATTAGTTATGGGGCAAGTACCAACAATGTTTGTATGTTAGTACAAAGTGAACATTCTGATGAAATTGTACGCTCATTACACAAATCCTTATTTGAATAAAGTTTAAACCTAAAGTGCGGTGAAAAATTACCGCACTTTTTCTTTTATATCATTGAGATTAAAGTTGAAAAAGAGTAAAGTAAACGACTGTTTATTTGACTAATTTAACCGAATAAAAGGCGGAAATTATGGGAAAAAGCGTTGTTATCTTAGGCGCACAATGGGGCGATGAAGGTAAAGGAAAAATCGTTGATCTTTTGACGGATCGCGTAAAATACGTAGTTCGTTATCAAGGCGGTCATAACGCAGGTCACACACTTATCATCAATGGCGAAAAAACCGTATTACGTTTAATTCCATCTGGTATGTTACATCCAAACGTAACTTGCTTAATTGGTAATGGCGTTGTGGTTTCGCCTGAAGCATTAATGAAAGAAATGGGCGAACTTGAAAGCCGAGGTATTAAAGTTCGTGAACGTTTATTAATTTCAGAAGCTTGTCCTTTGATTCTGCCTTATCACGTTGCTATGGATCACGCCCGTGAAGCAGCCCTTGGCAAAAAAGCTATAGGTACAACGGGTCGTGGTATTGGCCCAGCTTATGAAGATAAAGTGGCTCGTCGTGGTTTACGCGTAGGCGATTTGTTCGACAAAGAAGCTTTTGCCGAAAAACTCAAAAATATCCTTGAATACTATAATTTCCAATTAGTGAACTACTACAAAGTTGAACCTGTCGATTATCAAAAAACCTTAGATGATGTAATGGCAATTGCCAATGTAATTACGGGAATGGTGGCAGACATCACTACAATTCTTGATACCGCACGCAAAAATGGCGAACATATTTTATTTGAAGGCGCACAAGGCACAATGTTAGATATCGACCACGGTACATATCCGTATGTCACTAGTTCAAATACAACGGCTGGTGGCGTTGCAACAGGTTCTGGATTTGGCCCACGCAATCTTGATTATGTACTTGGTATCATCAAGGCTTACTGTACTCGTGTAGGCGGTGGCCCATTCACAACGGAATTATTTGATGATGTGGGTGCTAAAATTGCACGTAAAGGTAACGAGTTTGGTGCGGTAACAGGTCGTCCACGTCGTTGTGGTTGGTTCGATGCCGTTGCAATTCGCCGTGCAATCCAACTCAATTCCATTTCAGGTTTCTGTATGACTAAACTAGACGTGTTAGATGGTTTTGATGAAGTAAAAATCTGCGTTGCTTACAAAATGCCAAATGGCGAAATCGTTGAATATGCACCGTTAGCGGCAAAAGATTGGGAAGGTGTAGAACCAATTTATGAAACATTACCCGGTTGGAAAGAAAATACTTTCCGCATCACAGATGTAAATAAATTGCCACAAAACTGTATTAACTATATTAAACGTATTGAAGAAGTGACTGGTGTACCTATTGATATTCTTTCAACAGGCCCTGATCGTGTAGAAACCATGATTTTACGCGACCCATTCGCCGCTTAATTTCTTTTGATTTTCAGACCGCACTTTAAAAGTGCGGTCTTTTTTTATGATTTTTTTACTATTCTTCAATAGAACGTAATAATTCATTGATGCCAACTTTACCTAAAGTTTTCGCATCCACTTTTTTCACGATCACAGCACAGTATAAGCTATATTTTCCACATTTTGATGGAAGGCTACCAGACACCACCACAGAACCTGCTGGTACGCGACCATAATGAATTTCGCCTGTTTCACGATCATAAATTTTAGTTGATTGACCGATGAATACGCCCATTGAAATAACACAGCCATCTTCTACAATAACACCTTCAACCACTTCTGAACGTGCGCCGATAAAGCAGTTATCGCCGATAATGGTTGGATTAGCTTGTAATGGCTCTAACACGCCGCCGATACCTACACCGCCAGATAAATGAACATTTTTACCAATTTGCGCACAAGAGCCTACTGTCGCCCAAGTATCCACCATGGTGCCTTCGCCAACGTAAGCACCAATGTTTACATAAGATGGCATTAATACGCAGTTTTTAGAAATATATGCGCCTTTACGCACCGTTGCAGAAGGCACAACACGGAAACCTTCTTCGGCAAAACGCTCTTCGGTGTAATCCGCAAATTTTAATGCCACTTTGTCGTAATATTTTGTTTCTGCACCATCAATGATTTGGTTGTCATTAATACGGAATGAAAGTAAAACCGCTTTTTTTAACCATTGATGTGTTACCCATTCGCCATCAATTTTTTCGGCTACACGATATTTTCCAGAATCTAACCCTTCGATTACTTCTTCAATTGCCGCGCGCGTTTCTGCATCAACGGTTTTTGGTGTAATTTCTGCACGTTTTTCAAATGCAGCTTCAATAATTGCTTGTAAATTTGACATAGAACTTCCTATATGTTGTGAATAAAACGGCGTTAGTTTTACCATATTTTAAACGGGCAAGCAAAACACCGAAAAAAATCACCGCACTTTGTAGAAACAAAACTGCGGTGATAATAAAAAGTTGATTTGATTAAAAGATTGAAAGTGCAAGCCCCACGACAACAGACATACTAAAAACAACCATAATCATTGCATAACCAAAATCGCTCATTTTGTTCTCCTCATAAAAAATAACGCAGACATTCTAGCAAGAATAATACGAAAAAATCACTTCTTTTTATAAAAAATTTGCAATAAAGATGACTAAATTCTCAACAAACCTTTATAATAGGAAAAATTTTTTAGGGATTTAAATATATGGCAACAATTAAAGATGTGGCAAAAATAGCTGGTGTGTCCACCACAACCGTATCTCACGTAATTAATAAAACCCGTTTCGTTGCAAAAGATACGGAAGAAGCGGTGTTATCCGCAATTAAACAACTTAATTATTCCCCTAGTGCTGTAGCGCGCAGTTTAAAAGTCAATACTACTAAATCCATTGGCATGATTGTGACAACCAGTGAAGCACCGTATTTTGCCGAAATCATTCATTCTGTTGAAGAACATTGCTATCGACAAGGTTATTCTTTGTTCTTATGTAACACACAAAATGATCCTGAAAAAGTCAAAAATCATTTAGAAATGTTGGCAAAAAAACGGGTTGATGGCTTGCTTGTAATGTGTTCTGAATATACGCAAGATTCATTGGATTTACTTTCATCATTTTCCACTATTCCAATGGTTGTAATGGATTGGGGCCCAAATGCTAATACCGATGTGATTGATGATCATAGTTTTGATGGCGGATATTTAGCAACCAAACACCTCATTGAGTGCGGTCATAAAAAAATCGGGATTATCTGCGGCGAACTCAATAAAACTACCGCAAGAACACGTTATGAAGGCTTTGTAAAAGCAATGGAAGAAGCTAAATTAACCATCAATCCGTCTTGGGTACTAGAAGGTGCATTTGAGCCTGAAGATGGTTATGAATGTATGAATCGTTTACTGACTCAAGAGGAATTACCAACTGCCCTATTCTGTTGTAACGATGTGATGGCGTTAGGTGCAATTTCCGCTCTGACAGAAAAAGACTTACGCGTGCCAGAGGATATGTCCATTATCGGCTATGATGATATTCACGCCTCACGTTTCTACGCACCACCATTAACCACCATTCATCAATCAAAACTACGTTTAGGCAGACAGGCAGTAAATATTCTGTTAGAACGAATTAGTCACAAAGATGAAAGCGTTCAACAATATGGTCGTATTGATATAGCCCCTGAGCTTATCATTCGAAAATCCGTTAAATCGATTTTATAAACTTAACAAAAATAGACCGCACTTTTTAAACAATCCCTAAAAAGCGCGGTTCTTTTTTAGCTATTTTTTAGCTTTTCTTGATTATTTTCAAAATTTCTCTGAATAGCATTTGCCCTCCACCCTATTTTTAGTTATATCTACCGCCAACTGACAAATTTTATTTTTTACTTTTAGGAGTTCCTATGACACAAGAGTACGCCACTCTGCGCAATAACATTAGTATGTTAGGGCGTTTTCTCGGAGAAACAATCAACGATGCACAGGGCGAGGATATTCTCGAGTTAATCGAAAACATTCGTAAACTTTCTCGCAATTCTCGTGCTGGCGATGATAAAGCAAGACAAGCATTGCTCGACACGCTCGGCAGTATTTCTAATGAAAATATTATTCCCGTCGCACGTGCTTTCAGCCAATTTTTAAACCTCACAAACATTGCTGAACAATATCAAACGATTTCCCGTGAACATTCTCTTGCACAAAGTTCTTCTCAATCCTTAAGCGAACTTTTCAAACGTTTAAAAGAACAAAATGCCTCAGTGGAAGAGGTGCATAAAACCGTCGAAAAATTATTAATTGAGCTTGTTCTGACCGCACATCCAACAGAAACAACACGTCGTTCATTAATTCATAAACACATTGAAATCAATAAATGTTTAAGCAAATTAGAGCATAATGATTTAACGGAAAAAGAACGCAATATTATTGAGCGTCTATTACTTCGTTTAATCGCAGAAGCGTGGCATACCAACGAAATTCGTACTGTTCGTCCAACGCCATTTGATGAAGCAAAATGGGGCTTTGCAATGTTGGAAAACAGTTTGTGGCAAGCTGTACCAGAATTTTTACGCCAACTAAATGAAACCGCCCGTGAATTTTTAGGTTACGATTTGCCAGTGGGATTAAAACCCGTACGCATTTCCTCTTGGATGGGCGGCGACCGAGATGGAAACCCATTTGTTACCGCACAAATCACCAAAAAAGTACTTTATTTTGCCCGTTGGAAAGCGGCAGATTTATTCTTACAAGACATCAGCAAATTAGCCGATGAACTTTCAATGATGAGATGTAGCGATGAATTTCGTGTTAAATACGGTAACCATTTAGAACCCTATCGTTTCGTAGTAAAAAATTTACGCCATCAGCTAACAGCAACCTTAGCTTATTTTGATGATCGCTTATCTGATCGCACACCGCGCGTATCTGAAAGCGAAATTATTTTAGAAGATAATCAACTTTGGGAACCGCTTTACGATTGTTATCAATCTTTAATTCAATGCGGTATGCGCATTATTGCAAATGGTTCATTATTGGATATTTTGCACCGTATTAGTTGTTTTGGCGTGACACTTTCTCAGATGGATATTCGCCAAGAAAGCACTCGTCACACCGATGCCATTGCTGAAATCACGCGCTATATTGGTTTGGGCGATTACGCTCAATGGACGGAAGACGATAAACAGGCTTTCTTAATTCGGGAATTAAGCTCACGCCGTCCATTAATTCCGCAAAACTGGACGCCATCGCCTGAAACCCAAGAAATTTTAGATACTTGCAAAGTCATTGCTCAACAAAAACAAGGTGTAATAGCCTGTTATGTTATTTCGATGGCACGCAGTGCCTCTGATGTTTTAGCCGTTCATTTACTCTTAAAAGAAGCGGGCGTGCCATATCATATTCCTGTTGTGCCATTATTTGAAACCTTGGAGGATCTAGATGCAGCTGAAAAAGTCATGACTCAACTTTTCAATGTGGGTTGGTATCGTGGCGTTATCAATAATCGTCAAATGGTAATGATTGGTTATTCAGATTCGGCAAAAGATGCGGGAATGATGGCTGCCTCTTGGGCGCAATATCGTGCACAAGAAGCCTTAGTGAATTTAACGGAAAAACTTGGTATTGAACTCACTTTATTCCACGGACGTGGTGGCACAATTGGTCGTGGCGGTGCGCCAGCACATGCGGCATTACTTTCTCAACCGCCTCGTTCCCTAAAAAATGGTTTACGTGTAACAGAACAAGGCGAAATGATTCGCTTCAAACTGGGTTTACCGGCTGTAGCGGTAGAAACCTTTGATCTCTACGCCAGTGCTATTTTAGAAGCAAATCTGTTACCGCCACCAGAACCGAAACCAGAATGGCGTAACATAATGGACGAGCTTTCCACGATTTCTTGCGATATTTATCGTGGTGTGGTGCGTGGCGATAAAGATTTCGTGCCTTATTTCCGTAGTGCAACGCCAGAACAGGAGCTGTCCAAATTGCCGCTTGGATCTCGCCCAGCAAAACGCAATCCAAATGGCGGTGTGGAAAGTTTACGTGCCATCCCTTGGATTTTTGCGTGGATGCAAAACCGTTTAATGCTGCCAGCTTGGTTGGGGGCTAGTGCAGCTATCCGCCAGATTATTGAACAAGGCAAAGGCGATATTATTCATAAAATGTGCGAAAACTGGCCGTTCTTTTCAACGCGAATCGGAATGTTGGAAATGGTATTTAGTAAATCAGATACCTGGCTTTCCCAACAATATGATCAACGATTAGTGAAAAAAGAACTTTGGTATTTAGGGGAAAATTTACGTAAGCAACTTGAAGATGATATTCAAACTGTACTTTCACTTTCTCATCAAAGTGAATTGATGTCTGATTTACCTTGGATTGCAGATTCAATCGCATTGCGTAATATCTACACGGATCCTCTCAATCTACTACAAGTGGAATTGCTTCATCGTTTCCGTGAAAATCCAGAGCAAGTCAATCCCGATGTGGAACAAGCATTGATGATTACCATTACAGGTATCGCAGCTGGAATGCGTAATACGGGCTAGAACGATGAAAAAAGTGCGGAAAAATTTTCCGCACTTTTTTATTCAAATCGATCACTTAATAAAAATTGTAAAACTGCATCCATTCTCAAATGAGGAATACTCTCCCCTTGTTCTAAAGGCTGAGGTTCAAAACTATCGAAATCAAAATGCGGTTGTTTTTGCCAGAATTCTGATCTTGGTAATTTACTCGGCACCGTTCCTGGATAAAGCGTAATCGGTTGTTTATCAATAGAACGAATCCCTTGAATCGCTTTAATTTCTTTTCCTTGCTGATTTACAATCACTTGCTTTGTGGTACGAACAGCCGCAATCGCGGTATATTCCGTATCAATTCCTTCAAATTCCACATGGCGACCGCCCTCTTGCACAATTTGGCGTATTAAACTCACTAAATTAGGCATTTGATCGCGAGTAATATGATCCGCTTTCGTCGCAACAAACATTAATCGATCAATTCTCGGGGAAAACAAACGATGAAGAAAATTTCTACTGCCATAATGGAAATTATTAAATAACTGATTTAAGCCCATTTGCATATCTAAAAAGGCTTGCTGGCTGTGATTTAAAGGCGTTAAACAATCCGCCAAAATCACTTGGCGATCAAAATTAGAAAAATAATTTTCGTAAAAACCTTTCACAATTTTATTGCGATAATAATTATAACGTGTTGTCAGCACGGCAAAATAGCTATTCGATTTGGCTGTTTTTTTCAAGGTTTGCCACTGTTCTTCTGAAAGATGAATTAATGGAAAAAATTGTAATGCGGGTGCGCCCTCTAAATCACTTGGCAACACAAATCGCCCAGGCTGAATAAATTGCATGCCTTGCGACTTGCATTGGTGTAAATAATCCGTATAACTTTTCGCAATCTTGGCTAAAACATCTTCATTTGCGACCGCACTTAAATCCAAATCCTGTAACATAGCAAGCCAATTTCGCGCTAATTCTTCGCGAATACCTGTGGTTGCCTTGACTTGTTCTTGTGACCATTGTTGAAAATCTAGATTTAACAACGGCAAATCGAGTAGCCATTCCCCTGGATAATCAAAAATATCCAGATAAAGCGTACTGCGTTCTTTCAAATGACGTAGCAAGCCAGATTGACGTTGAAAACGAATGGCTAAACGCGTTTCACTCACTCCACGAGTAGACTGAAACCATTGAGGCGGATTTTGTGACAAATCATTTAAATTACTTTCATAATCAAAACGTGGCACGCTGAGATCTTGTTGGGATACTCGTTTGACTGCCAAAATTGAACCATTTCTAGCCGCTTCAAACAAGGGCAAATGCTGTGGCGAATTTTGATTAATAGAGAGAAGTTGATTAATTAAACTTGTAATAAACACCGTTTTTCCACTTCGACTTAACCCTGTTACCGCCAAGCGCAAAGTGCGGTCAAAACCACGATTAATAATTTGATTGATTTCCTTTTGAACCCGATTAAACATTCAATATCCTAGCCATTTTTACTAATATGCCTTACAATTTGGCACATAATTTATCACAATGCATTTGTTATGTTACGTCTAAATCTGAGATTTTTATCTTTTCTGCTCTGCATAAGCCAAAATATAGAATTACAAGCTGCGCCAAGTATTCCAACATTTTTAACTGAAAATGGCTTAACTTATTGCACCCATGCTTCAGGTTTTTCATTTAATCCGCAAACTGCAGATGCAGGAACCAGTATGAATGTGGTTACGGAGCAAATTTATAACAAATTATTTGATATAAAAAATCACAGTGCAACATTAACACCAATGCTGGCGCAATCTTATTCCATTTCAGCTGATGGTAAAGAAATTGTATTAAATTTACGTCACGGCGTAAAATTTCACCAAACCCCTTGGTTTACCCCAACACGTGATTTTAACGCTGAAGATGTAGTATTTTCGATTAATCGTGTATTAGGGCATAATACTTATTTACCAACTTTAGCAAAGGCGAATGTTACCTATAGTAATCCACAATATAAAGTGTTTCACGAACAAGCAAGAAAAGTGCGTTTTCCTTATTTTGATAGCATTAAACTTAACGAAAAAATCAAATCTGTGACCGCACTTTCGCCTTATCAAGTAAAAATTGAATTATTTGAGCCTGATTCCTCCATTTTGTCGCATCTTGCCAGCCAATATGCGATTATTTTTTCACAAGAATATGCCTATCAATTAAGCGCAGATGACAATCTTGCTCAATTAGATACTCATCCAGTAGGCACAGGGCCGTATCAAGTAAAAGATTATGTATATAATCAATATGTTCGCTTAGTGCGTAACGAAAACTATTGGAAAAAAGAAGCTAAGATAGAACATATTATTGTGGATCTTTCTACTGATCGAAGCGGGCGTTTAGTCAAATTTTTCAATCACGAATGTCAAATCGCTTCTTATCCTGAAGTAAGCCAAATTGGCTTATTAAAAAATGATGACAAACATTATTATATGCAATCTACTGATGGGATGAATTTAGCCTATTTAGCGTTTAATTTTGATAAGCCATTAATGCGAGATCACGAAATCCGTGCTGCTATTTCACAAAGTTTAAACCGAGCTCGAATCATTCATAGCATTTACCATAACACAGCAACTGTTGCTAATAACATTATTCCTGAAGTGTCTTGGGCTTCAACTGTCAATACGCCAGAATTTGAGTTTGATTACCATCCCAAAATCGCCAAAAATAAATTAGCAGATAAAAACCTTTTGTTAAATTTATGGGTAATTAATGAAGAACAAGTCTATAATCCTGCACCTTTTAAAATGGCTGAAATGATAAAATGGGATTTAGCTCAAGCGGGTGTAAAAGTTAAAGTGCGTGCCGTAACTCGTCCATTTTTAACGGCGCAATTACGCAATCAATCAGAAAATTATGATTTGATTCTATCTGGTTGGTTAGCTGGTAATCTTGATCCTGATGGTTTTATGCGTCCAATTTTAAGCTGTGGAACAAAAAATGAACTCACTAATTTATCTAATTGGTGTAATGAAGAATTTGATCAATTTATGGATCGCGCCATTACCACCTCACATTTAAGTTCACGCGCAAAAGCCTATAATGAAGCCCAAGAACTCGTTTTACGTGAATTACCCATTATTCCTATTGCCAATGTAAAACGTATTTTAGTCGCAAATAGTCGTGTGAAAGGAGTAAAAATAACACCTTTTGGTAGCTTAGATTTTTCCACCTTACATTTTATTCAGGAGAAACACTAATGTTATGGTCGGCTCTTCGCCATATTCTGTGGGTGGCATTATTATTACTCGTACTATCGCTATTAGGCTTTGTCATTTTATTGCGAGATCCTCTTAATGCGAATCTTGTTACACAAAACATTTATATCGGCTATTTTCATTATTTAGGCACCTTGTTACAAGGTGATTTTGGCATTACCTATAACGGTGGAAAATCATTAATGAACCTTATTCTCACGGTTCTTCCTCCCACATTAGAACTTTGTTTCATTACATTATTTTTAGCATTTATTTTTGGTTTGCCACTTGGCATTATAAGTGCGGTCAATTC
Organism: Haemophilus sp. HN_Hi08; assembly: GCF_049824455.1. NCBI lineage: Bacteria > Pseudomonadati > Pseudomonadota > Gammaproteobacteria > Pasteurellales > Pasteurellaceae > Haemophilus > Haemophilus sp. HN_Hi08. The sequence continues at coordinate 1,153,621 of NZ_CP187493.1, read as the reverse complement.
TGAACAAGTTTTTGCAAAAAGTTTACAAAGCCTATCTTATGTAGGACTATCTATTCCAATATTTTGGTTAGCCCCCATTTTACTGTATGTTGCCGCGCTCTCACATTGGGAAATTGCCGCTATTGGGCAATATAATTTACTTTACGAAATTAAATCTATTACAGGATTTCCTGTCATTGATATATGGTTTATGGAAGTACCTTATCGCACAAAAATTGTACAAAATGTATTACAACATTTAGCCTTACCAACGCTGGTATTGTGTATTTTGCCAACGATGGAAATTATCCGCATTATTCATCAACGAGCAGAATATATTTTGAATCAAAATTTTTCTAAAGTAGCGACAACACGGGGTTGGTCAAAATGGAAAATTCTCCATCAATATGTATTCCGTAATACTTTTCCCCTGCTTGTTCCACAAGTACCACGTGTATTCACATTAGTATTAACGCAATGTATGTTGGTAGAAACCGCTTTAGGCTGGCCAGGCATTGGTCGTTGGTTAATTAATGCCGTAAATGAACAAGATTACAACAGCATTGCCGCAGGTGTAATTGTTATTGGTGTATGTATTATTTTAATTGATACATTAACTAAACTATTCACTTTTATACTCGATCCATTTAAAAAGAAAGGTTGGTATGCAAAATAAAGAACCTGATGAATTCCGCGAAAGTACCTCAATCTTTCAAATTTGGTTACGCTTTCGTCAAAATACCATCGCACTTTTTAGCTTTTATTTATTAATCGCATTAATTTTTACCGCACTTTTTGCTAGTTATCTTGCACCTTATGCTGATAATCGACAATTTATTGGGCAAGAATTAATGCCTCCATCTTGGGTAGATAGAGGAAAAATTGCTTTTTTCTTTGGTACTGATGATTTAGGTCGCGACATATTAAGTCGTTTAATTATGGGTACTCGCTATACCTTAGGTTCTGCTTTACTGGTTGTCTTTTCAGTGGCAATAATAGGCGGCGCACTAGGAATTATTGCAGGACTACTGAAAGGTATTAAAGCTCGTTTTGTCGGGCATATTTTTGATGCTTTTTTATCGTTACCTATTCTATTAATTGCCGTTGTTATTTCAACATTAATGGAACCAAGTTTATGGAATGCAATGTTTGCTACGCTATTAGCGATTTTGCCTTATTTCATTCACACCATATATCGCGCTATTCAAAAAGAATTAAAAAAAGATTATGTTGTAATGCTAAAACTTGAAGGCATTTCCAATCAAGCCTTATTGAAAAGCACTATTTTACCGAATATTACCGTTATTTATATTCAAGAAGTGGCTCATGCTTTTGTTATAGCCGTGTTAGATATTAGTGCATTAAGCTTTATTTCTCTTGGCGCACAACGACCTACACCTGAATGGGGGGCAATGATAAAAGACTCTTTGGAACTACTTTATCTTGCGCCTTGGACAGTACTTTTACCTGGTTTCGCCATTATTTTTACTATTTTATTAAGTATTATTTTCAGTAATGGCTTAACTAAAGCCATCAATCAACATCAAGAATAGCTTATGGCACTTTTAGACATTTGTAACCTCAATATTGAAATTCAAACCTCCAATGGGCGTATAAAAATTGTAGATGGCGTCAATCTTTCTCTTAACGAAGGAGAAATCACTGGATTAGTTGGCGAATCAGGCTCAGGAAAAAGTTTAATCGCTAAAGTCATTTGTAATGCAATCAAAGAAAATTGGATTATTACTGCCGATCGCTTTCGTTTTCACGATGTAGAATTACTGAAACTCAGTCCTCATAAACGACGTAAGATTGTTGGCAAAGAAATTTCAATGATTTTCCAAAATCCCTTATCTTGCCTTGATCCAAGTCGAAAAATAGGAAAACAACTCATCCAAAATATTCCTAATTGGACATTTAAAAATAAATGGTGGAAATGGTTTGGGTGGAAAAAAAGACGTGCTATTGAATTGTTACATCGCGTAGGAATTAAAGATCATCGTGATATTATGGCAAGCTATCCTAACGAACTGACAGAAGGCGAAGGACAAAAAGTTATGATCGCAATGGCTGTCGCTAATCAGCCACGCTTATTAATCGCGGATGAACCAACAAATGCGTTAGAATCAACCACTGCCCTACAAGTTTTTCGTTTACTTTCCAGTATGAACCAAAATCAGGGAACAACAATTTTACTTACGAGTAACGATATTAAAAGTATTAGTGAATGGTGCGATCAAATTTCAGTGCTTTATTGTGGGCAAAATACAGAATCCGCTCCGACTGAAATATTAATCGAAAGTCCCCATCATCCTTATACCCAAGCCTTAATTAATGCTGTACCCGATTTTACTCAACCTTTAGGATTTAAAACTAAATTGGGTACGTTAGAAGGCACCGTTCCTATTTTAGAGCAAATGCCAATTGGCTGTCGTCTTGGCCCAAGATGCCCTTTTGCACAAAAAAAATGTATGGAAAAACCAAGACGATTGAAAATAAAACAACACGAATTTTCTTGTCATTATCCTATTAATTTACGAGAAAAAAATTTTAAAGAAAAAACAACAGCCACCCCTTTTATACTTAATTGCAAAGGAAATGAATAATGCCCTTACTACAAGTGGAAGATTTAACTAAAACTTTCAAAGGTCACGCCAGTTTATTTGGTCGAAGTCAATTCAATGCAGTGGATAGCGTGAGTTTTACCCTTGAACGCAAACAAACACTAGCGATCATTGGCAATAATGGCTCTGGTAAATCAACCCTAGTGAAAATGATAGCAGGTATTATTCCGCCGACTTCTGGTCGAATTTTATTTAATGATCGAGAATTACAATATCAGGATGTACAATCTAGAGCTAAACATATTCGTATGGTTTTCCAAGATGCTAATTCTGCATTCAACCCACGTTTAAATATTGGGCAAATATTAGACGAACCATTAAGCCTAGCAACAGATTGGACAGAGACACAACGTAATGAAAAAATCTTTGAAACCCTCTCTCTCGTTGGACTTTATCCTGATTACACAAATCTCAATATTAAGCATCTCTCTATCAGCCAAAAGCAGCGAGTTGCCCTAGCACGCGCATTAATTTTAGCACCAGAAATTATTATAATAGATGATGCAATTGGCAATTTAGATGCTTCTGTACGTATTCAATTGCTTAATTTAACCCTTGATTTACAACAACGTTTAGGTATATCTTATATTTATGTGGGACAGGATCTCGGTGTAATTAAACATATTGCAGATACGATTATCGTAATGGATGACGGAAAAATGATTGAATATGGCAGCCCTCAAAATCTTTTTACTGATCCACAAACTGATGTTACTCGTCGCTTAGTCGAAAGCTATTTTGGCAAAATTTTAGATGAAACCGCTTGGGTAAAAGACAAAAACACTCACTAAGGAAAGGAAAAATGAACACTCGTCCCTTTTATTTCGGACTTATATTTATTGCCATTATCGCTATACTTGCTAACTATTTAGGAAACACTGATTTTTCCCATCATTATCATATCAGTGCTTTAATTATTGCCATCTTGCTGGGAATGGCAATCGGCAATACCATTTATCCGCAATTTTCAACACAAGTGGAAAAAGGCGTTTTGTTTGCCAAAGGCACGCTTCTTCGCACTGGCATTGTGCTGTATGGTTTCCGCCTCACTTTTGGCGATATTGCCGATGTAGGATTAAATGCTGTTGTCACTGATGCGATTATGCTAATTTCAACCTTCTTTTTTACCGCACTTTTAGGCATTCGTTATCTAAAAATGGATAAACAATTAGTTTATCTCACTGGGGCTGGATGTAGTATTTGTGGTGCGGCAGCGGTTATGGCGGCAGAGCCTGTGACCAAAGCAGAATCTCATAAAGTTTCAGTAGCGATTGCCGTAGTGGTCATTTTCGGGACGCTTGCTATTTTTACTTACCCCTTTTTCTACACTTGGTCACAAGATTTAATTAACGCCCATCAATTCGGTATTTATGTTGGTTCTAGTGTACACGAAGTGGCTCAAGTGTATGCTATTGGGGAAAATATTGATCCTATCGTGGCGAATACTGCCGTCATTTCCAAAATGATCCGAGTGATGATGCTCGCACCATTTTTATTAATGCTTTCTTGGTTATTAACACGTAGTAATGGAGTATCAGAAAATACGTCACACAAAATTACAATTCCTTGGTTTGCTGTACTTTTTATTGGTGTTGCGATTTTTAATTCTTTTGATTTATTACCAAAAGAACTCGTAAACTTATTAGTTGAAATCGATTCTTTCTTATTAATTTCATCAATGGCTGCCCTTGGCTTAACGACGCAAGCAAGCGCAATCAAAAAGGCAGGATTAAAACCGTTTGTTTTAGGAATACTAACTTATTTATGGCTAGTGGTTGGTGGATTTTTAGTGAACTATGGAATATCAAAATTAATATAAAATTCACTTAAGATTGACCGCACTTTTAAAGTGCGGTCTTTTTTACAGATATGGTTATTTAAAGGATTAAATTACGCTTTATTTCAAAGTACGATTTAATAAACCATCCTCTAAAAATAAAGGGCCAATTGGGCGTTTAGGAATATCAAACTTCTGCGGATAAATCACATCAACCAAATACAATCCATCGGGTTTTGCTGTTGGTGCAGCAAGCTGACGATTTTTCTGCTCAAGTAGCCATTGCATCCATTCAATCGGCTGATTTCCAGCACCGACCTCAATCAAACTTCCCACAATATTACGCACCATATGATGCACAAAAGCGTTCGCCTGAATATCCACAATAATATATTGCCCGATACGAGACACATTCAAATGATGCACATTACGCCAAGGGGTATGGGATTGACATTGTGCTGCACGGAAAGAGGAAAAATCATGTTCGCCAAGTAAACATTGTCCTGCCTGATGCATTTTTTCCGCATCTAAATCTAAATGACAATGTGTCATTCCTCCCGCTAAAATCGCAGAGCGTAATTTATTACAATAAAGAATATAACGGTAACGGCGTGCTGTTGCAGAAAATCTGGCGTGAAATTCATCATCGACTTGTTTTGCCCAACTCACTGCAATGTCATCAGGTAAATGAGCATTCGTACCAAAAGCCCAAGCCTTCTCTGGGCGAACCGCATTGGTTTCAAAATGAACAACCTGCCCCGTTCCACTTACGCCAGAATCCGTTCGCCCCGCACAAAATATTTCAATTTTTTCATTTGCAATGTGAGAAAGTGCCTTTTCTAATTCTTCTTGTACACTGCGGACTTTTTCTTGTCTCTGCCAACCATAATAATTTTGTCCATTATACTCAATGCCTAATGCAATTTTCATTTTTTACCTTTTGGCTTAATAAAGTGCGGTTATGGTAGCCCAAGTTTATTTGGAGCGCAAATGCATAAAAACACTCCAAAATTTATTCAAAAATAAGCGATAGTTTCTAAAAATTACAACAATTAATGTGAAATTTTTGTGATAAAGATCTCATTCTGATAATCTGCCATTAGAGTTTACACTCCAAACTCCCTATAATTAATCAACGTATTATGAAAAACTAAAAGGAAAATTATGAAAACATTGAGTGAATTTATCGTTGAACGCCAAGCTGAATATCCAAACGCAAAGGGGGAATTGAGTGGTATTTTGTCGTCAATTCGTCTTTTAGCGAAAATTATTCATCGAGATATTAACAAAGCAGGTTTAACAAATATTCTCGGTCAATCTGGTATTGAAAATGTACAAGGCGAAAGTCAAATGAAACTCGATTTATTCGCCCATAACACGATGAAAGCGGCATTAATGGCACGTGAAGAAGTGGCTGGTTTTGCATCTGAAGAAGAAGAAAGTTTTATTGCGTTTGATACAGAACGTGGCCGTAATGCAAAATATATTATTTTAACGGATCCCCTTGATGGTTCTTCAAATATTGATGTAAACGTATCTGTAGGAACAATTTTCTCTATTTACCGTCGCGTATCTCCAATTGGCTCACCTGTTACCTTAGAAGATTTTATGCAACCAGGTAATAAACAAGTCGCGGCGGGTTATATTGTTTATGGTTCATCAACAATGTTGGTTTATACCACTGGTCACGGTGTGAATGGTTTCACTTATGATCCGTCTATCGGTACATTCTGTCTGTCACACGAAAATATGCAAATGCCAAAAGAGGGCAAAATTTATTCCATCAATGAAGGACAATACCTGAAATTCCCACAAGGTGTGAAAAAATATATTAAATATTGCCAAGAAGAAGATAAAGCGACTCATCGCCCTTACGTATCTCGCTATATTGGTTCACTTGTAGCAGACTTCCACCGCAATTTATTAAAAGGCGGCATTTATATTTACCCAAGTGCAACCAACTATCCAAATGGAAAACTCCGTTTATTATATGAAGGCAATCCTATTGCATTTTTAGCGGAGCAAGCTGGTGGTGTCGCAACAGATGGTTATCGTCGAATTTTAGATATCGAACCAACCGCACTTCATGAACGTGTTCCATTATTTGTGGGTTCAGAAGATATGGTAAAAAAAGCACAAGAAATGATGGAAGAATTTAAAGAATAATAAAAATCCCCTCGACTAAAAGAGGAAATTTTTATCAAAAAACCGAACTTAATGTTCGGTTTTTTTATATTACATAATACGACGCGATTGAGTATAGGTTCTAGCCCAATATTTTTCATCAAGGGAACTTATCGTCACACCTTGCCCTGTACTTGCGTGCATAAATTGGTTATTACCAATATAAACACCAACGTGATTATTTTTACGGAAGAAAACTAAATCGCCTTTTTTAAGTTCGGATTTATTTATTTTTCTACCTAAATGACGCTGTTAAGCCGTAGAACGAGGCAATTCAATACCAAAAACTTCAGAAAAAGTTGTTTGCATAAATGCTGAACAATCAATACCACGTTTAGTCGTACCGCCCATACGATAACGAGTGCCAACCCATTCATTATATACACTAGCGAGAGCCTTATCGCCCATCAAAGCCGAGGAGCGGTTTGTTCTCACTTTGTGAAAAATACCTGTTCGATTATCTTTTTCTAAATTATTAATTAAACCCGTTAATTGAACATCATCATTTTCCGAAATAATCTGATGATTTGCCGTTCGTGGTGTATTAGAACAAGCCGTTGCTAATACAGCTAAACCAATAATAACTAAAATTCTTTTCAACATAATTTCAAATAATTAAAAGAAATAAAATCTAGCAGAGGCTATAAAAATTTGAATAGAATTACCAGTAAAAATCCAATTTTGATAAGCATTTTGTGATCTTTCACACAAATTCGACTTAATTTGTTCCACCAACAGTAATTTCATCAATTTTTAATGCTGGCTGCCCTACGCCAACGGGTACACTTTGTCCCTCTTTACCACAAACCCCGATACCTAAATCAAGTTCTGATTTATCTGCAACCATAGAAATTTTTTGCATCACTTCAATGCCGCTACCGATTAAAGTTGCACCCTTCACTGGTTTCGTGATTTTCCCTTTTTCAATTAAATAAGCTTCTGAAGTAGAAAATACAAATTTACCAGAGGTAATATCCACTTGCCCACCACCAAAGTGCGGTGCATAAATCCCCTGTTCTACAGAAGCAATCAAATCATCAAAGTGACTTTGTCCCGCAAGCATATAGGTGTTAGTCATTCGAGGCATTGGCAAATGTGCATAAGACTCACGTCGTCCATTCCCTGTTGGCGAGACGCCCATTAAACGGGCGTTCATTTTATCTTGCATATAACCTTGCAAGATTCCATCTTTGATAAGTACATTGCACTGGCTTGGCACACCTTCGTCATCAATAGTCAATGATCCTCGACGATTTTCAATGGTGCCGTCATCTACAATTGTACATAATGGAGAAGTTACTTGTTCGCCAATCTTGCCTGTAAAAAGTGAACTTTCTTTACGGTTAAAATCGCCTTCTAAACCGTGACCTACTGCTTCGTGTAGCAACACACCCGGCCAACCAGCACCTAATACAACAGGCATTAATCCAGCTGGTGCTGCAATTGCACTAAGGTTTACAAGTGCTTGACGAACCGCTTCTTTAGCAAATCTTACAGCTCTAATATCGCCATCAACAATTTCAAAGAACCAATCTAAACCGAAACGTCCACCAGAACCACAACTGCCTCGTTCACGTTTGCCATTTTCTTCTACTAACACAGAAATAGATAAGCGAACTAAAGGACGAATATCTGCTGCTAGTGTACCATCCGTCGCCATGACTAATACTTCTTCATAAACGGAACTGAGGCTTGCTGAAACCTTGGTTACACGATGATCTTCAGCTCGAGCCGTACGATCAACCAAATGTAATAGCTCAATTTTTTTCTCTTTGGTTAAACTTTCCAAAGGATTAATCGCTGCATAACGAGCAATAGGATTTACAACATTAAAAGCGGATGGCGAAATCAAATTTCCCTGTTTGACTTGCGCAATTCCTTTCACAGCTTCTGCACATTGCTGCAAAGAAGCAAGATTAATTTGATCGGCATAAGCAAAGCCTGTTTTCTCGCCAGAAACTGCCCGCACGCCAACGCCACGATCAATATGAAAACCGCCTTCTTTTATAATGCCATCTTCTAATACCCAACTTTCATCTTGGCTAAGTTGAAAATACAGATCGGCATAATCAATATTGCGATGCGACATAACATCAAAAATATTGAGTAATGTTTGAGTTGAAAGATTGCTTGGCGTGAGTAATGTATTTGAAACTTGGTTTAACATATTTTTTCCAGTCTAAAGTAAATATCTTGTGAGTGCTTATATCCGTTTAGTACAACAACACAGATTAAAATCGGATTAATAAAGTGCGGTTGATTTTGAGGTTATTTTTCCAAATGCGCTAATCCAAATTGATACAAAGCATTCTTCTTATAACCATACAATTCCGCAACAATAGCTGCTGCTTTTTTTAGTGGCAATTCTTCTGCAATTAATTCAAGTGCCTTTACCGCTTGCGGCGAAATTTCATCGTTATTGTCAGACTTTGGTTTGCCTTCCACAATCAAAACCATCTCGCCTTTTGTACGATTTGGATCTTCTAAAAGCCATTCTCGTAAATTTTTAATCGTGTTGCCCGTAATCGTTTCCCAAGTTTTAGTCATTTCACGGGCTAACACCATATATCGTTCTTCTCCTAGCACCGCTTGCATATCTTCTAGCGTATCTAAAATACGATGGGTAGATTCATAAAAAATCAAAGTGCGGTCTTCTTCGGCGATATTTTCTAATTTATCTTTGCGCGCTTTACTTTTCGCAGGTAAAAAACCTTCAAAACAAAATCTATCAGAAGCAATCCCCGATGCGCAAAGTGCGGTAATTGCCGCACAGGCTCCAGGCAAAGGCACAACTCGAATGCCAGCTTCACGGCATTGACGTACTAAATGAAAACCAGGGTCACTGATTAATGGCGTCCCCGCATCAGAAATCAAAGCAATATTACTCCCCTGCTTAAGCTTTTCCACCAAAATATGGGCTTTTTCTTGTTCGTTATGATCGTGCAAAGCAAAAAATGGCTTCTTAATGCCGTAATGACTCAATAAAAATCCACTATGGCGAGTATCCTCTGCTGCAATTAAATCCACTTGCACAAAAGTCTCTAAAGCACGCTGGGTAATATCCTGTAAATTACCAATGGGCGTGGCAACAATGTATAAAATTCCGGTTAAATCAGTCATTTTTGTTTGCTTTTAAGTTATGAGATAAGTAAGATCTGCTACAACTATTGTCTGTTTATGATGGAGCAAAGATGTCTATTCTATTACAAGGTGGACGTTTTAAAAAACGTTTAATGCCAATTTTATTGTCAATGGCTTTAGCTGGCTGTTCAAATCTACTTGGTAGCAATTTCACACAAACCTTACAACAAGATGCAAATGCAAGTTCTGAATTTTATATAAACAAATTAGGGCAAACACAAGAACTTGAAGATCAACAAACCTATAAATTGCTCGCAGCTCGCGTGTTAATCCGTGAAAATAAAGTTGAACAATCGGAAGCGTTATTAAGGGAATTAGGCGAATTAAATGATGCGCAAAAATTAGATCGAGCATTAATTGAAGCGAGAATTTCTGCTGCAAAAAATGCTAATGAGGTCGCTCAAAATCAATTACGTGTATTAGATTTGAATAAATTAAGCCCGTCACAAAAATCTCGTTATTACGAAATCTTAGCTATTGTTGCCGAAAACCGTAAAGACATTATTGAAGCGGTAAAAGCGCGGATAGAAATGGATAAAAATTTAACGGATGTACAACGCCGTCAAGATAACATTGATAAAACTTGGGCTTTATTGCGTTCAGCGAATACTGGCGTAATCAATAATGCTTCTGATGAAGGCAGCGCGGCTTTAGGTGGCTGGCTCACTTTAATCAAAGCTTACAACGATTATATTCGTCAGCCTGTGCAATTAAGCCAAACACTACAAAGCTGGAAAAATGCCTATCCAAATCATTCAGCCGCAATTTTATTTCCAAAAGAATTACTTTCTTTATTAAATTTCCAGCAAACAACTCTTTCACAAATTGGTTTGTTACTGCCATTAAGTGGTGATGGACAAATTCTTGGTACAACCATTCAATCGGGTTTCAACGATGCAAAAGGTAACTCAACCGTTCCAGTGCAAGTATTTGATACCTCAATGAATTCTGTTCAAGATATTATTGTGCAGGCAAAACAGGCGGGTATTAAAACCTTAGTTGGCCCATTACTAAAACAAAATCTTGATGTGATTTTAGCGGATCCTGCTCAAATTCAAGGTATGGATGTGCTTGCATTAAATGCCACACCAAATTCTCGTGCGATTCCTCAACTTTGTTATTACGGACTTTCTCCAGAAGATGAAGCTGAATCTGCTGCCAATAAAATGTGGAACGATGGCGTGCGTAATCCACTTGTCGCAATGCCACAAAATGATTTAGGACAACGCGTAGGCAATGCCTTTAATGTACGTTGGCAACAATTAGCAGGTACTGATGCGAATATCCGTTACTACAATTTGCCTGCGGATGTGACTTATTTCGTTCAAGAAAATAACTCAAATACAACCGCACTTTATGCCGTAGCAAGTCCAACTGAACTGGCAGAAATGAAAGGTTATTTAACAAATATCGTGCCTAATTTAGCGATTTATGCCAGCTCTCGAGCAAGCGCAAGTGCAACAAACACTAATGCTGACTTCATCGCACAGATGAACGGTGTACAGTTTAGTGATATTCCATTTTTTAAAGATACCAATTCTCCACAATATCAGAAGTTGGCAAAATCCACGGGGGGCGAATATCAATTGATGCGTTTATATGCAATGGGTGCGGATGCGTGGTTGCTAATTAATCAATTCAATGAATTACGCCAAGTGCCAGGCTATCGCTTAAGTGGCTTAACAGGGATTTTAAGTGCTGATACCAACTGTAATGTTGAACGCGATATGACTTGGTATCAATATCAAGATGGTGCAATTGTACCAGTTGCAAACTAATGTTTTCTTTAAAACGTCAGCAAGGGGCGAGCTTTGAGCATCAAGCTCGCCTTTTTTTAGAAGCAAAAGGCTTAACATTTATTGCGGCTAATCAAAATCTCAAATGTGGTGAACTTGATCTAATAATGAATGACAAAAAAACTATCGTCTTTGTTGAAGTTCGCCAACGAAGTCATTCCGCCTTTGGTTCTGCTATAGAAAGCGTAGATTGGCGAAAACAACAAAAATGGTTAGATGCCGCAAATTTATGGCTTGCAAAACAAAATATGAGCTTAGAAGATGCTAATTGCCGCTTTGATTTAATCGCCTTTGGCAAAACGCCCCAAGATATTCAATGGATTCCTAATTTTCTCGATTAACGGCTTTTTATAATGTTACAAAAAGTAAAAGATATTTATAGCGAAAGTATTCAAATTCAAATTGCAGCATCAAGTATGCTTTCTGAAAATATTACCAACGCCACACAAATGGTAATGCAATGTTTATTAGGCGGTAATAAGGTTATCGCCTGTGGCGTGTCACGTTCTTATGCTAATGCACAGTTTCTTGTATCTAACTTGCTGAATCGATACGAGTTAGTTAGACCGAGCTTCCCTTCTGTACTATTGAGTTTAGAAAGTGCGGTGGGTTCTTCACTTGTTTTTGAACAATCGCCAGAAGAATTGTATTGTCATCAATTTAATGCTGTTGCAAAATCGGGCGACTTACTTATTGCTTTTGCACCTTTGGGGACAGAAAAAATCGTGCTAAATACGATTTCCCACGCTGTCAGCAAAGAAATTAATGTTATTGCGCTGACTGGCTCTAACAATGATGCCATTCAAGGAATTTTAGCAGACAAGGATTTAGAAATATCAATCCCAGCCAGCAAAGAAAGTCGTATCTTAGAGAACCATCTTTTTGTGATTAATGCACTTTGTGAATTAGTTGATCAGACTTTATTCCCAAGTGCTTGACAGGAAAATAAATCACTTTCAAACTAATAGTAATTTAATCTAAAAAGGAGTTAATTATGACATTATCCCCGTTAAAAAAACTCGCTATCCTGCTTGGGGCGACTATTTTTCTACAAGGCTGTGTTGCAGCTGTGATTGGAGGTGGTGCTGTCGCAGCTAAAGTAGGTACAGATCCCCGAACCACAGGGACACAAATTGATGACGAAACCCTAGAATTTAAAGTCGAAAATGCTGTAGAAAAAGATGCCCAAATTAAGGCTGAAGGCCGTGTAAATGCCGTATCTTACAATGGTCGAGTACTTTTAATCGGTCAAGTACCAAATGATAACGTCAAGGAAACAGCAACGGACTTAACACGTGGCGTTGAAGGCGTTAATGATACTTATAACCAACTCACTATAGGCCCTAAAATTTCCTTTGCACAAATAAGTAAAGATAGTTGGATCACAACGCAAGTCAAATCTAAGATGTTCGTTGATGGTCGAGTTAAAGCCACCGATATCAAAGTGATTAGTGAAAATGGAGAAGTATTTTTACTGGGTAACGTCACACAATCCCAAGCCAATGCGGCAGCCGACATTGCCAGCAAAATCAGCGGGGTAAAAAAAGTAATTAAAGTATTCAAATACCTAGACTAATCTTTCAAAGTGCGGTGAAAAATTCAACAAATTTTTACCGCACTTTTTCTTATTTTTATAAATAAAAAATTTTAATTTTTATTCTCACAAAAACCGTTTATTTTTAAATAAGTTATCTATTGTCAAGAATTAAAACAAAAAATTTATTACTTGCGATCTTTTCTCAAACACATTATCTTGTGCATCGTTTTCATAAAAACACTATATCTTGTGTTTTAAATCCTGTTTTAAATAACAACAAGAAGGCTAATACAATGAATAAAAGTTTAATGGTTACAAAGCGTGACGGTACGCAAGAACAAATCAATCTTGATAAAATCCATCGTGTGATCACGTGGGCTGCTGAAGGACTAGACAATGTTTCTGTTTCCCAAGTAGAACTTCGTTCACATATTCAATTTTATGAAGGCATTCGCACTTCAGACATCCACGAAACCATCATTAAAGCAGCCGCAGATTTAATCAGCAAAGATTCGCCAGATTATCAATATTTAGCTGCTCGTTTAGCGATTTTCCATTTACGTAAAAAAGCCTATGGTCATTTCGATCCCCCTCGTTTATACGATCACGTCAAAAAATTAGTACGTATGGGAAAATATGATCAAGCGTTATTAGATGATTATACTCGCGAAGAATGGGATGAAATGGACAATTTCATCGACCATTGGCGTGATATGACGTTTTCTTATGCAGCCGTGAAGCAATTGGAGGGTAAATATTTAGTACAAAACCGTGTGACGGGAGAAATCTACGAGTCTGCACAATTCTTATATTTGCTCGTTTCCGCAAGTCTATTCTCTAAATATCCAAAAGAAACACGTTTGAATTATGTAAAACGTTTCTACGATGCAACATCGACTTTCAAAATTTCCTTACCAACGCCAATTATGGCGGGTGTGCGTACTCCAACTCGTCAATTCAGCTCTTGCGTATTAATTGAATGTGATGACAGTTTAGATTCAATCAATGCAACGGCATCAGCTATTGTAAAATATGTTTCACAACGTGCGGGGATTGGTATTAATGCAGGGGCTATTCGTGCATTAGGTAGTGAGATTCGTGGTGGAGAAGCATTCCATACAGGTTGTATTCCATTCTATAAATATTTCCAAACTGCAGTGAAATCTTGCTCACAAGGTGGCGTTCGTGGCGGTGCAGCAACACTTTATTACCCAATTTGGCACTTAGAAGCAGAAAACTTGCTCGTATTAAAAAATAACCGTGGTGTGGAAGACAACCGCGTTCGTCATATGGATTATGGCGTGCAATTAAACAAACTAATGTATCAACGCTTAATTAAAGGCAGCGAAATTACTTTATTCAGCCCATCAGATGTGCCAGGACTTTATGAAGCATTCTTTGCGGATCAAGATAAATTTGAAGAACTTTACGTAAAATACGAACAAGATCCAACTATCCGTAAGCGTACTGTTAAAGCAGTTGAAATCTTTTCTTTATTGATGCAAGAACGGGCATCAACGGGTCGAATTTACATTCAAAACGTGGATCACTGTAATACCCACTCTCCGTTTGATCCGCAAGTGGCACCAGTTCGTCAATCTAACTTGTGCTTAGAAATTGCATTACCAACTAAACCGCTTCAACACATTAACGATGAAAATGGGGAAATTGCACTTTGTACGCTTTCCGCCTTTAACTTAGGTAAAATTGAAAACTTAGATGAATTAGAAGAACTTGCGGATCTTGCGGTTCGTTCTCTTGATGCCTTATTAGACTATCAAGATTACCCTATTGTGGCAGCAAAACGTAGCTCACTTGCACGCCGTTCACTCGGTATTGGGGTCATTAACTATGCCTATTACCTTGCGAAAAATGGTGTTCGCTATTCTGATGGTTCAGCCAACGATTTAACTCACCGCACTTTTGAAGCCATTCAATATTATTTATTGAAAGCCTCTATGAACTTAGCAAAAGAGCAAGGTGCGTGTGAATACTTCAATGAAACCACTTATGCAAAAGGCATTTTACCGATTGATACCTATAAGAAAGATTTAGATGCTTTAACACAAGAGCCTCTACATTATGATTGGGAAAGTTTACGTAAAGATATTCAAGAATTTGGTTTACGTAACTCAACATTAACGGCCTTAATGCCATCAGAAACATCATCACAGATTTCCAATGCGACTAATGGTATTGAGCCACCACGCGGTCACGTAAGTATTAAAGCGTCAAAAGATGGTATCTTA
The DNA here is from genome assembly GCF_049824455.1 of Haemophilus sp. HN_Hi08. Classification (NCBI taxonomy): domain Bacteria; kingdom Pseudomonadati; phylum Pseudomonadota; class Gammaproteobacteria; order Pasteurellales; family Pasteurellaceae; genus Haemophilus; species Haemophilus sp. HN_Hi08. The sequence goes on along the minus strand of NZ_CP187493.1, from coordinate 1,138,334 downwards.
AAACAGGTTGTGCCTGAATATGAAAATTTAATGGATAACTATGAATTACTTTGGGATATTCCAAGTAATGACGGTTACTTACACTTAGTTGGTATTATGCAAAAATTCGTGGATCAAGCGATCTCTGCAAACACAAACTATGATCCAAAACGTTTTGAAGACGGTAAAGTACCAATGAAAGTATTATTAAAAGATTTATTAACCGCTTACAAATACGGTTTAAAAACCCTTTACTATCAAAACACCCGCGACGGTGCCGAAGATGTTCAAGAAGATCTTGATGACGGCTGTGCTGGTGGTGCTTGCAAAATTTAAACGCCCCTATTGTCTTCCCCAACTTATGGGGAAGATAGCACGACATAATGAATTAGGATACTTTCCTCAGTCTTCGATAGTTTCTCCTGATAAACAGGGAAAGCTAAATAAATGATAACTTCTATTTAAAAGGATAAATAAAATGGCGTATACCACTTTTTCCCAAAATAAAAATGATCAATTAAAAGAACCGATGTTCTTTGGTCAAAATGTTAATGTTGCACGTTACGATCAACAAAAATATGAGACTTTTGAGAAGCTTATTGAAAAACAACTTTCTTTCTTCTGGCGTCCGGAAGAAGTAGATGTGTCGCAAGACCGTATTGACTATGCCGCGTTACCTGAACATGAAAAACACATTTTCATCAGTAACTTAAAATATCAAACCTTGTTAGATTCTATTCAAGGTCGTAGCCCGAATGTAGCATTATTGCCTTTAGTGTCTATTCCTGAATTAGAAACTTGGATTGAGACTTGGACCTTCTCTGAAACCATTCACTCTCGCTCTTACACACATATTATTCGTAATATTGTGAACGATCCTTCTATCGTGTTTGATGACATCGTGACCAACGAAGAAATCATCAAACGCGCACAGGATATTTCATCTTACTACGATGATTTAATCCGTGATAGCCAACTTTATGGCTTATACGGCGAAGGAACTTATACCGTAGATGGCAAAGAATGCGTCGTGACTTTACGTAGTTTGAAAAAACAACTTTACCTTTGCCTGATGAGTGTTAATGCGCTTGAAGCTATTCGTTTCTACGTTTCTTTCGCTTGTTCATTTGCTTTTGCTGAACGTCGTTTAATGGAAGGCAACGCGAAAATTATTAAATTTATCGCACGTGATGAAGCCTTACACTTAACAGGTACACAGCATATTTTAAATATTATGGCAGCAGGTCAAGACGATCCTGAAATGGCAGAAATTGCGGAAGAATGTAAACAAGAGGCCTATGATTTATTTGTTGCAGCGGCAGAACAAGAAAAAGCCTGGGCTGATTATCTATTTAAAGACGGTTCAATGATCGGTCTCAACAGAGATATTTTAGTTCAATACGTAGAATATATTACCAATATCCGTATGCAAGCTGTTGGATTGCCACTACCATTCCAAACACGTTCAAATCCAATTCCTTGGATTAACGCTTGGTTAGTGTCAGATAACGTACAGGTTGCACCACAAGAAGTAGAAGTAAGTTCTTACCTTGTAGGTCAAATTGACTCAAAAGTTGATACGAATGATTTTGACGATTTTTCTCTCTAATTAAAAACACATAAAAACTAACCGCACTTTGGAATATACTTTTTAAATATTTAAGGTGCGGTTAAATTTTTGTTCATTTTAAAAGGCTTTCTAATACAGAAAGCCTTTTATTTCTTAGATTTCTAATAACAATCTTGTTGGATCTTCCAATAATTCTTTAATCGTTACCAAGAAACCAACAGATTCACGGCCATCAATTAGGCGATGATCATAAGATAAAGCAAGGTACATCATAGGACGAATCACAACTTGACCATTAAGCGCAATTGGGCGTTCTTTAATTGCGTGCATCCCTAAAATCGCACTTTGTGGTGGATTGATAATTGGAGTGGACATAAGAGAACCGAACACGCCGCCATTTGTAATAGTAAAATTGCCGCCAGTGAGATCTTCTACTGTCAATTTGCCATCACGACCTTTTTCAGCTAATGCTTTAATCTGTTTTTCAATATCAGCCATACTAAGCTTATCGCAATCACGAAGCACTGGTGTGACTAATCCACGCGGGGTCGAAACCGCAATACTAATATCAAAATAGTTATGGTAAACAACATCATCCCCATCAATAGAAGCATTAACTTCAGGATAGCGTTTTAATGCTTCCACAACCGCTTTGATATAAAAAGACATAAATCCTAAACGCACTGAATGTTGTTTTTCAAATTTTTCCCCGTAGGTTTTACGCAAAGTCATTATTGGCTGCATATCCACTTCATTGAAAGTAGTAAGCATTGCTGTACTATTTTTGGCTTCAAGTAAACGTTCAGCAATACGTTTACGCAAACGGGTCATTGTCACACGTTTTTCAGAACGTGCGCTATAAGCCACCGTACTAATTGTATTTTGCTCAGTGGCAGCTTCTTGTTTCACTTGCTGAGCTTGTCGTTTTGCGATTTCACGTTCAATATCTTCACGTGTTAAACGACCGCCTACACCCGAACCTTGAATTTGATCTGCTTGTAAATCATATTCTGCCAATAAACGACGAATTGCTGGGCTATGATCCGCATTATGATTATGACTATTTTCAATCGCTGCATTTTGACGATCAGATGGTGTGGGTTCATTCGTTGCTTTTAACGTCGCTGAACTGACATCTCCTTCTTGAGCCGTAGAAATTTTGCCTAGCAACTGCTTACTGACGACAGTTTCGCCCTCAGCTTGAACAACTTCAGCCAGTACACCATCAGAAAGTGCTGGGACTTCTAGCACGACTTTATCCGTTTCAATTTCCACAATAACTTCATCACGTTTCACAGTATCGCCCAATTTTTTATGCCAAGTGGCAACAGTTGCATCTGCAACTGATTCAGGTAGGTCTGGAACAAGAATTTCGATAGTCATTTTATTTTTCCTTTTCTTCTTTTTTACTCTATATCTTAATTATCTTGGCTCCCCTATTTACAGAGGAAAGCAAAGATATAAAAACCTTTATTAAATTAACCGCACTTTAAAAACTCAGTGCATCTTCCACTAACTGCTTTTGCTGCTTAGTGTGAAGCGACATATAGCCCACAGCAGGCGAAGCAGAAGCTGGACGCCCTGCATATTTTAGTCTAACGGATTCTGGAATTGCTGATTCAAAATTATGTTTGCTGCAATACCACGCACCTTGGTTAAGTGGTTCTTCTTGACACCAAACATAATCAGTCACGTGCGCATAAGGCTCAAGTGCATTCTTCACATCCTCGTGAGGGAATGGATAAAGCTGCTCAATACGAATAATCGCCACATCTTTCTGATTATTGGCACGACGTTGTTCAAGTAAATCGTAATAAACTTTACCTGAACACATTACCACACGTTTTACATCTTTAGGATCCAGCTCGTCAATTTCTCCAATTACCGTTTGGAAAGTTCCATTAATCAATTCATCTAAACTGGATACGGCTAATGGATGGCGTAACAAAGATTTTGGAGAAATAGCAATCAACGGACGGCGCATTTTACGTAAAGACTGACGGCGTAACATATGGTACACCTGCGCTGGCGTTGATGGCACGCAAACTTGCATATTTTGTTCGGCACAAAGTTGCAAATAACGTTCAAGACGTGCGGAAGAATGTTCTGGGCCTTGTCCTTCATAGCCGTGTGGCAACAACATTACCAAACCGCACATTCTGCCCCATTTTTGTTCGCCAGAGCTAATAAATTGGTCAATAACAATTTGCGCACCATTAGCAAAATCGCCAAATTGCGCTTCCCAAATAGTTAAAGTTTTTGGATCTGTCGTTGCATAACCATATTCAAAAGCAAGTACAGATTCTTCTGAAAGTACAGAATCCCATACTTCAAAACGACCTTGATTGGCGTGCAAATGTGTTAATGGTACATATCCCGTACCATCATTTTGATTATGCACAACGGCATGACGATGGAAAAAAGTACCTCGTCCCGCATCTTCGCCTGATAAACGAACATTAACACCTTCATCAAGTAAGGTTGCATAAGCCATGGTTTCAGCCATACCCCAGTCGAGCAATTTTTCGCCTTGATACATTGCTTTACGATCATTATAGATTTTTTCTACGCGAGGATGCGCACGTAAACTTTCGGGATATTCACACACACGTTTGGCAAGGGTTAAAAAACGTTCCTGCGAAAATTTGCTTTCATAAGGTGCAGTCCAATCATAATTGAGATATTGCAACCAATCCATTTTTGCCGCATCCATTTCACGCCATTCAGATACCACGCGATCGCCATTATCTAGCGCATCACGATAATTATTTGCCATTTCAATAACTTGTTCTTCAGTTATTACAGCTTCTGAAACTAAACGATCAGCATAAACTTTACGAGGTGTAGGATGTTTTTTGATGATGCTATACATCATTGGTTGAGTGGCTAATGGTTCATCTGCCTCGTTATGACCGTGGCGACGATAAGAAATTAAATCAATAAAAATATCTCGTTTGAATAAATTACGATATTCCACCGCCATACGCGCAGCAAATGCCACCGCTTCAGGATCATCGCCATTAACGTGAATAATCGGCGCTTGAATCATTTTCGCGATATCGGTGCAATACTCTGTGGAACGTGTGTCATTCGGGTTAGATGTGGTAAAACCAATTTGGTTATTAATCACGATACGAATGGTACCGCCCACACTGTAACCACGGGCATTTGACATATTCAATGTTTCTTGAACAACCCCCTGTCCTGCCACAGCTGAATCTCCGTGAACAGTAATAGCAAGCACTTTGCTATGTTCTGTATCATTCATACGAGTTTGTCGAGATCGAACAGAACCAATTACAACAGGGCTTACGATTTCCAAATGGGAAGGATTAAATGCCAAAGTTAAGTGAACTCGCTTATCATCTACTGCGAAATCAGAAGAAAAACCTTGATGATATTTCACATCCCCCGTACGTTCACTGGAATGTTTACCTGCAAATTCATCGAATAAATTTTCAGGCTTTTTACCTAATACATTCACAAGCATATTCAAACGTCCACGGTGTGCCATTCCCATTACCACATCATTTACCCCTTGGCGACTAGAATGACGAATAATTTCTTTCATCAATGGAATAAAGGCATCACTTCCTTCTAAGGAAAAGCGTTTCGCACCAGGGAATTTCGCACCAAGATAACGCTCTAAACCATCTGCTGCCGTAAGTTCACGCAGAAAATTAACACGTTCTTCAGATGTAAAAAGCGGTTTCTCTAACACACTTTCCATTTTACTCTGAAGCCACATTTTCTGCTCCATATCTTGTACGTGCATAAATTCCAAGCCAATTGAGCCACAATATGTTTCTTTCAACATTTGAGCTAATTCGCCAAGTTTAATGGTATCGCGTTTGTAAACGTACTGATTAATATTGAAAGTTTCGTTGAGATCTTGTTCAGTAAAACCGTGATGGCGATAATCTAATTCAGGGACGGAAGATACTTTCCAACGATAATAATTGAGAGGATCAAGATTAGCCTCTAAATGGCCACGAAAACGATAGGCATTGATAAATTGTAGAACTTTCACTAATTTTGCGCCAGCTTCAGGATCTATTACTGTCACTGCTTCATTATGATTTTCCCGCGCTAAACGACGGAAATAATCTCGCACTGGTGTATGGGGCTGTTCAAGTGCGGTAGTTTTTGGTAAAGAATCAAAAGTGGCTCGCCAACTTTCCTCCACCGACTGTGGATCACTCAAATAGCTTTCATAAAGTTCTTCTATATAAGATTGATTTGCACCACCTAAAGCTGTGCTGGCTAACCAATCATCAAATGCCTTGTTTTGCTGCATAATTACCTCTTTATTATGATATTTGAAGCAATATTTTCGCTCCATTTTTTTACGCATTATACATAGGATTAAAAAGGAAATAAGCCTCTTATAAGAAATTGTTACAAATTTGTGATCTAGTTCAAACTCTTTGTATATAAAAAACCGCACTTCATCTCTTAAACAAAGTGCGGTTATTTTTACTTGTGTTTTTAAATTACCACATAAATCCTACGCTTGCTCCACCGCCAGAATAGCCACTAGATGAAAGAGCTGCGTTAATTTTCAAACTCACTGAACCATCAGAAGATAAACGTGAATACCCTACTGCGAGTGAATTTGCCCCTTTAAAATTCCCTACCCCGACAGAAACACCTTGTTTACCGGGTATGGAAGCAGATTGCAGTCCTCCAATTGCAATCGCACTTGCAATCCCTGAGCGGTATTCTTTTTTCAGTCGTTGAGCTTGAGCTTTTAGCTGACGAACATTTACTGCATCATTTTCTTGAGTACCATCGGCGACATTAGTGATTTGACGGTAAAGATTATAATTGCCATCGCCAACAGAAACGGTGTTAGGGCGGTTAGCAAGAGAACTAGCACCTAAAGCAACAGAGTTGTAAGCGGCGGCTTCACTTTCATAACCCAAAGCCAAACTTTTTTCTGCTTGCGCCTTGCTGTGCATACCGAAAGCAGAACCGCGATAGCCGGTTACCTGAGTTCCGCCACCAACAGCAGTGCCTTCAATCGCGGCAACCGTAGAAAATGCACCTATTGAGGTAGCAAATAAATTATGCGAAGATGCTTTCCAACCAAATGCTAATGCACCGTAAGTTGCTCCACTTTTTTTGATAATATCAGCTTCAGAAGTTCGATCTACACTAATTTTATTTACACAACCTTCTGCATCTACTTCTAACACTTTACTGTTTTGATTATCAATTTTATTACTTTTTCCTTTTTCCAAAACAGCCACTCGGCTACCAACACCGATAGCCATTGCACCAATCCCATCTTTACTATATGAATATGTACCAATAGCAATAGCTTCATTACCTAAAGCTTCAGCTTCACTACCAAATGCTAAACCACTTTTTGGTGCTTTAGCTTCACGCCCAATAGCATAACTAAACGCATCGCCTTGTTCGCCTGTTGTCGTATTATCCAGTCCAGCTTCAGCTTTATAACCAATTGCTATTGAACCCAAATTTTGAGCTTTAGCCAAACCTCCAATTGCTACGGAAGCGTGAGACGGTTTCCCGTTAGATTGATTTAATACTTGGCTTTCATCACCCAATGCCACACCAAAAGCTGTACCACTAGGAACAGTTCCATACTCTGGTGTCCATTTTGGATCGTCAGCAAAAGATTGAACAGAATAAAAAGAAGTGGAAATAAGTAGACTGATTAAAGAAAGGCGAATTAGACTATTTTGCTTGCTTGCTTGCTTGCTTGCTTGCTTGCTTGCTTGCTTGCTTGCTTGCTTGCTTGCTTAATGATTTTCATTGTTTTGCTCCTTTGTCAAGAAAATAATTGAGGACGTTGATTGTAACAGAAAATAATTTCAAAAATGTGAGCTACTTCACATTTTTGGAAATTAAATAAAAAAACGTGGAAAAATTTACCGCACTTTTAGGCTAATTGATCATTCATTTTTCAGTTAGCAATTGAGCGATCAATAACCTCCAAGGATTTAGGATTTAAAAATGGATTGGTCTGCTTTTCTTGCCCAATGGTTGTATAAGGTCCATGCCCAGCAATAATAATAAGATCGTCATTTAATAGGAGTAATTTTGTTCGGATTGAAGAAATCAATGTTTCATAGTCGCCTCGAGGGAAATCGGTACGACCAATACCACCTTGAAATAATACATCGCCTGTAAATGCCACTTTTTTCTCGTGTTCAATAAAACCGATATGCCCTGGTGTGTGTCCTGGTAAATGTAAAATTTCAAAATTAAAGCCATCTAATTTTAAAATTTCGCCCTCTTGATTAAACCAACGATCAGGCAAAAAAGCGTCAATATTTGGTAAGCCAAAAAGTTGGGCTTGCTCGGGTAAACTTTCAAATAAAAATTTATCTTCTTCTTGAGAACCCCAAATTTCAACACCAAAATGTTGTTTTAATTGCATTGCAGCACCAACGTGATCTAAATGACCGTGAGTAATCAAAATCACTTTGAGATTTAAATTCAGTTCTTCAATACGTTGAATTAGGCGTTCGGCTTCGCCACCTGGGTCAATAATTGCGGCATTTTTGTCATCATCCCAAATCAAAGAACAATTTTGTTGGAATGCGGTAACAGGGATAATTTCGATATTCATTTTTACTCCTTATAATCGATAAAATTGTTGAGTATTCAAAAACAGTTGATTTTGAACAGAATGTAATGGCAAAGATTTTAATTCAGCTAGTTTTTGCAATACTGCCAATAATTGTTCAGAAATACCCGCACTTTTAAATCCCTCGTGTTGCCAAGGGCTATCTGTTTCAATCATCAAGCGATTTAAGGGTAAATGTTGTGCGACATATTGGGTTTTAGGATTCCATAAAATATCAGGCGTTAGGCTTGCAAAATAGGGGGTAGATAAAAATTTCTGAAAAGATTTTTCATCTGTCTTAAACCAATGAAAATGGGCAAATTGAATATTATGTTTCTGCAATAATTCAAGGGCAATCTCTACATCGTTATGTACAATATGCAAATTTAATGGTAAATCCCATTTTTTCGCGATCAGAATAAATCGTTCTAGTAATTCAATGTAAGGTGCGTAATCTAAATTCGGATTTTCTCGTTTAGAATAATGTGGCAAGCCCACCTCGCCAATGGCAGAAATTAAGGAGTGATGTTCGTCAATCCATTGAAATAATTCTTTTTGTTCTTCTAAACTAGGTAATTGCTGTTCAGGATGAAAACCAGCTGCAATATAAAGTTTCTCTGGGTAAGTCTGTTTTAAATTCAGCAGTTTCTTAGCACTTGCAAGATTCATACTTACCGCAAGCATACCTATAATCTTTGAATGACCAAGTGTTTGCTGAATATTCTCGTCAGAGAGTTGGTCTAAATGAAGATGGCTGTCAAATAACATATCTTTTCCAATGAAAAACCGCACAAAAGTGCGGTTAATTTTACATTTGTTTTACACGCCTTTCCAAGTTCTCACAGGGCCTGTATCTACGTGAATAAAATTGCTGGTTGGATAATAACCCACGCCACCATTTCTAAGACTTTCCGCAGAAGATTTCACTTTAATCAAAGGCACACCCGCAATACGAAAATCAATGGCTTTTCCTTTAATGTGATAACTATTTTTCGCTACACCGCGACTTTGGCGACGACGCATTGCATTAGTGGCAGCTGAACGATAACCACAAATGACTTCAATTTCAGCATTGCGTAAACCTAAATTAGTTTGAATATTATAAAATTTATGGAATAAATTTGGATCCATTTTATGCACTTGATTTGTCCTTTTATCACGCATTAAATAATCCAATTTTTTTAACATCGCAGGCGAAAAACCTTTTACTAAAGAAAACTCGCCACTTAATCTTTCGCCCGTATTAATATTGCGGAAAGTTAAAATACGAGGCTTAGGCGTTGAAACCATTGCTAATACAGAATTGGGTAAAATAGATATTCCTAACGCAATACCGCCCAGCGATAACCACTTTCGTTTATTTTGATCCACATAATTCATTATAGCTCCTTATTTTATTGAAGATATTTTTTTACGAGATCCCAATTAATCTCCGCAAGATTAATCTGGCGATCATAACCATAAATATCAGGTAAATTTACAATATTTCCGTTTTCAATCCACGCAGTAACATAATATAAAAAGACAGGATTATCCGAGCGTATCGGTGCAGAAGTGGTTTTTTTACTTGCTAATACTGTATTTTTTCGAGTTTCTGTCCAACCTGCTTCTTTTAATAAAATACTTGCCAATTGATCTGATTTTTCAATGCGTACACAGCCAGAACTTAACGCACGATTCTTACGATTAAACAAGCCATGATTTGGCGTATCGTGTAAATAAATTGCATCAGAACTTGGCATATTAAATTTATAATTACCTAATGCACTATCGCCAGCCGCTTGTCTAACTCGATAAGGAAATTTATTACCAATAGATTCCCAATCAATAGAAGCAGGATCAACAACATTGCCTTGATTATCTAAAATTGAATAATTATGCTCCGTAATATAATTTGGATCGGCTTTCATTTTTGGCAGTAAATCTTCATTAATTAAGCGAATTGGCGCATTCCAAGGCGGATTTACAACCACATTACTTAATTTGCTATACATCACAGGGGTTCGGCGCGAATTTTTGCCAACAATTACCCGAGATTCTAAAATTAAATCGCCATCACGATAATACTGTAATTTATAGCTTGGAATATTCACAAAAATTCCATTATGAAAATCAGGAATCACACGTAAACGCTGTGCATTCATTGCCAGTTTTTGAGCAATATTTGATTCTTTAGAAGTCGGAATAAACATCGGCAATGATTGAACTGTTTGGCGATATAAATGATTTTCTCCCGCTAAACTTTGTATGAAATCAAGAAGTTGATTATTTTCCACCGCACTTAACCAGCGTTGAATATGATCATTTTCAGGCTGTTTTGCTTGATATTGATCAGATGAATACAACCAATTCGATGCTTGAGAACGAACATTCTTTGTGTAATATAAATAATCTAACAAAATATCACTTAATAACACATCATAAGCCAATCCACCTTGTTGTTCTACCAATGCCAATGTTTCTAGTGAATTTGCCGACGATGTTGAAATACCGCTTGCCACCATTGCTGCATAATCACGTAACAATTGACGAGCTGCCGCATTGTCAGTCCATAACGGGGCATACTTACGAGAAGCATATAAACGCGCAAGTAAGGACTTAAATTGTAACTTATGATCGCCTATTTCGTGTGTTAGCGTCATATTAAGCAATGTTTGTTTTTCTTCCGTTAAACGTTGCTGATCCGCATAAATGGCTTCTTCAAGCTCTTTTCTTTCTGCGAGTGACAAATGGGAAAGATTAATGCCGTTCAATGATTTAGATTGGTCATTTTTGCTCAAATCGGCTAAAACACAACCCGACATCATCATAGATAATGATAAGGCGAATAATGATAACTTTAAGGTGCTTTTAAACACGACCATTTCCTAAACCTTTATTAAAATGCTCTGCTCAAACAAAGTGCGGTCAAAACCATTTAGTATTTATTTTTTACTTTCCGTTTTTTCTTCAGATAAGCTATTTGCTTGATTAATTTTCTGATCTGAATTAAAGATAACAAAATCAGCTGCCATTTTTTCAGCTTCTTTTAAGAAGAAATCTGGTGCTTCGTAATCTTTCGGCAAATCATCAATATCTTTCAACGCTTTCTTACCCTCACGTTTAAAACGTTCGTTCAAATCTTTTAAACGTCTTGCATCATCTTTATCATTCTCTGCTTTACGCATTTTATAATTCAATGATAGAAATTTTCGATCTCGGCGTTCATTTCTCACTTTCAATTCTTCATTCAATGCAACAAATTCAGGATCTTTAGCAATACGAGCAAGATGTTTTTCATTTAGAATATTTACTGCATTATCAATATAATCGATATTTCCTACTTCCATATAACTCGCTGATGGGATTTTATCCCAAGCAAGCGCATTATCTTCTTTATCTTCCCCATATTCTTTCGCATCTATAATTTCGGGGAAATTAATATCGGCTGCAACACCTTTTAATTGGGTTGAACCACCATTAACGCGATAAAATTTTTGAATGGTATATTGTAAAACACCCAACGGACTCTGATCTAAATCATAGATAAAATTTAACGATCGACTCTGTTGTACCGTACCTTTACCAAAAGTATTTTGCCCGATGATAATACCTCGACGATAATCTTGCATTGCTGCAGCAAAAATTTCTGATGCGGAAGCACTGTAACGATTAATCATCACAAATAATAACCCCTTATATTGTTGCGTAGCATCATCATCTTCGTGAACACGAATACGCTGATAAGCATCGCGAACCTGCACAATAGGGCCATCAGCAATAAATAAACCACTTAACGCCACCGCTTCCGTTAATGCACCACCGCCATTTTCACGTAAATCAACAATTAGAGCCTCAGCTTTTTGATTTTCTAATTTAACCAGTAGTTTTTTGACATCTTCGGTTAATCCAATATAAAAACTTGGAATTTTTATTACCGCAATTTTTTTCCCTGACACTTTTTCAAAAGTTAGTTTAGCCGCTTGATCTTCAATACGGACTTTATCACGCACCAAAGTAATAATACGTGATTTTCCCCCTTTAGCAGGCTCAATTTCCAAGCGAACTTTAGTGCCTTTTTTCCCTTTAATTTTTTCTACCAAATCTTCTAAACGCCAACCAACAACATCTTCAATATCGCCTGTTGCTTGCCCAACGCCAATGATTTTATCCCCAGGATGCAGCTTTTTACTACGTTCCGCTGGTGCACCAGGTACAAGAGATTTTATGCTAGTTTCATCATCTTCTGATTGTAAAGTAGCCCCAATGCCTTCCAAGGAAAGATTCACACTTTCATTAAAACTTTTCGCTGTTCTTGGGGAAAGATAACTGGTGTGAGGATCAATTTCACGCGCAAAAGCATTCAAATAAATTTGAACAATATCGTCTGCTTTTATTTGCGTTAAACGACGAATGGCTAAATTATAGCGTTTTGTAAGTTTTGCTTTGATTTCTGACCATTTTTTATCTTTTAATTTAAGATTAATAATGTCATTTTTTACGCGAGCATCCCAAAGTTTATTCGCATCAGCTTCAGTTTGTGGAGCAGCCGCTTTTTCACGATCAATTTCAATTTGATCTTGACCATTTAAATCAGGCTCTTTATCTAATAAAGATAACGCATAAGTATAACGTTCATAACGACGTTTGATCATTACATCATAAATCTCAAACGCAGCAGAAAGATCGCCTTGATTTAACTGATCATCTAACTTATTACCATATTTTTGACGAAGTTCGTCTATATCAGACTGCAAAAAAGTATTGTGGCTAAAATCTAAATTTTTAATATAACGATCAAAAATTTTCTCGGAAAAATCATCATCTAATTTAATCTTACGATAATGGGATTGAGTTAATCTCGTCGTTGCACGCTTAGTTGCCAGCTGGTTTTCTTCACTTATCGCTGGAATACTAATGTCACTTGGCTTTAACTTAGGTTGTACAGCAAATGCAGGAATTGCACTGCTCAAACATACCGATAACCACGCATAACAAATCACATTTTTTGACATTTTAAATTTCATAACCATTTCCGAGTCAATTTTCATTTATTAAGCAAATAAACGATCTGCAGCAACGTTCATAATCAAACCGTTTTCAAGTTCAACACGTGCTGAATCTTTTAATACTTCTACCACTGTTGCTTTTTTAGCATTATCTCCAGCTTTAACTTTCACAACAGAACCAACAGAAATTTGTGAAAAATCAACCGCACTTAGTGATAATTTACTCTGTTTTTTAAAGTTTTTATTCGCTGGTTTACGCGGACGCTGTTTTTGTTGTGCTTTTTTAGCCGCAGCTTCTGCTTTACGTTTTTCCGCAAAGCGTGCTTTCGCTTCAGCAAGTTGCTGTGCAGCGTGAGCAACGTGTTCTGTATCTAATACACCTGCAGGATTACCCTGTAAATCAACACGCACTGCACCTTCACGACAGCCATATAAATAACGCCAATTTGATGTATATTGACGAAGAGCCTGACGCAATTGGGTTTTACTTACGCGTTCATCATCTTGTAATGCTTCAGCTAAATCTTGAAATAAACCTATTTTTAATGGTTTTGCTTCGCCCTCTAAAACAAAGCAAAGAGGAAATTTTTCTGCTAAATAAGCAATGATAGCTTTTGCGTTGGTTAATTTTTGCACTTCCGTTTGCACATCTGTAACTTGAGATGATAATTGTGTGTCAGTCATAGTTATATCCTTGAGGCTATTAATAAAATGAAGATTTGCCTAGTTTATCGCACTTTTTACAAAATTAACAACGGATCCCGTTATGCTGAATAAATTTCACACAAAAATAACGCCAAGACTTCACAAATACGTTAAAACAACGATAGAATGGCGTGCTTTAATTCATAAAGAAAGACCACAAACGTGCCTAAAACAAAGCTAACTTCGCCTTCATTTCAAATTTTAAAATGCACAGAATGTGATGCTTGCATTAACGTGCCTTCTATTCTTCAATCAAATGAACAAGCCGAATGTCCACGTTGTCATCATCTATTAGCAAGTGGTACGAGGTGGTCATTACATCGTTGTGCAATGATTGCATTATCTATTTTGATATTAATGCCCTTTTCCTTGAACTACCCCTTATTAAGTTTACATTTATTAGGTATTAAAATTGATGCCTCTATTTGGGATGGCATTTGGAAAATGGCAGTGGGTGGTTATGAATATACCGCGTTTATGATCTTTATTTGTGCAGTAGTAATGCCGATTACTTTTGCACTTTTAGTTATTATGCTTTGGCTGGCTAAGATTTTTCAGATAAAACCACGTAGTGTTTTACTATTTCTTGGTTACATTAAAGCTTGGGTAATGTTTGATGTTTATTTAGTGGCACTTGGGGTAACCATATTTAAAGTACGCGAATATGCAACATTAGAAATTAATATTTATTTAATTCCTTTTATTTTTACCGCACTTTTAACCACGCTGCTTTTTATCAAACTTAATCTTTCCGCCTTGTGGCAGGAATTTTATCCTGAATGTACTCCAGTTTATACAAAACAAGCTGTTGAATTATGTCCTGCTTGCCATTACACCTTTACACAAAAATCTATCCATTACGATCATCAACAAAAAATTTGTTGTCCGCGCTGCCAGTCACCTCTTAATACATCGGATAAGCTAAAATTACAAGCGACTTGGGCAACCTTAATTGCAGGGATTATTATGCTTTTTCCTGCAAATTTATTACCTATATCTGGCATTTATTTAACAGGTGCATTATCTGAAGATACGTTAATTTCTGGGGTTATTTCATTTGTTAAATCAGGTAGTTATTTTGTTGCTTTTGTTGTGTTTTTTGCCAGTATTTTCGTGCCTATCAGCAAAATTTTTATTATGCTTTACTTACTTGCTTGCGTGCATTTTAAATGGCAACATTCTATTAAATGGCAAATGCGTTTATTGCATCTAGTACATTTTGTTGGACGCTGGTCTATGCTCGATTTATTTGTATTAGCCTTAATGATGTCGCTTGTCACACGCGGAGAAATCATTAATTTTACCGTAGGGCCAGGCGCATTTTATTTTGGCGCAGCCGTATTTTGCACTATGCTTTCCACCTCTCAATTTGATAGCAAATTAATTTGGAAAATTTATGACAGAGAAAAATAATTCCTCCTCAATAGAAGAAAAATATCAAGAAATAACAGCGAACTTACGTAAAACAAAACGCATTTCGCCTTTTTGGCTATTGCCTTTTATCGCATTATGTATCGGGGCAATTTTATTCTTCCAAATTGTGAAAGAACGCGGTACTAGCATTACAATTACTTTTACCAATGGTTCTGGCATTGTGGCAGATAAAACTCAAATTCGTTATCAAGGATTACAAATTGGCATAGTAAAAGAAGTTCATTTCACTGATAACCTACAAAAAGTAGAAGTTATTGCAAATATCAATCCTGAGGCTTCAAATATTTTACGTGAAGACACAAAATTTTGGCTTGTACAACCAAATGTTTCCCTTGCAGGCATTTCAGGATTAGATTCTCTCGTGTCAGGTAATTACATCACTCTTCAACCGGGTGATGGCGATCGTGAAGATGAATTTATAGCAGAAGAACAAGGGCCTATTGCGCAAGTTTCAGCAGGAGACTTGTTGATCCACTTAATTTCTGATGATTTAGGTTCGATTTCTATTGGTGCGTCCGTTTATTTTAAAAAATTACCTGTAGGAAAAATCTATGATTACCGTATTAATAAAAACAATAAAGTAGAAATAGATGTGGTCATTGATAAAGCCTATGCCAAGTTTGTGAAAAAAGATTCACGCTTTTGGAATATTAGTGGCATTAACGCTAATATTAGCCCGTCAGGCTTAAACCTAAATGTAGAAAGTTTAAATGCCGTTGTACAGGGGGCGGTTTCTTTTGACTCTCCAGCTGACAGCCCAAAAGCAAATGAAAATAGTCATTTCACGCTCTATACCAATTTAAAAGCGGCTAAACGTGGGATTGAAATTAAGGTAACTATTCCTGCCTCTACCGCTCTTATTGCAGGGCAAACGGAAGTTTATTCTCAAGATAATGCTATAGGGATTCTCGCCAAGCTAAGTGCGGTGGAAAATAACGATGAAATTTTAGAGGGCAGTTTATTGATAGATCCAAACCAAGCCTCTTTGTTTAAAGCGAATAGCAAAATTGTCCTACGCAATAAAAAAATAGATCTTGGCAATTTAGCAGAACCCAAAAAATTCTTTCGTGGCGAATATTTTGATGTGATTGCGGGAGACGGCGAAACTAAACATCAATTTAACGTGATTAAAGAAAATGAATTATTACTCAATGCGCCTAACACGTTAGTTTTAACCCTTACTGCGCCAGAAAATTATGGTGTAAGCGAAGGGCAAAATGTGTTTTATAACAATATGATAATTGGGCAAATTGTTTCACAAACAATAGATGTAAATGGCGTACAATTTAAAGCAGCAATTGCCTCTGAATACCGCAATTTAATTCACGAAGATACACAATTTGTGGCAGCAACCAATTTTGATATAAGCGTTGGATTAGATGGATTGCGTTTTGAATCCGCGACACCAGAAAAATGGTTACAAGGCGGTGTTCGAGTGCTGGCAAAACAAGCTTTGGGAAAAGCTAAAACCAGTTATCCGCTTTATCAAAATATCAGCAATGCTGAACATGGCATCACAGGAAATATTCTTACGCCAACGATAACCTTACACACCCAAACCTTACCAAGCATTGATAAAGGCTCTCTTGTACTATATCGTCAATTTGAAGTAGGAAAAATTTTAAGTATTAAACCTAAAACAAATAACTTTGATGTAGACATTTATATTTATCCTGCTTATCAACATTTATTGACAGATAAAAGCCGTTTTTGGGTAGAAAGTGCGGCAAAAATAGATGTAAGTCCAAAAGGCATTAGTATTCAAGCAACGCCACTTGCACGTTCCTTAAAAGGGGCGATTAGCTTTGATAATGGCGGTTCAGGCAATAATCGAACACTTTATGCAAATGAAAGTTATGCAAAATCCATTGGGTTTGTAATTACGTTAATCACAGATGATGCAACTAATCTTAGCAAAGGAATGAATCTGCGCTATCTTGGTTTAGATGTGGGGCAAATTGACAGTATTCAGCTTGATGCAAAAGCAAAACGCATTACTGCAAAAGCCCTAATAAATCCAAGTTATATGAATATAATTGCAAAAGAAGGGGCTAATTTTACGATAATCTCGCCACAAATTTCGGCTGGTGGAATAGATAACCTTGATAGTTTATTACAGCCTTATATTGATATTGAAATTGGTAATGGAAACACAAAAACACAATTTAATTTAGCGCAAACGGCACCACAACGTAATAAATTTAGCAATGGCACGCCGTTTATTTTAGAAACGCGTGATGCGATGAATTTAAGTGAAGGTTCGCCAATTCTTTATCGAGGTGTAGAAGTTGGCACAGTGAAGAAATTTGAACTTAATAGTCTTGGTGATCGTGTATTAGTGCATATTGCCATTATGCCGAAATATAGCCATCTTGTTCGACAAAACACAGAATTTTGGATCGCATCAGGCTACGACTTTAGCTTAGGCTGGAAAGGTGCGGTATTTAATACGGGTAGTGTTCAGCAGTTGCTAAAAGGTGGGATTTCTTTCTCCACACCAGCAGAAAAAGAAATTCAACCGCAAGCGCAGCCCAACAAACGTTTCTTGCTTCAAATAAACCGCCCTGAAGAAGTGCAAACTTGGGGAAGTGGCGCGTTATCAAAATAACATAAATGAAAATATTTAATCTGCACCTTAATGAATTAGGGTGCAGATAAGCTATTACCATTTTTCTAATGCTTCTTTATCACTCTCTCTTGCTTCAATCCAACGCTCGCCTTGATTGGTTTGTTCTTTTTTCCAAAATGGTGCTTTAGATTTTAAAAAATCCATAATGAATTCATTGGCGTGATAAGCATCTCCACGATGTGCGGAACTTACCCCCACTAAAACAATTTCATCGCCAGTTTGTAAAAGCCCAACACGATGAATTACCGATACACGTTGAATATCCCAACGTGCTTTCGCCTGTTCTACAATTTCACGTAAGGCTTTTTCTGTCATTGCGGGATAATGTTCTAAATACAAACTAGATACTGCATCGCCTAAATTAAGATCGCGTACTTTGCCCACAAATATAACCGTTGCGCCAACCGAATGTAGCTCAGAAAGCCATTGATAAACGGCATTTTGATCAAAAGGCTGTTCTTGTACCGCAATTTGAATATCCGTCATTTAGCCCCCTGTTACTGGTGGGAAAAAGGCAATTTCATCGCCATTTTTTACCGCACTTTCTAAAGGCATTAAGGTTTGATTAATTGCCACTAAAAGTTTACCTTTTTCCAGTGCCAATGCCCATTTATCGCCCTTTTGAGCAAGGTGTTCACGCACCGCTTCCGCAGTGGCAAAATCATCTTCTAATTGAATGACATCAATGCCAATTAATTCACGAGTTTGAGCAAAAAATAAAACATTTAACATCTTATTTTTCCTCCGCAATAAAATGGCCTGATTTTCCACCGCTCTTTTCTAACAAGCGAACTTTCTCAATCACAATGTCTTTCTGCACAGCTTTACACATATCGTAAATGGTTAAGGCTGCTACGCTTGCCGCAGTTAGTGCTTCCATTTCTACGCCAGTTTTTCCAGTTAATTTGCAAAGAGATTGAATGCGAACTTGGTTGGTTTCAAGTAACGGTTCTAAATTCACTTCTACTTTAGAAAGTAACAATGGATGGCAAAGTGGGATAAGCTCCCAAGTGCGTTTTGCGGCTTGAATACCCGCAATACGAGCAGTAGCAAATACATCGCCTTTGTGATGTTTTCCTTCCACGATCATGGAAAGAGTTTCTTTTGACATGGTGACAATGGCTTCAGCACGAGCTTCACGAACAGTTTCCGCTTTAGCAGAAACATCCACCATATTGGCTTCGCCTTGAGAATTGATATGTGTAAATGTAGTCATAATATAATAAAAGTGCGGTTAAAATATTGAATGTTTTAAATAAGCGACAAAAGGAAGCAGATGAATATTACCATTCATCTCACTTTGCTTTTTAGCCACCAATAGAAGCTAAATGATTTCTTACACCAGTATCGCCGATATGCAAATAATGATGTTCACGTTTGCCTTGAAGTGCGGCAAAAATACGAGCCTGTAAAATACCTTGCTGTTCGTGCGACTGCAATAAATCACGTAATTCAATGCCTTCTTCGCCAAATAAACAAAGATGAAGTTTACCTTTTGCTGACACTCTTAAACGATTGCAACTTGCGCAGAAATTCTTCTCATAAGGCATAATTAAGCCAATTTCGCCTGCATAATCAGGATGCGTGAATACTTTAGCAGGACCATCAGTGTGAGATTTCTGCTGTAATGTCCAACCATTTTTCAGCAATTTATCCGCTAAGATTTGTCCAGAAATATGGTATCTATCGAAGAAACTATCCATTTCGCCCGTTTGCATCAGTTCGATAAAGCGCATTTGAATTGGGCGATCTTTAACCCAAGCGAGAAATTGTTCAAATTCTTTATCATTCAGATTTTTCATCAAAACTGAATTGACTTTAACTTTGTTGTAGCCCACTTCAAATGCACGATCGATACCACGCATCACGTCATCAAATTTATTGATACCTGTAATTTGATGGAACATTTTGGGATCAAGGCTATCAACACTGACGTTAATAGACGTAATCCCTGCTTTCTTCCAATCAGCCACATCTTTTGCCATGCGATAGCCGTTTGTCGTGACGGCTAATTGACGAATGCCATCAATGTTAGTAATGCTTTCAGCAATAGAAATAAAATCTTTGCGTAAAGTCGGTTCCCCACCCGTTAAACGGATTTTCTCTGTGCCCATTTCAGCAAACGCTTGAGCAAGATGGGTAATTTCTTTTAAAGTTAAGAAACTTGGTTTGTTAGCTTCGGGTTGATAACCATCAGGTAAACAATAAGTACAACGGAAATTACACTGATCGGTAATCGACAGTCGCAGATAGTAGTATTGGCGTTGGAAAAGATCGACTAAGCGAGACTCTCCTACGTTTTTAATAGGAATGGATTGCATTTTACACCTTTCTAAATACGGAGAGGATAAACCGTTTCCAGCGTATCCCTGAATAACGTAGCGCGTTATTGGCTTGCCACCGTATTTCTTGTGAAACTTAGGCTAAACAAGCTCGGAGTTATGCGTTAAATTTGATTTGTCGTCATTCTAAAAGATTTCACTTCATAAACACAATCAATAATATTGATGAAAATCAGTATTTTCCTAAATTCTTAAAAATCAATTATATAAAAAAATACATAATGAATATAAGACTAGCTCATTAGTGATAATTAATCCTATTTATATTAATAACCATAAATTTTTAGCTGATTATTATGAGGTATTTTTATTGATTTAAATCATAATTTAATCAATAAATAAATTTCTCTACTTTTCATAATCAGAAAAATATCCTACTATTTTTATCGGATTTATTTTTACTTAATCAATATAGGAGTGATTTATGTCTTTTGCCCAACAAAAACTTAGCGAACTCGCTGTTTCAATTCCAGGTGCAACTAAAATTTTTCGTGAATATGATTTAGATTTTTGCTGCGGAGGTTCTGTATTATTAGAAGTCGCAGCACAACAAAAGAATCTTAACCTTGCTGAAATTGAAAAACGTTTAACTGATTTACAACAAAGTAAAGCAGAAAATAATGATAAAGATTGGACTTCGGCATCTTATGCGGAGATGATCGATCACATTATTACTCGTTTTCATAATCGCCACCGTGAACAACTCCCTGAATTAATTACATTGGCGGAGAAAGTAGAAAATGTACATGGTGATCGTGATGACTGTCCTATAGGCGTAGTCGCACAGTTAGAAAAAATTTATGCTGAACTTAGCCAGCATTTAATGAAAGAAGAACAAATTTTGTTCCCAATGATCAAAATGGGGAATTATGCTATGGCCTCAATGCCAATTCGTGTAATGGAAATGGAACACGATGAAGCGGGACAAGATGTGGAAGTGATCAAATCGCTTACTAATAACTGCACGCCACCAGCAGATGCTTGTTTCAGTTGGAAAGCCTTATATAGCGGTATTAATGAATTTATTGATGATTTAATGCATCATATTCATTTGGAAAATAATATTTTATTTCCACGTGTATTAAACGAAAAATAATTTAATATTCGTCAAAAATAACCGCACTTTAATCTATTCCGAAAAACAAACTAAAGTGCGGTCATTTTTACAAGCGTTTTGAGTTGGTCGATAAGCCGAGTTCTGTCGTGGACAATCATTCCTCTAGGCGACAAATTACTCTGCCGCTCAAGCAACCTACCCGAACTCTGGACGGGCCACCCATTGAGTTCCTATTTGGTCTTGCTACGAGTGGAGTTTACCCTGCTGCACGTTGTTACCAACGGCACGGTGCGCTCTTACCGCACCCTTTCACCCTTACCGTTTACACGGCGGTCTGCTCTCTGTTGCACTGGTCGTCGGCTCACGCCGCCCGGACGTTATCCGGCACTCTGCCCTGTGTAGCTCGGACTTTCCTCTCGTTTACTTGTCCCACTAGGTCGTATAAATACGGTTAAGGGCTTCAATAAACCAGCGATTGTCTAACCAACTCGGCACGTAGTATAGGGGCAATCACTAGTGCGGTCAATAAAATCCCCAATTTTTGAATATTGCTCATCAATCTTATAAACAATAATGCCTAATTTTTCATTCGTATTTTTTTAGGATTTCGCTAAAATAACGCCAATTTCAACCGCTCTTTTAGGAAGAAGAATGAACTATCTAAAAATTGCACAGGATTCCCTTTCAGTGGAAAGTAACGCACTTTTGCAACTCAGCCAACGCTTAGGCGACGATTTTAATCAAGTCATCGATCTTATTTTAGCCTGCGAAGGGCGTTTGGTAATCGGAGGGATAGGAAAATCGGGTTTAATCGGCAAAAAAATGGTGGCTACCTTTGCCTCTACGGGCACGCCAAGTTTCTTTTTACATCCGACTGAAGCCTTCCACGGTGATTTAGGAATGTTGAAACCAATTGATATCGTGATGTTAATTTCCTATAGCGGTGAAACCGATGATGTCAATAAACTGATTCCAAGTTTAAAAAATTTTGGTAATAAAATTATTGCCGTGACGAGTAACAAAAATTCCACGCTCGCACACCATGCAGATTATGTTCTAGATATTACTGTTGAGCGTGAAGTGTGTCCAAATAATCTCGCGCCAACAACATCCGCACTTGTAACGCTGGCACTTGGTGATGCGCTCGCCGTATCGCTCATTACGGCACGAAATTTCCAACCTGAAGATTTTGCTAAATTCCATCCAGGTGGCAGTCTTGGTCGTCGTTTATTATGTAAAGTGAAAGATCAAATGCAAACTCGCCTACCAACAATTTTACCGACCACCAATTTTACTGACTGCCTCACAGTCATGAATGAAGGGCGAATGGGCGTTGCCTTAGTGATGGAAAATGAGCAACTTAAAGGTATTATCACGGATGGCGATATTCGCCGCGCGCTTACAGCCAATGGTGCAGGAACGCTGAATAAAACAGCCAAAGACTTTATGACAAGTTCACCAAAAACTATTCATCAAGACGAATTTTTATCAAAAGCCGAAGACTTTATGAAAGCGAAAAAAATTCACTCGCTAGTCGTTGTTAATGATGAAAATCACGTAGTGGGTTTAGTGGAATTTTCAAGCTAAGGAATCCCGATGCAACAAAAATTAGAAAATATTAAATTTGTCATTACTGATGTAGACGGCGTACTCACTGATGGACAACTTCATTATGATGCCAATGGTGAAGCCATCAAAAGCTTTCATGTACGAGATGGTTTAGGCATAAAAATGCTGATGGATGCGGATATTCAAGTGGCAGTGCTTTCTGGTCGCGACTCCCCTATTTTACGTCGTCGCATTGCCGATCTTGGTATTAAATTATTCTTTCTTGGCAAACTTGAAAAAGAAACGGCTTGTTTTGATCTCATGAAACAAGCTGGCGTCACCGCCGAGCAAACCGCTTATATTGGCGATGATAGCGTAGATCTCCCCGCCTTTGCAGCGTGTGGAACTTCTTTTGCTGTGGCTGATGCCCCTATTTATGTGAAAAATGCTGTTGATCATGTACTTTCCACCCATGGCGGCAAAGGCGCATTCCGTGAAATGTCTGATATGATTTTACAAGCTCAGGGAAAATCCTCTGTGTTTGATACCGCCCAAGGTTTCCTAAAATCAGTGAAAAATATGGGACAGTAATAACTCATTCGTCAATGTTATTGCTTAATAAAAAATAAAGTGCGGTCAATTTTCAAAGCGTTTTAAAATCTCTCAAAAATCAACCGCACTTTTATCTTTATAACGATCCCATACTCTTTAACAAGACTCTTTCCTAAAATACTCATAGAACTGCGGTAAGAGTTGCGTAATCAAATTTAATTGCTGATACGGCAAACTAAAGACGGCGCGTTCTTCGGCAGTCATCTCTTGTTTTTCCAATTCTTTTAAATGTGTTTCGATACTTTCTTGCTGTTGGTTAAAAATAGCTTCGGGTATTTCTTCAATGTGTTCTAAGGTATAAATAATTTTCTTTGCCACAGGATAAAAACCAGATAAAAACTGTGCGGTCTGTTGCAAATTTTTCATTCTGTCGCGATAAGCGCCAAGGGCCGAAATATAGCTTAATAGAGAATAATTAAGCTTGAGTAAATCAAAGCCTTTTTGTAAATATGCCTTATATTTCACTGGTTCATTATTCATATTAGAAAGTGTTGTACTCAGTGCGGCTGCATATTGATGGGCATTGCGACGTGCTATGCGATATTTAAGATCGTCGCTTTTACCAAATTGCAATTGGCTAATAATATGCAATAAATACACCGCATCACTACGCAATGCTTGATGGCTCACTTTATCAAGTTGCAAATATTTCCAATCTGGCCATAAGTAAGATACGGCAAACCATGAAATCGCGGCACCAAGCAAAGTATCAAGTAAGCGAGGCATTAACGCAGCTGCCGTATCAAATCCCATGACATCAAAACTGAGCAATACTTGCAGTGTGATGAAAAAGGTTGAAAAGCTGTAATTATTACTACGAAAGAAAAAGAACAACGTGCTTGTAAGTACCACAAGACCCAGTTTTAATTCTAAAGTTGGATTTAAATAAGGTAATAGAGATCCCACCACTACGCCTAATATCGTGCCAATAATACGCTGACGTAAACGTACTTTAGTTGCAGAATAGTTTGGCTGGCACACAAATACAGTGGTCAATAAGATCCAATAACCAAGATTAAATTGGAAAAATTCAACAATTGCACAACATAAAAATACCACAATAGATAAACGCACTGCGTGACGGAACAACGGTGACTCAAAAGTAAAATGACTAAAAATCACCGCACTTATATTTTTTAACCCAGTGATTTGTTCCGTATGAATTTGAGCTAATTGTTCTGTATACGTCGTTTCTTGTGCCAATTGGCGAAGTTGCCAATTGATGCTTTGTAAATTATCTAACAAGGTTTGAATATCAATCAGTTCATCTTGATCATTGAGATGTTGTGTTCGATAGAGTTCAAAGGAATGCAAGGTGCCTAAAAGGGATCGTTCCACACGTTCATTAAAATGATAAGGTTTATTTTCACGCAAACTCGCCGTGATTTCTTTACAGGATTGTGCTTGTAGCTCTAATAAACGTTGAATACGGAAAATCAAATCTGTATTTTTTAGTTTTTCCGTTATTTGTTGATAATCAAAATGCGTAGAATTAGCCCGTTCGTGAATATCTTGCGCGGCAAAATAATAACGTAACATTCTCTGGGTACGAGGATGGCGATGTTGCCCTCGAATACGGTAAAAAAGTGCGGTGCGCACAATATTAAATGCCGTGACAACATTCGCATTTTTCATCGCGAAATTAAGATGTTTTTTTTCAATCTCAGCCACTTCGTCAGGATCAAAAAAACAGGATTTAGTATCTAAATATTCACCCAACGCACAAAACGCTTTAGCGACACTTTCTTGCACGGGGCGATTTGGGAAAAACAGGTAAACAATCAGAGTCACCACGCTATACAGCAAGGTACCGCATAAAATCATTACAGGGTTAATAAACCATACATTTACCTCTGGGATATAAGTTAATGTGGTGTAAAGCGCAACCACTAATGAACCGAAAGCAATAGTGCTATAACGCTGCCCCACGGCACCAATCATAGTGAAAATAAATGTCAGCACCGTCATTAACACAATATATTGGATAGGCTTGCCAATATGTAACTGCACAATAAAGGAAGAAATAGAAAAGGCAATAAGGGTAAAAAATACGTTTTTCAATCGTCCAGTTAAACGGTTATCTAAATCCACTAAACCGCCTGCAATAATGCCGAGAATCAAAGGCATTGATTGCGAAGAAATATCAAAAAACCATATTCCCACTGCCGCAATATTTACGGCAATAAAAACAGGAATTGTAGAAATTACTTTAGCATTTAACCGAATATTCATTTCAAATCCTTATCAAAATAGAAAAGTGAGCAACAAGGCTCACTTTTTATTGTATAAAGTGCGGTCATTATTTATGGGATTTTGCCCAATTTAAGAAACGTGTTTGAGTTTCTTTATCCGCTTGTTGGAACCAATATTGGAGCTGTTGCTCTGTAACATTTTCGCCCTGAATAACCACTTTGCCTTTATTCGCTTTTGCATTACCTGCTGGAGCAGCAACCATTGAATTAGCAGAAGTTGTTGCAGCAAATGCAGAAACTGATGCAGCTGCACCAGAAGCATTATATTCAGCAAGATCATTTAGCACATTAGCACTTGGGAATAAACCTTCTTGTTTTAACACATCCACTTTCGCTGAAATAGCATTACCTGATTTTGTTTTCACAGTAATATTTGGCATTTGATTGAATTTATCGCCACTGTCAAGATTACGAATAACTGGTGCAGAAATAACTAAATCTTCAGCATTACCTTGAAATGTCACAATCACAGGATTAGATTCAAAAAGAGATTGATTCGATCCTGAACCAACAATTTCATTTAAACGCACAACAACCTGATGGCTTTGGGTATCATCTACAGTAAATGTCTTAGCTTTTCCGAGAGATTTAGAGGCTTTTTGACCATCAATCGCTAAAAACTCAAGATTAGATGACGTAGAAACCATTCCAGCAAAGGTTGCCGTACTTGCGCATAAAGTGGCAAGACCTAATACAACAGCACGTAATTTCATAATTGCTCCTTTGGTATAAATGAAATACTCGCTTATGCTATGCCAAATTAAGCAAAATGAAAATATAAAAAGTAAGAATTAATTTAAAATTTTTTGTTATAAATAGCAAAAACAATCACAATGTTTTATTATGTTGGCGATCTACACACTAAACCAGTGTCGTGAAAATTTAATCCATTAAATATCAACGGGAGTAACAATGTTGAACGATATTTTAACAGGCTATGGAATTTTTATTTTGGAAATTTTAACAATTTTATTACTCATTCTTGCTATTGTTGGTTTGATTATTTCTTATCGCCAACATAAGAAGTCTAAAACGGGAGAATTAGAAATTAAAGATTTATCAAAAGAATTTAATGAACAAGTTCGTTTATTACGTGATTTTAATCTTTCTGAAGAAGAACTAAAACAGCAAGCCAAAGCAGAAAAAAAAGCTGAAAAACAAAATGCTAAAAAACGTAAAGAAAAATTGAAAAAAGGCGATACTTTAGAAGATGAAAAGAAAGCTTGCGTATATGTATTAGATTTTTGCGGCGATATTTCAGCCTCAGAAACAACCGCACTTCGCGAAGAAATTTCAGCTATCTTAAATGTCGCCAAACCTGAAGATGAAGTATTACTACGTTTAGAAAGTCCTGGTGGCATTGTGCATAATTATGGATTTGCAGCCTCTCAATTGTCTCGCTTAAAACAAAAAGGCATAAAATTGACCGTTGCCGTTGATAAAGTGGCTGCAAGTGGCGGTTATATGATGGCTTGCGTTGCCGATAAAATTGTATCCGCACCTTTCGCTGTTATCGGTTCTATTGGCGTTGTCGCTCAAATTCCAAATGTTCATCGACTATTGAAAAAACACGATGTCGATGTAGATGTAATGACTGCGGGCGAATTTAAACGTACAGTGACCGTATTGGGCGAAAATACGGAAAAAGGCAAACAAAAATTTCAACAAGAATTGGAAGAAACACATAAATTATTCAAACAGTTTGTCTCACAAAATCGCCCTTGCCTAGATATTGATAAAATCGCAACAGGCGAACATTGGTTTGGACAACAAGCCATTGAATTACAACTTGTCGATGAAATCTCAACGAGTGATGATTTAATTTTGGAAAAAATGAAAGAAAAACAGGTGCTTAATGTTAAATACCGTTTAAAAAAATCCCTAATAAAAAAATTCGGACGACAAGCTGAAGAAAGTGCGATAAATATCATTCATCGTTATAGTGCAAAACAGTCTAAAGACTTTATGTACTAAACATTTATTCACAAAAAAGACAGAAGTTTTTATTTCTATGTTTACAAGACAAATCTTTGTCATTAAGACACTCTCCAATCTTTAGGGGTTTTATTATATTTAATTCATAAAAAGATGGCAGTCAATTTGGTTCTTGGCCAAATTGGGACAATCTCCGAATGATTGAAAGTGGTATGAATAAAGACCAAAATCGCTATTTAGCATTTCCCCTTAGCAAAATTTTCTATTGTTCTTGCTTCCATAAATAGGGATAATAACGCCCCTATTCAAAAGGCAAAAAATAATGACGCACTATATTTTATTAATTATCGGAACCGCATTAATTAACAATTTTGTATTGGTAAAATTCTTAGGACTTTGCCCTTTTATGGGCGTATCCAAAAAAATTGAAACGGCTGTGGGAATGGGATTAGCAACAATGTTTGTTTTAACCGTTGCTTCCCTTTGTGCATATTTAGTTGATCATTATATTCTAATTCCCTTAAATGCCACTTTTTTACGTACATTAGTGTTTATTTTAGTTATTGCTGTAGTGGTGCAATTTACCGAAATGGCAATAAACAAAACAAGTCCAACATTATATCGTTTACTCGGCATTTTCTTGCCTTTGATAACCACAAACTGCGCAGTACTTGGTGTCGCACTATTAAATATAAATCTTGCTCATAATTTAACAGAATCTGTCGTTTATGGTTTTGGTGCATCTCTCGGCTTTTCCTTAGTATTGGTACTTTTTGCCGCACTTCGTGAACGTTTAGTCGCAGCTGATGTACCAGTCACTTTTCGCGGTTCAGCCATTGCTTTAATTACTGCAGGCTTAATGTCCCTCGCTTTTATGGGATTTACAGGACTTGTAAAGTAATAAAATGATTTACTTTTTAATGATAATAACTCTCTTAATTTTATTTATTGGGCTGTCTCAGTATTTTTCAGGAAAAAGAAAGAAATAATGACTTTTTTATTCATCGTAATTACGCTACTTGCTTTAATTTTCGGTGCAATTTTGGGCTTTGCATCAATTAAGCTCAAAGTGGAAGCTGATCCTGTCGTAGAGAAAATTGATGCTATTTTACCGCAAAGCCAATGTGGGCAATGTGGTTATCCTGGTTGTAAGCCTTATGCTGAAGCCATTTGCAATGGCGATGAAATCACAAAATGTATTCCAGGTGGTCAAACAACTATCGTAAAAATTGCCGAAATTCTAGGGGTTGATGTGCCAACAATGGATGGCGTAGAAGAACCTATCGAGAAAGTCGCTTTTATTGATGAAAATATGTGTATTGGCTGCACAAAATGCATCCAAGCCTGTCCCGTTGATGCCATTATTGGTACAAATAAAGCAATGCACACGATTATTCCCGATCTTTGTACAGGTTGCGAGCTTTGTGTTGCTCCCTGCCCGACAGATTGTATTTTAATGATTCCCGTGAAAAAAAATATCGATAATTGGGATTGGAAATTTGATGCAAAACTTGTTATTCCAGTAATGAATGTCGATGGCTCTGAAAAAAAATTGGTTGTGGGGGAATAAATGGCGGACGTATTATCTCGTTTCAATTCCGGTAAATTATGGGATTTCAAAGGTGGCATTCATCCACCAGAAATGAAATCTCAATCTAATTCACAGCCATTACGCCATCTGCCTCTCGGCACGGATTTTTACATTCCACTCAAACAGCACGTAGGAACAACAGGCAATCTCTTAATAAAAGAGGGCGATTACGTCTTAAAAGGACAAGCCTTAACAAAAGGCGATGGCTTGCGTATGTTGCCAGTTCACGCGCCCACTTCTGGCACAATTAAATCGATTAAACCTTATGTTGCCACCCATCCTTCAGGTCTTGATGAACCCACAATTCATTTACAAGCAGATAGTTTAGATCAATGGATCGAACGTAATCCTATTGATGATTTTTCAACGCTATCACCAGAACAACTTATCCACAAAATCTATCAAGCAGGTATAGCAGGTTTAGGCGGTGCGGTATTCCCGACTGCTGCCAAAATTCAGTCAGCAGAGCAAAAAGTCAAACTCTTAATTATCAATGGTGCAGAATGTGAGCCTTATATCACTTGTGATGACCGTCTTATGCGTGAACGCGCTGATGAAATAATAGAAGGCATTCGTATTTTACGTTATATATTGCGTCCTGAAAAAGTTGTCATTGCCATTGAAGATAACAAGCCTGAAGCCATAGAGGCAATCCGCAAAGCACTACAGGGAGCAAATGACATTAGCGTTCGGATCATTCCAACAAAATATCCCTCAGGTGCTACCAAACAACTGATTTATTTGCTCACAGGGATAGAAGTGCCAAGTGGTGCACGTTCGTCCAGCATTGGCGTATTAATGCAAAATGTGGGAACAATGTTTGCAATAAAAAGAGCAGTTATAAATGACGAGCCTTTAATTGAACGTGTCGTTACCCTTACTGGAAATAAAATCGCTGAAAAAGGTAATTATTGGGTTCGTCTTGGCACACCCATTTCCCAAATATTGAGCGATGTTGGCTATCAATTTGACAAGTATTTTCCTGTATTTGTGGGTGGGCCAATGATGGGACTAGAGCTTCCAAACTTCAATGCGCCTGTGACAAAAATTGTCAATTGTTTACTTGCTCCAGATTATCTTGAATATGCCGAACCTGAAGCAGAACAGGCTTGTATTCGCTGTTCTAGCTGTTCTGATGCCTGCCCAGTAAATTTAATGCCACAACAACTTTATTGGTTTGCGCGCAGTGAAGATCACAAAAAATCGGAAGAATACGCCCTCAAAGATTGTATTGAATGTGGGATTTGCGCCTACGTATGCCCAAGCCATATTCCTCTAATTCAGTATTTCCGCCAAGAAAAAGCAAAAATTTGGCAAATCAAAGAAAAACAAAAGAAATCAGATGAAGCCAAAATTCGCTTTGAAGCAAAACAAGCACGGATGGAACGTGAAGAACAAGAGCGTAAAGCACGTTCACAACGTGCAGCACAGGCTCGCCGTGAAGAATTAGCCCAAACTAAAGGGGAAGATCCAGTCAAGGCGGCACTCGAACGCTTGAAAGCGAAAAAAGCCAATGAAACAGAATCAACGCAGATTAAAACACTAACCTCAGAAAAAGGGGAAGTTTTACCGGATAACACAGATTTAATGGCACAACGTAAGGCTCGCCGTTTAGCTCGTCAGCAAGCAGCATCTCAAGTCGAAAATCAAGAACAATCTGTTCAGCCAACCGATGCGAAAAAAGCAGCGGTTGCAGCCGCACTTGCCCGTGCAAAAGCGAAAAAACTTGCGCAAGTAAATAGCACCGCCGAAGCTATTTCAAACGCTCAAACCACAGAAAATGAAGTAGAAAAAACACAAGAAAATTCAACCGCACTTGATCCGAAAAAAGCAGCTGTAGCTGCAGCGATTGCGCGTGCAAAAGCGAAAAAACTTGCGCAAGCAAATAGCACCAGCGAAGCTGTTTCAAACTCTCAAACCGTAGAAAATGAAGTAGAAAAAACAAAAAGTGCGGTAGAAAAAACACAAGAAAATTCAAGCGCACTTGACCCTAAAAAAGCGGCTATAGCTGCTGCTATTGCCCGTGCAAAAGCGAAGAAACTTGCTCAAGCAAATAGCACTAGCGAAGCTATTTCAAATTCTCAAACCGTAGAAAATGAAGTAGAAAAAACAAAAAGTGCGGTAGAAAAAACACAAGAAAATTCAACCGCACTTGACCCTAAAAAAGCCGCCGTAGCCGCAGCGATTGCGCGTGCAAAAGCGAAAAAACTTGCGCAAGCAAATAGCACCGCCGAAGCTATTTCAAATTCAAAAACCGTAGAAAATGATGAAGAAAAAACAAAAAATGCGGTAGAAAAAACAGAAGAAAATTCAACCGCACTTGACCCTAAAAAAGCCGCCGTAGCCGCTGCTATTGCGCGTGCAAAAGCGAAAAAACTTGCGCAAGCAAATAGCACCGCCGA
Source organism: Haemophilus sp. HN_Hi08 (assembly GCF_049824455.1). NCBI lineage: Bacteria > Pseudomonadati > Pseudomonadota > Gammaproteobacteria > Pasteurellales > Pasteurellaceae > Haemophilus > Haemophilus sp. HN_Hi08. The sequence goes on along the minus strand of NZ_CP187493.1, from coordinate 1,106,692 downwards.
AGCTATTTCAAATTCAAAAACCGTAGAAAATGATGAAGAAAAAACAAAAAATGCGGTAGAAAAAACAGAAGAAAATTCAACCGCACTTGACCCTAAAAAAGCCGCCGTAGCCGCTGCTATTGCTCGAGCAAAAGCAAAGAAATTAGCAAAAACACAAGCAACATTAGAAAATAATCAGGAATAAAATAATGTTTAAAATGGTTAGCTCTCCACATACCCATTCGGGGAAACTCACAGCGCGTATTATGCTTTGGGTAATATTGGCAATGATGCCCGCTTTTTTCACGCAAATTTATTATTTTGGATTTGGCGTGGTAATTCAATCCGCATTAGCCATTGGCACGGCAATTATTGCGGAATTTATTGCAATAAAATTACGCGGCAAAAAGCCGCTCAATTATCTTTCAGATTTCAGCGTAGCCCTGACTGCATTAATTTTGGCAATGGCTATTCCACCTTATGCACCTTATTGGGTCATCATTATTGGAACACTCTGTGCAGTTTTATTAGGTAAACAAGTTTATGGGGGTTTAGGGCAAAATCCATTCAATCCTGCGATGATTGGCTATGTAATTCTTCTAATTTCATTCCCATTACCAATGACAACTTGGATGCCACCAATTAATTTATTACAGGAAACACCAACTTTTTCAGATGCCTTTTCATTAATATTTTCAGGCTTAACCACTGATGGGTTTACGCTTTCACAACTTACGCATAACATTGATGGTATTACCCAAGCCACCCCCTTAGATAGCGCAAAAATTTTCTATAAAAGTCACACTCAATTAAATGATTTTTATGAATTAATTAAACTACCGATTTTTATGGGTAATGGAACCGACTTTGCTCAAGGCTGGTGGCAAGTCAATGTGGCTTTCTTAGTGGGCGGAATTTTCCTTATTTTAAAACGCATCATTCACTGGCAAATTCCAGTGGCAATGATCGTAACCTTTTTCTGTTTAGCCACAGCCACCGCTTTCACTGGTTTCACGCATTTAAGTGCAATTAGCCAACTCGTGAGCGGTGCAATGATGTTTGGTGCATTTTTTATTGCCACAGATCCTGTCACAGCCTCCATTACACCACGAGGAAAAATTTTTTTTGGTGCATTAGTGGGATTATTTGTCTATCTCATTCGTTATCACGGAAATTATCCCGACGGCGTGGCATTTGCTATTTTATTAAGTAATATTTGCGTTCCACTTATCGATCATTACACACGTCCTCGCGTATCTGGTTATCCAATAAAAGGAAAAAAATAATGGGTACAGTAAAAATCACATCGCGTTACGGCATATTATTAGGCTTTATTGCCCTACTTTGCACAATAATTTCTGCAGGAATTTTCTTCCTAACAAAAGATAAAATTGATGCGGTAATCGCAGCACAACAGCGAGAATTACTTCTACAAGTTATTCCACAAGATTATTTCAACAATAATTTGCTAGAAAGTGCGGTTATTCCTCAAGATAAAAATTTGCTGGGCATTCAGAAAATTTATTTTGCGAAAAAAGATGGAAATGTTTCTGCCTATGCCTATGAAACCACCGCGCCCGATGGTTATTCTGGCGATATTCGCTTGCTTGTAGGATTAGATCCGAAAGGCGAAGTGTTAGGAGTACGAGTAATTGAACATCACGAAACACCAGGCTTAGGCGATAAAATTGAACGCCGAATTTCTAACTGGATTTTAGGTTTCACAAATCAATCGATTAATGAACATAATTTAAGCGAATGGGCAGTCAAAAAAGATGGCGGAAAATTTGATCAATTTTCTGGCGCAACCATTACACCTCGCGCAGTGGTTAATCAAACTAAACGCTCAGCATTAATCATGCTAAATAATCGAGCCTTGTTACAACAGCTTTCAACACAAGTGAAATAATATGACAGATTTAACTGAAAAAAATACCGCACTTGAAGAAGAAAAAATAGAAAGTGCGGTTGAAAATCAACAAAAATCCATCTGGAAAGATATTTTTACTCAAGGAATTTGGAAAAATAACCCTGCGGTTGTCCAACTTCTCGGGCTTTGTCCGCTTTTAGCGGTGTCTAGCACCGCCACCAACGCGCTTGGTTTGGGCTTAGCAACAATGCTTGTACTCACTTGCACAAATACGGTCATTTCCCTTTTCCGTCAATATATTCCTAAGGAAATCCGTATTCCAATCTACGTGATGATTATTGCGACAACAGTAACCGCGGTTCAACTTTTAATGAATGCTTACACTTATACGCTTTATCAATCACTGGGGATTTTTATTCCATTAATTGTGACTAACTGCATTATTATCGGTCGTGCAGAAGCATTCGCCTCAAAAAACAGCTTACTCCATTCGATCTGGGATGGATTTTCAATGGGATTAGGAATGGTACTTAGCTTAACAGTACTCGGTGCATTGCGTGAAATTATTGGGCAAGGCACGATTTTTGAGGGCATCGAAAATCTATTCGGCGAACAAGCAAAATTTTTAACGCACCATATTTACCATACAGACAGTAGCTTTTTACTTTTCATTCTGCCACCAGGCGCATTTATAGGCTTAGGCTTGCTCCTCGCCATAAAAAATCGAATTGATAATGTAAAAAAATAAGGCAACCAAATCTTGCTTCCCCTACTTACAGGGCGATGTCACAAAGTGACAAAAAGAGGTTCAAAAAAATCTTGCCTTCCCCTGCTTGCGGGGGAAGGTGCCACGAAGTGACGGAAGGGGGCTTGCAACCTTCTAAACAAATAATTTCAATAAATAAAATAGACTAATTTCTACAAAATATGAACAAAACAAAAAGAATCGAAATACTCACAAGATTACGGGAGCAAAATCCCCACCCAACCACAGAATTACAGTATAACTCGCCCTTTGAATTATTAATTGCGGTCATTCTATCGGCACAAGCAACGGATAAAGGCGTGAATAAAGCAACAGAGAAACTATTCCCCGTGGCAAACACGCCTCAAGCGATTTTAGACTTAGGATTAGACGGTTTAAAAAGCTATATTAAAACTATCGGGCTTTTTAATAGTAAAGCAGAAAATATTATCAAAACCTGCCGTGATTTAATCGAAAAGCACAACGGCGAAATCCCCGAAAATCGTGAAACCTTAGAAGCATTAGCAGGTGTTGGGCGAAAAACAGCCAATGTTGTACTAAATACAGCATTTGGTCACCCAACCATTGCCGTGGATACCCATATTTTCCGTGTTTGCAATCGTACTAATTTTGCAGCGGGTAAAGATGTGGTAAAAGTGGAAGAAAAACTGCTTAAAGTCGTACCTAATGAATTTAAAGTAGATGTTCATCATTGGCTGATTTTACACGGACGCTACACTTGTATTGCACGCAAACCACGTTGTGGATCTTGCATTATTGAAGATCTTTGTGAATATAAAGAAAAAGTTGAATTTTAATTTTGCGGTAAAACAGCCTAATTATTTACCGCACTTTTTATTAAAAATAGGATAAAAAATGACAACAAATAATAAACAGCGACAAACTTGGTCGAGCCGCCTAACTTATGTTATGACGGTCGCAGGTGCAACTGTCGGTTTCGGTGCAACTTGGCGTTTCCCTTATCTCGTGGGGGAAAATGGTGGCGGTGCCTACGTTCTACTTTTCTGCATCGCAATGATTGTAATCGGTATCCCAATGATTTTAGTTGAAAACGTGATAGGTCGCCGCTTACGTGTAAATTCTATTGATGCCTTCGGCGATAAAATTCTCGACAAAGGAAAAGGCATTTCTAAATATTGGAAAATATTAGGTTATATGGGCTTACTCGGTGCATTTGGCATTATGGCGTATTATATGGTGCTTGGTGGTTGGGTTATTTCTTATATCATCAGCCTAATTAACGGTACATTGGACATTTCAAGCCCCATCACAAAAGACATTGCCAAAAATTTCTACGATCTTCATATCGGCAACAGCCCTTATGAAATTATGTTCTACACATTCTTATTTGTTGTCGTGAATTACATTATCTTGGCAAAGGGTATCATTGGTGGGATTGAACGTTCGGTAAAATATTTAATGCCACTGCTATTTATCTTCTTAATTGGAATGGTTATTCGCAACGTAACATTATCGGGCGCAATGGAAGGCATTACATTCTATTTAAAACCTGATTTCAGCAAAATTACCCCACAATTATTTATCTTCGTTTTAGGTCAAGTATTCTTCGCATTAAGCCTTGGTTTTGGCGTATTAATTACCCTTTCCAGTTACCTCAATAAAGAAGAAAACTTAATCCACACCGCCGTAATCACAGGTTTTACCAACACAATTATTGCTGTACTTGCTGGCTTTATGATTTTCCCATCACTTTTCACTTTTGGGATTGAACCAAACGCAGGGCCAACTTTAGTATTCCAAAGTTTACCTATCGTATTTTCTCACTTATGGGCAGGTAAATTCTTTGCGATTATCTTCTTCGGCTTATTATTAATTGCCGCACTAACGACTTCCATCACAATTTATGAAGTAATCATCACGGCATTGCAAGAAAAACTCAGAATGCGTCGTGGTAAAGCCATTATTTTTACGCTTGGAGGGATCTTTCTATTAGGCAATATTCCAGCAATTTTAGGGGATAATCTATGGAAAAGCGTAACCATCTTCGGCAAAAGCATTTTTGATTTCTATGATTACGCCAGTGGAAATATTCTCTTTATGCTGACCGCACTTGGCTGTGCTATTTTCGTTGGTTTTGTATTAAAAGATGAAGCCAAAAAAGAACTTTCTTCAACAAAATATTCAACTTTTATCAAAATTTGGTTTAACTACGTGAAATTTGTTGTCCCCGTGATCATCTTAGTGATTTTTATTAGCAATCTGTTCTAAAAAAGAAAAAACCGAGTAAATGCTCGGTTTTATTTTTTAAAATTTCTACAAAATATTATTAGTTTTAAGCTAATTCCTTGTCTTTCTTTTATTAGCTTTTTTAACCGCACTTTATGCTTGTTTTAGCTTGGTTATTGATATAACAACATATAATCCAATGTAGGTTGGTCGTAAGCCCACGCATTTAACTATCCCTAGTGGACTGATAGCCAGTGCAATTAATTTTAGCGGAGAAAGTAATCCTCTTAATATTAGCCGCCCTGCAGATGATAAATGTCCTGAAAATTTAGGAAGAATTACGTTTAATTTGGATAAGCCTAAAAATAGCCGTGCGGCGGGGTAAAGTATAAAACTTAAAGCAAGGCTTAATGCACCTAATAGGCTTAAACTTCCCCAACTGCAGCTGCTGTTTTTGCTATAGTAGAGGTTAATTTAGGATGTTTATCAATCCACGTCTGGATTTTATCAAGCAAATAGCCAACTCCGTCCATTAAGCTAGTCATCGTATTTTTTAAACTGGCTCCTACAGAACTATTTACATTGAATAAACGATTTTTAAATAATTGCCATTTTGCTGATAAAGTAGTCATTCGGGTTTGAAATTCCCTAGCCATACTATTTTTAGCTTCTTCACTATTTGCCAGTTCAATTTGTCTGCGCCATTCTTCGGTATTGGCAACAAGCCCTGCTAATTGGGTATTATAATTTCCGCCTGCAATATCGCTAATTACGCCAGCCTATAAATGTTTAGGCAATTTTTTTATTTTTTCAACAATCATCATTAATGTGCCTTGAGCATCTTTTACCATTGCTTTTTGAATCGCTTTTGGATCTAAACCTAACGCTTTTAGTCCGTTATTAACGGGTTTTATTCTAGTGGCTTTACTTAGACGGTTGAACGTACTTTCGATTGCTTTGGCTGATGTACTGGCTTCGTTTCCTGCCGTTAATAAAGTTGAACCAAGTGCAGCAAGATTCTTTTCACTAATTTTGACTAAATTACCAATTCCTGATGTGTTATTTAGAAAATTAATAATATCTGTCCCCTTTGAAATGGCATTATCATCTAAATAGTTAATAGTATCGGCTAGCTCTTTGGCATCTTTGGTGGTTAATTTAAAGTTTTTCTGTACTTTACCAAATAACTCTACTAATTCATCGGGGTTTTCTGCATCAAATGCTGTCGCCATTTGGGTATTTAAGCGAATAAAATCTTCCAATTCATTTTCCTGAATATCCATTCTCGCTGCAGCAGTAACCATGTCACCAATTTGATTTGTGGTAAGAGGTAATTCAGTTGAAAGCTGTTTAATCTTATTTTTCCATTCATCGTATTTAGGAGTAAATTGCCCAAATTTGTCTTTTAGCCCTGGAACTTGGCGAGCGACCCCCGCCATAACATCTTCAAACGACATAAAATCTCGAATGGAATTGACAATTGGTGCAGTGATCGTTGTACCCGCAGCAGAGGCTTGAGCGCCAATAATTTGTGCTTTTCCACTAATACTTTTGAGAGTTTCAACTTGCCCACGATATTGATTATAAGCAGCCTGCTTAGCGTTGAGTTTCTTCAATGCGGCTTCTTGATTTTTAATTTGATCCGTTACGCTTTTGGTATTTTTCTGCAGTTCTCTTTGCTTTTGCGCGAGTTTTTCTGCAGAAATGCCTGATTTTGCTAATTCTTGGCGTGCTTGCTGTAATTTATTTGCTGCATCAATTTGTTCTTGCTTGAGTTTTTTACCGCACTTTTCGCTTTCTCTACTTCCTTTTGAAGTCCTGCAGTAGGATGTTGAGCATTCTTCATATATTGAGCATAAGACGCTGCTTTTTGTTTGGCTTGCTCTAATTCTTGATTTAGTGAATCTAATTTTGATTTCAATGGGTTGATAGCAGAAGCATATTGTTTCATTGCAGCTTGATGCTGTTTATTTTGCTGATTTAGTTGTCGCTGAATCGATTTGCTTTCTTTTAGTTTTGCCGATAGCTCATTAACGCTTTTAGATGCACTGCGAACTGGAGCAGAAATTTTATCAATGGCATTTAATAAAACGGTAAGTTGTAAATTATTCATTTTTATTCACTTTTCTATTAACAAGATTAATTATTTAGCTCAATAATCGAGCAAGCAAAAGGGGGAAATATGATTGCGATACTTTCATTATTTATTCTGTCTGTTGGCTTACTTGGGCTTGCAATTGATTTTGGTGTAATTGCACTTTGAAATCTTTATATTTAGATGGGCTAGCGCTTAAACCGTATTGATGCACTGTAGCAATGGCGGCACTTGAGCCATTAAAACCCACTGAAACTTCGTTACCATTTGACCGCACTTTTAAATGTCGGGCGGTGCGAAGTTTAGCGAACATGGCTTTGCGTTTGATTCGCCCTTTTTTTTCTAAATTCTTTACGTGGTTTTCTCGGTTCAAAGGCAGAACCATCGGGGTTTTGTTGGCGTGCAATTCGGTTCGATTGTCTTTTTCGTAAGGCTTGCCCGATTTTTCGCCCAAGTTGTCTACGTGCCTGCAGAGAAAGATTGGCAATAAGTGCGGTCAATTTTGCCTGAACTTCTTCTACTGTTGCCATTAGACTATATCCCCCTCAAAAATTGGCGAATCCCAGTTTTCCAAGTAGACTTTTACTCGGGGTGGTTCATCCCATACTGGTTCTTTTGCGTAATGAATTTGTACGTTATTACCCTCTTTTTTAGAAACCACGCAACGTGTTACGCCCTGAATCATTTGTCTGCGTTTTTCTGGGATGGGTGCATCGCAATCTTCACAATAAAGGCGACTTACTGCTTTAAAAGTGCGGTGTTTTTTCAGGGCGATTTCGCGTTGCATTTCTTCAAGCTGTTGTGCTCGGTCGAATTGATCTGTCATGGCTGTTCCTTTTTATTAAATTCATCCATGCATTTTTTTAAACTTGAGTTCTCGATAATGCACAAATCAAGGTGGTGCAGTGTCCGTAAATAGGCTTCGGCTAATTCGCCATTGGTGCGGATTTGTGGCGAATAGGCACTGCACTCTGTGGTTTGCGGACAAAGAATCGGCGACTTAATGATTTCCTGCTGAGTTGAGCAGGCGTTTAACATCATCAGGCAAAGGGCTATCAGCCCAATCTTGATTTGATTTAAGTACATTTTTTAAATCCTGTGTTTGTTGATTTTGCTTTGAGGTTGTTTACGGCTTGAATAAGTTGTGCTTGCTGTTCGGCAAAATTTTGAACACTATGATTTAACTCAATGTAAGCGTTTTGCCATTTCAGTTTTAGCTGTTCTTCTTTGAGCATTTCTTTTCGCCAATAATTAGCCTCAAATCCCAGAAACATAATCAAGAGTACAAGTAGTATTGGCCCGATAAGTAAAATGCTTCTTTCTTTGGCAGTTAAGAAATTAAACATAGGTTTTTCTCCTTTTGTCGGCGTTCGATTAAGCCTTTTAGCACTTTTCCTGCGGCATAAATCCAACGCTCAAACTGACCGCACATGGCTTTGCTGTAGCCTTGGCGTGCCATTTTAAAAAGTGAGCTATTTTTTAATTTGCCACATCCTACGTTAAAGGTAATGGACACTAAGGCATCAAATGCACCTTGTGGCATAGTTTGCCCGTTGGCGTATTGATTAACGCATTTTTCTGATTGTTTAATGCCTTTTACGTATAACTCTGCAATTTCTTGCAAGGTGTAAATTTTATTGCGGTCAATTTTTTCAACGGCATCGGTTATGCCTATGCCGACTGTTAAAACATCGGCAGGGCATTGATAGGGCTTTTTCATGCAACCTTCTGCATTGCCAATCAGTAACAAGCCTTTTTCTGATGTTCGAATTTCATTCCCATGAGTGGCAATCACAAGTCCAACAATGGCGGATATGGCGCAGATGTATTTAGCTGAACGTTTAATCATAATGATGGCTCCGTTGTTTCAGTTCTTTTTCTTTTAATTCAAAGTCTTTTTTCTTGTAATACCAATTCACAAGAAAGGTGGCGACACCAATCACAATACCTGTAATCGATGCGACATCAGCCCAATTTACATTTGAGAACATATCGGCAATGCGTCCAATTAAGAAAGCGAATATTCCTGATGTGTAAGACGCTCTTGATGGTGTGTCGTGCATATCAGCTCCAAAGTTGAATTGTGTCATTTGCTACACTGATTTTTTCTGTATCGGCTTCTGGCAAATTGACTACCGTACCAATGGGAATAATGGGCTTGTCCATTAAATGTGGATTGAGTTCGCAAGTTATTTCGAGCAAGCCTTCACTTCGTCCAAAATGGCGATAAAGGATGGCATCTAAATTGTCATTTTGTTGTGCGTAAACTTGCATTAGATTAACTCCGCATCGACGCGTTTTCGGCCCAATATGTCGCTAATCGCAAAGCGAGCATCACGGCGTAATTCATCAATGCTGTCTTTGAGTAGTGCCATTTTCTTTTCGCCATCGTTAGTGCTGTCGTAGCTTGCATAGCGTTCATAAAGGTTTGCCAGTGCCAAGCAACTTACCGCACGTTTATAACGATAAATCAGCACGCTTTCGCCATTGATTGATGGGGCAGTGATCTGTTCTAAACTGTCGTGTTTGCTTTGCGTTTTAAACGTGGAGAGTTCTGCATTGACGCTTGCCATGCCCTCAATCAAGGCTTCTTGTAAACGTTGTGTGGTAATGGTGCCGTCTGCACGGTATTGATTACGAAATTGAGCAAGTGACATATCGGGGAAGAAACCGTCATTACTGATAATGTCATCTAACGTATCGTAATCATTTAACTGTTGCTGTACTTCGCCCATTTCATAATCAGGGGCAAGTTTGACTGATATTGCGCCGTCGCTCATTGATTTACCCTTATAAAAAAAGTCGGGTGAGGATTAAATTAAGCACGGCTAATAAATCCGTCAGAATTTGACCGCACTTTTAATCCGCCCGACGGCTGCGTGGTTTGCTCGGTTTATATTCTTTCTTGCTTGTGCAAGAAAGAACCAAAGAACACACCCTGATTAAATCGCTTTTCTGCCCTTTGTTGTCATTTTCTTAACTGAAAATTTTTAACTCGCTACTCTCAAACAAGAAAAATTTTCCTAAAATGCCAAGTCGGTCAGGCGATTTAGACGGGGCATTAAAACAACATCAATATTCAGTTGTTGATAATTGTTTTTTTAGTTTCTTGATGTCGCCTTTCACACCAATTTTTTGATCTAAACCCAAAGCACGTTCTAAATATGCCAGTGCTTGTTCAGGGTGCTTTTCAACCAATAACAAGCCCAATTACTACATTGATGCGTTTCAAGAAATCAGAACTTTCAAGCACGGCATTTTCTAATTTTTGTTGGATAGTTGGCTCAACGGTAAATTGACCGCCATTTGCAACGAATGCCACATCTTCGCCGTTATCTGCTGCAACACCAGCTACATAAGTATTAAATTTTTGTTGGGTAAATTTATTCATTTGGTTTTTTCCTAAGATAAATTAAAAGAAGCGGCCGTCAGTTTCAGGTTGTTCACCGTAAACTAAAGGGCGAGGATTTTCGGGTTCAACCGGCTTTTTGAGTTCTGCAAAGGTTGCTTGGATTTCCGCATTACCTGCTTTCATTTCTTCGATTTCGGCTTGTTGTTTGGCTAAATCGTCAGAAAGTGCGGTTAATTTTTCCAAGGTTTCTTTGGTTTGCTCGGCTAAAAGCTCAATGGCTTGTGTTTGATCAGAAAAGCGTTCATCGTCTGATTTTTCTTTTTTCGCAAACAAGCCTTTGATTTTTTCAAAGATGCTTTGTGTTTCTTCCACAAATTCCAATTCAGTTTCAATAGCGGCAGTGAAAAGGTTATCTGTTTTTAGCTTGCGAGCATTTAAACCATTGTGTGAGAAACTTAACATTTCTGTGCCTAAGCTTGCTGGATTATCCGTAACGGCTAAACCGACCAAATAGGCTTTGCCCGTGTCGGCAAAATTGGGGTCGATTTCAACGGAGGTGTAAACTTTTTGCCCTTCTTTATTTAATGCAATAAGTGCATCAGTTGGCTGTAATTGAGCTAAAAGTTGTAATTTGCCGTCTTCACGTTCTTCTGCTTTCACGGCTAATACATCACCAAAGCAATGAGAATTTGCTAGTTCTGGCATGTATAAAGAGAATTTGATGTGGTCGAGATTGATACGTGCACCATAGGTGTTTTTTGGATCGTAACTTTCGGCCATTTCTTCAATCCAGTTGCGTTGAATTGTGCGGCCGTCAGTTGTTGCCCCTTCAGTTGCAACAATGACCCATTTAGATTTTTTTGCCATTGGTTATCCTTGCGATGGTTGGTTTGATTCAAAGATTGCCATTATTCTGAAAGGTTTAATTTTGGTGGTCTATGAGTTGCTTTTGTTGTATGCCGATTCACAGAGCAAGCGGAAAGACTAACATTCGCCCCCTTTCTATTATGCGGTTGTAAATAGAAAGGATTAGGAATGGACGAACAAGTTATTAATCAACCTTCCCCCGAAGTAACGGCGGAAATCAAACGTAAAGCACAGCAGATGTATTTCAGTGGCTATAAAATCGCTGAAATATCTCGTCAGCTTGATATTCCTGCATCAACGATTGCCAGTTGGAAAGACAGAGAAAAGTGGGACGATATTGCGCCTGTCGGTCGGGTGGAATTGGCACTTGAGACAAGATTAAATTTGCTGATTGCGAAAGAAGAAAAGAGCAGTTCAGATTACAAAGAAATTGATTTGCTTGGTCGCCAAATGGAACGGATGGCGAGTGTAAAAAAATATTCTTTTGGCGATGGCAACGAAGTAGATTTAAACCCGAAACTGGCGAACCGCAACAAGGGTGATCGCAAGAAAACCGAACCCAATGCCATTGATCAGGAACAAGAGGAATTGCTGATTAATGGCTTTCTTGATGGGATGTTTAATTATCAGCGAATTTGGCACAAGGCGAAAGAACATCGAATCAGAAATATTTTAAAAAGCCGACAAATCGGTGCGACTTACTATTTTGCCCATGAAGCCTTTATTGACGCCTTGACGACGGGACACAATCAAATCTTTTTGTCTGCCAGTAAAAAACAAGCCTTACAGTTTCGATCGTACATTGTGAATTACGCCAAGCAGACGGCAGATGTAGATTTAAAAGGCGAAACCATCAAAATGCCAAATGGGGCAGAATTGATTTTCCTTGGGACGAACTCCGCTACAGCTCAATCCTACCACGGCAATTTATATTTTGATGAAGTGTTTTGAGTGCCTAAATTTGATGTGATGCGAAAAGTGGCATCAGGTATGGCGGCGCAAAAAATGTATCGCCAAACCTATTTTTCAACGCCGACCACGATTGCACATCCTGCTTATGCGTTTTTCTCTGGAAAAGCATTTAATAAAAATCGGGCTAAGGCGGATAAAGTTGAAATTGACATTTCGCACGAGAATTTAAAAAGCGGAAAACTTTGTGCCGACCGTCAATGGAAGCAGATTGTGAGTATTTATGATGCAATGGAAGGTGGGTGCAATCTATTCAACATTGATGACCTAATCGCAGAAAACAGCAAAGAAGAATTTGAACAGTTGTTTTTGTGTCAATTTGCCGATGATAATAGTTCTGCTTTCAAGTTTTCCGATTTGCAACTCTGCCAGGTGGATAGCTTGGAAGAATGGCACGATTACAAGCCATTTTATCAACGCCCATTCGGCAATCGTGAAGTGTGGTTAGGTTATGACCCTGCTTTTACTGGCGACCGTGCAGCCTTAGTGATTGTTGTACCGCCGAAAGTGGAAGGGGGCGATTATCGCGTTTTACATAAACAAACTTTTCACGGTATGGATTACGAAACACAAGCAAGCCGCATTAAGCAGTTTTGTGATGATTACAATGTGACTCGTATCGTGATTGATAAAACGGGGATGGGGTCGGGCGTTTATCAGGAAGTGAGAAAATTTTATCCAATGGCGCAAGGCCTAGAGTATAACGCCGATCTAAAAAATGAAATGGTATTAAAAACACAAAACTTAATTCAAAAACGTCGCCTGAAATTTGATAGTGGAGACAATGACATCGTGAGTAGTTTTATGACGGTGAAAAAACGCATTACTGGCACAGGGAAAATTACTTATGTTTCGGATCGTTCGGAAGATGCAAGCCATGGCGATTTATCATGGGCGATTATGAACTGCATTTTAAATGTGCCTTATGGTTTCGGCGGCGATGTATCAAGCAACAAATCAACAATATTTACTTTTGAATAGGATAATCCAATGAGCAAAAACACAAAAAAATCCACCGCACTTTCTACTGGAAATCAAGCACAGGCGTTCAGCTTTGGAGAGCCTATTCCAGTGATTGACCGTGCAGAAATACTGAATTATTTCGAAAGCGTGGTGATGTATGAAAAATATTACAATCCGCCAATTAATTTAAGTTACTTGGCTAAAGCCTTAAATGCCTCAGCCCATCATAACAGTGCGATCACTGTGAAGAAAAACATTTTACTTTCGACGTGTAAAACCACCGCACTTTTACCTCGTACCCAATTAGAAAAACTGGTGCAAGATTACTTGGTCTTTGGCAATGCTTATATTGAGAAAACTGTAAATTCGTTTGGTAAGGTTGTCTCGTTAAAATCCCCTCTTGCTAAATATATGCGTGTCGGTGTTGAAACAGGCGTGTTTTATCAGATTGTGAATGGATTTGATGAATATGAATTTAAAAAAGGTGCTGTCTTTAACTTGATTAATCCCGATGTGAATCAAAAGATTTATGGCGTGCCAGAATATTTGGCAGCGTTACAATCTGCTTTTTTAAATGAAAGTGCCACATTGTTCCGCCGTAAATATTATTTGAACGGTGCGCATGCTGGGTCAATCATTTATATGACTGACCCAACACAGAACCAAGACGATATTGAAGCAATCAAAACGCAAATCAGACAAACAAAAGGCACTGGCAACTTTAAAAATTTATTTGTGTATATTCCAAATGGAAAGAAAGATGGAATGCAAGTTATTCCTCTGTCTGATGCTATTGCTAAAGATGATTTCCTAAACATTAAGAACGCAAGCCGTGATGATGTGTTAGCTGCGCACCGTGTGCCACCGCAATTAATGGGCATTGTGCCTAATAATACAGGCGGTTTTGGTGATGTAGAAAAAGCAACGCGAGTATTCTTTATCAATGAGATAATCCCATTGCAAGAACGATTGAAAGAGATTAATAGTTGGGTGGGGGAAGAAGTGATCACATTCTCCGATTACAAATTGCTAAATTAGATCCTTTCAAAAATAAACAGCCCGCAGAAATGCGGGTTTTTTATTGCTAAAAGAGCTATTTTTGTCCTGTATAGTATTAGCACTGCCTCAGTGTATTATATCAAATCAATCAATATGACAAATCTTAAATCCTTATTTCAGCCCGATTTTTCGCCCAATTGTACGCATAAAAAATCGCAGTCAAACCTCGCCACGCTCGCACACTAAAGATGTCGATTTCAACGCAATTTTAGATCTTTTCCTAACCCTTTTCAGATCTACCGCCATTCAGATCTTTATTATCAAATTCTTTAACGCAAAATTACTCAAGTAAATGCAAGTTTTGATGATACAATCGCCGTCCCTAAAAGACAAAATATCATCTGAATTAGCGTCTTGTTTTTATGGTAGTAAGCGTAGTAGTAAAGCTTATTGACTTGTAAAATATCTTTATTAAAAACAAGTTGATATATATCTAGATCAGTTTCCCCCAGCTCCACCAAAAACTAAAATCATACATCACTATAAGACATTAAAAAGCCTTGATTTTACTAAAATCAAGGCTTTTTTATTATATTCAACGTTTATTTATCTATAAGAAAAACCGAATCCCATAGAGATTCGGCTTTAATTATATTGTGTTTGAAAATTATACTTTCTGTATTATGACTTACGCTAATTCCGCACGTAATTTTTTGGTTACATCCACCATCACTTTTAATTGATCGATGGTTTCTGTCCAACCACGTGTTTTTAAACCGCAGTCTGGGTTTACCCATAAGCGTTCTTTTGGAATGACATTTAATGCTTTGCGTAATAAATGTTCCACTTCCGTTGCTGTTGGTACACGTGGGCTGTGAATATCATACACACCTGGACCGATGTCATTCGGGTAGTTAAATTTCACGAAGGCATCTAATAATTCCATATCTGAACGTGAAGTTTCGATGGTAATCACATCCGCATCTAATGCAGCAATCGCTGGTAAGATGTCGTTAAATTCGGAATAACACATATGAGTGTGAATTTGCGTATCATCTTGCACGCCCATTGAGCTTAAGCGGAACGCTTGGCCAGCCCATTGCAAATACGCATCCCAATCTGCACGTTTAAGTGGTAAACCTTCACGAATTGCTGGCTCATCGATTTGAATGACTTTAATGCCTGCTGCTTCTAAATCTAACACTTCATCAGATAACGCTACGCCGATTTGTTTACATACGGTTGAACGTGGAATATCGTTACGCACAAATGACCATTGTAAAATAGTTACAGGACCAGTAAGCATTCCTTTCATTACACGGTTTGTGAGGCTTTGTGCATATTGTGACCAGCGTACTGTCATTGGCTCAGGGCGGGTAACATCACCGTAAATTACTGGTGGTTTTACACAACGTGAACCGTAGCTTTGTACCCAACCAAATTTAGTGAAGGCAAAACCATCTAATAATTCCCCAAAGTATTCCACCATGTCGTTACGTTCTGCTTCGCCGTGAACTAACACATCTAAATCTAATTCTTCTTGGCGACGCACTACATATTCGATCTCTTTTTTCATTGCCGCTTCGTAATCTGCAAGGGATAATTCACCTTTTTTAAAGCTCGCACGGGCGTGACGAATTTCAGTCGTTTGCGGGAATGAACCAATGTTTGTGGTTGGTAGAAGCGGTAAATTTAACCATGCATTTTGCTTAACAATACGTTCTGCAAATGGCGATTTACGTTGATCCGCACCTTTTGGCAAGTTTGCTAATCGTTCTGCCACTTCAGGGCGATGAATTTCTTTTGATGTTGCGCGTGCATCTGTTGCCGCTTGGCTTGCATCTAATGCCGCTTGTACAGACGCTCTACCATGATTTAAGGCTTGTTTTAATACATTTAATTCTTCTACTTTTTGTAGCGTGAAAGATAACCAGCTATAAAGTGCGGTATTTTTTTCTTTTAATTGTACTTCCACTTCTAAATCAAATGGGGTGTGCAATAGTGAACAGCTTGGTGCAATCCATAAACGCTCGCCTAATTTTGCTTTTAATGGCTCTAATACATCTAACACTTTGTTTAAGTTTACACGCCAGATATTACGGCCTTCAATCACGCCAGCTGATAATACTTTGCTGTAATCTTCAAATGCTGCAAGTTGTTCTGGTGCACGAACTAAATCTAAATGCAAGCCCGCAACAGGTAAAGCTTTTAATAACTCAGCGTGTTCTGCGACGGAACCAAAATAAGTAGCTAATAATAATTTCGCGTTCACTTTGCTTAATTCAGCGTAAACAGATTTATAGGCTTCAACCCATTCTGCTGGTAAATCTAATGCTAATGCAGGTTCATCAATTTGAATCCACTCTGCCCCTTCAGCCACTAATGCGTTTAAGATTTCAACATAAACAGGCACTAATTGATTTAATAAATCGAAACGGTTAAATGTTTCGCCTTTTTCTTTACCTAACCATAAGAATGTTAATGGACCAACAATCACTGGTTTGAAGTTTAAGCCTAACGCTTTTGCTTCACGGATTTGATTTACATAATGTGCTGGATTAGCTTTGAATTGTGTATTTTTATGAAATTCAGGCACGAGATAGTGATAGTTTGTATCAAACCATTTGGTCATTTCAATTGCAAATTGATCTTTGTTACCACGTGCAAGTTGGAAATATTGATCAAGGGTTAAATTTTGGCTATCAAAACCAAAACGAGCAGGAATTGCCCCTGTTGCCACTTGTAAATCTAAAATATGATCGTAGAACGTGAAATCGCCCACTGCAACGAAATCTGCATTCGCCGCAGCTTGATGTTTCCAGTTTTTTTCACGCAATGCTTTCGCTAAATCTAATAAATCTTGTTCAGATAATTCTTTACGCCAATAACGTTCTTGTGCAAATTTTAATTCACGTTTTGCCCCTACACGAGGAAAGCCTAAGATGTGTGCTGTTGTCATAATAACTCCCACTTTAAAGTAATTTTCTTAATCATTTAGACGGCTAAACGTCTATACCAATATAGAATGCTTGATCTTTATTTATTATGCAAACTTATTATTTTCAGGATTTGCATTAAATAAATTCATAATTAAACATTCCCCTATTTATTAAATAACAATGAATCAATTCAACTAATTTATCCCCTTAAAGCTAATCTCGCTTATGACTTAACAACCACCAAATCATCACAATGAAAAGCAAACTCGGGATCAATGCGCCAAAAATAGCAGAAATACCGTAAACTACGCTCATTTGTCCTAAAATTTCATTAACAACATAAAATAAGAATCCTACACAAATCCCAGTAACTATCCTTGCGCCTGCTGTCACGCTGCGTAGCGATCCAAAGATAAAAGATAAGGCTAATAACATCATTATGCCAACGGATATAGGCTGGAAAATTTTACGCCAAAACGTGAGTTCAAAACGACTCACATCTTGCCCTGTTTCACGCAGAAATGAAATGTAATGATATAAACCAGAGATAGATAATGATGTCGGGCGCAAAGAAACCGCACCTAATTTATCTGGCGTTAAACTAGTTTCCCAAGTTTCTAATAAATGATTCGTTGTAATGATTTCATCTTTTGTAATCGTTGAATGATTAACTTGATGCAATGTCCATTTAGCTTCATCTTCAGAATAACTCGCTTGGTTTGAATGTTTTAATTCTGTTAAATTATGCTGTTGATCAAAGGTATAAATATAAATATCGTCTAATTTTGCATCATCCGTTACCCGCCTAACAAATACAAAATTATTACCATCTTTCGCCCACACGCCATTTTTTATTGAAAGTATAGAACCACCAGAAAGAGCCTTAGCGCGCATATCTCGTGCAAATTGTTCTGTTTGTGGAATTCCCCACTCCCCAATAATCATTGTAAATACTACTAATGGTAATGCAGTTTTCATCACGGCCATTCCAATTTTAAAGCGAGAAAATCCTGCTGATTGCATAACAACAAGTTCGCTTCTGCTAGCAAGATTACCTAGTGCAATTAATGCACCAAGCAATGCTGCCATAGGAAAGAAAGTTTCAATATCTTTAGGCATAGTTAAACCAGTAAAAATTACCGCTTGCCAAATATCATAAGTGCCTTTACCTACACTACGAAATTGTTCGACAAATTTAATAATCGCCGATAACCCCACTAAAGTCATTAAAGTAGCAAAAATCGCGCCAAGAATACTTTTTCCAATATAACGATCAAGGGTATTTATCATTTTGCCGATCCTTTCTGACTAAATAAATAGCGAAATTTATACATTATTTTACTGTCCCAGCTATTCAACACCACCGCAAGTAAGAAAAATCCGATATTAACAAGCGGCATTAAGAGTTCAGCCTCTAATTTTCCCGCTGCACCTGCAGATTTAAAAGAGCTTTGTAACAAGAAATAAATTAAATAGAGTAAAAGTGCGGGTAAAATTTTGGCAAATCTACCTTGTCGAGGATTTACGCGACTTAATGGTACAGCAATCAATGCCATTAATGGCACTGCCAAAATTAAGGTAATACGCCAATGCAATTCAGCTTTCGCAGAAGAAGAATCTAAATCGATAAGTTGAGATAATGTTAATTCTGCTGCTTCATCATTGGTATTTTCTGCTGCTTGATAACCTAAATAGGCGCGATATTCATCAAAATGTGTAATGCGAAAATCTGGCAAAACAGAGGTTCCTTCAACCCTTTTTGTATTTTTCAAATTTAATACTTGATCACCATTTGGTAACGCAATTAATTCCCCTTTTTCAGCCGTTACCACTGAAGGTTTTGTTTGTTTTTGAGGTGTCATTTGAAATAAATAAACATTGCGGATTTGGTTATCTTTAATCTTATCAATAAATAACACAACGTTATTGTTGTTGGTAGAAATAAACTGACCTGAAGACAGCACGCCAACGGTTGGATTAGCCTTTGCATCTTCCACTATATTCACTTGTTTTTGAATTGCCCAAGGCGAAAGCCATAATGCGTTATAAGCGGCAATACCTGCTGTTAATAAAGACATAATCAATGCCACTTTAACCAAAATCCGTTGCCCTACACCACATGCGCGCATCACTGTGATTTCACTTTCAGCGTAAAGACGACCAAAAGTCAGTAAAATTGCAATAAATAAACATAGTGGCAACATCAACTGAGCCATTGTCGGCATTCCTAAGCCTAATAAAGAGAAAACCAAATCAGCTGGCACATTCCCATTTGCCGCCGCACCTAATACACGTACAAACTGCTGACTAAAAAAAATTAATAGCAAAATTAGTAAAATTGCGATTTGGCTTTTGAAAACTTCTTTTATTAAATATCGAATTAAAATCATCTTATTTCGTTTGTTTTTCTAAATCTAAAACGGAGGAAAACTGGATAAAATCGGTCGCGTATGATAACTTATTTTCGCTGAATTAAACAGAAATTTAAGGACAACAAATGAAATATCAAGCAAAAAATACCGCACTTTCTCAAACCACTGATTGCATTGTTTTAGGCGTCTATGAAAATAATGAATTTTCAAAAAGTTTTAATGAAATCGATCAATTAACCCAAGACTATTTAAACGATTTAGTGAAATCAGGTGAGCTAACTGGAAAATTAGCCCAAATCGTTTTACTTCGTGATCTTCAAGGTTTATCTGCTAAACGCGTATTAATCGTTGGCTGTGGCAAAAAAGGAGAACTCACGGAGCGTCAATATAAACAAATCATCCAAGCTGTATTAAAAACGCTAAAAGAAACCAACACGCGTGAAGTTGTTTCTTATTTAACTGAAATTGAATTAAAAGATCGCGATCTTTATTGGAATATCCGCTTTGCCATTGAAACGATTGAACACACCAATTATCAATTTGATCATTTCAAATCTCAAAAAACGGAAGCCTCTGTTTTAGAATCTTTCATCTTTAATACGGATTGTGATCAAGCACAACAAGCCATTGCTCACGCCAATGCCATTAGCTCAGGCATAAAAGCAGCACGCGACATCGCAAATATGCCACCCAATATCTGCAACCCCGCTTATCTTGCTGAGCAAGCAAAAAATTTAGCCGAAAATTCTACCGCACTTTCATTAAAAGTTGTGGATGAAGAAGAAATGGCAAAACTTGGAATGAATGCTTATCTTGCCGTCTCAAAAGGCTCTGAAAACCGTGCTTATATGTCTATTTTGACCCTCAATAATGCACCAGATAAAAACGCAAAACCCATTGTACTTGTCGGCAAAGGATTAACCTTTGATGCAGGCGGTATTTCACTTAAACCTGCCGCAGATATGGATGAAATGAAATATGATATGTGCGGTGCAGCTTCTGTTTTCGGCACAATGAAAGCCATTGCAGAGTTGAATTTGCCATTAAACGTTATTGGTGTTTTAGCTGGTTGCGAAAATCTGCCTGATGGCAATGCTTATCGCCCAGGCGATATTCTTAACACTATGAATGGTTTAACCGTAGAAGTACTCAACACCGATGCAGAAGGTCGCTTAGTCCTTTGTGATGCCCTTACTTATGTTGAACGTTTTGAACCTGAGCTTGTTATTGATGTTGCAACCTTAACGGGGGCTTGTGTGGTTGCCCTTGGGCAACACAATAGCGGATTAGTTTCTACAGATAACGCTCTTGCCAATGCACTACTCCAAGCCTCAACAGAAACTACTGACAAAGCGTGGCGTTTACCATTAAGCGAAGAATATCAAGAGCAACTGAAATCGCCTTTCGCCGACCTTGCCAATATTGGGGGTCGCTGGGGTGGCGCAATTACTGCCGGTGCATTTTTGTCTAACTTCACGAAAAAATATCGCTGGGCACATTTAGACATTGCAGGTACGGCTTGGTTACAAGGCGCAAATAAAGGTGCAACAGGTCGCCCTGTTTCGCTATTAACCCAATTTTTGATTAATCAGGTTAAATAACCAAAAAACGAGGCACACGTTGCACCTTTAAATCGATTACTCTGCTAGTTCGGTTTGCTCGTGTGCCATTAGTTCCTGACCCACATCATCAAGCAAACTTAAATAACGTTCATATTGTTTCAACATATCAGCAATCAATTCATCTTGATCCATATATTGAACATCGTAACCTACTCGTCCATCAAAAAAATAAGCGTAAGGTTCATAAGTAGTGCTATGCTGAATGTGCGGTAAATTTTCATCGTTAATTAATTGCTCTGACACTTCTCGCCCAACAGATTTAATACCATACATAAAATCTCTCATTGATTCTTTATGAATTACCAATTCCAAAGCTGGCTCTTCTTGTTCAAATAATCTGTTGATTTCTACACTTAAATTATATTTTCCTGTTAATTCTTGACGTAATTCTCGCATAGCGGGTAACGCCGTATTTTTAAGAAAACGTAAAATATCTTTCTCTTGCGTTTGGTTCATCATTTGCTCTAAATGTGATTTCCATTTATCGCCGCTCCAGAAAATGCTAGTTGGATTGACTTTAGTAGAAAAATATTTTTTATCCGCAATTAAGCCTTTCCATAAACTAAAACACATTACCAACATTAATAAAGCAAAAGGCAAGGCAACAATTAATGTCATTGTTTGCAAATTAGCAAGTCCACCAGACTGCATAAGCACAATTGCAACAACAGACATTAAAGTTCCCCACATTATGGCTTGCCACGCAGGCGAAGCTAAACTTTTATCACGAGATGCAATGTTATTTAACACATAAATGCCTGAATCCGCTGAAGTGATAAAAAACAATGAAATCACTAATAAACTCACAAAGCCTGTTACTGTTGGCAAAGGCAGATAATTTAAAAATTTAAATAATAAAATTTCTGGGGAAGAAATAAATTCGCCAAGCCCGCCCGCAGCAATGCCATCATTTAGCCATACTGCTGTATTACCAAAAACAGTAAACCATAAAATACCAAATAAACTTGGAATAACTAATACACCA
The DNA here is from genome assembly GCF_049824455.1 of Haemophilus sp. HN_Hi08. Classification (NCBI taxonomy): domain Bacteria; kingdom Pseudomonadati; phylum Pseudomonadota; class Gammaproteobacteria; order Pasteurellales; family Pasteurellaceae; genus Haemophilus; species Haemophilus sp. HN_Hi08. Next base: position 1,084,727 of record NZ_CP187493.1, on the reverse strand, counting down.
AAAATAAATTCACGGATAGTTCGTCCTTTAGAAATACGGGCAATAAATAAACCCACAAACGGCGCCCAAGAACACCACCAAGCCCAATAAAGCACAGTCCATCCACTAAACCAGCTAGTATGTTCTTGTTCATAAGCATAGGTTTTAAAACTGAGTTGCACTAAATTGCTGAAATAATTCCCCATATTATCGCTAAATGCAGATAAAAGGTATAACGTAGGTCCTGCAACTAAAACAAAGAGAAGTAAACAAAATGCTAAAGTTAAGTTAATTTCACTTAATATTTTCACGCCTTTTCCAACACCAGAAATAGCAGAAAACACCGCTAAACACATCACCACAACAATAACGCCAACTTGTAAAGCAAAGCTGTTCTGGCTTATCCAACCTATTTGTTCAAGTCCTGCACCAAGCTGTGATGAACCGAAACCTAATGTAGTAATAATCCCAAACAATGTGGCAAGTAATGCCATAACATCAATCGCATCGCCGATTTTGCCATTAATACGATCTTTTAATAAAGGATAAAAACAAGAGCGCAACGCTAAAGGTAATTTATAACGAAACCCAAAATAAGCTAATGCTAAAGCAATGGTGCCATATACTGCCCAAGCGTGAATGCCCCAGTGGAACAGAGTATGAAGTAAAGCCTCTTGTTGTTTATGTTCTGCAGAACCTGCTGTAATGTCAGAAAGATAATGGGTTAATGGTTCTGCTACGCCAAAAAACATCAGCCCAACTCCCATTCCAGCGGCAAATAACATCGCAAGCCAAGATAAGAAACTAAATTCAGGTTCTTCTTCATCCTGCCCTAGTTTTATATTGCCAAGACTACTGACTGATAAAATTAATAAAAATCCTAAAAACACTGAAAAAGTGAGTACATAAAACCAACTAAAATTAGCAAAAATACCACTTTTAGCTTGATTCAATAATGCCTGTGTTTGCTCTGGCGCAATAAAAATCATTGCCATCAGTAACAGCACAAAAAATAATGTAACGCCAATTACCAAAGGATTAAATGACGTTCTCTTTGTCATAAATTGAGATAAAGACAAACTTTTCCCCTTAACGATTAAGTGAATAGATTTAATAAAAATTGCCTAGAGGCAAAAATGTGTAATGGAACCACTACAAAGGACAGCACATAGAAGTGCGATTTTGAAGGAAACGTTCAGTAGGAATTGAAGGATTGTTTCCAAAAACTTGTGTATATTAACAAAATACAGTCATTATTTCAAATTAGTGAAAGCTAAAGTGAAAAGTGCGGTAAAATTTACAAAATAATTTACCGCACAAATATCATTTATTTTAAAGCCATTTCTACAAAGATATTATTGCTTTTAAACCAATTCTTCTCCCCTCTTTTACAACGTTTTCTAACCACACTTTAAATCCGTGCAATTCAGCAATTCGCATAACAATAGAAAGCCCCAAGCCACTTCCCTTTTCATTTTGCCCAGCTGGGCGATAAAAACGCTGACCAAGTTTTTTCAAATCTTCAGGCTCAACGCCGCCACCATTATCTTCAATAATAATCTGAGAAGATGCAATTTTTACTGAAACGGTTGTTTCTTCTGGACAATATTTAATGGCATTGTCGAGTAAATTTCTAAGCATCAATGAAACTAAAATTGATTGCCCTTGTTTTTGCTTTGGTTCAGATTCTTTCTCAAAAACCAAGGTAATTTTACGTTTTTCTGCCACAAAATAACGCTCAGAAATTAATGATTGAACAATGGCTTCCCAATCAAGCGGCTGTAGTGTTTCTAAGGCTTGCAAATTATCCAAACGAGAGAGCGTTAATAATTGTTCAATCAATTGCGAAGCCCGATCAATGCCTTGCGTTAAATGGATAAGGGCTTGCTCACGCAAAGACGCATCATCATTTGCGAGTTGTGCAACTTCAGTTTGAATACGCAATGCCGCCAATGGACTACGCAATTCGTGAGCTGCATCAGAAGTAAAACGGCGTTCTCGTTGCAACATAGCTGAAGTGCGGTCAAAAAATTGATTTAAATTTTTTACTAAGGGTAAAATCTCAACGGGTAGCCCCTCCGTATTCAGCAATGACACATCGCCAGATTTTCTCCTTTGCACTTCTTGGCTTAAACGTTTAATCGGTCGAAGTTCTTTATGAATCAACCATCCTAAAACAATGATCAAAATAGGCAAACTGGCAAACCAAATCCACATTTGCCCAAAAATCATTTCTTCAATTAAATCTTCACGGTAATCTAATTCTTGCCCTACTGCGATAAATAATTCTCCATTAGCTGCCGTACGCCAAAAAATTCGCCATTTATCGTCATCATCATAAATATTCTCGTTATAAAACCCCGTTTTATAATTAAAAATAAAATCCTTTCCATTTCGCCCATCACTAAATAAAAGTTTCCCTGTTTTAGAAAAAATAGCAAAGGCTAAGGCATCATCGTCATAACTTTTTTTTAATGCCGACTGTGAATTTTTATCTAGCTTTGTGCTAGATTCCAACAAAATAGCACTTAAATCAGAATTAGCGAGCCGTTCGGCAAAGAGAACTTGTTGTGCATCAAAAACTTTATTCACATCGTGACGTACTTGCCACCAAGCCATAAGCGTAGAACCAAACCAAACTAAAAGTGCGGTTAAAGAAAGCACGGAAATAAGACGCAAAGTGAGACTTCTATTTTTCATTTTTCAACTTGTCCCAGCGCATAACCAACACCGTGTACTGTTCGAATAAATTGTTTCCCCAATTTTTGGCGTAAATTATAAATATGCACATCCAATGCGCCACTGCTAATTTCTTCATCCCAACTGGATAATTTTTCTTCAATCGATGTGCGAGACAACACCCGATCTTTATTCAACATAAATAATTCTAATAATTTATATTCACGGCTTGTTAAAGAAATGGGTTGATTATTCAGCCAAACGGAACGTTGATTCTGATCGAGCTTAACCCCAGACTGTTCTATCACAGAATGATGATGTCCATAACGACGACGAATAAGGGCTTGTAAACGTGCGGCGACTTCAGCCAAAGCAAAAGGCTTGCAAAGATAATCATCTGCACCACTTTGTAAACCTTTAACTCGTTCATCTAAAGTATCACGAGCAGTCAAAATTAATACGGGAACATCTTGATGATTAGATCGCCATTGTTGCAATACATCTAATCCATCAAGTTTAGGCAAGGTTAAATCCAATACCACCGCATCATAAGGCGCAGAGGTTAAAGCAGCCATTCCTGTTTTTCCATCGGTAAACCAATCCACCGCAAAACCAAGTTTAGTTAAACCAATCTGCAACCCATTGCCGATTAGATTATCGTCTTCTATCAATAAAATTCTCATAAAAAATTGACCGCACTTTATAAACAAAAATAGCGAGCTAACGCCCGCTATCTTCAAAGATAATTATTCTGCTTTTTCAACGCGCAATACATCAAGTTCTGCTTTCTCAAAGGCTTCGTTATCCAATTTTCCATAAATTTTCACTTTATCCTTTGAATCTACGTTTAAACCATTCCAAACGCGTTTTTTGATTTCAATCTTGATTTGCCCTGTCCCATCAGTAAACCAAAATTCATCGTCATCAATTTGTTGTGTAATATTACCCACCAAAGTAATCATTGAATTATCAGCCGCAGATAAAGCTTGTTTTACGCTAATTGCAGCAGGGGCTGTTTGTTGAAAACCACCTTGACTATTATTGCCATTAAAACCAGCAAATGCTGAAGTGGTTGCTAATGCGAAGATTGTTGCTAATGCAAATTTTTTCATGACGTTTCCTTTTTAAGTTAGTTAATTTCAAGCACCATTGCTTGGATGTGTGTATTAAAACAAATAAATCTTAATAAAAAATTAAGAGGACTATACTTTTTCTAAAAGACTTTATCAAGGCAATTTTGCGACCACTGCATAGCCTTCAATTAAGCCATCCACTTCATAAGAAGCATTTGCAGTAATAAAAGCAGCCTCACCTTGTTTCAATGAAAGTGCGGTCGTTTCTGAGCGTAAAACTACCCCAATGGGGTCGCATTTAAATTAGCCTAGGGTATGCTTACCCTAGGTAACTAAAATAAATAAAAAATCCGCACAAAGGCGGACTTTTTTTTATCGTAAACAAATTATTTCTTTAAGGCTAATACTACTGATTCTCCAGCCACTACTTCGCCTGATTTTTTTACGATACAAGAAATTTCATCCATATTTGAAATTACGATTGGTGTTAAGACAGATTTTGCTTTTGATTCTAATAAAGGAAGATCAAATTCAATCACGGTATCACCACGCTTAATAGATTGACCTTCTTGTGCAATACGAGTAAAGCCTTCGCCTTTCAACTCAACAGTATCAATACCAAAGTGTACAAATAATTCTACGCCTTCTTTTGATTCCATTGAAAAAGCGTGATTGGTTTCAAAAATTTTACCAATCACACCATCCACTGGCGCAACGATTTTGTTACCAATAGGACGAACAGCAACACCATCGCCAACGATTTTTTCAGAGAAAACCACATCAGGAACATCTTCAATATTAACGATCTCGCCAGAGATCGGTGCATAAATTTCAACTTCCACAGATTTGTTTTCTTTTGAACCAAATAACTTGTCAAATAAGCCCATTTTAATCTCCTATCCATTCAAGATGGCTGCTATTTTAACGTAAAATCAAATACTTTTGTTTAATTTAATGAATTTTCCAGCAAAAATTCTTCAATTAATTGATCAATTTCTGCAGCGGTCGGTTTTTGTAATGCGGCATCAGCAAGCGCTTTTGCATCTTGGAAATTTACATTACGGATTAATTTTTTAATGCGAGGTACAGAAATCGCACTCATGCTAAATTCATCTAATCCCATACCAAGTAACAATAAAGTCGCGCGTTCATCCCCTGCTAATTCCCCACACATTCCCGTCCATTTTCCTTCTGTGTGAGAGGCATCAATCACTTGTTTAATTAAACCAAGCACAGAAGGGTGCATTGGATTATAAAGATGGGAAATAAACTCATTACCGCGATCTACAGCCAAAGTATATTGAGTTAAATCATTAGTTCCGATACTAAAGAAATCTACTTCTTTTGCTAAAAATTTTGCATTTACCGCCGCAGAGGGAGTTTCAACCATGACACCCACTTGTATGTTATTATCAAAAACTCTCCCTTCTTCACGTAATTCCGCCTTTAATGTTTCAATAACCGCTTTTAATTCTCGAATTTCTTCTACCGAAATAATCATCGGGAACATCACTGCCAATTTACCAAAAGCTGAAGCACGCAATACCGCACGTAATTGTGCATTTAAAATTTCACGACGATCTAACGCAATGCGAATTGCACGCCATCCCAAGAATGGATTCATTTCTTTTGGTAAATCTAAATATGAAAGCTCTTTATCGCCGCCAATATCCATCGTACGAAGCACAGTTAAGCGTCCGTTCATTGCTTCTACCACTTGTTTATAGGCAATAAATTGTTCTTCTTCTGTGGGAAGCTGTTCACGATCCATAAATAAAAATTCAGTTCGGTATAGCCCAATCCCTTCCGCTCCATTACGTTCTGCGCCGTCACAATCACGAATCGTCCCGATATTCGCGACGATATCAACCTTATGTCCATCCAATGTAATAGCTGGAAGATCTTTTAATTTAGCTAACTCTGCTTTTTCCTCAGAAATTTTCGCTTCAAGTGCTTTTAATTCATCAATTTGAGATGCCGTTGGATTAATATAAACTTGATTATTTATCGCATCTAAAATTAAGTAATCGCCCGTATTGACTAATTTAGTCACTTTATTTGTGCCGACAATCGCTGGCAATTCTAAAGAACGTGCCATAATCGAAGTATGGGAAGTTCTGCCACCAATATCAGTGACAACCCCTAATACTTTTTCGAGATTAAGTTGGGCGGTTTCTGAGGGAGTCAGATCATAAGCAACAAGAATAGATTCTTCCTGAATATCGCCAAGATCAACAATGTGCATGCCCAAAATATTTTTAACTAAACGGTTAGCAATATCCCGAATATCGCCTGCACGTTCTTTCAAATATTCATCATCAATTTCAGATAACATTGTCACTTGTTGATCTAAAATTTTACTCGCTGCAACCCCTGCATTCACTTTATTTGAACGAAGATAATCAAGAATTTCTTCTTCTAATTCTTCATCCTCAAGAATCATCAAGTGACCTTCAAAGATTGCGGCTTTTTCTTCGCCTAAAGAAATTAATGCACGTTCTCTAATTGAATTAAGTTGTTCTACCGCCGCAGCACGCCCTTCATAAAATCGAGCAACTTCTTCATCAATTTGATCATCTGTAATTTTTTGCGTATCAAGAACAATCTTTTCTTCTTTAAGAACAAGTGCCTTACCAAAGGCAATACCTGGGGATGCGAGAATGCCAGAAATCATAGATACCTTCCGAAACAATTAACAAAGTAATAAATAAACAATAGCCATAAAATTTCACAATTTTATGGCTAAGTAAGAATTATTCTAAAGTAGGAATTAACGCAACTAAATGTTCAACTGCCTGTTGCTCGTCTTCTCCATCAGCAGAAATGGTAAGTATTGTTCCCTGCGTTAAAGCTAATGTTTGCAACTTAAACAAGCTCTTTGCACTTGCACTTTTTCCCCCAGAGGTTACTGTAATTTCAGAAGAAAATGCTTTCGCTTCTTTCACAAATTGTGCAGCAGGGCGCGTGTGTAAACCGTTTGGCGCAATAATTTCCACATCTTTTGAATACATAATGCTACCTCGACTAATCAATGATTAAAAATATAAAACCAGAAAGTTGCCCTAGTATCCTTTTTCAAAACAAAATAATCAAGAATAAACACCAAAAAGCCCTAATTAAATCATAAAAATAAGCTAAATAGCTTATTTATTATTCACAATCTCAATCGTTAAACTACTGAAAAATGACGTTGTGATTTTGTTTCACTTAAACTTTCAATTAATCGATGATAATTATCATAACGAACAGGCGAAATTTTCCCTTGCTCAACGGCTTCACGTAACGCACACCCTGGATCGCTCAAATGTTTGCAATCACGGAATTTACAGGTGCCTAATACATATTGAAATTCTCGATAGCCTTTTGTGATTTGCTCCGCATCTAAATGCCAAAGCCCAAATTCTCTAATTCCGGGCGAATCAATTAAATTACCGCCTTGTGGCAAATGGTAAAGACGTGACGATGTCGTAGTATGCTGCCCTAACCCTGATGTTTCGCTCACATCCCCTACTTGAGCGTTTACGCTAGGCAAAATATGATTAATTAAACTCGATTTACCAACACCAGATTGCCCAACAAAAATCGCCGTGCCTTGTGCCAAAAGTGCGGTCAATTTTTCCATATTTTCACCGCTCTTTGCTGAAATCATTAAAATTTCATAGCCAATATCTTGGTAAATTTTAAGTTGTTCTTCAATTTCTTGACGCTGTTCCTGCGTCAATAAATCCACTTTATTCAAAACAATGAGAGGCGTAATTCCCGCAATTTCACACACAACAAGATAACGATCGATAATATTTAAGGAAAGCGTTGGCAATACTGCTGATACAATAATAATACGATCAATATTCGCCACGATGGGTTTCAAACCATCATAATAATCAGGGCGGGAAATTTCATTTTCTCGAGGGTGAATCGCCTCAATCACGCCGCTCACACCTTGTAATTGTTCATTACCTTTACGCCAAACAACTTTATCTCCCACCACCAAACTCGACAAAGTACGACGCAAATTACAACGATAAATTTTGCCTTGTTCATTTTCAACATCTGCGTGAATAGAATAACGTGTGACCACAACGCCTTCTTGCGGTTCGCCCAACATTTCATCTGACCATTCAATGTCTTTTTTCTTATGGCGATGTAATGTTTTCGCATTATTCGATTGAATTCTTCTGGTTTGGTTTTGAGTTAATTTACGTTTAGCCATAAAAGTGCGGTCGTTTTTTCCCTTGTTTTTGGTAAAATGAAAAAAATTTTTGCATAGGATACCTGATATTATGCCATTCGATAAACAAAATCTTATTTGGATTGATTTAGAAATGACCGGTTTAGATCCAGAAAAAGAACGTATTATTGAAATTGCGACTATTGTGACAGATAAAAATTTGAATATTTTGGCAGAGGGCCCAGTATTGGCTGTTCATCAGTCTGATGAATTACTCAATAAAATGAATGATTGGTGCCAAAAAACTCACAGTGAAAACGGCTTAATTGAACGCGTAAAAGCCAGTAAACTTACCGAACGTGCAGCAGAATTACAAACCTTAGACTTTTTAAAAAAATGGGTGCCGAAAGGTGCATCGCCAATTTGCGGTAACAGCATTGCCCAAGATAAACGCTTCTTAGTGAAATATATGCCTGATTTAGCCGATTATTTTCATTATCGCTATTTAGATGTAAGCACATTAAAAGAACTTGCAGCGCATTGGAAACCTGAAATTTTAGAAGGCTTTAAAAAAGAAAATACCCATTTGGCGCTTGATGACATTCGAGAATCCATTAAAGAGCTGGCTTATTATCGCGAACATTTCATAAAATTAGATTGATGAAAACTTCAACAAAAAATTGCTTTTTATGAAATTGCCCTTGCAAGCCCTAAAAATATTTGTATAATACCACCCCATTCACTGATGTGAACTGCGGGAATAGCTCAGTTGGTAGAGCACAACCTTGCCAAGGTTGGGGTCGCGAGTTCGAGCCTCGTTTCCCGCTCCAGATTTCAATCCCTAGCCAAAAGGCTGGGGACTTTTTCTATCTACAAAACATATCGCCCAAACTCTAAAGTGCGGTGAATTTTCTCAAAAAATAAAGGCTTGTGATTTAATAACACAAGCCTTTATTTTTATGCTTTTTTCAACCGTTTTGCACGGCGTTTCATTCTTCTGACCCAACGGGTAATTCGCCACGCACGCGTAATTGAATAGACATAAAGGAAAAATAAAATGAAAAAGCCGACAAACATCGCCCATTCATTCACATAATAAATTTCCCCTAAAATACCGATAGTTGCACAAACTGCCGAAACAAGCGTAATCAATAAAAAGGCTTGTCTTGATGTTAAACCTGCTCTCACCATTAAATGATGAACGTGTAAACGATCTGGGCGGAATGGACTTTTGCCTTTACGTACACGGCGATAAATAATCGCAACCATATCAATCAAAGGAATCGCAATGATCCAAAGTGCGGTTACTGGATTCATAGGATGCCCTTTTCCTTGCGTACTCAATAACAAAATCCAAATAATGGTAAAACCAATTAATGTACTCCCCGCATCGCCCATAAACACCTTATATTTCGGTCCAAATGGAATCCCTAGATTTAGCATCAAATAAGGTAAAATCGACAGGATTAAAGCAAAGCTCCAATGTGCCATATCCATTTGCCCATCTCGATACATTAAAATACCAATTGCCGCAAAAGAAACGCAAGAAAGCCCACCAAGCAATCCATCTATACCATCAATCATATTAAAGGCATTAATAATCGCAATAGTGGCAAATACAGTGATAATCAGCCCAATAGAACCTAGCGTTAATTGGAAAGGCCCTAAAATTTGACCAAGATGATCGAGATAAATATTGCCTAGATCGATCATTAAAATCGCCAATATCGCTTGAATGCCTGCTCTTAAAAAAGGGCTAATATCAAAGCGATCATCTAAAATCCCAATCGCCAATAAAACAAAAATACTGAACAAATAGAGATACGGTAATCGAAGCTGATCCCATTCCATCAGGTAATAGCAAAGATTACCAACAAAAAGCGATACGCCACCGATTAGCGGAATTGTGCCTTGGTGACGTTTACGATAGTTTGGCTTATCGACTAATCCAATCCAATTGGCAACGGGTCGCATCACAATCAATGTTAAAAACGAGCCAAGAAAAGTAACAAAAATACTCAACATAATGTGATCCTAAAAATTTTTTGCAAAGGATAACATAAGGCAAATTTACCTAGAAATATATTTTTCAAGAAGCCCTATTTTTCACTTTAACGCCACTGTTTTTATATTTAAATTTAACAGCTCCCCCCAAGTAGTTTATAAGGACATCAAATATAATTTGTTTAGTACAACAAGAAAGATATCAACCTTATGAATAGCTACACATATTGCCTTATTTAAACGTTAAAAAATCAAGAAAGTGTTTCAGTTAGGTTATAAATTCAAAGTATAATGACGACTCGTTTTTAGTTTGACAATTCAGTAGATACTAAAAATATATTGCCAAACAAAAATTTTGGCGTCTTCTATAAATCAATCTAGAGATTATTATATGAAACTGACAAAAACATTTCTCACTAGCGCATTGTTAGCTACTTCAATTTTTTCTGTTCAATCTACGGCTTAGGCAGATACGCCAGAACAGAAATTTCAACAAGGCTTGGAAGCTGCTAATAAAGGAGACTATCAAACTGCCCTCAAACTTTTGCAACCTTTAGCTGCACAGGGACATGCAAAGGCTCAATTTAATTTGGGGACGATGTATCACAATGGAGAAGGTGTTAAACGTGACCTTTCAAAAGCTAAAGAATGGCTCCGTAAGGCTTGTGATAAGGATAATAAAAAGGCTCGTGATACTTTAAAAATGTAGCGAAATCATTTTGAAATTAGGACGCTGAAAGCGTCCTTTTTTGTAGAAAATCAGACCTAATCTTCTACAACGAATATATCATCGTAAAACTATACTATTAGTTAGTTAATTTCTTTCACAAGAATTTGTTTTAATATTTCCCTTTCCTCTCTTGCAAGTGCTTGCCCAAATTGGTTCGTCAAAATAAAAAAATCCTCGGTTTTTTCGCCCACCGTGGTAATTTTTGCATTCAATAAATTGAGATTTAACTCAGTGAAAATCTGGCTAACTTGGGCTAATAACCCTGGTTTATCCAAGGCAACCAGTTCCATTTCAGTATGCTCTTTTTTGTTTTCGTGTAAAAAACGCACGTCGGTTTGCACAGTAAAATGTTGAAGCTGACGATTCGGCGTAATAGAAAGTGCGGATAATTTTTCACTTTGAAGGGCTAATGTGAGTGCTTGCTCTAGTTCTCGGCGACGATCAAATTCTACTAATTCTCCGTTAAGTTCTGTGATGATAAAGCTATCAAAAACATAACCGTCTTGTGTTGTAATAATCTGAGCATCGTGGATACTGAATTTTTTTGCTCCAATGGTACTCACGACTTTATTAAATAAGTGCGGTTGATCTTGGCAATAAATAAACACTTCCGTGCCACCAAGTGAAAAGCGATTACTAATTTTCACTAATAATGCCTCAACTAAATCCACCAGCAAACTTGTATGCCATGCGATTTGTTTTGGCGTATTACGCACAAAATAATCTTCAGGGCAACGCTCCCATAATTGCTCAATCGCGATTAGTGTAATATTGGAATAATCCTGCGTTAAAATTTGTTGTGCAAGTTTTCGATTTTCTGCCGATTTTTCTGAATAATCAAGCAATTCTTTCATACCTTGTGCAAATTGCTGTTCAGTAAATTCATATAAAGAGGCAAAAAGCGAACGTTTCCAGCTATTCCATAAATTACCATTGGTTGCACAAATATCCGCCACCGTTAAACAAGTGAGATAATCTAATCGAACTTGATTTTGCACGGCTTCCGCAAAATTCATGATGACTTCAGGATCATGAATATCACGACGTTGCGCAGTAATTGACATCAGCAAATGGGATTTTACGAGCCAAGCAAGGGTGTCAATTTCTCGACGATCTAAACCATGTAATTGCGCAAAATCTGCAACATCCACAGCACCAAGTTCTGCGTGATCACCGCCCCGCCCTTTTGCAATATCGTGGAATAACGCCGCAATATAAAGCAAAGTGCGGTCAGAAAGTTGGCTAAAAATTCGATGGGCAATGGGATGTTCTTTCGCACTTTCCTGTGACAGAAAACTTTCCAATTTCAACATCACGCGTAATGTATGCTCATCCACCGTATAAATATGGAACAAATCAAATTGCATTAAGCCCTCAATGGCTTGCCATTGGGGAAGATACGCAGTTAATACACCATATTGGTGCATCGGCATAAACGCACGCTTAATTGCATTGGGTTGATTAAATAAACGTAAAAACTTTTCACGAGCCGCAGGAATTTCACATAATTTTTGTGGTAATTGCTCTAAGGAAATTTGTAATTGACGCAAGGTATCAGAATGAATATTAGCCTGTTCGTACTGCGTTAAATAAAAGAATAGATCTAAAATTCGCGCTGGTTTTTCTTGAAAAACACGGCTATTACGCAAACATAAGCATTGGTTAATCAGTTGGAAATCATCGTCTAACTGCTCAATCACAGTAGCCTGATTTGATGAAAGCACATTTTCTCGATAATGCTGAATCAACAAATTACTAATCAGCGAAATGCGGTGCAATGCTTGGAAAAAACATTTCATCATTTTTTCCACAGCTTGATTGCCATCCCCTCGAAAACCTAACAATTCACTGACTTTAATTTGGCGATCAAACAACAGACGATTATCGTAACGTTTCAAAATCAAATGCAAAGCGAACCGCACTTTAAATAAAAAAGCACGACTTTCTTGTAGTTGCTGATATTCTTGAGGATAAATAAAACCACTTTGTAAAATGGCCTCAAGAGTCAGCGCCCCCGAATGGCGCAACGCCACCCAATACAACAAATGCAAATCACGCAAACCGCCTGGGCTGAACTTAATATCTGGCTCAAGGTTATAAGCCGTATTGTGATAACGCTGATAACGTTCTATTTGCTCTTGCACTTTGGCATTAAAAAAATCTTCTTTCGACCAAAAATCAGCACGTTTTACCAATTCATTTAGCGCATCAAAGTGCGGTCGATTTCCAATGAGAAATCTGGCTTCTAATAAATTAGTGGCAATCGTAATATCTTGTTTTCCTTCCAATTCGCATTGTTGTAAGGTTCGGACGCTATGTCCCACCTCAAAGCCACAATCCCATAAAAATTGGATAAATTGGGTAATCTTTTCTTCAATTTCTGGGATTGGTGTTTGCTCGACCAAAATTAAAAAATCTAAATCCGACAAAGGAAACATCTCACGCCGTCCATAACCGCCCACCGTAATTAAAGAAATCCCCAGTTGTTCACTTAATCCCATTTCCTGCCAAAGTTGAATCAATAAGGCATCATAAAAATCACTGCGATTTTCAATCAGCTCAAAAATGGAATAACGAGAAAAATTCTCAAGCTCAAATTGCTTGAGATTTTCTCGCTCAATTTTGACCGCACTTGGCGTTAAAGGAGAAGATAGTGTCGGAGAAAACAGCATTTTGATTGCCCTTTAATGGTTAGAAGTGGCTTTATTATAAAGAAAAACAAAAAGGGCGTATATCTACGCCCCTACTTACAATTTAATGTCAATTACATATTAATCATAATCCGTGAAATTCGACCTTCTGCAATTTCTTCATCACGAATAGTCATCACTTCACAACCACTTTCCGTGACAACAAGTTGATGTTCATATTGTGCTGAATGACTACGATCTTTGGTTTTTACTGTCCAACCATCTCCCATCACACGCACTTCTTTTTTACCTGCGTTAATCATTGGTTCAATGGTAAACACCATTCCGGGTTTTAAAATCACACCGCCATCATCTGCGTAATAATGCAATACTTGAGGTTCGCAGTGAAATTCTGTACCAACGCCGTGTCCGCAATATTCACGCACAACACTGAAAGTCTGGCTTTCCGTATATTTTTGCACGGCTTTACCTATTTCATTTAAACGAATATTGGGTTTTACAGTGCGTATCCCAACATATAATGCCTCTTGTGCGGCTTCCACTAACTTTTTACTACGAATATTCGTTTCGCCGCCCACGATATACATTTTTGAGTTATCGCCAAAATAACCGTCTTTAATTACGGTAACATCAATATTCACAATATCGCCATTTTTAAGCACTTTATCGTCACTTGGAATACCGTGACAAACGACTTCGTTAATGGAAATACAGGTTGCCTTTGGGAAACCGTGATAATTCAAACAGGCGGAAATAACCTTTTGTTCATTTACCATATATTCGTGACAAATGCGATCAAGCTCGCCTGTGGTTACGCCTGCTTTTACGTAAGGTTCAATCATCACAAGCACATCGGAAGCCAATTTACATGCCTCGCGTAATTTTACAATTTCTTTTTCAGTTCTAATTGGAATAGCCATTTTTATCTCACTTTTTTGAAAAAAACTTTGCGAGATTATAGCACGATTTCTAGGAAAAAACTGGATTACACTTGAATGGAGTAAAGGGTTATTAGATAATGGCAGGATTGAAATTTTAGGAAAGTAGGAAATAGTTATGATAGATGATATTGCAGTGCCACTGACATTTACTGATGCAGCAGCAAATAAAGTAAAAAGTTTAATCAGCGAAGAAGAAAATACTAATTTGAAATTACGCGTGTATATCACAGGGGGGGGGTGCAGCGGTTTCCAATATGGTTTTACCTTTGATGAAAAAGTCAATGACGGCGATTTAACCATTGAAAAATCAGGTGTTCAACTTGTGATTGACCCGATGAGTTTACAATATTTAATCGGCGGTACAGTCGATTATACTGAGGGTTTAGAGGGTTCACGCTTTACTGTAAATAATCCAAATGCCACCAGCACTTGTGGCTGTGGTTCATCCTTTAGTATCTAAGATGGATTTCCAATTTACACATTATCAAGGCAATGTATCCGTAAAATGTTCAATGGAACACATTGCCCTTGCTAACTGGTTCAATACAGAAGTGCGGTCAAATTCAGACAAGATTTTAACCGCACTTTCCTCTGCAAAATCACTTATTGAAAATCAAGAAAAAATCTTAATCGGTGCGGAATATACGTTATTTTTAAATGCTGATGAAGTAATGGTGCGCGCCAACAATCTCGCCATTGAATCAGATGAAATTTTAGAACAAGATTTCCACTATTATGATGAAGAAAGCCTTGCTTTTTGCGGTACGCAAGATTTTATTCATTTTCTCCAATCTTATGTTGATTTTATTGCTTAACTCACTATGACTTCTCAACACTCCGCTAAAAAATCATCGAAAAACACGCCAAAAAATAACCGCACTTTTAAAGGTTTTTTACTGAAATTTAGTTTCACTGTGCTTGTCTTAACGATTTTTTACGGCGGTTATCTCGATTGGCAAATTCGTTCTAAAATGGATGGACAAATTTGGCATTTGCCTGCGGAAGTTTATAGTCGATTAGAAAGTGTGAAAATTGCCGATAATCTCGCTTTTGATGAAGTCATTCAAATTTTATTAGATAACGAATATCGCCAAACCACAATGGTTGCCGCCCCTGGCGATTTCAAGTTAGAAGATGATAGCATTGTAGTGCTTCGCCGTGCTTTTCCTTTCCCCGATAAAGCAGAACCACAACGAGTTTTACGTTTGCGTTTTAGCAATAATAAGTTATCTCTCATTGAAGATTTAGTCACAGTCAAAACTGTTGATGAATTTCGTCTTGCACCAAAATTGATTGCGATGTTGCAATCAGACAACGAAGATCGTTTAGCTATTCCTTTACAAAATTATCCCCGTTTATTAATTGATACATTAATTTTAACGGAAGATCGCCGCTTTTATGAACATAATGGCATTAATCCAGTGGGGATTTTACGCGCATTAATTGCCAATATTCGTGCAGGTCAAACGGTACAGGGCGGCAGTACGCTCACTCAACAATTAGTCAAAAATTTATTTTTATCACGTGAACGCACCATTACACGCAAAGCCAACGAAGCCTTGATGTCATTGGTGTTAGATTGGCGTTACGATAAAAACCGCATTCTCGAAACCTATCTCAATGAAATTTATCTCGGACAAAATGGCGATACGCAAATTCACGGTTTTGAATTAGCCAGCCAATTTTATTTTGGTCGTTCGATTCGTGAAATTAGCTTAGATCAAATTGCCCTTTTAGTGGGGATGGTCAAAGGGCCTTCACTTTATAATCCGTGGCGAAATCCGCAAAACGCCCTCGAACGTCGCAACATTGTTTTAAAGCTAATGCTTGAGCATAAAATGATCGGCGATGAACTTTATCAATTATTAAGTCAGCGACCTTTAGGTGTGCAAAAGAAAGGGCAAATCTCGCGTAAATACCCTGCATTTATTCAAACTTTACAGGCAGATTTACGCCGTGAACTGGGCGAACACAAAATGTCGAGCTTACTTGGCGCACGTATTTTTTCCACAATGGATTTAAAACAACAAGCCCAAGCAGAAAATGCAGTGGTCAATACCGTTTCGCAATTACAACTGAAAACGAAAAATCCCCATTTAGAAAGTGCAATGATTATAACGGATTATCGCACAGGCGAAATTCGTGCCGTGGTTGGCGGTTTACAAACCCAATATGCAGGCTTTAATCGTGCATTAATGGCAAAACGTCAGATTGGTTCTTTAGTAAAACCTTCTATTTATTTGACCGCACTTTCTAATCCAGAACAGTTCCGTTTAAATACCCTAATTAATAACCAGCCAATTACGATTAATGTTAAAGGTAGCCCACCTTGGCAGCCACGCAACTATGACAAAAAATATAGCGGTTCGGTAATGTTAATGGATGCCTTAGCCCGTTCTTTAAATATTCCGACAGTGAATATTGGAATGAAAGTCGGCTTGAGTAAAGTTATTGACACACAAAAAGCGATGGGCTGGGATAATGTAGAAATTCCTAAAGTGCCTGCGATGTTACTCGGTTCTTATACCATCTCGCCTTATGATGTCACAAAACTTTATCAAACTATTGCCAATCAAGGGGGGCGAATTTCGCTCACAACCGTAGATAGCATTACTGATCGTCAAGGTAACCTAATTTTTCAACACGATAAAAGCGTAAAACAAGTGGTGCCACAAGAAGCGGCATTCCAAACATTATTTGCAATGCAACAAACTGTTGAACGAGGCACTGCACGTAGTTTGCAAAAAGATTACGCAGATTTACATTTAGCAGGCAAAACAGGCACAACCAATGAAGCTCGCGATACGTGGTTTGTGGGAATTGACGGAAAAAATATCAGCACAGTTTGGCTTGGTCGCGATGATAATGGCGAAACAAAACTGACTGGTGCTTCTGGCGCATTGCAAATTTATAAAGATTATTTAAACCGTACGAATATTGAAAAATTAGCAATTACGCCTCCTGCAACAGTGAAATGGGTGGGGATAAATCAATACGGTGGCTGGGATTGTGAGAGTTATCGAACAATTCCTGTTTGGCTAAATAATGGTCAGAATTTCTGTGGAGAAATATCATCTCCCTCTCTCACGCCAACAACTGAAACAGAAACACCACCACAAGAAAGCCTGTGGGACGTATTGGATAATCCCAATCCACCCGCTCAATAATTAATAGGATTTACTGAATTTCCAATAATAAACATTTTACCCCCTATACTTCCCCTGAAATTTCAGGGAATTTTTATTTCTTTTTAAAAATAGCAAACGTTTGCTTTATTTGCGTTAAAAGTGCGGTATAATATTCGCCAGTTTTTTTCATACAGGTGCAAAAGGATGACACAACAATCCCTCACGCTAAGTCTAAAAAAAATCTATTCAGGTAAAGTACGTGATCTCTATGAAATCGATGATAAACGCATGCTAATGGTTGCTTCTGATCGCTTATCTGCCTTTGATGTTATTTTAGATGATCCCATTCCACGAAAAGGCGAAATTCTCACGCAAATTTCCAATTTTTGGTTTAATAAACTTGCTCACATTATGCCCAATCATTTCACTGGCGACAGCGTTTATGATGTACTACCCAAAGAAGAAGCGGATTTAATCAAAGATCGTGCCGTCGTGTGTAAACGTTTAACCCCGATTAAAATTGAATCTATTGTACGTGGCTATTTAACTGGCAGTGGTTTAAAAGATTACAAACAAACAGGCACGATTTGCGGTTTAAAATTACCTGAAAACTTAGTTGAGGCCAGCAAATTACCCGAAGCTATTTTCACACCATCAAGCAAAGAAGAAGTTGGTAATCACGATATAAATATCAGCTATACAGAATGTGAAAAACTTATCGGCTCTGATTTAGCCGCACAAGTAAAAGAAAAAGCTATTGCACTTTATACCACGGCTGCAGAATATGCACTGACTAAAGGAATTATTATTTGCGACACAAAATTTGAATTTGGTTTAGATGAAAATGGCACGCTCACTTTAATGGACGAAGTATTAACGCC
The DNA here is from genome assembly GCF_049824455.1 of Haemophilus sp. HN_Hi08. NCBI lineage: Bacteria > Pseudomonadati > Pseudomonadota > Gammaproteobacteria > Pasteurellales > Pasteurellaceae > Haemophilus > Haemophilus sp. HN_Hi08. The sequence continues at coordinate 1,066,493 of NZ_CP187493.1, read as the reverse complement.
AGATTCTAGCCGTTTTTGGTCTGTGGATACTTACCAAGCAGGAACAAATCCTCCATCATTCGATAAACAATTTGTACGCGATTGGTTAGAAAATAGCGGCTGGAATAAACAAGCCCCCGCACCAAAAGTGCCAGAAAATATTATTCAGAAAACCGTTGATAAATATCAAGAAGCACTGGATTTATTAACAAAATAGAGATCAAAATCCCTGCTTTTTACAGCAGGGATTTTTATGCATTATTACAAATAAAGATTTTTAGCCTTAATGCATAAAATACTAGACAAACAGGAAAAGTGCGGTTATATTTTATCGATTTTTTATTCACAAAAATCGATTATTTATTCAATCCTAATTATTAGTAAGGAAAATATATGTCAAATACTATTTTACAGAGCTTACCTAAAGGTCAAAAAGTGGGAATCGCTTTCTCTGGCGGCTTAGATACCAGTGCAGCATTACTTTGGATGCGTCAAAAAGGTGCTGTACCTTATGCCTACACTGCCAATTTAGGGCAACCCGATGAAGACGATTACAACGCAATCCCTAAAAAAGCAATGGCGTATGGTGCAGAAAATGCGCGCTTAATTGATTGCCGTGCACAACTTGCTCACGAGGGTATTGCCGCAATTCAATGTGGCGCATTCCATATTTCGACAGGCGGCATTCCCTACTTTAACACCACACCGCTTGGTCGCGCAGTAACAGGCACAATGCTCGTTGCAGCAATGAAAGAAGATGATGTAAACATTTGGGGCGACGGCTCAACTTTCAAAGGGAATGATATTGAGCGTTTCTATCGTTATGGTTTATTAACGAACCCGAATTTAAAAATCTATAAACCTTGGTTGGATGCACAATTTATTGAAGAACTTGGCGGTCGTTTAGAAATGTCTCAATTCCTTATTGAAAATGGTTTTGACTACAAAATGTCTGTTGAAAAAGCCTATTCCACTGATTCCAATATGCTCGGTGCAACCCACGAAGCAAAAGACTTAGAACAATTAAGCACAGGAATGAAAATTGTGAAACCAATTATGGGGGTCGCATTTTGGGATGAAAAGGTAGAAATTAAACCTGAAACAGTCACAGTTACTTTTGAAGAAGGCGTCCCTGTGGCATTAAACGGCAAATATTTTGATAATGCAGTTGATATTATTCTAGAAGCCAATCGTATTGGTGGGCGTCACGGTTTAGGAATGTCTGACCAAATCGAAAACCGTATTATTGAAGCCAAATCTCGTGGTATTTATGAAGCACCGGGGATGGCATTATTGCATATTGCTTACGAACGTTTAGTCACAGGTATTCACAATGAAGATACCATCGAACAATATCGTATTAATGGCATCCGTTTAGGTCGTTTATTATATCAAGGTCGTTGGTTTGATCCGCAAGCATTAATGCTGCGTGAAACAGCTCAACGTTGGGTGGCAAAAGCAATTACAGGCACAGTAACCCTTGAACTTCGTCGTGGTAACGACTTAACTATCTTAAATACCGAATCAGCAAACTTAACCTACGAAGCAGAGCGTTTAAGTATGGAAAAAGTGGAAGATGCGCCATTTGATCCTATTGATCGTATCGGTCAATTAACAATGCGTAATTTAGATGTGTCTGATACCCGAGGTAAACTTGGTATCTATGCGCAAACAGGTTTATTAAACGCAGTTAAAGATTCCGTATTGCCACAATTAGGCAAAAAATAAATCATAAAATAAAATCTGCATTTCAATGATTGATTATTTAACATCACTTTGAAATGCAGATCCTTTCACAAAAATAGTAGTTAGCTAAAAAAACTAGAAATATAAGAAATAATCGTTTTTCCACTTAATATTGCCATAATAATCACAACAAACCAGCCTGAAAAAGCTAAAAAAACAGGGTGTTTATAAGTGCCAACAATATCGCTTCGATAAGCGGCTAACAAAATTAATGCCAATGCAATCGGCAGTATTAAGCCATTTAATGTTCCCACAAAAACTAATACCGCAGCAGGTTTTCCCACTGTGACTAAAACAACGGTAGAAATCACAATAAAGGCAATAATCCAACGATTACGATTGCGTTCAATAGTTGGACAAAGGGTCGTTAAGAAAGAAACTGAAGTATAAGCCGCACCAATAACCGATGTAATAGACGCTGCCCAAATAACTACCCCAAATAACACTTGACCAAAATTGCCTGCTACATATTCAAAAGGCGTTTCAGCTGGATTTTTAGGATTAAGAGACACACCTTTTGACACCACGCCAAGTACCGCAAGAAATAATACAATACGCATCGTTGAAGCAATTAAAATGGCTGAAACAGAACTACGGCTCACTTCAGCTATTGCTTTTTCGCCTTGAATGCCAGCATCTAATAAGCGATGCGCGCCTGCAAAAGTAATATAACCACCTACGGTTCCCCCCACTAATGTGACAATAGCAATGGGATCAATTTGTTCTGGAATAAAGGAATGATATGCCGCTTCAGCCACAGGCGGTTCAGTTTTAAACATTACATAAAACGTGAGTGCGACCATAATAAAGCCCATTAATTGTGCAAAACGATCCATTAATAAGCCCGCTTCTTTACGCAAAAAAATCAAAATAGCAATAATACCGCTAATCACTGCACCTATTTCTGGTGCTATGCCAAAAATAGAATTTAAACCAAGCCCCGCACCGCCAACATTACCAATGTTAAAAGCCAGTCCGCCCATCACAATCAGCGCAGCAAGAAAATACCCTGCTTTCGGAAAAACCGCATTAGAAATATCTTGCGCGCGTTTGCCAGACACAATAACAATTCGCCAAATATTAAGTTGAGCACCAATATCTAACAAAATTGATAATAAAATAACAAAGCCAAAACTCGCTAATAAAGTATTTGTAAAGGTTGCGGTTTGAGTTAAAAACCCGGGCCCAATGGCGGATGTCGCCATTAAGAAAGCCGCCCCTAAAACCGCATTTCGTCTGTGAGTAATTGATGCCATAAAGCACCTCCATTGTTAAGTTGATGTTATGTGTTTATTCGGCTTATGCCGTTATTTTGATATGATTTTTTTCTAATTCTTCCACAATGCGTTTAGCAAATTGCAAAGAATGTTGATTATCGCCGTGTAAGCAAATACTTTCTGCTTTTACAGGCACGAGGCTTCCATCAATGGCATTGACTTGCCCCTTTGTTACCATTTGTAACACTTGTTGAATAGCTTCCTTATCAGATTTTACCATTGCATTTGGTTGAGAACGAGGCACTAAACTCCCATCAGGCATATAATGTCGATCGGCAAACACTTCAGAAATAGTTTGCAGCCCTTCTTCCTCTGCGATACGCAACATTAAACTACCCGCTAACCCCATTAATTTCAAATTCGGATCAAATTGATAAACAGTTTGTGCAATTACACGCGCTATTTTTTCATCTTTTGCCGCTTGGTTATATAACGCACCGTGAGGCTTAACATAACTAATTACCGCCCCCTCGCCATCACAAATTGCTTTTAAGGCGCCTAATTGATAACGCAAATGTGCGATTAATTCCTGTGAAGACAACGCCATTGCCGTACGACCAAAATTTTCTCGATCAGGAAAACTAGGGTGCGCACCAATACGCACCTTATTTTCTTTCGCAAATTTGACCGCACTTTGCATTTCCTTTGCGCCCCCAGCGTGTAAGCCACAGGCAATATTTGCAGAAGAAAGCAACTGCAACAAACTTTCATCAAAAGGAAAACCCTCTGCAATATCTGCATTTAAATCAATTTTTTTCATCAACAATTCTCCTAATTTGATCAAGGTATATTTCATTTTTACGGCGTAATTTAGCCGCCTCTTGTAAGCTAACCGCTTCAAATTTAATCGTTGAACCTAAACGCACCTGTGCCAAAGCCCCAAGATCGGCATCAATCACATTAGCAATTTTAGGATAACCGCCTGTGGTTTGTGCATCCGCCATCAAAATAATAGGCTGACCACTTGGTGGAACTTGCACACTACCAAACTGAATGGCGTGAGATAGCATTTCCAACGGCTGCTTTAATTCTAATGTCTGACCTTGAAAACGATACCCCATACGATCACTATTACTTTGCAACGTCCATTCATTTCGCCACCAATAATACTGGGATTTTCGTTTAAACGCCTGATATTCAGAAGATGGCAAAGCACGAATAACATCACTAAGCGGAATGGGCGCAACACCAATTTCGCTACGCAAAATATGATCATTTGCCGTTTGTAGCTGATCGCCTGTCTGCAAACAACGTCCCTCAATACCCCCTATTTTCGCTCTCAAATCCGTACTACAAGAATTCAATGCTTGAGGCAAAACAAAACCGCCTTGAACACATAAATAACCATACATTCCAATTTTTGCACGAGTCATTTTTAATATTTGACCGGCACGTGCTTGATAACGCCAATAAGCAAAAACAGGCTTATCATCTAACGTCATTTCATAAAAAGCACCAGTCACACAAAAATTCATATCTTGCTGAAATTGCAATGTAATGCCGCCTAAAGGCACTTCAATAACAGGAACATTCTCTGCATTGCCCAATAAAATATTGCCTGCACGTAAGGCTAATTTATCCATTGCCCCACAATGGCTAATACCAAATCGGCGTAAACCAAAACGTCCTAAATCTTGAATAGTCGCACGGGATTGCACATCAAGCACATCAATCATAGTTCAATCCCCTCCACAATAAATTTCACAGTATCGCCAGCTTGTAATAAGGTTGGTTGCACTTGATTTTTATCAAAAAGTGCTTGCTTAGTATAACCGATCAACTGCCACCCACCTGGCGAAGAAAAAGGATAAATCCCCGTTTGCACACCACCAATACCAACAGAACCAGCAGGAACAACCGTTCTTGGCGTGGCACGGCGTGGCGTGTGTAAGTTTTCAGGTAAACCACCCAAATAAGGAAAGCCTGCTTGGAAACCAATCATATACACAGTATAAATAGGCTCACTGTGCATCTGAATAATCCGCTCTGGTGTTGTCTGATGAAATTTCGCTACATCAGATAAATCCTGACCTCGCTCTCCCCCATAAATAACAGGAATTTCAATATGGCGTCCTTGAAAATCCGATACTTTCAATTCAGCCCAAAGTTGTTCTAAACGTTGCACAAGCGGCTTAAAATCTACGAAAAAATCGGTAAAAACCGTAAGATTATTCATTCCCAAGACAACTTCTACAATATCTTGTTCTGATTGCAATTGACGAGCCAACGCCCATAATTGGCGTTGTTGTTGAATGGAAGCTGGGGGTGGCAAAGAGCAAACCACCGCCGACTCACTGATCGGAACGATATTCATAATATACCCTTTATATGATGTTATGTAATTTGTTATTTTTTTGTTACAGATCTCTTTTAAAGGATATTTATAGGTTTTGTCAAGTCTTTATTTTCATCTTTTAATTCAATTTAAAAACACCGCACTTTAACCATCAAAAGGAAATTTAACACAAATTCATTTGGTTGAAACGATACATAATAGCCACCCATAAAAAAAGCGGCAAATGCCGCTTTTTAAGAGAGATAATCCAAACTTTACCACTGGTAACCAACACCTGCTGCAACGCCTGTTTTACCTTGACTATTGGTTGTGCCTGACAAGCGAATAATCACTTTGCCATTATCGGAAATTCTTGATACCCCGATAGCTAAACCATTTTGACCTTGATAACTACTTCCCGCAATAGCAACCATTGATTTACCTGGCATAGTGGCTTGTGGTAACTGTGAAGCCGCTAATGCACTTGCTGTACCTGCATCTGCACGTTTGCCCACTTTATTCACTTTGCCCTCAAGATTATTCACTTGTCCAGCAAGGTTTGTTACCCCTTTTGCCACAGCATACAACTGGCTTCCGTTAATCGCATCGGTGGAAGTGGCAGAAATATCGCCATTAGCCACATTGTCAATGACCACGCCTTTGCCGTTCGATTGATTGTTCGGATCAAGGCGGACAACGTGTTTTTCATCGGTAGAAACTTTATCATTGCTCACTTCGCCTTTGGTTTTATCCGCAGCACCGTCAGCATTGGTGTAATACCACTTATCCGCACCATTTTCGGTTACTTTCACAACTTTCTTACCGTTTGCATCCACGTTACCAAGTGTCACTTCTTTGTTACTCGCCGTACCATCAGCATTCAGTTCATACCATTTAGTTTGACCATCTTTGACAACTTTAGTGATTTTCTTACCGTTTGCATCGGTATTGTAGATTTGCGTTAAAGGCAATTCCACATCGGTTTTCACAAAGGTTGTGGTCACTTTATCGCCGTTTGCATCGGTGCTTTCCATCGTTGCCGCGCTCACTTTGGTATTTAAACCATTAGCAAAACGGACTTTGTCGTGGGCATTTACAGTTTCCAGTTTAGTATCAGACAAGGCTTTTTCTTTATCGCCAAACGCTGCTTTCGCTTCTGTTTCATTTGACAAACCAAGCTCAAAGCCTGATTTCGCAATCGCATCTGCCACTTGGTTACCTGTTACATAGCCAGAACCTTTGTTGGTTAGGGTAACATCGGTATTGCTGCTGCCGTCAGCAGAAACGACTTTGCCGTTTTCAACCTTATATTTTTCAGTTTTACCTGCCATCGGTTTACCAGTTGTTAAGTCAATATCCTCTTTGCTGTAATACTTATCGCCAACTTTAACCAGGCTCGTTTCCTTTCCATTGGTTTCTTTGACGGTAAATTCATTCGATTTAACCACTTCGCCTTTAGCCAATTCAAAAGTAATTTCACGCCTACCGCCATCTAGTGTTTTACCAGAAACGCTAATACCGTTACTACCTTTGAAATTAACCTTATCGGCATTTCTCACTTGGTCATTGTAGCCATCGCCTACAGAAATCTGCCAGCCCAAGTTTTTCAAATCGCCCACAGTTGCCGCATTGCTTGATGTTGAATTTGCCAAGTCTGCCAATCCTGCCTTGCCTGGGTTGGCTACTTTAACAGAAGCTGTACCATCCGTTGGTGCGGCATTATTTGCCCCCAATGTATCTTTCGGATAATACTTGCCATCATTTGCTAATGCTAATTCCTTACCATCTACTGTTGGAGCGGCAAAGGTTTTCGCACCATTTGCAAGATTGCCTAAAGCCGTTGGCTTATTGCTATCTGCAGTTGGGCTTACCAAATTCACACTTAATTTACCAACTTGTTCATCAGTCAATGCAGTTGCTGACGGCTCGCCTTTATCATCTAAAGTGTAGTATTTATCCCCCACTTTACTTACCGCTTTGCCATTTTCTGTTGTGTATTGAACAGGCAAACCTGTTACATCGGTGCGGACATAAGTATTGGTAACTTTATTACCATCTTTATCCACATCTTCCACTACAGCCGCTTTCACTACGGTATTTTTACCATTTGCAAAACGCACATTATCATTTGCATTAACACGCTCAAGCATAACATCTGATAAGGCTTTGCCACCAGTCGTAAAGGCAGAAACAGCTTGATCAGCATTCGCCAAACCTAAATTCCAACCAGACTTCGCAATGGCTTCTGCCACCTGTTTACCTGTAACCACACCTTGATTTTGGTTAGTTAAAGTAACGGCATTGCCCATAGTGGTAGTTCCATCAGTATTAACGGCAAAGACTTCATTACCCACTGTTTTATATTTAGCAGCAACTTTCTTACCATTAGTTTCTTTTGGTTTACCTGTCGCAGGATCAATATCTTCCTCACTGAAGTATTCATCGCCGATCTTCACAAGTTTTGTGTTATCTGGTGCGCGGAATTCATTGTCTTTCAAGACTTCGCCAACATTTACATCATACTTAACCGTAATGTTACCTTGATCATCTTTACTTACAGTCGCAGTAGTTGTCTTACCGTTCTTGAAGTTCACGCTTGTGCCTGATGTAACGGTTTGGGCGTTGTCTTTGGTTAATGCAGTTTCATTATTACCAACAGTTGTACCCTCGCCAGTGACTTTCCAACCAGCCTTGTTCACTGCTTCAATCACAGTCTCTGCAGTCACTAAGCCTTTACCTGCATCTGTATCATCAGCTGTATTGGCATTTGTGCCACCTGCATCTTTGTTACCTTTACCAGTAACTAACTTACCGTCTTTTTCAGCAATAACAGAAGTCTTCGTACCGATTTTAACTTTAGTGGTTTTTCCATTATCTTTACTATCTACAGTCACTGTTGTTGTATCTGCACTCGCACTCAAGAACTCAACTGTGTCGTAAGTACGGACAAAATCAACATTTTCTGACTTACCTGTTGCGGAACCAGTTGTAACACCCTTAATATTCCAACCAGCACTCAACACATCTTTCACACTTGCTGCAAGGTTATGATTTTTAACATCTACACCATTTTCAGCTTTTGTTGTTGTGCCTGTGATAGTGTCAGTTAAGGTTGAACCAATACCTCGTAATTGAATATCAGCAGCACCTTTCGCCAACTTCAATCCGCCATTTTCATTCGTAATATCAACTGCATTCGCACCAGAACCAATCGACAACTTATCACTAAAGGTCGCGGTTTTCGCTTCAAGGTTTTTTGCCAAGTCAAAGGTAATATTTTTTCCATCACGTTTAACTTTCAGGTTTTTACCCGCGTTAAAGGTTAAGGTGTCGCCTGCTTTAAGTGCATCATCTCCCTTATCTGTCGCATCAGCTTCATTAAGTGCGGTATCTAAATTCGCTGTTTTCACAAAGGTTGCCGCACTGTTAATTGCTGTTGCAACATCTTTTACAGTTGCAACTGATTTATCTGCCTTATCAGCATCTTTTACAGTAACCTTACCACGATTATTTTTAGTTTCAGTAGTTGCATCATCAGCAGGAACTGAAGTATCCACTGTATTAAATTCGCCTTTAGTTACCGCTGTGCCGTTTTCACTAACAGTTAAAACATTATTAGTGCTTTTATCCACTTTGAGCTTAATAGTATCGCCATTTTTTTCAAGACCGCTATCTGCTTTGGTTTCAGCCACACTAACAGTAATCGTATGTTTACCATTTTCAGAAGCAGAAGTAACAGTTGCAGCACCAGATCCAGTAAAGAGAACTTCATCAGCTTGTTTAACTTTATAGCTTTCCTCGTCAGTACCGTTTTTGGTTGATACTACCCAACCCAATTTACGCAAATCGCCCACAGTTGCTGCAGTGCTGTCAGCCACCAACAGCTGTTGATCCGCACCTTTTTCATTTAGATTTAATAAACCTTTATAAGCATCTTCAAAGTGTCTATTTAAATCAGTTATAGAGTTATTGTTAAGATCAAAATTCTTATCATCATAAGCTCTTAAACCACTTGTAACATTAGTAATAGCTTTATTACCCGCTTTAATGCCATCTTTGGTTACGCTAATGGTGTTTGCAGTGTCAGCACCTGTCGTACCGCCATTTGGCGTGATGGTTAAGCCCTCATTGGTAATCTTAGTGCTTGCACCGTTTGCACCAGCTCCCGTTTTACCTAAAGTAATACTTGTTAAATCACTAAGTGTATCTTTCAGTGAATAAGTAAAGTTCGCACCCTCTTGTTTCACTTTTAAGTTCTTACCCGCTTTAAAGGTTACTTTGTCGCCCGCTTTGACTTCTTTATCTGTCGCTTGTCCATCAAGCTCTCCGCCATTAGCAGTATCTGCTTCAGCTTTTGCAGTCCAACTTAATTTATTTAACGCTTCCGCTAAACCACTTGCATTAACAAGCTTATTACCATTACCACCATTAGTTGTATCAGGGGTTTTTACCTTACCGTTTTCTACAGTAAGTGCGGTCGTATCTGCAGCGATTTTATCGCCGTCTAGTTTCAAGCCATCTCCAACTTTCGCTTCATACTTAACGGTAATACCGTTGATATCTTTAGTTACAATCGCAGTTGTACCATTACCACTAGCAAAGGTTACATTTGTGCCTGATGCGACAGTTTCAAAACCATCTCCATTTTGAGGAGTTGCTGTTGTTTTAACTCTCCAACCAGCTTTGTTCACTGCTTCAATCACAGTCTCTGCAGTCACTAAGCCTTTGCCATCATCCGTATCATCAGTTGCAGGAGTGGTGTTTGTACCACCATTTGCTTTGTTATCTTTTCCAGTAAGCAACTTACCATCTTTTTCAGCGATAACAGAAGTCTTCGCACCAATTTTAACTTCGGCACCTTTCTTGTCAGTTTTTTGAGTTACCGTTACAGTCGTTGTTTTGCCATCATCTACAAAATCTACCGTATCGTAGGTTGCAACAAAATCAATATTCTCAACAGTACCACCTGCAGTCTTAGCACCTTTAATATTCCAACCACTACTCAACACGTCGCCAACAGTCGCTGCACGATTACGATGAGCGTCATCAACTTGGTTATCCAGATGAGCTGTATTACCTATACGATGATCAGCCAAGGTTGAGGCAATATTAGTCAAGTGAACCGTAGTATCGCCATTAGCACCCGCAGGCTCTTTAGTGAACTTCAAGCCGTCAGCCGTGCTAGTCACATTCACTTTTGGTGTTGCAGCACCGCCTGCAGCAGGCATACCCCCACCAATCGTTAAGGTATCACTCACAGTCGCAGTTTTCACATCAAGGTCTTTCGCTAAAGCAAAGGTTACGTTACTACCGTCACGTTTAACTCTTAAGTTTTTACCTGCTTTCAAGGTTAAGGTGTCGCCTGCCTTGAGAGCATCATTTTTACCATCATCTGTTGGTTTATCATTAATTTCAGTGTCGTCATTTTCCACTTTCACGAAAGTTGCGGCGTCGTTAATCGCTTTAGCTACATCAACAACTGTCGCGACTTTTTTCTTGTCATCATCAGTTGGTGTGCCATTTGTCACACCAGTTACAACTACTTTACCGCGGTTGGCATCTGCAGCTTGACCTGCAGCTGCAGTTGCATCAGTCTGCACAGTTTCAAAGCTACCTTTAGTAACAGACGCACCGTTACCATTAACCGTTAAAACATTATTGGTATCCGTGCTTGCTTTGAGTTTAATCTTGCCATCAGCTTTCTCAAGACCGTCGCCAACTTGGGTTTCTGCTACATCAACAGTTACAGTATATTTTCCGTTGTTATCAGATTTCGCAGATACAGTCGCCGCACCCTTACCTTTGAACTCAACTTCATTGGCGTTTTTAACCGCTGCGTGGAATGCCTTATCTTCAACACCGCCGCCATCTTTCGTGGTTTTATCAGCTGAAAGCACCCAGCCCAAGCCTGCCAAGTCGCCTACAGTGGCAGCTTTTTTAGCTAGCTCGTCATTTGTTGTAGCACCACCTACTGCAGGTGTTGTAACGCTACTCAAATCAACTAAATTTTGTTTAGCTTTATCAACAGTGTTATCTGCAGGCTGAGGTTGAGCTTGTGCATTAGCTTGCCCATAAGTTTTTAAAGCACTCGCAACATTGGTAATTTCTTTACCACCCGCTTTAATGCCATCTTTGGTTACGCTGATTTTATCTTCTTCTTTAGCTGTTACACCTGCGTTAGTTGCTGGCGTGATGGTTAAGCCGTCTTTGGTAATTTCGGTTTTCGCACCATTTCCGCCATTAGCTGTAGCGTCATTTAAAGTAATGCTCGTTAAGCCCGTTAAAGTATCTTTCAGTGAATAAGTAAAGTCCGCACCATCTTGTTTCACTTTTAAGTTCTTGCCCGCTTTAAAGGTTACCGTTTCGCCCGCTTTGACTTCTTGACCGTTTGCAGCTTTTGTATTATCTACCTCGCCGCCGTCTTCTTTATCAGCTTTTGCAGTCCAACTTAATTTATTTAACGCATCAACTAAATCGCCTGCCTTAACAAGTTTTTTCTTCTCGTCATCAGAAGCAAGCTCTTTAACTTTACCTTTCGGATTATTAACGTCCTTACCATCATTCACAGTAAGTGCGGTCGTATCTGCAACGATTTTTTTGCTAATGTTATCAATCTTCAAGCCATCGCCAACTTTTGCATTATATTTAACAGTAATGCCATTGTTATCTTTGGTCACTTCCGCAGTTGTACCATTACCATCAGCAAAGGTTACATTCGTGCCTGATGTGACAGTTTCAAACTTATCAGCTTGACCATTAGCTGTTGTTTTAATTCTCCAACCAGCATTGTTCACAGCATCAATCACTTCTTTTGCAGTAACTAAGCCTTTGCCCTCGTCTGTAGAAGAACCATTCTCGCCTTTTTCTTTACCAGTAACCAACTTACCGTCCTTTTCTTTGATAACAGAAGTCTTCGCACCGATTTTAACTTCAGTTCTAACTCCGCTATCTTTACTTTCTACAGTAACAGTCGTGGTTTCTGGATTTGCACTTAAAAACTCAACCGTGTCGTAAGTACGGACAAAATCAACATTATCAGAAGTTGTCTCGTTAGGTTTAACCCCCTTAATGTTCCAACCTGCATTCAACACATCAGCTACACTCGCAGCACGATTATGATTTTCAACAGCCACACCGTTAGTTGCAGTTTTTGTTGTACCCGTGATAGTATCAGCCAAGGTAGAGCCAATGCCATTTAAATGAACGTAAGCTTCCTTACCTGTTTTACCCTCTTGTGCAAAATTCAAGCCATTTGCCGTGCTAGTGACATTTACTTTTGGCGTTGCAGTACCACCCGTAGCAGGTGTATTTCCGCCAATCGTTAAAGTATCGTTCGCTTCAGCCGTTGCGGACAACAGGGTTGCCAATACGGCAACTGCCACGGTGGCGGAGGCGCATTTGGTGTGGGTGCGAGTGAGTTCAGATACGACAACCCAAGTTTGAGTCACAACATTCCAAATAACGTTAAAAATTTTGTTCATTTTTATTTACCTTATATTTAATAAAATTAATGATAAATATACTTTTCTTAGTGAAATCGCGCACATTCTATTCTATATTTGGAGAATAAAAAAGTGATATTTTGCGAAAAATTTAGCCTCAAAAAAAAAAAAAAAAAAAAAAAAAAAAAAAAATAAAATAAAATAAAAAAAATAAAAAAATAAAAAAAACAAATATTTACACAAAAATCAAATCTTTTCAGATAAGTTAATTTATTTTTTATTTAAAATAAGGTTTAGGTTTATTTATCTTTTATTTCTTTTTAGCAAGAAAAAAGATTAATCATGACTCATTTTAGGTGTTTTTTGTTGAAAAGTGCGGTAAAAATTAAAAGAAAAACCTGCTTTCTGGCATTGAAAGCAGGTTTTAGGCAAAAGGGAACGGCAATTTATTGAACGATTTCGCCGACAATGCTGCGTGTGGTTTCTTTCACTTCTGTGAGTTTCACTTTTACCATGTCGCCGATTTTATAAGTGCGGTCGCCTTTTATGTAAAGAGCGAGTTCATCAGGGTTTAGTTGTATTTCTTCTTTGTTGTTGTGCAAGGTGGCAGCAGGAATGAATAGCGATGCACCATTTTCGAGCAGTTGTACGCGTAAGCCTGCCCGCATTACATCTTGCACTTCTGCATTAAATTCCACATTTTCAGCCACTTTCGGCGAAAGATAACGGCAATATAGCCAATCGGCAATATCACGTTCGACGAGGCGATTTTGGCGGCGTGCTTCTTGCAAACGTGCTAAAACTTCATTTTGTGGTTTTTCGCAAGGCTGTTTTGCCAGCACGGCTTTGATTAAGCGATGATTAACCATGTCAGAATATTTACGAATTGGGGATGTCCAAGTGGCATAGCCCTCTAGCCCCAGCCCGAAGTGCGGTGCTAATTCTGATTTAAATTCGGAGAAGGTTAAATAACGGCGTAGGCGTAGGGCTACATAATCACTTTCTAGATGGTCGATGTCGTGGCGCATTTGGCAATAGCCGTTTAATGTTGCTAAGTTTTCTACTGAATAACGTTCTGCCAGTTCTGCTTGATTTTGTTCATTGGCTAAATTTGCCATTAAGAAATTGTGCGCATTTTCTAAGTATTTTTTATCAAAACCGCTGTGGGTGTTGAAAATGCCTGTTTTTGCCTGTTCGTGTAAAAATTGGGCAGCACAGATGTTGGCGATAATCATTGCTTCTTCCACAATTTGATTGGCAATGCGGCGATATTCTGCTTTGATTTCTTGCACTTTGCCGTTTTCTGCCAGCACAAAGGCGTAATCAGGCTTTTCTTTAAAGAGTAAGGAATGGGTTTTACGCCATTGTATGCGTGCTTTGGTAAATTGATGTAACCAATGAATTTGTTGTGCAATTTCTGGCGTTTCTGGCTGCCACACGTTTTGGGTTTGGTCTAAGTAGTCTGAGACGTTGTTGTAAACCAGTTTGGCTTTAGATTGCACATAAGCGGAAACAAAATGCGGTTTGGCTGTGATGTTGCCTGCAAGATCGGTTTCGATATAACAAACCAGTGCGGGGCGGGTTTCATTGGCGATTAAAGAGCATAATTCATCTGATAATTCACGGGGTAACATTGGAATGTTAAAGCCCGGTAAATAATTTGTGAAGCAACGCTGTTTCGCTTCTTGTTCAATTTGGCAATCTAAGGCGATGTAAGCGGTGGGATCGGCAATGGCGACCACGAGTTTCCAGCCTGTTTGCACGCTGTTTTGTGTGATGGGTTCGATATATAAAGCGTCGTCCATATCCATTGTGCTTTCGGAATCAATGGTTACAAAATGAAGTGCGGTCAGATTTTCACGTGTTTTTTGATCTAACATTTCATAATGTTCTACGCCTTGCGCGGGATAGCGGGATTGTTCGTGACGTGCTAATGTGACCCACCAAGGGGCAAATTCGTCATCAGCTCGGCAAATAAATTGATTAATGGTGGCGTAGAAAAAGCGATCGTCACGCAATGGATGGGTTTTTAAATTTGCGACGACCCAATCGCCCTCTTGCAGTTCTTCTTTAACGGATTTCGCCTGTTGCGCGCCAATGGGCTGATTAATGCTTGGGTGATCGACCAGCACTTGTAATTTGTTGTCTTTATTGAACCGCACTTTTGCGATAAAACGTGTGAGCATTGGCTCAATTAAGGCTTCTGGCTCGGCTTGTTCTTTGTCGCCTTGTTTTTCAATGGTGGCTTTGATTTTGTCGCCGTGCATCACTTTTTTCATTGATGGCGGTGCGATGAAATAGTTTTTTTTATCGCACTCTAAAAAGCCGTAGGCTTTATCTGTGCTTTTTACCACGCCCTCAACCTGTTCTTTGCTGTCGTGGATTTGTTGTTTAAGTTGTGCGAGTAGAGGATTATCTTGAAACATAGGTATTTTGAAACATAGTTATATTTTAAAAAAGCGAAAAGGCAGACTGAAAGCCTGCCTAAAATGAATGAAAGAAAAATTATTCTTCGCCTAATTCACCCATTGCCGTAATGCTGAAACCTGCATCAACGTGAACAATTTCG
Source organism: Haemophilus sp. HN_Hi08 (assembly GCF_049824455.1). Taxonomy (NCBI): domain Bacteria; kingdom Pseudomonadati; phylum Pseudomonadota; class Gammaproteobacteria; order Pasteurellales; family Pasteurellaceae; genus Haemophilus; species Haemophilus sp. HN_Hi08. The sequence goes on along the minus strand of NZ_CP187493.1, from coordinate 1,051,205 downwards.
CCTGTAATGCCAGAGGCTAAATCAGAGCATAAAAATGCCGCTGAGTTACCCACATCTTCGATAGTCACAGTGCGACGTAATGCAGCGGTTTTCTCAAAGGTAGAAAGCATTTTCTTGAAGTTTTTAATGCCTGATGCAGCTAAAGTGCGGATTGGGCCTGCTGAAATAGCGTTTACGCGAATGCCCTCTTTGCCTAGATCTGCTGCCATTACGCGCGTTGCGGCTTCAAGAGAGGCTTTTGCGAGGCACATTACGTTGTAATTAGGAATTGCACGTTCTGCACCTAAGTAAGAAAGGGTTAATAATGCTGAATTTGGGTTTAAATAAGGGCGTGCCGCTTGTGCCATTGCGACGAAGCTGTATGCACTGATGTCGTGTGCGATGCGGTAGCCCTCACGGGTTGCGGCATTGACGTAATCGCCGTCTAGTTGATCGCCCGGTGCAAATGCGATTGCGTGAACAAAACCATCAAATTTTTCCCAACGTTTGCTTAATTCTGCGAAGCAATTTTGAATGCTTTCATCAGTTGCCACATCTAAAGGAAGCACGATGTCAGAACCAAATTCTTTGGCAAATTCTTCTACACGCGGTTGTAATTTTTCGTTTAAATAAGTGAAAGCAAGTTCTGCGCCTTGTTCTTTCATTGATTTTGCGATCCCGTAAGCGATGGAACGATTGCTTGCAAGACCTGTGACTAAAATGCGTTTACCTGTTAAGAAACCCATAATTTTTCCTATGTTGTTAGCGTAAAAAACTTGCGTAGTATAAGCGAAAATTTGTTTTTATACAAAGCCGACCAATTTTTAAATTAAACGCGTGGGCTAAAACCCACGCGGTGTTCCATTATAAATTTGTAAAATTGTAGGGTTCTATATAAGGTGTTTTTGCAAAACACGCTATTTTCAAGGATAATACGCCGATTTTTTAATACAATTTGAATGAATAAGAGAAGATTATGGCTTATCCTCAAGAAGTGAATAAACGTCGCACTTTTGCGATTATTTCCCACCCTGATGCGGGTAAAACAACGATTACTGAAAAAGTACTTTTATACGGCAATGCAATTCAAACCGCTGGCTCGGTCAAGGGCAAAGGCTCGGCGGCTCACGCAAAATCTGACTGGATGGAAATGGAAAAACAACGTGGAATTTCGATTACCACTTCTGTGATGCAATTTCCTTATAATGATTGTTTAGTGAATTTGCTCGATACCCCCGGACACGAAGATTTCTCTGAAGATACTTACCGCACTTTAACAGCTGTGGATAGCTGTTTGATGGTTATTGACTCTGCCAAAGGGGTGGAGGAACGTACGATTAAGTTGATGGAAGTCACACGTTTACGTGATACGCCAATTATCACGTTTATGAATAAACTCGACCGTGATATTCGTGATCCGATGGAATTGTTGGACGAGGTGGAAAATGTGTTGAAAATTCGTTGTGCGCCAATTACTTGGCCAATTGGCTGTGGGAAGTTGTTTAAGGGCGTTTATCATCTTGCAAAAGATGAAACCTATTTATATCAATCAGGGCAGGGTTCAACCATTCAGGCAGTTCGTGTTGTTAAAGGCTTGAATAATCTTGAATTAGACGTTGCTGTTGGCGATGATTTGGCACAACAGCTTCGTGATGAATTAGAATTGGTGCAAGGCGCGAGTAATGAATTTGAGCAAGATGCGTTTATTAAAGGGGAACTTACTCCAGTATTTTTCGGGACGGCATTAGGCAATTTTGGGGTGGATCATTTCCTTGATGGCTTAACGCATTGGGCTCCGAAACCACAATCTCGTCAAGCGGATACAAGAACGGTGGAAAGTGCGGAAGAAAAATTCAGTGGTTTTGTGTTTAAAATTCAAGCTAATATGGATCCGAAACACCGTGACAGAGTGGCGTTTATGCGTGTGGTTTCGGGCAAATATGAAAAAGGGATGAAACTTAAACACGTCCGCATTGGAAAAGATGTGGTTATTTCTGATGCGCTTACTTTTATGGCGGGCGATCGCGCTCACGCTGAAGAAGCTTACGCAGGCGATATTATTGGTTTGCATAATCACGGTACCATTCAAATTGGCGATACTTTCACGCAAGGCGAAACGCTGAAATTTACAGGCATTCCAAACTTTGCGCCAGAGTTATTCCGTCGCATTCGTTTGAAAGATCCTCTTAAACAAAAACAACTGTTAAAAGGCCTGGTGCAACTTTCTGAAGAAGGTGCAGTGCAAGTGTTTCGTCCATTATTAAACAACGATTTAATTGTGGGTGCTGTGGGTGTGTTGCAGTTTGATGTGGTGGTTTCTCGTCTAAAAACTGAATATAACGTAGAAGCAATTTATGAAAATGTAAACGTTGCCACAGCTCGTTGGGTGGAATGTGCCGATGGGAAAAAATTTGAAGAATTTAAACGTAAAAACGAGCAAAATTTAGCCTTAGATGGCGGCGATAATTTAACCTATATTGCGCCAACAATGGTAAATCTAAATTTAGCCCAAGAACGTTATCCCGATGTGGCGTTTTATAAAACGCGGGAGCATTAAAATAACAAAGTGCGGTAAAATTCTACCGCACTTTTCCAGAAAAAAAGCGTTGAAATTTAATTCAACGCTTTTCTTTTATTTAGAGAGGTTTTCTTGTTTTAATCGCCAAAGTTGATAAATATTTACCACAACTAAAAACGCATTTAATAATGCAACGGGATATGCTGTGATAATTAAGCTGTAAATAACAAATAAAATCGCGCCGATACTATTTACAATGCGTAAATGCACAATAGATTTAAATAAGAAAGATGCAGCAACAAAAAAAGTCGCCATATAACCTAAAAACTCAATAAAATTAAAGTCCATTATGTTGTTCTCTTTGATTAAAAATAAAAACATTGGCTATGATAAAAGATTTTTAATGCAAGGAAAAGATAAGAAAAAGAAGCAACCGTTTGCAAGGGAAAATTATATAAAAATAAGTTGAACAAGAGCCATATAGAAAAGTGTGCCTACGGCAATAGATAGAAACATATTTTTCTTCCAGAAATGTAAGCCAAGCACGACTATCCCTGCAAGCAAATCAGGAATACCGTGATAGCCAGTTAAAATATCAATATTTTTATAGCAATAAACGACAAGCATACCAAACATTGCTGGAGGTAAAACTTTTCCGAGATAACGGATATATTGTGGAATGGGGCGATTAACAGGAAACACAAAAAATGGTAATAAACGTGTAAATTGTACCGCGACTATACAAATTCCGATGGTAATAATTTGTTCTGTTAGTGTCATTTTGTTTCTAATTTAGCTATTCGCATAGTTAAAATTAACCAAATGCTAATTAATGTTGGAATTAAAAAATATTCTTTTCCTATAATAAGTAAAAAAGCAAATGCAATGCCTAAACCTAATAGAGAGCTTTCGTGAGATTTTTCTTTTAGCCAATTTTCTGCAAAAATAACTAAGAATAGTGCGGTCATTGAAAATTCCACGCCTTTTAAATTAAAAGGTAAAACAGTGCCAAATAAGTTACCCATTACTGCACCAAACACCCAATAAATATGCAAATATAAGCTCACAAAAAACATATACCAGCCTTTATCTAAGTGCGGTGGGATTTTTGCCATATAATTTAAGGAAAAAGATTCATCTACCAGTGTTGTGATTAAATATCAGCGTTTTTTTCCTATATGTATGCCATATTTTTCTAACATTGATATGCCATAAAAAATTTGTCTGGCACTAATCATTAAGGTAATTAATAATACGCTGATTGGAGAGAAAGGTGCGATAAGTGCGCCTGCCGCAATAAATTCAACAGAACCCGCATAAATCAGTAAAGCCATTAAAGTGGGATATAAAAATCCGAAACCAAGTGCTTTCATATAAATACCATATGCTATGCCAAGAAATAAAAATCCTGCAATCATTGGTACGCTGTAGGGAAAAGCAGCCTTAGCCGCTTCAGTAATTGGGTTAGGCTGTTGATTTTGTTGAGATAAATCCATTAATTACGTCTATAAATTTAAAACAGAAAGTCCGGGTAAAGTTGAGAAACTTTGAGATTTGACTGTTTGATAAAAATCTTCCAAATAAGAAAGGGATTCGTCTTCTTTGCGAATCGCGGCATATAAGTTGCTGTATAAGCCACTTTTTGTGATTTTTCTTGCTACGACATAACCTTTTTCCAAATAAGGCAAGGCCGCCCAATAAGGCGCTGTGGCAATACCGCGTTTGCTCGCAACAAGTTGAATCATTGCAATAGTAAGTTCTGTTGTACGGCGAGTAGGATTAATGCCTTTTGGTTTAAGCACTTTACGCCATAGATCTAACATATCGTCAGGTACGGGGTAAGTTACCCAAGTTTCATCAATAAAATCTTCTGCTTCCCAAATGTCTTTTTCTGCTAAAGAATGATTTTTTGAACAAATTCCAACCATTTCATAAGAAAAGAGCGGTTTAAAAATAACATCATCATTATGCTCTACTTCTGATACTATCGCCCAATCTGCTCGATGGGAAAGTAATAAGCCAACGGGATCCGTATGAAAGCCAGATACAATATCCAATTCTACTAGCCCCCAATGCTGACGGAATTCGTCCATCGCTGGCATTAACCAATCAAAACAAGTATGGCATTCCACCGCTATACGTAATTGTCCTGCATCGCCGTGTTTTACCCGTGCAAGATCACGTTCAGCATCAATCACTTTCGGCATTACTTCATTCGCAAGACGAATTAAACGCTCTCCCGCTGAAGTAAAACGAAGTGGATTACTTTTACGCTCAAATAAAGGCAAGCCAAATTGTTCTTCTATTAATTTAATTTGGTGAGAAAGTGCTGATTGGGTTAAATATACGTGCTTTGCAGCTAGAGAAACACTGCCTGTCTCTTTTAAAGCCAATAAAGTTTTAAGATGTCTAAATTCTAGAAAGGTTGGTTTCATTAATAATATTCATATAAAATTAAGAATTAGAGAATCAGTATAATACCTTAAAATTAGAAATATGCTAATTAATAAAATTAATTATTTGGATAATTATTTTAGTTAAAATACAAAACCCCAGTCCTTAAACTGGGGTTCTTCTGTTTTTATGTAATTTAGATTTGTATTTGATAACCCGGCGGTGCCCTACTCTCACATGGGGAAACCCCACACTACCATCGGCATTACAGCGTTTCATTTCTGATATACATGAGATATGAAAATCATTTATCAATACCTTTTAAAACGGATAATAGAAGAATCAAGATAGTAGAAATAAAAGATAATATAGTTGCAGGAATCTCAGAATAATCAGTCATATTACTAACAAACTTATATATTCCATTCCAAAATTCATGATTAAACACTCCTGAATAAGCTTTAATACCCAGAGCAGGATTTATTATATTTATCAACATAAGCAATAGAGTGGTAAATAGAAATATATAAGCAATATTTCTATTTAATTTTAATGAATTTAAACGTTGCATTGAAAATATAATAAAACAAATAGCAGAAACTATCATTACAATCATCAATCCCCAAACTATAACTGAATTAACATTACCATCAAATAAATAGTGTTTCAGTGGGTAAGATTGACTCCAAGGAAGAAAGAATAATGAAATGGAAATTGTACTATAAATAATAAACTCTATTATGCCTATTTCTTTCTTAAGAGAAATAAACTCAGACATTTGTGTTTTAATATTTTCAAATCCTTGATTATTATTCATAACTTCTCCTTATTTAACCTTGATATGCAAAATAACCGCATTGATTTCACATCGATAAATAATATGATAATCTGGATTTTCAGCAATAATCCTTTTCATAGATTTATCAATCGTTCGCTTTGTGTAATGTAACAAAACGCTAGCTTTTTGTTCTTTGTCTGAAAGATGGGCTTCTTCTTTTAAAATCACAATTTTAGATTGCACGACTCGATTCAATAATTCGTATGACGTTTCCATTCTAAACCTCTCCAAAGTTAAATTGTTTCTTAGCAGTATGTTTCCTTAGATATGTCAATATCTAAGGACTTTAGTATACTAAAGTGAAAAATACTTTATTTTTGTTCTGATTAGAATGATAAAAATGGGAAGGATACAAAGGACATGGGTAAAAAAGAAATAGGGTTTTGAAAAATCTTTTCAGGTATATCTATTTGTAAAAAACAAAAACCCCAGCTTTTCAACTGGGGTTCTTCTTTTTTTATGTGATTTAGATTTTTATTTGATAACCCGGCGGTGCCCTACTCTCACATGGGGAAACCCCACACTACCATCGGCATTACAGCGTTTCACTTCTGAGTTCGGTATGGTCTCAGGTGGTTCCACCGCACTATCGCCGCCGGGATAATTCTTTAATAACTTCTCTCTTTGTTTCTTCTCTTTTACGACTTCACTTTTTTCGCTTTTCGTCTCTCTTCTTCTTATCGGCAACAAGCTGAACTCGATTTTCTTTCTATTTTTCCTTTCTATTAAGTCTTCTATATTTAAGTTGTTTGTCTACTCTTCTCTTTCGCTCTTTTCTCAAAAACACTTGAGCGTTGTATAGTTAAGCCTCTCGGGCAATTAGTATCTGTTAGCTCAATGACTCACATCACTTACACACCAGACCTATCTACGTCTTCGTCTTAAACAACCCTTACTGTCTTAAAGACAGGGAGAACTCATCTCTTGGCAAGTTTCGTGCTTAGATGCTTTCAGCACTTATCTCTTCCGCACTTAGCTACCCGGCAATGCGTCTGGCGACACAACCGGAACACCAGTGGTGCGTCCACTCCGGTCCTCTCGTACTAGGAGCAGCCCCAACCAATTCTCCTACGCCCACGGCAGATAGGGACCGAACTGTCTCACGACGTTCTAAACCCAGCTCGCGTACCACTTTAAATGGCGAACAGCCATACCCTTGGGACCTACTTCAGCCCCAGGATGTGATGAGCCGACATCGAGGTGCCAAACACCGCCGTCGATATGAACTCTTGGGCGGTATCAGCCTGTTATCCCCGGAGTACCTTTTATCCGTTGAGCGATGGCCCTTCCATTCAGAACCACCGGATCACTATGACCTACTTTCGTACCTGCTCGACTTGTCTGTCTCGCAGTTAAGCTTGCTTATACCATTGCACTAACCTCACGATGTCCGACCGTGATTAGCAAACCTTCGTGCTCCTCCGTTACGCTTTGGGAGGAGACCGCCCCAGTCAAACTACCCACCAGACACTGTCCGAGACCGCGTTCCGCAATCTTCGTTAGAACATCAAACGTTAAAGGGTGGTATTTCAAGGATGACTCCATAATCACTGGCGTGACTACTTCTTAGTCTCCCACCTATCCTACACATCAAAATTCAATGTTCAGTGTCAAGCTATAGTAAAGGTTCACGGGGTCTTTCCGTCTAGCCGCGGGTACACCGCATCTTCACGGCGATTTCAATTTCACTGAGTCTCGGGTGGAGACAGCCTGGCCATCATTATGCCATTCGTGCAGGTCGGAACTTACCCGACAAGGAATTTCGCTACCTTAGGACCGTTATAGTTACGGCCGCCGTTTACTGGGGCTTCGATCAGGTGCTTCTCTTTCGATTACACCATCAATTAACCTTCCAGCACCGGGCAGGCATCACACCCTATACCTCCACTTTCGTGTTTGCAGAGTGCTGTGTTTTTAATAAACAGTTGCAGCCAGCGGGTCACTTCGACCGGTTCAACCTTCGAGAGTAAATCTCTACAATCTACGCCGGCGCACCTTCTCCCGAAGTTACGGTGCTATTTTGCCTAGTTCCTTCACCCGAGTTCTCTCAAGCGCCTGAGTATTCTCTACCTGACCACCTGTGTCGGTTTTCAGTACGGTTTAGTAAAGCCTGTCGCTTAGTGGCTTTTCCTGGAAGTGTGGTATCAGTTACTTCAGCTCCGTAGAGCCTCGTCATCATCTCTCAGTGTTTAATAGAAGCCCGGATTTGCCTAAACTTCCCACCTACCAACTTAAACGCACATATCCAACAGTGCGATAACCTAACCTACTCCGTCCCCACATCGCAGCTTTACCAAGTACAGGAATATTAACCTGTTTCCCATCGACTACGCTTTTCAGCCTCGCCTTAGGGGCCGACTCACCCTGCCCCGATTAACGTTGGACAGGAACCCTTGGTCTTCCGGCGAACGGGTTTTTCACCCGTTTTATCGTTACTTATGTCAGCATTCGCACTTCTGATACGTCCAGCTAACCTCTCGATTAACCTTCATCCGCTTACAGAACGCTCCCCTACCCAACAGACTTTCGCCTGATGCCGCAGCTTCGGTGCTATATTTCAGCCCCGTTACATCTTCCGCGCAGGCCGACTCGACTAGTGAGCTATTACGCTTTCTTTAAATGATGGCTGCTTCTAAGCCAACATCCTAGCTGTCTAAGCCTTCCCACTTCGTTTCCCACTTAATATAGACTTGGGGACCTTAGCTGGCGGTCTGGGTTGTTTCCCTCTCCACGACGGACGTTAGCACCCGCCGTGTGTCTCCTGAGTATCACTCTTTGGTATTCGTAGTTTGCATCGGGTTGGTAATCCGGGATGGACCCCTAGCCGAAACAGTGCTCTACCCCCAAAGGTGTCACCTCAAGGCTCTACCTAAATAGATTTCGGGGAGAACCAGCTATCTCCCGGTTTGATTGGCCTTTCACCCCCAGCCACAAGTCATCCGCTAATTTTTCAACATTAGTCGGTTCGGTCCTCCAGTTAGTGTTACCCAACCTTCAACCTGCCCATGGCTAGATCACCGGGTTTCGGGTCTATACCTTGCAACTATTCGCCCAGTTAAGACTCGGTTTCCCTTCGGCTCCCCTATTCGGTTAACCTCGCTACAAAATATAAGTCGCTGACCCATTATACAAAAGGTACGCAGTCACCCTTTCGGGCTCCCACTGCTTGTACGTACAAGGTTTCAGGTTCTATTTCACTCCCCTCACCGGGGTTCTTTTCGCCTTTCCTTCACAGTACTGGTTCACTATCGGTCAATCAGGAGTATTTAGCCTTGGAGGATGGTCCCCCTTCTTCAAACAGGATATCACGTGTCCCGCCCTACTTCTCGTTAGCTTAGTACCACAATATGGTTTTTAGATACGGGATTATCACCCTCTTTGATTGTGCTTCCCAACACATTCTCCTAACCATACTGTTATCACTTACTGGCTCTTTCGCTTTCGCTCGCCGCTACTGACGAAATCTCGGTTGATTTCTTTTCCTCGGGGTACTTAGATGTTTCAGTTCTCCCGGTTTGCCTCAACAAACTATGTATTCACTTGTTGATAGTAGATTCTTCATCTACTGGGTTTCCCCATTCGGATATCTTGGATTAAACGCCTCTTATCGACTCATCCAAGCTTTTCGCAGATTAGCACGTCCTTCTTCGCCTCTGATTGCCAAGGCATCCACCTTGTACGCTTAGTCACTTAACTATACAACCTCAAATGTTTTCAATCACTTTAAGTTTTCACTTCAAAGTACGGTCAATTTGATGCGTATTTTCATTCAACTAAACACTTGATTGCTTTTGTTCAATCAAGATTTTATGCAAAACAGGTTTTGTTTTTAGAGTTTCCTTCTCAGTTCCCTCCTCTCACTTTCCTGTCTTGCCTACTCAGACTTTCTCTCGAAAATCTCTTGTTTTCAGCTTGTTTCCAATTTTTTAAAGAACAACAAGATAATCTAACAAAGTTATCTTTAATTGGCGTCCCCACGGGGATTCGAACCCCGGTTACCGCCGTGAAAGGGCGATGTCCTAGGCCTCTAGACGATGGGGACATCAATTAAAGATACTCTATCTTCTTTTTATCTTTTAACGTTTATTTTCAACGTTACTTTCGCTTCGCTTTTAATCTTGTCTACAACTATCAGCCAATCTGTGTGAGCACTCGCTGTCTCTCGTCTTCTGTAAGGAGGTGATCCAACCGCAGGTTCCCCTACGGTTACCTTGTTACGACTTCACCCCAGTCATGAATCATACCGTGGTAAACGCCCTCCTAAAGGTTAAGCTATCTACTTCTGGTACAACCCACTCCCATGGTGTGACGGGCGGTGTGTACAAGGCCCGGGAACGTATTCACCGCGACATTCTGATTCGCGATTACTAGCGATTCCGACTTCATGGAGTCGAGTTGCAGACTCCAATCCGGACTTAGACGTACTTTATGAGATCGCTCCACCTCGCAGCTTCGCTTCCCTCTGTATACGCCATTGTAGCACGTGTGTAGCCCTACTCGTAAGGGCCATGATGACTTGACGTCATCCCCACCTTCCTCCAGTTTATCACTGGCAGTCTCCTTTGAGTTCCCGACCGTATCGCTGGCAACAAAGGATAAGGGTTGCGCTCGTTGCGGGACTTAACCCAACATTTCACAACACGAGCTGACGACAGCCATGCAGCACCTGTCTCTAAGTTCCCGAAGGCACATTCGCATCTCTGCAAACTTCTTAGGATGTCAAGAGTAGGTAAGGTTCTTCGCGTTGCATCGAATTAAACCACATGCTCCACCGCTTGTGCGGGCCCCCGTCAATTCATTTGAGTTTTAACCTTGCGGCCGTACTCCCCAGGCGGTCGATTTATCACGTTAGCTACGGGCGCCAGAGTTAAACCCCAACCCCCAAATCGACAGCGTTTACAGCGTGGACTACCAGGGTATCTAATCCTGTTTGCTCCCCACGCTTTCGCACATGAGCGTCAGTACATTCCCAAGGGGCTGCCTTCGCCTTCGGTATTCCTCCACATCTCTACGCATTTCACCGCTACACGTGGAATTCTACCCCTCCCTAAAGTACTCTAGTTACCCAGTCTGAAATGCAATTCCCAGGTTAAGCCCGGGGCTTTCACACCTCACTTAAATAACCGCCTGCGTGCCCTTTACGCCCAGTTATTCCGATTAACGCTCGCACCCTCCGTATTACCGCGGCTGCTGGCACGGAGTTAGCCGGTGCTTCTTCTGTATTTAACGTCAATTTGATGTACTATTAACACATCAACCTTCCTCAATACCGAAAGAACTTTACAACCCGAAGGCCTTCTTCATTCACGCGGCATGGCTGCGTCAGGGTTCCCCCATTGCGCAATATTCCCCACTGCTGCCTCCCGTAGGAGTCTGGACCGTGTCTCAGTTCCAGTGTGGCTGGTCATCCTCTCAGACCAGCTAGAGATCGCAGGCTTGGTGAGCCTTTACCCCACCAACTACCTAATCCCACTTGGGCTCATCCTATGGCAGGTGGCTAAAAGTCCCACCCTTTCGTCTCTCGACACTACGCGGTATTAGCGACAGTTTCCCGTCGTTATCCCCCTCCATAAGCCAGATTCCCAAGCATTACTCACCCGTCCGCCACTCGTCAGCAAGAAAGCAAGCTTTCTCCTGCTACCGTTCGACTTGCATGTGTTAAGCCTGCCGCCAGCGTTCAATCTGAGCCATGATCAAACTCTTCAATTCAAGTTCAATCGCTCAATAAACTACTTAGCTATAAATAAAACACTACTTAAAAAAGTAATTATGAATTTTCAGTTAAGCACCTATTAAGACTTCAAAATTAAAAAATATTTTTAAAACAAGTCAATCAACAAGTGCCCACACAGATTGTCTGATATATTGTTAAAGAGCAAAAAAGAACGACGCACGTGGAAACTTAAAAACTTCACAACAGTGCGTCGTTGTGTGCGGTGCATTATAGGGATTTTAAAAACCCTTGCAAGTACTTTTTACAACAATTTTTGAAAAACTCGACCGTTTGTTGAAAATACATACGCAAAATACATAATTCCGCCAACAAACGGTTGATTTTTGATCTCAATTTATAAATTAAAGTTTACTTAGATCAACTAAAGCCTCTGGTTTAATATCAGCAATGGTACGATTGCTAGTTAATGTCATCGCTACACGCATCTCTTTTTTGAAAATGTCTAGCATATTTTCAACACCTTGGCGACCTGCTGCCCCTAAAGCATAAACAAATGCTCGACCTAACATTGTTGCGTCTGCTCCTAATGCCAACATACGGACTACATCTAAACCATTGCGAATGCCTGAATCGGCAATAATTTTAATATCCCCTTTCACTGCATCAGCAATCGGTGGTAACGCTTTTGCACTTGAAAGCACGCCATCTAACTGACGACCACCGTGGTTTGACACCACAATACCATCAGCCCCGAAACGCACCGCATCTTTTGCATCTTCAGGATCAAGAATCCCTTTGATCACCATCGGACCTTCCCAAAACTCGCGAATCCATTCTAAATCTTTCCACGAAATCGACGGATCGAAATTCTCTGTGAGCCAACCAATATAGTCATCTAAGCCAATTTGTCTACCCATATAATTAGAAACATTGCCCAAAGTGTGTGGTTTTCCTTTAATACCTACATCATATGCCCAGAATGGATGCGTAAAGCCTTGCAAAACACGGCGAATTTCTTTGTAAGGACCACTCATTCCTGAGTGCATATCACGATAACGCGCACCTGGTGTTGGCATATCTACGGTGAACACCAAGGTTGAACAGCCCGCAGCCTTCGCACGCTCAAGAGCATTTTTCATAAAGCCACGATCTTTTAATACATAAAGCTGGAACCACATCGGGCGTTTAATCGCTGGCGCAACTTCCTCAATCGGGCAGATTGACACGGTTGAAAGGGTAAATGGCACGCCTTTGTTATCTGCCGCTTGCGCTGCTTGCACTTCCCCTCGGCGCGCATACATTCCGCACGCCCCAACTGGTGCAAGAATAGTTGGCATTGAAAGTTTTTCGCCGAATAATTCTATACTGGTATCCAATTCAGACATATCTTTTAAGACACGTTGTCTTAAAGCAATATTTTCCAAATCACTCACATTACGCGCAAGTGTTTGCTCGGCATAAGAACCGCCATCGGCATAGTGGAACATAAAGGGAGGAACACGGCGGCGTGCCGCTTCACGATAATCGCTAGCTGATGAAATAATCATTTTTACCTCTTATTAAATAAAATAGTGAGAAACCCGATAGGTATTGTAACACTATTTTAACAAATTAAATAAAAATCATAATTATTTTGAGAACTAGATCACAATTTATTTTAAAAAAGTGACATATAGAAAAGATCTGGATAGAAAATTACCTATGAAATTAGGAAAAATTGTGAATTTATCAATATCACACCATTAATCTATTAACTTTTAATCTATTTTGATTACTTCCAAAAATTCAAATCCCCATAGATGTAAAGATTTTTTGAATTGATCTTCTTCGGGAAAATGTGCGGTGCAAAACATTTGATTATATTTTTCATTTTGCGCTTGTAGACTTTTATCATTGAGTAAATATTTTATCCGTTTAGCAATCGCTGCGCTCGGATCCATAAAATATTTAACTTGTGGCAAGCATAACTGAATTTCATCTCTGATTAATGGGAAATGGGTGCAGCCTAAAACTAATGTATCCAAATCTGCCATATTTGCCCACGGAGATAATTCATCTTTTAAGCTAATTAGATCAATGGAATGACCACGAATTTTTTGCTCCGCAATTTCGACTAATTTTGTTGATCCCAATCTCTCCACAACACAATCTTGCGCAAATTTATCAATTAAATCATCGACATAATGACGCTTTACAGTCCCTTTCGTCGCCAATAAACCAATATGTTTTGTCTTTGTCATCTCTGATGCAGGTTTAATCGCTGGTACAGTGCCAATAATAGGAATGTCAAAATTGGCACGCAACGGTGGAAGCACAACAGTACTCGCTGTATTGCAAGCAATCACAATTGCATCTAATGGATAACGTTGATTGATCAGTTGGCAAATCGCTAAAGTACGATGAATGATACTTTCTTCTTCACGTTCTGAATAAGGGAAGCCAGCATTATCAAAGCAATAGAGATAGTGCCAATTTGGTAATAATTTTTTGGCTTCACGATATACGCTAAACCCACCCACTCCAGAGTCAAAAAAAAGTACAGTGGGGCGTTTTTCTTTTTTATCCATTTAAAACTCTTTGAAAATTGGACCGCACTTTTAAGCGTTCGAGTAAATCTCTTTATTATTTAACCAACGGCGAATCAGACTTTCTGCTAAATCTGGGTATTTTTGGATAAGTGATTTCGCATAAAATTGCACCGTTGGTATCATTTTTCTATCTCGCATTAAATTTGCTACTCGCAATTCAGCGATGCCCGTTTGTTTCGTTCCAAGCACTTCACCTGGTCCGCGAATTTCTAAGTCTTTTTCCGAAATAACAAACCCATCTTGGCTATCTCTTAGCACTTGCAAACGTTTTTGCGAAACTTTACCTAGTGGGGGCTTATACATCAATACACAAAAAGAAGCCGTGCTGCCTCGCCCCACTCGCCCTCGTAACTGATGAAGTTGTGATAAACCTAAACGCTCTGCATTTTCGATAATCATCAAACTCGCATTCGGAACATCAACACCCACTTCGATTACTGTCGTCGCGACCAATAAATCCAATTCTGCATTTTTAAAACGCATCATAACATCTTGTTTTTCTTGTGGTTTCATTCTCCCGTGAACTAAACCAATATTTAACATAGGTAATGCTTTCGTTAAATCTTCCCAAATCGCTTCGGCAGCTTGAGCTTCTAAAACCTCTGATTCATCAATTAACGTACACACCCAATAGGCTTGACGTTTTTCATTAACACAAGCGTTTTTTACACGCATCACAATTTCAGCGCGACGTTCTTCAGAAACCACTACGGTTGTTATCGGCGTACGGCCTGGAGGCAATTCATCAATAATTGATGTATCCAAATCTGCATAGACGGTCATTGCCAACGTTCTTGGTATCGGCGTGGCCGTCATAATTAACTGATGGGGATAAAATCCTACTTTTTCGCCTTTCTCACGCAACATTAATCGTTGATGCACGCCAAAACGATGTTGTTCATCAATAATCACTAATGCCAAGTCAGAAAACTCGACTTCTTCTTGGAATAAAGCGTGCGTCCCCACTACCATTTGCACCGCACCAGTTTTAATTTTTTCAAGCTCTGCTTGTCTTGATTTTCCTTTTACTTTACTGGCCAACCAACCAACTTCAATACCGAAAGGCTCAAACCAACGTCGAAAATTATTCGCATGCTGTTCTGCTAATATTTCTGTTGGCGCCATTAAGGCGACTTGTTTGCCGTTATCAATTGCCGTTAAAGCAGACAATGCGGCAACCAATGTTTTTCCCGAGCCGACATCCCCTTGCACTAAGCGCATCATCGGATAATCTTTGATAAGATCTTGTTCAATATCCGACACGACTCGCTTTTGCGCATTAGTGGGTTGAAATGGCAAAGTGGCTAAAAATCGCTGTTTCAAATCTGTTTGATAATGTAGCGGTAAAGCAGAAAATTGCTGCGTTCCTAACCGCACTTTTTGCATAGCAAGATTATGCGCCAATAATTCTTCAAAAATTAATCGTTGTTGTGCAGGATGCTTACCTTGCTCTAACATTTCTAATGAAATGTCTGGCGGCGGACGATGCAATAATCGCAATGCTTCTTTTAAGCTATATTGATGTGGGTTAAATTCATTAGGCAAAATTTCTGCAATCTGAACTTTGTCGAGTAATGCCAAAGCCTGATCCGTTAATTTTCGTAATGAATTTTGTTTTAGCCCTTCCGTCGTGGAATAAATCGGCGTTAGTGTTTCTTCCAATACAATAGGCGCGTTATCTCGCACAATTTGATATTCTGGATGATGAATTTCTGGCATATGGCGACCACGTTTCACTTCGCCAAAAGCCTTTACTCGCACTCCTACTTGAAAACTATTACGCATCCCCGCATTAAAATTGAAAAAACGTAATATAATTTTCGATGTACCGTCTGACAAACTGACCGATAAAATCGGACGGCGACCAAAAGCGACTTCACAGGTTTGTACAATTCCTTCAATGGTAAAATATTGTTCGGGGCGAAGATTAGCGATTGGCGTAATTCGCGTACGATCTTCATAGCGAATAGGTAAATGAAAGAGTAAATCTTGCAGGTTATGAATGCCGATTTTAGCCAATTTATTAGAAATGGCAGCCCCAACACCAGAGAGGCTGGTCAAAGGGACGGCATCGAGAAGCTCAAGGTTCATAGCTCGTTAATATTACGTTTGACATTAACAACGCCAGTAATGCCTTTAATACGATGAACAATATTGGCAAGGTGTTTAATATCTTTTACACAAACTTGCAAAATCACAAGCAATAAATTGCTCTCTAATTCTTCCGTCCAAATATTTTGGAGGCTGCTTTCGCTCGCAGAAATTGCGGTCATTAAACTCAACAAGGCATTTTGTTCGTTCAATATTTCAATTTGCAATTCTGCCTCAAAACTTACCGCACTTTGAGCATTATCCCATTGAGCCAAGGACTGGCGACGAGCATTTTTTAAATTAGCACAATGTTGATGGTGTACCATAACTGTGTTTTCTTGTGTACGACATCCCACAATAGGATCGCCCGGGATTGGATGGCAACATTGAGCAAATTGGGTTTTACCCACTTGCATTGGTGTAATAGTGAGCGTTTTTGTCTCAAATTCAAGATTCTTTGTTTCCACAACTTCAAGAGGAACGCCCACAAATTGATGCGCAATTACGGTGGCAGACTGATTACCTAAACCAATTTCTCGTAATAATTCATCTAAAGAAGAAAGTGCTAAAGCATCTAATACAGTGCTAATTTGTTGAATAGAAAAATCGCCTAAATTATGAGGCTGTAATGCTACATTAAGCTCTACTTCGCCTAATTTCACGGCATCTTCTTCACAGCGTTGTTTAAGATAATGACGAATCCGTGTTTTCGCACGAGCTGTTACCACAAAATTTAACCACGCTGCTTTAGGATACGCATTTGGATCGGTGATGATATTTACCGTTTGACCAGACTTAAGAGCTTGTGAAAGCGGATAAGGTTTATGCTCAACAGTCACGCCAACACAAGTATTCCCCACATCTGAATGTACGGCATAAGCGAAATCCACTGCCGTTGCGCCCATTGGCAACTCAACAATTCGACCTTTTGGGGTAAAAACATAAATCTCTTTAGGAAAAAACTCTGATTTTACATTCTCAATAAACTCAAACGAATTACCTACACTTTGTTGAATTTCGACCAAACTTTGCAGCCAGCGTTGTGTACGAATTTGTGCGGTTGTACTGTCGTTTTTACCATTTTCTTTATAAACCCAATGTGCAGTAATGCCCATTTCGGCGACTTGTTCCATATCCTCAGTATGGATATGAACTTCTACGGGGACACCTTTCGGCCCAATCATTGAGGTTTGCAAAGATTGATAACCATTTGCTTTAGGCACAGCAATATAATCCTTTACTCTGCCAGGGCGTGGCTTATAAAGATTATGCATTTGTCCCAAAACGCGATAACAATCATCCACATTTTTTACAATCACACGGAACGTATAAATATCCATAATAGAGTGGAATTCTTGATCCTTTATGCGCATTTTTTGATAGATTTTGTAAAGGTGTTTTTCACGCCCCCATACTCGGGCAAAAATTCCTGCGTTTTCTAACCGTACTTTAATCTCTTGTGAAATACGTTCGATTAAGTCTTGTCGATTACTCCGCGCCACATCAATGAGTTTTTTCAACACTTCATAGCGATGGGGATACATTGCTTGAAAAGATAAGTCTTCTAATTCATTTTTGATATGCTCAATACCTAAACGATGAGCAAGCGGACAATAGATTTCAAGCGTTTCTTTCGCAATACGGCGGCGTTTATCTGGTCGTAACGCACCAAGCGTGCGCATATTATGCGTGCGGTCAGCAAGCTTGATTAACACAACGCGAATATCACGCGTCATCGCCAAAATCATTTTGCGAAAATTCTCGACTTGTGCCTCTTGGCGAGTACGAAATTTCAACTTATCGAGTTTTGATACACCATCTACAATTTCAGCCACACTGGTACCGAACTCTTCTTTCAATTGTTCTTCCGTATAAGGTGTATCCTCAATAACATCGTGCAAAAGCGCAGCCATTACCGCTTCGTGATCTAAATGTAGTTGAGCAATAATGGAGGCTACCGCCACTGGATGGGTAATATAAGGTTCGCCGCTAGAGCGAAATTGCCCTTCGTGCGCATCCTTTGCAATCACAAACGCACGCTTGATGAGTTCAATTTTATCTGCGGGCAAATACCCTTGAATAATTCGATCTAAATCCGCAAACAGTTCCAAAGGAGACCTACTTATCGTTGAAAAATATCGCCTAGGGCAATTGAAATGTTACCCTTTAGGTAAGACAAAAGTTCCCCAAAGGAGAACTACTATAACTATGATCAACCGTGGGTATACCTACCCACAGTTACAGAATATAGTCTAGGGTAAGTATACCCTAGCTTAACTAAATATTACCCCTTTGGGGTAGAAATTACGTTCCCCAAAGGGGAACAACTATAACCATAATTAACCGTGGATATACCTACCCGCGGTTACAGAATATCGCCTAGGGTAAGTATACCCTAGTTTAACTAAATATTACCCCTTTGGAGTAGAAATTAAGTTCCCCAAAGGGGAACAACTATAACCATAATTAACCGTGGGTATACCTACCCACGGTAAAAATACCTTTATTTTTTACCGCACTTTTTAAAAGATTATTCTGTAATTAATGCAACAGCTGCTTCTTCCGTTTCTTGCACTTTAGCCATTTCTTGGAACTCTTTTGCATCCATAATATCTTGATTAATCAAACCTTTTTCGATTTCACGCAATGCAATAACTGCTGGTTTGTCATTATTTTCTGGCACTAACGGCGCACTTTGGTTAAGTTGTAATTGTCTTGCACGACGCGCAGCCGTTAAAATTAAATCAAAACGGTTACCAATTTTTTCTACTGCATCTTGCACAGTAACACGAGCCATAATTTACTCCGATTTGTCAAAAATTACTCTATTGAAAGGGCGTCATAATACTCAATTTCGCCTTATTTGGCTAGTAGCTGTTGAATTAACATTGCATTTTGTTTTTGCTGATAATTTTTGGTTAAGCGTTCTGCTTGCAAAATACTTTGCAAATCTTTTAATGCTTTCTCGAAATCATCATTCACAATAACATAATCATATTCGTCATAATGCGAAATTTCACTTATCGCTTTTGACATTCGTTCAGCAATAACCTCTTCACTATCTTGCCCACGACCAATTAAACGACGTTCTAATTCAGGCAATGAAGGCGGTAAAATAAAAATGCTTTTTACTGAAGGCACTTTTTTACGGATTTGTTGAGCTCCTTGCCAATCAATATCTAAAAATACATCAATGCCTTTTGCTAAATTTTCTTCAATCGCAGGTAAAGAGGTTCCATAATAATTTCCACCAAAAACTTTGGCATATTCTAGAAATAAATCTTGCTCAATGAGTGATTCAAACTCTTCTTTTGATACAAAATAATAGTGTACGCCTTCAACTTCACCAGGGCGTGGAGCACGGGTCGTATGTGACACAGAAACCATTTTTTGAGTTGAACTATCTGATGCCAATAACGCAGAAATTAATGAAGATTTTCCTGCGCCACTTGGTGCAGACAAAATATAAAGATTACCTTGAGACATAGATCATTTAACCTTTTCTAACAATTTCAGTCTATTATGCAGATTTCTCTATAAAAAATCATCAAAAGTGCGGTGATTTTTTACGGTACTTTTTCATTCTAATGATGATTTGATATAGATCACAAAAAAGTAGTAGGGTTATAGTTTTATAAAAATGCTCGTGCTATACTCTACAACACAGTCTTACTGAGTAAGTAGTATTACTCAAAGCGAACAGATTTGTTTAACTTAAATAAAAGGTGAAAATCTTATGGCAATTAAAATTGGTATTAACGGCTTTGGTCGTATCGGTCGTATCGTATTTCGTGCAGCACAACACCGTGATGACATCGAAGTTGTAGGTATTAACGACTTAATCGACGTTGAGTACATGGCTTATATGTTGAAATATGATTCAACTCACGGTCGTTTCGACGGCACTGTTGAAGTGAAAGATGGTAACTTAGTGGTTAATGGTAAAACTATCCGTGTCACTGCAGAACGTGATCCAGCAAACTTAAACTGGGGTGCAATCGGTGTTGATATCGCTGTTGAAGCGACTGGTTTATTCTTAACTGATGAAACTGCTCGTAAACACATCACCGCAGGTGCGAAAAAAGTTGTATTAACGGGTCCATCTAAAGATGCAACCCCTATGTTTGTTCGTGGTGTAAACTTCAACGCATACGCAGGTCAAGATATCGTTTCTAACGCATCTTGTACAACAAACTGTTTAGCTCCTTTAGCACGTGTTGTTCACGAAACTTTCGGTATCAAAGATGGTTTAATGACTACTGTTCACGCAACGACTGCAACTCAAAAAACTGTGGATGGCCCATCAGCTAAAGACTGGCGTGGCGGCCGCGGTGCATCACAAAACATCATTCCATCTTCAACAGGTGCGGCGAAAGCAGTAGGTAAAGTATTACCTGCATTAAACGGTAAATTAACTGGTATGGCTTTCCGTGTTCCAACGCCAAACGTATCTGTTGTTGATTTAACTGTAAACCTTGAAAAACCAGCTTCTTATGATGCCATCAAACAAGCAATCAAAGATGCAGCTGAAGGTAAAACTTTCAATGGCGAATTAAAAGGCGTATTAGGCTACACTGAAGATGCTGTTGTTTCTACTGACTTCAACGGCTGTACTTTAACTTCTATATTTGATGCAGAAGCAGGTATCGCATTAACTGATTCTTTCGTTAAATTAGTATCTTGGTACGATAACGAAACCGGTTACTCAAACAAAGTATTAGATTTAGTTGCTCATATCTACAACTACAAAGGCTAATTAAAACTTTGCAAAAATTAACCGCTCTTCGGAGCGGTTTTTTATTATCTAAAATTTAATTTACGATCTAAAAATGAACAAAGGATCACTAAGAATAATTTAAAACAATCAATATTCTTCTAGCTTTTATTCCTACTTAAGATTATATTAGCGAACAATTGTTCGCTCAATAAAATCAAAAATAGGGTTAATATGAATCTCGATCTCCATTTTGTTCATCGTATTCAACAACAAGCCAAAACTCGTGCAAATATGACCGCACTTCGCTATAAAGAACGAGGCTTGTGGCGAGACATCTCTTGGAAAAATTTTCAAGAACAACTCAATCAACTTTCTCGTGCATTGCTTGCTCACAATATTGACGTACAAGATAAAATCGCCATTTTTGCCCACAATATGGAACGTTGGACGATCGCTGACATTGCGACCTTACAAATTCGCTCAATCACAGTACCTATTTACGCAACCAATACAGCCCAGCAAGCAGAATTTATCCTAAATCACGCCGATGTAAAAATTCTATTCGTCGGAGATCAAGAGCAATACGATCAAGCATTGGAAATTGCTCATCATTGTCCAAAATTACAAAAAATCGTGGCAATGAAATCCACCATTCAATTACAACAAGATCCTCTTTCTTGCACTTGGGAAAGTTTTATTGAAACAGGTTCAAACGTACAACAAAATGAACTAACCCAACGCTTAAACCAAAAACAATTATCGGATTTATTTACGATTATTTATACCTCTGGCACAACGGGAGAGCCTAAAGGTGTTATGTTAGATTATGCTAATCTCGCGCATCAATTAGAAACGCACGATCTTTCACTTAATGTGACAGATCAGGATATTTCACTTTCTTTCTTACCCTTTTCGCATATTTTTGAACGAGCTTGGGCGGCTTATATTCTTCGTAGAGGTGCAATACTTTGCTATTTAGAAGACACCAATCAAGTGCGGTCAGCTTTAACAGAAATTCGCCCAACTTTAATGTGTGCCGTACCACGTTTTTACGAAAAAATTTATGCCGCCGTATTGGATAAAGTTCAAAAAGCACCAAAACTTCGCCAAATAATGTTCCATTGGGCAATTTCCGTAGGACAAAAACATTTTGATTTACGTGCGAATAACAAAGCTATTCCGTTCTTATTGAAGAAACAATTTGCTTTAGCGGATAAATTAGTACTCTCAAAACTTCGCCAATTATTGGGTGGGCGTATAAAAATGATGCCTTGCGGAGGAGCAAAATTAGAACCGGCTATTGGGTTATTTTTCCACGCCATTGGTATCAACATCAAATTAGGCTATGGCATGACAGAAACAACCGCAACCGTTTCTTGCTGGCATGATTTCCAATTTAACCCAAATTCAATCGGCACACTCATGCCAAAAGCGGAAGTTAAAATTGGGGAAAATAATGAAATCCTCGTGCGTGGCAAAATGGTAATGAAAGGCTATTACAAGAAGCCAGAAGAAACGGCTCAAGCCTTCACAAAAGATGGTTTCTTAAAAACTGGCGATGCGGGAGAGTTTGACGAACAAGGCAATTTATTTATTACCGATCGTATTAAAGAATTAATGAAAACCTCAAACGGCAAATATATCGCGCCACAATATATCGAAAGCAAAATCGGTAAAGATAAATTTATCGAACAAATTGCGATCATCGCTGATGCGAAAAAATATGTATCTGCACTGATTGTGCCTTGCTTTGATAGTTTGGAAGAGTACGCTAAACAGCTCAATATTAAATATCATGACCGTTTAGAATTATTAAAAAATTCTGACATTCTGAAAATGTTTGAGCAACGTATTAATGCGGTGCAAAAAGAATTGGCCCATTTTGAGCAAGTAAAAAAATTCACGCTACTTTCTCAAGCATTTAGCATCAAATTAGGCGAAATTACACCAACATTAAAATTGCGTAGAAAAGTGATTTTGGAACGTTATCGCAAGCAAATTGAAGCAATGTATCATTCACAAGAAGCATAACCAAAAGGCTCTCAATTGAGAGCCTTTCTTTTCTAATTATTCAGGAAACTTTTCTTCTAAAATCAATGCAAGTCCATCTTCATTATTGGTTGCCGTAATCACATTTGCCACTTGTTTAATTTCATCTGGCGCATTTCCCATTGCCACTCCAAGCCCTGCGTGTTGTAGCATATCCAGATCATTAAAATTATCGCCAAATGCAATCACTTCATTGGTCTGTACGCCAAAATAATCTTCCAAAAAACGCACCGCACTTCCTTTGGTTGCATTCTTGTGCATTACCTCTAAAAAGTTAGCATGGGAACGACAAATACTCAGATGTGGAAATTTTTCCTTTAAAATAATTTCAATATCAATGATTTCTTCTGCTTCCCCAATAATTTGGATTTTATGCGGCGAACCTGTTGCTATTTCATCAAAAGGATGAATTTCAATTTTGGTGACGCTGCGTTCATAAATCACCCATTTATTTTCTACATCACGAGCATGGCAATCATTATTTGTATAATAATTCACGCCAAGCAAAGGGTGATCCGCCAAAACGGTATTAATGTCTAAAATATCCGTTGGATCGATTTGTACGCTATAAATTGGTTCAAAATGTTGATTTAAAATAAGCGCACCACTAAATGCAACAAGCACATTATTCGTTTCAAGCTGTTTCCAATAAGGCAAAATGCCTAAAGGAGAACGCGCCGAAATTGGCACAAAAGGAATGCCATTCGCCGTTAAACGCTTAATCGCCGCAACAGTTCGGGAGGAAATGGTATGTTGAGAGGTTAATAAGGTGCCATCAAAATCACTAAATACTGCTTTATACATCATTACTCCGAATAAAATTATTTCTCTGCTAGATAAGGATCATCAAAGCCTAATCCTTGCATAATTTGGGTTTCTAAACTTTCCATTTCTTCCGCTTCATCGTCTTCAATATGATCATAACCGAGTAAATGTAAGCTGCCATGCACTACCATATGCGCCCAATGTGCCATTAATGGTTTATCTTGTTCTACGGCTTCTCGCTCCACGACTTGACGACAAATAACAAGATCCCCTAGCAACGGCAACTCCACTTCATCGGGGCATTCAAATGGAAATGAAAGCACGTTAGTCGGACGATCCTTGCCACGATAAGTTAAATTTAATTCGTGGCTTTCGGCTTCATCCACAATACGAACCGTCATTTCGACTTCATTGTCCTCAGGCTGAACAGCCGCCGTTGCCCACTGCACAATTTGTTCTTCTGCTGGTAAACCCTCTATATTTTCTGTGGCAATTTGCAAATCAACCAATATACTTCCCATTTTACTCTCCTAAATTCTTTTCAATTTCTGACCGCACTTTTTGCACCTATTGAATACATATAACAAACGCGTGGACTTATGATTATTCTTGTGTGTAAAAATAAAGCGAACTAACAACAAGCCCAATTACTCTCCACAAATTAATCTTTTCTTAATATAAAACATATATCGTAGGATAAATATGAAAATCAAACTATTCCCCCTATCATCCCCTGCACATTTTACACTCCATTTTCGAAGCAAACTGAAAAATATTCGCTATAGTTGATTTTTATGCTTAAATTTTTAACCACTCTCACTGGATTAGTTAAACACAAGGATATGTAGGATGCAACTAGACACTTATCCACAATTTCTATAAATTAAAATTAATTTTGTGTTTTGAAGTAAACACAATTACAACAACTACCCCATAATACCGCTTGCTTATTAAGCAAAAATGCGTATTATAGCCGTCTATACGTCAATACATCCAAATTTAAAAGATAAGAGAGAAAATATGTCTAGTTATTTATTTACATCCGAATCTGTCTCTGAAGGGCATCCAGATAAAATTGCCGATCAAATTTCTGATGCGGTACTTGATGAAATCCTAAAACAAGATCCAAAAGCACGAGTAGCTTGTGAGACCTACGTAAAAACTGGTATGGCATTAGTTGGTGGCGAAATTACAACCTCTGCTTGGGTTGATATTGAGAATTTAACCCGTAAAGTCATTTGTGATATTGGTTATGAACATTCTGAAATGGGTTTTGATGGCCATTCTTGTGCGGTGCTTAATGCGATTGGTAAACAATCTGCAGATATTAATCAAGGCGTTGATCGTGAAAATCCATTAGATCAAGGTGCAGGCGACCAAGGTATTATGTTTGGTTATGCTACCAATGAAACGGATGTATTAATGCCTGCAGCTATTACTTATGCACATCGTTTAATGGAAAAACAAGCTGAAGTGCGTAAAAGCGGTAAATTAGCTTGGTTACGCCCAGATGCGAAAAGCCAAGTTACTTTAAAATATGAAGATAATAAAATTGTTGGTGTGGATGCGGTTGTGCTTTCTACTCAACATTCTGAAGAAGTTAGCCAAAAAGACTTACACGAAGGTGTGATGGAAGAAATTATCAAACCTGTATTACCAAGTGAATGGCTTTCTAAAGAAACAAAATTTTTCATTAACCCGACTGGTCGTTTTGTTATTGGTGGGCCAATGGGGGATTGTGGTTTAACAGGTCGTAAAATTATCGTAGATACTTACGGTGGTGCCGCTCGTCATGGTGGTGGTGCATTCTCAGGAAAAGATCCCTCTAAAGTAGACCGTTCCGCAGCTTATGCTGCACGCTATGTTGCAAAAAACATTGTGGCAGCTGGTTTGGCAGATCGTTGTGAAATCCAACTTTCTTATGCGATTGGTGTGGCTGATCCAACGTCTATCATGGTCGAAACCTTTGGAACTGGAAAAGTTGCGAATGAATTATTAGTATCGTTAGTGCGTGAATTTTTTGATTTACGTCCTTATGGCTTAATTAAAATGTTAGATTTAATCCAACCAATCTATCGTGAAACGGCAGCTTATGGCCATTTCGGTCGTGAGCAATTCCCTTGGGAAAAAGTGGATCGCGCAGCAGAATTGCGTGTTGCAGCAGGTTTAAAATAATAGGCTTGAATTTTTAGTTTGAAAGGCTTATGTTTAGAAGGTAACAAGATTTCTTGTTGCCTTAGTTGGTTTAGGTTGCTACCAAGCTGGGGAGCTAAAGGACAGCAACAAGAACCCGATAATAATCATTAAGATGATTTTTATCATAAGGCTATCTCCTTTCAGAGTTGTTAAACAAAGCTGATCGAGATTGAGTTACTGCCTGACCCGCCAGTCAGGCAATAACGTACCTGACCAACCACTGTTTATTCTATCATATAAAAGCCGCTTATCTAGCGGTTTTTGCTTTTACCGATGACATCAATAGAGCAAATTCCATTCCATCATTTAAAAATGCAAGTGCAACGCAAATTGAATCAGTCTTTGCTACTTGCAGAGGCTTATTTTAAGCGAAAATTTACAATGCCTGAGGTAAATTATGAGTTGCGTGGCATAAAGGCAGGAGTTGCTTACCTACAAAAAAATGAAATAAAATTTAACCGTACTTTATTGCAAGAAAATACGGATGAATTTATTCGACAAGTCGTGCCACACGAGCTTGCGCATTTGATTGTGTATAAAATGTTTGGTCGCGTAAAACCACACGGGAAAGAATGGCAATTTGTAATGAATGAAATTTTTAAGCTGCCTGCGGATACCTGTCATCAATTTGATATAAAAAATGTGCAAGGTAAAACCTTTGAATATCGTTGTGCGTGCCAAAGCCATTTTCTAAGTATTCGTCGGCATAACAAAATAATGAAAGAAAACATCGAATATTTGTGTAAAAAATGTAAGGGAAAATTAATTTTTGTCGATGAAGACGAATAATTTTGTGATATATTTTTCCAGTTTATCCAATAAATAAAGGAGTTATCCAATGAAAAAATCTTTATTAGCAGTTATTGTTGGTGCATTTACCTTTGCTTCTGTTGCAAATGCGAATATTTATGCTGAAGGCGATGTCGGTTTATCTCGAACCAAAGCCAACGGTAGTAACAATACAAGAGTTGAACCTCGCGTATCCGTGGGTTATAAAGTAGGAAATACACGCGTTGCGGGTGATTATACTCATCACGGAAAAGTTGATGGTGCGAAAATTCACGGTTTAGGTGCATCAGTATTATATGATTTTGACACGAATTCTAAAGTGCAACCTTATGTTGGTGCTCGTGTAGCGGCTAATCAATTTAAATACACCAATCGTGCAGAACAAAAGTTTAAAAGTTCTTCTGATATTAAGCTCGGCTATGGTGTTGTAGCCGGTGCGAAATATAAATTAGATGGCAACTGGTATGCAAATGGCGGTGTTGAATACAATCGCTTAGGTAGTTTTGATAATACCAAAGTTAATAATTATGGTGCGAAAGTTGGTGTGGGTTACGGATTCTAATTTTTAGAATACAAAAATCTTTTATTAAACACTTTAATTTAACGGTGATCGTCTAAGGCGATCACCGTTATTTATTTTTGGATTATTTCAATACGCTAAAACCCAAAACTTACCCCTGTTGCAGCACCCACACCGTTATTGGTATTAGCAGCGCCAGAAAGGCTAATTACCATATTCGGTTTAGGTGTATAACGAACCCCAACTGCAACAGCAGATTGTCCTCGATAAGTACTCGCAGCCGCCCCAACGGTAAAACGTTTTCCTTGCACTGGGTAAATTTGCCCCATTGCCATTGCTGCCGCAATACCCGCACGGTTTTCACGAGTGGTTTTTCGGATTTGTCGATTGATTTCGCCAGTCGCTTGATTTAATCCTTTGATTGCTGCACGAGTGAGATCAGTTTCATTGGCAGAAAGTCCATTTGTTCCATTGTTACCATTTATACCGTGATTAGCGTTAGCTCCATTTTGTCCATTAGCACCGCCTTGACCTGTCGAACCTGCACCACCAGCTTGTCCATTTTGTCCGCTGACACCGCTTTGACCTGATGCGTTGTGATTACCGCCTGTTCCATTATTCGGGGTTTGTGGTTTTTCTTTGGCTGCATTATTCGCTTCAGGTGCTTTTTCTGCCTGAATTAAATGGGCTTTGCCATCGTCGCCTGTTTTAGCATAAAGTTCTAAAGATTTACTCGGATCATCTTTATTGACTAAGGTTAAACGGTCAAATACGGGATTAGTTTTCATTGCAATGCGAATACCGTCATTGTCGTGATAAGTAATCAAGTTGCGATTGCTATACAAATCTGCTTTGTAGCCAACCCCATTCTCGCCCAAAATAGAGAGCGTTTCGCCTACGTGTTTGTAGAAGTTGTGGGTTTTATCCGTGCCAGCAAGACCTTGATTGTCAGAATTAACTGCAAAACGCAAGCCTGCCGATTTCAACTGTGCCAAGTTTACGGCATCAGTGTCCTCCGTCCCTACTGCTACACTAGTAATTTGGCGGGTTATATTTCGATAGTGATTTCCTACAGAAAATGCTCCCGTAGTGCCTCGCCATACTGAAACAATTTTATTTTGAGCTATTTGTTTTTCTTTTAGATTTCCTTCATCTGTAACAAGTTGAGCATCAAGTGCGGTCAGTTTTTTCTCAATTTTTTCGAGTTCTTTTTTATTTTTCTCTGAATCGTTATTATTTGCCGCATCAGATGTCATCGTTATGCTATATTTAGTTTCTAATTCGCTACGACGAGCCTTTAGCTTATTCAAATTTGCTTCAGCTTTTTCTTTGGCTTCTTTGGCTTTCTGTACATCTTCGGCTTTCAGTTTTTGACTGTTTGAACTTGTACTATTCATTTTGTTTTGCAATGTAGTATACGCAGTATTTCGAGAATTAAATGTACTGTTTGCAGCAGGGATTTCTCCCTCGATCAAATTTCGCAATTCTGATAACTCGCTGTATTTTTCTACATCCGTTTTAAATGTCTCTTTTGCCTTATCGATGCCTTCTTGCATAGATTCTGATTCAGTTTTCAATTGTCCTTTTAGGGTATAATAATTGTCTGAGTTTACCTCTGTATATTCAACACCCACCGAGTTTGCTCCTCGATCGGTAATAGAATGCGACCCAAGAGCAACGCCACCGTCAATAGCAACTTGCGAATATTTGCCAATCGCAATAGTAGAAACATTGGATGATGTAGCATTATGCCCCAATGCTACAGCAGAGACATTAGAAGATGTGGCATTTACACCAATGGCGGTAGCTGTTTTATTTGAAGCATTAGCTCCTGATCCAATAGCAATTCCACCACCATTTGCTGCATTTGCATTTACTGAATTATTGTTTACTGTTGTAACATTAACAACTTTGAGCAGCATATCAACTTTTGTATTAAGTTCTTCATATTGTTTCTTAATTTCTTCATTGGTAGGGCTAGCATTTGGATTATCCCCCGCCAAAACCGCACTACTTACCAATGCCATACAAAGTGCGGTTAATTTTACGGATGTTTTTGCAGATTTTACCTTGCCTTTAGCAAGACCACTTGAAAAAAACCTGATGCCCGATTAAAAATAATTCTATAAATATGATTCATACTAACCTCGATTTGATTTTTCGTTTATGTTTACAATAAAAAAGACAAAGAAAACCCCAGCCATGTTTTAACGTTGAAAAACACAGCGAGACTAAAGAATAATGTTTTCTTTAAAATGAAATGGATTTGTGCGATGAAGTGCAGAAAAAAGATATCCACACAACGCAGAAGAGATGTATCGCCTCAGCTTAAAAGGAGTTGTGCCTCTGGCGGAAAGTGCTAGTATTGTTAGTTAGTTTTTTTGTTTTGTTTGTTTGTTTGTTTGTTTGTTTGTTTGTTTGTTTGTTTGTTTGTTTGTTTGTTTGTTTGTTTGTTCATAAAGTCTATCCTTATTATTTGCAATAAAAAATGTTTTTAATTCTACGCTAATTAATATCAAAAATATGTGATCAAGATCACAAAATAGAAATCCCAACCTAGGTTGGGATTTAAAAATCACTAAAAATTTTACCGCACTTTATGCTTTGTTTACTTCAAAACGTTCAAATGCCAATACTTTTTTCTCTAATTTACGTAGTAATAATGTTGCAATGCCTGTGATAATTAAATAGATACCGCCCGCAATGCCGTAAATTGTGATTGCATCATATTCTGTCCCATAAAGTTGGCGAGCGTAACCCATAATATCCATAATCGTAATGGTGGATGCTAATGCCGTTCCTTTAAATACCAAAATAATTTCGTTACTGTAAGAAGGCAACGCACGTTTTAAGGCATAAGGAATTAAAATTTTGAGTGTCTGTAATCGGCTTAACCCTAACGCTGCGCAACTTTCCCATTGTCCTTTAGGAATGGCTTTTACTGCACCGTGAAATAATTGGGTGGAATAAGCTGCGCTGTTTAGTGCTAAAGCTAATACGGCACAGAACCACGCATTGGATAAGACATACCATAATGGGCTGTCAATAATCCATTGAAATTGGCCTGGCCCTGCATAAATTAAAAAGAACTGTACTAACAGTGGCGTGCCAGTGAATAAAGTAAGGTATAAATTGACCGCACTTTTTATCCATTTGTTTTCCATTGAAAGTAAAAAAGTAAGAAATAAGGCTAAAAAGAAAGCAATCAGTAAGGATACGACTGTGAGTAGTAAACTCGTTGGAATCCCTTGTACGATCACGCTTAAATATTCTTGAAACATTATTTCATGCCCCTTTCAAAACGAGTAAAACGCAGCTCTAATTTTCGAATACCAACTTGGCTAATTAATGTCACTGCCAAATAAATTAACGCAGCAATACCATACCAAGTAAAAGGCTGATGTGTATTGGTATTAATCAGATCCGCTTGGTGCATCAAATCGTCCACACCAATTAATGAAACCAATGCCGTATCTTTTAGCAATACAAGCCATTGGGTGCTTAAACCAGGTAAGGCGTGACGCCATACTTGTGGCATAACAATATGAATGAACGTATAGCTTTTGCTTAAGCCTAACGCTGCACCTGATTCCCATTGTCCTTTTGGTATGGCTTGAATTGCGCCGCGTAATGTTTGTGAAGCATAAGCTGCAAAAATAAGAGAAAGCGCAAGCACGCCACAGCCAAATGCACCAAATTCAATGTATTCTCCTGTCAGCATTTCTACTAATTCAGTAGAACCAAAATAGACAAGTAATACAACAATAATTTCGGGTAAGCCACGTAATAATACCACAAATACTGTCATCGGCTTGCCAACAAAACGATTTGCTTCAAGTGCGGCAAAAATTAGGCTTAAAAATAAGCCTAGGATTAATGAACAGACCGCAAGCCCTAAAGTCATTAGAGCAGCGGTAAACATTAAAGAAAGAAAGTCAGAAAACATAAATTATTTTGTCATCCATTTATCATAGATTTTTTGGTATTCACCATTTGCTTTAATTGTAGCTAAACCTTTGTTTAATTGTGCAGCCAAATCTTTGTTTGATTTGTGCATTGCAATACCTAAACCATTACCAAAATATTTTTTATTGGTCACTTTTTCGCCTATAAATTGAATTTCTGGCTCTTTGGAAATTATATCGGCGAGCACGGCGGTATCGCCAAAAATAATGTCAATCCGACCGCTCTTTAAGTCTAAAATGGCATTTTGTAAACTTGCATAGGATTTTGGACTATATTGCTTGGTTTCTGCTACGGTATATTGTTGGAATGTTGTACCATTTTGAACACCTATATTTTTTGCACTTTCTAAGGTTGCTTTGCCTTTAAGAGCAACATAGCTTGCAGAGCTATCGTAATACGCATCAGAGAATAACACTTGTTTTGCACGAGCATCGGTAATATCGATTGCGGAAATTGCTGCATCAAAACGTTTTGCTTTTAAATTTGGAATTAACGCATCAAAGGTTTCGCTCTTGAATTTACAGGTTGCTTGAATTTCTTGACAAATTGCATTTGTCACATCAACATCAAACCCGATAATTTCGCCTTTTGCATTTGTGGTTTCAAATGGTGGATAGGTAGGTTGCATTGCAAAAGTGAGTTCTTGTGCGCTTGCTGCTACGGATGCACCTAATAAAATGGCAGTTAATAATGTTTTTTTCATTGTAAGCTCCTTATTTTCTAGTGAGAAAGATAGTGTTTAAATTGTTCCGTTTTTGGATTTTCAAAGCAATCAGCCGATCCCATTTCGACGATTTTACCTTGTTCCATATAGACGACTTTTGTCGCCACTTTTTGTGCCACATTGACTTCGTGGGTCACAATCACTTGCGTAATGCCAGTTTCTTGTAATTCTTTAATAATATCTACAACTTGCGCTGTAATTTCTGGATCTAGCGCAGCCGTTGGTTCATCAAATAATAGAACTTGTGGCTTCATCATTAGTGCGCGGGCTATTGCAACACGTTGTTGCTGACCGCCTGATAAATGCAATGGAAAGCGATCGGCAAGTTGTTCTAAACGTAAACGTTTTAACAATTCCATTGCATCAGTTTTCGCTTCATTTTCACTCACACCACGCACTTTCATTGGTGCTTCAATTAGGTTTTCAATTACCGTTAAGTGCGGCCAAAGATGATATTGTTGAAACACCATTCCTACATCTTGGCGTAATTGTCGGATTGCTTTGGGATTTGCCATTGCATTGGATAAATTAAATTCATTATTTGCAATACTTAATTCACCAGACTTTGGCACTTCTAACAAATTTAATGTGCGAATTAATGTACTTTTGCCTGCACCACTTGGGCCCAGCAACACAACGGTATCGCCTTCTTCTGCTTCAAGGTTAATATCAAATAACGTTTGTGATGAACCGTAAAAGAAATTGAGATTTTTAACACGAATAGCCATTTTTCTTCTCTATGCTTTATAAGATGAAAAAATATTACATTTTTATGCATAATTATGCAAATGCTATTAATAAAAAATCCCAAAAAAATTTGGGATTTTAAAAACTTGATTGAAATCAACCGCACTTTAGGCTTGTTTTGCCATTTCAAACTCAATTAACATCATTAAAATATGAATGACTTTGATATGGATTTCTTGAATACGATCTGCATAACTGAAATGGGGTACGCGAATTTCAACATCTGCTAATCCTGCCATTTTTCCGCCATCTTTGCCTGTCATCGCAATCACTTTCATTCCTTTTGCTTTTGCCGCTTCAATAGCATTTAAGATATTTTTTGAATTGCCTGAAGTTGATAAACCGAATAATACATCGCCTTTTTGACCCACCGCTTCAACATAGCGTGAAAATACATATTCATAGCCAAAATCATTACTTACACAGCTTAAATGGCTTGCATCTGAAATCGCAATAGCGGGATAACCAGGTCGATTTTCACGATAACGACCCGTTAATTCTTCTGCAAAATGCATCGCATCACAGTGCGAACCGCCATTACCACAAGAAAGCACTTTTCCGCCTTGCTTGAAACTGTTGGAAATTAATAATGCGGCTTCTTGAATTAATTTAATGTTATTTTCATCAGCAATAAATTTGTTTAACACATCTTGTGCTTCCACAAGTTCTGCTTTGATTTGATCTAAATACATTGATTGCTCCTTTTAGCATAAAATCGCGATGGCATTGTATAGCAGATGAAGATTCTTCGCTAGCGTAAATAAAAATTCATCTTTTTTCGATGAAATGATGATTTTTTGCGATTTAGATCGAAAAAATAAGTTTGAATGGTTGGGGATTTTTCAAGATATGTTTATCTTGCGTAAACTTATTAGCCTTTTAATTTTCAAAAACACAATGAAATTTTACCGCACTTTGTTACTTTTCTTGGCGAGTTCTTTTGCTTTTGCTAACTCAGATTTAATGCTTCTTCATACCTACAATAATCAACCCATAGAGGGTTGGGTAATGTCTGAAAAGTTAGATGGCGTACGCGGTTATTGGAATGGAAAGCAATTATTAACCCGACAAGGGCAACCTTTATCGCCGCCCGCCTATTTCATTAAGGATTTTCCGCCTTTTGCGATTGATGGCGAATTATTTAGTGAGCGAAATCATTTTGAGGAAATTTCATCCATCACAAAATCTTTCAAAGGCGAGGGTTGGGAAAAACTTAAATTGTATGTTTTTGATGTGCCTGATGCAGAGGGGAATTTATTTGAGCGTTTAGCTAAATTGAAAGCGTATTTAGTCGAACATCCCACAACTTATATTGAAATTATTGAGCAAATTCCTGTTAAAGATAAAACCCATTTATATCAATTTCTTGCACAAGTCGAAAATTTGCAAGGCGAGGGCGTTGTTGTACGCAACCCCAATGCACCTTATGAACGTAAGCGAAGCTCACAAATTTTAAAATTAAAAACAGCACGAGATGAAGAATGTACAGTCATTGCACACCATAAAGGCAAAGGACAATTTGAAAATGTGATGGGTGCTTTAACTTGTAAAAATCATCGGGGAGAATTTAAAATCGGTTCGGGTTTTAACTTAAACGAACGAGAAAATCCCCCTCCGATAGGATCTGTAATTACTTATAAATATCGAGGCCTTACGAATAATGGAAAACCTCGATTTGCAACCTATTGGCGAGAGAAAAAATAAGCCTATTTATCAGTCTGACAAAATGAATTTAATCAATATGGAAACAAGCGATTAATTTTCCATCAGTATATTGTTCCAAGTGCGGTTGATTTTCACGACATTTTTCTGTCGCTTTCCAACAACGAGGATTAAATGCACAGCCTTTTGGCGGATTAATCGGGCTTGGTAATTCGCCTGTCAGCTTAATACGCTCACGGCGCAAGTTTGGCGACAAACGTGGTGTCGCTGAAAGTAACGCTTTGGTATAAGGATGCTGAGGATTAGAGAAAATTTGTTCTGTCGTCCCTTTTTCAATACAACGACCTAGATACATTACCATCACTTCATCAGCGATATGTTCTACCACAGAAAG
This sequence comes from Haemophilus sp. HN_Hi08, assembly GCF_049824455.1. NCBI lineage: Bacteria > Pseudomonadati > Pseudomonadota > Gammaproteobacteria > Pasteurellales > Pasteurellaceae > Haemophilus > Haemophilus sp. HN_Hi08. The sequence goes on along the minus strand of NZ_CP187493.1, from coordinate 1,016,594 downwards.
ATCGTGTGAAATGAACACGTAAGACAAGCCTAATTCATCTTGTAAATCCATCATTAAATTCAGTACTTGTGCACGCACGGAAACATCCAATGCAGAAACAGGCTCATCGGCAACGACAACATCTGGATCTAACATTAAACCACGAGCGATGGCAATACGTTGGCGTTGTCCGCCTGAGAACATGTGGGGATAACGATCATAAAATTCAGCGCGCAAGCCCACTTTTTCCATCATCGATAAAACTTTTTCTCGCCGTTCTTTGGCGGAAAGTTTTGTATTGATGATTAATGGTTCTTCCAAAATTGAACCAATCTTTTTGCGTGGATTTAATGACGCGTAAGGATTTTGGAAAACTATTTGAATTTTTTTACGACGTAGTGCTTTTGTTTCAGAATCATTTTCTAAAAAATTATGCCCTTTGTAATAAAGTTCGCCTTTGGTTGGTTCTTCAATCATTGTCAATAAACGACCTAGCGTTGATTTTCCACAACCTGATTCACCCACGACTGCTAAAGTTTTACCTCGTTCAAGCTGAAAAGAGACACCATCTAACGCTTTTACTTGCTGTGGTTTTGCAAACAAGCCTTTTTTTACAGGGTAATATTTTTTTAAGCCAATCGCATTTAATAATGGCGTGTTTTCTTTTACTTCATTCGTCATTATTAAGCTCCTTGATATTCAACGGGATTGCCTTGCTCGTTCAGCGGAGTATGGCATTTTACTTTACGCGAACCGATCTGATGCAATAGAGGTTCGACTTGGCGACAGTATTCGGTTGCATAAGGACAGCGAGGATTTAATAAACAGCCTGTTGGGCGATCGTATTTTCCAGGGACGACCCCTTGTAATGATTCTAAGCGAGATTTTCCCTCTGCAAATTCAGGTAATGAACGTAACAAGGCTTGTGTGTAAGGGTGTTTTGGCTCGCGGAAAATATCTTTTGCGGTGCCTTCTTCAACGATTTGTCCAGCATACATCACGATAATTCGATCTGCCGCTTCAGCAACAAGCGCAAGATCATGGGTAATCAAAATCAGCGACATGCATTCTTTTTTCTGCAATTCGAGTAAGAGTTCCATAATTTGTGCTTGAATAGTCACGTCCAATGCCGTGGTTGGTTCGTCAGCAATCAATAATTTAGGTCTGCAAGCAATTGCCATCGCAATCATCACGCGCTGGCTCATTCCACCAGACAGCTGATGGGGATAAACATCAATCCGAGATTCAGGATCAGGAATACCGACCAATTTTAAAAGCTCTAAAGTGCGGTCTTTTCTCGCCTTTTTTGTGCCGCCCTCGTGAGTTTTTAACGCTTCCATAATTTGGAAACCCACAGTATAAGCAGGATTCAAACTTGTCATCGGATCTTGGAAAATCATCGCAACATCAGCACCAATAAGCTGGCGTTTAGCTTTACTCTCTAAAGTGAGTAAATCAGTATTTTCAAATTGCAAGGATTCAGCCGATACACGTCCAGGATGATCAATTAATCCCATAATTGCGAGAGAACTCACAGATTTACCTGAGCCTGATTCTCCCACAATGCCAAGCACTTCGCCTTGTGCGACTTGATAGCTAATGCGATCCACTGCTTTAAATGGCGTTTTTTTATCGCCAAAGTGAACAGAAAGTTCTTTTACGTCTAATAATGCCATTCTGTTTTCCTATTGTTTGAGTTTTGGATCAAGGGCATCACGCAAGCCATCGCCCATTAAGTTGAAAGCAAGCACCAAAGATAAAATCACTAAGCCAGGAATTGTAACTAACCAGTTTGCCGCTTGCATAAAACTGCGTGCTTCTGAAAGCATTGTGCCAAGTTCAGGTGTTGGTGGTTTTGCACCAATGCCTAAGAAACCAAGTGTCGCGAGTTCTAAGATGGCATTGGAAATGCCCATTGTCATTTGCACAATTAAAGGGGCTAAACAGTTTGGTAAAATCACAATAAACATAAGGCGTAAAATACCTGCCCCTGCCACTTTAGATGAAGTCACATAATCACGATTTTTTTCATTCATCATCGCTGCTCGAGTTAAACGCACATAGCTAGGAATCGATACCACGGCGATCGCTAAAGTGGCATTGGCGAGTGATGGCTCTAAAATAGAGACGACCACAATCGTCAAAAGTAAGTTTGGAATCGCGAGCATAATATCAATTAGGCGAATGATAATTGTATCTAGCACGCCGCCATAATAACCAGAAATCAAGCCAAGGCTGGTACCAAAGGCGCAAGATAGTAATACGATGATAAATCCCGCAAAGACGGAAATTCGCGTTCCATAAATAATACGCGAAAGAATATCTCGCCCAATATCGTCTGTGCCGAGTAAATAAGCAGGATTACCGCCCTCATACCAAGCGGGTGGCAGTAAAAGTGCGGTACGATTTTGTTCTGTTGGATCAAAAGGTGCAATATAAGGCGCGAGAATGCTGATTAAGGCAACAATCAAAATAAAAATTAAACCAATTAGCGCGCCACGATTTTGTTTGAAGTAAAACCAAAATTCTTGTAAAGGTGTTTTTGGTGCAAAAGTTGAAGGCGTGTCAGACATAATTTCTCCTACAATTAATGACGGATACGCGGATTGACCACGCCGTAAAGTAAATCGACGGTTAAATTTACCACAATAATAATCGTCGCAATAATCAGTACAGAACCTTGTAATACCGGATAATCACGCGCTTGAATGGCATCAATAATCCATTTTCCAATCCCCGGCCAAGAGAAAATAGTTTCTGTGAGAACTGCACCAGAAAGCAATTGACCTACAATTAATCCGACCACAGTGACAACAGGAATTAATGCATTACGCAATGCGTGAACAATAACAATTCGAGTATAGCTTAAACCTTTTGCTTTTGCCGTGCGAATGTAATCTTCGCCTAATACTTCCAGCATTGCAGATCGTGTCATACGCGTAATAATGGCGAGAGGAACGGTGCCTAGGACTATTGCAGGAAGAATTAAGGATTTCACCGCATTTTCGAAGGCACCAGAAACACCTGAAAGCCAGCTATCAATAAGCATAAATCCTGTTGGTGTATCGATCCAAAATTCATTATCTAAACGTCCACCTTGCGGTAAACCGAGTTGTGGTGAAACGTATAAAATTAAAATCAATCCCCACCAGAAAATCGGCATAGAATAACCTGTGAGCGATGCAGTTGTAACGGTGTGAGAAATCCAACTATCTTTTTTTACCGCGGCAATCGTGCCTAAAATTATTCCACCTAATAATGACCAAAATAACGCAAAAAATGCTAATTCAGCGGTAGCAGGAAAAAGCGTAAAAAATTCACTAAGAACAGGTTGTTGAGTGCGGAACGATGCACCGAAATCCCCTTGAATTACATTGCCAATATAGCGGAAATATTGCTGATAAAGAGGTAAATCTAAACCCAATTGGTGCATCATTTGTTGATGTACTTCTGCCGTTAAGCCACGTTCACCCATCATTATTTCCACAGGATCACCAGGAATAAAATGCACAAGGGCAAAGGTAATAAAAGTAATGGCAATAAAAGTAGGGATCACCATTAAGATTCGTTTGAATACAAATTTAAACATTCCATCACTCGTAGATAATAAAAGTGCGGTAAAAATTCACCGCACTTTTCAAAGAAATTAATCGGTAAAAAATATAATACTCTTGAATTCTACCGCACTTTTTCCAATGTTGCCAAATGCACAATCAACCATTTAATGCCTTGAGCTTGGAACGCTATTTGTAAACGTGTGTTATTTTCAGATCCTTCCACATTAATCACTGTGCCGAAACCAAATTTTTCGTGTTTAACTTTTTGACCCATTTTCCATTCATTTTCGACCGCACTGGTATTCGACAATGAACCGACTTTTGCTAGGTTCATCGCACGCGTGACTGTCCCTCGTAAACGAATTTCTTGGATACATTCTCTCGGTAATTCTGCGATAAACCGTGATGGCAAATGGCGTTCTTCTTTGGCATATAATCGACGGCTTTCCGCATAAGAGATGGTCAGTTTTTTCTGTGCGCGAGTAATACCGACATAAGCTAAACGACGCTCTTCTTCTAAACGTCCGGGTTCTTCAAAAGAACGAAAACTTGGGAATAATCCTTCTTCTACGCCCACCATAAATACACGAGGAAATTCTAAGCCTTTCGCAGAGTGCAACGTCATCATTTCTACACAAGATTGATGCGGCGAGGCTTGTTCTTCGCCAGCCTCTAAGGAAGCGTGCGTTAAAAAGGCAGTGAGTTCGGTCATTTCTTCCGCATCATCAGGTTTGATAAATTCACGGGTTGCGGTAACTAATTCTTCCAAGTTTTCAATACGTACTTCGCCTTTTTCGCCTTTTTCTTGTTGATACATTTCATATAAGCCCGAATGTTTAATCACAAAATCAGTTTGTGCGAAAAGCGGCATTTCTGCGGTATCAAGTTGTAGTGAATTAATTAATTCTTGGAAACGTAATAAGGCTGTTGAGGCTCGCCCTGCCAACATATTTTCTTGTGTTGCGACTTGTACTGCTTGCCATAAGGTAATTTGGCGTTCACGTGTTAAGTTACGCAATATATCTAAAGTGCGGTCGCCAATGCCACGGGTTGGCGTATTAATTACACGCTCAAAAGCCGCATCATCTTGACGATTATTAATCAAACGAAGATAGGCTAACGCATCTTTAATTTCTTGACGTTCGAAGAAACGCATACCGCCATAAATACGATATGGAATTTGACAACGAATTAAGGCTTCTTCAATAACCCGTGATTGGCTATTACTACGATAAAGTACAGCGCAATCATCAAGTTTTCCGCCATGTTCTACCCAATCCTGAATTTGTGAAGCGACAAATTTTGCTTCATCTAATTCATTAAAGGCAGAATAGATGCCCACAGGATCGCCTTTCTCACCCTCTGTCCATAAATTTTTACCAAGACGATCACTATTGTTTGCAATTAATTTATTTGCGCTGTTTAGGATATTGGCTGTAGAACGGTAGTTTTGTTCAAGGCGAATTGTTTCGGCTTTGAAATCTTTCAAGAATTTTTGGATATTTTCAATTTGTGCGCCACGCCAACCGTATATAGATTGATCATCATCGCCTACGATCATGACTTTGCCTGTTTTTCCAGCAAGAATTTTAATCCACTTATATTGAATTTTATTGGTGTCTTGAAACTCATCCACCAAAATATGCTGAAAACGTTGTTGATAACGTTGCAAAATTAATGGTTTTTTCTCAAATAATTCATAGACCCGAATTAATAATTCAGCAAAATCGACCAACCCTGCGCGATCGCAAGTGTCTTGATAGATCTGATAAATTTTAATCCATTCACGTTCTTGGCGATCATTAAAATCTTCAATATCATTTGGTCGCAAGCCTTCATCTTTTTTGTTATTGATGTACCAACAAGCCTGTTTAGGCGGAAAAGCTTTTTCATCAAAATTATGTAATTTTAATAATCGTTTAATTAAACGAAGTTGATCTTCTGAATCTAAAATTTGGAAATCTTGTGGCAATCCCACATCTAAATGATGAGCTCGCAACAAACGATGAGCAATGCTATGGAAGGTGCCAATCCACATACCAAATAATTGATGTTGTGCGTGTTTAGCAAGGGTAGATTGAATACGATGACGCATTTCTGCTGCGGCTTTATTGGTAAAGGTCACCGCCATAATGCTGCCTTCAGAAATATTTTCGACCGCAATTAACCAAGCAATACGGTGCGTCAATACACGCGTTTTGCCCGAGCCTGCACCAGCTAGCACTAAGTGATTACCAAGAGGAGCAGCTACGGCTTCGCGTTGTTTATCGTTAAGTCCGTCAAGTAATTCAGAAATATCCATGATGAAATTTTTATCTGTTCAAATTTACAGGAATTATAAGTCTAATTTTTTTATATCACAATCAAGAAAATCATAAACTTATCCGACTTTACAAAAATAGTATTACAACTTATATTGATTCACGGTTAGTCGGGGTGCGGACATCGCTGAGAAAATACCCGTGAACCTGAAACAGTTAGCACTGGCGTAGGAAACTAATCTCTCCTTCTTACTTAAAGGGCTGACTTACTTTTTTCTGTATTCATATAAGTAAGGATGCATCATGACACTCTCTTTTTCTTTAAAAAATTCTTTTAAATTGACCGCACTTTCCAGCGTGCTTGGTTGCGGCTTATTAGGATTAAGTTTATCAACCCCTGCTCAAGCAGAAGGCAAATTAGTGCTGTATTGCAGCGTCCAAAACACGACTTGTGAAAAAGTCGCTCGCGCTTTTAGCAAAAAATATAATGTGGACACTCAGTTTGTGCGTAATAGCACTGGGACTGTATTAGGCAAAATCAAAGCTGAAAAAGAAAATCCACAAGCAGACGTGTGGTATGGCGGTACATTGGAACCGCACTTTCAAGCACGAGATGCAGGTTTGTTAGAAACTTATCGTTCGCCTCTGCAAAAAGAAATTATGCCTCAATTCAAAAAGCTCACGGAACAACGTGGCGATACTACGTCGATTATTTATCTTATGGAGCTTGGCATTGGGATGAATGAAAAACTGCTAGCTGAAAAAAATATCGCGAAACCTCAATGTTATGCTGATTTATTAAAACCAGAATTTAAAGGGTTAATTCAATATCCAGATCCTCGAGTATCGGGCACTGGCTACACTATTCTTACAACTTTAATTGAAATTATGGGCGAAGATAAAGCCTTTGCTTATTTGAAAGAACTTGACAAAAACATTGCTCAATACACGAAAACTGGATTAGCAACGGCTAATATTTCTACGGGCGCAGCCGCTGTTGATATTGGTTTTATGCATACTTATGTGCGTGAAAAGGATAAAGGTGCACCAGTTATTGGTGCCTTACCTTGCGAAGGCATAGGCTATACGTTAGGGGCGGTCAGTATCATTAAAAATGGACGCAATTTAGAGAATGCTAAACGCTTTGTCAATTTTGTTCTTTCTGCTGAAGCCCAAGAAATTCATTGGCGTGAGGCGGATTCTTACCAACTGCCAACAAATATTCATGCCAAAGCGTATCCACATCTTTCAGAGCCGGCAAAACTTAAATTACTTGATATTGATTTCATCAAATTTGGTTCGGAGCAAGAAGCGAAACGATTAATAGAACGCTGGGTTGAAAATGTGAAGGAAAGAAAAGAGTAATTGATACTAGCCTGATAAAAGTGCGGTGAAAATTCACCGCACTTTGCTTTTCCCCTTGAAATCTTTCTTTTTATTCTTATATCTGTGGCATTCAATTTTTATCTTTATGAAGGAAAAAATTATGTCACAAAATCAAGAAACTCGTGGCTTCCAATCTGAAGTCAAACAACTCCTCCAATTAATGATTCATTCTTTGTATTCCAACAAAGAAATTTTCTTACGTGAATTAATTTCTAATGCCTCTGATGCGGCAGATAAATTACGCTTTAAAACGCTTTCCAACCCTGCTTTATATGAAGGCGATGGCAACTTGCGTGTGCGTGTTAGCTTTGATGCGGATAAAGGCACTATTACAATTAGCGATAACGGCATTGGTATGACTCGAGAGCAAGTAATTGATCATTTGGGGACGATTGCAAAATCAGGAACAAAAGAATTTTTAACCGCACTTGGCCAAGATCAAGCAAAAAACAGCCAGCTTATTGGGCAATTTGGTGTGGGTTTTTATTCAGCTTTTATTGTGGCAGATAAAGTGACTGTAAAAACTAGAGTGGCTGGTCAAGAGGCAGACAAAGCAGTACTTTGGGAATCTGCGGGCGAAGGCGAATATTCAGTGGCGGATATTGAGAAAAAATCCCGTGGTACAGATGTGATTTTACATTTACGTGAAGATGAAAAAGAATTTTTAAACGAATGGCGTTTGCGTGAAATTATCGGTAAATATTCTGACCATATTGGCTTGCCAGTGGAAATGTTGACGAAAGAATATGATAATGAAGGCAAAGAGTGCGGCGAAAAATGGGAGAAAATTAATAAATCCGATGTACTTTGGACGCGTTCTAAAAATGATGTTTCCGATGAGGAATACAAAGAGTTTTATAAACACTTAAGCCATGATTTTGCTGATCCTGTGACTTGGGCGCATAACAAAGTTGAAGGAAATCAAGCATATACTAGTTTGCTTTATGTGCCAGCGAAAGCACCTTGGGATTTATTTAATCGCGAACATAAACACGGCTTAAAACTTTATGTTCAACGTGTATTTATTATGGATGATGCTGAGCAATTTATGCCGAATTATCTCCGTTTTATGCGTGGTTTAATTGATAGCAATGACTTGCCATTAAATGTATCTCGTGAAATTTTGCAAGATAACAAAATTACTGCGGCATTACGCAAAGCATTAACTAAGCGTTCATTACAAATGCTAGAAAAATTAGCAAAAGATGATACAGAAAAATATCTCCAATTCTGGAAAGAGTTTGGTTTAGTCTTGAAAGAAGGCCCTGCAGAAGATTTTGCTAATAAAGAAACTGTCGCGAAGTTATTGCGTTTTGCTTCAACGCATAATGATAGCAGCGAGCAAACTGTCTCTTTAGAAGATTACATCTCGCGTATGAAAGAGGGGCAAAAAGCTATCTATTACATTACAGCAGATAGTTATGTTGCAGCGAAAAATAGTCCGCACTTGGAATTATTCAATAAAAAAGGCATTGAGGTTTTATTGCTTTCCGATCGCATTGATGAATGGATGTTAAGCTATTTGACTGAATTCGATGGTAAACAATTACAAAGTATCACGAAAGCCGATTTGGATTTAGGCGATTTAGCGGATAAAGAATCTGAAACACAAAAACAACAAGATGAAGCCTTTGGTAGTTTTATTGAGCGTGTGAAAAACTTGCTTGGGGAACGTGTGAAAATGGTGCGTTTAACTCACAATTTAACAGATACACCAGCGGTAGTTTCTACAGATAACGATCAAATGACGACTCAAATGGCGAAATTGTTTGCAGCCGCAGGGCAACCTGTTCCAGAAGTAAAATACACTTTTGAACTTAATCCAGAACACCATTTAGTGAAAAAAGTGGCTGAGATTGCAGATGAAACAGAATTTTCTGATTGGGTGGAATTGTTGCTCGAACAAGCTATGTTAGCAGAGCGCGGATCTTTGGAAAACCCAGCTGTGTTTATTAAACGTATCAATAAGTTGTTATATTAATTCATTTGAGATGAAGTAGTATAAGGGTTAAAATCCTCAGTCTGATTAGATTGAGGATTTTTCTTTTTTTAGGTGAAATATGATTATAGTTTACGGCATTAAAAATTGTGATACAGTAAAAAAAGCGTTGAAATGGTTGGCGGATCACAACATTGAACACAAACTTCACGACTACCGTGTTGATGGTTTAGATTCGAATTTTTTAACCCAAGCGGAAACTCAATTTGGCTGGGATGTGTTAGTGAATAAACGCAGTACAACTTGGCGTAATTTGGATGAGCAAGTTAAAAATTCTCTTGATAAAACGACCGCACTTTCCGTGTTGGAGGAAAATCCAACTTTAATTAAACGCCCAATTATTTTACAAGATGGGAAGGCATTAATTGGTTTTAATGAAAAGGAATATCAGGCTGCTTTTGCCTAAAGTGCGGTTATTTTCTTAGGAGTTTTTATGAGAGAAAAAGTGGTTTCGTTGGCGAAAGATTTAATTTGTCGCCCGTCTATTAGCCCAAATGACGAGGGCTGTCAGCAAATTATTGCCGAACGTTTAGAAAAATTAGGTTTTCAAATTGAATGGATGCCTTTTAATGATACGTTGAATTTGTGGGCAACACACGGAACGGGCGAGCCAGTTATTGCGTTTGCAGGACATACGGATGTTGTGCCTACTGGCGATGAAAATCAATGGTCGTCTCCGCCATTTTCTGCGGAGATTATTGATGGCATGCTTTATGGGCGTGGTGCGGCGGATATGAAAGGATCCCTTGCAGCAATGATTGTGGCAGCAGAAGAATACGTAAAAGCAAATCCTAATCATAAGGGTACTATTGCATTATTGATTACCTCTGATGAAGAGGCGGCTGCAAAAGATGGTACTGTGCGTGTGGTTGAAACGTTAATGGCACGTGATGAAAAAATTACTTATTGCATGGTTGGCGAGCCATCAAGTGCTAAAAACTTAGGCGATGTTGTCAAAAATGGTCGCCGCGGCTCAATTACAGGAAATCTCTATATTCAAGGTATTCAAGGACACGTAGCCTATCCGCATTTAGCTGAAAATCCAATCCATAAAGCAGCCCCATTTTTGCAAGAATTAACGACTTATCAATGGGATAAAGGTAATGAATTTTTCCCGCCTACAAGCCTACAAATTGCTAACATTCACGCAGGGACGGGAAGTAATAATGTAATTCCTGCTGAGTTATATGTTCAGTTCAATTTACGTTATTGCACAGAAGTCACGGATGAAATCATAAAGCAAAAAGTAGCTGAAATGCTAGAAAAACATAATTTGAAATATCGTATTGAATGGAATTTATCAGGTAAACCCTTTTTAACAAAACCGGGTAAATTATTAGATTCGATAACCTCCGCTATTGAGAAAATCACAGGCATAACGCCACAAGCTGAAACAGGTGGTGGTACGTCAGATGGTCGTTTTATTGCATTGATGGGCGCTGAAGTAGTGGAATTTGGCCCGTTAAATTCAACTATTCATAAAGTCAATGAATGTGTCAGCGTGGAAGATCTTGGCAAGTGCGGTGAAATTTATCACAAAATGTTAGTGAATTTATTGGATAGCTAAAATGAAATTAACCCTAGAAATGCTTACAGGAAAGTCTCGTGAGCATTTAGTCAATTTACCCGCAATTCATTCCTCAAATCATTTTTTGCAAATGCAAGCTGTGCAAGCATTTCAAGGGTTGCAACAAAGTGCGGCGAAAAATGGCTTTAATTTACAGCCTGCGAGCAGTTTTCGTGATTTTGAACGCCAACAGCTTATTTGGAACAGCAAATTTAAGGGCGAGAGAAAAGTACACGATGACGCAGGAAAGGCATTAGATTTAAGCCAATTAGATGACTGGCAAAAATGTCAGGCGATTTTACGTTGGTCTGCATTACCAGCAGCTAGCCGCCATCATTGGGGAACGGAAGTGGATATTTTCGATCCTGATCTTTTGCCACAAGGGCAATCTTTACAACTTGAGCCTTGGGAATATGAAAAAGGCGGCTATTTCTTTGAATTGAGTGAATTTCTTACGGAAAATTTACCGCACTTTGATTTTGCTTTGCCTTTTATAAATATGCAGTCCAATAAGAAAGTGGGGCGAGAGCCTTGGCATATCAGTTATTTGCCGTTAGCTGAATTGGCAAGCCAGCAATTTTCTCCAGATATTTTACAACAGGCATGGAAAGGAGAAAATATTTTAGGGGCAGACTGTTTAATATCAAATCTTGAACAAATTTTTTCTGAATATATTGTTTAAAAATAAGCCTTATCGTGAAGATAAGGCTTTATTGTTAAGCGTAAAAAAGCCCTTTTCTATGTAAATAAACAGGCAAATTATCGCCAATAGATAAATCAGGGGAAATTATGTTCTCAATCCATATTGCGTAGCCATTAATTTCAATTTGAACAGCGGTAATTTTCCCTTTAAATTCGATTTGTTTCACTTGCCCATTGAAAAGTGCGGTTGGATTTTCCGATGTTTTAAACAGGCTAAATTGTTCTGGACGAAGCAAAATCTTACCTTGTTTTTGAGAGATTGAGTTATTTTTTACAGGAATATTGCCTAATTGGCATTGAGCGTTATTTTCATCGATCAGATTTGCAGGTAAAACAATACTTTCTCCCATAAATTTTGCTGTTTCAAGATGATTAGGCGACCAATAAAGTGTGCGAGGCGTGTCGATTTGTAAAATTTTACCTTGCTGAATAATGGCGATTTTATCAGCGTAGCGTAAGGCTTCATCACGATCGTGAGTAACGAAAATCGCAGACGAACCACTTTGACGTAGGGCTTGGAGCATTTCGTGGCGAATTTGCTGGCGAAGATGTTCATCTAAGGCACTAAAAGGCTCGTCTAATAAAATCAGTTCTGGATTCGGGGCTAAAGCGCGTGCCAATGCTACGCGTTGTTGTTGCCCGCCCGAAAGTTGATGTGGAAAGCGATCCGCCAGTTCAAAAATACCCGTGAGTTGCATTATTTGTTCAATTCGCGTTTTTTCTTCACTATTTTTTCCTTTGCCATTGCCTAATCCGTAAGCAATGTTGCGATAGACACTTAAGTGAGGAAAAAGTATGCCCTCTTGCACAACATAACCTAAATGGCGTTGTTGCGTTGGCAGATTAAAATTCTCGCCAAAAATTAACCGCTCTTTTAGCCAAATTTCGCCAGTATTGGGTTGTTCAAAGCCTGCGATCGCTCGCAATAAAGTTGTTTTCCCACAGCCTGAAGCACCAAGTAAAAAGAGGATTTCTCCGCGTTGTAAGCTGAATGAAATATTGTGCAGAACTTGTTGTTCATTAAAAAATTTATTGAGATTTTTAACGGTTAATAACGGATTATTTATCATTTTATTTAAACGCATATTTTTTCAATAAAAATACAGGAATACCCGAAAAAAGAACGAGCATTAACGCATAAGGGGTTGCGGCAGCATATTGTGCATCGCTGGTATGTTCCCACACGGCAATGGATAAGGTTTTAATATCATTTGGTGTGAGCAAAAGCGTCGCGGTAAGCTCTTTCATTAAATTCAAAAAAACCAAAGCAAATGCGGCTGCCACACCTGGTAATATGGCTGGTAGCGTCAAGGTGCGAAAAATATAGAAAGGGCTTCGCCCAAGACTTTGACCGACTTTTTCGATTTGATCGGAAAGTTGCTCTAAAGACGCTCTTAATGTAGTTTGTGCCATTGGCAAATAGAGCATAAAGTAGGCAATGATAATCACAAAAAAAGTTTGATATAGGTGATTAGCGTAATTGATGGAAAAATAGATTAATGATAAGGCAATGACTAAGCCTGGCACTGCGTGTAATAGATATGGCAAGCGATCGATCCAAATCGTTAAATAACTACGATAACGAACAGCTGCCCAAACTAATGGCAAGGCACAAATTACAGTGAGTAATGCGCCTAAGCCTGAAATGATAAATGAATTACTGAATGCCGATAAAAATTCTGAAAAATCGCCTGCACTTTCGAGTGAAGTTCCCACAATAAGCCAGTAGATTAACATAATTACAGGTACGCCAATGCTTAAAATGAATATGCTAGAGAAAAATCCGAATGTTAAACATTGTTTTCCAAAGGAAAGTGTTTTTACGAGATAAGGACGCGTAACACCTTTTCCACTATGGTAAAGAGTTTGTTTTCCACGAAAAAAAATTTCCCCAAAAACAATAAGTACACAAATTGCCATTAAAACGGCGGATAATAATGCGGCAGTGCTGTTGTTAAAAGACATTTCATATTCTTGAAAAATGGCGGTGGTAAAGGTTTGATAATTTAAAATTGACACTGCACCAAATTCGACCAACATATGTAAAGCAATCAGTAAGATACTGCTGCCAATGGCAGGTTTAAGTTGCGGAAAAATGGCATACCAAAAGGTATACACAGGGCTTTTACCAAGCGAAAGGCTTACTTCTTCAAGAGAACGATCAAGTCTTTTTAATATAGCGGAAACGGGCAAATAAGCCAAAGGAAACGAACTTAATGTCATAATACCAATTGTTCCCCAAAAACCCTCAACGCGGAATGTGAGGCTGATCCAAGTAAAACAACTTACAAAAGCGGGAATACAAAGGGGTAACGTCATCGCCACTTCAAAAAAAGCTTTACCGAAAAAGCGATAACGTTCAAGTAAAAAAGCACAAAGCGTACCAAGTGAAATAGCACCGATAGTTACACAAACCATTAAAAGCATTGTATTGCTTAATAATTCAGCCATTCGAGGGCGAAATAATAGCTCAACACTTCGCATTAATCCCACATCTGTCGCACGTAAAATGACATACAGAAACGGCAAACATAACGGAAGCCCGATTAAGATGATAAGTAAAGTGAGCCAGAATGGCGGTCTGCGAGGCAAAGTTAAATCCTTTTAGGAATGTGAACCTTTCAGTTCACGCACGCAAGCGGTTAATTTTAGTAGAGAATTGTAAACGCGTGCGTGAATTTTTTCAAATCCACACACGCAATATTTGGATTATTTTAATCCAGCTTCTTCAATTAATTTGGTCGCGTGCTCTTTATCTTGAGCTGTTGTTGCGGATACCACAGGTGCTTCTAATTTTTCATAAGGTTCAAGATTAAATGGCGAAACCACATCTGTGCGTAATGGATATTCTGCACGCACTGCCACTAATGCTTCTTGACCTTTTTTACTCGCTAAGAAATCAACGAATTTTTGTGCTTCAGCTTGATTTTTAGAGGCTTTCAATACTGCAGCACCTGAATAGCTAACTAACGCACCTGGATCTTGGTGGCGAACGAAATAAAGACGGCTTTTTAGGTTTTCCACGCCTTTTTCTTTTGCTAGGTTATACCAATAATAGTTATTGATTAACGCAGCAGGCACTTCGCCATTTTCAACTGCTTGTAATGCCACACTATTTTTCGCGTAAAGTTTTCCGTTCTCTTTTAAGCCTTTTAACCAATTAAGCGCAACTTTGTCCCCTTTCATTTTGCTTAAAGCAACAACTTGCTCTAAGAACGCACCAGAAGTTGATACATAACCGATTTTGCCTTTCCATTTTGGTGTTGCATAATCAAGCACTGATTTTTCCATATCTTTTTCAGATAATTTAGTGTGATCGTAAACCACTACGCGAGAACGACCACTTAATGCAACCCAGTCTTTTTTCGGTGCAAGTGGTACGCCTTTTTGTGCAGTTTGTTTAATGGTTTGTTCTGAAATTGGTGCTAAAAGCCCTGCTTCAGAAAGATCGGCAAAAGTCGCTGTTTGTTCAGTATAGAAAACATCGGCTGGTGTTTTATCGCCTTCTTCTTTTAATTGACCTGCAAGTTGCGCACTTTTCCCGCTATTTAGCGTAACTTTAATGCCTGTTTCCTGTTCAAAGGCTTTTGCCACTGCAACAGCGGCTTCTTTGTGCTGACCATTATAAACGGTAATATCAGCAAAACTATTAGCAGAAAAAGCAAGTGCTGCCGCAAGGGTAGCAAGTTTGAAATGTTTAAATTGCATTGAAAAGCTCCTTATGTTGAGTGCAAATTATTCAGTTAAGACTGAATTGCGGCTATTCTATGCCTAATTTCATTTAAATGCAAATAATTCTCAATTTAAGTTAATATTTAGATGAAAAATAAAACGGTACATAACACGCACCGTCCACAGATTATAGGTTTACAGGCTGGATATAACCTAATCTTGTTAATACATCACAAAGCGCATTAAACAACTCAGTGCAATCATAAGTTTCATCAATCAACTTATCATTGTTGTTCATATCTTTATATTCATTTTGAATTAAATAGCCTTGTAATGCTGATGACATAACAAACTTCGTCTAAATGCCACATCGTAAAGATAATCAAGGCATTGTTCACGGGCGACATAATCTGTCTCAGATAATTGATCGATCATTTCTCTCAAATGGTGAGGCATCCAAGAAATATAGGAAAGTTGGAAGCTAGTATCGCCAATATAAGCTAATTGATGTTGATTGAGACTATCCACAAATTGATGAAGATAAATTGGATGATTGTGGTATGCAAGATATTCGTGTGCAATATAATGATCACTATGTGTTTGAATACTATCAAATTATCCACTCGGCTATGATTTTTTATTTTTTCAGAGGCAATGGATTTAATCGCATCAGAAAATAATTGAACCACCA
This sequence comes from Haemophilus sp. HN_Hi08, assembly GCF_049824455.1. NCBI lineage: Bacteria > Pseudomonadati > Pseudomonadota > Gammaproteobacteria > Pasteurellales > Pasteurellaceae > Haemophilus > Haemophilus sp. HN_Hi08. Next base: position 1,000,780 of record NZ_CP187493.1, on the reverse strand, counting down.
CTTTACCACGACGAGTTTGTTCTGCAAGCGGCAAATCTTGCGTATATTTATTGGCATAAAGCATAATATCCCGTGCAACTTCGCGGCTTTTCCAACCTGGGTAGGTATTATAAGAAATATAAGCAATACCGTTTGAGGTTAAATTTTCACGACAAATTTCAAGAATTTTATCTTTCACATTATCAGGCACCCAAGAATAAATACCATGCACGATAATATAGTCAAACATGCCAAATCAGGCGTAATATCAAGAATATTTTTTGTTTCTAAACGAACATTGGTTAAGCCCATTGAGTGAATAATTTCATTACCTTGGGTAATTTGACTATCCGCTAAATCCACGTCAACAAATTCCGTATCTGGATAATAAACCGCTTGAGAAATTAAGTTTCCACCAAAAGAAGAACCTAATTCTAATACTTTAGCCCCTTTGAGTGCTGGCGGCTTTAATCCCCAAAATGTCGCATTCCCCTCTAAAAGCGCAATACTCGTATAAGAAAAGGGTTTAGAATAGTATCCCAGTTCATCGTAGCGGTTATGCTAGAGTTGCCATTATTTGTCCTGTTAATGTAGAAATTGTCAATATCTTTGAAGTGCAATATTGTAAAGTGAATTGACACAAAAACAAAGTGAGATAATGTAACGTAGTTTTATTACTTAGTTTGAAAGAAACAATATGAACTAATAATTTGCTTTGATATACCTCTGATTCTTTTTCATAGATCAAGTGTTGAATTTAGTGGTGTATTATATGCCGATTCAGAATTAGATAGCAGGAATCGCCAACCAATTACGCAAAATTTTCTCTCCAAAGTCTGACATATAAGATTCTGGATGAAACTGGACACTATAAATTGGCAAAGATTTATGTTGCATTGCCATCACTACATCTTCATCACAAAGTGCGGTAATTTCTAGGCAACTAGGAAAATCTTTTTTCTGTACGCCCCAAGAATGATATAGCCCGATATTAAATTCAGTTGGAAGATCAAAAAACAATGGGGAATTTGACCGCACTTTTAATGTTCTTTTCTGCCCGTGACGAACTTTCTCTAAGTTATACAATGTACCGCCAAAAAATTCACATAAGGTTTGATGCCCTAAACACACACCTAAAATAGATTTCTGCTGATAATATTTTTCCAACATAGAAAAAAGTTGTGGATAAGCACGTGGCACATCAGGCCCCGGCGAAATCAATATATGACTATATTTTTCCGCTGTATTTTCTTTCAAATCTTCCACGTTTAAAACGTCATAAGGCACATTTAATTTCCGAATTAAATCTACCAAGTTAAAAGTAAAAGAATCGTGATTATTAATGATGAGTAATTTCATAACCGCTCGGTATTCGTTATAATCGGGTCATTTTACGCAAAATGACACAAAGCACAATGCAACATTTTATTAAACAGGCTAATCATTATGGCAAACAACGCACGCCATTTTTCTTTCTTATTGATTTTGAAAAAGAAAAACCCTTGATTTGTCCTCTCGAAAATTCTGCACAACAAGGCATTTATTTTGATATTTTAGAGAAAAGAAATAGCACGATTTCTCCACAACCTATCCCTCTTAATTTTACCAAACATCCAATGCCTTTCTCGCGTTATCAACAAGGTTTTGAACTTGTTCAAAGTGAATTGCAAAAAGGTAATTCTTATTTATTGAATCTAACCTATCCTACTGAAATTTCAGGAAATCTTTCACTGGAACAAATTTTTCATCAAACCAATGCACCTTATAAATTGTGGTTACAAGATCAATTTGTTTGCTTTTCGCCTGAATGTTTTGTCAATATTCAGGATAACCGCATTTTTACTTATCCCATGAAAGGGACGATTAACGCCTCTCTGCCCGATGCAGAAAATCAGTTACTCACAAATGAAAAAGAACAACGCGAGCATTACACAATTGTTGATTTAATGCGTAACGATTTATCAATGGTGGCAGAACACATTCAAGTGAAAAAATTTCGTTATATCGATCGCATAAAAACACAAAAAGGCGAAATACTGCAAACCAGTTCTGAAATTTACGGAAAATTGAATGAAAACTGGCAAAATCAAATTGGCGATATTTTATCGAAACTCTTGCCTGCTGGTTCCATTAGTGGCGCACCAAAAGAGAAAACCACACAAATTATTCAACAAGCAGAAAAACAAAAACGTGGTTATTACACAGGAATCTTTGGCATATTTGATGGTAAAACACTACAAAGTGCGGTGGCAATTCGATTTATTTCTCAAGTAGATGAAAAATTTTATTTTCATAGTGGGGGTGGTATAACCATTCACAGTCGCGTGGCAGATGAATATCAGGAATTGCTTGAAAAAGTTTATTTGCCTATTTCAGAAACTTACGCGATATAAAAATCTGTTATACCGTGGGTAAGTGTACCCACGGTTACGCATAGTTATTCCCCTTTGGGGTATTTCTAACTACCGCCCCAAAATCGGTTTAATTATGCTTACCCTAGTCAATAACTAACAGGAATACTTTAATGTTCCCTTTATTTGAAACCCTTTGCATTGAAAAGGGGGAAATTAAAAATATCAATTTACACCAAGCGCGATATGAACGTAGTTTGCGTGAATATTATGGCAAAAGTGCGGTAAAAATTTTTAATCTTTTTTCCCTTATTCAACTGCCTGAAGATTTACAAAATCAATTAGTTCGCTGCCGTATTGATTACAATGCCGAAACCACAAAAATTCAATATTTTGAATACCAGCAAAAAATCTACCGCACTTTTCAACCTGTAATTTGTGACGATATCGAATACAGCTTGAAATATTCAGATCGCAGTTTAATTAATACATTGTTTGCACAACGTGGCACTTGTGATGAAATTATAATTATCAAAAATGGAAAAGTGACAGATTGTTCCATCGGTAATTTAATTTTTCGCCAAGGGAAAAAATGGTACACACCAGACACGCCATTGCTTTTAGGCACACAACGAGAAAAATTATTACAAGAGGGGAAAATTCAAGAACGTACAATATTCCAAGAAGATATTGGCAATTTCGATGAAATTAAAATCATTAATGCAATGAATGGTTTATAAAAAAATAAGCCGACTGATTTAGTCGGCTCTAGTTATCCTATTATTTTTCAGCGTTTTTCAATAATTCTGCGTGTGCTTTTTTCTGCTCTTTCATTTTCGTACTCGCTTCACGGCGTTGCTTAGAAAGTTCAGCATTGCGAATCGTGTAATCATCCACTCGGCTTTCATAATCATCACGCATACTTTCAATAATTCCGCGTACTTCTGCAATAGTCATATCATCACGAATATATTGATTTAAATTATCCAACAATAATATGCGTTTTTGGTTATCGCGAATCTTACGATTATTGTCTTCCATATCTCGTTTAATTCTATTTTTTAAACGATACATACGCACGTATTCCAACACATCTTGAAAAGATTGTTTATTCACAATTTCCATCACAACTCCCTTTAAAATAAATAAAATGACTGTGCCGTAATTTAGCTTTTTTTTAATCAATCGTCAAAATTTACCCTCTATTTTATGAATGATGGAAAGAATTTTTTTGATTTCAGTAAAAAGCATTGATTATCGATTTTTGTAGTGATAAAAAAGACACCATTATTTTCATAAAAAGCAAGGAAACACAATGTCACAAGTCTTTAATTTTAGCGCGGGTCCTGCGATGATTTTCCCAGAAGTGTTGCAAAAAGCACAAAATGAACTTACAAACTGGCTCAATCAAGGCGTATCCGTGATGGAAGTCAGCCATCGCGGAAAGTATTTTATGGAACTCGTTACCCAAGCGGAAAAAGATCTACGTGAGGTTTACAATATTCCTGATAACTATCGTGTACTTTTCTTACAAGGTGGCGCTCGCGGTCAATTTGCCGCAATTCCGATGAACTTAATCGGTAAAAAAGGCAAAGCCCTTTATTTAAATAGTGGGCATTGGTCAGCTACAGCGGCAAAAGAAGCAAGAAATTTTGCAGAAATTGATGAAATCACTATCGTAGAAAATGGCGAACAAACCCGAATTACCGATCTTGATTTTAGCCATATCGCTGATCAATATGACTACGTTCATTATTGCCCGAATGAAACCATCAGTGGTGTGGAGATTTTTGATATACCAAATGTGGGCGATACCGTATTGGTCGCGGATATGTCTTCAAATATTCTTTCACGTCAAATCGATATCAGTAAATTTGGTGTAATTTATGCAGGGGCGCAAAAAAATCTTGGCCCTGCGGGCATTACATTAGTTATTATTCGTGAGGATTTAATCGGTAATGCACGTAAAGAAACCCCATCCATTTGGAATTATGCAACTCAACGTGATGCAGACTCAATGATCAACACCCCCCCAACTTTTGCGTGGTATTTATGTTCCCTCGTATTTAAACATCTTAAAGAAATAGGTGGCTTAGAAATAATCGAAAAACGTAATGCACTAAAAGCACAAACTCTTTATGATTATATTGATTCGAGCAAACTTTACCGCAATGTGGTAGCAAAAGAAAACCGCTCAACAATGAATGTGACTTTCATCACAGGTAATCCTGAATTAGATGCAAAATTTGTCGCAGAGTCTACTGCTGCGGGCTTGCAAGCCTTGAAAGGTCATAAGGTTTTAGGTGGAATGCGTGCATCTATTTATAACGCAATGTCGCAAAATGGTGTTGAGGCACTAATTACATTTATGAAAAAATTTGAAGCTGAAAATCTTCCTCAATAGTTAAAGAACATTTTCAATGGGCGTATTTACGCCCAAATTTACTTGAAAATTCATACTAATTCATATCAATATTTATAAATACAACTATGCAGTACATCAACATTGCCAATCGTGGCGTAAAATCCTTATCCCCTTATCAAGCAGGCAAACCCATTGAGGAATTAGAACGAGAACTTGGTATTTCCAATATCGTTAAACTTGCCTCAAACGAAAACCCATTTGGTTTTCCAGAAAGTGCAAAAAAAGCAATTTTTGAACAATTAGATAAACTAACTCGTTATCCAGATGCCAATGGCTTTGAACTAAAACAAACTATCGCAAACAAATTTGGCGTTCAACCAAATCAAATTACGCTTGGAAATGGATCAAATGATTTATTAGAACTTTTTGCTCACACTTTTGCAGCAGAAGGCGATGAAATCATTTATTCACAATATGCCTTTATTGTTTATCCTTTAGTGACTAAAGCAATAAATGCCGTTGCAAAAGAAATTCCAGCTAAAAATTGGGGGCATAATTTACAAGGATTTTTAACCGCACTTTCTGATAAAACAAAGCTCATTTACATTGCTAATCCAAATAATCCAACGGGTAATTTTTTAACATCGCAAGAAATTGAAGATTTTTTAGCAAAAGTCCCCGAAAATGTAATCGTGGTATTAGATGAAGCCTACACGGAATTTACTAGATCTGAAGAACGAGTGGACTCTTTCAGTTTATTAAAAAAATATTCAAATTTAATTATTTCCCACTCTCTTTCTAAAGCCTATGGCTTGGCAGGCTTACGCATTGGTTATGCGGTATCTAATCCAGAAATCGCAGATTTATTAAATCGAGTTCGACAGCCATTTAACTGTAATTCTTTGGCATTAACCGCTGCAGTTGCCGTAATGAATGACGATGAATTTGTTGAAAAAGTCGCTGAAAATAATCGAATAGAAATGCGACGTTATGAAGACTTTTGTCAAAAAAATCAATTGGATTATATTCCCTCTAAAGGAAATTTTATAACCATTGATTTCAAACAACCTGCCGCACCAATTTATGATGCGTTGTTACGAGAAGGCGTAATTGTTCGCCCAATTGCTGGGTATGGCATGCCGAATCATTTACGTATAAGTATTGGTTTACCTGAAGAAAACGATAAATTTTTCACTGCACTTTCTAAGGTATTAAAGTTTGCTTAATCTATTATTTAATAATGCAAGGGAAATTTATTATATAAAAAACCCGCTTATTGCGGGTTTTATTTTTCCACTGTGATTAAGCGTGCTTTGCTGCCACTTCAGCTAATAAAGTTTGCAATTCGCCTGCTTGATACATTTCCAAAATAATATCACAACCACCAATTAATTCTCCCTCAACCCATAATTGCGGAAAAGTTGGCCAATTTGCATATGTTGGTAATTCAGCACGAATATCTGGATGTTGCAAAATATCCACATAACCAAAAGGCACTTTGCAGTGCATTAATGCCTCAGATGCACGAGCAGAAAAACCACAAGATGGTAATTTTGGCGAACCTTTCATATAAATAAGAATGGGATTTTCACTAATTTGCTTTTTGATTTTGTCTAAGGTTTCCATAATGTTCCCTATAAATAAACGAGATAAGCATTTTATCACAAGTTAAAACTTGATTGAAATGCTTGGTTTTATATTCATTTAAAACAAAAGGCCTAAACCGAAGTTTAAGCCTTTTGCTGTATTTAATCTTTCGTTAAACAAATACTAAAATTATTTAGTACCGTTTACCGCGATTTCTACACGACGGTCTGGAGCAAGACAAGCGATAAGCGCTTTACGGCCTTTAACTTGGTCACAAATTGCGCCAGTTACTGGGTTTGCTTTACCGTAGCCAGTTGCAGAGATTGCGTCTGCTGCAACACCTTTAGCAACAAAGTAGTTAGCTACTGAATCTGCACGTTCTTGAGAAAGTTTTACGTTGAACGCATCAGAACCAATACGGTCAGTGTAACCAGCAACCGCTACTTTTGCACTTTTAACTTGTGACATTTCGCCATAGATGCTGTCTAATGTTGCTTGCGCTTGAGGTTTTAAGTTTGCTTTACCAAATGCGAAAGTTACATCAGAGTTTAAGCTGAAAGTTTTGCTTACCATTTCAGGTGCTGCAACAACTGGCGCTGCACCTTGACCAAAACGGTAAGAAATACCCGCGTTGATAGAACCAATCCAAGGGTTGTAGTTAATTGCGCTATTTGGTTTATCTTGAGGGCGGTATTTACCTACGCGAGTTAGCCATTGGTATTCTAAACGAACTGCTAATTCTGGTAATACTGCATATTCTGCACCTACTGCAAATAAACCAGAGGCACGTGCTCTGTGATGTTCGCCGTATTTCTTATCGTAGAATTTATAGTCAGAACGAACTAAAGCAACACCTGCTTTACCATAAACATCTAAACCTTCTAATACTTCGTAGCTACCTTTTAAGCTTAAGTGAGTACCGTGGTTAGTGTGTTTAGCAACAGTTCTACCTTTTTCACGACCTTTAGCACGACCGAAATCGTCGTAACCTAATTCAACCGCTAAACCTAAGTTATTTTGATTTAAAATTTGATAACCACCGAATACACCATAAGTGAAAGAATTACGGTGATAACCTACTTTATTTTCACGAGCTAGAGCACGAAGTCCATCGTGAAAAGATGCTTGACCAGCTTTAACGCCAGCGTAGAAAGTGTTTTCTTGTGGAGCTGCTTGAGCTACTGAAGCTGCTGCTAAACCAGCAACTACTAATGCGATTGCAGTTTTTTTCATTTTGATGTCCTCTATTTAGTGATCGAATAGTAATAAAAAAGTGTACTTGTTTATACTGAACTTTTAATTAAAGTTACATTCTAAACAGTCACTTAACTAGGGTTTTGAATTTGCCCTACTTTATTACCTTTTGACAAATTCAATTCCTTTGTTTATGTTTACCCCAAAGGAACGTTCAAAAGTGTGATCATTATCCTATGAATTTTAAAAAGATCAAATTATTTTGAATTATTTGTTTAGTTTTTATCCAAAATAACACTTTCTTAAACAGACTTTTTACCTTCTCCTCTCTCTTTCCTAATCGACATTATTCTAGCCTTAGGATATTATCAAAGTCTCCATCTGATATGTTTAAATGGGTCAAATACTATGTTGCCAAATCTAAATCGCATTCCTCAAGTTGAACAATATGTACTTGATTATCTTAGTGATCTTCAACGCCAACATTTTGAGGGGGATATTGCAACAAACTATTCAGATAGATTAAGTCTAGCTACGGATAACAGCGTTTATCAACAACTTCCACTGGCGATTCTTTTTCCGAAAACTGTTGCTGATATAGTGCGTATAACCAAATTGGCAAATTTACCAAAATATCAATCACTCACTTTTACTCCTCGCGGTGGTGGTACGGGAACCAATGGACAATCTATCAATAACAATATAATAGTGGATCTTTCTCGTCATATGACTGCCATCTTAGAACTCAATGTAAAAGAACGCTGGGTTCGAGTACAAGCAGGCGTTGTAAAAGATCAACTTAATCAATTTTTAAAACCACATGGTTTGTTCTTTGCCCCAGAGTTATCCACCAGCAATCGAGCGACTTTAGGCGGAATGATTAACACAGATGCCTCGGGGCAAGGTTCATTGCAATACGGTAAAACCTCTAATCATGTTTTGGCATTACGTGCAGTATTAATGAACGGTGAAATTTTAGATACAAGTGCGGTCAATTCTGTTGATGTTTTAGAAAACATCGATGCGCTTGAATTAAGTGATAGTAGCAAAAGACTCCATCAAACAATTGCGCAACACTGTAAAGAAAAAAGAGCGGCTATCATTAAAGATTTGCCACAACTTAACCGTTTTTTAACGGGATACGATCTGAAAAATGTATTCAATGAAGATGAAAGTGAATTTAATCTAACAAGGATTCTCACTGGCTCTGAAGGTTCTCTCGCATTTATTTGTGAAGCTAAACTCAATCTTCTGCCAATTCCGCAGTATCGCACGCTCATCAATATTAAATATCGTTCTTTTGATGCGGCATTACGCAATGCACCCTTTATGGTGAAAGCCAATGCGCTTTCTGTGGAAACCGTTGATTCCAAAGTCTTAAACCTCGCCAAACAAGATATTATTTGGCACTCTGTGAATGAACTTCTTACAGAAGATGAAGCAGATCCAATTCTTGGTTTAAATATTGTGGAATTTGCCGGTAATAATAAAGAAAAAATAGACCGCCAAGTTACCGCTCTTTGTCACTTACTTGATGAAAAAATTGAACACAATCAAGATCACATTATTGGCTATCAAGTCTGTTCTGATTTGCCGTCTATTGAACGAATTTATGCAATGCGAAAAAAAGCAGTGGGCTTACTGGGTAATGCAAAAGGTGCAGCCAAACCGATTCCTTTTGTAGAAGATACTTGTGTCCCTCCAGAAAATCTTGCGGATTACATCAGTGAATTTCGTGCTTTATTAGACAAGCACAATTTACAATATGGAATGTTTGGTCACGTCGATGCGGGCGTGTTGCACGTTCGCCCAGCGCTTGATTTATGCGATAAAGAACAAGTGAAATTATTTAAACAAATTTCAGATGAAGTGGCAGAACTTACGATTAAATATGGTGGATTACTTTGGGGAGAACATGGAAAAGGCGTGCGTTCCCATTACGGCGAAAAATTCTTTACGCCAGAACTCTGGCACGAACTTCGTTATATCAAAACCTTATTCGATCCAAACAATCGCTTAAATCCGGGCAAAATCTGTACGCCTTTAGATTCCAAAGATGAACTTTATTCTATTCTTTCGCCGATGCGAGCTGATAAGGATCGTCAAATTCCTATCCAAATACGAGATGAATTTAAGGGTGCGATGAACTGCAATGGAAATGGCTTATGTTTCAATTTTGATGAACACAGCATTATGTGCCCATCGATGAAAGTCAGTAAAAACCGTGTATTTTCGCCGAAAGGTCGTGCAGCTATGGTTCGAGAATGGCTTCGATTGATGGCAAATGAAAATGTTTCCCCCGAACAATTAGACTTCCGTAAAACAGAAATAAAACTAACCGCACTTGTAAAAAGACTACGAAATACAGTTCAAAAATGGCGAGGCAATTATGATTTTTCTCACGAAGTAAAAGCCACAATGGATACTTGCCTTGCTTGTAAAGCCTGTGCAAGCCAATGCCCGATTAAAATTGATGTGCCAAGTTTCCGTGCGAAATTCTTTCATTTTTATCACAGCCGTTATTTACGACCAGCAAAAGACCACGTTGTGGCAAATTTAGAAATCGCTGCGCCTTATATGGCAAAACAGGCAAAATTCTTTAATTATTTTACCAAGCTAAAAGTCACGCAAACATTAGTGGAAAAAACACTAGGCATGACTGATTTGCCCTTGCTTTCTGAACCCAATTTGCAACAACAGCTGGTGGAAATTCATTATCAAGGCAAATCCTTGGAAGAATTGGAAGACCTAAGTGCGGTAGAAAAAAACAATGTTTTATTTATTGTGCAAGATCCTTATACCTCTTACTATGATGCGAAAGTGGTACGGGATTTTGTTATGCTTACGCAGAAATTAGGCTTCACACCAATTCTATTGCCATTTAAACCAAACGGCAAAGCAATGCACATTAAAGGTTTCTTAAAACGCTTTAGCAAAACAGCACAAAACCAAGCCGAGTTTTTAAATCGAATGGCAAAATTAGGCATTCCACTTGTAGGCATTGATCCAGCCATCGTGCTGTCTTATCGAGATGAATACAAGGAAGCACTACAAGAAAAACGTGGCGATTTTCACGTTCTCACCGCACACGAATGGTTAAAGCAAAGATTACAAAATGCGGATTTGCAAGAGAAGTTAAAAAACATCGCCAAAACTGACCGCACTTTAGGTTGGTATTTATTCCCTCATTGTACGGAATCTACCTTTATGCCGAACAGCCCAAAAGAATGGCAAGAAATTTTTGGAAGATTTGGACAACAACTGAATGTAGAAAAAGTAGGCTGTTGCGGTATGGCTGGTGTATTTGGACATGAAATGCAAAATAAAAAAATGAGCCGAGAAATCTACGATGTATCCTGGCATAAAAAACTACATGGAAAAGATCCGCACTTTTGTTTAGCTACCGGTTATTCTTGTCGCAGTCAGGTAAAACGTTATGAACATGTGGTGTTAAAGCATCCTGTGCAGGCGTTATTAGAAATATTGGAATAAAAGAGAACTTATGCCACAATAACATCAAAACTTGATACTACTAAGGAGGAAATATGTCTAGACATCTTTCACCACCAACCAATCAAGAACTCATTAATGAGCTAATAAAGCTGGGCAATCATATTGAAAGCACCAGAATCACAGGCGAAACACGTGAAGAGCGTTTAAAAAAATTTATGGAAATTTACAATTATGGCAAATGTAATAAAGATTCCAGCAAAAGTTTCTCTACATAAATTGTTTAGAGAAATCAGTCGAGAACTAGGTTTTAGTGATGAAGACATCGATAATTACGCAATGGATGTTTTTGAATTACTTGATAAATGGGAACAACAAGGGTTTGTTGAAGTTTACGAAAATTATAGTGATCGCAAAGTTGGTCGTTTAAAACGTTCTGATCTGGGTAAATACGCTATCCCTTGGTATTTAGAACTTTATCACGCTAGAATTTCAGAAAAGAATGACCCTTTAATCGTATTAAGAAAAGATAATGAGGATCAACGAGGAGAATATAGTTTTTCTGTCAGATTTTTAATCACGCACGATAAAATGTTTGGCTCATTAAATGAAAAAAATAATGAAGCAATCTTGAAAAAAATCAAAATGACCGTCGATACATTAATTAAAAAAGGCAATTATTAATGAAGTAAGTCTAATAATTTACCTTTATTTTTTATAAAGATAAAAATGCTCTGGAAAAAAACTTTTACCCTCGAAAACTTAAATCAACTTTGTGCTAACAGTGCAGTTAGCCATCTTGGCATTGAAATTTCAGCTTTTGGCGAGGATTGGATTGAAGCGACGATGCCTGTGGATCATCGTACTATGCAGCCGTTTGGTGTATTGCACGGTGGGGTTTCGGTTGCTTTAGCTGAAACAATTGGTTCTCTTGCGAGTTCGCTTTGTTTAGAAGAAGGCAAAGCTACGGTTGGATTGGATATTAACGCCAATCATCTTCGCCCTGTTCGTTCAGGTAAAGTGACTGCAAGAGCCACACCAATTAATTTGGGCAGAAATATCCAAGTTTGGCAAATTGACATCCGCACAGAAGAGAATAAACTTTGTTGTGTTTCTAGATTAACCCTTTCCGTAATCAATTTATGACAAAACCAGCAAAAATCGGCGTATTACTTGCCAATCTAGGCACGCCAGATAGCCCAACGCCGAAGTCAATTAGCCGTTATTTATGGCAATTTTTAACGGATCCTCGCGTGGTCGATTTACCGCGTTGCAAATGGTATCCACTACTAAAAGCCATTATTTTGCCATTGCGTTCAAAACGTATCGCCAAAAATTATCAAGCAATTTGGACAGAACAAGGCTCGCCTTTACTTGCTATTTCACGACAACAAAAAGACGCATTACAAGCCTATTTAGATAATCAAAATATCGATACTCAAGTAGAAATTGCCATGACATACGGCAATCCATCAATGCAAAGTGCGGTGAAAAATTTGCTTAAAAATCAAGTTGAGCGAATTATTGTTTTGCCTCTTTATCCGCAATACTCTAGCTCAACCACGGGCGCAGTATTTGATGCTTTCGCTAACGCTCTTAAAGAAGAACGAGGATTAGTGCCTTTTGATTTCATCCATTCTTATCATATTGATGAAAATTACATTAACGCCTTAGCCGACTCCATAAAAGTGCGATTAAAATCCGATGAGTTTTTGTTATTTTCTTATCACGGTATTCCTCTGCGTTACGAAAAAATGGGCGATTATTATCGTGAACATTGTAAACAAACGACTATTGCAGTTGTTAATAAGCTAGACTTAACAGAAAAACAATGGGGAATGACGTTTCAATCTCGCTTTGGACGTGAAGAATGGCTACAGCCTTATACCGATAAATTTTTAGAATCTGCTGCAACACAGAACATTCAAAAAATTGCTGTTGTTTGCCCAGGTTTCTCCGTAGATTGTTTAGAAACCATTGAAGAAATTGACAAAGAAAATCGAGAAAATTTCCTAAACAATGGCGGACAATCTTATCAATATATTCCTGCACTTAATGTAGAGCATGCACATATTGAAATGATGGGAAAATTGATCTTAAAGAAACTTGATTAATAATAGAAATGGTAAAACGTTTCTAAAATCTTCCGCACTTTGCTAAAATCAGCCATTATTTTTTCACAAGGATAAAACATGGCTGATTTTCCTTTTATCGTTGAGATCAACGAACAAAACCTTACTGAAATACTGCAACAATCCTTAGAAAAACCACTTGTCATCAATTTTTATGCGCCAACGCATAAAGAATCGGCAGATTTTTTGGTGCTACTTGAGCAAGTTGCAGAACAATATCAAGGACAATTTATTCTTGGAAAAGTAAATTGTGAAAAAGAGCAAATGATTGTCGCACAATTCCGCATCCAAGCATTACCAACCACCTATTTGTTTAAAGAAGCACAGGCATTAGATGCATTTCCAAGCGTGCTTGATAAATCTTCATTAATCCAACGATTAAGCATTATTTTACCTAAAGAGGAAGATTTAAAATTCCAACAAGCATTAGATTTCTTGCAAGTAGAAAATTACGAAGCTGCATTGCCATTATTGAAAGATGCGTGGGAGCTTTCTGATAAGAAAAATAGTGATGTTGCCCTACTCTACGCTGAAACCTATATTGCAATGAAGAAAACGGAGCCAGCACAAGAAATTTTAAATCAAATTCCATTGCAAGATCGTGATAGTCGTTGGCACGGATTACAAGCACAAATTGGGCTGCAAATTCAAGCAGCTGACACACCTGAAATCCAACAATTACAAGCTGATTATGCCAAAAATCCAACGCCTGAAATTGCAATAAAACTTGCTGTTCAGCTTCATCAAGCAGGACGAAATGAAGAAGCACTGACACTACTTTTCGGTATTTTAAAAACCGACTTAGGCGTGCAAAATGGCGAAGTTAAACAACAATTTTTATCCATTTTAAGTGCAATGGGCAATGCTAATCCGCTGACAAATAAATTTCGTCGATTACTTTATTCGCTGCTTTATTAAGCAAAAAATTTATAATCAGTAAAATGCAACTTATTGCATTATATTATTACTTAACTACAAACAAGGATTCTTTATGTCAGATACCAAACACGCAAAACTTTTAATTTTAGGCTCAGGCCCTGCTGGTTATACGGCAGCCATTTATGCAGCACGTGCAAACTTAAAACCAGTATTGGTAACGGGTTTACAACAAGGTGGCCAGCTTACCACTACAGATGAAATTGAGAACTGGCCAGGCGATTTTGAGATGACTACTGGTTCAGGTTTAATGCAACGTATGTTGCAACACGCAGAAAAATTTGAGACAGAAATCGTTTTCGATCATATCAATCGCGTAGATTTATCTTCTCGCCCATTCAAACTTTTTGGCGATGTGCAAAATTTCACTTGTGATGCGTTAATTATCGCAACAGGTGCCTCTGCACGCTATATTGGCTTACCTTCAGAAGAAAACTACAAAGGTCGTGGTGTTTCCGCTTGTGCAACCTGTGATGGATTCTTTTATCGTAATAAACCAGTCGGTGTGATTGGTGGAGGAAATACTGCGGTGGAAGAAGCCCTTTACTTAGCCAATATTGCAAGTACAGTGCATTTAATCCACCGTCGCGATAGCTTCCGTGCGGAAAAAATTCTTATCGATCGTTTGTACAAAAAAGTGGAAGAAGGAAAAATCGTTCTTCATACTGACCGCACTTTAGATGAAGTATTAGGCGATAATATGGGTGTAACCGGATTGCGTTTAGCCAACACAAAAACTGGCGAGAAAGAAGAACTCAAATTAGATGGTTTATTCGTGGCGATTGGTCACTCGCCAAATACGGAAATTTTCCAAGGGCAACTAGAATTGAATAATGGCTATATCGTTGTAAAATCTGGTCTTGAAGGCAATGCAACAGCCACTTCTGTGGAAGGCGTGTTCGCAGCAGGCGATGTAATGGATCACAATTATCGCCAAGCCATTACCTCTGCAGGGACTGGTTGTATGGCAGCCTTGGATGCAGAACGCTACTTAGATGCTCAAGAAGCATAAATTTTCTAGCTAATTCCCCTCTTTTAAAAGAGGGGAACTTTTTCTATATCTCGATAAACCTATGAATAAAGTTCGTCAAAAATATTTACAACAATGGCTTCGCGCACAACAAGAACCTATCAAAAAATTAATGCGTGCAAACATTGCTCTCGCTACGCTTTCTGCACTCATTTTAGTCGCGCAAACTTATTTTCTTGCGACTTTGCTCGATAAACTGATTATGCAAAATGTGCCTCGTGATGAACTTATTCCTTATTTTCTCGGGCTAATTATCGGCTTCGGGATGCGTGCCATTATTTTATGGGTAAGAGAAAAAATTGGCTTCCGAAGCGGACAATTATTACGCAACCATATTCGTCAAAAAATTCTGGATAAAATCCATCTTGTCGGTCCTGCGACAATCAATCAAAAACCAGCTGGAAGTTGGGCAAGCATTATGTTAGAACAAGTAGAAAACTTACATAATTTCTATGCCCGTTTTCTGCCTCAACAAAGCCTTTCAGCCATTGTTCCAGTGGTTATTTTCATTGCTGTATTTCCGTTGAACTGGGCTGCAGGCTTAATCTTAATGATTACCGCACCGCTTGTTCCTTTGTTTATGATCATTGTCGGTATTGCTGCGGCTGACAACAGCCAAAAAAATATGGATACCCTTTCTCGCCTAAGTGCCCAATTTTTAGATCGCTTACGCGGCTTAGAAACCTTGCGTCTTTTTAACCGCACTTCTGAACAAACTGAGCATATTGAAAACGCCACTGAAGATTTTCGTGAGACCACAATGGATGTGCTAAAACTCGCTTTTCTCTCTTCTGCTGTATTGGAATTTTTTACCTCTATTTCCATTGCACTGATGGCGGTCTATTTTGGTTTTAGCTACTTAGGTCAAATTGAATTTGGCACCTATAATGCATCGCTTACACTTTTCACAGGTTTCTTTTGTTTAATTCTTGCACCTGAATTTTATCAACCCTTGCGTGATCTCGGCACTTATTACCACGACCGCGCAGCGGGTATTGGTGCAGCAGATGCCATTGTTGATTTCTTAGAAGCTGATTATTTAACCGTTCATCAAAATGAAAAAACAATTTCTTTAGAAAGTGCGGTTGAAATTTCTGCCGAAAATTTAGTGGTGCTTTCGACACAGGGTTCAGCATTAACCAAGCCGTTAAACTTCCAAATTCCAGCAAATCACAATGTTGCACTTGTAGGACAAAGTGGTGCAGGTAAAACTTCATTAATAAATGCTATTTTGGGCTTTTTGCCTTATGAGGGCTCGCTCAAAATTAATGGTCAAGAACTTCGCGAAAGTAATCTAGCTGACTGGCGCAAACATATTGCGTGGGTAGGACAAAATCCATTGTTATTACAAGGCACAATTAAGGAAAACTTACTACTTGGCGATATTCAAGCCAACGATGAAGAAATTAATCAAGCGTTAATGCGTTCTCAAGCGAAAGAATTTACCGATAAACTTGGACTTCATCACGAAATCAAAGATGGTGGATTAGGCATTTCTGTGGGACAAGCGCAACGTCTTGCCATTGCTCGTGCCTTGTTACGCAAAGGCGATTTGCTTCTGCTTGATGAACCAACCGCAAGCCTAGATGCGCAATCAGAAAATCTTGTTTTGCACGCACTGAATGAAGCAAGCCAGCATCAAACTACACTGATGATTACACATCGAATTGAAGATTTGAAACAATGTGATCAAATTTTTGTGATGCAACGAGGAGAAATAGTACAGCAAGGTAAATTTGCCGAATTACAACATGAAGGTTTCTTTGCTGAATTGCTCGCTCAACGACAACAGGATATCCAATAATGCGCACATTACTTCCCTTTATACGTTTATTTAAATTCGCCAAATTTCCGCTTATTTTAGGCTTAGTGCTGATGATTTTAGGCTTAGGCTCTAGCATGGGCTTGCTTACCGTTTCAGGCTGGTTTTTAGCCGCTACAGCCATTGCAGGACTAGGCACTCTATTTAACTTTTTCTACCCTTCAGCCAGTGTGCGAGGTTTAGCTATCGGACGAACCGTCATGCGCTATTTTGAAAAAATAGTGACGCATGATGCAACATTCCGCATTTTGTCCAAATTACGCGTACAAGTATTTGAAAAAATCATTCCTTTAAGTCCAGCAGTGTTAAATCGTTATCGTAACAGCGATTTGTTAAATCGTTTAGTGTCCGATGTGGATACACTTGATAGCCTCTATTTACGTTTACTTGCACCATTTTTCACGGCTGCATTTGTGACTATTGCTATAACGATTGGACTTAGTTTTATCAATATTCCACTTGCACTGGGTTTAGGTTTATTTTTGTTAATTTTATTAATAATTATCCCAACTGTTTTCTATCGACTAGGACAGCAATTTGGCGAACGCTTAATCCAAGCACGTGCGACCTATCGAACCCAGTTTTTAGAATTTATCCAAGCACAAGCTGAGCTTTTATTATTTAATGCAGAAGATAAATTAAAAGAGAAAATGTCAGCCACAGAAAAAACATGGCAGGAAGATCAAGCCAAAGAAGCAAAATTAAGCGGATTTTCTACCGCACTTGTTCTCTTTCTTAATGGTTTGTTGATTTCTGGAATGCTATGGTTTGCAAGTAACGCCGATTTTGGCACAGATGAATATCGCACGGCTTATATTGCACTTTTCACTTTTGCTGCACTTGCCGCCTTTGAGATAATCATGCCATTGGGTGCAGCATTTTTACACATAGGTCAAGTTATTGCGGCAGCAGAGCGAGTGACCGAAATCATTGAGCAAAAACCGCTTGTCGAGTTTAATGGTAACGAGGAATTTGAAACAAAAGTGCGGTTAATTTCAGCAAATAATTTAAGTTTTTCCTATCCCGAACAAGAAACGCTTGTATTAAAAAATCTTACATTAGATTTAGAACAGGGCAAAAAAATTGCTATTTTAGGCAAAACTGGAAGTGGGAAATCTTCACTTCTTCAACTTTTAGTACGCAATTATGATGCAAATCAAGGCGAGCTTTTATTGGCAGAAAAACCAATTTCCGCCTATTCAGAAGAAACATTACGCCGCCAAATTTGTTTTTTAACTCAACGTGTTCACGTATTCAGCGATACACTTCGTCAAAATTTACAATTTGCAAGTGCGAATAAAATTTCTGATGAAAAAATGATTGAAGTGCTACATCAAGTTGGCTTAAGCAAATTACTTGAGCAAGAAGGAAAAGGTTTAAATCTTTGGCTGGGAGATGGAGGTCGTCCACTTTCTGGCGGAGAACAACGCCGTTTAGGTTTAGCACGTATTTTACTCAATAATGCACCAATTTTATTATTGGATGAACCAACAGAAGGTTTAGATCGCGAAACTGAACGTCAAATTTTACGTTTAATTCTGCAACATGCCGAAAATAAAACCCTAATTATGGTCACTCACCGTCTAAGTTCAATTGAACAATTCGATAAAATTTGTGTAATTGATAACGGAAGATTAATCGAAGAAGGCGATTACAGTAGCTTAATCACAAAAGAAAATGGTTTCTTTAAAAGATTGGTTGAGCGAGTATAAGAAAAGGAAGTTGGGCGGAAACCTTCCCAGCTTCTTCTCGGCACACAGTAATTCCGACTTTGGCTGCTTTCTTCCGAACCTGACCGAGTAAACCAGACACCGTTGCGAGAGACCGAGAAAGTTTCCATTGATATCGCAAATGCGATTGCTCGCTATTATGCAGAATTTATTGCCTTATTGCAAAGATTAATTCAAAAGTGCGGTGAATTTGACGAGAATTTAAGCCACATTTTCAGGATTTTTATGAAATGAACTACCTACAATACTACCCGACCGATGTTATCAATGGCGAAGGCACAAGATGCACACTTTTCGTCAGTGGCTGTACGCATGCTTGCAAAGGTTGCTATAACCAAAAAAGTTGGTCATTTTCAGCGGGTGTATTATTTGATGAAGCAATGAAACAACAAATCATCAATGATTTAAAAGACACTCGCATTAAACGCCAAGGGCTGACGCTTTCAGGTGGCGATCCACTTCATCCCCTCAACGTAGAAACATTATTGCCATTTGTGCAACGCGTAAAACGAGAATGCCCCGATAAAGATATCTGGGTTTGGACGGGTTATAAGCTAGATGAATTAGATGAACAACAACGTGCTATGTTGCCTTATATTAATGTATTAATTGATGGGAAATTTATTCAAGAACAGGCAGACCCAAGTTTAGTTTGGCGAGGTTCCGCAAATCAAATTATTCATCGATTTAAGTTATAAAACACTGAAAAAAACCACCGCACTTTTTAGTCAAAAGTATTGAGCGATAAAAAATCTGCAACTGAATTCTCAATTGCAGATTTTTTTATTGATTTCCAGTTACTTATTTAGCAAGCGATCCGTAATCGTGCCTGCCACCATGGCACCGTTTACGTTAAGTGCGGTACGTCCCATATCGATGAGCGGTTCGATGGAAATGAGTAAACCGATTAATTCCAGTGGTAAACCTAACGTAGATAGCAAGACGATAGCGGCGAATGTGGCTCCGCCACCTACGCCTGCGATGCCGAATGAAGAAATGGCGACCACGAAAATTAAGGTTAGAATGTAGCTGAAGCTAAAAGGGTCAATGCCGACCATTGGGGCGACCATTACAGCAAGCATCGCTGGATAAATGCCGCCACAGCCGTTTTGTCCGATAGTGGCACCGAATGTGGCAGCAAAGTTGGCGATGACATTGTTGTTACCTAATTTTGCGGTTTGCGTTTCAATATTTAACGGAATTGTCGCCGCACTTGAGCGAGATGTAAACGCAAAACTTAAGGTTGGCAACACTTTTTTGTAGTAATCCACAGGATTGACTTTAACGAAGAACAATAAAATGCCGTGAACCACAAACATTAAGGCAATAGCAGCATAAGAAGCCACAATAAAATTGCCCAAATTGACAATATCCGCCCATTTTGAGGTGGCAGCCATTTTAATCATCAACGCAAACACGCCGTAAGGGGTTAAGCGAATCACAAAACGCACCAAACGCATCACTAATTTGTTTAAAGTTTCTACACCTTGTGCAATTCGTTCGCCAAGTGCTTGATCTTCTTTGCCTAAACTCAAAGCCGCCACGCCAAGTAATGCTGAGAAAATTACGACACTAATAATGGACGTTGGGTTGGCACCCGTGAGATCAGCAAAAGGATTTTTCGGAATAAAGGACACCAACATCGCAGGCACAGTTAAATTAGACACTTGCCCTGCTTTATCTAACACTTTGCCTTGAGCCGCTAATTCACGATCGCTCACAATTAATCCTGCCGCCGACACATCAAATAAATGCACCATCGCAATCCCAATTGCAGCGGAAATGGCGGTGGTAATCAGCAAGGTGGATAACACGCCAACGCTGACTTTGCCCAATGATCTGGTTTGATTGATACGAGCGATAGCAGATAAAATCGACACGAACACCAACGGCATCACGATCATCTGCAATAAACGAACATAACCGTTACCGACCACATTGATCCAATCTAAAGTTTTGTCTAACAAAGGTTTTTCAAAAGCGGATTGCAATACCGCACCAAAAAGCAAACCGAGCAATAAACCGATAAATACCGTTTGCCCTAATTTTTCGGTTTTGCGATATAGCTGTGCTAACAGCAATAAAAAAGCAATAAATATCGCCAAATTGACTAATAACATAAAAAATCTCCAAAACTGATTAAAGTGTTTGGAGACTATCAACTTCAGCAAAAATAACAAGTTTTCTTTCGTTATATTTTATACGTTTTGGTAATTAAAATGCGGCTGCAGTGGCTAGCACGCCTGAATAAACTAAATAGCCGCCGAAAAATAAGAAAATTGCCCCTGCAAGATTATCAATATAACGGCTGTATTTGCTGTAAAAAGATTTAGCAAGTGATCGAGAAAATAGCAATGAAATGAAATGAAATGAAATGAAATAATATAAAAAAGTGCGGCTAAAAATTCATTTAAAATTTCAACCGCACTTTTCAATAAAATCAAATTATTCTTCTAAAACAACTTTACCGATATAGCCTAAATTACGATGGCGTTGCGCGTAATCGATACCATACCCCACCACAAATTCATCAGGAATTTCAAAACCAACCCATTCAACAGGCACTTCCACTTCGCGGCGAGAAGGTTTATCAAGTAACGTACAAATTGTAAGGCTCGCAGGCTCACGTAAATTCAAAATATCACGCACTTTTTCCAACGTATAGCCCGTATCAATAATATCTTCCACAATTAAAACGTGTTTACCTTTTATATCGCCGTCCAAATCTTTGGTAATACGAACGTCGTGATTCGTGGTCATACCTGTGCCATAACTTGAAGTTGTCATAAATTCAATTTCCACAGGTAAATTTATCTGACGAACGATATCCGCCATAAACATAAAGGAACCACGTAAAAGCCCTACGACAACAAGGCTATCGATCTGTTTTTCTTGATAAAATTTTGTAATTTGAGCACCTAATTCAGCAATACGTGTATGAACATCATTCTCTGAAATTAAAACATCTACGTAGTGTTTTTTCATTGTGTTTCCTTATGAAATGACAGAAGATAAAATCGTTTGCTATTTTACAAAAAAAAGACTGAAGTTTAAACCTTCAGTCTTTTTCAACCCTAACGAATTTACTTTCTACTCTACCTGTTGGAGCAACAACAGATGTGCGTATAGTAACAGATATTTAGTCATTGTCAATAAGAATTATTCTCAATTTCAAAAATATTTCTTAATTTCCAGAAATTTTCATTTTATCTAACAAAATAGAACCAGTTTGAATATTAGAACGATGCTCTATATCGTCAGCTACAGCAACCATATTCTTCAACATATCTTGTAGTTGCCCCGCAATGGTAATTTCGGCGACGGGATATTGAATTTCACCATTTTCCACCCAAAAACCTGATGCGCCACGGGAATAATCGCCAGTAACAATATTGACACCTTGTCCCATGACATCCGTTACTAACAATCCAGTTTCCATTTGACGTAAAAGTGCGGTCAATCCTCCAGTTAAATTTGGCTTAACAAGCCAATTGTGAATTCCACCAGCATGACCGGTACTTGGCATACTGAGTTTTTTACCGCTGTAACTTGTCACTAAATAAGTTTGTAATACCCCATTTTCAACAATTTCACGATCTTGCGTACGAACACCTTCACTATCAAAAGGCGTAGAAGCTAAACGGCGTAATAAATGTGGTCGTTCACTAATATTAAACCAATCTGGTAAGACCTGTTTATCTAAATGATCGAGCAAGAAACTCGATTTTCTATATAAACTGCCACCACTTATTGCAGCAGCAAAGTGAGAAATAAGACCAGTTGCAACATCATTTAAGAAAATGACGGGCACTTCGCGTGTACTAAGTTTCTGAGGATTTAAACGAGAAACGACTTTCTTTGCACAATTTTCGCCAACCCAAATTGGCGATTGGAGTTTGTCGAATTCACGAGAAATTGTATATTCGTAATCATTTTCTAAGGTATCTTCTACGCCACCAATAACCGAACAAGATAAAGAATAACGGCTTGATAAATAACTTTGCAACATACCGTGACTATTACCATACACTTTCACGCCTGTATGTGAATTAAAACTTGCTCCGTTGCTATTTACGATGCGTTTATCCGCTTGCAAAGCGGCTTGTTCTGCTTGAAGTGCCAATTCCGTCGCTTTATCAACATCTATATCAGCAGAATGATAAAGCTCTAAATCAGGTGCATTAAAAGCCATTAAATCCTTATCCGCAAGGCCTGTGCAATCATCGGGTGAAGTGTATTTTGCAATTGCAAGTGCGGCTTCTACCGCATTTTTAATTGCGCTTTCGCTTAAATCGGAAGTAGAAGCATTGCCTTTTTGTTGCCCCATATAAACGGAGATCCCCAATGCGCCATCATTAGTAAATTCTACGTTTTCAATTTCTTGCAAACGAGCAGATACGGATAAACCGCTCACTTTTGTGACCGCGACTTCTGCACTTGCGCCAGCTTTCGTTGCTAACGCCACTGCAAAACTGACGGCTTGACGTAATTCTTGTTCTTGTGCTTTTAAAAGTGCGGTTGAATTTTCGGCTGTTTTCATTATTTTTTCCTATTAAAAATTTTCAACATTTTATCTTATTTTTAAAGTTTATGGTAAAATGCACGCCAATTTTCATAAAGGATAAAAAATGGCAAAACGTAAGAAAAAAGAAGTTTTCGATTGGGAAGATGAAGATCAAGAAGAAATTATTTGGGTGAGTAAAAGCGAAATCAAACGCGATGCGGAAGATTTAAAACAACTTGGCGAAAAGATTGTCAATCTCACGAAAAACAATCTGGCAAAAATTCCACTTAATGAATCCTTACTTGATGCCATTGAACTTGCACAGCGTTTACAAAAAGAAGCTCGCCGCCGTCAATTACAATATATTGGTAAATTATTGCGTGGAATTGATGTTGAACCTATTCGTGAAGTCTTAGATAAAATTGAAAATAAGCATAATCAACAACAAGCTATGTTGCACAAAATCGAAAAAGTGCGCGATGAATTGGTGGAAAAAGGCGATGTGGCTTTAACTGATTTACTAAATGATTATCCTGATGGCGATCGTCAGCAACTACGCAATCTGATTCGTTCTGCACAAAAAGAACGTGAACAAAATAAACCATCAAAAGCCTATCGAGAAATTTATCAAATGCTCAAGGTATTAATGTTGGAAGATTAAAAACATTGAAATTTTCATCCGCACTTTGTGGATAAGTGATTGAAATAAAATGAATATTCGTTGGAATGTAATTTTGGGCGTTATCGCACTTTGTGCTTTGGCGTGGTTTTATTCCTTAAATCAGGAAACCGCAGATTTATCTGAACTTGTGAAAAAACCAGATAGTCCTGATTATGTGGGTTATAAAATGGAAACAACGGTTTTTTCCCCTGAGGGTAAAAAACAATATTTGGCTTTATCCGATAAAATTGAGCATTATACAGTCAATGAACAAACCCTTTTTACCGCGCCTTTAGTTTATTTATATCCCACAACATCAAATGAAAAGGAACAAAATTCCAATCAAAATGTAGATTTTTTTAGCACACAAAACTGGAAATTAAGCGCAAATCAAGCAAGATTGACAAAAGATCAAATATTGTATTTAGAGGGTAATGTCGTCGTGCAAAGTTTAACATCAGATTCTCGTTTGCAACGCATTGAAACCGAATCAGCGGTCGTCAATTTAAAAACACAGGATATGACTTCCGAAACACAGGTTAAAATTAAGGGTAAAAATTTTAGTTCTACAGGATTAAAATTAGTCGGAAATTTACGCCAACAAGTGGCGACATTAAAGGAACAGGTAAAAACATATTATGAAGTTAGTAAGCAATAAAATTCTTTTTCTTGCAACGATGGTATTAGCATCAAGTTCAGCTTTTGCATTGAAAGATGACGTTAATCAGCCGATAAATATCGTTTCGGATAATCAATCCTTAGATATGGAAAAAAGTGTAGTGACATTCACAGATAATGTAGTAATTACACAGGGATCTATCATCATTAAAGCAAATAAAGTTGTTATCACTCGTCCTGCTGAAAAATCAGGGAAAAAAGAAACTGTAGAAGCATTCGGTACGCCAGTCACATTCCATCAACAGTTAGATAATGGCACTCCAATAGATGGAAAAGCAAATAAAGTTCATTATGATCTTGGCAACGAATTTTTAACATTAACTAACAATGCCGAATTAAAGCAGCTTGATAGTAAAATTAATGGCAGTGTTATTACCTATGATGTGAAGAAACAACAACTTAAAGCTAATGGTAATGGAAAATCACGGGTAACAACAGTTCTTATTCCATCTCAATTACAACAAGCTAAAGGGAAGTAATCTATGTCAATTTTGACTGCAGAGAATTTAGCTAAAAGCTACAAAAGTCGTAAAGTTGTTTCGGATGTCAGTTTAACCGTAAATTCTAATGAAATTGTCGGTTTGCTCGGGCCAAACGGTGCAGGTAAAACAACCACGTTCTATATGGTTGTTGGGCTTGTTCGCCAAGATCAAGGCAAAATTGTTATTGATGGCGAAGACATTAGTTTGCTCCCAATGCATAACCGAGCGCAACGTGGCATTGGTTATTTACCGCAAGAAGCCTCGATTTTTCGCCGTTTGACTGTCTATGAAAATTTGATGGCGGTATTGGAAATTCGTAAAGATTTAACCCCACAACAACGTCGCGAAAAAGCAGATGAATTAATTGAAGAATTTAACATTGCTCATATTCGAGATAATTTAGGGCAAGCCTTATCAGGCGGCGAACGTCG
Source organism: Haemophilus sp. HN_Hi08 (assembly GCF_049824455.1). NCBI lineage: Bacteria > Pseudomonadati > Pseudomonadota > Gammaproteobacteria > Pasteurellales > Pasteurellaceae > Haemophilus > Haemophilus sp. HN_Hi08. Next base: position 975,448 of record NZ_CP187493.1, on the reverse strand, counting down.
TCGTGTGGAAATCGCACGTGCCTTAGCGGCAAATCCAAACTTTATTCTATTAGACGAGCCTTTTGCTGGTGTAGATCCTATTTCTGTGAGCGATATTAAAAAAATTATCACCGACTTACGTAACCGAGGATTAGGTGTTTTGATTACCGATCATAATGTTCGTGAAACCCTTGATGTTTGCGAACGCGCTTATATTGTTGGTGCAGGTAAAATTATCGCAACAGGTACACCAGAACAAGTGATGAACGATGAACAGGTTAAACGTGTTTATCTTGGCGAACAATTCAAATTATAAAAATGAAAATAACTGAATTATTAAGCCCTGAGAATATTCGTCAGGGCGTTAGTTTTTCTAGCAAAAAACGATTATTTGAGTCTATTGCGCATTTTGTAGAAGAACAAATCTTTGCAGAACAAGGCGAACAAGCCTGTTTTGAATGCCTTTTTGAACGCGAAAAACTGGGTAATTCTGGTTTAGGAAATGGGATTGCAATGCCAAAAGCGAAAATCCCCGTAACAGTATCAGATAAAGCAATTGCAGTGTTTATGCAACTCGATAATCCGATTGATTACGATGCTTTTGATGGTAAACCAGTGGATTTAATCTTTGCCTTACTGATTCCAGAAAATCAATGTGAAACCTACATTCCAGTTTTAGCATCATTAATAGAAAAACTGACTGATAAAAATGTGTTGAAGCAATTACGTTCAGCTAAAAGTGCGGATGAAATTTGGCAAGTTTTTGAAATTATCGATCAATCGGAAACAACACTTGAAGAAGTGAAAGAATAATTACAGTGGGGAAATTTATGGAAATTATCATTATTAGTGGGCGTTCTGGCGCAGGAAAATCTGTAGCCTTACGAGCATTAGAAGATACAGGATATTACTGTGTTGATAATATTCCTTTAGATTTGCTTCCTCAATTGACTGATATTCTGTCTCAATCTCAATCTTCGGTCGCCATTAGTCTTGATATTCGTAATATTCTAAACCCCGCTAATTCTCTTGAGCAAACGCTTTCAACATTACAAAAACATCATCAGATTAAAATCATTTTCTTAGAGGCTGATCGCGCCACCCTGATTCGCCGATATAGCGATTCACGCCGTTTGCACCCACTTTCATTAAAAGATTTATCTCTTGAAGCTGCAATAGATGAAGAATATCGCTATCTTGAGCCATTAATTCAACACGCAAATCTTATTCTTGATACCACCCATCTTTCTACGCATACTCTTGCAGAACGATTACGCGAATTTTTACGCGGTAATAGTGAAAAAGAATTAAAAATTATTGTTGAATCTTTTGGTTTTAAATATGGAATTCCTTTAGACGCTGATTATGTTTTCGATGTACGATTTTTGCCTAACCCCCATTGGGATCCAACATTACGCCCAATGACTGGATTAGAAGCCCCTGTCGCAGAATTTCTAAATAGTCATACAGAAGTCAATGAATTTATTTATCTCACTCGCAATTACATTGATACTTGGTTGCCGATGTTAGAAAAAAATAATCGTAGCTATTTGACGATTGCCATTGGATGTACTGGGGGAAAACATCGCTCCGTTTATATTGCCCAACAATTAGGCGAATATTTTCAAGCCAAAGGAAAAACGGTACAAATTCAACATAAATCCTTAGAACGGAACAAAAAAATATAAAAAGTGCGGTCATAGAAATATTATTTTTATTGACCGCACTTTTTTTTACACGCTCACTGGCTTTACAATCTCACTAGGATAACAGCCTAAAATCTTTAAGTAATTACTATAATTTTGTAGTTCTTCCAAAGCCTGTTTCGTATCTGGATGATGGATATTTGCTTCAATTTCTAGATAAAACATTTCTTCCCAAGGCTTACCATAAATCGGTCGAGATTCCAATTTTGTCATATTGATTTGATGCTTTTTAAACACCAATAAAGCATCCACTAATGCGCCAGCTTGCTGTGAAGTTGTCATTAATAATAAAGTCTTTGTGGGTATCTGTGATGAAACTTCACGAGGTTCTTTTGCCACCACAATAAAACGTGTAATATTGTTCTCTTGATTAGCAATATTAGTTTTTAATACACTAAGTCCATACAATTTTCCACCATCTTCATTACCCAATGCTGCAATATTAGGTTTATTCAAACTTGCGACTAATTGCATTGCGTGTGAACTGCTTTCGCAATATTCAATATGCACACGATCAAGACTATGAATAAATTGACTACATTGTTGAATCACTTGAGGATGACTATACAACGTATCAATTTGACTCAAATCTGTTTTATCATTGACAAGCACGCAATGTTTGATTGGATACGCCAACTCTCCCACTAATGATAAATCAGTATGCTGAAGTAAATCATAAACTTCATTAATTGCACCCGATGTTGTATTTTCTAAAGGCAATACACCAAAGTCAGCTTCTCCAGTCTGAACTTTTTCAAATACTTGCTCAAAAGACTGACATCCTAGTTCTACAAATTGTTTTTGATAACGAGCAGCATAATTACGTGCAGCTAAATTAGAATAAGAACCACGTTTACCTAAAAAAGCAATATGTAAATTTTGATTACGTTGTTCATTAAGTTTATTCTGCAAGTAGACTTGCTGGGTCAATACCGAGTCTTCAATGATTTTTTGGAAAATTGAAGTGATATATTGTGCTTCAAGCTGATAATTTTCATTTTCTGCAAATTGCACTAGTTCTTGTAAAAGTTGCTGCTCACGTGCGACATCACGTAAAGCCTTCTGCGTCACTTCTTTGCTTCTTACTACATCAAACGCCAAACGATGACGCTCCGAAAGTAGCTTTAACAAACTACGATCGATTTGCGTAATTTGTTGGCGAATGTCAGATAATTCTAATGCCATAATGCTTCCTTATAAAAAATCCCACGAAATTGACCGCACTTTTAGTAGATTCGCCATTTAAGCACGAGATGAAATAAAAAAGCTATACTTCCTACCAGAAATATAGCTTTTTCAACAATAAAACAATTAAATAAGCACTTGCACTGGAGCAACATACCCTTGTGGCACTTGCGCTTTATCTTCAAAGGTTACAAATTCCCACGCTTCTTGATTTGCTAAAACAGCACGAAGTAACTTGTTATTTAAACCGTGACCTGATTTATAGGCTTTAAAATCACCGATAATGTTATAACCAGCCATATAAAGATCGCCAATTGCGTCTAACATTTTATGACGAACAAGTTCATCTTTAAAGCGTAAGCCATCTTCATTTAAGATTCTATAATCATCAAGAACAATCGCATTATCAAGGCTACCACCTAATGCTAAACCTTGAGATTGAAGATATTCAATATCTTTTATAAAGCCAAAAGTTCTTGCTCGGCTAATTTGATGAACAAATGCTTGGGCGGAAAAATTCATTTCATAGTTACGTACATCTTTGCCAATAGCAGGATGGTCAAAATCAATAGTGAAATCTAAACGAAAACCATTGTAAGGTTTAAATTCAGCCCATTTATCGCCATCTTCAACTCGTACATATTCTTTAATGCGAATAAATTTTTTCGCTGCATTTTGTTCTTCAATTCCCGCATCTAACAACAAATAGATAAACGGACTCGCACTACCATCCATAATTGGAATCTCAGGCGCATCAACCTCGATAATGATATTATCAATACCAAGCCCTGCCAAAGCTGCATTTAAATGCTCAACGGTAGAAATACGTACACCTTGATCATTAATTAGTGCTGTACAGAGCATTGTATCACGCACTGAATTAGGATCGGCAGGAAATGCCACAGCAGGATTTAAATCTGTACGATAATAAACAACACCAGTGTTTGGCATAGCTGGGCGTAAGGTTAATGTCACTTTTTTACCGCTATGCAAGCCAACGCCTGTCACTTTAATACTTTGTTTTAATGTTCTTTGTTTAATCATTCTACTACCTTCATTTACTAGGTATTTTCTGAAACTTATTAATTTTCTTCACGCTGTGCAGGATTAAAGAAATTATTTTTCTTAAATGCTTCCAAGCGATCTGTAATCGGTTTATCTAACGGCCGTTGATATTCTTCTGATGCAGTTCTTGACACTTCAACAGATTCACGACGATGAAGTTCAGGAACAATGTTTACACGCCCTTCGCCTTCAATATTCTGCGTAGAAAGCCCTTGACGAACAACTTGAATTGGCTCATTTCCTGCAATTTCCCCTAGACCAGTTGCCACAATAGTTACACGAATTTCATCGCTCATCTCAGGCACTAAACTCGTACCAACAACAACTGTCGCCTCTTCAGAAGCAAAGCTACCTATTGTCTCACCTATAATGTTAAATTCATCAAAAACTAAATCCATTCCAGCAGTAATATTAACTAAAATTCCTTGAGCGTTAGAAAGATCGATTTTTTCTAGAAGATCGTTACGTACCGCAAGGCGAGCCGCCTCTTCTGCTCTACCCGCACCGGGTTCTCCCACCGCTGAACCAAAACCAATCATAGCTTGCCCTTGAACTGACATTACCGTTCTTACATCAGCGAAGTCCACGTTAATTAAACCAGGAGAGGTAATCATATCTGAAATTCCCATTACAGAATTACGCAATACGTCGTTTGCAGCAGCAAAAGCATCAATTAATTTAGCATTTTTAGGGAGAACTTTTTGGATTTGTTGATTCGGAATAATAATCATTGAATCAACATATTGGGATAAATCTTTAATACCAAGCTCTGCAAATTGCATACGTTTTTTGCCTTCAAAGGCAAAAGGTTTAGTCACTACAGCAACAGTCAAAATACCCAGTTCTTTAGCAATTTTAGCAACAACAGGCGCCGCACCCGTACCTGTGCCGCCGCCCATACCTGCTGCAATAAAGACCATATCTGCGCCTTCAAGCATTTTGCGGATTTCATCCTGATCATCTTCAGCTGCTTTACGACCAATATTCGGATTTGCCCCAGCACCTAAACCTTTAGTTGTTTCTCCACCGATTTGTACAGTCTGTTGAACTTGGCTTTTACGCAATGCTTGAGCATCAGTATTGACGGCATAAAATACTATACGACCGTGTTCTTCTGATGTTAATGAATTTTCGCCAACAAAGGTTCCGCCCATTTCTTGTTTTACCATATTCATTACCATATGGTTTACGGCATTACCACCGCCACCGCCTACACCTACGACTTTGATCAGTGCGCCGGATTCGTTAAAATTGTCGTACTCAGGGTACTCTGGGTATAGCATTGATATTCTCCGTTACTGCCAGATAAGCTGACTAAATATATAAAATATAAATTCTCTTTATTGTAGATGAAAAATTAAAATAATCAAAATTCTGACCGCACTTTATTGACAATTTTTTTAATTCCTTGCCAAATAGACTCAAAGAAAGTTCCTTCAGAATCATCACTTCCTGAAATTAAATCATCGTCACTATTACTGTGATTATATTGCAATAATCCCACCACCGTTGAATATTGTGGACGATTCACATAATCAGTCAAACCAGTAATATTTAATGGGCTTGCTATACGTACTTGGCAATGGAAAACATTTGAAGCGCATTCTTTAAGATCTTCAATCTGTGCTCCACCACCAGTCATAACCACACCTGCAATTAATTCAAATTTAATATGTTTTGCTTCTAATTCAGCTTTTAACTTATCTAATTCATCTTTTACCACACCTAAAAGCTCCGTATAACGAGCCGATGTAATTAAAGATAAATCACTTTTTGTTAATGAACGAGGCGCACGACCGCCAATACTTGCTACCTCAATTTTTTTATCTCCGTGCAAGCGAGCTGGGTAAAATGCACTCGCATAGTTCACTTTAATGCGTTCTGCTTCTGATCGCGAAATTGTACAAGCGTGTGCAATATCATTCGTCACAATATTACCAGCGTAAGGAATTACCTTGCTAAAACGTAATGCACCATTCGTGTAAACCATCACGTTCATTGTGCCGGCACCAAAATCAATTAAACACACGCCGAGATCTTTTTCATCCTCAGTTAGTACAGAATGTGTTGCTGCAAAACCAGAGAAAACCACTTTATCCACTTGCAATCCACAACGTTCAACGGCTTTTTTTAAGTTATTTTGCCAATCTTGATGACAAGCGATCAAATGTACTTGTGCTTTTAAACGCACGCCTTGTAATCCTAATGGATTTTTAATGTTCATCTGACGATCAACAGCGTATTCTTGTGGAATAACATGCAATAAAGATAAGCCTTCTGGCAATTTTATTGAGCTTGCTGTATGAAGTGCGGAATCGATTTCCTCTTGTGTTACTTCACTTTCTGCTATCGGCACAAAACCACTTTCATTAAGGCTTTGAATATGCTCTCCAGTAATGGCTAAAGTCACACTCATAATCTGACAATCCGCCATAGATTCTGCCGCTTCAATAGCACGTTGAATCGAACCCACCACAGCATCAAGATCAGTGATACTACCACGATCAATCCCTTTTGAAGGACAACTGCCTACACCAAGCACATTCACTACACCATCAGGAAATACTTCGCCAACCACAGCGACCACTTTTGACGTGCCAGCCTCTAAACCTACTATTGTTTTTGCTTCCACACCTTTAACCATTTTCACACCCAGTTATTTTTATCTATCAACCATACCTACAGCGGCACCTGCCGTATATCTTAAATCTATATACTCTATTTTTTTGTTTTCTGGCACATCAATTTGCGGATAAATTGTGACAAATCGCTCCAGTTTTGATTTCCAATCGCCACGACCTAATTTTAGCACAATATCGTTATCAAGCTGGACCTGCCACGCACCGCGATCATCAATATTGACTCCCTTTGCCATTATATTATTTGATTTTAAATTGACATAAATTTGATTCCACGTCTCAATTACCTTCAAACTCTGATAATCGGGTCCGCCCAAATAGGGCAAATTTTTTGCTGTTAAACGTACAGAGGGAAGCTGAAAAACGATACCATCAAGGGTAACAAATTGATTTTGATTCCAAAACGCAACGGGTTGATATTCTGACACCCAAATACTTAAACGATTTGGCCATATTTTTCTTACTATTGCACCTTTAACCCAAGGTAAAGCCTCAATTTGAGCTTGAATCGGTGCCACATCTTGCCCCCAAAATCCTTTTAATTCGCCCATTTTTAATAGGCTTTCTTTAATATCATTATCGGTAGTAAAGGTATTTTGTCCAACAAGTGCAAATGCGCTAATCGGCTTATCATCCATTTTTTCTAAAATGCTTTGCCAATTAAAATAAACACCAAGTAAAAAAAAGACGCCAAGCAATACCGCGAAAGCCCGAATATGAAAATAATATTTAGGCTTTTGTTCTCCAAAACGAATATTCTGCGGCGTTTTTCTTTTCAGAATGTTCATTACACACTTAGCTCCAAGATTTTCACAACAAGCTGTTCAAAAGAAATACCCACGCTTGCGGCAGATTTTGGGAATAAACTATGGCTAGTCATTCCTGGATTAGTATTAACCTCAACCAAACGGAAATTGCCTTTTGCATCACACATTACATCAATACGACTCCAACCACGACATCCCACTGCATCATAAGCACGTTTTACTAATATTGCTAACTCTTGCTCGCGTTCAGGCGTTAAACCTGCTGGGCAGAAATATTGCGTATTATCAGAAATATACTTCGCTTCATAATCATAAAATTCGCCCTCTGGAACAATACGAATTGCGGGTAATACTTGATTATCAAGCACAGGTACGGTCAATTCATCGCCATCCAGCCATTCTTCAATTAGGATGGTATTATCAAATTTAAGCGCATATTCCACCGCACTTTTTAAATCTTCTACCGCTTTTACTTTCGTTAATCCGACGCTAGATCCTTCTAAAGAGGGTTTTACCATTAGTGGTAAGCCTAATTTTGCCACAACAGACTGAGGATCTAATTCAGAAAAAGTTTCTCGGGTAACCACTTCCATATCAGCAACAGGTAAACCAAAGGCTTTCCACAACATTTTTGTACGCATTTTATCCATGGTCAATGCTGAAGCCATCACGCCACAACCAGTGTAAGGTAAACCAATTTGCTCTAATAAACCTTGCATTGTGCCATCTTCTCCACCACGACCGTGCAAAATATTAAACACTCGATGAAAACCATCCTTTTTAAGGTTAGCAACATTATATTCTTTAGGATCAATAGGATGAGCATCATAACCTTGGTTTAATAAAGCCTCTAATACTGCGTTACCTGAATTGAGAGAAACTTCACGTTCAGCAGATATACCGCCCAATAACACAGCAATTTTTTCTTGTTTTAAGTTCATTTTTTATCCTGTTTTTCTTCTTATGATGATATTTTTCTAATGCTAAGATTTTCAATCAATCCATCTGGCATTAATTCTTCCAAGATTCAGCCAAGCCACGAGAAATTTTACTTACACTGCCCGCACCTTGTGCCAAAATTAAATCGCCATCTTGAATAATTTGATCAAGAACATCGCCTAATTGTGATGTGTCAGAAACCAAGATTGGATCGATTTTTCCTAAATTTCTAATTGAACGACAAAGTGATTTACTATCAGCTCCAACAATTGGTGCTTCTCCCGCTGCGTACACATCAAGCATAATTAATGCGTCCACTTGCGAAAGCACTTGTACAAAATCATCAAATAAATCACGAGTACGAGAATAACGATGCGGTTGGAAAATCATCACAATTCGTTTATCTCCCCAGCCTTCTCGCGCGGCTTTAATCGTTACACCGACTTCTGTTGGATGATGACCATAATCATCAACTAAACGCACCTTACCATTTGGGCGAATAAATTCGCCTAGCTGATCAAAACGACGACCTGCACCTTGGAAATCGGCAAGGGCTTCTAAAATTGCCTCGTTAGCAATCCCCTCTTCTTTTGCAACAGCTAACGCTGCCGTTGCATTTAACGCATTATGTTTTCCAGGAACATTTAACAGAACATTAATACGTTCATTATCTGGGCAAATCACTGTGTAATGACCTTGAAATCCTGTTTGTTCATAATCTTCAATACGATAATCTGCCTGTTCACTGAAACCGTATGCAATCACTTGGCGACCAACTTTGGGAATAAGTTCCATTAAAACAGGATCATCAGCGCACATCACAGCTAAACCATAAAATGGTAAATTGTGTAGGAACTTCACATAGGTGGCTTTCATTTTTTCGAAATCGCCTTCGTAAGTATCCATATGGTCTGGTTCCATATTAGTTACAACAGATACCATTGGTTGTAAATGCAAAAATGACGCATCACTTTCATCCGCTTCGGCAATTAAATAACGACTTGCCCCTAAATGTGCATTCTTACCCGCCGATTTCACTAAACCGCCATTGACAAAAGTCGGATCAAGTTTAGCTTGCGTATAAATCATTGAAATCATAGCTGTTGTTGTTGTTTTTCCGTGTGTTCCTGCAACAGCAATACCGTGACGAAAACGCATAATCTCCGCCAACATTTGTGCGCGTTGAATCACTGGAATGCGTTTTTGTTTAGATGCAACTAATTCAGGGTTATCATCTTTTATCGCACTAGACACAACAACAACACTTGCGCCTTCAATATGTTCTTCTGCGTGACCAATGTAGATTTTTGCCCCAGCTTGAGCTAAACGTTGAGTGACTACACCATCGGCAATATCTGAACCTGAAATTTGATAACCTTCATTTAATAAAATTTCTGCAATGCCGCTCATTCCCGCGCCACCAATGCCAATGAAATGAATTTGCTGTACACGACGCATTTCAGGGATAATTTTTCTAATTTCTTCGTGGGAATGCTTCATTTATTTTTCCTTTTCTCCCAAATGACAAAACTCAACTAAAAGCGCGGTTAAAATTCGCAACGTTTTCTTATTTCTAATCATTAGAACACAGCAAGCCCTAGCTTGAATATTGTTTAATTACTTCAGCTACACGTTGTGCAGCATTAGGTATCGACATTGTTTTCGCTTTCAATGCCATCTGCAATAAATTTTCACGAGTAAAATTTTTTAAATAATTCACTAGAATTTCAGGCGTTAAATCTGCCTGTTCTATAATTTTCGCCGCACCAACATCTGATAAATATTTCGCATTTAAATATTGTTGGCAATCTTTATGTTGGAATGGTACAAAAATTGCTGCGGCTCCCACTGCCGCAATTTCACATACGGTTAATGCGCCAGAACGGCAAATAACCACATCAGCCCAAGCATAAGCCTCTGCCATATCATCAATAAATTCTGTGATTTTAACTTGTTCTAAATTCTCGCCATAAAGTTGGCTGACTTCTTCTACCGCACCTTTGCCTACTTGATGACGAATCTCTAATTTATCTGCAAGATGCGCCATCACTTTAGGAAACGTATGATTAAGAACTCTCGCTCCTTGACTACCACCAACCACTAAAACCCGTAATTTTTCCTCACGATCCGAGAAACGAATATCAGGATTTGGCATCTCAAATAAATCTTCTCGAACGGGGTTCCCTACCACTTCAGCATTAGAAAAAGCGGTTGGAAATGCCTGCAATACACAGCTTGCAATTTTACCTAATAATTTGTTCGTTAAACCCGCTATCGCATTTTGTTCATGTAAAATGATTGGTACACCACAAAGTTTTGCCGCTACGCCAGCAGGACCCGAAACATAGCCCCCCATACCAAGTACAGCGTCAGGCTTTTCTTCTTGAATAATTTTTTTTGCCTGCAACACCGCACGAAGAATAGTAAAAGGCGCGTTAAATAAAGCCTTTATGCCCTTACCACGCAAGCCAGAAATTTGAATAAATCGAATAGGAATAGCATACTTTGGTACAAGCTGAGCTTCCATTCTATCTTTCGTGCCTAACCAGCAAATATCCCATCCTTGCTTTTGCAAAGTTTGAGCAACCGCAATCGCAGGAAAAACATGACCACCAGTACCACCCGCCATCACTAATAATTTTTTCTTTTTCATCTTTTCTATCTCTAATCATCACGCAAGCGTGCTTGACCTATACGAAATAAACGATTTTCGTGATCAATTCGCAATAAAATACCAATGGTGGCGGACATAATGATAATACTCGAACCACCATAACTCACGAGTGGAAAGGTTAAACCTTTAGTTGGTAACATTCCAAGCGCCATACCTAAATTAACAAAGCCTTGAAAGAAAATCCAAAAACCAATACCTAATGCAAAAAAACCTCGAAAACGTTGTTCTAACATTAAGGATTCTCGTCCAATTTTCATTGCACGAAAAATTAATAAACCTAATAAAAGAATAACAATAAATATACCGATAAATCCAAATTCTTCGCCGATAATCGCCATAATGAAATCGGTATGTGCTTCAGGCAGATAATCTAATTTTTGAATTGAATTACCTAATCCTTCTCCAGTAATTTCTCCTCGACCAAACGCTATAAGAGAATTTGTTAGTTGAAATCCCGTACCATAAGGATCTTTAAAGGGTTCTAAAAAACCTGTAAATCGCTTGAGGCGATAAGAAGCTGTCAATACAAGCCAAACGAATAAAATGCCTCCTAGAGCGATTAATCCTACAAACTGTAAAATTTTTGCCCCCACGATAAAAAGCATCCCAGACATAATAATAAATAGCACGACTGTACTACCTAAATCAGGTTGTAATAAAAGAAAACAACCTAATACAAGCATAACAATAAACGGTTTAAAAATACTAACATGTTGTGACCGCACTTCATCATAACGACGAGTAAAATAGCTTGCTAAAAAACAAGTGAGTGCTAATTTTGCAAATTCTGCAGGTTGAAAGTTTAAGATCCCCAATGAAATCCAACGTTTTGCACCATTAACCGATGTACCAATAAAGGGAACAAGCAATAATAATATGACGGAAAATAAGAAAATTTTAGCGTGCCATTTTTCCCATTGCGAAGAAGAAATTTGTAATGAAATATAACAAGTTAGCAAAGAAAGTAGCACATAAATAGCATCGCGTTTTGCAAAGTAAAAAGGATCATTAAATAAACGAGAGCTATAAGGAATAGAAGCAGATGTTACTGCCACTAAACCAATTAAAAGCAAAATAACAAATAACCAAAATAGTGCGCGATCATACAACAAACCTTGAGGTGTGATGCGTGTCCATTCATCGTAATTTTTTTTGATATTTTGTAAAAATTCCATCTTATTTCGTGAGTGACTAAATTAGGTTAAACATTGAGCTAAACGCGTAAATTCTTCGCCGCGCTTTTCAAAAGAAGTAAACTGATCGAGACTTGCACAAGCAGGCGACAATAATACCATATCTCCGCTTTGCAATGTTGGGCGTAAAAATTCTATTGCTTGTTCCATTGTTTCAAACAAATAGCTTTGTGATGAAAGTTTTGCAAGCAACGCACCATCTCGACCAAAACAATAACAAATAATATGTGGTTGATTAATTAATTCAGCTAATTCTGAAAAATCAGCCCCTTTTCCGTCTCCACCTAGCAACAAATGCAATTTACCCTCAACATAAATCCCAGACAATGCGGCAACTGTACTCCCCACATTTGTTGCTTTAGAGTCATTAATCCAACGAACACCATTGGCTTGATGCGCTAATTGGAAACGATGATCTAATCCTTTAAATTGACGAAGTGCGGTACGAATTGAGTCTAAATTAATACCGACAGCTTGTGCCAATGCTGTTGCTGCCAAAATGTTCATATAATTATGGCGACCCACCAATGTGGCTTCTTCACAAGGCAAAATTACTTCATCTTTTGCCATTAAATATTGCTTGCCGTTTTCTGTTTTTAGCCAATAATCTGCTGTCTTTTCCGCAAAAGAAACAGTTTGTTTCGCTTGATTTTCGCCTTCCCCAAAAGTCAGCCTATCTTCATTATTCAACACACCTACTTTAGCATTATGATAAATGCGTAATTTTGCTTGGCGATAATCTTCTAAATCCACATAGCGATCCATATGATCTTCAGTCACATTCAAGACAGTTGCAGCCGCAGCTTTTAAGCTGCAAATTGTTTCAAGTTGAAAACTAGAAAGCTCTAGTACATAAAGTTCACAATCTTCATTCAACAATGACAAAGCAGGAATGCCAATATTTCCACCCATACCAACTTTTACGCCAGCAGCTTTCGCCATTTCATAAACTAAAGTCGTTACAGTACTTTTTCCATTTGAACCTGTAATTCCGACAATTGGCTTTGTCGCCGCACGGCAGAATAATTCAATGTCGCCGATAACTTCCACTCCCGCTTTAAGTGCGGTTTGAATTTCAGCTGTTTTTACTGAAAGACCGGGACTGATAACAATCATATCGCTTTCAAGCAACCATGCCTGATTTAAAATACCAGTATGAAGAGGAATATTTTTAGGAAGTTTATCAATACCAGTAGGATTTTTTCGGGTGTCAATCACACGAATATTCGCCTGTTGGGATAAGAGATAATCCACACAAGAAAGACCTGTTTTGCCAAGCCCAATGATCGTAATATTTTTGTTTTGATAGGCATTCATTTTATTTCTTCTTAATTACTATAAGTTTTAAATTTTGCTGATGGGAATATCAATTTGTAACATAAAAAGCTCGCTCTTTCAAAAACTGAAAGAGCGAACCTCACAACATTTATTAACGCAACTTCAAGGTAACTAATCCCATCAATACTAACATTAAGGAAATAATCCAAAACCGAATAATCACTCTTGGTTCTGGCCATCCTTTCAATTCAAAATGATGATGAATCGGTGCCATTCTAAAAATGCGTTGTTTGCGTAACTTATAAGATCCCACTTGCAAAATAACAGAGAGTGCTTCAACAACAAATACGCCACCCATTATCACAAGCAAAAATTCCTGACGAACAAGAATTGCTACGACACCCAGCGCACCACCTAATGCAAGAGAACCCACGTCCCCCATAAATACTTGAGCAGGATAAGTATTAAACCATAAGAATCCCAAACTCGCGCCAACAATAGCTGTACAGAACACCACTACTTCAGAACTGTATTTAATATACGGAATATGCAAGTATTCTGCGAAATTTACGTTACCCGTAGCCCAAGCAATTAAAGCAAACGCACCTGCAACAAGCGCAGTAGGCATAATCGCTAATCCATCTAAACCGTCGGTTAAATTCACTGCATTACCCGTGCCAACAATCACAAAGTAGGACAATACGATATAGAACAAACCTAATTGAGGCATAATGTCTTTAAAGAATGGAATCACTAAACGGGTGGCATCAGTGTCGTGACCAAGCCAATAAAGCCAAAGGATTGCCACTAATGCCACCACAGACATCCAGAAATATTTCCAACGAGCAATTAAACCATCTGTATTTTTACGGGTAATTTTACGGAAATCATCCACAAAGCCAATTGCGCCATATCCAAATAATACAAATAAGCAAACCCAAATATAAGGATTAGCAAGATTTGCCCATAATAACGTACTTACGCCAATAGAGAATAAAATCATCACACCGCCCATAGTGGGGGTGCCTTTTTTAGCAAAGTGACTTTCAGGGCCATCATTTCGCACTTCTTGACCAAATTTTAAGATCTGTAAACGCTTGATCACTTTAGGGCCAATCCAAAGGGAGATAAAAAGTGCGGTTAATAATGCAAGAATTGCACGGACGGTAATATAAGAAATCGCATTAAAGGCGGTTTCGTAACGAACAAGATATTCAGCAAGCCAGACTAACATTTAATTTTATCCTTTAATGAATAGATCACATCTTCCATTTTCATTGAACGTGAGCCTTTTCCTAGCACCACGACTTTATTATTTTGTTGTAATTGGTTTTCAATAAGTGGAACTAAGAAATCCACCATTTCAGTTTTATCCGTAAAATGCTTACCCAAAACAGCCTCAGAAATGACCGCACTTTCATTGCCATAAGAACAAACTAAATCTAAATTTGACGACTTAACATATTGTCCAACTTCACGATGAATAGCGAGAGAATTTTCGCCCAATTCTTTCATATCTGCGACACATAGAATACGGAAAGCATCATAACTTTTTAAAACATCAATAGCCGCACAGAGAGAATCTTTATTTGCGTTATAAGTATCATCTAACAACAATAAATTAGGTGTTACTTGAATAGGGAATAAACGTCCTTTCACTTGCGAACGTTGTTCTAATCCAGCTTTGACATCGGCAAGCGTAGCACCAACATTCATCGCTAGTGCGGTAGCAGCTAAAGCATTTTTTACATTATGCTCTCCAAGATAAGGCAAACTGATGTCAATTTCGCCTTGCGGAGAAACTAACGTAAAGGTTGAACCTTGCTCGTTACCTTGAACATTTCTGACGGAATAATCCTTGCCGTTGAAATATTGAATGGCGTGATTGCTGATTTCTTTTTGCCAAATATCTAAGTGATTATGTTCAGCATTGATAATCGCCACACCATTTTTTGTTAAACCTCGATAAATCTCGCCTTTTGCTTGAACAACCCCCGCTAAAGAACCAAACCCCTCTAAATGTGCGGGCGCAATATTATTAATCAATGCGGCATTAGGTTGAACTAATTTTGTGGTGTAATTAATTTCATTTTGATGATTAGCACCAAGTTCAATCACAGCAAAACGATGCTTTTCTGTTAAGCGCAGCAGGGTTAAAGGCACACCTATATCATTATTGAAATTACCATTGGTAAAAAGTACCGCCTCTGGATTACCAGCAGTATGCTGCAAAATACTTGCGGTCATTTCTTTTACCGTAGTTTTACCAGAAGAGCCTGTCATCGCCACAATACGCGGATTAATTTTCTCGCGTAACCATTTTGCAAGCTTGCCCAAAGCAATACGAGTATCTTTAACCACAAGTTGTGGAATAGAAATGGAAGAATTTTCTTGCTGAACAACAAGCGCGAGCGCACCTTGTGCTACCGCTTGTTCAAGATATTGATGAGCATCAAATTTTTCGCCTTTTAAAGCAAAAAATAAGCTATTTGATATGCTTTTTCGAGTATCCGTATTAATTTCTTCAACTTGCACATTTTCATCGCCAATTAATTTAGCTTGAAGAATCTGTGCAAGTTGTACAGTAGAGAGTTTAATCATAATTGAGTAATGATTATTTTAAGAAATCAAGTGCAATTTCTTGGTCGGAAAAATGCACAACTTCCGAACCAATAATTTGATAATGTTCGTGCCCCTTTCCAGCAATTAAAATCACGTCATTTTCTACCGCACTTTCAATCGCAAACTGGATTGCCTGCGCACGATCAGGAATAATCCCCACCTTTTCCATATTTTTAAAGCCTGCGACAATATCTGCTTCAATTTGGTTTTGTGATTCTGTTCGTGGATTATCTTTTGTCACAATAATCTTTTCAGCAAACTGCTCTGCAACTTGTGCCATTAACGGACGTTTGCCTCTATCACGATCTCCGCCACAACCAAAGATGCACCATAATTCGCCTTGGCAATGTTCACGCGCAGCAATCAACGCTTTTTCCAAGGCATCTGGTGTATGCGCATAATCTACAATAATGGTTGGTTTATTTGGATATTGAATCATTTCCATTCTTCCACATACTCCTTTTAAAGATTTCGCCGTAGCGAGTAAATTTTCCAATGGGTAACCAAACGATAACAACGTGGTCATTACTAATAATAAATTACTTACATTAAAAGCACCAATTAATGGGCTATGCAAAACGCCATTACCCCAGCTAGATTCAAAAGTAATATCTGCACCTTTAAAATGATAATGGATATTTATTGCTTTCATCCATTGATGTGAACCTACTTTAAAATCCGCATTCATACTTACGGCAATAGCATCAGGTAATTCAGTTAGCCATTGGTGTCCAATTTCATCATCAGCATTAATCACTTTAATTTGGGTATCTAATTCAGTGAACAAGCGTTTCTTCGCCGCAGCATAATTTTCCATAGATTGATGATAATCTAGATGATCACGGGTTAAATTCGTGAAAATTGCCGCTTTAAAATGCAAGGCTTCTACACGATGCTGCGCCAAACCGTGTGATGAAACTTCAATAGAGGCAAAATCTGCGCCTGCTTGCTTGAAATTTGAAAGGGACGATTGAATTTCCACTGCTGAGCCAGTTGTATTTTTAGCTTCTACAATTTGTCCTAAAAGCCCATTACCAATGGTTCCCATCACTGCCGAACGATGACCTAATAATTCCGCCCATTGTGCTAATAATTGAGAAATAGTAGTTTTACCATTTGTCCCTGTTACGCCAACAAGGGTTAAATTTTTAGAGGGCGAATCATAAAAAACATCAGCTAAGGACGAAAGATGACGTGCAAGTTGATAATATTTAACCACTGGCACATTCCCGATAAACGCTACAGTTAAATGTTCACTAGATAATTCAGTCTCAGACACCACCGCACTCGCGCCAGAATGAATAGCAGAATCAATAAATTGATTTCCATCCACCTGATGACCTTTTATCGCCACAAAAAGATCGCCAGCTTTAACTTTACGGCTATCCAACACCATATTATGGAGTTCTACATCATCCTTTAATTCAGGCAAATTAAAAAGTGCGGTGAGTTTTTTCATAATTTTTCCTTAATTCACTTTTTGATTCTTGTGATTGCCAATATAAACAATACGTTTTGTAGTTTTCGTTGTTGTGTTTTCAGCTGATTCAGCATCTTGCGGAATAGCATTTGCACGTAACGCATAACCCATAATGCTAGAGAATACAGGGGCAGAAACCGCACCACCATAATATTCGCCTGCTTTTGGATCATTGATCAAAATCACTAAGGCATAACGAGGGTCACTAATTGGTGCAATACCCGCAGTAAATGCCACATATTTATTTACATAATGTCCATTTTCAATCTTACGTGCTGTACCTGTTTTCACGCCAACACGGTAACCTTCCACCATTGCGCGTTTATTTTTAATTGCTACTTTCTCTAAAATCCCCACAATATCTTTAGTTATTTTTTCAGAGAAAACGCGTTTCCCAATAACTGGCGGATCAACTTTAGTGATAGAAAGCGGGCGATAAACACCAAAACTACCAAGAGTTGCATAGGCACGAGCAATTTGTAAAGGTGTCGCAGTAATACCATAACCATAAGCAACTGTTGCACGTTCAATATCTGCCCAGCGTTTACGATTTGCATTCAAAATCCCAACTTGTTCGCCGATCAAACCTAAATCTGTCGGTTTACTTAAACCTGCATTCTGATAAGTTTCCATTAATGCACTAGGTGGCATACGTAATGCAAGACGACTTACACCACGGTTACTAGAGTTCATTAAAATCTCGTCTAAAGTTTGTTGAGCACGTGGTGCAACATCCACAATTTCTTTACCGCTTAATTTAAAGGACGTGGTATTAATAATTTCATCTCGTTTAACGACACCTCGTTGAAGTGCGGTTAAAACAACGAAAGGTTTTACCGTAGAACCTGGCTCAAACGTATCGGTGATTGCGCGGTTACGCATTAACTCTGATTTTACGCCGACACGGTTGTTTGGATTATAAGAGGGTGCGGTCGCCATAGCTAACACTTCCCCAGTACGAACATCAACTAACACTGCAGTACCAGACTCCGCATTATTCTCAGACACCGCCTTTTTAATCTCACGATATACCATAGATTGCAATTTTTCATCGATACTTAAGGTAACATCTTGTGCATCATATTTTTTCTCATCGGAGATATGTTCAACAATATTTCCACGTTTATCTTTACGAACAGTACGTGAGCCATCTTTACCAACAAGTATTGAATTAAAACTTTTCTCAATGCCTTCAATACCATTTCCATCAATATCCGTATAACCCACCACGTGTGCAGCTTCTTCTACACGAGGATAAAAACGACGATGCTCAGTTTCTAAAATGATTCCCTTAATTTTTAATCTACGAATATAGTTAGCTTTATTTGATTCAACTTGGCGCGCTAAATACAAATAACCAGATTTAGCATTTTTCTCAATTTTTTTCACTAAATCATTTTCGGTCATACCTAATTCTTGAGCTAAAGCTGCAATTCGTTCTTTATCCGCAAGCGAATTTTCCTTCAACATCGTTTTTGGATCTGCCACAATCGCGCTCATCGGCACGCTTACAGATAAAAGCTGACCATTACGATCTAAAATAGAACCACGCACAGATAATACTTCATCTTTACGCAAAGAACGCTTATCCGCTTCACTCGATAACGTATCGGCATTAATAGATTGAACATAAGCTGCTCGCGCGACTAAAGCGCACAGACCGAGTAAAATAAGAACCGTCGAAAGCATATAACGTCCACGCATAAAGCATTTTTCAAACAGCTTTTGAGGTTTGTTTTGCTTTACAGTTTCAGGTGCAGTCAATTTTCTAATTGTTTTTTTCGACTTACCTGATTTACGCGGGGAATTAAATTTCACCATCTTTCTTACCTATTATTCTCTAATTTCAACTTCTTGCTCTGAAGAAACAACTTTCATTTTTAATGTACTAATCGCAATAGATTCTACACGCGTACTATCCCCTTCCGTAGCTTCCTGCACTTGTAAATTACGGTATTCATTCTCAAGTGCTTGACGCTGTAAAATTAACATTCCATTTTCAGAAATGAGTTGGCGAGTTTTATGGGTTATCCAAATCGTTCCCATTGCAGAAACTAAAATCCCTATTAACAGCAACACCACTAACTTATTTGAAGAAAATAAATCTTCGACTAAAATTTGCTGTAACGGATAACGAGGCTTATTATTTTCAGACATCGCTAAATTCTCTCCGCGACACGCAATACTGCACTTCTTGAACGAGGATTTGCTTGAATTTCTGCATCACTTGGCTGAATGGCTTTACCAATAATTCTTAATTTTTGATTACGCTGAATTTGATCTTCTCGCAACGGTAAACCTTTAGGAATATCCTCGCCCTTACTTTGTTTTTTCATAAAATGTTTCACCATTCTATCTTCTAAAGAATGGAAACTTATAATTGATAAACGCCCTTCTGGTGCTAACATATCTAACGCAGAATTAAGCAGACTTTCTAATTCATCTAATTCTGAATTAATAAAAATACGAATGGCTTGGAAACTACGCGTCGCAGGATGTTTATATTTATCTTTAAAAGGAACTGCCTGTGAAATAAGTTCCGCCAATTGACTAGTACGTGATAAAAATTCTGTGCCATTTTTTACCGCACTTTTGTTGTAATCAACAATAGCAGTGGCAATACGTTTAGCGAAACGCTCTTCGCCAAAAGTTTTCAATACCCAAGTTAAATCCTCAATGGACACTTGTTTTAACCATTCTTCAGCAGATAAACCTTGAGTTGTATCCATACGCATATCAAGCGGGCCATCTTTCATAAAACTAAAACCACGTTCTGCTTCGTCAAGTTGAGGGGAAGACACACCAAGATCAAGCAAAATACCGTCAATTTTGCCCACTAAATTTAATTTGTCACAAATTTCAGGAATATGAGAAAAGCTGTTATGTTCAATCTGAAAACGTGAATCTTGAATTTTTTGTGCTTCTGCAATAGCACGAGGATCGCGATCTACAGCAATCAAACGACCATTAGAAGAAAGTTGAGAAAGGATAAGCCGAGAATGCCCCCCACGCCCAAAAGTACCATCAATATAAATGCCATTCTCCTTCAATGCTAAGCCATTCACGGCTTCGTGAAGTAAAACTGTAATATGTTCAGATGAAGAAAAAGAATTTTCGCTATTCATAAATTTAAGATAAAAGTACTACATTATTTTCTATAATGAGAAATCATTTAACGCATCAACAGCAAAATCTGCGCTGGAGCCAATTTCTATATCCTCTGTAATTTGAGTATGCCATTCTACATCGCTCCAAATTTCAAATTTATTAAGTTGCCCTACCAACATTAAACCTTTTTCTAATTTTGCGTGTTGGCGTAACAAGCTACCAAGTAAAATACGGCCTTGAGAATCCATCTCACATTCAGTGGCATGGCCAAGCATTACTCGTTGCAAACGACGTTGGGTAGGATCAAAGTTAGAAAGTGCGAGAAGTTTTTGTTCGATTTTTTCCCATTCATCAAGGGGATAAAGTAAAAGACAGGGTTGGCGAATATCTACAGTACAAACCATTTGCCCTTGATTCTTTTCAAGAATTTCAGCTCGATAGCGAGTTGGGATCGCTACGCGTCCCTTAGAATCTAAATTAACCGCTGTTGCACCACGAAACATATTACGCCTTAAAAATTGAACTTATTTTGAGAAATTTTTCTAAAAATCTCCACAAAACACCACTTTTCTCCACTTTTGGCAAGTTTATAATTTGTTCGCTCAACTTGCAAGTAATTCCACATTAAAGCAACTGATTTTTATCAAAATAAAAAAGCCGTTTGAATAAACAATTCAAACGGCTTTTTTCATCAAATTTTATTGACTAATTATTTATATAAGCTTCTTCATCTCGCGTACCTAATGGTTTAAGCATTGTGAAGAACAATACGATACAAACGATGGTTGTTGCTAAACCAAGATACACAGAAAGCTGATAATCTAAGCCGAAACCAATTTTGTTGTAGAACAAATAAGTTGTACATACTGTTGTGATAAACCACGCAGGAAGAGACGCAACCCAGTGGAATTTATGATAACGATATAAATATGCCGCTGCAGTCCATAACATTACCATTGCTGTCATTTGGTTTGCCCAAGTGAAATAACGCCATAATACGCTGAAATCAATGGTTGAAATAAAATAACCTAATACAAACAACGGCACAGCAATTAATAAACGTTTAGGTAATGAACGTTGATCAACATTAAAAATTTCGGCTATCTGTAAACGCGCAGCACGGAATGCAGTATCGCCAGAAGTAATAGGAAGAACAATCACGCCTAATATGGCAAAAATACCACCAATAAAACCTAAGAAATGTAACGAACTATCATACACAACTTTAGATGGAGAACCTGCTGAAATTGCATCTTGTAACGCTTGTGGATTTTCATAGAATGCAAGACCAACCATACACCATACTAATGCAATTACCCCCTCAGTAATCATTGCACCGTAGAAAATGAAGCGACCTTCACTTTCATTTTCTGTACAACGTGCCATTAATGGAGTTTGCGTTGCGTGGAAACCTGATAATGCACCACAAGAGATAGTTAAGAATAAAAGTGGCCAAATTGGAACATCACCTTTCACTTGGAAATTTTGTGTAAATTTCGCCCAAGTTAAACCCTCGCCATCAGCATTGATTGTACGGAAAAACTCAATTGGATCTGTTGCACTAAAATGTGAAACAACTAATCCGTATACCATACCAACTGACATAAAGAGTAATAACGCACCAAAGAGTGGATAAATTCGACCAATAATCTTATCAACTGGAAGTAAGGTTGCAAGAATATAATAAGCAAAAATAATCGCTGTCCACACAGCAACCACTGTTGCTTTATCCATTCCCCATACTTTAATCCCACCAGCTTCAACAGAATGATGAACTGCCTCTGCATCACCAAGCACTAACGCACCTTGCGAAGCACCAAATACATCCATTGTAATGGTACCCATCAATTGAGCTGGGCTTGCCACAAACACAACACCGACAAGTAAAAGCAACACAAGTGCTAATGTATTGATAAAGACTTTAACGGGACGACCTAAAAACTTACCCGCCAAATATGGCATTGTTGCACCACCGTGACGAATACTTAACATACCACAGAAATAATCGTGTACTGCGCCAGCAAAAATACAACCAATAACAATCCAAAGCATTGCAACAGGTCCATATAATGCACCAAGAATAGGGCCAAAAATAGGGCCTGTTCCCGCAATATTTAATAATTGAATTAGCCAAATTTTCGTTTTAGACATTGGCATATAGTCCACACCATCATTTACTTGGTAAGCAGGTGTTTGACGTTTTGGATTAATCACAAAAATTTTTTCGATAATTTTTCCATAAATAAAGTAACCGATAATCAACACGGCTACACAAAAGAAAAACCATAACATAAGAAGGCTCCTCAAAAAATAAAGTAAAGGTATTTATATGCCCTAAACAAGCGGCTGTATTCTATTTCAAATTACGTCAAATAAAAAATTGAATTTAAAGATTTTTATAAGATTTGTGACTTATATCACATTTGTAAAATCTAAAACATCCATTAAAATGCTAATAAATAAGTAATTGAATAGGTATAGAGCAAATATGTCCTTAGCAAGATGCCCCGAATGCAGAAAAAAGATTAGTGAAAATGCAGAAAATTGCCCTAATTGCGGTTTTTCTTTCAAACAAAAAGATCTAGAGATTTACAAACAAAAATTAGAAGCTCGGCGTTTACATAATGAAAAAGTCAATCGTAAAAGCACAAAACTACACATAACTTGGTTTTGCATCTTTGCAATTTTTATCGCAGTCACAAGCTGGATGGTAAATTAATCAACAACAAAACCTCAAATCACTCTCTTGATTGGGGTTAATTGTGAAGTCGTTGATGCCCACTATAAATATTTCCTTTTCCTTCCCTAGCAAAACCAATTAAAGTCAAATTATGTTTCTCTGCCATTGTTACTGCTAAATCCGTTGCGGCGGAAATCGTGACTAACATCTCCACCCCGCAAGCCACTGTTTTTTGCACCATTTCATAACTCGCTCGACTGGAGGCTAAAATAAAACCTCTAGGCTTACCCAATTTTGCGTGCCAACCAAGCAATTTATCTAACGCAACGTGGCGACCTACATCTTCGTAAATAGCTAACATATTTCCATATAAATCGAAAAATGCACAAGCATGGGTAGCACCAGTTTTACATCCAAGTAATTGATTTTTTTGAAGATCAATAAGACAACTATCTAGCAAATTTAAATCAAATTGAAAAGTACAGTCTAATTTTGGAAAAGTTTTATATACTTGATTCAATTGTTCTGTACCACAAATACCACAACCAGTACGCCCCGTAAGATTACGACGATGCTCTTTTAATGCCATAAATTTACGGCTAGAAAGTTCAATTTGCACTTCAATACCATTGCAAACTTCTACAAGATCAATACCATAAATATCTTCTGGTTGATTGATAATTCCCTCTGTTAGAGAAAAGCCTAAAGCAAAATCCTCTAAATTGTTTGGGGAACACATCATAACTGCGTGAGAAATGCCGTTATATACCAAAGAAACTGGCATCTCAACAGCCAGTATGTCCTCTTTTTGTTGTAAAAGTGCGGTCAATTTTTCTGTATTTTTTATCTTTCTAAAAAAGTTGATAGTTTGTCGAATCCAGCACTGCATTTATTACCTGCCCATCAGTTAAATGTAAAAAATCTGTTAAATTATTTTTATATTTATGATCTAGATCACAATATTTGTTGAAGCTAATATTATTTGATTATGGATTTATCGTTAAAAAATCGTTATCCTAGCCACCTAATAAATCAGCGTTTTTTCGATGATTTATATACTAGAGAGTGTTATTTTAACGAAATCAACATAATCTAGCTACTAAACGAATTTTATTACTATCTATAATATCTCAACAACTTGTTGTTGAAAGGAGTGATTATGCAGGTCTCAAGAAGAAAATTCTTCAAGATCTGTGCAGGAGGTATGGCGGGAACGTCAGCTGCAATGTTGGGCTTTGCTCCAGCAAATGTATTAGCTGCACCACGCGAATATAAATTATTACGTGCGTTTGAATCCCGTAACACCTGTACATACTGCGCTGTAAGTTGCGGTATGTTGTTATATAGCACAGGCAAACCTTACAATTCATTAGGTAGCCATACTGGCACAAATACTCGTTCAAAACTCTTTCATATTGAAGGCGATCCAGATCACCCAGTCAGTCGTGGTGCACTTTGCCCGAAAGGTGCTGGTGCACTCGATTATGTCAATAGTGAAAGCCGTTCTTTATATCCTCAATATCGTGCACCCGGTTCTGATAAATGGGAACGAATTTCTTGGAAAGATGCCATTAAACGTATTGCTCGTTTAATGAAAGATGACCGAGATGCCAACTTTGTTGAAAAAGATGCAAGTGGAAAAACGGTTAATCGTTGGGCAACGACAGGAATTATGACTGCATCAGCAATGAGCAATGAAGCTGCGTTATTAACGCAAAAGTGGATTCGAATGCTCGGTATGGTGCCAGTATGTAACCAAGCGAATACTTGACACGGACCAACGGTAGCAAGTCTTGCTCCATCATTTGGTCGCGGTGCCATGACAAATAACTGGGTTGATATTAAAAATGCCAACTTAATCATCGTTCAAGGCGGTAACCCTGCAGAAGCTCATCCTGTTGGCTTCCGTTGGGCAATTGAAGCGAAGAAAAACGGTGCGAAAATCATCGTTATTGATCCGCGTTTTAACCGTACAGCATCCGTTGCAGATTTACACGCACCAATTCGTTCTGGTTCTGATATTACGTTCTTAATGGGCGTGATCCGTTACCTATTGGAAACGAATCAAATTCAACACGAATATGTTAAACACTATACCAATGCTTCATTCTTAATTGATGAAGGTTTCAAATTTGAAGATGGTTTATTTGTAGGGTATGACGAAGAAAAACGTAACTACGATAAATCTAAATGGAACTACCAATTTGATGAAAATAGTCACGCTAAACGTGATATGACATTACAACATCCTCGTTGTGTCATTAACATCTTAAAAGAGCACGTTTCTCGTTATACCCCAGAAATGGTTGAGCGTATTACAGGTGTAAAACAAAAACTCTTCTTACAAATCTGTGAAGAAATTGGTAAGACATCAGTACCAAATAAAACGATGACGCATCTATATGCATTAGGTTTTACAGAGCATTCAATCGGTACACAAAATATTCGCTCAATGGCGATAATCCAATTACTTTTAGGTAATATGGGGATGCCAGGTGGCGGTATTAACGCATTACGTGGACACTCCAATGTTCAAGGTACGACAGATATGGGCTTATTGCCAATGTCTTTACCAGGTTATATGCGTTTGCCAAACGATAAAGATACCTCTTACGATCAATACATTAACGCAATTACACCAAAAGATATCGTTCCAAACCAAGTGAACTATTATCGTCATACTTCAAAATTCTTTGTCAGTATGATGAAAACTTTCTACGGAGATAATGCCACTAAGGAAAATGGCTGGGGATTCGATTTCTTACCAAAAGCAGATCGCTTATATGATCCGATTACTCACGTTAAATTGATGAATGAAGGCAAATTACACGGTTGGATTTTACAAGGTTTTAACGTATTAAATGCACTACCAAATAAAAATAAAACGTTATCTGGTATGAGTAAACTGAAATACTTAGTCGTTATGGATCCATTACAAACTGAATCATCAGAATTTTGGAGAAATTTTGGTGAGTCAAATGATGTAAATCCTGCGGAAATTCAAACAGAAGTTTTCCGTTTACCAACTACTTGTTTCGCAGAAGAAGACGGATCAATCGTTAATTCTGGTCGCTGGGCTCAATGGCACTGGAAAGGTTGCGATCAACCGGGAGAAGCCTTACCTGATGTTGATATTCTTTCTATGCTACGCGAAGAAATGCACGAACTTTATAAAAAAGAGGGTGGTCAAGGCATTAAATCTTTTGAAGCAATGACTTGGAATTATGCTCAACCACACTCACCAAGTGCGGTTGAATTAGCCAAAGAATTAAATGGTTATGCACTTGAAGATCTTTATGATCCAAACGGTAACTTGATGTACAAGAAAGGTCAATTACTCAATGGATTTGCACATTTACGTGATGATGGTACAACAACATCAGGTAACTGGTTATATGTTGGTCAATGGACTGAAAAAGGCAACCAAACTGCTAATCGCGATAATTCAGATCCATCGGGTTTAGGTTGTACTATTGGCTGGGGCTTTGCATGGCCTGCAAACCGCCGCGTACTTTATAGCCGTGCATCATTAGATATCAATGGTAATCCTTGGGATAAAAACCGCCAATTAATCAAATGGAACGGTAAAAACTGGAACTGGTTTGATATTGCTGACTACGGCACGCAACCACCAGGTTCTGATACTGGGCCGTTCATTATGTCCGCAGAAGGCGTAGGACGTTTATTTGCCGTTGATAAAATTGCAAATGGCCCAATGCCAGAACACTATGAACCAGTTGAAAGCCCAATTGATACAAACCCACTTCATCCAAATGTAGTGACAGATCCAACTTTACGTATCTATAAAGAAGATCGTGAATTTATTGGTTCAAATAAAGACTATCCATTTGTAGCAACAACTTATCGTTTAACCGAGCATTTCCACAGCTGGACTGCACAATCCGCATTAAATATCATCGCACAACCACAACAATTTGTGGAAATTGGCGAAAAATTAGCGGCAGAAAAAGGCATCCAAAAAGGCGATATGGTAAAAATTACTTCTCGTCGTGGCTATATTAAAGCGGTTGCCGTGGTTACAAAACGTCTTAAAGATCTCGAAATTGATGGACGTGTCGTACACCATATAGGTCTTCCAATTCACTGGAATATGAAGGCATTGAATGGCAAAGGTAACCGTGGATTCTCTACTAATACCTTAACACCATCTTGGGGTGAGGCAATCACGCAAACACCAGAATACAAAACATTCTTGGTAAATATTGAAAAAGTTGGGGAGGCATAATATGGCCGGAACTGCTCAAGGCGTTCAAACGCAAGACGTTATTAAAATCTCCGCAACATCTGGTTTAACACCAGCACCACAAGCGAGAGATCATAAAGTCGAAGTCGCAAAATTAATTGATGTTTCAACTTGTATCGGATGTAAAGCCTGCCAAGTGGGTTGTTCAGAGTGGAATGATATTCGCTCTGATGTCAATGCACAATGTGTTGGGGTTTATGACAATCCAGTTGATCTTGATGCAAAAGCGTGGACGGTGATGCGTTTTAACGAAGTTGAAGAAAACGATCGTTTAGAATGGCTGATTCGTAAAGATGGCTGTATGCATTGCGCAGAACCTGGTTGTTTAAAGGCTTGTCCTGCACCGGGTGCAATCATTCAATATGCTAACGGTATTGTGGATTTCCAATCCGATAAATGTATTGGTTGTGGTTATTGTATTGCAGGCTGTCCATTCAATATTCCACGAATGAATCCTGAAGACAATCGTGTATACAAATGCACCCTTTGTGTTGATCGTGTTTCTGTTGGACAAGAACCAGCTTGCGTGAAAACCTGTCCAACAGGTGCGATTCGTTTCGGCTCTAAAGAAGAAATGAAAATTTACGCAGAACAACGTGTTGTAGATTTAAAATCTCGTGGTTATGAAAATGCGGGACTTTACGATCCTCCAGGTGTAGGCGGTACACACGTAATGTATGTGTTGCATCACGCAGATAAACCTGAGCTTTACAATGGTCTTCCAAAAGATCCTCAAATTGATTTGAGTGTGACCTTATGGAAAGATGTATTGAAACCAGTCGCTGCAGTGGCAATGGGTGGTCTAGCTCTAGCAGAAGTTGCACATTACTTAACCGTTGGCCCAAATGTAGAAGAAGATGTAGAAGATCATCATCACGAATTTGAAGAAAATAAACCGTCTAAGGGGGAAAACAATGAGTAAAATTGAAATTAGCAACGATACTCGCGTTATCCGTCATAGAACCCCAGCGCGTATTAGTCACTGGATGTTGGTTATTTGCTTTTTTATGACGATGTTCACTGGTGTTGCATTTTTCTTCCCTGACTTTGCTTGGCTCACAGAAATTTTGGGTACACCACAAATTGCGCGCGCCATTCACCCATTCACTGGGATTTTAATGTTCTTCGCTTTCATCTACTTAGCGTTATTGTACTGGGATCACAATATTCCAGAAAAAAACGATATTCGCTGGGCAAAAGGTGTCGTTGAAGTGCTTAAAGGGAATGAACACGCAGTTGCTGACAACGGTAAATATAACCTTGGTCAAAAAATGCTCTTTTGGACATTAAACTTGGCGATGGTAACCTTATTAGTCACTGGCATCATTATGTGGCGTCAATATTTTTCACATTACTTCTCAATCCCAGTATTGCGAATTGCTATTTTACTCCACTCTGCAAGTGCTTTTATGTTATTCACGGGTATCTTGGTGCATATATATATGGCATTTTGGGTTAAAGGATCAATTCGCGGTATTGTTGAAGGTTGGGTTACTGTTCGTTGGGCGAAAAAACATCACCCAAGATGGTATCGTGAAGAAGTTTTATCAAAACTTGAAGAAGATTTACTCAACGAGCAATCTGGCAAAAAAGTAGGTAAAACCAAAGTCTTATTTAAAGGATTTGGCAAATAAGCTCAAATCCTGAAAAAGAAAAAAGTGCGGTTAAAATTGACCGCACTTTTTATTATAAAAGTGAGAAGAATATGAGTATCAAAATCTTATCTGAATCAGAAATTAAACAAGTGGCAAATACATATCAAGCCCCAGCGATTTTATTTGCCAATCCTAAAAATCTTTACCTACGCAGAGCAAAACGTTTAAGAGACTTAGCACAAAATCATCCTCTATCTGATTATTTATTATTTGCCGCAGACATAGTTGAAAGCCAACTTTCCACGTTAGAAAAAAATCCTTTACCGCCACAACAGTTTGAACAGCTAAATGATATCAAGCCACTAAATGCAAAAACCTTTAAAAGAAACAGCATCTGGCGCGAATACTTAACTGAAATTCTTGATGAAATTAAACCAAAGGCTAATGAGCAAGTCGCTGCGACAATTGAATTTCTTGAAAAAGCATCCTCTGCCGACTTAGAAGAAATGGCAAATAAACTCTTAGCACAAGAATTTAATTTAGTTAGCAGTGATAAAGCCGTCTTTATTTGGGCTGCACTTTCTCTTTATTGGCTACAGCTCGCCCAGCAAATTCCCCATAATAGCCAAGTTGAGAACGCCGAAAATTTACATCACTGCCCTGTTTGTGGTTCTTTACCTGTGGCAAGTATTGTACAAATTGGTACATCACAAGGGTTACGCTACTTACATTGTAATTTATGTGAAAGTGAATGGAATTTAGTACGCGCACAATGCACCAATTGTAATAGCCACGACAAACTCGAAATGTGGTCGTTAGATGAAGAACTTGCACTTGTTCGTGCTGAAACCTGTGGTAGCTGTGAAAGTTACTTGAAAATTATGTTCCAAGAAAAAGATCCTCATGTAGAGCCTGTAGCCGACGATTTGGCTTCTATTTTCTTAGATATTGAAATGGAAGAAAAAGGTTTCGCACGAAGCGGATTAAATCCATTTGTTTTTCCTGCAGAAGAAGCATAAAAAATATAGCCTAGAAATATCTAGGCTAATTATTTAAATCTATAGATAACACGCCATTACCACGGCATTTTCTCGTCCACCACTGGGTTTCGGATAATAATTTTTCCGAATATCGACTTCATTAAAACCAACTTTTTCATACAAGAAACGAGCAGGGTTAGACTCTCTGACTTCTAGCCATAAAGTCTGTACACCTCTTTCCTTTAATTGAAAGATTAATTCGCCTAACAATAATTTGCCAAATCCACAACCTTGATAATTAGGCAAAATCGCAATATTAAACAAATTCGCTTCATCTAATACGGTTTGGCAAATCGCAAAACCGATAATCTGATTATTCTCAATTAATTTTAAATTGAGATAACGCTCCCCTTGATTATTTTTTAACGTCCCCAGCGACCAAGGCACCAGATGTGCTTGCTGTTCGATTTCATACAATCGCTCGAAATCACAGGCTTCAATTTGAGAAATAATAGACATAATTAAGACTGCTGAATTTGTTGCCATAACGCTCGTTTGGCTTGATGATTAGATTGAAATTGCTGCCAACTTGGCAAGCGATAAACCTGCTCTGCCTGCACACAAAATGCTAAAGTGCGGTCAATTTGGTCGCTATTTTCTGATAGTAACCAATAACGAATAGGCTGCTTACATTCCATATGCTGGATTTGATCGTAATTCAAACATAAGCAATTTTCTTTTTTAAGATCAAGGCTTAACAGCACATCAGCCAACAAAGGCGAGCTACTGATATTCTCATCGGAAACAGTGATAAAGCGAATATTCTCTGCCACACTGATTCCTACTGAACCTTGCAGTACCTCGGGGCGATATAATTCCCACTGGGAAATGCCCATTTCTTGTAAAAGAAGATCGCGTCTGTTCATAAGTGAATTTTTAAAACGTTGCTTGAAAAATAGTGTTAATTTCTTTTATTAATCTTTGCTAAAATGACGCATAATTTTAACTAATAACCCACAGGATTCAAAGCGTGATTTCTCTAGAGAGCCAAGTTTTAGAACGCCATCTTTCATTTTTTAATGGTAAATCGGTATTATTTGCTGGAGGAATTTCTGATAATTTTCCTCAAACATTAGCCTCAAAATGCCAATCAATCCAAATTTGGAGCTGCTATTTTGACTATGCAAGAACGCAAAGTGCGGTCAATTTTTCCGTTGAATTTCAAGGTCAAGCCGATTTAATCGTTTATTATTGGACTAAAAACAAACAAGAAGTCAATTTCCAACTGCTTCAACTATTGTCTCAAGCTCCTATTGGTCAAGAAATATTAATTATTGGCGAAAATCGTTGTGGCGTACGTTCAGTAGAAAAAACATTAGCACCCTATGGGGAAATAGCAAAAATTGACTCTGCTCGCCGTTGTGGTTTATATCATTTTTCACTCCAAAATAAACCGCACTTTGAACTTAAAAATTTCTGGAAAACCTATCAACATTCTACGCTAGAAGACTTAACTATATATAGTTTACCTGGGGTATTTAGTGCGGCGGAATTAGACACAGGCACGGAACTGTTACTTTCAACCATTGATAATAAAATAAAAGGAAAAGTGCTCGATCTTGGCTGTGGCGCGGGGGTAATTGGCTCTATGATAAAAAAACGCTCGCCTAACGCACAAATTACGATGGCAGATATTCACGCAATGGCATTAGAATCAGCGCGTAAAACACTTTCTGAATATCAATTACAAGGCGAGGTTTACGCCAGTGATGTCTTTTCTGATGTACAAGGAAAATTTGATTTGATCATTTCAAATCCACCATTCCACGATGGCATTGATACCGCCTATCGAGCCGTAAAAGAACTTATCACTCAAGCGAAATGGCATCTCAATCAAGGTGGAGAATTACGCATTGTCGCCAATGCATTTTTGCCTTATCCCGAGCTACTTAAACAACATTTCAATGATTATCAAGTTCTTGCTCAAACAGGAAAATTTAAAGTGTATTCAGTGAAAAGTTAAAAACAAAAAATCCCCATCACAATAATGGGGATTTTTATTATGCGAATAAATTTTACCGCACTTTATTCATCCATATATCCTAAACTGCGCAGCGCACGTTCATCATCTGCCCAACCTGATTTCACTTTTACCCAAAGTTCAAGATGGACTTTGTTATCAAATAAACGTTCCATATCAGCACGTGCTTCCATACCAATAGTTTTAATTTTTTGACCGCCCGCACCAATTACCATTTTTTTCTGACCTTCACGTTCAACCAGAATTAAGCCATTTATTTCATAAGTACCACGTTCATTCACTTTGAATTGTTCGATTTCAACAGTAACAGAGTAAGGCAATTCTTCTCCCGTAAAACGCATTAATTTTTCACGGATTATTTCCGATGCCATAAAACGTTGTGAACGGTCTGTAACATAATCTTCTGGGAAATGATGCACACCTTCGCGTAAAGATTGGCGTACAATTTTCTCTAATTCATGAACATTATTACCACGCTGTGCAGAAATTGGCACAATGTGAGCAAAGTTAAATTTACTGCTAAGATCTGTAATAAACGGCAATAAATCATCTTTATTTTTGATGTTATCTACTTTGTTGATAGCAAGCACAACGGGGGATTTTGCATTGCGTAATTTGTTTAGCACCATCTCATCATCTGCATTCCAGTGTGTGCCATCAACAACAAAAATAATTAAATCAACATCGCCGATAGCACTACTTGCGGCGCGGTTCATTAAGCGGTTAATTGCACGCTTCTCTTCAATATGAAGCCCTGGCGTATCCACATAGATTTCTTGATACGCCCCTTCAGTTTTAATTCCCACAATGCGGTGACGGGTAGTTTGTGCTTTACGTGATGTAATTGAAATTTTTTGTCCTAAAATTTTATTTAAGAGCGTTGATTTACCCACATTTGGGCGACCTACGATAGCAATAAAGCCGCAATAGGTTTTGTCGAATTGTTCGGTCATTTGATGTCCAGTTCTTTTAAAATTTGTTCTGCTGCCGCTTGTTCAGCTTTACGACGGCTAGATCCTTTTGCCACAAAAGTGCGGTCAATTTTATCCGCACTTTTCACTTTGCATTCAACAGTGAAAATTTGGCAATGGGCTTCCCCTTGAATATTTACCACTTCATAAGTTGGCAATGGCAAATGTTTACCCTGTAAATATTCTTGCAAACGAGTTTTCGAATCTTTTTGATTATCGCCCGGTTTAATTTCTGCCAATAATTGTTGATACCAATTTCGAATCACTTGGGTCGTCACAGCTAATCCTTGATCCAAAGACATTGCACCAATAATCGCTTCTACACAATCGGCAAGAATAGATTCACGGCGAAAACCACCGCTCTTTAGCTCGCCAGAACCAAGCGACATATAATCGCCTAATTCAAATTGGCGCGCTAAAATCGCTAAAGTGGGTTCGCGTACCAAAGTAGCACGCATACGGCTCAGTTCTCCTTCATTACAACGTGGAAACTGATGATAAAGTGCTTCAGCGATAGTGAAATTAAGAATGGAATCGCCTAGGAATTCTAGGCGTTCATTATGTTGAGTTGCCGCACTTCGATGCGTAAGTGCCTGCTTTAAGAGCGCAATATCATTAAAACAATAGCCGATTTTACGCTCAAGTCGATCTAAATGATTCATCTTATTTTATTGCTGTAAAGAAGCGATCAAAACGGAAACCTGTTGGCCATTCATTCGCTTCTTTTTCTAAGCTCATCCAAATATAAGTGGCTTTCCCCACAATATTTTTTTCAGGCACAAAGCCCCAAAAACGGCTATCATCACTGTGATCGCGATGATCCCCCATCACAAAATACTGCCCTTCTGGCACAAGCCATTCTGCAGTTTGCATCCCCTCTTGTGGGAAAAATTCAGAGCCTGAATAACGACGATATTCACTAATTAACACATTGTGTGTTACATCGCCTTTTTCAGTCAATTCTAATTCATTAGGAAAAGCTGGATTTGTTGGATTTTGTGTATATTCAAACGCCTTGGTTTCGCAATCAATTTCACAAGGTTTACCTTCTTTACCATATACAATTTTTAATGTTTTTTGTTCCACATCAAAAATTATGCGGTCTCCGCCCTTTCCAACAATACGTTTAATATAATCAACACCAGACATATTATCTTTTGAACTTAACGCAAGATTTTCTGCAAAAGCCGCTCGAGTTGCGCCAAGACCTGTACGAATTAACGCTTGTTGTGGTGCTTTAAACACAATTACATCGCCACGTTGTGGTTTTTCGCCTGCAATAATGGTGTTTTGGAAAATCGGATCTTTCACACCATAAGCATATTTATTCACAATTAAAAAATCGCCAACACGTAAGGTGGATTCCATTGAGCCAGAGGGAATTTGAAACGGTTCAAACAAAAAAGAACGAACCAAAAATACCACTGCAAGCACAGGAAAAAGTGAAGATAAAAATTCTGAAGCCTCAGAAATCGGTTCAATTTTGGCTTTATCTTCCTCACTTAAGGTTTTACCAGAACGTTGTTCTGCACGTGCCACTTGACGATGACGTTTTGGCAGCACCACAAAACGATGATAAAACCATAATACGCCTGAAAGTGCGGTCAAAATTAGTAACAAAATACTAAAAGTATTTGGCAGCTGAAAATAATCTAATACTTTCCACACACCAAAACCCACAGCCAATAAAATCACAAAAAATAAATTTGACATAATTTTCCTTATTTATCTTTTCCTACGTGTAAAATTGCTAAAAACGCCTCTTGCGGCACTTCTACGTTACCTAAAGACTTCATACGTTTTTTACCCTCTTTCTGTTTCTGTAAGAGTTTTTTCTTACGGCTCACGTCGCCACCATAACATTTTGCTAATACGTTTTTACGTAATTGTTTTACGGTTGAACGCGCAATAATGTGGTTTCCAATCGCTGCTTGAATGGCAATATCAAATTGCTGACGAGGAATTAACTCTCGCATTTTTTCAACCAATTCACGACCACGATATTGTGAATTATCTTTATGAACAATTAAAGCTAAAGCATCTACTCGTTCGCTGTTAATCATAATATCCACGCGAACCATATCTGCCGCTTGGAAACGTTTGAAACCGTAATCTAACGAAGCATAAC
This sequence comes from Haemophilus sp. HN_Hi08, assembly GCF_049824455.1. Classification (NCBI taxonomy): domain Bacteria; kingdom Pseudomonadati; phylum Pseudomonadota; class Gammaproteobacteria; order Pasteurellales; family Pasteurellaceae; genus Haemophilus; species Haemophilus sp. HN_Hi08. The sequence goes on along the minus strand of NZ_CP187493.1, from coordinate 940,154 downwards.
CACGCGATGTTGATTTTAAACGGTCAAAAAAGTCTAGAACAACTTCACCCATTGGAATTTCATAAGTCAGTGCAATCTGATTACCGTGATATACCATATTGGTTTGCACACCACGTTTTTCAACGCAAAGGGTAATAACGTTACCTAAATATTCTTGCGGCACCAGCATATTACATTCTGCGATTGGCTCGCGAATTTCAGCAATATTATTAAGTGGAGGCAATTTTGCAGGACTATCCACATAAACAACATCACCATTCGTTAATTGCACTTCGTAAATTACCGTTGGCGCAGTCGTGATAAGATCTAAATCATACTCACGCTCTAGACGCTCTTGAATGATTTCCATGTGTAAAAGGCCAAGGAAACCACAACGGAAACCAAAACCAAGTGCGGTCGAAGTTTCTGGTTCATAGAAAAGTGATGCATCGTTTAAACTTAATTTGCCAAGTGCATCGCGAAACGCTTCATAATCGTCAGAGCTAACGGGGAATAAACCAGCATAAACCTGTGGTTTTACTTTTTTAAAACCTGGCAACACATCAGTTGCAGAATTATGTTGATGGGTTAAGGTATCCCCAACTGGCGCGCCTAAAATATCTTTAATCGCACAAACGACCCAACCCACTTCGCCACATTCTAAAACAGTCGTATCTTCTTGTTTTGGCGTGAAAATCCCTAAACGATCTACGTTGTAAGTTTGCCCTGTGGACATCACTTTAATTTTATCGCCTTTACGTAATACCCCGTTTTTAATACGCACTAAAGATACCACGCCCAAATAGTTATCGAACCAAGAATCAATAATCAATGCTTGTAATGGCGCATTAGGATCGCCTTCTGGTGCGGGAATTTTTGCCACGATTTCTTCTAATACATCTTCGATACCGACACCCGTTTTAGCGGAGCATCGAACCGCTTCCATCGCATCAATTCCAACAATATCTTCAATTTCTTCCGCTACGCGTTCAGGATCTGCGGCAGGCAAGTCGATTTTATTCAAAATCGGCACTACTTCTAAATCCATTTCGATTGCGGTATAACAGTTTGCCAGAGTTTGGGCTTCAACTCCTTGTCCTGCATCCACAACTAACAACGCCCCTTCACAAGCAGCAAGAGAGCGAGACACTTCATAAGAAAAGTCCACGTGCCCTGGTGTATCGATGAAGTTTAATTGATAAGTTTCGCCATCTTTGGCTTTATAATTTAAAGTCACACTTTGTGCTTTGATGGTAATTCCGCGCTCACGCTCAAGATCCATTGAATCTAGCACTTGCGCTTCCATTTCACGATCCGAAAGGCCACCACAGGTTTGAATTAATCGGTCAGAAAGGGTCGATTTACCGTGGTCAATATGGGCAATAATAGAAAAGTTGCGAATATTCTTCATAAAAGATAGTTTTTCTCAAAAATCATTAAATTTAACTGGCGGATTCTACCTGAAAAGCATGTAAATCGCTATAGATGAAAAGGAAAAGTGCGGTCAAATTTTCAAACTTTTTAGATAAAACAAAACCCCGAATGACTTCGGGGTTTCTTTTTTCATTCAAACTGAAATTATAGGCTTTCAGTAAAAGTACGAGTGATAACGTCGCGTTGTTGCTCTGGCGTTAAAGAGTTGAAACGTACTGCGTAACCAGAAACACGGATAGTTAATTGTGGATATTTATCTGGGTTATTTACCGCATCTTCTAACGTTTCACGACGTAATACGTTCACGTTTAAATGTTGGCCACCTTCAACTTTAACAGTTGGTGCGACGTTTACTGGTAATTCACGATATTCGATTTGACCTAATTCGCTCACTGCAACAACTTGGTCTTCAGCAAATTCGCCTTTTGCACATAAGCAACGCGCTTCATTTTTTTCGCTGTCTAATAACCAGAATGAATTAAGCAAATTGTCATTTGCTGCTTGAGTAATTTGAATACCTTTAATCATAATAGCCTCCTAATTGGCACGAAAATAATAATAAAACTGTACAAATTTTATCAAATCATTTTAATATTTCAAATTATTTTAGATTTATTTGATAAAGAGCAGGTTATTTTTTTAATTAATTTTTATAAATTTGATCTAAATTAAAATTTATTAATTTTTAAATAAAATTTATATCAATAATTTAACATTAATTTAACTTTTTATTGAATGAGTGTTTTTGTTTATAATGAATAAAAACTTATTAATAGGATAGAATAATGAAAAACTGGACAGACGTTATCGGAAAAGAAAAAGAACAACCTTACTTTCAACACGCTCTACAACAAGTTCATCTTGCAAGAGCAAACGGGAAAACAATTTATCCACCACAAGAAGAGGTATTTAATGCATTCAAATATACCGCTTTTGAAGATGTAAAAGTGGTGATTTTAGGTCAGGATCCTTATCATGGACCAAACCAAGCTCATGGCTTGGCTTTTTCAGTGAAACCCGAGGTTGCTATTCCCCCTTCCCTATTAAATATGTATAAAGAACTCACACAAGATATTTCGGGATTCCAAATGCCATCACATGGTTATTTAGTCAAATGGGCAGAACAGGGCGTATTACTACTTAACACAGTGCTTACCGTAGAACGTGGTATGGCACATTCACACGCCAATTTAGGTTGGGAAAGGTTTACAGATAAAGTTATTACCGTACTCAATGAACATCGTGAAAAACTGGTATTTTTACTTTGGGGCAGTCACGCACAAAAAAAAGGACAAATTATTGACCGCACTCGTCACCTTGTTTTAACGGCTCCACACCCTTCCCCACTTTCAGCCCATCGAGGTTTTTTTGGCTGTCATCATTTTTCCAAAACAAATTCATATTTGGAAAGCAATGGAATGAAACCAATTGATTGGCAAATCTAAACCATATATCTCTAAAAATAACCGCACTTTAATCTCTCAAAGCGCGGTTAAATATTTCAGCATTTTAATTAGCCGTGATAACGCCCTACGCCTAATTCATCTTCTTTACGTGTGCGATTCATCACTTCTTGTGGCGATTGTGCAATACGTAATCCCATTTCATCTTCAGTACGCACCACTTCGCCACGTAACGAATTAGTATAAACATCAGTAATTTTTACATCCACAAACTTACCGATCATTTCTGGAGAACCTTGGAAATTAACAATACGATTTGTTTCAGTGCGTCCTGTTAATTCCATAATATCCTTCTTCGATGGCCCTTCAACTAACACGCGCTGCTCTGTGCCAAGCATACGACGACTAAATTGTGCGGCTTGTTGATTAATACGCTCTTGTAGCACATAAAGACGCTGTTTCTTTTCATCTTCCGTCACATCATCTGGCATATCTGCAGCAGGCGTACCTGGTCGGGCAGAATACACAAAACTGAAGCTCATATCAAAGTTTACTTGTGCAATCAAATTCATAGTTTGCTCAAAATCTTCCGCAGTTTCCCCAGGGAAACCAACAATAAAGTCAGAGCTGATTTGAATATCTGGACGCACTGCACGAAGTTTACGAATAATAGATTTATATTCTAATGCGGTATGACCACGTTTCATCATCGTTAATACACGGTCAGATCCTGCTTGCACTGGAAGATGCAAGAAACTCACTAATTCAGGCGTGTCACGATACACATCAATGATATCATTTGTAAATTCTATTGGATGACTGGTTGTGAAACGTAAACGGTCAATACCATCAATTGATGCGACAAGACGAAGCAGTTCAGCAAAGCTACAAATTTGACCATCGTGCGTTGGGCCACGATAAGCATTCACGTTTTGACCAAGCAAATTAACCTCTCGCACACCTTGATCCGCAAGTTGTGCGATTTCAAATAACACATCATCTACAGGACGACTAACTTCTTCCCCACGAGTATAAGGCACAACACAGAAAGTACAGTATTTATTACAGCCTTCCATAATGGAAACAAATGCCGTTGGGCCTTCTGCGCGAGGTTCAGGTAAGCGGTCAAATTTCTCAATTTCAGGGAAACTCACATCAACCACAGAACTTTTACCACCACGAATTTGATTAATCATTTCAGGCAGACGATGCAAAGTTTGTGGGCCAAAAATAATATCCACATAAGGCGCACGATGGCGAATATGTTCCCCTTCTTGAGAAGCCACACAGCCGCCCACGCCAATCACTAAATTTGGATTATTTTTCTTTAATTCTTTCCAACGCCCAAGTTGATGAAACACTTTTTCTTGTGCTTTTTCACGAATAGAACAGGTATTCAATAATAATACGTCTGCTTCTTCAGGTGCTTCCGTGAGTTCTAATCCGTGAGTGCTTAATAAAAGATCTGCCATTTTAGATGAATCATATTCATTCATCTGACAGCCCCAAGTTTTAATATGTAATTTTTGAGTCATTTTCTACAATATCGTCAGGTGTTATAAATAATTAGTCGAATAAAGCGGTCGGCTATTTTACAGACTTACGATAATTCTGGCTAGTGAATATTCGGTGAAAGACACTAAACAGGATATTTTGATAAGCTAGAAAGGCTTGTAAATCATTAAAAAATAAGATATTCATAAATATACTCAAGATATAATGCAGTATGAGGTAAATATTAGTTCATAAAATTAAAGGAAATACTAGCTTATCGCGATTACAACGATGTGTATATTCAAGGTAAACCAAAAGGATTAAATAGAGCTCACTTTTTAGGAAAGCGCAAGCATATATTTATAATCAACTACTTTGTCTACTACACCGTCAAAATAGCAGTTAAATTAAAAAAAGATCAGCCTATAACCAGCCTAAACTCATTAATAATTTCCACCATGCCATACCGATAGTTAGATGGATAATTAAACTACCAAAAGCAATGATCGCACCAGTAATCCACCAAGATTTTATATCATTATAACCTGCACCGAATGCAATTGGACCTGGTCCGCCTCCGTAGTGAGTTACTGAACCACCATAAGAATTAGCAAAGACTAAGCCTAGAGCAAGCAATTCAGTAGGAGCACCTGTTACATGTCCGACCGTTGCAAATACAGGTACCATTGCAGCTACATATGCACCGCCTGATGCAAATAAATAACGTACAGAGACACTTAAGGTAAGAATCACTATTAACGCCATCATACCCTGTCCCTCAAACTGAAATATGGTACTTAGGGTTTTTGCTAACCATTTGAAGAAGCCAGCTTTTTCAAGCAAGCCAGACATACCGATGATACCACCATACCATACTAGGGTATTCCATGCGCCTTTGCTTTTTAGGATATCGTCCCAGGTGACGATACTTAATACAATACAAAGCACCATTACAATGATTGCAACAATGGTAGCATTGATATGAAGTGAATTAGAGAAAATCCAGCCAAATAATGCAATTACGAATAACACGCTGAGTGCTTTTTCACGAAAAGACATTGGACCTAATTCTTCTAAGCCTTTTTTCGCAATGGCTTTATTATCCACTTTTTTCAATTCTGGTGGAGATACCCAATAACAAATTAATGGAATTAAGAATAAGCAGAGTAAGCCGGGTACGGATGCAGCTAAGAACCATTTGATCCAAGTGGTTTCAAAACCAAGAATTGGTGCCATTAATGAAAGAGCTAAGGCATTAGGCGCCATTGCGGTTAAGAAAATATAAGAGGTAGTTTTAACCACCATATATACGTTCATCATCAAATAACGCCCTGCTTTTTTCGGGCTTTTTTCTGGATCTGAACCAAGAGCAACCACTACGCTATTAATGATTGGAAAGATAATCCCACCTGAACGTGCGGTGTTAGAGGGCGTTGCTGGCGAGAGTAAAAGATCTAAGAACATGGTAACATAGCCTAAGCGTAGGGTTGTGCTACCCATTGCACCGATCATATGATAGGCGATACGTTTACCTAGACCTGTGATTACAAATGCTGAACTCAAAGTGAATGCGGTAAAAATAAGCCATGTTGTGCCAGATTTATAACCATCCAACATATTGCCGACTTTAACCAATTCTTTAGCCCCTTCAGTATTACCGATGATAACACCAGAAACCGCAATTGCAGCCAATAAGATAACGGGCTCGCCATAAGGTTTAAGCACAAGCCCAACGATAGTGGCGATATAAACACCAAGTAATCGCCAAGCAATCAAAGAAAGCCCATCAGGAGCAGGTAGTAAGAAAGTGATCAATGGGATAGCCATTAAAATCACCAGTTTTGTATTTTTGGATAATGCCATATTAATTACCTCTAAATGATAAAAAGAAAATTGTTAGTGCTAATAAATCAGCACTACCGCCCGAACTTAAATTACGTTCAATGCAGGCGGTATCAAATTTCATTAATGCTTGTGTCAGCGCTGCTTTATCTGTCACAAGATGTTGATCTGTAAGCAGATCCCGTGCTGTTTGCTGTATGAAATGCAATCCTGCTAAACCACCTCGATGAACCACGTTAGTGTCGGAGTTAATTGCCATTAAATTCAACAACAAAATCAGTAAACGATGTTCCCATTCTAACTGATGGTACTCATCAAATTGTGGCAACAACGTTTGAATGAGATTAAAACCATTTTCTGCTTCGCCACGGACACCTGTTAAGCCATATTTTTGGAATAAACGCACTCCAGCCGTACTAGGCAAGTGTTCAGGATAATTTTTGAGTTCATCCGTTAAACCTTGAGTAAATTGTGCAACAAGTGAGCAGATTAATTTAACATCAAAATCTACCGCACTCTGAGCCAAACTTTTTTGTGCCAATAATCGTCCAATTGCCGTACACACTAAACCAAAAGAAAAAATAGCACCTTTGTGGGTGTTTACGCCATCAGTAACTTTAAACATTGCTTTTTCCGCCAATAAACCTAAAGGACGAATTTCAGCGAGAATTTGATTTTCAGACAAATGTGCGGTCATCATGCCTTTGAGAACAAACTGCGTAAAAAAAGGTTTTAAACTAATCGCACTTTGCTCAAAAGTATGCAGGTTCATATCTTTGTGCGAACCGTTATTGATGGCATCCACTAAACCAGGTTTTGGCGATAAGCGAGCCTCTTGTATTAATGCCAGATAAACTTGTTCACCAATATGTTCTGCGAAATCATGATTTTGTGCAAGAGATTGAATTTTATCCACAATCTCATCAATCTCGTGCTTGCGGGTTCTGGCACAGATTTTTGCATTTTCCCCGCACACTAAACAAGTTCTTGGAGAAAGATCAAAATCTGTACGACTCAGTAGATTGCCTTTAGCATTAAACACATCTAAATCCCACAAACGAGCAAGAGGAATGCTTTCTTCCAATTCAATCATCAGCACTTTTAGCGTACGAGCATCTATCGGTAATACAAAATAGGCTTCATGCCCCGTTTCTAACGGACGGATTATTTCTTTTACTGCTGTAATGTTTAACTGAGTAAAAAGTGCGGTCAGATTTTCTAGAGCTTTTCTAAAAACATAATCCAACAAAGCATTTTTTTTTACTCCACCCACAGCAGTTAAAGTGATGCAAAGTAAGGTTTGTCCATATTGTGTTATAAGCTGTTGTTGTAAAATTGCACGTTCCTCTCGAGCATTAAGTAATGCTTTAAGTGAAATTTCTGAACCCTCTGTAGAGAATGTCGTAAAAAAATGCTGCAAAATTTGACCGCTCTTTTGTATAAAAATAAATTTTCTTAACGCTTTCCATTTATAGGGTGTTGGCGAAAGCTGAAAGAGCTAATTGAGTCCCTTTCAACTCTTTGGGCTCCTTTCCTGATAATCATGGGAAGACAAGAGTTAATTTTGGCTATTGAAAGTAGATCGCTTGTAATGCTGATTCTAGTCTTTAACTTGATACACCGTATCAATCACCGAACCATCACGATAACGAACAACAGCCACAGGTTTATTAGTAAACTCAATTTCTTTTGGTTTACCTGTAATGCTGTAAGCGCGCTCACAAAGCTGTTCAATGGTAAACAAAGGAATATCTGCTTTATTTAAAGCGTCTATCAAATCTGGACGTTTAGGATTTACTGCTACACCATGATCGGTAACGAGAATATCGACGTTTTCACCAGGTGTTACACAGGTAATCACGTTTTCCACCACGGTTGGAATACGACCACGAACTAATGGTGCCACAATGATTGCTATTTGTGCAGAAGCTGCGGTATCACAATGACCACCAGATGCACCGCGAATCACACCGTCAGAGCCAGTCAATACATTCACGTTAAATTTAGTGTCAATTTCTAAAGCAGAAAGAATAACCATATCTAAACGTTCAACCGATGCCCCTTTGGAACTATAGTTCGCATATTGGTTAGCGGAAACTTCAATATGATTTGGGTTACGGGAAAGTGATTCAGCTGCAACAGAATCAAAGCTTTGTACATCTAATAATTTTTTAATAAGGCCAGCCTCATGTAATGCCACCATACTTGCGGTAATACCGCCAAGTGCGAAATCGGCAGTGATATTTTCACGACGCATTTTTTCTTCTAGGAAGCGTGTAACAGCTAATGCTGCCCCCCCAGAACCAGTTTGTAATGAGAAGCCATCTTTAAAATAACCACTGGCAAAAATTACTTCTGCACATTTACGCGCGATGAGTAATTCGCGTGGATTGGTAGTCATTCGGGTTGCGCCACCGCCAATTTTTTTCGGGTCACCGACGGCTTCAACTTGCACGATTAAATCTACTTGATCTTGAGCAATGCTGATTGGGTGGTGCGGGTATTCAGCAAATTCCTCTGTGAGCAACACAACTTTGTCAGCGTATTCAGCATCGACACGCGCATAGCCTAGAGAGCCGCATTTACTTTTTCCAGTAAATCCATTGGAATTACCGAATGTGTCACAGCAAGGCACGCCTAAAAAAGCAACGTCAATTTTTAATTCGCCAGATTTTACTAAGTGAACACGTCCACCATGAGAATGAATATTTACAGGTTCATTCAATAAACCGCGAGAGATTTGCTCTGCAAGTTCACCGCGTAAACCAGAAGAATAGATTTTGGTGACCACGCCATTTTTGATATGTTCGACAATCGGGAAGTGGCTATCAATTAAAGATGAAGATGCAAGGGTCAGATTTTTGAAACCCATTTCGGCAATTTTATTCATCACCATATTCACCATAAAATCTCCGCCCCGAAAAGCATGATGAAATGAAACAGTCATACCATCTTTTAAGCCAGAGCGTTTAATCGCTTCTTCTAGAGAGGTACAAAGTTTGCGATCTTTCGCTGTACGAGAAAGGGATTCAGATTTAGGCACCGCTTGATAGACTGAGCGATCAGCGTGATATTTTTCAATACGTTGTTCTCTTGTTGTCATCTTTTTATCTCCCTTTACTCTTCACGAACACCTGATTTCGCACGTTCCAATACCAATTTTGCGCGATCAATAATCGGTGCATCAATCATTTTACCGTTTAACGAAACAACACCAGCCCCTTGTCGTTCAGCTTCTGCTGCCGCTTCAATAATGCGTTTTGCCTGCTCCACGTCTTTTTGTGTCGGTGCAAATAAGTTGTGTAACAATTCAATTTGGCGTGGGTTGATTAAGGATTTACCGTCAAAACCAAGCTGTTTAATTAACGCAGCCTCTTTTAAGAAGCCTTCTTCATTGTTCGCGTTAGAATATACGGTATCAAAGGCCTGAATGCCAGCCGCACGTGCCGCTTGTAAAATAGAACAACGAGCAAAAAGCAGTTCAATCCCCTCTGGTGAACGCTCGGTTTTTAAGTTACGTACGTAATCCTCAGCACCCAATGCGATACCAATTAAACGTTTAGAAGCGAAAGCTATTTGGTTGGCTTGAGTGATACCTAATGGTGATTCGATGGCTGCTAGCATTTTAGTCGAAGCTGCTTCTCGACCGCAAGCTTTCTCAATCTCAGTAATGGCGTGATCCATATCCAACACATCTTGCGCGCTTTCAGTTTTTGGCATACGTACCACATCCACACCCGCACGCACTACCGCATTCAAATCCAATAAACCAAATTCAGAATCTAGCGGATTAACACGAACTACGGTCTCAATTTCTTTATAAAGCGGATGTTGAAGTGCGTGAGCGACTAATAAACGAGCAGAATCTTTTTCTTTGAGAGCAACCGCATCTTCTAAGTCAAACATAATGGAATCTGGTTTATAAATAAAGCTATTACTTAACATGGCGGCATTTGAGCCTGGCACAAATAACATACTTCTTCTTAATTTCATAACACAGCCTCCCAGTTAATCATTTCATCAGTTGCACGCATTGCAGCAACTTTTACTCGAGCTTGTAACACGCAATCTAACGCCCCTTTGTCTTCTACAATGACTTGTGCTGCTGTAATGCCAAGTTTTGCTAATACTTCACGAACTGTCGCTTCAATTTGTTCACCAAATTGTTTTGCTACTGAGCTATTGATTTCAATATCGAGTGAATCAAAAGGTTGAACCCGTACTTGAACATCACTGGATTCCAGTGTCCCTGCAACGGCTACTTTTGTTATTTTCATAGATTTTCCTTCCGTATATTGATGAATAAAAATGTATTTAAAAACGACCGCACTTTTGTAAATAATTTAACGTAGTCATAGGCACAAACTCTGCGAGTTGAGCCCAATTTTTTTCAGCCAAATGCTTTCGTACTGTAGAAGCAGAAATAATCTGGTTGCTTGCTGTTTTTCTAGGTATCTCGATAACATTTATTTTTGCTGCATTCATTTCGGCATCCCTTAACCAATAATGCATTTGGCGATTATATTCGGCTGTGACGGGACAATTTAGCTCAGTACCAACAAAGCGATGTGTTATGCCCAAAGCTTGAGCAATATGTAAACGGAATAACTTCAGATCAACCTCAAAATAACTTTCATCTGTAATTAATTGATCTTTTAGGAAATAATTTGGAAATGTTGCACGAGAAATAATATAGTCAGAGCCAGAATGAAGAGTGATATTGGGTAAATCGAAAATACCTTGTTTAACCATTTCAAATCGTTCAGCGTAAGAAAATTGCGATGCGTCTTCACCAACAATAAATAAATGCAGATGATCACATTGTTGTAATGCTTGCTCAATTAAATAACGATGACCTAAGGTAAATGGATTCGCGTTCATTACAATCGAGCCAATTCGATTACCATCCACACGCATTTTCTCCCATAATGAGCATTGTTTTTGTAAACGCGTAGCACTATTTTCTAACAATACTACATAAGGATTGGCATCAGAGATGATATAAAAACCGCAAGATTTGAACAACGTTGCATATTCGGGTTTTGTATAAATAAAAAGGTGTGGGCGTTTTAGCGTGTAAGCTAAATCAACCAATTCAGTAATTAATTGCAGGGCAACACCGCTACCACGCAAAGACTCATCAATCGCAACACATTTTATGATATTTCCTGCTAAACCTCCACAGACAACGATTTGTTCGTTATCATTATAGCCAACAACAAAATACTCGATTTTTTCATCTAATTTAAGCGCATTTTGATGTAAAAATGTCTGAATGAGAGAAAGTTTTTTTTGTTCAGTAGAAATTCGCTCAAATTGCATCGACTCTCCAAAAAAGAAGAAAACATAACATCACTACCAAGTTAGTAGTATAGAGTTATTATAAGCGATGAGCAAATTACGATATAAGATAAGCTCATATTTTCCCCAACTTTATAATCTAATATTATCTTCACACTGCATTATACATTGAATAATTTATAGATATTTTCTTTTTTTTCAAAAACTTACATGGTACTCGATCATATAAGTTAAAAATACTATTTTCTTGATATCCTTTTCCTTACAATTGCGGAAATGATGATAGGCTTAATAGTTGATTAATGAATAGGCAATATTGGCGGTTACTCTGAGTTGTAAAAATAAACCGCACTTTTGTAATAAGCAAAAAGTGCGGTTTAATTCAGCGTAGTTTTAAATTATTTCACTAATCCGCCACTGGCTTGTAAATCAGCATGATAAGAAGATCGAACAAATGGTCCACAAGCTGCATGTTCAAAGCCCATTTCATTAGCTTTATCACGAAATATATCAAACTCGGTAGGCGGAACATAACGCGCAACGGGCAAATGGTGACGGCTAGGTTGGAGATATTGCCCTAATGTCAGCATCGTTACACCATTATCTCGTAAATCTTGCATTACTTGCAAAATTTCCTCGTTAGTTTCTCCTAATCCCACCATTAAACCAGATTTGGTTGGAATATTTGGGAACATTTCCTTAAATTCACGCAGTAATTTAAGCGACCATTCATAATCCGCACCCGGACGAATTTCTTTATATAAGCGCGGTACATTTTCTAAATTGTGATTAAAGACATCTGGCGGATTATCTTTTAATTTTTCTAAAGCCTGTGTAACACGACCACGAAAATCTGGCACTAAAATTTCAATCTTAATGTTAGGATTAAGTTCACGCACAGCTTTTACACACTCAGAAAAATGACCCGCGCCACGATCAGGCAAATCATCGCGATCCACCGATGTGATTACCACATATTTAAGTTTCATATCTTGAATCGTTTCTGCCAATTTTTGTGGTTCTTCAGGATCGGGCGGTAATGGTTTACCGTGAGCCACATCACAGAATGGACAACGGCGCGTACAAATTGCACCTAAAATCATAAAAGTTGCAGTTCCATGATTAAAACATTCGTGTAAATTTGGACAAGATGCTTCCTCACAAACAGAATGTAGCCCGTGACGACGCATTCCATTTTTAATGCTTTCAATTTTAGCTGAACTTGCTGGAAGTTTAATTTTCATCCATTCTGGTTTTTTTAATAACTCTTGATTAGGATCGATATTTTTTACGGGAATAATTGAGGTTTTTGCCGCATCGCGATATTTTACACCGCGTTCCATTTTGAAAGGAGTAGACATAGTATTTTCCTAAATAAAAATGCCCAAGTTGGGCATTTACTTTTTATAAAATGTTATAAAGTTGTTACATTATAGCCTAAAAGTTCGGCGAAGTGTTTAATTAATTTTGCTGAAACCTTATCGCAATTAGCCTCATCTTGATTAACAAAATCCGCTAATTGACACATTTCAAGACCAGCATAGCCACATGGGTTAATATAATGAAATGGATTCAGATCCATATTAATATTCAATGCTAGCCCGTGAAAAGAGCAACCACGACGAATACGTAGTCCAAGAGAACAAATCTTTTTTCCATCTACATACACACCTGGTGCATCAGGTTTTGGATAACTTTCAATACCATATTCAGCTAAGGTTTTTACCACCGTTTGTTCAAGTGCGGTAACTAATTGACGTACATTTAAGTTTTTATGACGTTTAATATCAATAAGCACATACATCACTTGCTGACCGGGTGCGTGATAAGTAATTTGCCCACCACGATCCGATTGTACCACAGGGATTTCACTACGTTGTAAAAGATGCTCAGGTTTACCTGCTTGCCCTTGTGTAAAAACAGGATAATGTTGCACCAACCAAATTTCGTCTTGCGTTTCCTCGGTTCGACTATCTGTAAAATTCTGCATTTTATGCCAAATTTCTTGATAATCTTGCAATCCTAACTGACGAACGATAAGGGAATTATTCATACTAGATAACCATTTTTACGCCTTCAACTTTAGCCAGTTCTTTATAAAGTGTTTCTACCTGCTCAAAGTTTTCAGCAATAATGTCGATTGAAACAGAATTATAAGTGCCTTTACTACTGCGTTTTTCCTTAGGAATATAATCGCCTTTAATATATTTTTGAACCACTTGTATAAGATCTTGTGCTAACCCTTCTCGATTAATCCCAGCAACTTTAAAGGTCATTTTTGCTGGAAATTCCATTAATTCTTTAAGTTTTGCGTAATCGTTTTCCGTTGTCATATTATTTCCCAGTAATAAAAATTATGCGTGGATGGCAAACTACCCACATAGTACGTAATCTCTTAATTAAAAAAGTGCGGTAATTTCTCAGATATTTTATGCAAACAAGCCTTTTACAGTGAGCACCAGCCAATCCCAAGCTTTTCCGAAAATACCGGCTTCGCCAACTTCATCCATTACTTGTAAGTTTACCGCTGCAATATCCTTGCCTTCTAATTGATAAACGACTTTCCCTACAATTTGTCCTTTTGCTAAAGGTGCTTGTAAGTTTTTACCTTCTAACTCATAGCGCACTTTAAGCTCATTTTGTTTACCTTTCGGAATAGTGATAAAGCGGTCTTGTAGCGTTCCCAATTTCACGCTACCTTTATCACCATAATAAACAGGTTGCTCTGAAATGACTTTACCTGCTTCTAAAGTTTTAAAGGTTTCAAAATTAGCAAAACCCCATTGTAAAAGTTTTTTACTTTCTACTTCACGACCTTTATAAGTTGGAACCCCCATTACCACTGAAATCAAACGCATATTGTTTGGTGTCGTGGCAGAAGCAACTAAGTTATATCCTGCTTGACTGGTATGACCCGTTTTCATCCCATCAACATTGATAGTTTTATCCCACAGTAAGCCATTACGGTTAGGTTGTTTAATCTTGTTAAATGTGAAATCTTTTTCTGAGTAAATTTTATATTCTTCAGGTAAATCACGAATAATATGCGCACCAATAATTGCCATATCACGCGCGGAAGAATATTGATTTGGATCGTCCAAACCATGTGGCGTAGTGAAATTCGTATTTTTCAAACCAAATTTTTGAACATATTTATTCATTGTTTCTACAAAGTTCGGCACATTGCCGGAAATATGTTCAGCTAAAGCCACTGTTGCATCATTTCCAGAAACAACAATCACGCCTCGATTCAAATCTGCTACAGATACTTGTGTATTTAAATCTAAAAACATTTTTGATGAGTCAGGGAAATTACGCCCCCACGCACTCTCGCCAATAGTCACCATATCAGTATTATGGATTTTGCCTTGTTTTAATGCGACGCCAACTACATAACTTGTCATCATTTTAGTCAGTGATGCAGGATATTGACGTTGATCTGGGTTAAGTGCGGTCAAAATTGCGCCTGAATTATAATCCATCAGTACATACGTTTGAGCAGTAATTTGCGGAGGCATTACAGCAAACTGAATATCTTCAGCAGATACGGAAAAAGTGCTAAGTGCCACAAATCCAGATAAAAATGCGATTTTTGTTGTTCTTTTCAACATAAGATCTTCCTACAATTAATTTTTATACGTATAAACAATTAATGGCTTATTATTTGCCATTTTTTGTAATTTAGTTCTCACTTGTGCCATTTTTGTTTTGTCATCAAAAGGCCCAATATGAATTTCATATTTATTTCCCGAGCGATTTACTTCAGCCTGAATATTCGCTAACGCAAGTTGCGTAATTAACTTATTTGCTTGGCTACGAGAGGTTAGTTCAAGCATTTTCAAACGGTAAAATTCAGTTCCTTTTTTTTCATTTGTAGCCTGAAGCGACTTATCAGAAAACGTGTTAGATTTTAATACTAAACGATCGGCAGCTTCCTGAGTTTTTGCTTGTTTAGCCAGTGTTTTTGTGGCTGCACCTGATAAATTTCCATTTTTAGCAACATGCAACGCCTCAATCCTTACCTGTCCAGTGCCGTGGGAAATTAAGCCAATTTCTTTTGCTGCAGCGTGCGAAAGATCAATTAAACGTTTATCACTGAAAGGTCCACGATCATTAATACGAACGATAACTTTACGATTATTATTCAGATTTGTGACCAAAGCATAAGAATTCATTGGTAATGTTTTATGTGCTGCAGTAAATTGTGTAGCACGATAAATATCACCATTTGCCGTCTTGCGACCATTAAACTTAGAATGGTAATAACTCGCCACTCCCTCTTTTATATAAAATTTGGCATCATCTCCACTTTTAGTCGTATAGGTTTTCCCTTTCACCGAATAAGTAATTGGTGTTGGCATTTTAGTAGTAATAGACAGATTATCACCTCGAATGCCATACATTTTTTGTGTATTCGCTTGCACTGGAAGATTAATGCTTACCATAAACAGCGAAAGTGCGGTCAAATTTAACCAAGTTTTTAATTTCATAAGTATTGACGCTTTTCATTTAGTCTCTCTTTAAGAAAGAAAAAAATGAAATTAGTTCCTTTTCATAAATTGACTTTTGTGCGTATGAATAGACATCAGTAAACCAAAGCTCGCCATAATAGCAACATAAGATGTACCACCATAGCTAAATAAAGGTAATGGCACACCCACAACAGGCAAAATACCGCTCACCATTCCAATATTAACAAATACATAGACAAAGAAAATTAATGTTGTTGCGCCAGCAAGAATACGCCCAAAAGAAGTTTGAGCATTTACAGCAATCATTAAACCACGCACAATAATAAATAAGTAAATCGCTATTAAAATCAAGAAACCAATCATTCCATGCTCTTCACCCATTACCGCAAAAATAAAATCTGTATGAGGTTCGGGCAAAAATTCTAATTGTGATTGAGTCCCCTGCATCCAGCCTTTTCCGTTTAATCCACCAGAACCAATCGCAATTTTTGATTGCAAAATATGATAGCCTGCACCGAGAGGGTCTTTTTCTGGATCTAATAATGTAAGTACACGAGTACGTTGATAATCGTGCATTAGATATAGCCACATGATCGGAATAAACCCAGCTAGACCAATCACTGCAGCTAAAATAAGCCACCAACTCATTCCAGCTAAAAATACTACAAATAAACCTGACGCACTTACCAAAATTGATGTGCCTAAATCAGGTTGCATAGCTACAAGTAAAGTCGGAATCATAATCATTGCAATCGCAATAAATGTTTCACTTAATTTAGGTGGAAGCGGGCGATTACCTAAATATACCGCCACCATTAATGGCACAGCCAGTTTTACAATTTCAGAGGGTTGAAAACGAATAAATCCCAGATCAAGCCAACGCTGCGCACCTTTACTTGTCGTGCCAATAGCATCTACTAAGATCAACAACACAAAACCAATTAAATAAAGATAAGGTGCGATGCGTTGGTAAAATCTTGGTGGAAATTGAGCCATTAACAACATAACAATAAATCCAAGTAAAACCTGAATAATTCGGTTATTAAACATCATTTCACTGGCACCTGATGCACTATATAACACCAGCATACCATAAGCCGTTATTGCAAGAAGTCCGATAAACAGCCAAAAATCAATATGCAAACGTTGCCAAACACGCAACCAAAAAGGGATTTTATCTTCCATTTATTTGTTCGCTCTCTTGTGACAAATCTTTTTTTTGCTGAATAGGTACATTATATTTTTCAACTTGTGGTAAACGCTGATTTAAATAGTAATCCATCACTTTACGCGCTAACGGTGCGGCATTACTTGAACCACCACCTGCATTTTCTAAAATCACTGTCACAACCAATCTAGGGTTTTCATAAGGCGCATATGCGGTAAACCATGCGTGATCATGTAATTCTTTTTTCAATCCCACCGCATTGTATTTTTCATTTTCTTTTAAACTAAACACTTGAGCAGTACCAGATTTTCCTGCAACACGATAATTGGCATCTGCAAAGGCTTTTCGCCCAGTTCCATTTGCAGCATTAACAACATTGTACATACCGCGTTTCGCTGCCTCCCAAGCCGTCACTTTAGGTGTACTAATATCAGGATAAATTAACGGATCTTCATAAGGCTCTAGAACTGCCCCCTCAATTGCTTTCATCAAATGCGGCGTATTTACTTTGCCATTATTGACCAATATCGTCGTTGCTTTTGCTACTTGTAGTGGTGTTGCCGTCCAATAACCTTGACCAATCCCAACCGAAATCGTATCGCCTTGTACCCAAGGGCGTTTATAGCGTTTTTGTTTCCATTCTCGAGTTGGCATATTGGCAGCCGTTTCTTCTTGAATTTCAATCCCCGTTGGCATACCAAAACCAAAATCCTTCATCCAATTAGAAAGACGATCAATACCCATATTATAAGCCACTTGATAAAAATAAGTATCAGAGGATTCAGTAATCGCTTTATTCAAATCCGTATCTCCGTGGCCTGTTTTTTTCCAATCACGAAAACGTTTTGTGGAGTTAGGTAATACCCAATATCCCGGATCAAAAATCGTTGTGTTTGGTGTAATCACATTTTCAGTTTGTGCGGCTACTGCAATAAAAGGTTTGACTGTTGAAGCGGGCGGATACACACCTTGTGTCGCACGACTATAAAGCGGACGAGCAGGATCATTTAATAAACGTTTATAATCTTCGGAGGAAATACCATCAACAAATAAATTATTGTCATAACTTGGTGTAGATACCATCGCTAATACACTACTATCTTTCGGATCAAGCACAACTACAGCACCTTTTAGTCCCGATAAAAGTTCAGTAATATAACGCTGTAATGCCAAATCAATGGTTAAATGAATACTTTTTCCCGCCACAGCAGGTCGGCTACGCAAAGTGCGGATTACTTTGCCGCGATTATTAATTTCTACTTCTTCAAAACCCGTGATACCTTGCAGTATATCCTCGTAATAACGTTCAATACCCAATTTTCCAATATCGTTCGTCCCCGCATAATTCGCAAATTTATCCTCTCGTTTCAAACGTTCTACATCTTTATCATTCATTTTACCTACATAGCCCAAAATATGCGCCATTGTTTCGCCATATAAATAATGGCGTTTGAAATAAGGACGTACATCTAAACTCGGATATTGATAGCCATTTACCGCAAAGCGTGAAATTTGTTCTTCTGTTAAATTCGGCTTTAATAAAATCGGTGTATAACGCGTTCCGCGGCGACGTTCCTTTTTAAAATTTTCAATATCATTATCCGTCAATCCCACAATGTAGCGTAATTCATCTAAAGTGCGGTCTAAATTTTCAGTTTTTTCCGGCACAATGTATAAACCAAAAAAAGTAAGATTTTCGGCTAATAATTTACCGTAACGATCATAGATTAAGCCACGCGTTGGCGGTAAAGGTAATAATTTAATTCGGTTACCATTAGAACGCGTTCGGTAAGTATCGAAATTAACAATCTGTAGCTGATAAATATTGGTAAATAACACCCCTGTTAGTAGCAAAATCCCCAAAAAAGCCACTAAAGTTCGGCGTGCAAAAAGGTTACGCTCCGCTTTTTTATCGCGGAACGGCTCATGAGTTGGCGTATTGAAAAATTTTTTTAAATTCATCTGGCTAAAAATAAGGATGTATTATTCTCGATGATAAGGATGATTAGTAGTGAGCGACCACGCGCGATACAAACTTTCAGCCACTACAACACGAACAAGTGGGTGAGGTAATGTCAATGGCGAAAGCGACCAACTTTGCTCTGCAGCGGCTTTACATTCTGGCGAAAGCCCCTCAGGCCCACCAATCAACAAACAAACATCGCGACCATCATTTTTCCACGCTTCTAATTGCTCGGCTAACTGCGGTGTCGTCCAAGGTTTACCAGGAATATCTAACGTCACGACTTTGCCTTTTCCACAGGCAGCTAACATCGCCTTACCTTCTTGCTCTAAAATACGTTTAATATCAGCATTTTTTCCACGCTTACCTGCTGGGATTTCAATCAGTTCAAAAGGCATATCTTTTGGGAAACGGCGTTGATATTCCTCAAAACCCGTTGTAACCCAAGAAGGCATTTTTGTTCCAACAGCAATTAACGTGATTTTCACAAGTCATCCTTATCTAAAAAGTGCGGTTATTTTTCACCGCACTTTACTAATATTTACGCCCAAAGTTTCTCTAATTGATACATTTCACGGGCGTCACGTTGCATAATATGTACGATAGCTTGACCAAGATCCACTACAATCCAATCTGCAGTATTTTTACCCTCTTCACCAAAAGTTTCAAAACCTGCTTTTTTACATTCTGTAATTAAATTATCTGCCATTGCAGAAACTTGGCGGCTCGATGTACCCGTGCAAATAATCATATTATCCGTAATCGATGATTTTCCACGTACATCAAAATGTACAATATCTGTTCCCTTTAATCCTTCTAAGGTTTCCATCAAAAATTCAACTAACGCCATTTTGTTCTCACTTCGCAATAAAAGTGCGGAATTCTATCATTGAATACCCTCTTGCGCAAAATCCACGCAAAAAATAAGCGCGAAATTAACCGCGCTTTTTATGTCTAAATTGAAATTATTTTTACTATGCTGCCCATAATAACACTGCCAATAACTGTGGCGACATTATTCGCAAGAACATCACTAACGGATACACAGTGGCATAAGAAAGTGCTGCAGCACCGTTATCTTCTTTAATTTCATTAGCAAATGCTAAAGCGGGAGGATCCGTCATTGAACCTGCAAGTAAACCACAGATTGTAAGGTAATTCAGTTTGCCATATAGACGAGCCAAAATACCGGTAATCATTAATGGAATAAAGGTGATAAAAATACCGTATCCCATCCATTCAAGACCAGAGCCATTCAACAAGGTACCAAAGAAACTTCCGCCTGATTTTAAACCGACCACAGCCAAGAAAAGAACAATCCCAATTTCGCGTAACGCCAAGTTAGCACTAGGCGGCATAAACCAGTAAAGTTTACCAATCGTGCCAATTCTCGCTAAGATCAACGCAACCACCAATGGCCCGCCAGCAAGCCCTAATTTTAACGCAACAGGGAAACCTGGAATATAGAATGGAATCGAACCAACGAGTACTCCTAAACCAATGCCGATAAACACAGGTAACATTTGCACTTGAAGCAATTTTTGTTGTGCATTACCAATGACTGAAATAGCCTGATTTAGTACATCACTGCGTCCGACCATATGTAACACATCGCCAAATTGCAGTGTGGTATTTCCCGTTGGAACTAACTCAATCCCTGCACGATTTAAACGTGAAATCACAACCCCATATTTTTGATGAATGCCTAAGGCACGGATCTTTTTGCCTAATACTTTTTCATTCGTTACCACCACACGCTCAGAACGAATTTCGCCACTATAGGCAACGGTTGGTGCATCAACTTCGTGTCCGATAATTAAACGCATTTTGGCAAGCGAATTATCATCGCCCACTAATTGCAAAATATCGTTGATACGAATTTCAGTACTTGCCTTTGGAACAATTTCCATATCATCGCGTTTTAAACGTGAACATACGACTTCTTCATCACTAAATCCAGGAATTTGAATTAACGTCAGACCATCTAAATTTTGGTTCGTCACTTTTAAAGAAATATTATGTAAACTTTCTTTATCTTGACTGCTCTCCGCATTAAAACGTGCCGCTTCATCATCCACTTTGACTTTAAAAAACAAGCGGATTAACCACATTGCAAGCAAAATACCGCAAATACCGAATGGATAAGCCATTGCATAAGACATCCCCATAGTTACAGTGGTTTGCGG
Source organism: Haemophilus sp. HN_Hi08 (assembly GCF_049824455.1). NCBI lineage: Bacteria > Pseudomonadati > Pseudomonadota > Gammaproteobacteria > Pasteurellales > Pasteurellaceae > Haemophilus > Haemophilus sp. HN_Hi08. The sequence continues at coordinate 918,912 of NZ_CP187493.1, read as the reverse complement.
CACACCTAATTCTGCTAAAATTTGTTGTCCAGCCCCCAACGCAGGCGTATTAGTAACAGCACCAGAATAAATACCTAAGGCAATATCAAGTGGAACATCCGCAATTTTACGTACAAGAACCACGGCAATTGAACCCAGCACAATAATCAAAATGGCAAAGGCATTTAGCTTTAAACCAGATTTTCGTAAAGAAGAAAAAAAGCCCGGCCCAACCTGAATACCAATAGTATAAACAAATAAAATTAAACCAAATTCTTGCACAAAATGCAGCGTATGCGCATCCAGTTTCAAGCCATATTGATTAGTGAAATGGGCAACAATAATGCCACCAAACAGCACGCCACCAATGCCAAGCCCAACCCCGCGGATCTTCCAATGCCCGATCCATAAGCCGATTACGGCGACGAGGGCAAGAAGGCTAATCGTGATCGCAATATCACTCATATTGACCCCTTAAAAATGAAATTTAACTCCTTTGGATTATATCCAAGTTACTTTTTGAAAACCTTAACCAAACTCAAAAAATGCTACATTCGTCACATTTTTTCTTGCGAAATTGAGCATAGACTCTACAATACCGAAAATTTTGACCCTTTTACAAAAAGTGCGGTTATTTTTCACCGCACTTTTAGCTCGGATGGAATATTTATGGATTACAGCCAAGAAGCCATTACTTCTCTTATTTGGATTTTACAAACGCTAGCCATCACCTCAGTCGTCTTTAGTTTTGGCATTTTTCTTTTGGTGCGTTTTACTCAATGGGGAAGACAATTTTGGATGTTTGCAGGTGGTTATCTTTCGCCTAAACGTAGTATAAAACCTATCTTATTCTTTCTACTTATTGTTGCAATGACGCTACTTAGCGTACGTATCAGCCTTGTACATTCTGAGTGGTACAAAAATATGTACACATCATTACAAGAATTTAATGAACATGTATTTTGGCAACAAATGGGCTTGTTCTGTGTCATTGCCGCAAGTTCTGTTTCAGCAGCATTAGTAAGCTATTATTTAGAGCAACGTTTCGTCATCAACTGGATTGAATGGCTTAACGAACAGCTTGTTGATAAATGGATGGCACATCGTGCCTATTACAAAACACAATATTTATCAGAAAATCTTGATAACCCCGATCAACGTATTCAACAAGATGTGCAATCTTATGTAAAAACCACGCTTTCTTTAAGCACTGGTGTCATTGATGCGGTAACCTCTATGATCTCTTATACGATTTTATTATGGGGATTAGCAGGTCCAATGATGGTACTTGGCGTGGAAATTCCGCATATGATGGTATTTTTAGTGTTTGGTTATGTCATCTTCACAACCCTTATCGCATTTTGGCTCGGTCGTCCATTAATATCCTTGAATTTTATTAATGAACTTCTAAACGCAAACTATCGTTATTCTTTAATTCGAATAAAAGAATATGCCGAAAGCATTGCTTTTTATGCGGGCGAAAAAGTCGAAAAAAATCAGCTTTATCAGCAGTTCAATGCCGTCATTCATAATATGTGGATTATTGTATTTAGAACACTAAAATTTTCAGGATTTAACTTAGTCGTAAGCCAAATTTCCGTGGTTTTTCCATTGTTAATTCAAGTTGGGCGTTACTTTGAAAAACAAATAAAACTTGGCGATCTAATGCAAACCTTACAAGTATTTGGTCAGTTACACGCAAATCTTTCCTTCTTCCGCAATACTTATGATAATTTTGCAAGCTATAAAGCAACGCTCGATCGTTTAACTGGGTTCAGTTGTGCCATTGAAAAAGTAAATAATAAATCACAAACACAGATCCACAATCATCCAACAGATGTGATTTTCAAAAATTTAAGTATTCAAAATCCATTAGGTCATACACTAATTAAACATCTAAACATTACCTTACCGCAAGGAACAAGTTTACTTATTCAAGGAAAATCTGGGGCAGGAAAAACCACGCTTTTACGCACCATTGCGGGGCTTTGGAGCTACGCAGAGGGGGAAATAAATTGCCCTACGCACAGTCAGCTTTTCTTGTCACAAAAGCCGTATGTGCCACAAGGAAATTTAATGTTAGCATTAGCTTATCCAAATAACGCTGACAATATTTCACATACGCAAGCGATAGAAATATTAAATAAAGTGCAACTAGGGCATTTAACTGAACAATTAGAAAAAGAACAAGACTGGACGCGTATTCTTTCTCTTGGCGAACAACAGCGTTTGGCGTTTGCACGATTAATTTTACACAAACCAGCAGTGGCATTTTTAGATGAAGCCACAGCTAGTATGGATGAAGGTTTAGAATTTTCAATGTATCAATTGTTACAACAAGAACTACCACAAACGACAATCATCAGTGTGGGACACCGTTCAACCCTTAAAACCTTACATCAACAACAATTAATTCTGCAAGACAAAGGGCAATGGCAACTGCGATAAAAAACGCTAAAAAACACTGTAATCGCAACGCTTTTTTTGATACATTTAGTGCAATTTTTTGTATGTTTGACAAAGTCATTTTCTACTTTTTTGTCAAACAAAACTAACTTTCATTTTAAACGGTATAATTATGTTATTTAAAAAAATTCGTGGGTTGTTTTCAAACGATCTTTCTATTGATTTAGGCACAGCTAATACTTTAATTTATGTCAAAAGACAGGGTATTGTACTTGATGAACCCTCTGTTGTTGCGATTCGTCAAGATCGCGTAGGCACATTAAAAAGCATTGCAGCTGTGGGTAAAGAAGCCAAATTAATGTTAGGTCGTACTCCCAAAAGTATTGTCGCAATTCGTCCGATGAAAGATGGCGTTATTGCAGACTTTTTTGTGACAGAAAAAATGTTGCAATACTTTATCAAACAAGTTCATAGCGGTAATTTTATGCGCCCAAGCCCACGCGTATTAGTATGTGTGCCAGCTGGTGCAACACAAGTAGAACGTCGTGCAATTAAAGAATCAGCAATTGGAGCGGGTGCGCGCGAAGTATATTTAATTGAAGAACCAATGGCAGCGGCAATTGGGGCTAAATTACCCGTTTCTACCGCCGTTGGCTCAATGGTAATTGACATCGGTGGTGGTACGACAGAAGTGGCTGTAATTTCCTTAAATGGGATTGTATATTCATCTTCCGTGCGTATCGGTGGTGACCGTTTCGACGAGGCGATTATTTCCTATGTTCGCCGCACTTTTGGCTCGGTTATCGGAGAACCTACCGCCGAACGCATCAAACAAGAAATTGGTTCTGCTTATATTCAAGAAGATGACGAAATTAAAGAAATGGAAGTACACGGACATAATTTAGCCGAAGGTGCGCCACGTTCATTTACTTTAACATCACGTGATGTCCTAGAAGCCATTCAACAACCATTAAATGGTATTGTAGCAGCGGTTCGAACGGCACTTGAAGAATGCCAACCAGAACACGCAGCAGACATTTTCGAACGTGGTATGGTCTTAACTGGCGGCGGTGCTTTATTACGTAATATTGATATTTTACTTTCTAAAGAATCTGGTGTCCCTGTTATCATCGCAGAAGATCCATTAACCTGTGTTGCTCGTGGTGGTGGCGAAGCATTAGAAATGATCGATATGCACGGCGGCGATATTTTTAGTGATGAAATTTAATTAGAATATGAACAAAAAGTGCGGTTAAAAATAACCGCACTTTTCCTTTCGCTTTTTTCATTCAACAAGAGAACGTTTAATGAAACCCATTTTTAGCAAAGCCCCTCCCCTAGGCATTCGTTTACTTATCGCTATCTTTGCATCTATTGCCCTAATTTTAGCTGATGGACGTAATAACTCAATAACGAAAGCACGTAGTGCAGTGGAAACGGCAATAGGCGGTTTATATTATCTTGCAAATAGTCCTCGAAGCATTTTAGATGGTGTTTCAGAAAATCTTGTTAATACCAATAAATTACAAATTGAAAACAAAGTACTACGCCAACAGCTTTTGGAAAAAAATGCAGATTTACTTTTACTTGATCAACTCAAAGTCGAAAATCAGCGATTACGCCTTTTATTAAATTCTCCGTTAAGAACCGATGAATACAAAAAAATTGCCGAAGTTCTTACTGCAGAAACAGATATTTATCGCCAACAAATTGTGATTAATCAAGGCGAAAAAGACGGTGCTTATGTAGGTCAGCCTGTCATTGATGAAAAAGGCGTCATTGGACAAATTATTTCCGTGGGCGAAAATACTAGCCGAGTACTGCTACTCACAGACGTAACACACTCAATTCCAGTGCAAGTTCTACGCAATGATGTTCGTGTTATTGCGAGTGGGACTGGGCATACCGATGAACTAAGCCTCGATAACGTGCCTCGTTCCGTTGATATAGAAAAAGGCGATCTTCTCGTAACCTCTGGGCTTGGTGGACGTTTTCTTGAAGGCTATCCCGTAGCTGTTGTACAAAGCGTTTCGCGTGATAGCTCTAATTACTTTGCGATAGTTAAAGCTAAACCTTTAGCTTTATTAGAACGTTTACGTTACGTACTTTTACTTTGGCCAAGTAACCTAGATATATCAAAAGTAAAATCAATATCGCCAGAAGAAGTTCGCAATCTGGTGCAAAAACGTTTAGAAAGCCAAGCTAATGAAGCAAATTATAGAGTGAAAAAAACACCCTTAACAGAAGAAGACTTTCCAGAAAATAAAGAAAAAACCATTATTGAACCAGATATTCCAACAGATTTCCTTCAAAATGAAGAAGATCTTCCCATAGAACAGCAAGAAGAAAGGATAGAAGACTAATGCAAACACGATTTATTTTACAATGGTTCACTATTTTAAGCTTCTTTGTTATTGCCTTTGTATTAGAACTTGCACCTTGGCCAGTTGGTTTCCAAATGCTAAAGCCCGCATGGCTTGTACTTGTATTACTTTATTGGATATTAGCAATTCCCAATAAAGTTAGTATAGGCTGGTCATTTTTACTCGGATTAACTTGGGATTTAGTATTAGGCTCTACATTAGGCGTTCACGCTCTCGTACTTTCTACGAGTATGTATATCATTGCCAAAAACTATTTAATTCTGCGAAATTTATCACTTTGGTTCCAAAGTTTATTGGTTGTACTTTTCGTCTTCATTATAAGATTACTTATTTTCTTAGTTGAATTTTCACTCCATACTGCTTTTTTTCATTGGCAAGCCATCTTGGGCGCATTCGCTTCTGGTTTACTATGGCCGTGGGTATTTTTATTAATGCGAAAAATACGCAGAAAAGTTAAATTACATTAAAAAAGAGAGATAAATATCTCTCTTTTTTATGACTTACGAGTATCTCAAACAACTAATTCAACTGCTTGTTCGCATCCATTAAAGAATCACATTCCCAACCGATATACTCTCCCAAAAATTGTTCAGCCAATTTTTCAAAACGTTCTACTTGTTCAAAAATTTCGCTATTTTCTAATGAAATTTCTTGCTCTAATTTTACTAAGAAATAAGGTTCTTCATCTTCATTAAACTGAATCGCTTGTGCAGAATATTGTAATGTCGTGAAAGAATAATCCCCTAAACTCAGTTCATCCATAAAAGGGAACATTTTCTGCTCTTCATCAAAATGAAAACTATGCTCTACTAAATAGGTATCACTTAAATTACGACCTTTACTTTTTAATAAATCAAGCAATTCTTCCGTTGCATTTAACTTAATCTCTAATGGAGAAGCGAGCAAAAAGTCAAAATAAGTATCCCAAATTAAATCCTTTTGAACATTAATATCTTTAACAAAATCAATTTGTTGTAAAGTTTCTACAATAAGATTTTCGTGCTTACAATAAAAATGTATTTTTATTTGAGAATTACAAATAAAATGCCCCGCAAAAAATACATTTGGAAGTGCGGTGAGTTGTGTCAAAATTTTAAATACACGGTTAATTAACTTATCGTATTCAACTTCTGAGGGTAAACCCGTTTCATCATCAGCCTGATAATCAATAGTAAACTGCACTATTTTATCGAGACCTTTACCGTGATATTTTTCAACATCTTCAATATTTGCGGTAAACACGGCAGGCATACCGTTCACGGTAGAACGATAATTCTGCCAATTTGCCATATCCATTTCGCTTTCCTATTTAAATTCAGCCCAAATCGGTGCGTGATCAGACGGTTTTTCCATTGCTCGAATATCTAATGCAATACCCACATCGACACAGCGTTCAGCCAATTTTTGGCTTACTAAAATATGATCAATTCGTAAACCTCGATTATCATCAAAACCTTTAGAACGGTAATCAAACCACGAGAATTTATCATTTGCTGTTGGATTTAGCTTACGGAAACTATCTTCTAATCCGTAATCATACAAACGTTGATACCACGCTCGTTCTTCCGGTAAGAAAGAACATTTACCTGTGCGTAACCAACGTTTACGATTTTCATCGCCGATACCAATATCTAAATCACTTGGGCTAATATTCATATCGCCCATAATTAAAATCGGATTAGATTTGTTGTGTTCTTTTTCTAAATACTGTTGAAGATCCGCATAAAATTTCTCTTTAGCTGGAAATTTAGTCTCGTGCGTACGACTTTCCCCTTGAGGAAAATAGCCATTAATGACCGTCAATAAACCAAATTCAGTTTCCAAATCAGCCATAATAATGCGTTTTTGCGCATCTTCATTGTCTGTTGGAAAACCGCGACGAACCGCTTTAGGTTCTTGTTTAGTCAATAATGCCACACCATAATGACCTTTCTGTCCGTGATGAAATACGTGATAACCTAATTTTTCTGTAATTTCATAAGGAAAAGCCTCATCAGCAACTTTAATTTCCTGCAAGCCGATAACATCTGGCTGATATTTTTCAATAATGGCTTCAAGTTGATGTGGTCGAGCACGTAACCCATTTATATTAAAAGAGATAAATTTCATTTTTGTTCCTATTAAAGAGTAAAATTATCTTTATTATACAGAGATTTCTATTTTGATAAAAACGGCTTTGTCAGATAAACCTGAATTTGCTCAAATACTGTAGGCTTAAGCCAAAATTGACCTTGAATAGGAAAACAAGTGACCGAAATAAAATCCTTCAAATAATCAAATTCCAATTGAACCGAATGCAAATAAGTGCGGTCAATTTTTTCAGTATTTTTACCATAAAGCCCATCGCCTAAAATCGGGCTACCTAAACTTTTCATGGCAACACGTAATTGATGTGTTTTACCCGTTTGAGGTTTTAAAATAAATAAACGTAAATTAGGTTCACAATTTACACTTTCAAAACGCGTAATCGCTGGATTTTCTTTAGTTTGACAAAGTTTCCATGCACCGTCTCGGGCTTTCTTCATATCCCCGACGATCAATCCTTGTTTCTTTTTAGGCTTTTGGTTACTTAATGCCAAATACGTTTTATGAATTTTATGTTCAGAAAAAAGTCGAGAAAATTCAGCCGCACTTTCAGCATTCAGTGCCAAAATTAATAGCCCCGAAGTCACTTTATCCAAGCGATGAACTAACCATACTTTAGGCACATTCAGTTGTTTTGCAACAAATTCTGTTAAGCCTTGCTCTTCTTGATCTTTATGAACGCTAATACCCTCAGGCTTGTTGATAATAATAAAATCGCTATGTTGATAAACAACCTCGATTTCCATCAGATTTGCTCCTTTTTGTAAATTTTGTTTTTACCGAGAACAATATCTTTTACCGAACTAAGTAATTCCTGTTGAATATGTGACAGTTTTGGTTTTTCGTTTAATTGAAATGCTAATGGGCGACAAAGCTCCATCGCTTTCACGCCTAATCTAGCTGTGAGTAATCCCACACCGATTCCTTGAGCGATACGCGCAGACAATTTTGCTGTCACATCTTGAGAAAGCCACTCCATTCCAATATCTTGTGCCACTTCGGTTGCCCCAGCAAAAGCGATATTGACCAATACCATTCTTAACAATCGAATACGTGAAAAATACCCTAATTCAATCCCATAAATTTCAGCAATTTTATTCATTAATCGAAGATTGCGCCACGCGATAAAAAACATATCCACTACAACAAGCGGACTAATCGCAACAATCACAGCTGATTCAGCGGCCATTTTACTAATCAATTTTTTAGCTTGTGCATCAAAAGAAGACAAAATATTACGACTGAATAAATAAGTAATTTCTTGCGCTGAATAAGCTTCATTTAATTGGTGTTGCCATTGAATTACCGTTGGAGAATCATTTTCCAAACCTAGAGATTTTGCGACCTCTAAACAAAGCACTTTACTTTTTTCTACGTTCTGAACAGAAAAAACATCGCTATTTTCTACCGCACTTTCTAACCAAATCTGCTGACTTTGTTGTTGCAATTGCTCACGTTTTTTTAAATAAACTAAACGTCTCCACTCACCGATAATCTCTTTAATCCCCAATAAAATGACAATTAAACTGACTAAAGCAAAAGCAAGATAAATCCATTGATGTTGTTGATAGCTATCCCAAATCCACTGCACGGATTGCGCAACCGTCGCCGTGCCAAATAAAAGTGCGGTAAATTTTAATACCGTTTTTCCAAAACTGGATTTTGGTTTCAATGCCTGTTCAAGCTGAGCATCAAGTAACTCTCCGTCTAACGCTTCATCTAACTTTGTTTCCACATTATGAAACTCTTGCTTAGGCTGATATTGTTCTTCCTCTACATTAACTGAATGTTCAAAAATTTGTTTTTCCATTGCCTATTCCAAAAAATAACCCCACTAAATAGTGGGGTCATAAAGTCAAAATTCAATCATTATTCATCACTTGAAAAGATAGAAAGTAATCTTAATAAACTCAAGAATAAATTGTAGATTGAAACATAGATGTTCACGGTTGCTCGAATGTAATTTGTTTCTCCACCGTGAATAATATTACTGGTTTCATACAAAATAGTCATTGTTGAGAACACAACAAATAATGCACTAATTGCGACTGATAACGCAGGAATTTGGAAGAAGAAACTTGCCACCATACCAAGCAACAACACAATAAATAATGCGAACATTGCGCTTGATAAGAATGACATATCTTTTTTCGTGGTCAATACATAAGCGGAACACGCGAAAAAGACGATAGCAGTTCCTGCGAATGCAAGCATAATCAAATCTTCCATTCCACGTGCCACATACATATTTAAAATTGGCCCGATGGTGTATCCCATAAATCCAGTGAAAGCAAAGGCAGCCAAAATACCAGCAGGGCGATCAGCTAATTTATTGGTTAAGAAAAGTAAGCCATAAAAGCCCACTAATAACACAATAATATTTGGATAGGGCAAGTTTAGGCTCATTGAAATAAACGCAACAACCGCTGAAAATGCCATTGTTAATCCCAATAAAAAATATGTGTTACGCAACACTTTATGTGTGCTGAGTAACGATTCTTTTTGAGCATCCACAATAAGACGTGATTGCATAAAAGCTCCTTGTAAAATAAATAAAAAGTCTTCAGTAAAGTAAGGGCTAAGGATAAAAAAGTCAATGCTATTAATGGAATTAATTTCATCAAAATGAATAAATTATCATCATCTAAAGTTAAATCATCAAATTTCTATTTACATCAATAAAATATTCATTATACTACGCCCATCAATCACGGAGGAATGGTCGAGTGGTTGAAGGCACCGGTCTTGAAAACCGGCGAGGGTTTACGCCCTCCTAGGGTTCGAATCCCTATTCCTCCGCCATCAGAATTAAAAAAATCCTTAAGTCGCAAAGCTTAGGGATTTTTACTTTGTATTACATTATTTAGTTAATCCATTCACGAGTGAAATAACAGTCTGAATATCACTATCAGACAATTTTCCTTCTTTCACAAATTTTACTTTCCCCGTTTTGTCTAACACAATAATTGCACTATCTTTAGGATTTAATCCCCAAGCATTTTTCACCGCACTTTTATCATCTAGCACAACTTGGCTATGTGGATTTTCTTGTTTGCCTTTTTGCGCACTATTTTTTACAAATATACCTGTACCAACAATCGCATCATCCGCATTAATAATGGTCGTTGTTTGGTATTTTGCAGGATTAAAATGAGATGCTTTTATCGCATCAATCATTGGCTGATTTTTCTCTTTTGCTGCCGTTCTACCCGCTAAATGATGTACAACACGCACTTTACCCGCTAATTCCGCAGAACCCCAAGGTTGAAATGTTATATCTTTTCCAGAAAGTACAATTTCACCATACTCACTCACTTTGACCGATGGTAAAGATTGCTCTAATTGCAAATTGTGCGCCCAAGTTGAACTACTAAACATCACACTACAAACTAAGGCAAGAATTTGTTTTTTCATACATTTCCCTCAAAATTGATCAAAAACTTTCACGCTTTGGCGAAAGACATCTTTTTTGCTATACTCGCACGCCTATTATATGTAATCAAAAAGGAAAACCCAATGGATCAAATGCCTAATTGCCCAAAATGTCAAAGTGAATACGTTTACCACGATTCAATTAATTTTGTTTGCCCTGATTGTGGTAATGAATGGGATAATAATGAAATTCAAGAATCAGATGACGATCAACTCATCGTAAAAGACAGCAATAGGAATTTGCTTGCAGATGGCGACGATGTACTTTTGATTAAAGATTTAAAATTAAAAGGTTCATCAGAAGTATTGAAAAAAGGTACAAAATTCAAAAACATCCGCTTAGTAAATGGCGATCATAACGTCGATTGCGGCAAAATCATGTTGAAATCTGAGTTTTTGAAAAAAGCTTAATCGAAAAAAATGCGATCTAAATAGACCGCACTTTGCACTTTAAAGACATAAATTTATTTAATAATATCAATCACTTCTCTGACTAATCGTCCAATTTCATCCCAATTTTTGGATTGAATCAATTTTTTCTCCACAAACCAAGAGCCTCCACAAGCAACAATATTAGGAATAGCGAGATAATCCCTTATGTTATGAAGCCCTATACCACCAGTCGGCATGATCTGTAACTGAGCATAAGGACCGAGCAATGCTTTAATCATTTTCACTCCGCCTGAAGCCTCTGCAGGGAAAAATTTTACCGCTGAAATTCCCATTTCTAATGCAGTTTCAATTGCCATAGGATTATTCACCCCTGGTGTTATTGGAAAATTCAAATCTTGACATAATTTCACAATTTTTGGATTTAACCCAGGAGTAACCACAAAATCTGCTCCGCTACTTTTAGCTAAAACTACTTGTTCCGCAGTTAAAACTGTGCCCGCAGCAATCAAAAAATCGGGTCGATGAGTACGCAGTAAATGAATTGCATCTGCCGCTGCTTCAGAGCGAAAAGTAATCTCTGCCACAGGTAAACCATTTTTAGCCAACGTATCTGCTAGCGGCAAAATATCGTCTGCATTATCCAACGCAATTACAGGCACAATTTTGAGTTCACGAAGTTTTTCAATAATTTGTTGAGTTGTGTATGACATAATTTTCCCTATTTAAAATAATTTTTTGCATTGTTGAAACAAATATCTTCAATCATTTTACCCAGTAATGAAATGTCATTTGGCGCTTCACCTTTTTCAACCCATCCACCAATCATTTCACATAAAATACGGCGGAAATACTCATGGCGAGTGTAAGATAAAAAACTACGTGAATCAGTTAGCATTCCAACAAATTGACTGAGTAACCCTAATTGAGAAAGCTGTTGTAACTGACGTTCCATTCCGTCTTTTTGATCGTTAAACCACCATCCAGAACCAAACTGTATTTTCCCTGCAATACCATCGCCTTGAAAGTTTCCGATCATACTAGCGATCATTTCATTATCTCGAGGATTTAAGCAATATAAAATAGTTTTAGGCAGTTGATTTTCCTTATCCATTGCATCTAACAAACGAGAGAGGGGATATGCATAAGCTCGATCACCAATGGAATCAAAGCCACTATCTGCACCGAGTAAAGCAAACATTCGACTATTATTGTTACGTATTGCACCAATATGCATTTGCATTACCCAGTGAAGTTTACAATATTCCGAAGCCAACCAGACTAAAATTGCAGTACTAAATTGAGCGATTTCTTCTTCCAAGAGCGGTTGATTTTGCAAACGTTTTTGTAAAATACTATTCAATACTGATTCATCTGGAATAGCTGAAAAACGGACAATTTCCATACCATGATCAGCAGATTTACAACCTTGAGCATCAAAATATTCGAGACGTTTTAACAACGCTTTTTTTAAATCTGCAAACGTATAAATATCTACATCTGCAACTTCACTTAACTGTACAAGGTAGTCATTAAATTGTGGCAACTCAATTTTGAATACTTTATCAGGTCGCCAACTTGGTACAACATCAATATCAAAACTTTCATCATTCTTGATTGCTTGATGATATTGCAAAGAATCAATGGGATCATCTGTTGTCCCCACTAATTTCACGTTCATTTTCTGCATAATGCCTCGCGCAGAAAATTCAGGTTGTTGCAACATTTCATTACATTGATGCCAAATTTTTTCCGCATTTTGCGGATTAAATAACATATTGGTTATACCAAAAGGACGGCGTAATTCTAAATGTGTCCAGTGATAAATTGGATTACCAATACAAAGAGGGACTGTTTTCGCCCAAGCCAAATATTTTTGATAGTTAGTAGCCTTCCCTGTAATCAATTCTTCTGGTACTCCAGCTGTACGTAAGGCACGCCATTTGTAGTGATCACCCTCTAGCCAAATTTCAGCTAAATCATTAAATTGACGATTTTCCGCCACTTCTCTTGGATTTAAATGACAGTGATAGTCAAAAATAGGTTTATTTTTGGCATAATCATGATAGAGAATTTTTGCTGTATCTGTTGAAAGAAGAAAATCTTCATCCATAAATTGTTTCATTTAATCCCCCTATACTCCACTATACGCAGAAAAACCACCATCAACAGGCAAAACCACGCCATTGACAAAAGTAGAATAATTTTCATCTATTAAGAAAAGTAATGCGCCGAGCAATTCTTCTGGCTCACCAAAACGCCCCATTGGTGTATTAGTTAGAATTTTATTTGCTCTATCTGTTGGTTTTCCTTCAGTATCAAATAATAAAGTGCGGTTTTGATTACTAACTAAAAACCCTGGTGCGATAGCATTACAACGAATACCAACTTTTGAGAAATATACAGCAAGCCATTGAGTAAAATTACTGATTGCAGCTTTTGCACCAGAGTAAGCAGGTATCTTTGTAAGTGGTGTAACGGCATTCATACTAGAAATATTAATAATATTTGCCCCTTGTTTACCAAGCATATCTTTTGCAAAAACTTGAGTTGGTAATAATGAACCTAAATAATTGAGATTAAATACAAATTCTATACCAGATTTATCTAAATCAAAGAATGTTCTCGTCGTTTCATTTAAATCAAATTGATGGAACTCATTATCTGTTGTCGCTTTTGGATTGTTCCCACCAGCACCATTAATTAAAATATCACAAGTGCCAAAATCAATAGCTATTTGATCACGCACTTCTTTAATATTTTCAAGTTCTAACACATTAGTTTTATAAGCTTTTGCTTTTCCACCTGATTGGTTAATTTCTTTTGCTGCTTTGTCTGCTGCCTCGAAATTCAAATCTAACAAGGCAATATTAGCTTTAGTATACGCTAACTGCTTAGCTAGAAATGAACATAGCACTCCGCCAGCCCCCGTGATTATAATTAGTTTATTTTCTAAGTTATGGTTTGCTGCAATATTCATAGTAAACTCCATTAATTAAATTCAGATTGAAGATGAGACGTTGCGACTTTATCTATAATCGCACCTTTATATTGAATGATGATGCCAGCAATACGATTGCCTTGCTGACAACAAGTTTCGAGAGGTTTATTTCGTAAATAACCGTTCAGAAATCCAGCATTAAAAGAATCACCAGCAGAGGTTGTATCTACCACATTTAAAATAGGTTCAGTCATCACTTGCCCATATTGAGATAAATACCTATCTGAAAAAATAGCACCATTCTTACCGCACTTCACAATCACTTTTGGTATACCAATTTTATGTAATCGTTCTAAAGTATCCCTAGATGTTTTATCTTTCCATAATGCTTGTTCATCATCAAAAGTCACCAAAGCTATATTAACACTAGGTAAAAGCTGCAAATAACAATCTTGGGCTTCTTCTAATGAACCCCAAAGTGCAGGGCGATAATTACTATCAAAAACAATTTCTGCGCCTTTTTTAGCTAAAGAAGATAATTGCTCAATTAAAAAAGTGCGGTCATTTTTCGGTAAGATTGCTAATGAAATACCACTTAAATAAATCACATCAACTTGCTGAAGTTCTGCAATAACCTTAGCAAAATCCGGATGTTGAACCATATAATGTGCTGCAGATTGATTACGCCAATAAAGGAACGTGCGTTCGCCTTGAGCATCTAATTGGATTAGATAAAGACCTGGTTGATGCTGTTCATCCTGTAAAACCCAATTTGTTTGGATGCCATCAGCTTGCCAATATTTAAGCATTTGTTTACTTAAATTATCAGTTCCTAATGCAGAGACATAATGAACTTGAATCTCTTTTGATGAACTTACTCGACTAAGATAAGTTGCAGAATTTAAGGTATCACCACCATAACTTTGCCACATTTCCGCAAAGGGTTTCCCATTGAGTTCAATCATACACTCGCCGATAAATGCTATTTTTTTCATATTCGCCCCAAAGTAAAGGGTATGCGAAAGCGCCTACCCTTCTCAATGCAAATTATTTGGTTGCTAAACTATCAATACGTTCAATATATTCCTTAAGTAAAGGATTTGATTTAGCAGCATCATGCATATCCTTTGTTGCATCAATAAACGGTTTTTTATCAACTTCAACAAAAGTTACACCCAATTTATCTTTTGCTTCTTGAGTTGTTTCAGCAATCATTTTTTGCCATAAATCTTTATGATACATCATAGAATCATCAGCAGCTTTCTTGAGAGCCTGTTGTTGCTCTGGTGTTAATTTGTCCCAAGATTTTTGACCTATTACCAACACATCAGGAATCATTGTGTGTTCATCACGACTAAAGTATTTCGCTACTTCACCATGACGAGCTAATGTTAAAGCAGTTTCATTATTTTCCGCGCCATCGACTACTTTTTGTTGCAACGCTGTATAGAGTTCACCATAAGCTAATGGTGTTGGATTTGCGCCCATCAATTTAATCATTTCAACTGCGGTTGGGCTTGGTTGAACACGAATTTTCATACCTTTCAAATCTTCAGGAGATTGGATTGGTTTAGCAGAATAGAAACTACGTGCGCCACCATCATAATAAGTTAAACCAACGAACCCCTTTCCTTTTGATGAATCAAGGATTTTTTGCCCTACCGCAGGATCAAGTAAAACACGATAGTAATGGTTCACATCATGAAAAAGATACGGGATATTATATGCGCCATAAGAAGGCTCAAATGCTTCCAATTCACTCGCATTTGATTTTGCCATATCAAGTGAACCGGCTTGTAATAGTTCCATTGATTCACGCTGGCTACCTAATTGGCTATTTGGATAAATGCGGATCACTACTTCTCCATTAGTTAATTTTTTTACTTCATCTGCCATATATTGCATTGAAATATGAACAGGATGAGTTTTGTCATTGTTATGACTTAATTTTAATACGGTTTTAGCTGAAGCTGAGAAAGCAACACCAGCAGATAATGCTAGTGTTAAAGCGCAAGAAAGCATATGTTTTTTGATTTGCATAACGCATCTCCATAATAAGTAAATTAAAGACTAATCCTCTAACAGCTCGGATGTTATAAAGATAATAGACCAACAAATTTAATGCGGTCAATCCAATTATTTTAAATTGGTGATCCAGATCACATTTTTAAATAAAAAAACTTGTCAAAAATAAAAAAAACACACAAAATTGGTTCACCAACTTAAGTTAATAACATAAGGAACCTATGATGAATAAATTTATATCTATTATGAATTGGGCATTATCAACGATTTGTGTAGCTTTAAGTTCATTTCTAGTGTGTTGCGTAGTTTGGCAGGTGTTATCTCGTTATTTATTAAATACACCTAGCACTTATACAGATGAAATAGCTAGATTTCTCTTTATTTGGGTGGGCTTAATGGGCGCAGCTTATGCTCTTGGTCAAAAGAAACACCTAGCGATTGATCTTCTAGTCAGTAAATTCGAACACTCACCCAGCCTTCAACATCGATTACAACTTGTAATTAATTTAATCAGCGTAGCTTTTGCAACAATGATTATGTGCTATGGGGGAGGCAACTTGGTAATAGACACTGTAAACAATGGGCAAATATCACCTGTCTTAGGTATCCAAATGGGATTAGTTTACCTCGCAATTCCTTTAAGTGGTTGCTTTATGCTGATTTACCTTTTAAGAGATATTATAGATAACTTTCATCATTTGAATCTTAAATCATCACCGCTTTCAGATAATCAAGGAGAATAAAATGGAATGGTCCAATATTATTGTGCTTAGCTCAAGTTTCTTTGTCCTACTTTTTATTGGTGTACCAATTTCATTTTCAATTGGAATTGCCTCACTGCTTACTATTATGCTTTCTATTCCTTTTGATGCTGCTATTACTGTTATTTCGCAAAAAATGGCATCTGGATTAGATAGCTTTTCACTACTCGCCATTCCTTTTTTCATCTTAGCGGGCAATATTATGAATCGTGGCGGTATTGCTATGCGGTTAATTGAATTTGCTAAAGTCATCGGTGGTCACTTACCTGGATCTCTAGCACACGTGAACGTACTCGCAAATATGATGTTTGGTTCAATCTCAGGTTCAGCTGTAGCATCAGGAGCAGCAATGGGTGGGATTATGTCACCTTTACAAAAGAAAGAAGGATATGATCCTGCTTTTTCCGCTGCAGTAAATATTGCCTCTTGCCCAACTGGACTACTTATTCCGCCAAGTAATACCTTTATCGTTTATTCATTAATTTCTGGAGGAACATCTATTGGTGCATTATTCCTTGCAGGTTACATTCCAGGAATTTTGATGGGCTTATCAATCATGATTGTTGTTGCCATCATTGCGAAAAAAAGAAAATACCCAATATCACCAAAACCAACTCGCTCAGAAGCGATGAAAAAGACGCTTGATGCATTACCAAGCCTTGGTTTAATTATCGTTATAATGGGAGGTATCATTGGTGGCATCTTCACTGCAACAGAAGCTTCTGCGTTCGCTGTAATCTACACATTAATTCTTGCTGTCGTGTTCTATCGCGAAGTGACCATCAAAGAATTACCAAAGATCATTTTAGATTCGGTTGTTACAACTGCAATCGTGCTACTATTAATCGGTACATCAATGGGAATGTCATGGGCAATGGCAAATGCAGATATTCCTTACACTATTAGCGATGCATTATTAAACTTCTCAGATAACCCAATTATCATACTTCTAATCATCAACATCATTTTATTAGTTGTGGGTGTATTTATGGATATGACACCAGCATTGCTTATCTTCACACCAATTTTCTTACCTATTGTGACTGAATTAGGCATGGATCCTGTTCACTTCGGTATATTAATGGCTTTCAACCTTTCTATCGGTATCTGTACACCACCTGTTGGTAGCGCATTATTTATCGGATGTTCTGTTGGCGGAGTGAAAATTAATCAAGTTATTAAACCACTACTACCACTCTATGCAGTTTTAATCTTAACACTCTTATTAGTAGCTTACATTCCATCATTAAGCTTAGCGTTACCACAAATATTATTAGGTTATTAATTCACGCATTAGGAAAATAATATGAAAACGATTAAAAATTGGCAATTTGTAGAAAATCATAATCATCGCATTGATATTGCCTGCGATCACAGTTACCAAATGCATATTTTCGTGTTAGAAAATGATTTATTACGCGTGGCATTTACAAAGAATAAGGAATTTAAAGTTCCTCATACTTGGGCTATTACACCAAATCAATCAGATGTAGATTGGCAAGGTCGTGATAAATGGTCATTAAAAGGGTTTTCCTGCCCTGATTATGAAGTAAAGCAAACAGAAAAAACGCTTGAAATCTCAACCGCACTTTTAAAAGTAACAATTCATCAACCACTTTATCTAGAATGGGAATATAAACACGGTGATAAATGGAAACCATTATTTAAAGACCGGCAAACTGGTGCCTATTTAATGGGTATTTCAAATACTACCATTTCTCATTATTTACAACGAGATATTCAAGAACATTATTATGGACTCGGTGAAAAAACAGGAAATCTAAATCGCCATGGTCGTCGCTTTGAAATGCGTAATATTGATGCAATGGGCTATAATGCTGAACATACAGATCCTCTTTATAAACACATTCCATTCTATATTACGCATACTCCTGAAGTAAGTTATGGATTATATTACGATAACCTTTCACCTTGTTGGTTTACCTTAGGTAGTGAAATTGACAATTATCATTCTTACTATCGTAACTATAAAGCTGAGGATGGAGATCTAGATTACTACGTTATTCTAGGCCCCAAAATACTTAATGTAACAAAAAAATATTGTCGCCTTACGGGAGGTACTATTTTTGGTCCAAAATGGAGCTTAGGTTATAGTGGTTCAACTATGTACTATACCGATGCATCTGATGCCCAAGAACAACTAAAAAAATTTGTAAATTTATGTAATGAGCATGATATTCCTTGTGATTCATTCCAACTCTCTTCAGGTTATACCTCCATAAATGGGAAGCGTTATGTTTTCAACTGGAATTATGACAAAATTCCAACACCGAAAGAAATGACAAAATATTTTCAGAATGCAGGAATGAAGTTGGCTGCAAACATTAAACCATGTTTATTACTAGATCATCCACGTTATCAAGAAGTGGAAAAACTTGGATTATTTATTAAAGATTCTGAATCAAATAATCCTGAAAAATCTATGTTCTGGGATGATGAAGGCTCTCATTTAGATTTTACCAATATGGACACTGTAAATTGGTGGAAAAAGAATGTAAAACAACAATTGCTTGATTACGGCATCAATTCTACTTGGAATGATAATAATGAATTCGAAGTATGGGACAACTATGCAAAATGCCGTTATTTTGGTGAAAGTATGCCAATAAAATTATTGCGCCCATTACAACCATTATTAATGATGAGAGCTTCCTATGAGGCTCAATTAGAGTACGCACCAAATAAACGCCCTTATTTGATTTCACGTTCTGGCTCACCTGGAATGAACCGTTATGTACAAACTTGGTCTGGAGATAATCGTACCAGTTGGAACACATTGCGTTACAACATCAAAATGGGATTAGGTATGAGCCTTTCTGCACTTTATAACGTTGGACATGACGTAGGTGGATTCTCAGGTAATAAACCAGATCCTGAGTTATTTGTACGTTGGGTTCAAAATGGTGTCATGCATCCACGTTTCACTATTCATTCTTGGAATGATGATAAAACTGTTAATGAACCTTGGATGTATCCACAAATAATCAATATTATTCGTGATGCTATCCAATTACGTTATATATTAATGCCTTATTTATATAACACATTATGGAAAGCTCATCATGATAATGAACCAATACTACGACCAACATTCCTTGATCACGAACATGATAAAAATACTTTTGAAGAAAATGATGACTATCTTTTAGGTGAAGATTTACTCGTTGCTTCTGTTGTGGAACCTAATCAACGAAAACGTGAAGTCTATCTACCACAAAATTTCGTCGGTTGGTATGACTTTTACACACACAAATGGTTTAATGGCGGCGAAAGAATCATAGCTGATGCACCATTAGAAAAAATTCCTTTATTTTTAAAAGCTGGAAGCATTATTCCAATGGCAAAAAAATGTCATAAAAATACGTTATCTGATAATTATAGACAATTATTAATTATGCCTTTTAATCAAGGAGAGAGGAATATTACTATATTTGATGATGACGGTGAAAGTTTCGATTATTTAAAAGGTAAATTTTTAAAATTTAATATTTATCTAAAATGCACTAGTCAAACAATTGAACTTGTTTTAGAAAAATCGGGTGATTATTTACCAAAATATAATGAAATTAGTTTCTACCTTCCTAATAAAGAAAATAGAAAATTAATTATTAATGGAAAAACGGTCACTCAAGGCTATAAATTGAGTTTATTAGATTAAAATTAGGAAAAATTTATGAACATTGATGACTTGCGATCCTATAAAAAAATAGGAAATGAGTTAAAACAACAGCTAAATAATCATCAATATAAAATAGGCGATAAACTACCAGCTGAGCGAGACTTGGCTGATTATTTTGATGTAAGTCGTACAGTCATTCGAGAAGCCATCATTATGCTTGAATTAGAAAACCTTGTTGAAGTACGTAAAGGTTCTGGAGTGTATGTGATTGCATTGCCACAACGCGCTGCAAGTAATGATGAATTTTTAGATAAGGTTGATGTAGGTCCTTTTGAACTTTTACAAGCTCGCCAATTATTAGAGAGTAGTATGGCTGAATTTGCTGCGTTACAAGTAACAAGAGCAGATATTACTAAATTAAAAGACATTCTAGCAAGAGAGCGAAATACACTTGAACAAGGTGATGAAGATTATGTGGCAGATGAAGATTTTCATCGTACTATAGCAGAAATAACCCAAAATGAAGTTATTTTACAAATGCAAAAAGCACTGTGGGATCTTCGTACTAATAGTCAAATGTGGAAAGGTTTACATCTTCATATTCCAAATCAGAGCTATCGTCACCTTTGGTTACAAGATCATGAGAATATTATTACAGCCCTACAGAGAAAAGATCCTGTAATGGCAAAAAAAGCAATGTGGCAACATTTAGAAAATGTTAAGCAAAAACTTTTTGAATTATCTGATGTAGATGATCCTAATTTTGATGGTTATCTATTTAATATGAGCCCAATTGTTGTTGATCGTTAGAAAACTATAGGAGTTAAAAATGGAACAAGCATGGCGTTGGTATGGACCAAAAGATCCTGTTTCTTTATCTGATATTCGTCAAGCAGGCGCAACTGGTATAGTCACTGCACTTCACCATATTCCTAACGGTGAAATATGGAGTATTGAAGAAATTAAAAAACGCAAAACTGAAATAGAAAATGCTGGTTTAAGCTGGTCAGTAGTGGAAAGTGTACCAGTTCATGAAGAGATTAAAACTCAGACTGGAAATTATCAAAAATGGATTAATAACTACAAACAAACTCTTCGCAATCTTGCTCAATGTGGAATTGACACTGTTTGCTACAATTTTATGCCAGTTTTAGACTGGACTCGAACCGATCTTGCTTATGAATTACCAGATGGTTCTAAAGCATTGCGCTTTGATCATATCGCTTTTGCCGCATTTGAACTTCATATTTTAAAACGTCCTGATGCAGAAAAAACCTATAATCAAGAAGAACAAGTTGCAGCAAGAACCTATTATGACAATATGTCAGAGCAAGATATAGCGCAATTAACGCGTAATATTATTGCGGGCTTACCCGGTGCAGAAGAAGGTTACACTCTTGATGAATTTCAAACTCAATTAGATCGCTATAAAGATATTTCATCCGAAAAATTCCGTACGCATTTGGCTTATTTTTTAAATGAGATCGTACCTGTTGCCCAAGAAGTAGGAATCAAAACGGCGATTCATCCAGACGATCCTCCACGCCCAATCTTAGGCTTACCACGCATAGTTTCAACTATTGAAGATATGCAGTGGTTTGTAGAAACTCAACCATTACCAGCAAATGGTTTTACAATGTGTACGGGTTCTTATGGCGTACGTTCCGATAATGATCTCGTAAAAATGACTGAACAATTCGCTGATCGTATTTACTTCGCTCATTTACGTTCTACTCAACGTGAAGGTAATCCACTAACCTTCCATGAGGCAGCTCATCTAGAGGGAGACGTAGATATGTTTAATGTAGTAAAAGCTTTATTAAATGAAGAATATCGTCGATTAAATCTAGGAGAAACTCGTTTAATCCCAATGCGCCCAGATCATGGACATCAAATGTTGGATGACTTACGTAAAAAAACCAATCCTGGCTACTCTGCCATTGGTCGGTTAAAAGGTCTAGCTGAATTTCGCGGTTTAGAGATGGCACTAAAAAAAGTGTATTTCAATAAGTAAAAGAAAAAGTGCGGTCGATAAAAAACATTATTTTTATCGACCGCACTTCTAATTTATTTCATCAATCTTCTCATTCGAATATTGATCATCTCGACCACAACAGAGAATCCCATTGCAAAATAGATGTAACCTTTCGGGATGTGAATATCCAAACTTTCTGCAATTAAACTAATTCCGACTAAAATTAAGAAAGCTAAAGCTAGAATTTTCAACGTTGGATGTGTATCTACAAAATCGCCGATTGGTTTTGCCGCAAACATCATCACCCCCACGGCAATCATAATCGCCAGAATCATCACAGGAAGGTGGCTTGCCATACCCACCGCTGTAATGACAGAATCTAAAGAAAATACAATATCTAGCACAGCAATTTGAATTAATACGCCAAGATAACTCACTTTGTTTTTGCTTTCAGATTCATGGTGTTCTTGATGATTTATCGCCTCTTTAATTTCGCCAGAACTTTTTATAATCAGGAATAAACCACCGATTAATAAAATCAAATCACGCCCAGAAATTTCTTGATTAAACACAGTAAATAACGGTGCAGTAAGTTTCATTATCCACGCTAGTGACATTAAAAGTAAAATTCTTGTTAGCATTGCCAAAGCAAGCCCAAGAATACGACCAGACTGGCGTTGGCGTTCAGATAAACGTCCAACTAGGATGTTAATAAAAATAATATTGTCGATTCCTAAAACGATCTCTAAAGCCGCAAGTGTCACAAGTGATATCCACGCTTCAGGCTCTGCAATCCATTCAAACATAATTTTTCCTATAATTGAGTTAAATAAATCCGAAAATACAGATCATAATGGCTTTATGACGAAAAGCAATCGTTATTTATATTTGAGAAATGATTGATTAGTCGTTTTTAAGCGTTTCAAAAATCCTTTCAGCAAGTTTAGGGGAAATGCCCGGTACAGAGGCTATTTCATCTAAGGTCGCCTTTTTCACACCTTGTAAACCACCAAGATATTTCAGTAAAGCCTGACGACGTTTAGCTCCCACTCCTTCAATGGTTTCTAAACCACTTTGTGTAAAGGCTTTTTGACGTTTTTTACGGTGTCCGCTTATTGCGTGATTATGGCTTTCATCACGGATATGTTGAATCAAATGCAATGCCAAACTATCATCAGGCAAATGAATTTCGCGGTCTTGTTTGCTGATAATCAGTACTTCCTGCCCTGCTCGACGATCCACACCTTTTGCCACGCCAATTAAGTGCGGTCTATTTTTATCCCATTTTACTTGAAGATGTTGGAACACGTTCAATGCTCGATTTAACTGCCCTTTTCCACCATCAATAAAAATAATATCGGGAATTTTATCTTCTTCTAAATCACGCTCATAACGTTTCTGCAACGCTTGTTCCATCGCAGCATAATCATCTCCGCCAGTAATGCCTTCAATATTAAAACGGCGATAATCAGATTTCAGTGGACCTTCTTTATTAAAAACAACACAAGATGCGACTGTTTGATTTCCCATTGTATGGCTTATATCAAAACATTCCATACGCTTAATTTCAGGAAGATTTAACAGCTCACACAACGCTTGATAACGCTCTGACATTCGTGAAGATTGTTTAAGTTGTACATTTAAAGCTGCTTTAGCATTAACTTGTGCGAGCTGTAAGTATTTACTTTTATCGCCTTTTACGCTTTCTTGAATCGTCACTTTTCTGCCAGCTTGCTCCGTAAGAAGTTGCTCAAGCTCCGATTTTTCAGCTAATTGACGATCCACAATAATGCTATTCGGGATACTTCGTCCTTGATGACCTTGTAAATAAAATTGCCCTACAAAAGTTTCGGTAAGTTCCGATAAATCCGTATTGGCGGGGACTTTTGGGAAATAACTGCGATTGCCTAGCACTTTTCCTTGACGAATAAACATCACCTGTACACAGGCTAACCCGTGTTGGTAAGCGATAGACATAATATCCATATCATCTAAACGTTCATTGGATACAAATTGTTTTTCAATAACCGAACGCACCGCCTGAATTTGATCGCGATAACGAGCAGCCTGTTCAAAATCTAAATTTCTGCTTGCCTGCTCCATTTTACCGATTAAATAATCTAACACCTGTTGATCTTTGCCTTGTAAAAATAAGCGGGCTAATTCAACTTGCTGATTATATTCTTCATCGGAAACATATCCCTGAACACAAGGTGCGGAACAACGCCCAATTTGATATTGCAAACAAGGACGAGAGCGGTTGGAATAAACGGAATTTTCACATTGGCGAACAGGAAAAAGTTTTTGCAAAAGCGACAAAGTTTCACGCACGGCTCCCGCGTGAGGATAGGGCCCGAAATATTCACCCGCAAATTTTTTAGACCCACGATAGGACGTGATTCTTGGATGGCGTTCTTTGGTTAATAAAATAAATGGATAGGATTTATCATCACGCAATAATACGTTATAGCGAGGCTGATAAAGCTTGATGAAATTATGCTCTAGCAGTAAAGCTTCCGTTTCAGATGAAGTTAGCGTAGTGTCAATATGATGAATTGACGCAACCAACGCCTCTGTTTTTTTACTGCTCAGATTTTTACGAAAATAGCTTGAAAGACGTTTTTTTAGATCCTTTGCTTTCCCAACATAAATAACCTGATCTTTATCGTCATACATACGATAAACACCAGGTTCGTGAGAGACATCCGCGAGGAATTTTTTGGGATTGAACATAGAATATTTTACCAATAACAAAAGACATCTTGCCTTCCCTGCTTTCGGGGGAAGGAGCCTAAAGAGCAAAAGGGGGCTTGCGATGTTAAATTTATCCCCCCTCAGCCTTCGGCAGCTCCCCCCGCAAGCAGGGGGAGCCAAGTATTTAATCCTTCGCCAAAATCAACCGCACTTTTTCCAAATCTTCGGCGGTATCCACCCCCACTGCAGGCACTTCTTTCGCAAGTTCTACGTGAATACGTTCGCCGTTATATAACACGCGAAGTTGCTCAAGTTTTTCTAGATTTTCAAGTTGAGTCGGTGCCCATTGCACATATTGTTTTATAAAACCAGCACGATACGCGTAAATGCCAATATGACGTAAGTAAGCGTCCGCAAGCTGCACTTTCTGAATATCCTGTAAATTCATAAACTGATCACGATCATAAGGAATAACCGAACGGGAAAAATACAGCACATAGCCATCTTTATCTGTTAATACTTTCACTGCATTTGGATTAAATAATTCCTCAGCATCATGAATTTTGACCGCAAGGCTTGCCATATTGACATTAAATTTTGCTAAATTATCTGCCACTTGTCGTACGATAACGGGAGGAATCAAAGGCTCATCGCCTTGGATATTGACAATGATTTCATTATCGGGAATCGCTAATTTTTCTACAACTTCCGCTAAACGCTCTGTACCAGAATTATGATTAACCGAAGTCATACAGACTTCAGCACCAAAACTTTTGGCAACATCAGCCACATTTTCATTATCGGTGGCAATAATCACTCGGCTCGCCCCAGACTGCAGAGCTTTCTCAAATACATGTTGAATCATTGGCTTACCCGCAATATCTGCAAGAGGCTTTCCAGGTAAACGACTTGATGCAAAACGAGCGGGGATAATCACGGTAAATGACATAATTTATTCCTTATTCTTTAATATTTCAGCTTTATCGGCAAGCAATCAAAACAACTGGAGATTAATCCTTTCAGACATTTCTGTATTGCTCCACAAGTTTGTCTATTTTGCTCCAAAAGTGCGGTAAATTTTCACGTTGTTTTTCAGCCTCAATAATTTCTGCATCGACAGGGACATACCACCAATTATCTTTAGCAAAAGATTGGCATTTTACGGCATCTTTTTCCGTCATAAAGAGCGGTTGATTTTCAGAAAGTTTTTCTAATTGAGACGCTTCAAAATGTTGATGATCTTGAAATACTCGAGTTTGCTGTAACTGAATCCCTAACTTTTCTAGCATAGTGAAAAAACGCTGAGGATTGCCAATCCCTGCTATGGCAACACCTGATTGAAATTCATTTAATTGGCGTTTTTCATTGGTTTTTAAATTAATCGCGAAATGAGGCACAAGACGCATAACTGCATCTGAATACTGATTTTTTCCACCATTAGTGATCACAAAATCTACGGATTTTAATCGACTTGGTAATTCTCGCAATGGACCTGCAGGCAATACAAAACCGTTTCCCAATGCGCGTTCAGCGTCCATTACTACAATTTCCAAATCACGCTGTAATTGATAATGCTGTAAACCATCATCAGAAATAATAATATCGCACTCTGCTTGGCTTAAGAGTAATTCAATCGCTTGCTGGCGATTCGGGGAAATCACGACTGGAGCATTAGTGCGTTTAGCAATCAATACAGGTTCATCACCACCTTCAATCGGATGCGTATTTTCAGTAACGAATAACGGATACGTTTTAGATTTGCTTCCATAACCACGAGAAATCACACCTACGCGAAAACCTCGTTTTTTTAATTCTTCCACAAGCCAAACAACCACAGGCGTTTTGCCATTTCCACCCACAGACAAATTTCCCACAATTATCACTGGTTTTGGTGCGCGATAAGAAGACTTCAGCCCCAAAGAGAATAAGGCGCGACGAAGTTGGCTAATCAACCAAAACAATAAAGAAAAAGGCGATAAGAGCCAAATAAGTTTGGAGTTGGAATACCAGAAGGGCATAGAAAATCCTTTCTAATAAGTGCGGATAAAATAACGCGAGTTTTTCAACTCGCGTTTTCGATAATCAATAAATTAGCCAGTAAACTGCATACTATGCAACTGTTTATAGGCACCATTTTGTTCAAGCAATGTTTTATGGTTGCCACGCTCACGAATTTCTCCGTGATCAATCACAAGAATTTCATCCGCATTTTCAATAGTAGATAATCGATGGGCAATCACAACAACCGTGCGATCTTTCTTTAATTCCTCTAATGCAGATTGGATTGCTCGTTCTGATTCCGTATCTAGTGCAGATGTAGCTTCATCTAAAATTAATACTGGCGAATTACGCAATAAAGCACGAGCAATCGCTAAACGCTGACGTTGCCCACCTGATAGGCTAGCGCCATTTTCGCCAATTACCGTATCAAAACCTTGCGGTAATTTTTCGATAAACTCTAAAGCATAAGCCGCTTTTGCTGCAGCGATAATTTCTTCGCGAGAATACTTATCTTGTGCTGCATAAGCAATATTATTCGCAATAGTA
This sequence comes from Haemophilus sp. HN_Hi08, assembly GCF_049824455.1. Taxonomy (NCBI): domain Bacteria; kingdom Pseudomonadati; phylum Pseudomonadota; class Gammaproteobacteria; order Pasteurellales; family Pasteurellaceae; genus Haemophilus; species Haemophilus sp. HN_Hi08. The sequence continues at coordinate 891,653 of NZ_CP187493.1, read as the reverse complement.
TCGTTAAATAAATGGACTTGTTGAGAAACCACAGCGCAGTTTTCACGTAAATTAGATAAACGATAATCTTGGATATTTACACCATCAAGTAAAATCTCGCCTTGCTCAATATCGTAAAAACGTGTCACTAAATTAGCAATGGTTGATTTGCCCGATCCAGAACGTCCCACTAGAGCTACGGTTTTTCCAGCTGGAACGCTAAAAGAAATATTATTTAATGCAAGTTCATCTTTTCCTTGATATGCAAAACTCACATTTTTAAATTCTAACTCGCCTTTCGCAGGTTCTGCTTTATAAGCCCCGTCATCTTTTTCTGGCTCTAAATCTAAAATGGCAAATAGCGTTTGACATGCTGCCATTCCACTTTGAAATTGTGCATTCACCGCAGTTAATGATTTTAACGGACGCATCATAGCTAACATTGAAGAAAATACCACTGTAAATGAGCCTGCACTCAAATTATCTTCTGCAATCAATGGAGTGGTAGCTAAATAGAGCACCGTAGCTAATGCGAGAGATGCAATAACTTGCACCACAGGATCAGAAATGGAATTTGCTGTCACCATTTTCATGCTTTTTCGACGCATATCATTACTAACATGATTAAAATGCACTTCTTCCACATGTTGCCCTCCGAAAGAAAGCACAACTTTATGACCTTTTAACATCTGTTCTGTAGCAGACGTAAGTTCACCCATTGAATCTTGTAAGTTCTTACTTAATCTACGAAAAATTTTTGATACCAAACGAATTAAAACAGCAATGATTGGACCTATAATAAAAAGCACAATTGTTAATTCCCAACTGGTATAAAACATCACTGCGAATAGCGAAATAATATATGCTCCTTCTCGCACAATTGTAATCAAAGATCCTGAAGAAGAACTTGCAATCATTTGGGAATCATAAGTAATCCGAGAAAGTAAACGCCCTGTTGAATTTTGATCAAAGAAACTCACTGGCATAAACATTAAATGTTTAAACAAGCGGCGACGCATTGTCATGACAACTTTGCCTGATACCCACGCCAAGCAATAATTAGAAATAAAGTTGGTAATGCCGCGTAAAATAATCATCCCAACGACGACAAAAGCCATCATTTTCAAAAATGAATGGTTTGCCTTACCAAAACCATCGTCCAACAACGGTTTTAACAAATAAATCAAGCCTGAGTCAGCTAATGCATTAAAAACTAACGCGACGCCAGAAACAATAAGCCCCGCTTTAAAAGGTTTAATCATTGGCCACAAACGCTTAAACGTTTGTAAGGTTGAAAAATCATTTTCTTGTAATTTTTGCTCTTGCATAATCGCTATCTAATAGTAAAAATTGCACGCATTGTACCTTTTATTCCTTTGATAATCCAATTACACGCACATACCAAGGGGAAAATTCTGTGCGAGCTTGCTGGATTTCTAATCGGTCTTGAAAAAAATTTACCCGCACTTGCCCCGAAACAGCGGTATTTTCTACCGCACTTTTATAGCGATGAAACCTTTCCATAACCAAATAATGGGGGAATTTCCACGGATTCCAACGTCCACTAGAAATAATCGCCACATCTGGTCGAACCTGAGAAAGCAAGTATTCACTTGTCGATGTTTTACTCCCGTGATGCCCCACTTGCAACACATTAATTTTGCCTAAAGTGCGGGCAAAAATTTGTTCATTTTTTGCTTCAGCATCGCCCGTCAGCAAAACTCGATGCTTTCCATCATCAACTAAAATCACACAAGAATGGGGATTATCAGCTCGTGTCACAACGTTGTGAGGAGAAAGTATTTGAAAATGTAGCCCTTGCCAATGCCAATCACGTCCAGCAGTACAAAAAGTGCGGTAATTTTCCCCATAGTTTTTTCGTGAAGGGGTAATCAATTCCACATTGGGATATGCCTTTAAAATTGTCGAAGCACCACCTGCGTGATCGTTATCGTCGTGGCTTAAAATCAATTTTTCCAAAACAATCCCTTCTCTTTGTAAATAAGGCAAAATTTCTAATTCAGCCATACTTCCACCTCGCCAAGAAGAACCCGTATCATAAAGAATCCCTTTGCCATTTTTCACAATCAGCGTTGCCAAGCCCTGCCCCACATCTAAAGTATCTACCTGCCAAGTTGGTTTGCTCAATTGTTTAAACAACAAAATCATAAAACACATAAGAATAATGCCGAAAGAACATAGCAAAACGTTGATTCGTTCATTTTTTAGCAAAGGTTTACTGAGATTTAATGTAAAAAATCTTGGTCGTTTAATTTTCCAAGTTGATGGTGAAGCCTCTGGTTCTCGATAAATACGCCAAATAATTAACATAAAAATTCCTGCACAAAGTGCGATTAAAAATAATGCTAAATTAAATGAAACCGTGAGCCAATTTCCTTGAAAAACAGAAATTAACCCAGTAATTCCTTCGGCTAGCTTATTTGCTAGTTGCCAAGAAAAAACCGCGCCGTTGGTAAAAACAGCAAATAAAATTAATGGCACAAGGAAAAAACTATAAATTGGAACAGCCATAAGATTGGCTAAAAATCCACTTAGCGATAAGCCATTAAATAGAAAAAGTTGCAAAGGCGTAAAAAAAAGCAATAACCCAAATTGCAAATGAAATAAATTCAAAATCCACCGCACTTTTGGGGAAAAGGGACGATTTTTCCATTGAAAAAGTGAAAAAGGCACATAACGATACCAGAGGATCAAACAACCAACTGCACCACAAGAAAGCCAAAAACTGACCGAAAGCGGCATTAATGGATCGCAGAAAAGCAAGAATCCGACAACCAACGTAAAAAGCTCAAAAGGCGAATAATATCTCCTCATTATTTGAACAAAGAAAACGAAAACAAGTGCTGAAATGGCACGAAAAGTTGGCACGCTAAAACCAGCCAAATAGGCATAAATTAAAGCAAATAAAACACCAAAAACTAAAGGAAAATAAGGATGAATAAAACGGGTTGGGAAAAATACTTGCACAACACGAGCCAAGTAAAATCCAATTCCCATAGCCAACCCAATATGTAAGCCAGAAATAGCAATAAGATGTGCGGTATTCGTTTGTTGGTAAATTGACCAAGTGTTTTTATCTAACCAAGCCCGTTCGCCAAAAGCTAACGCAATCAATAAACCTTGTAGAGATAATCCTTCCGTTTGCTTTCTCACTTGTTGCAATTTTTCTGCACGCAATGATGAAACATCAGCAATTTTCGCCGCACTTTTTACGCTTCCAACAGCTGTAATTCCTTTTGAAAAATACCATTGTTGCCGATCAAACCCACCAAAATTTAATCGCGCAGAAAGGGGACGTAAAGAAATTTCAGCTTGCCAAATTTCCGATAGTTGAGGCGCCTCTTTTGCTTTCCAATTTAAAAAAATTCGTTGCTCTTGTAAGTTATTCGTTAATGTTGCTGTGGCGATAAGTGTTTGATAATCCTGTTGATGCAAAATTTCTTGAATCTCAAAAGTCACCATTTGCTTTTGAGCGCTAATACGTTGAGCTTGTTGTAATAAACTCAAAGCCGAATGATGAAAATAGCCAAGAGAAGCAACAAAAAAAGCAAGGCTAACTAAGAAATTTTTACGCAAAAAAATAAAAAGAAAAATCAAAACAAGCGCAATAACGAGAGCAACTTGCCAAGGCAATAGCAATGACTGCGGTAGAAATAACAACGTTAAATCCGCAACAATTAACAAGACAGCTAAAGTTATTAAGTTTAATTTCATTTTTGTAAAAGATTAATTCCAATCTCTCTAAGACTAGGCTAGTTTTATTTAAATATGCAAACGGTTGCTTCAAATTTTACGATCCATATTGTAAAAATAAATTTTTCAGGAAAATTTACTTGCTAAAACAAACAACTTCTGATATTTATACCGCCCGCAAAAATTGGGTTCCTAAAATAGCAGTCAGGAACAAACTAAAATAACAAGACAGGAAGTCGTGAAGTCCACGCTTAAATTCTGTATGTATTAGGAGTGAGAGATGTCAAGAGCATCATTGAACTTGCTAGATTTAGCAGGCGTTAAGCCTTATCAAATGAAAAAAGATGAAGAATATATGAATGAAGAGCAAATTCTTCATTTCAGAAAAATTCTTAATGCTTGGCACGAGCAAATCGTGGAAGAAGCTTCTCGCACCGTTGCACATATGCAGGATGAAGTAACCAATTTCCCCGATCCCGCAGACCGAGCAACTCAGGAAGAGGAATTTAGTCTAGAATTGCGTAATCGTGATCGCGAACGCAAACTAATGAAAAAAATCGAAGCAACCTTGAAAAAACTTGATACCGATGATTTCGGTTACTGCGATTGTTGTGGCGAGGAAATCGGTATCCGCCGTTTAGAAGCGCGCCCAACAGCAGATCTTTGCATTGATTGCAAAACGTTAGCTGAAATCCGCGAAAAACAAGTCGCTGGTTAATTCGTTCTATTGAAAAATACCAAAGTGCGGTTAAAATTAGCCGCACTTTTTTGCATTTAAAAATGCGGAAAAATCCCCTTGCCTTTTTCTTTACAGAAAAATAGCTAAACCATTTATTTCCAACAAAAAAACGGAGTAAATTATTCTTACTTATATCAAAAATTTGTTTGGCAAGAAGACAAAAAAATCAAAAGAGGTTGCCAAAACAAGTGCTTATTCTAAACGAGTTGAGCGTTCTAATACTCAAATGCCAAAAGCACAGACAAAAAAATCAGAACAAACACGTCGCTACAATAAAAATGTGATTAAAGCGGCTCAATTTGATATTTCCCCACGAGATTTTAGCCGTAATGCACTCACTGTTGTGGAAAAACTGCAACGTCAAGGTTTCGAGGCTTATATCGTCGGTGGATGTATCCGCGATTTATTACTTGGTAAAAAACCAAAAGATTTTGATGTTGCAACAAACGCACGTCCTGAACAAATCCAAAATATTTTTCAACGTCAATGCCGTTTAGTGGGTCGCCGTTTCCGATTAGCACATATTATGTTTGGTCGAGATATTATTGAAGTTGCCACTTTCCGAGCCAATCACAGTGATGCTCGCAATGAAAATCAAGCAAAGCAAAGTAATGAAGGAATGTTACTGCGCGATAATGTTTACGGTACGATCGAACAAGATGCAGTGCGCCGTGATTTTACGGTCAATGCGCTGTATTACAATCCACAAGATAATACGTTACGAGATTATTTCGAGGGCATTAAGGATCTCAAAGCGAGCAAGCTACGCTTAATTGGCGATCCTGTTACACGTTATCAAGAAGATCCTGTGCGGATGCTGCGCTCTATTCGCTTTATGGCAAAACTTGATATGTTCCTTGAAAAACCAAGTGAACAACCAATTCGTGAACTTGCGCCTTTATTAAAAAATATTCCGCCAGCTCGCTTATTTGATGAGAGTTTAAAATTATTACAAGCAGGACAAGGGGTAAAAACCTATCGTTTATTACGTCAATATGGTTTATTTGAACAACTTTTCCCTGCATTAAGTCCATATTTTACAGAGAAAGAAGATAGTTTTGCAGAACGTATGATCGTCACCGCCCTTACTTCGACAGATGAACGTGTTGTGGATAAACTTCGTATTAATCCTGCGTTCTTATTTGCAGCATTTTTCTGGTATCCATTACGCGAAAAAGTGGAAATTTTGAAAAATGAAGGCGGTTTAAATAATCACGATGCTTATGCTTTGGCAGGCAATGAAGTGTTAGATTTATTCTGCCGAGCCTTGGCTGCACCACGTCGCCATACTGCAGTCATTCGTGATATTTGGTTCTTACAACTGCAATTCTTAAAACGTACTGGCTCAGCACCAATGCGTACTATGGAACATCCAAAATTCCGTGCTGCCTTTGATTTACTGGCTATGCGTGCAGAAATTGAAGGTGGCGAAACCATTGAATTAGCCAAATGGTGGCACGAATATCAATTTAGTAATGGCGAACAGCGTGAACAATTGACACAGGAGCAACAACGTTTGCATCCCAAACCAAAGAAAAAATACTATCGTCCACGCCGTCGTAAAACAATGCGTTCAGCAGAGTAAGGGGAGATATGATTACTGTATATATTGCGTTAGGCAGCAATTTAAATACGCCAGTAGAACAATTACATTCTGCGCTTAGAGCGATAAGTCAGTTACCAAACACGCATTTGGTAACAACGAGCTCTTTTTATAAAAGCAAACCACTCGGCCCACAAGATCAACCCGATTATGTGAACGCTGTTGCAAAAATTAAAACCGAGCTTAGCCCACTTGCACTATTAGATGAATTACAGCGTATTGAAAACGAGCAAGGTCGAGTGCGTTTACGTCGCTGGGGCGAACGCACATTAGATTTAGATATTTTACTTTACGGCAATGAAATTATTCAAAACGAACGCTTAACAGTTCCACATTACGATATGCATAACCGTGAGTTTGTCATTGTGCCGTTGTTTGAAATCGAATCGGATTTGGTCTTACCTAACGCTCAGCCACTAGCAGATTTGGTCAAGCAATTTGCTGACCATGAAATGATAAAATTAAATCCCTAGAAATTTCACCGCACTTTTATGAATCTCAAAAGTGCGGTAGAATCTGCCCACATTTTTCTTCATTCATAACCTGTTATGGAAAGCTTAACTCAATATATCCCTGATGAATTTTCTATGCTCCGCTTCGGCAAAAAATTCGCCGAAATTCTTTTAAAATTGCATACTGAAAAAGCAATTATGGTTTATCTTAACGGTGATCTTGGCGCAGGAAAAACAACGCTGACGCGCGGAATGCTGCAAGGTATCGGTCATCAAGGTAATGTAAAAAGCCCAACTTATACGCTGGTTGAAGAATACAATATTGCAGGCAAAATGATTTATCATTTTGATTTATATCGTTTAGCAGATCCTGAAGAACTCGAATTTATGGGTATTAGAGATTATTTTAATACTGATAGCATTTGCTTAATTGAATGGTCTGAAAAAGGTCAAGGCATATTGCCAGAAGCGGATATTTTAGTGAATATTGATTATTACGATGATGCACGAAATATTGAATTAATCGCACAAACAAATTTGGGTAAAAATATTATAAGCGCATTTTCTAATTAACTTATTTATGAAAACTAAAATTTTATTTTTTCTTTTTTTCTCGACATTTAGCTTTTCTCTTTTTGCAGCTCCAATTACGATTGCGATTGACCCAGGTCACGGAGGAAAAGATCCCGGTGCAATCAGCCGAAATTTAGGCATTTATGAAAAAAATGTTACCCTTTCGATTGCAAAAGAATTAAAAGCCTTATTAGATAAAGATCCACATTTTCGCGGTGTATTAACGCGTAAAAGTGATTATTATATTTCCGTGCCTGAACGCTCAGAAATCGCTCGTAAATTTAAAGCAAATTATCTTATTTCTATCCATGCAGACTCATCTGAATCGCCTGATCGTCGCGGGGCTTCTGTTTGGGTATTATCAAACCGTCGAGCCAATGATGAAATGGGTCAATGGCTAGAAGACGATGAAAAACGCTCAGAATTACTTGGCGGCGCAGGAAAAGTACTTTCACACAATAATGACAAATATCTTGATCAGACTGTACTTGATCTGCAATTTGGACATAGCCAACGTACTGGCTATGCGTTAGGCGAACATATTTTGCGCCATTTTGCTAAAGTAACAATATTAAGTCGCAGTACGCCACAACATGCAAGTCTAGGTGTTCTACGTTCTCCAGATATTCCTTCTGTGTTGGTAGAAACGGGATTTCTTTCCAATTCAGAAGAAGAAAAAAAACTTAACTCTCAAGCCTATCGCCGCCGCATTGCTTATATGATTTATGAAGGCTTAGTTGCATTCCGTAGCGGTAAAACCAACTCCTTAGTGAAAGACAATTTAGTTCAAAACATCAAACAAAATGATATAAAAAAATCAGGGAAAAATAACCGCACTTCAGAACAAAATATAAATGAAGATAATATTAAAGACAGTGGCATTCGCCATATTGTAAAAAAAGGAGAAAGTTTAGGTAGCTTATCAAATAAATATCACGTAAAAGTCTCTGATATTATTAAATTAAATCAATTAAAGAGAAAAACACTTTGGCTAAATGAAAGTATTAAAATCCCTGATAATGGCGAGATAAAAAATAAATCATTAACAATTAAAGAAAATGATTTTCATAAAAAACAAAATAGCTCAGTAAATAATACCAATAAAGATTTAAAAAAAGAGAAGAATACACAAAACAACAATCAAAAAAATATAATTCCGCTCTATCATAAAGTAACAAAAAACCAAACACTCTATGCTATTTCGAGGGAATATAACATTCCAGTAAATATACTATTGAGCCTAAATCCGCATTTAAAAAATGGCAAAGTTATTACAGGACAAAAAATTAAATTAAGAGAAAAGTAAATGCCAATTAAAATTCTTTCCCCACAACTTGCTAACCAAATTGCTGCTGGAGAAGTGGTAGAACGCCCTGCATCTGTGGTAAAAGAATTAGTGGAAAATAGCCTTGATGCAGGCGCAAATAAAATCCAAATCGACATCGAAAATGGCGGGGCAAATTTAATCCGTATTCGTGACAATGGCTGTGGCATTCCAAAAGAAGAATTAAGCCTTGCTTTAGCACGACATGCCACGAGTAAAATTACCGATCTTGATGATCTCGAAGCCATTTTAAGTTTGGGCTTTCGAGGCGAAGCCTTGGCGAGTATCAGTTCGATATCGCGTCTAACCCTAACTTCTCGCACCGAAGCGCAAACTGAAGCTTGGCAAGTTTATGCACAAGGTCGTGATATGGAAACAACAATAAAACCCGCATCACATCCTGTTGGCACAACAGTTGAAGTCGCCAATCTTTTTTTCAACACGCCAGCCCGCCGAAAATTTTTGCGCACAGATAAAACAGAATTTGCTCATATTGATGAAGTCATTCGCCGTATTGCCTTAACAAAATTCAACACGGCATTTACATTAACGCATAATGGGAAAATTATCCGCCAATACCGCCCCGCCTCCGATCTCAATCAGCAACTTAAACGTGTCGCTGCTATTTGTGGGGATGATTTTGTCAAAAATGCCTTACGAATTGATTGGAAACACGATGATTTACATTTATCGGGCTGGGTAGCCACACCAAATTTTAGCCGAACTCAAAATGATTTAAGTTATTGCTATATCAATGGGCGAATGGTGCGTGATAAAGTGATCAACCACGCTATTAGACAAGCCTACGCTCAATATTTGCCAAGCGATGCTTATCCTGCTTTTGTATTGTTTATTGATTTAAACCCACACGATGTAGATGTCAATGTTCATCCAACCAAACATGAAGTACGCTTTCATCAACAACGTCTGATTCATGATTTTATTTACGAAGGCATAAGTTATGCACTAAACAATCAAGAACAGATTAATTGGCATACTGAACAAAGTGCGGTAGAAAATCACGAAGAAAATACAGTGCGTGAGCCACAACCGCATTACAGCATTCGTCCTAATCGTGCAGCTGCGGGGCAAAATAGCTTTGCGACACAATATCATGAAAAATCACAGCAAAATCAACCGCACTTTTTTGATGGTCGCGGCTTATCAAGCCATGTCACAGCAGACTATCGTGATTATCGCGAAAATTATAAAAAAGACACGCCAAGTAAAACAGAACAGCAGTTGTATGGGGAATTGTTACGCACATTACCGCCTACAGAGCAAAAGGATATATCGAATACAGCACAACAAAATATTTCAGATACAACCAAAATCATCCCAACTGAAATAATTGAGTGCTCATCACATCTACGCACCCTTTCACTTATTGAAAATCGCGCGCTGTTATTACAACAAAATCAAGATTTCTTTTTGCTTTCATTGGAAAAATTACAACGCTTGCAATGGCAATTGGCTTTACAACAAATACACATCGAACAACAGCCTTTATTGATTCCAATCGTGTTTCGCTTAACCGAATCACAATTCCAAAAATGGCAACAATATTCAGATGACTTCAAAAAAATTGGCTTTGAATTTATCGAAAATCAAGCCCAATTACGCTTAACCTTAAATCGCGTACCAAGTATATTACGCACGCAAAATCTACAAAAATGCGTGATGACAATGCTAACAAAAAATGAAAATTCATCCCCATTTTTAACCGCACTTTGTGCACAGTTAGAATGCAAAACCTTTAACGCTTTAGCGGATGCACTCAATTTATTAAGCGAGACAGAACGTTTACTGACGCAAACAAATCGCACGGCATTCACCCAATTACTCAAACCTGTTAATTGGCAGCCTTTATTAGACGAAATTTAAATTTTTTATGAAACCAACCGCAATTTTTTTAATGGGCCCAACAGCCTCAGGCAAAACAGATTTAGCCATTCAACTACGAAGCGCACTTCCAGTCGAAGTGATTAGTGTGGATTCAGCACTCATTTATAAAGGAATGGATATAGGCACAGCGAAACCATCAAAAGAAGAACTTGACCTTGCGCCTCATCGATTGATCGATATTTTAGATCCATCAGAAAGCTATTCTGCGATGAATTTCCGCGATGATGCGCTACGCGAAATGGTGGATATTACCGCACAAGGCAAAATTCCGTTACTAGTGGGCGGTACGATGTTGTATTATAAAGCCTTAATCGAAGGGCTTTCTCCCTTGCCTTCTGCTGATGAAAATATTCGCGCCGAGCTTGAACAAAAAGCAGCTCAACAAGGTTGGGCAACATTACATACAGAACTCGCCAAAATCGATCCCATTTCTGCCGCCCGAATTAATCCAAGTGATTCTCAACGAATCAATCGTGCTTTAGAAGTTTTTTACATCACAGGAAAATCACTCACAGAGCTTACAGAAGAAAAAGGCGAAGCCTTGCCTTATGATTTTGTGCAATTTGCAATTGCGCCGCAAGATCGTCATATTTTGCACGAACGCATCAAACAACGCTTTCATAAAATGATTGAACTGGGCTTTCAAGCAGAAGTGGAGAAACTTTATGCGCGTGGCGATTTAAATATTAATCTACCGTCAATTCGCTGCGTGGGCTATCGCCAAATGTGGGAATATTTGCAAGGCGATTACGATCACGAAGAAATGATTTTCCGTGGTATTTGTGCAACTCGCCAGCTAGCTAAACGCCAGCTCACTTGGCTACGCGGTTGGAAAACACCAATACAATGGCTTGATAGTTTGCAACCTCAACAAGCGAAAGAAACCGTATTACGTCACTTAGATTCCTATCAAAAAGGTTAGAAAAAAATGACCGCACTTTCTGCCCTCATTGAACAAAAATTACAATCTCTTGGCACAATTCTGTACCAATCTTTTCCAGAACTTTCCCCAGAAAAAATTCACGACGCCATTCAACAAAATTCAAACCACCCTGAACTGCCTATTTACCAATTAAGCTATGCTATGGCAATGTCTGACTTTGTGGAAAAAGTCTTGCAAAAATACCCGCACTTAGTGAAACAATGGTGGGAAAAATCGCCCTGTTTTGCAGATTGCTCTTCCTATACTGAACGTTTGAATAGAGAGTTAGCCAATGTACATGACGAAACCACACTCTATCAAACATTACGCCAATTCCGTAATATTGAAATGGCAAAATTAAGTTTTTGTCAAAGTTTGAATCTTGCCACTGTAGAAGAAATTTTTGTTCAGCTTTCACAACTTGCAGAAAGTTTAATTATCGCTACCCGCGATTGGCTTTATCATCAAGCCTGTGCGGAGATGGGTACGCCAATGGATGAACAAGGCAATCCGCAACAACTTTATATTCTAGGAATGGGGAAACTAGGCGGTTTTGAACTCAATTTTTCCTCGGATATTGATTTAATTTTCACTTATCCATCACAAGGGGAAACGTCCATTGAGAATACCAATGCTCGACGTTCTGTGGATAATGGAAAATTTTTTACGCGTTTAGGACAACGTCTTATTTCTGCCTTAGATGAATTTACCTCTGATGGTTTTGCGTATCGAACCGATATGCGCTTGCGCCCATTTGGTGATAGCGGTGTGCTTGTTCTCAGCTTTGCGGCAATGGAACAATATTATCAAGATCAAGGTCGAGATTGGGAACGCTATGCGATGATTAAAGGGCGAGTATTGGGCGCACAAACAAAGGATCCCAAGGTTTCAAAATTGAAAAAAATGTTACGCCCCTTTGTGTATCGTCGCTATATTGACTTTAGTGTGATTCAATCTTTACGTGAAATGAAAGGCAAAATTGAGCGAGAAGTACGCCGTCGTGGCTTGAAAGACAATGTTAAACTAGGTGCTGGGGGGATTCGTGAAGTCGAATTTATCGTGCAAGTTTTTCAACTCATTCGAGGCGGGCGAGAAATCAATTTGCAACAACATTCACTATTAAAGATATTGCCTGAAATTACCAAACTAGGATTAATTACTGAACAACAATTCTACGATTTACGTGAAAGTTATATTTTTTTACGCCGCGTAGAAAACATTCTGCAAGCCATTAACGATCAACAAACTCAAACACTACCAGCCAATGAAATAGATCAAATTCGTTTAGTAGAAGCCTGTAAAAAATTTACTTGTTTAAATGAAAATAATCAAACCATTGAAAAATATTATCCAATAAAAAATTGGGACAATTTTTACCGCACTCTGCAACAAAAACAAGAAAAAGTACGCGCGGTATTTAATCAATTAATTGGTAATGAACAAGATGAACCGTCGCCAACTTATAGCCAATGGCAAGATTTTTTAGAGACTGATTTTGAGGATATTGAACAAACATTATTAGAGAGTGGTGTATCAGAAAATAATATTGATGAAATTTTAGAACAACTTGTTCAATTCAAAAATAACCTAAATCACAGAATTATAGGTATACGTGGGCGTGATGTATTAAGTCATTTAATGCCAACGGTATTTACTCTTATTTTTACTCAAGAAAATTACCGCACTTTGCTTCCACGGATTCTGAACATTATTGAAAAAATTTCGAGTCGCACGACTTATTTAGAATTATTATTGGAAAATCCTCGCGCACTTCAGCAAGTTATTGAACTTTGTGCGCAGTCTCAACTTATTTCAGAGCAGCTGGCCCGCCATCCTATCTTATTAGATGAATTGCTTAATACAGAAGCACTACGCCATCCGTTGCCATTTACCCAATATCCTGCAGAGTTACACCAATATTTGCTTCGTTTACCACCTGATGATGAAGAACAGATTATTGATGCTTTACGTCAATTTAAACAAGCAACCGTATTAAAAGTAGCAGCGGCAGATATTTTAGGTGCATTGCCAGTAATGAAAGTAAGCGATCATTTAACCTATCTTGCTGAAGCCATTATTGAAGTGGTTGTGAATCTAGCTTGGAAACAAATGTCTTCTAGATTTGGCGTGCCTGAACATTTACAAAATGATGAAAAAGGATTTTTAGTTATTGGTTATGGAAAACTGGGTGGTATTGAACTCGGTTATAAATCCGATTTAGACCTCGTATTTTTGTACGATGCTGTAGAAAGCCAAACAACAGGTAGAAAAAAAGTGATTGATAGCAATCAATTTTACCTACGCTTGGCACAAAAGATTGTAAGTATTTTCAGCATAAATACTTCCGCTGGTGTACTTTATGAGGCAGATATGCGCCTACGCCCTTCTGGCGATGCAGGCTTAATTGGCTGCTCTCTTTCTGCATTTGCCCATTATCAATTGAACGACGCTTGGACATGGGAAAAACAAGCACTTGTGCGTGCTCGCCCTGTATTTGGCGAATCATTTCTTAAAACGAAATTTGAACATATCCGCCAACAAGTACTTTCTACATCACGAGACATTGAGCAATTAAAGCGAGATGTTGTGGAGATGCGGGAAAAAATGTTTGCCCATTTGTCTCATTCAAAAGATGGGGAATTTAACCTTAAAACAGATCGCGGTGGTATCACTGATATTGAATTTATCGCTCAATATTTAATGCTTGCTAATGCCCCACAAAACCCACAACTGACAAAATGGTCAGACAATGTTCGTATTTTCGATGATATGGCAGAGGCTAAAATTATTAGTCAAACAGACTGCGACACATTAAAACAATGTTATGTCGATTTACGCAATACCATTCATCATTTGAATTTGATAGGTAAATCCCCTGTCGTAGATGAAACTGAATTTGTCAAAGAGCGGTCATTTATTCAAGCATTTTGGGATAAGCTATTTAGTTCATAAAATAGCAATTAAATCCCATTTTAATGAACTAAATCTAGCATTTCCTGTGCATTGGCTAAGGCTAATTCTGTAATTTCACTTCCGCCCAAGAGTCTTGCCAAGGCTGGTACACGTTCAGCTTGTGAAAGTGCGGTCATTTGTGTTTCAGTTTTATTATCCACAGTAAATTTTTCTACATTGAACTGATGATGGCCATGACAAGCAACCTGTGGCAAGTGCGTTACGCATAATACTTGGCAGCGTTCACTTAATTGACGTAAAAGTTTTCCGACAATACTTGCTGTTTTTCCACTAATACCCACGTCCACTTCATCGAAAATTAAGGTTGGAATAGCCGATTGATCAGAAGTTAAAACTTGAATCGCTAAAGAAATACGAGAAAGTTCTCCACCAGAAGCAATTTTAGCTAATGGCTGTGGTTGTTGTCCTAAATTACTACGCAAAGTGAAAATCACATTATCCGCACCGTTTGATCCTACTTTATCTAAATCCGTATTCAACTCTACATAAAATTCTGCATTTTCCATTGCAAGTTGTTTTATCGACTGCGTGACATTTTGCGCTAAGCGATTTGCTGATTTCTGACGACTTGCTGTTAATGCTGTAACCGTTGATTTCATTTGTTCAAATGCCAGTTTTTCTTGCTCAATCAGCATTTCTTCACTTTCAGAAAAATCTAAAAGTGCGGTTAATTCCGCTTTCAATTTTTTATGATGTTCCACAAGATCTTCAGGTTTAACTTGATGTTTACGAGCAAGTTGTAAAGCCTGACTAATTCTCTGTTCGATTTCCTGTAAAAGTTGAGGATCTTGTTCGATATTACTCGATAAATTTTGCACTTCACTGGTTGCTTCTTGCACTTGAATCAACGCATCATTCAACATACTTTGCACTTCAGCATATTGAGGATCAAGTTCAGCTAATTCATCAATATATTGTGTCGCACGATAAAGCAAGTTATCGATATTTACCGTGTCATTTTCACTTAAAATTTGCAAGGCTGATTGAGAAAGTTGGGTTAGCTGTTCGCTGCTAGATAAACGGCGTTGTTCATCTTCTAATTCCAAATATTCATTTGGTCGAAGATTAAATTCATCCAGTTCATCCACTTGATATTGTAAAAGTTGTCTACGAGCTTCATTTTCTGCCACTTTCTGTTGAAAGGTTTTTACTTGATTTTGCAGATTTTTCCATGCCTGATAGTCTTCACGCATTTTTGTAAGCAGTTCTGAATGCGCGGCAAAATTATCAACTAACTGAAGCTGGTAGTCATTTTTTAGCAATAATTGAGAAACGTGCTGCCCATTAATATGAACAAGATATTGAGCAATTTCTTTTAATTGGGAAGCGGATACTGGTGTACTATTAATAAAAGCTTTAGAACGTCCGTCGGCATTAATCACACGACGTAAAATACATTCTGTTGGGTTATCTGGATCTTGTAATTCTTGCTCACTCAGCCAGTGATAAGCAGGATTTTTCGATTCTAGTTGGAAAGTTGCACAAATTTCTGCACGTTCTTGTCCTTCGCGTACCATTGAGGTTTCTACTCTTTGTCCGAAACATAAACCTAAAGCATCAATGGCGATAGATTTACCAGCCCCAGTTTCCCCAGTAATAACAGACATTCCTTTCGCCAATTCGATATCAAGCTGGCGAACAATCGCAAAATTATTGATAGTAAGTTGAGTAAGCATAATAAACCCCTTTAACTGTATATTTAACATGATATAACTGATTTAATTTACAGTAAAGGATTTTTTTACAGTATTTTGTCAAATCTATTTCAATCGAAAATTTTTACCATAATCAAAATGATTTTAACCAACCTAATTTACTACTTAACACATTGTAATAATTATAATTTTTCAGATGAAGCAAACGAAGTTTATGCTCGCTTTTTTGAATATGCACCACATCATCTGGAGTAAAAGACAAGGTAATTTGACTATCACACCCCACTTCCAATTGAGAGGTATTATGTTCAGCAAAACGAATCGATATTTTGCTATCGCCATCAATAACAAGAGGACGAGAAGTTAATGTATGTGGAAACATAGGCACTAGCGCAATCGCATTAAGATTAGGTGTCAAAATCGGGCCACCAGCGGAAAGAGAATAAGCCGTAGAGCCTGTTGGAGTAGAAACAATTAATCCATCAGAACGTTGTGAAAATGCAAACTTATCATTGATATACACATGAAAATCAATCATATGTGCAATTTTAGCGGGATGAATAACCGCTTCATTTACCGCATTGCTCGTTGATACAATTTCACTTGCTCGTTCGATTTTTGCTTCCAATAAAAAACGTTCTTCCACAAAAAATTCGCCACGTTCTAAACAAGCTTCAAGCTGGGAATAGGCATTTTTCGGGTCAATATCCGTTAAAAATCCCAAATTACCACGGTTGATACCAATCAATGGAATATCATATTTTGCTAATACGCGAGCACGACCCAACATATTGCCATCACCACCAATCACAATAACCAACTGTGCTTGGCAACCAATTTCATCAAGTGTTGCAAGATTTTCTGCAGGAAGCCCCAGTTTTTCAGCAACATCTTTTTCCATCATTACTTGATAACCGCGTTCCGTTAACCAGTGAAACAAATTTTTGTGCATTTGTAGGTTAATATCATTTCTAGGTTTTCCTACAAGCCCAATGGTTTTAAAGGAACGATATAAATTATTCATAAAATAAACCGCACTTGAATTTAACATTTTCGTCATTATATAGTTTTTTGTTAGACTATAGCTAACGACTATGGCGAATTTTGTATTTACGGAGAAAAAAATGTCAGAACAAGAACAAAAAATTGAAACCCCAGAAGTAGAAAAGCAAGAAGACTCTGTTGTAGAAGAAACACAACAAACAAAGTCTTCTCAAGAACTTGATCCTTTAGAAGAAGCAATTGCCCGAGTGCAAGAACTTGAAGAGCTGCTAAAAACTCAAATAGAAGAAGCGGCAAACAAAGAACAGGATATTTTACTTCGCTCTCGTGCTGAAATTGAAAATCTTCGTCGTCGTACTGAACAAGACGTAGAAAAAGCACATAAATTCGCAGTGGAAAAATTCTCAAAAGACATTTTGAATACTATCGATAACCTAGAGCGTGCACTTGCTACTCCAGCAAATAAAGAAGATGAAAGCGTAAAAGCCTTATTTGACGGCGTAGAACTGACCTTAAAAGAATTAGTTTCAACCGTTAGTCGTTTTGGTGTGGAAGCTGTAGGTGTTGTCGGAGAAGCATTTAATCCTGACTTACATCAAGCCATTTCAATGCAACCTGCTGAAGGATTTGAAACCAATCAAATTAGCGTCGTATTGCAAAAAGGCTACACCTTAAATGGTCGAGTCATTCGCCCAGCGATGGTTATGGTGGCCGCTTAATTTACATTTGGTCTAAAGAGCGGTCGGTTTTTCGGCCGTTTTTTCTTTTTCCTGAATAACAACATAAACTTTTCGGATAATTTCCCTAAAATCCTCGCTCGTTGTAGCCCAATCTAGAAGATCAACGCGCCACGGTAAATCTGATTCAGAAAAAGCTTCCTTTAATCTATCACGCGCTAAAAAATCTAAAGGTTCCTCAGAAATAATCGCAAGATCAAGATCGGAATATTTTTTTGCTTTTCCCTTTACACGAGAACCAAAAGCCCACACGGTATAATCAGGTACTAATTGTTGTAAAATAGTTTTCACAATCGCCAATTCTTCAGCTTTTATATCAAGCTGTACAAAACTAGTCATATTGATTTCTCTGACGTAATTGCTCCAATAGGAAACGACTTTCTATTAAAAAATCATCAATTTGTGCATAAACAGCCATGGCTTTTTCCTGATCATAAGTATGTGATGTAATATTACGCATATCACGATAAGCAACCCATTTTGACATATCTTCAATCAAACCAAATCTCAATGCTTCTCGCAAAATATCCTTAAATCCATAAACCCCAATGTCATCGGTATTAATTGCATCTTGTTGAAGTTGGCGTTTCATCATTTTTAAACTTAACTCATAAACAAATTCAAATTTCTGAATTGCACCTGCAATTAAGGTATCTTGTACAATAGAGGGTTGCATATCAAACCAATTTCTTTCTGAAATTTGTACTACGGTTTGCTCTAACGAATAAAATGCAGCGTCTAATACATTTAAATTTAGCTTATCAGTCATCATTTTTACCTCTGTTAAATACTCATCTATTTTACCATAGACTATTTTTTCTCAAAACCTATAACCCCAAAAGTAAACATTGTGATATTGATCACAAAACCAAAAAACATTTGAGAAAAGATCTCAACAACTTGATTTGATATTTTTCTAATAAAATCAATCTTTAACAAAATTATCTTACGATAAAAGGTCTAAAACACTACATATTGTGTGTTGATTATCTTTTTAGATCTATATATAGTGCACTCCGCATTTTAAAAACACTATATATTGGAGCTATATCATGAGTAACTTTGGGGTCATCAAGCGCGATAGTTCTCGTGCGGAATTTGAGATTCAACGTATCATCAATGCCATTAAAAAAGCCGCAAGTGCGGTCAATATTTCCGATGAATTTTATTGCCACCAAATTGGGCAAGAAGTAGGAAATGAAATATTCACCCATCATCAAGGAGAGATTGATATTAATCAGATTCAAAAAATCGTTGAAGATAAATTGATGGCAAGTCGTTATCCTGAGGTTGCTCGTGCGTATATCGAATATCGTCATGATCGTGATTTAGCTCGCGAAAAACGTAGCCAGCTAACAAAAGAAATTGAAGGTTTGATTGAACAAAGCAACGTAGAATTACTTAATGAAAATGCCAATAAAGATGCGAAAGTAATTCCAACGCAACGTGATTTGCTAGCAGGAATTGTGGCAAAACATTATGCCAAACACCATATTCTTCCACGCGATGTGGTGGAGGCTCACGAAAAAGGTGAAATTCATTATCACGATTTAGACTACGCGCCGTTCTTCCCAATGTTTAACTGTATGTTAGTGGATTTAGAAGGAATGCTTTCTCGTGGTTTCAAAATGGGCAATGCGGAAATCGAACCCCCTAAATCCATTGGCACCGCAACGGCAGTGACAGCTCAAATTATCGCCCAAGTTGCCAGCCATATTTACGGCGGCACAACCATTAATCGTATTGATGAAGTACTTTCCCCTTATGTACAAATCAGTTACGAAAAACACCTCAAACATGCCCAAGAATGGAATGTGCCTGATGTTGAAGGTTACGCAAAAGCATTGATTGAAAAAGAATGTTTCGATGCCTTCCAATCTTTAGAATATGAAGTTAATACACTACATACTTCGAATGGGCAAACCCCCTTTGTTACCTTTGGTTTTGGTTTAGGTACAAGCTGGCAATCCCGATTAATTCAGCAAGCTATTTTGAAAAATCGGATTCGTGGACTCGGAAAAAATCATAAAACGCCAGTCTTTCCAAAACTGGTTTTCACTATTAAAAAAGGCTTGAACCAAACTCAAGGCGATCCGAATTACGATATCAAACAGCTCGCATTGGAATGTGCATCAAAACGAATGTATCCAGATATTCTCAATTACGATCAGGTTGTCAAAGTCACAGGCTCTTTTAAAGCCCCTATGGGATGCCGTAGCTTTTTAGGTGCATACGAAGAAAACGGACATGAAATTCACGATGGGCGTAATAATCTTGGCGTAGTGAGTTTGAATTTACCGCATATCGCGTTGGAGTCTAAAAACGAAGAAGATTTCTACCGCACTTTAGATGAACGTTTAGCTATTGCGAAAAAAGCATTAATGACGCGTATTGCCCGCCTTGAGAATACCAAAGCTCGCGTTGCCCCCATTCTTTATATGGAAGGCGCATGCGGAGTGCGGTTAAAAGCGGATGAAAATGTGGCACAAATTTTCAAAAATGGACGATCCTCTATTTCCCTTGGCTATATCGGTATTCACGAAACCATTAATGCGCTATATAACAAAGGGCATATTTTTGATGATGAACAATTACGCGAAAAAGGCATTGCGATTGTTCGCCACCTTAGTGAGGCAGTTAAACGTTGGCAAAAAGAAACAGGCTATGCCTTCAGCCTTTACTCCACGCCAAGCGAAAACTTATGCGACCGCTTCTGCCGTCTAGACACCAAAAAATTTGGCGTGATTAAAGGCGTAACAGATAAGGGCTACTACACAAATAGTTACCACTTAGATGTAGAAAAGAAAGTGAATCCTTACGATAAACTAGATTTCGAAATGACATATCCCCCACTCGCCAGCGGCGGTTTTATTTGCTACGGCGAATATCCAAATATTCAACACAACTTAAAAGCATTGGAAGATGTGTGGGATTATAGCTACGATCGCGTGCCTTACTACGGCACAAACACACCGATTGACGAATGTTATGAATGTGGTTTCACCGGCGAATTTGAATGTACCAGCAAAGGTTTTGTTTGCCCGAAATGTGGCAATCACGATAGCACAAAAGTTTCTGTCACTCGCCGCGTATGTGGCTACCTAGGCAGCCCTGATGCCCGCCCATTTAATGCGGGAAAACAGGAAGAGGTGAAACGGAGAGTGAAACATTTATAAAAGTGCGGCTAAATTTAGCTGATAATTTAGTACATTTCTTGAAAATAATAGGGCGTGCAATACGCCCTTTATTACTCCTTTTAGCTTTTCGATATTTTTATTAATCATAAATCTCTATCTACCTCAATCCCTTTGGAACAGGGCTATGTCTTTCGACCTAATAAAGATAATAATATTAGTATTAACTATCAGTTTTTGGTGAAAAATTATCTGATCTCATTTCTACAATTTAGTTTGTTACCTAGAGCAGGACAGATATACAGATAATAGATTACTTTGATTAGTTTATTTGAGATATACAAGATGGGCAATACTCTCTCTTATTCAACTCCCATTTTATCCTATGTTGAATTATCTCTTAATGTTACTATTTCATGACGAAGATCGCCTTTTTCTTCAAAAAGGCAAAAATAATGCTATTAATCAACCATGCCAGTAATGTCGCCACTAATAAATCAATTGGATAATGCATGCCTAATCGCACACGGCTAATCAACATTAATAAGCCCCACACCGCAATACCTGCTACCAGTAATTTTGCTTTAAAAGAACGGTTACCCAATAATTGGGTAAAGCCAACAGCAAGCATTAGCCAAGTTGCCGCAAAAATCGTATGCCCCGAGGGGAAAGAATACCCCGTTTCATTTTCATAATGATGAACTAACCAAGCTGGTGTGATAGCATCCATCGAATAAAAACTCTTAGCCATTTCTGCACGCAAAGTGCGGTCATTTTTATAAAAATTTTCAGGTGTTGAATGGGTTTGCTCTGCTAAATAAACGGTGAAGGGACGAGGTTCTTCAAACAATGTTTTTGCCCCTGTTTTTGCGGCTTGAGTGGCAATAACTGAAATCCCCATCACAATTACGCCTAATATCCATTGTTTTGGATTTTTGAATAAAAATGCGAACAAAAGCGTAAATAACACACAAGTGATCAAGGCATAAGGTACGCTACCCGTTTCAGTGAGCAAATAAAGCCAATAATCAGCCTGGGTTAATTGGCTATTGCCATGCCACTGATAGGAAATACCCCAAATAAAAAATGGTACAAGACAAAGTAATAACGTATATAATGACAACCTTTTAAACATGCTCGCCCCTTGATAATAAAAAATAACGCGCGCATTCTAACAGAAATGACTACGAATAAGGATCACTTTATGGCAAAAATTCAGCTAGTTGCGCAAGCCAATTTACCCACTGAATATGGTATTTTCAGAATGGTGGGATTTGAATTTCCAGATACCAAAAAAGAACATGTCGCCTTAGTAATGGGCGATATTTCTAATGCTGACGAACCTGTGTTAGCACGCATCCATTCTGAGTGTTTAACTGGCGATGCGCTTCACAGCTTAAAATGCGATTGTGGGTTCCAACTGGCTACAGCGTTGAAACAAATTAAAGAAGAAGGACGCGGTGTCTTAATTTATCATCGTGAAGAAGGCCGTGGCATTGGTTTGATTAATAAAATCCGTGCGTATTCTTTACAAGATAAAGGAATGGATACCATTGAAGCCAATCTTGCTTTAGGTTTCAAAGCGGATGAACGCAACTTTGAAGTCTGTGCCGATATGTTCGAGCTACTTGGCGTAAAAAAAGTTCGCTTGATGACCAACAACCCAGAAAAAATGGAAACGATGAAAAAAGCGGGTATCAACGTGGTTGAGCGAGTCCCACTTAATGTTGGCGAAAACCGCTACAATACAAAATATCTTGATACTAAAGCGAAAAAAATGGGGCATTACATTGTGCATAACAATGATGAACAACATTTAATGACCTGCCCGCATTGCCAAGAAGAGATTATTTAATAAAATAATACATGTAAAAAAAGCCATACTGTTGTATTGAACAGTATGGCTTTTTTATTTAAACTTTATGCCATGGAATAATCAAAAGATTTTTTAGCATATTGCTAAAAACGAGAAACCCCGTCTCGTATTCCAAAGATCGGGGCTTATCAGGAGTAAGTAAAATGAAAAAAACGCTCTTTTTCATTTTCTTGATTATCTGTTGTTTAGTTAGCTTTTCCGGAACAGTTATCTAAGATAATCGCAAGGGGACGATGTAGGAGTTGTCCCCAATGCCTCCAATCTTAAAGAATTCTTTCCTTGATTGCAAGCGCGATTACTGATTTTTAACCTTTCTCCACAAATCTTTACTGTAAATGACACCGACAGAATTTACTTGCGCGCCCATTATACTTGGTGCGAGATAAACTGGCGTACTATATTGAAAAATAGGTAACACTAAATGTTCTTGCTGAATCATCTCTTTCAATTTTACGTAATTTTCTAACCGCACTTTTTCTGATGTCGTCGTCATTGCATTTTCAAATAAACGATCAAATTCCGCATTTTTATAGCCATTTTTGTTATCTGGGCTTTTTGAATAGAATAAATTTAGAAAGGCTGCAGGATCATTAAAATCAGCACACCAGCCAGAACGAATTAATTGAAAATCGCCTTTTGTGCGAGCTGTTTGCAATTCTTGCCAGCTCGTCCCTTGATTTTCAACTCGTAATAAATCAGATTGTGATAATTGATGATTTAATCGCATTGCAATGGTTTGATTCAGAGATGAATCATCATAACGAATACGTAATTTCAATGGACGAGTTTCACTAATTTGATTTTGGGAAAAGAGCTGTTCTGCAACAACTGGCTCCCAAACAGATTCTTGCTCACCTAGCATCGATTTTGGCAAAAAAGTATTGCTAGGATGAAGATGAGCAATATCTGCAACCAAATTCTTGGTAGAAATCATCGAAACAATGGCTTTTCTTACCGCACTTTTTTGTAACACAGGATCGGAAAGATTAAACTCATAGAAGTAAGTACAAAGTTGCGGATAATCTTGGATATTCTGATCGACTTTTTTCGGATTCATTACAACATCAAAATCAGACAAATCTGCATCTGCTATAATTTTTTGATACTTCACTTGTTGAAATATCACTTTTTCTTTTGCCCAGTAATAAGGATTGGTAGTTAAAATATGCTGATTTTCAGACTGACTTTGTAATTGATATGCACCATTGCTGATAAATGTTTCAGTCGATTTAGCATAGCGAGGCAAAAGGCTGACGTGTGCCAGCATAGAAGGCAAATATGGCGATGCTTTATCTAATTCAATGTGTAAAGTACGGTCATTTTCGGCAAACAATCCTAGGGATTCAACAGATAACGCTTTTTCCAATACTGCCTTCGCATTCTTCACATTCATAAAAGCCAAATAATTTTTAATTGGGCTTTCAGATTGAGAAAGTGTTTGCCAAGATTGTACAAAATCTGATGCAGTAATAGGCTCGCCATTTGACCATTTAGCATTTTCACGCAAAGTGAAAATCCAAGTTTTATTGTCTTCGGTTTGCCAACTTTCTGCTACAGCTGGAACAAGATTACCTTGCGCATCATAAGTCGTTAAGCCTTCAAAAAGATCCCGTAATAATTGAGTTTGTTCTTCGCTTTGTGCTTGCCAAGGTTGCAAAGTCAAATCGCCATAAACACCACGTTTTAATTCAACTCGGTTAGATTCTAATTGAGTATTTTTTTGTGTCTCAATTTGTGGCGAAATAGGCTTAGGACTATCCAATTTATCACAAGCCACTACCGTAAAAATAATAGAAAAAATAACCGCACTTCGTTGGCACAAGGCGAACAAATTATTCATTTTCGGTTTTAATCCAAAATAAGAAGAACCAAAACTTAATACAAATCAACGCAACAATAACACTACGCCCTATTACACTTGGCGTGAAATAAAAACCAATTAGTAGCATTGTGGTAACAAAAGTCAAAATACAAATTTTGGTATTTTTCTTTAATGATCGATTTTCATGAAAGGACTTGAGATGTTTTTGATAAATACTTGTGCCTAAAAACCATTGTTCTAAGCGTTTTGAACCTTTTGTGAAGAAAAATAAAGTAAGTAATAAAAAAGGCGTGGTAGGCAAAAGAGGAAGGAAAATCCCAATGATGCCAATTGCAAGTGAAAGAAAACCTAAAATAATGTAAATAATTTTCATAATGTTCCTAATAAAAAAGAAAATGCAAACTATTATTACTGATTTTTTAGATTTTTCAACCTTGATATTATAAAATTCGCCGTCACATAAAAAAAACAGTTTTCAAAAAAGGAACATTTATGTCTATGTCAAATCCATTACTTAACATTCAAAGCTTACCGCCATTTTCACAAATCAAGCCAGAACACATTCAACCAGCTGTTGAAAAATTAATTCAAGATTGTCGCGATACGATAGAACAAGTATTAAAACAACCGCACTTTACTTGGGAAAATTTCATTTTGCCTTTAACGGAAACCAATGATCGCTTAAATCGTGCGTGGTCACCCGTTTCTCATCTCAATTCAGTAAAAAACAGTGCTGAATTACGTGAAGCCTATCAAGCTTGCTTACCGTTACTTTCTGAATACAGCACTTGGGTTGGTCAGCATAAAGGGCTCTATAATGCCTATTTGGCGTTAAAAAATAGTGCTGAATTTGCCGATTATTCTATTGCACAAAAGAAAGCCATTGAAAATTCACTGCGTGATTTTGAACTTTCAGGCATTGGGCTTTCCGAAGAGAAACAACAACGTTATGGCGAAATTGTGGCACGCTTATCGGAATTAAATTCACAATTTAGCAATAATGTATTAGATGCCACAATGGGTTGGGAAAAACTCATTGAAAATGAAGCAGAACTTGCTGGCTTACCTGAATCCGCACTACAGGCAGCACAACAATCTGCCGAAAGTAAAGGATTGAAAGGTTATCGTTTTACGTTAGAAATCCCAAGTTATTTGCCTGTGATGACTTACTGCGAAAATCGTACATTACGTGAAGAAATGTACCATGCTTATGCGACACGTGCCTCTGAACAAGGCCCTAATGCAGGCAAATGGGACAATAGTAAAGTTATGGAAGAAATTCTTACATTACGCGTGGAACTGGCGAAATTACTCGGTTTTAATACTTACACCGAACTTTCACTTGCCACCAAAATGGCAGAAAATCCACAACAAGTGCTTGATTTCTTAGATCATCTTGCCGAATGTGCAAAACCACAAGGCGAAAAAGAACTGCAAGAATTGAAAAATTACTGCGAAAAAGAATTTGGTGTCACGGAACTTGCACCTTGGGATATTGGTTTTTACAGCGAAAAACAAAAACAACATTTATACGCCATTAATGATGAAGAACTTCGCCCATATTTTCCTGAAAATCGCGTGATTTCGGGATTGTTTGAATTAATTAAACGCATTTTTAATATTCGTGCAGTTGAACGCAAAGGCGTGGATACTTGGCATAAAGATGTGCGCTTCTTTGATTTAATTGATGAAAATGATCAACTCCGTGGCAGTTTCTATCTTGATTTATATGCACGCGAACACAAACGTGGTGGTGCATGGATGGATGACTGTATCGGACGTAAGCGTAAACTAGATGGCAGCATTCAAACGCCAGTGGCTTATTTAACCTGTAACTTCAATGCACCGATAGGGAATAAACCAGCGTTATTTACTCACAATGAAGTCACCACGCTATTCCACGAATTTGGGCACGGAATCCATCATATGCTCACGCAAATTGATGTATCCGATGTGGCCGGTATAAATGGCGTGCCTTGGGATGCAGTGGAATTACCAAGTCAATTTATGGAAAACTGGTGCTGGGAAGAAGAGGCTTTGGCGTTTATTTCAGGACATTACGAAACAGGCGAGCCGTTGCCAAAAGAAAAACTCACGCAATTATTAAAAGCGAAAAATTTCCAAGCTGCGATGTTTATCTTACGTCAGCTTGAATTTGGTATTTTTGATTTCCGTTTACATCACACCTTTGATGCGGAAAAAACCAATCAAATTTTGGATACACTTAAATCAGTGAAATCACAAGTTGCCGTCATAAAAGGTGTAGATTGGGCAAGAGCGCCACACAGCTTCAGCCATATTTTTGCTGGAGGTTATGCCGCAGGTTATTACAGCTATTTATGGGCTGAAGTATTATCAGCGGACGCTTATTCACGCTTTGAAGAAGAAGGTATTTTCAACCCAATCACAGGCAAATCATTCTTAGATGAAATTCTCACGCGTGGTGGCTCAGAAGAACCAATGGAGCTATTCAAACGCTTCCGTGGCAGGGAGCCACAATTAGATGCGTTGTTAAGACATAAAGGAATTATGAACTAATACGTCAAACTATAGGGCATGCACGACATGCCCTTTCTCAAATATTTTCCTCTACATAAAAACATAGTAAATTTTAACCGCACTTTATCTAGACAAAACCTGCAAACGAGACATTATTTTTATAAATATCCGCAAGACAAACTCATAGAAATTCACGCAGAATAGACTAATTTCCTGTATAATTTTTCACATATCTATCCAACTCATTACACAAAATATTCTGAGGATTTTATGGCTGCTGCAATTCAACAACGTGCCGAACTTCAACGTCGTATTTGGCAAATTGCTAATGATGTGCGAGGCTCAGTCGATGGCTGGGATTTCAAACAATATGTGCTTGGCACACTTTTCTATCGTTTTATTAGTGAAAACTTTACCAATTATATTGAAGCGGATGATGAAAGCGTGAATTACGCTAAATTGCCTGATGAAATCATCACACCTGAAATCAAAACGGATGCCATAAAAACCAAAGGGTATTTTATTTATCCAAGTCAGCTATTCAAAAACGTAGTGGCGACTGCGAACACCAATCCAAACCTTAATACTGAACTTAAACAAATTTTTAGCGATATTGAAAACTCCGCTACTGGCTATCCTTCCGAACAGGACATCAAAGGCTTATTTGCTGATTTTGATACCACCAGCAACCGCTTGGGCAATACCGTTGCCGATAAAAACAGCCGTCTAGCAGCTGTATTAAAAGGCGTTGCTGAGTTAGATTTTGGCGACTTTGAAGATAATCATATTGATTTATTCGGTGATGCTTACGAATTCTTAATTTCCAACTATGCTGCTAATGCCGGTAAATCGGGTGGCGAGTTTTTTACACCACAATGTGTTTCCAAGCTAATTGCTCGACTCGCTTTATATGGACAAGACAAGGTCAATAAAATTTATGACCCTGCTGCTGGTTCGGGTTCTTTATTATTGCAAGCGAAAAAACAATTTGATGAACACATCATTGAAGAAGGCTTTTTCGGGCAGGAAATAAACCACACCACATACAACCTTGCCCGTATGAATATGTTTTTGCATAACATCAACTACGACAAGTTTGATATCGCCCTTGGCAACACCTTAATGAATCCGCAATTTGGCGATGATAAACCTTTCGATGCTATCGTTTCCAACCCACCTTACTCCGTGAAATGGATTGGCTCGGATGACCCAACACTGATTAACGATGAACGCTTCGCCCCTGCTGGCGTACTTGCACCAAAATCCAAAGCGGATTTTGCCTTTATTTTACACTCATTGAGCTATCTTTCAGCAAAAGGACGCGCGGCGATTGTGTCCTTCCCTGGCATTTTTTATCGTGGCGGTGCGGAACAAAAAATTCGCCAATATTTGGTGGAAAACAATTTTGTGGAAACCGTGATTGCCCTTGCACCTAATCTATTTTACGGCACCAGTATTGCCGTGAATATTTTGGTTTTGTCCAAGCACAAACCCAATACCCAAACTCAATTTATCGACGCCAGCGGTTTATTTAAATCCGCCACCAATAACAACCTTTTGGAAGAGGAACATATCGAGCAAATTCTCAAACTGTTTGCTGATAAAGAAGATGTGCCGCATTTGGCAAAATCCGTGTCCTTTGAAGAAATAGCCAAAAATGACTACAACCTTGCAGTGAGTTCGTATGTGGAACAAAAAGATACTCGTGAAGTGATTAATATTGATGAACTCAATGCGGAAATTCATAAAACTGTAGCCAATATCGACCGCTTGCGTGCCGAGATTGATAAGATTGTGGCGGAGATTGAGGGGTAACAATGGACATTGTGCTTTACACCACCAATGAAGGTAATGCTCAGTTTAGATTACAGAAATTTGATGATCAGATTTGGCTATCTCAAATTGAAATGGCTGAGCTATATCAGACCACTAAACAAAATATCAGTAAACATATTAAAGCTATCTTTTCTGAAGGCGAACTTGATGAAAATTCAACCGTCAACTATAAGTTGACAGTTCAAAATGAAGGAAATCGAACCGTTTCTCGCCAATTAGCTTATTATTCGTTATCACTGATTATTGCTGTAGGATACCGAGTTCGATCATCTCGTGGCACACAATTCCGTCAATGGGCAACCGAGCGATTGCAAGAATATATGGTAAAAGGTTTTACGATAGATGATGAACGCTTAAAAGATAATGGTGGTGGAGATTATTGGAAAGAATTACTCAATAGAATCAGAGATATTCGCTCGAGTGAAAAAGCATTATATCGCCAAGTTCTAGAACTATACGCAACCAGCCAAGATTATAATCCTAAAAGCGAAGCAACAGTTAAATTCTTCAAAACGGTACAAAATAAGTTACATTATGCAACTTGTGAACAAACATCGGCAGAACTCATTTACTATAGAGTAGATAGCAATAAAGATTTTATGGGGCTAACTACATTTAAAGGTGCATTACCCACATTAAAAGAAGTCAAAGTTGCAAAAAATTATCTCACAGAAGAAGAATTATTTCGTTTAAATCGTTTGGTATCTGCTTTTTTTGACCTAGCTGAACTTAAAGCACAATCTCATACGCCAATGTATATGCAAGATTGGGTTAATGAATTAGATAAATTTGCTCAAATGTATGGTAAAGGCGTGTTGCAAAGTGCTGGGAAAATCAGTCGTGAACAAGCTGAACAAAAAGCCATTTCAGAATATAGAGCTTATGAGGTAAAAACACTTTCCCCCATTGAACAAGAATATCTAGCTACATTGAAAGCATTAGAAAAAACAACCGTACATAAATTGCATCAGAAAAAATAAACCACAGTAGGGCGGACTTCAGTCCGCCTAAAGAATATCAATATTACAACGGCGGAAGAAATCCGCCCTACGAGAAATACGATGAAAAACAACCGCACTTTTTTAGAAAAATTATTGGATGGAGCTGAGGTTGAGTGGAAGCCTTTAGATGAAGTTGCTAACATTGCTAATAATGCAAGAAAACCTGTTAAATCATCCTTACGAATATCAGGAAACATTCCATATTATGGTGCAATATCCAAGATTATGTCGAGGGATATACTCACGATGGCGAATTTGTATTAATTGCTGAAGATGGTTCTGCTAGTCTAGAAAATTACTCTATCCAATCGGCTGTAGGTAAATTTTGGGCAAATAACCACGTCCATGTAGTGAATGGCAAAGAAAAATTAAATAATCGTTTTTTATACCATTATTTAACTAATATGAATTTCATTCCATTCTTAGCTGGAAAGGAACGAGCAAAATTAACAAAAGCTAAACTGCAACAAATTCCAATCCCCATCCCCCCACTCTCCGTCCAAACCGAAATCGTCCGAATTTTGGACGCATTGACAGCGCTTACCAGCGAGCTTACCAGCGAGCTTACCAGCGAGCTTACCAGCGAGCTTATACTACGCCAGAAACAATATGAATACTATAGGGAGAAATTGTTATCTTTTGATAGTTTAGAACAATTAAATTCGGGGAGAGGAAAGAAGAAACTTATTGATGTGGCTTACTTTCAGAATGGTAAAGGGCATGAAAAAAATATTGATGAAAACGGTTCATTTATTGTTATAAATTCAAAATTTATTTCAACAAATGGAACTATAAAAAAATATTGTAATGACCAGCTTGTTCCTTTATTTAAAGAGGATATTTTGATTGTGATGAGTGATTTGCCAAACGGAAAGGCTCTTGCAAAAACATTCTTTGTAACAGAAGACAACAAATATACTCTTAATCAACGTATAGGAAGAATTACAGTAAAAAAAGGGGGGGAATTACTCCCTAGTTTTGTTAATCATTTTTTAAATAGAAATAAACAATTGACAAAATATGATAATGGTACAGATCAGACAAATTTAAGAAAGGATCAAATACTTGATGTTGTAATACCAATTCCCCCACTAAAGGAACAACACCGCATCGTTTCAATATTAGACAAATTTGAAACCTTAACTAATTCCATTACCGAAGGCTTGCCTTTGGCGATTGAACAAAGCCAAAAGCGGTATGAATATTACAGAGAATTGTTATTGAGTTTCTCGTAACCCGTAGGGTGGGCTTCAGCCCACCAATTAACTATCAAAATATGAATAAAACGGTGGGCTAAAGCCCACCCTACGAACTACAATTTGGAATAATATATGTCTAATTATCGTCGCGATTTTACTAAAGGTGGATTATATTTTTTCACAATTGTTTTACAAGATAGAACGAAATCTTATCTAATTGACTATATCAATGAATTTAGATCTGCGTATAAACAAACTTGTGAACATTACCCATTCGAAACAGTAGCAATTTGTATTTTACCCGATCATATTCATTTACTGATGCAATTGCCTGAAAATGATGATAATTACGCAATACGTATTGCATATTTAAAAACACAATTTACACGACAACTTCCAAAAGAATGCCGACAATTTAATAAAAATAGACAAAAATATCGAGAATCCGGTATTTGGCAACGTCGATTTTGGGAACATTTAATTCGTGATGATAAAGATTTGGCAAACCATTTGGATTATATTTATTACAATCCTGTGAAACACGGCTATGTTGAGGTAGTAAAAGATTGGCCGTATTCTTCCTTCCATCGTGATGTGAAAGCAGAGATTTATCCTGAAGACTGGGGAGGCAATCCAGATTTGAAAATTAAAGGTGATATATAACAATATTGTAGGGTGGGCTTCAGCCCACCAATTAATCATAGCAAATGGTGGGCTAAAGCCCACCCTACAAAAACTGGAAAATATATTCAACAAAAATAATATTATTATTCAATGACTTATAATAACTCAAGTTATTCAGTAATACTGAATAACTGAAAAATATACTAAGGAAAACTCATGACCCAATACAAAACCATCGCCGAATCCAATAATTTTATCGTTTTAGATCAATATAATAAATTTGTGGAAGAGCCTAATGCTGGTTACCAAACGGAAGGGATCCTTGAGCGTGAGTTTATTCGTGATTTACTGGCACAAGGATATGAGTATTTACAAGAGCTTAATAATCACGATGAACTGATTAAAAATTTGCGTATTCAATTACAGCGATTAAATAATGTGGTTTTCTCTGATGCGGAATGGCATCGTTTTTTAGAAGAATATTTGGATAAACCGAGCAATAGTCTGATTGAGAAAACCCGCAAAATTCACGATGATTATATTTATGATTTTGTGTTCGATAACGGACGCATTCAGAACATCTATTTGCTTGATAAGAAAAATCTTGCCAATAATTCTCTGCAAGTCATCAATCAATTTGAGCAAACCGGTAGCTATGACAATCGTTATGATGTGACAATTTTGGTGAATGGTTTACCGCTTGTACATATTGAACTGAAAAAACGTGGCGTGGCGATTCGTGAAGCTTTTAATCAAATTCATCGTTACAGTAAAGAAAGTTTCAATAAAGAAAATTCCCTCTTTAAATATATTCAGATTTTTGTCATTTCTAATGGCACGGATACCCGCTATTTTGCCAATACCACCAAACGCGATAAGAACAGCTATGACTTCACGATGAATTGGGCAACGGCAAAAAATACCCTAATTAAAGATTTAAAGGATTTTACCGCGACTTTCTTGCAAAAGAATACTTTGCTCAATGTGTTGGTAAATTACTGCGTGTTTGATGTATCCGATACCCTATTAATTATGCGTCCGTATCAAATTGCCGCAACAGAACGTATTTTGTGGAAAATTCAAAGTTCTTACTTAGCAAAAAATTGGAGTAATCGTGAAAGTGGTGGCTATATTTGGCATACCACAGGTTCAGGCAAAACACTCACCAGTTTTAAAGCCTCTCGCCTTGCGACTGAACTTGATTTTATTGATAAAGTCTTTTTTGTGGTCGATCGTAAAGATTTAGATTATCAAACAATGAAGGAATATCAGCGTTTTTCGCCTGATAGCGTGAATGGCTCGGAAAATACCGCAGGGCTGAAACGCAATATTGAAAAAAACGATAATAAAATTATCGTAACCACCATTCAAAAGTTGAATAATTTGATGAAATCGGAAGAGAATTTGCCGATTTATCAAAAACAAGTCGTATTTATTTTCGATGAAGCCCATCGCTCCCAATTTGGCGAAGCACAAAAAAATCTAAAACGTAAATTCAAAAAATTCTATCAATTTGGTTTTACTGGCACGCCAATTTTTTCTGAAAATGCCTTAGGTGCGGAAACCACAGCCAGTGTATTCGGTACGGAATTGCATTCTTATGTGATTACCGATGCTATTCGTGATGACAAAGTACTGAAATTCAAGGTTGATTACAACGATGTCCGCCCACAATTTAAAGCCTTAGAAACAGAAAAAGATCCTGAAAAATTGACCGCACTTGAGCAGAAACAAGCCTTTTTACACCCTGAGCGTATGAAAGAAATCTCGCAATATTTGCTTAACAATTTTAAACAGAAAACCCACCGCTTGAACGCTACAGGTAAAGGCTTTAATGCAATGTTTGCGGTAAGCAGTGTGGAAGCGGCAAAACGTTATTACGAAACTTTACAAAATCTACAGACTGAACAAGAAAAACCGTTAAGAATTGCCACCATTTTCTCTTTTGCGGCAAATGAAGAACAAGATGCGATTGGCGATATTCCAGATGAGACCTTTGAACCCACTGCTCTAAACAGTACAGCAAAAGAATTTTTAACAAAAGCCATTGATGATTACAATCACTACTTTGGCACGAGTTATGGCGTAGATAGTCAATCATTCCAAAATTACTATCGCGATCTTGCTAAACGTGTGAAAAATCAGGAAGTGGATTTACTGATTGTGGTCGGAATGTTCTTAACAGGCTTTGATGCCCCTACGTTGAATACTCTTTTTGTGGACAAAAACTTGCGTTATCACGGATTAATGCAGGCTTTTTCTCGCACCAACCGCATTTATGACACCACTAAAACCTTTGGGAATATCGTTACTTTCCGCGATTTGGAACAAAATACCATTGATGCAATCACACTATTTGGCGATAAAAACACGAAGAATGTCGTACTAGAGAAAAGCTATGACAGCTATTTTAACGGTGATGACAATGCTATGCAGAAATAGTGGAAGAATTAAAAGAAAGCTTTCCTGATCCTAGCGTCATAGAAACGGAAGAAGACAAAAAAGCCTTTGTAAAATTATTTGGTGAATATCTACGAGTCGAAAATATTTTGCAGAATTACGATGAATTTGCAGCATTGCAAGCCTTACAAGCGGTCGATTTAAATGATCCGATTGCAATGGAGAAATTCAAGCAAGTACATTATGTGAATGATGAACAAATTGCAGAAATGCTGAAAGTACCCACTTTACCAGTAAGAGCGGAGCAAGATTATCGTTCAACTTATAATGATATTCGCGATTGGCTACGCCAAAGAAAAGAGGGGAATGATAAAGATAATTCGCCGATAAATTGGGATGATGTCGTATTTGAAGTAGATTTATTAAAATCTCAAGAAATCAATTTGGATTATATTCTTGCGTTAATTTTCGAGCATCATAAGAAAAACCAAGACAAAGAGGTGTTAATTGATGAAATCCGCCGCACAGTTCGCTCAAGTTTAGGTAACCGTGCTAAAGAGAGTTTGATTGTCGATTTTATCAACCAAACAAATTTAGATGATATTCCCGATAAAGCAAGCTTGATTGATGCCTTTTTCCTTTTTGCCCAGAACGAGCAACAAAAAGAAGCAGAAGCCCTAATTCAAGAAGAAAATTTGAATGTCGATGCAGCAAAACGCTATATCAGCACTTCATTAAAACGCGAATATGCCAGTGAAAACGGCACGGCACTTAATGAAGTATTGCCAAAAATGAGTCCACTTAATCCACAATATCTCACTAAAAAACAGACGATTTTCCAAAAAATTGCTGCATTTGTAGAGAAATTTAAAGGGGTTGGGGGGAAAGTTTAAATTTAATATATCAACAATTAAACTCCTTATTAAGGCATAAAGGAATTATGAATTAATAATACAAAACATAATGATCAATATTTGACTAGTCATGATAATAAAAACAGCTCCAATTTATATTTGGAGCTGTTTTTATATCGATAAACTTATTTTTTACGTGCTAAAATTCGATTTGCACACTCCGCTGCAGCTGTTAAGCCACCTGCCATCATAATAATATCTTTAATCACTAAACGACCAACTCCAGATAAATAAGGGAAACCATAAGCTGG
This sequence comes from Haemophilus sp. HN_Hi08, assembly GCF_049824455.1. Classification (NCBI taxonomy): domain Bacteria; kingdom Pseudomonadati; phylum Pseudomonadota; class Gammaproteobacteria; order Pasteurellales; family Pasteurellaceae; genus Haemophilus; species Haemophilus sp. HN_Hi08. The sequence continues at coordinate 856,519 of NZ_CP187493.1, read as the reverse complement.
CGTTGGTAAATCTCCACCTAGATTAGGCACCCAAGCCTCGGGCGTTGTGATCAAAAATGACAGCGTGACTATTGACATACCAAATGTTAGTAGGCCTCCTGCTAAACCTGCTGTTGCATTCCAAATACCAGCTAAAGTAAGAATACCAACAGTAACAATAATTGCTCCAATAATGTAAGAAGCCGTATAGGTGCCATTTTCTTTATGCCATTCGATGTTTTTTGCAACCATCTTTCCTTCAGGATTTTTGTGTAGTGTATATTCCATCACTAACTCCCCTTTATCATTCGGCACTAAATTTGGCCCTTTTTCATACATATAGCTAAAAAACGGGCTATTTGATACAAAGTGAGCAATTCCATCTGCCTCATATTGACAAACTTTCAAACCACCGATCCATGCCATTACAATAAAAATAGCAATACGGATAAAATTAATAAATTGACGCTGCATTGGTGCAACAATTCTCGCGACAAATTCAACAAATGTATTAAATACTGACATATAAATTTCCACATAAAAGTAAATAAAATTGAGAGCTTAATTCTACTCGCTTTAATATTAAAAAGCAAAATCAATTCCCTTTAATAAAAGGTAAATAACAGCGAAATTTGAGAAGTTTTACTAATTAAAATAAAAATTGATTTTTCCCATTTTAAGCCTCTTTATTATCTTTAAATCACATTTAAATAATCTTTATACAGCTACTTTATGATATTAACATTCACAAAATTTAAGCAAATCCTCCACATCTTCCAACCAAAGATTCCCAATTTCATCAATCAATTCAGCACAATTAAAAATATCAGAATTTTTAGCCGCACTTTCTAAAGTATCCGCTAATTGACGTAAATGATTTAAGCCCACCGATGCAGCAGCCCCCTTAATTTTATGGGCCGTCTCTTCTGTTTCTTTCATGTTATCTTTTGATAATTGAATGAGATAATTTGGCATCGTTTGTTTGAATAAAGATAAACTTTCTAAAATTTGGGGTTTTCCAAGGGTTTCAATTAATGCCAAATCAAACTTTTCTGAAAATACACTAGTATCATTTACTTCGATTATAGGTTCCCTTTCATCCGCAAAAAATTGCTGCAGACAATGGTATAAATCCTTAATTGAAATGGGTTTGCGTAATACGCCATCCATGCCCATTTCTAAATATTCTTGCTCGCTTTGCATAACATTGGCAGTAAAAGCAATCATTGGCGGTAAAAAATCATAAATACCGTTCTCATAATTCTCTCGCAAATATTGGGCGATTTCAAAACCACTCATATCTGGTAATTTAATATCTAGCAATAAAATGTCGTAAACATTTTTCTCAAATAAAGTGATCGCCTGCTTACCATTTGTCGCAACATCAACATGATGCCCAAGTTTTTCTAAAATAGTTTTCGCAACCATAATATTGAGATCAACATCTTCCACTAAAAGAATGTTCAAGGATGGAATATTTTTCTTAACAGATTCTTTTTCAGAAATTTCCTGAGCGTGGAGAGTAAGATGGAAAGTCGCTCCTTTTCCTCGTTCACTTTCAACCGTTAAATCCCCTTCCATTAACTGAGCGAGATTTTTAGAAATAGCCAATCCAATACCGCTACCCGCACTTTGCTGGCGACTTTCTTTCACTTGATAATACATTTCAAAAATATGTTTTTGTTCTTCAGGTGAAATCCCCATTCCTGTATCTTTCACAATAAAATGGTAACAATCCTGATTTCTCATAATTTTAAGAATAATATTTCCCTGATCCGTAAACTTCACCGCATTACTAATTAAGTTCCACAAAATTTGGCTCAAGCGAACACGATCAAGATTCAGCCAATTGGGTAGATTTTGTTCAAGCTCTAAAGAAAAAATAAGATTTTTTTGTTTGGCAAGGAAACTGGCAAAATTATAAATATCGTTTAATAAGGCGGGGAAATCTGTTGGCTGACGATTTAATTCAATTCGACTGGCATCAATTTTTTCCAAATCAATAATATCGCTAAAAATATAGCCTAAACTGACCGCACTTATGTTGATAGTTTTTAAATAATTACGCTGGAGATCATCCAATTCATCATCAAGTAAAATCTGGCTAAGCCCGACAATCCCATTCAATGGCGTGCGAAATTCATGGCTTATTGTGGCAAGTAAGGTACTTTTATCACGGCTATTTTTTTCTAACTTTTCCAATGCTTGGGATAATTTTTTCTGAGCAGCAATTCGCTCGGCGATCTCATTTTCCAATCGATTAACCGAGCTAGAAAGATCAAGACGAGAATGTTCAAGTTTTTCTACTAATAAAGTGAAAAAATAAATAACAAAAGGTGCAGTGAGTAAGCCAAAAGTTACCGAACGAAAAATATCTACCCAAGATATCTGATGAACAATAAATAGACTAAATAAAATCTGAGTACAAAGGGCTAAAACCGCGAGAATCATCACGCCTAAAAGAGAAAAACGAAGACGCCCAAGACGAATAACCCAATCCACATAACTCTGAGCAAAATATTTGAAATTTTTCATCAAATCTCCTAAGACATTATTATCGTTATAAAAAAACCTGTGCATATAGGCTTTATTATATCCATAAAGTAAAAGAGATTGTTATTACTATGTGTGCGTAAGAAATGAAAAACTTAATCTTTATTAATTATCTGTTTAACTAAAATTTGTAATTCAGGAATAACTTGCTCTTCAAACCAAGGATTCTTTATGATCCAAAGCTGATTGCGAGGGGAAGGATGCACAAGAGGCATAAAGTGCGGTAAGAATTGACGATAATTTTTAACAGTGTCAGTTACATTATCTTTATTTTCAGGTAAATAATATTTCTGTGCATATTGCCCAATAAGAATAGTGAGCTGAATATTAGGTAGATGCTCTAAAATCATTGGATGCCATTTTTCTGCGAAACCTTGACGAGGTGGTAAATCACCAGATTGACCTTTTCCAGGATAATAGAAATCCATAGGAAGAACCGCAAACATTCCAGAATTATAAAAATAATCGTAATCCACACCTAGCCAATCACGTAGACGATCACCACTTTTATCATTCCAATACAAACGAGATTGCTCAGCTTTTAACCCCGGAGCTTGACCTACAATATTAATTCGAGCTGTTTTAGGCGCTGAAAATAAAGGGAAAATACCACGAGCTGTAAAATCCTTATTTTGAGGATCAGCGATAATACTTGAAGTTATTTTGTCTAAATTTTTAAGCATAATGAAGGAGATTAGAAATGAATATATAAAGTCTATTTAAAAAATATGAAAAATCAAAATAATAAATAGATACATTTATTAAAACTATATTGTGTGCAATACAGAAACTAAAAACTTAGTCTCTGAATAAAGATTATTATTTTTACTTTCCCCTTTATGAAGATGGATATACTAAATTAAAGAGGTAAAAACCCCAGCCTTTCGACTGGGGTTCTTCTTTTTTTATGTGATTTAGATTTTTATTTGATAACCCGGCGGTGCCCTACTCTCACATGGGGAAACCCCACACTACCATCGGCATTACAGCGTTTCACTTCTGAGTTCGGTATGGTCTCAGGTGGTTCCACCGCACTATCGCCGCCGGGATAATTCTTTAATAACTTCTCTCTTTGTTTCTTCTCTTTTACGACTTCACTTTTTTCGCTTTTCGTCTCTCTTCTTCTTATCGGCAACAAGCTGAACTCGATTTTCTTTCTATTTTTCCTTTCTATTAAGTCTTCTATATTTAAGTTGTTTGTCTACTCTTCTCTTTCGCTCTTTTCTCAAAAACACTTGAGCGTTGTATAGTTAAGCCTCTCGGGCAATTAGTATCTGTTAGCTCAATGACTCACATCACTTACACACCAGACCTATCTACGTCTTCGTCTTAAACAACCCTTACTGTCTTAAAGACAGGGAGAACTCATCTCTTGGCAAGTTTCGTGCTTAGATGCTTTCAGCACTTATCTCTTCCGCACTTAGCTACCCGGCAATGCGTCTGGCGACACAACCGGAACACCAGTGGTGCGTCCACTCCGGTCCTCTCGTACTAGGAGCAGCCCCAACCAATTCTCCTACGCCCACGGCAGATAGGGACCGAACTGTCTCACGACGTTCTAAACCCAGCTCGCGTACCACTTTAAATGGCGAACAGCCATACCCTTGGGACCTACTTCAGCCCCAGGATGTGATGAGCCGACATCGAGGTGCCAAACACCGCCGTCGATATGAACTCTTGGGCGGTATCAGCCTGTTATCCCCGGAGTACCTTTTATCCGTTGAGCGATGGCCCTTCCATTCAGAACCACCGGATCACTATGACCTACTTTCGTACCTGCTCGACTTGTCTGTCTCGCAGTTAAGCTTGCTTATACCATTGCACTAACCTCACGATGTCCGACCGTGATTAGCAAACCTTCGTGCTCCTCCGTTACGCTTTGGGAGGAGACCGCCCCAGTCAAACTACCCACCAGACACTGTCCGAGACCGCGTTCCGCAATCTTCGTTAGAACATCAAACGTTAAAGGGTGGTATTTCAAGGATGACTCCATAATCACTGGCGTGACTACTTCTTAGTCTCCCACCTATCCTACACATCAAAATTCAATGTTCAGTGTCAAGCTATAGTAAAGGTTCACGGGGTCTTTCCGTCTAGCCGCGGGTACACCGCATCTTCACGGCGATTTCAATTTCACTGAGTCTCGGGTGGAGACAGCCTGGCCATCATTATGCCATTCGTGCAGGTCGGAACTTACCCGACAAGGAATTTCGCTACCTTAGGACCGTTATAGTTACGGCCGCCGTTTACTGGGGCTTCGATCAGGTGCTTCTCTTTCGATTACACCATCAATTAACCTTCCAGCACCGGGCAGGCATCACACCCTATACCTCCACTTTCGTGTTTGCAGAGTGCTGTGTTTTTAATAAACAGTTGCAGCCAGCGGGTCACTTCGACCGGTTCAACCTTCGAGAGTAAATCTCTACAATCTACGCCGGCGCACCTTCTCCCGAAGTTACGGTGCTATTTTGCCTAGTTCCTTCACCCGAGTTCTCTCAAGCGCCTGAGTATTCTCTACCTGACCACCTGTGTCGGTTTTCAGTACGGTTTAGTAAAGCCTGTCGCTTAGTGGCTTTTCCTGGAAGTGTGGTATCAGTTACTTCAGCTCCGTAGAGCCTCGTCATCATCTCTCAGTGTTTAATAGAAGCCCGGATTTGCCTAAACTTCCCACCTACCAACTTAAACGCACATATCCAACAGTGCGATAACCTAACCTACTCCGTCCCCACATCGCAGCTTTACCAAGTACAGGAATATTAACCTGTTTCCCATCGACTACGCTTTTCAGCCTCGCCTTAGGGGCCGACTCACCCTGCCCCGATTAACGTTGGACAGGAACCCTTGGTCTTCCGGCGAACGGGTTTTTCACCCGTTTTATCGTTACTTATGTCAGCATTCGCACTTCTGATACGTCCAGCTAACCTCTCGATTAACCTTCATCCGCTTACAGAACGCTCCCCTACCCAACAGACTTTCGCCTGATGCCGCAGCTTCGGTGCTATATTTCAGCCCCGTTACATCTTCCGCGCAGGCCGACTCGACTAGTGAGCTATTACGCTTTCTTTAAATGATGGCTGCTTCTAAGCCAACATCCTAGCTGTCTAAGCCTTCCCACTTCGTTTCCCACTTAATATAGACTTGGGGACCTTAGCTGGCGGTCTGGGTTGTTTCCCTCTCCACGACGGACGTTAGCACCCGCCGTGTGTCTCCTGAGTATCACTCTTTGGTATTCGTAGTTTGCATCGGGTTGGTAATCCGGGATGGACCCCTAGCCGAAACAGTGCTCTACCCCCAAAGGTGTCACCTCAAGGCTCTACCTAAATAGATTTCGGGGAGAACCAGCTATCTCCCGGTTTGATTGGCCTTTCACCCCCAGCCACAAGTCATCCGCTAATTTTTCAACATTAGTCGGTTCGGTCCTCCAGTTAGTGTTACCCAACCTTCAACCTGCCCATGGCTAGATCACCGGGTTTCGGGTCTATACCTTGCAACTATTCGCCCAGTTAAGACTCGGTTTCCCTTCGGCTCCCCTATTCGGTTAACCTCGCTACAAAATATAAGTCGCTGACCCATTATACAAAAGGTACGCAGTCACCCTTTCGGGCTCCCACTGCTTGTACGTACAAGGTTTCAGGTTCTATTTCACTCCCCTCACCGGGGTTCTTTTCGCCTTTCCTTCACAGTACTGGTTCACTATCGGTCAATCAGGAGTATTTAGCCTTGGAGGATGGTCCCCCTTCTTCAAACAGGATATCACGTGTCCCGCCCTACTTCTCGTTAGCTTAGTACCACAATATGGTTTTTAGATACGGGATTATCACCCTCTTTGATTGTGCTTCCCAACACATTCTCCTAACCATACTGTTATCACTTACTGGCTCTTTCGCTTTCGCTCGCCGCTACTGACGAAATCTCGGTTGATTTCTTTTCCTCGGGGTACTTAGATGTTTCAGTTCTCCCGGTTTGCCTCAACAAACTATGTATTCACTTGTTGATAGTAGATTCTTCATCTACTGGGTTTCCCCATTCGGATATCTTGGATTAAACGCCTCTTATCGACTCATCCAAGCTTTTCGCAGATTAGCACGTCCTTCTTCGCCTCTGATTGCCAAGGCATCCACCTTGTACGCTTAGTCACTTAACTATACAACCTCAAATGTTTTCAATCACTTTAAGTTTTCACTTCAAAGTACGGTCAATTTGATGCGTATTTTCATTCAACTAAACACTTGATTGCTTTTGTTCAATCAAGATTTTATGCAAAACAGGTTTTGTTTTTAGAGTTTCCTTCTCAGTTCCCTCCTCTCACTTTCCTGTCTTGCCTACTCAGACTTTCTCTCGAAAATCTCTTGTTTTCAGCTTGTTTCCAATTTTTTAAAGAACAGTTGATAAAACTTTTCAGTTATCATCGTTAAATAAACTAAAAAAATTAAATTTAAAATTAAACTTAAAACTAAGAATAAAATAACCTAATATTTAAAATAGCTTAATACTATCTCAATACCTTATTACTTTGTCTTTTTCTAATTTACTTAACGATGATAAGTGGTGGAGATAAGCGGGATCGAACCGCTGACCTCCTGCGTGCAAGGCAGGCGCTCTCCCAGCTGAGCTATATCCCCATTTATCATTCATCATTTATTATATTAATTAGTTAATATTTTTATAATAAATGATTGACCATTACGCCTTTATCCACTCTCAGAGTGGTGGGTCTGAGTGGACTTGAACCACCGACCTCACCCTTATCAGGGGTGCGCTCTAACCACCTGAGCTACAGACCCAAGGGTAATGTTTTCTTCTGCTCATTTGTCTACAACTATCAGCCAATCTGTGTGAGCACTCGCTGTCTCTCGTCTTCTGTAAGGAGGTGATCCAACCGCAGGTTCCCCTACGGTTACCTTGTTACGACTTCACCCCAGTCATGAATCATACCGTGGTAAACGCCCTCCTAAAGGTTAAGCTATCTACTTCTGGTACAACCCACTCCCATGGTGTGACGGGCGGTGTGTACAAGGCCCGGGAACGTATTCACCGCGACATTCTGATTCGCGATTACTAGCGATTCCGACTTCATGGAGTCGAGTTGCAGACTCCAATCCGGACTTAGACGTACTTTATGAGATTCGCTCCACCTCGCAGCTTCGCTTCCCTCTGTATACGCCATTGTAGCACGTGTGTAGCCCTACTCGTAAGGGCCATGATGACTTGACGTCATCCCCACCTTCCTCCAGTTTATCACTGGCAGTCTCCTTTGAGTTCCCGACCGTATCGCTGGCAACAAAGGATAAGGGTTGCGCTCGTTGCGGGACTTAACCCAACATTTCACAACACGAGCTGACGACAGCCATGCAGCACCTGTCTCTAAGTTCCCGAAGGCACATTCGCATCTCTGCAAACTTCTTAGGATGTCAAGAGTAGGTAAGGTTCTTCGCGTTGCATCGAATTAAACCACATGCTCCACCGCTTGTGCGGGCCCCCGTCAATTCATTTGAGTTTTAACCTTGCGGCCGTACTCCCCAGGCGGTCGATTTATCACGTTAGCTACGGGCGCCAGAGTTAAACCCCAACCCCCAAATCGACAGCGTTTACAGCGTGGACTACCAGGGTATCTAATCCTGTTTGCTCCCCACGCTTTCGCACATGAGCGTCAGTACATTCCCAAGGGGCTGCCTTCGCCTTCGGTATTCCTCCACATCTCTACGCATTTCACCGCTACACGTGGAATTCTACCCCTCCCTAAAGTACTCTAGTTACCCAGTCTGAAATGCAATTCCCAGGTTAAGCCCGGGGCTTTCACACCTCACTTAAATAACCGCCTGCGTGCCCTTTACGCCCAGTTATTCCGATTAACGCTCGCACCCTCCGTATTACCGCGGCTGCTGGCACGGAGTTAGCCGGTGCTTCTTCTGTATTTAACGTCAATTTGATGTACTATTAACACATCAACCTTCCTCAATACCGAAAGAACTTTACAACCCGAAGGCCTTCTTCATTCACGCGGCATGGCTGCGTCAGGGTTCCCCCATTGCGCAATATTCCCCACTGCTGCCTCCCGTAGGAGTCTGGACCGTGTCTCAGTTCCAGTGTGGCTGGTCATCCTCTCAGACCAGCTAGAGATCGCAGGCTTGGTGAGCCTTTACCCCACCAACTACCTAATCCCACTTGGGCTCATCCTATGGCAGGTGGCTAAAAGTCCCACCCTTTCGTCTCTCGACACTACGCGGTATTAGCGACAGTTTCCCGTCGTTATCCCCCTCCATAAGCCAGATTCCCAAGCATTACTCACCCGTCCGCCACTCGTCAGCAAGAAAGCAAGCTTCCTCCTGCTACCGTTCGACTTGCATGTGTTAAGCCTGCCGCCAGCGTTCAATCTGAGCCATGATCAAACTCTTCAATTCAAGTTCAATCGCTCAATATACTGCTTAGCTATAAATAAACACTACTTAAAAAAGTAATTATGAATTTTCAGTTAAGCACCTATTAAGACTTCAAAATTAAAAAATATTTTTAAAACAAGTCAATCAACAAGTGCCCACACAGATTGTCTGATATATTGTTAAAGAGCAAAAAAGAACGACGCACGTGGAAACTTAAAAACTTCACAACAGTGCGTCGTTGTGTGCGGTGCATTATAGGGATTTTCAAATCCCTTGCAAGTACTTTTTGTAAAAATATTTAAAAAAATGATCTTTTGATTAAAGTACAAGCGATTAGAGCAAAATATAGATCTTTTTGGCTATTTTTTTAAGCGTTTTAAAATTCTAGGAAGATCAACGATAGAATCTAATACATAATCCGCTATTCTTTCACTTTCCCCCGTGACTGGTTTACCTGTACGAACTAATACGTTCATTTTCACTTTTGCGCCAATTCCCGCTTTTAAATCTTCAACTTTATCTCCAACCATAATAGATTGCGTAGGATCGATCTTTAATTCTTTGATCGCTTGCAATAACATTCCCGATTTAGGCTTCCGACAATCACAATCTTCTTTATATTCGCCCTTTCCCTCAGGATGATGTGGACAATAGTAAATACCATCCAAATCCACATCTTGTTCAGCTAACGACCAATCCATCCATTCTGTCAGCTGTAAAAACTGATCTTCAGAAAAATAACCACGTGCAATGCCCGACTGGTTGGTCACTAATACCAACATATATCCCAGTTTCTTTAATTCTCGCAATGCATCAATCGCACCCTCAATAAATTTAAAGTTATCAATTTCGTGTACATAACCATAATCAATATTTAACGTGCCATCGCGATCTAAAAAAATAGCCTTATTCATTCTCTTACCTTTTATACATATTAAATTAAGGAAAATTATCTATTTAATCCAAACGATTAGCAAATATAAGTCATAACTAATCTGTCTAAAAAAGATAATCTGACATATTGACATAGCAATCTAGACATCTAGAATACCAAAACAGATTTAAAAACAATAAATAAAAAGGGCTTATATGATTAAGCTAAATAATATTACGAAAATTTTTGAGCTACCGAACAAAAAATTGACTGCGCTTGATAATGTTTCGTTGAATATCGAAAAAGGTCAAATCTGTGGCGTAATTGGTGCATCTGGTGCAGGAAAAAGCACATTAATTCGCTGTGTGAATTTATTAGAAAAACCGACAAGCGGTTCCGTTATTGTTGATGGCGTAGAATTAACAGGACTTTCTGATCGAGAATTAGTACGCGCTCGTCGTCAAATTGGAATGATTTTTCAGCATTTCAATTTACTAAACTCTCGCACTGTCTTTGAAAACGTAGCATTACCCTTAGAATTAGAAGGTAAGTCAAAAGCAAAAATCCAAGAAAAAATTACCGCACTTTTAGATCTTGTTGGTTTAAGTGAAAAACGTGATGCTTACCCAAGCAATCTTTCGGGTGGGCAAAAACAACGTGTAGCTATTGCTCGCGCCTTAGCCAGCGATCCTAAAGTCTTATTATGTGATGAAGCCACTAGCGCATTAGATCCTGCAACGACACAATCTATTCTTAAATTATTAAAAGAAATTAACCGCACTTTAGGTATTACGATTTTATTGATTACTCATGAAATGGAAGTTGTTAAACAGATTTGTGATCAAGTTGCTGTTATTGATCAAGGTCGCCTCGTTGAACAAGGTACTGTCGGTGAAATTTTTGCAAACCCTAAAACAGAATTAGCACAAGAGTTTATTCGTTCGACTTTCCATATCAGTCTACCTGATGAATATTTGGAAAATCTTACTGATACGCCGAAACACAGCAAAGCGTATCCGATAATCAAATTTGAGTTTACGGGTCGCTCAGTTGATGCACCATTACTTTCTCAAGCTTCAAAAAAATTTGGCGTGGAACTCAGTATTTTAACCTCACAAATTGATTATGCTGGGGGTGTCAAATTTGGTTATACCATTGCTGAAGTAGCAGGCGATGAAGACGCTATTACACAAACCAAAGTTTATTTAATGGAAAACAACGTGCGCGTGGAGGTGCTTGGTTATGTTCAATGATGTCTTGGCAACATTCAGCCAACAATTAACACCTCAAATGTGGGGTGTTGTCGCAACCGCAACTTATGAAACTGTTTATATTAGTTTTGCATCAACCCTACTTGCCGTACTAGTCGGCGTGCCTATTGGCGTATGGACTTTCTTAACTGGAAAAAATGAGATTTTACAAAATAACCGCACCCATTTTGTATTAAACACGATTATTAATATTGGGCGTTCCATTCCATTTATTATTTTGCTCTTAATCTTATTACCTGTAACACGTTTCATCGTGGGAACTGTATTAGGTACAACAGCAGCAATTATTCCATTAAGTATTTGTGCAATGCCATTCGTGGCTCGCTTAACTGCTAATGCATTGATGGAAATTCCAAATGGTTTAACCGAAGCCGCTCAAGCAATGGGGGCTACCAAATGGCAAATTGTACGTAAATTCTATTTGCCAGAAGCACTACCGACACTCATTAATGGTATCACGCTTACGCTAGTCACTTTAGTTGGTTACTCTGCAATGGCGGGGACGCAAGGTGGCGGTGGCTTAGGTAGCCTCGCTATCAACTACGGCGTATATCGCAATATGCCTTATGTCACTTGGGTGGCAACCATTATTATTGTGCTATTCGTTATGATTAGCCAAAAACTCGGCGATACACTGGCTAAAAAAGTGGATCATCGTTAATAAAATACAACCCTTAACTTAAACAGGAAGGAAATCCTATGAAATTAAAACAACTTTTTGCAATCACTGCAATCGCATCAGCTCTCGTTTTAACAGGCTGTAAAGAAGACAAAAAACCTGAAGCGGCAGCTGCACCACTTAAAATCAAAGTCGGTGTGATGTCTGGCCCTGAGCACCAAGTTGCAGAAATTGCAGCAAAAGTCGCTAAAGAAAAATATGGTTTAGACGTTCAATTCGTTGAATTCAATGACTACGCATTACCAAATGAAGCTGTATCTAAAGGCGATTTAGATGCAAACGCAATGCAACATAAACCTTATTTAGATGAAGATGCAAAAGCGAAAAATTTAAAGAACTTAGTCATCGTGGGTAATACTTTCGTTTATCCATTAGCGGGTTATTCTAAAAAAATCAAAAATGTGAATGAATTACAAGACGGTGCTAAAGTTGTTGTTCCTAACGATCCAACAAACCGTGGTCGTGCATTAATTCTTCTTGAAAAACAAGGTTTAATCAAATTAAAAGATGCAAATAACCTTCTTTCAACTGTACTAGATATTGTTGAAAATCCGAAAAAATTAAACATCACTGAAGTAGATACTTCTGTTGCGGCACGTGCATTAGACGATGTTGATTTAGCTGTAGTAAACAACACTTATGCGGGTCAAGTGGGCTTAAATGCACAAGATAACGGTGTATTTGTAGAAGATAAAGATTCTCCATATGTGAACATTATCGTTTCTCGTACCGATAACAAAGACAGCAAAGCTGTTCAAGATTTCGTAAAATCTTACCAAACAGAAGAAGTTTACCAAGAAGCTCAAAAACACTTTAAAGATGGTGTTGTAAAAGGTTGGTAATTTCTACCGCACTTTAATTCATTACTAAATCCCTTGCTCTGCAAGGGATTTTCTTATCAAGCTCGGAATGTTTTAAAGAATATTGATAGCTAAAACTAATTAGATAATACAGAAATATGAAATTTCTTTAATTGATAAAAAAATAAAATACTTTTACGCTTGGAAATGTTTAATTATAGAAAAGACAATAATTCAGAGAGAGAATATTTAGATTACTTTTAGATAAATTTCAATTAAATCAAAAATTAAGAGTAATAGCTTCTTTTATCGACAAATTAATAAGAAAATCAAAGATATTTTTACCGCACTTTACCATTACATAACACCAATTTTGTTTTCTGAGCTTTCAGATAATTAGCAATTCCTTCGGGAACCTCATCCGTAAACAAATATTCCACATCACTTAATTCGCCCAATCGAACAATTGCTTGGCGCGTAAATTTAGAGCGATCGGTCACTAATAAGGTCTGACGTGAACTTTCAATAATCGCTCGCTTTACTTGTACTTCATGGTAATCATAATCCAATAATGAACCATCAGAATCGATCGCGCTAATCCCTAAAATCCCGAAATCTAGGCGAAATTGAGAAATAAAATTCACTGTAGCTTCGCCAATAATTCCACCATCCATTCGCAATGATCCGCCCGCCATAACAATATCAAAACTTTCATTTTGGCGTAAAAGATGAGCGGCATTCAGATTGTTCGTCACAATTCGGAGTTTTTTGTGACCAAGCAATGCATTGGCGACAGCCTCAGGCGTGGTACCAATATCAATAAACAAAGATGCGCCGTTAGGAATCAACTTTGCGACTTCCTGCGCAATATTATTTTTTTGTAATGAAAAGAATTGCTTACGATCCACGTAATCAGAATTTTCTGCAGAAGATGGCGATGCCGCACCGCCGTGATGGCGACGAATTAAATCTAACTCCGCCAAAATATTCAAATCACGGCGAATCGTTTGAGGGCTAACATCTAAGGCAGTAACCAGTTCTTCTGTACTTAAATAGCCAGATTGCTCCACCAGTTTAATAATTTTTTGATGGCGTAACGATTGTTTCATAGCAAATCCTTTAATCCAAATAAAACAGGCTTACTCTAGCGAATTTTTACGTAATTTGCTATCAATAAATCCCCAAATCAAGCCGATAATCAAGCCTGAAATATGCGCTGCATTTCCCATTTCAACACCAAATAAGGGGCTAACAAAACCTAATGCGATCCCCACCAATAACATTGTGAAAAAACCTTCTGGCAGATCGAATAAATGATGATTCAATTTATCACATATAAATACATAACCCAACACAGCATATACAACACCAGAAAGCCCAAAGAAAGCGGGGCCAGACACATAATTTTGCACATAGCCTGTTATGGCAGATGCTACAACATACAACATCAATAATTTGACCGAACCAAAAGTGCGTTCAATCATTCCACCGAAAATAAAAAACCAAGACAGATTAAACAAAATATGCAAATTAGATAAATGTACCAATGTATGTGAGATATAACGCCACACTTCACTATCTTGCTCTTCGTAAGCGGGGTAGTGCATCAAATACATAATATCGTCTTCAAAACCCAGCTGTTGAGCAATATAAATAAGCGCACAAAGTGCGGTGAGAATTAGCGTGATTTTTCCTTGTTGAGCTAAAAAATTTTTCATTCGTGATCTCGTGCTTCTACGGAAATTTAAAAATCTGACTTCGCATTAAAGGTCATTGTTTCCCCTGTAATGGGGTGGGTAATCGTCAATTCATCTGCGTGCAAACATAATCTTGGCGACATAGCTTTAGCCTGAGGATGCGAATAAAATTTATCGCCTAGAATTGGATGCCCCAAAGCTAACATGTGCAAGCGTAATTGATGAGATCTGCCTGTCACGGGCGTCAGTTTCACGCGAGTACTGTTATTGGGCAAACGTGCTAAAACTTCGAATTTTGTGACCGCTCTTTTCCCTAAAACGAAATCCAAACGTTGGCGAGGACGATTTTCCCAATCACAAATCATTGGCAAATTTACCTCGCCATAATCTTTCTCCAAATGCCCCCAAACAATCGCTTGATAATGTTTTTTCGGTTCACGTTCGCGAAATTGACGTTTTAATTCACGATCTGCCGCCTTACTTAAAGCAAACACAATAATACCGCTCGTTGCCATATCCAAACGATGAGCTGGCTCGCAAAAGCCGAATTTTTCTTTCACTCGGCTCATTGCACTATCGTAATATTGTGGTTGATTACCCGGCACAGAAAGCAAACCGCTAGGTTTGTTCACCACGCACAAATGATTATCTTGATAAATAATATCCAAATAAGGTTCAAGAGGCGGATTGTATTCAATCAATGCCATTTTTATTCCTTGTTCGTCACAATGATACGCAAGCAATCCAAACGCCAATTTGCTTTAGAAAGCTCATCCAGTGATTGTGTTCGTTGTTGTTCCAAAATATCAATTTCGCTTTGGCGAATATTTTGATTTACCGCTCGCAAAGCCTGCAAACGATTAATTTCTGCGCTTAATTGTTGATCTGCCTGATTTTTAGCTTCGGTAATAATCGGTTCAGCTAAAGATTTTACCAGTTGATCGCCTCGTGTAATCAAGGCTTCAATATTACCCCGCGCCATTTTTACCATTTGATTGGCAATATTTTTACCAAGTGGTTTCAATTTGCTATGCAATGTTTCAAAGGCAACCTGCTCACCAATGTTATTTCCTTTGTTATCAAGAAGCAGACGAATAGGCGTTGGCGGCAAAAAACGATTAAGCTGTAATCCTTTTGGCGATTGACTTTCCACCAGGTAAATCAATTCAATTAATAAGGTTCCAGCGGGCAGTTGTTTATTTACAAGCAATGCCATTGCGGCTTTGCCAATATCACTCGAAGCAACAAGATCAATACCTTGACGAATCATAGGATGATCCCAAGTCAAGAATTCCATTTCTTCGCGAGCAAGGGCAAATTCTCGATCAAAGGTAACCGTCACACCTTCTTCTTTTAAACCCGGAAAATCAGGCACAAGCATTGTCCCAGTTGGGCTAATCACAATACTATTTGCGCCAAGATCTTCTTGCTCTACGCCAATAATATCAAATAATTTTAAAGCAAAATTCACAAGCTCAGGCGAATTATCTTCATCAGCAATTTGATCCGCTAACGCTTGTGCTTGCTCACCGCCATGAGAATTTAGCTCTAATAAACGATCGCGACCTTTTTCTAACTTAATCTTGAGTTTTTCCCGCGCAGTTTTAGTTTGTTTTAATAATTCAGAAAATTCATTCTCTGAAAGTGCGGTAGAATTTGACCGCACTTTTTCCAACTCGTCCTCAAACTGCGAAAATAATGCCATTCCCATTGGGCAGGTTTGTTCAAAAGCATTCAGCCCCTCATTGTACCAACGCGCTAAACGAATTTGAGGCGAATCTTTCGCACAAGGCACATAAATTTGCACATCACGTTTTTGTCCAATACGATCTAATCTCCCAATACATTGTTCCAATAAATCAGGATTTGTCGGTAAATCAAATAACACTAAATTTGCCGCAAATTGGAAATTACGTCCTTCCGAGCCAATACTCGAGCTCAGTAAAACCTGCGCACCGTTTTCTAAATCCGCAAAATAAGCGGCAGCTCTATCCCGTTCGATAATCGACATTTTTTCGTGGAACACCGCTGCTCGAATCGCCTCACGTTCACGTAAAATTTGTTCTAACTGAATCGCCGTTGCCGCCGTCTGGCAAATCACAAAAATTTTTTCATCGCGATGTAGTTTAAGGAAATCAATCAGCCAATCAATTTTATCATTCTCTTCCGAGAGTGTAATTTGGTGGTAAACACGGTGTGGAAAACCTTTCACGCCTTGACGTGTATTGCGAAATAACATACGCCCCGTACCGTGACGATCAATTAAGGCTTGAATCAATTCCTGACGGGCACGATGCTGTTCTTCATCATTATTTGATGCAATCGCTTTAAAAAGTGGCTCAACATCTTGTTCAAGCAACAAATCAGAAATATGATTTTTTTCTACCGCACTTAATGCCTTATTTGCCAGCAAAGATTCAATAGCATTAACCACAGGTTGGTAGCGTTCCTGCTCTTTCACAAAGGTTTGATAATCAAAGAAACGTTCTGGATCCAGTAAACGCAAACGAGCAAAATGACTTTCTTGCCCAAGTTGCTCTGGAGTTGCAGTGAGTAACAAGACAGAGGGAATGATGCGAGCAAGCTGTTCAACTAATAAATAAGCTGCACTTGGTGCGCTTTCTGACCATACCAGATGATGCGCTTCGTCTACAATTAAACAGTCAAATTGAGCATCAAGTGCCTGCTCTACTCGGTTTGGATGCGTTTCTAACCAATTTAGAGAACAAATAATTAAGCTTTCAGTCGTGAATGGATTAACAGCATCAAGATCAAAATCGTTGCAACGTTCTTCATCAAAAAGTGAAAAATGCAAATTAAAACGACGAAGCATTTCCACCAGCCATTGATGTTGCAAAGTTTCTGGCACGATAATAAGAACACGTTGCACTTTCTCAGCAAAACGTTGATTCTGCAAAATCATTCCTGCTTCAATGGTTTTCCCTAAACCAACCTCATCAGCCAATAACACGCGAGGATTAACTCGATTACCAACCTCTGCTGCAATATGAAGCTGATGGGGAATTAAACCCGCACGCGTTCCGCGTAAACCACGCAATGGCGATTTAAATTGTGCTTGCTGATGACAAAGCGTGCGATAACGCAATGCAAAATGACTGCTGCGATCAATTTGCGCTGAAAACAAACGATCTTTCGCTTGGCTAAAAGAAATAATCGGCGAAATATCACGTTCTTGCACAATGACATCTTCATCTTGTGGGGTTTTAACTAAATAAAACAACAAACCGTTCATATTTTGAACGTCTAAAATCTCGCCTTGCCAGCCAGCTTGATGGGATAATGTTTCGCCTTTGCTAAACACAATTCGACTTAAAGGCGCTTGTGCAGCAGCATATATCCTCGTTTCATCTGCTGCGGGGAAATAAATCGTGACGGTTCGTTGATCTAATGCGGTAATAACACCTAATCCTAAAGCGTTTTCACTTTCACTCAACCAACGCTGACCAATAGCAAAGGGCATAATAATTCTCTTTCTGATTTACATTGATAAAATTTTGGGGCGTATTGTAGCTCGCATACTCTTGAAAAGAAACTCACAAAAAATTGACCGCACTTTTATGAAGATATACGTCACCCCCAATATAATTTATTCTTGGATTTTCAACATACTCAAGCGTAAACTAGAATCTCGACTAAATCCACCGTGTAGGGAAAAGAGATGAATTATCGTGATGAATTAATTTTACAATGGGTAAATCAACAAGGAAAAGCCAGCGTAATAGAACTTGCACAGCATTGTGATATTTCGGTGGAAACCATTCGTCGCGATTTGAACAAATTAGCGAACAAAGGCTTATTGCACCGAACACACGGAGGAGCAGTGAGTAATAAAACCAAAGATTTAGGTTCATTTTTCCAAACTCGAAAACATATTAATGCAACAGCTAAACGACATATTGCCCAAAAAGCCTTGGATTTGCTATATGAAAATGCCGTTATAGGTTTAGATGCAAGCTCAACAAGTTGGTATTTTGCTTATTTAATGCCCGATATTCCTTGTACAGTAGTAACCAACTCAATGTTTAACATTAATGCCCTAGTTAATAAATCCAATGTTAAAACTATTGTCACTGGCGGAGTTTATTCAGCAAAATATGAAGCATTTTACGGTCCCTTATCTGAGTACTTATTACAACGATTACATATTAATTTTTCCGTGTTTTCTTGTTCAGGAATTGATCAAAACGGTAATATCTGGGAATCAAATGAGCTGAATGCCTCTTTGAAACGAAAAATGATAGAGGCTTCAGAACGTGCTTATTTGTTAATTGATTCTTCTAAGTTTGAAAAGAAAAGTTTGATTCAACTTACCGATTTAAGCAAAATTGATACGATTTTTTCTGATCAACCACTTCCAGATAACTTACAAAAATATTGTGAGCTACACGATATAATGACCGTTTTATAAAAAAATATGACCATTTTGACCGAAAATTATTAAAAATTTAAAAGATCAGTCATATATATTTCCTTAAATATGGTCAATTTTTGTGATCTGCTTCTCAGTTTTGCAACAAAATTTCATTAAAATTTCATTTCTTACTATTTTCCTCATCATTTTTCTTTCACACTCTAATTCAATGAAAGCACAATTTGTTCCGCAGTGATTTCATCATTCTTACTTAAGCACAAACAAAGGAGTGTAACTATGGCTCTTGCTACTCAATTAAATCGCATAAAAATCGGTATTCGTCCAACTATTGATGGTCGTCGAATGGGAGTTCGAGAATCTCTTGAAAGCCAAACAATGCGTATGGCTCAATCTGTTGCTCAATTATTACAAACACATATTCGTCATACAGATGGTACTTTTGTTGAATGTGTAGTTGCAGATAGCACTATCGGTGGTGTAGCTGAAGCAGCCGTCTGTGCGGATAAATTTAAACGCGAAAACGTTGGATTAACCATTACCGTTACCCCTTGTTGGTGTTATGGATCAGAAACCATTGATATGGATCCTCACATGCCTAAAGCAATTTGGGGACTTAACGGCACGGAACGCCCAGGTGCGGTTTACTTAGCTGCCGCCCTTGCTGGTCATTCTCAATTAGGACTACCAGCCTTTTCCATTTACGGTACAGAAGTTCAAGAAGCTGATGACACAAACATTCCTGAAGATGTAAAAGAAAAATTATTGCGTTTTGCTCGTGCTGGGCTTGCTGTGGCAAGTATTCGAGGAAAATCCTATTTATCTATCGGGTCAGTTTCCATGGGAATTGCAGGCTCTATTGTAAATCAAGCTTTCTTCCAAGAATATTTAGGTATGCGGAATGAATATGTGGATATGATGGAAATTAAACGCCGTTTAGACCGCAAAATTTATGATCAAGAAGAAGTTGATTTAGCCTTGAGTTGGGTTAAACAATATTGCAAAGAAGGGGTTGATGTAAATAGCCTAGAGAATCAACGCAATGCGGAAGAGCGTGCAGAACTTTGGGAAAATGTTGTGAAAATGACCATTATCACTCGTGATTTGATGGTAGGAAATCCAAAATTAGCAACATTAAATTATGCAGAAGAAGCCTTAGGCCATAATGCCATTGCAGCAGGTTTTCAAGGGCAGCGTCATTGGACTGATCATTTGCCAAACGGAGATTTTATGGAGGCTATGCTCAATTCAACTTATGACTGGAATGGCGTGCGTCCACCTTATATTCTTGCCACGGAAAATGATAGTTTAAATGCAATAGGAATGTTATTTGGGCATCAATTAACTGGCAAAGCTCAAATTTTCGCAGATGTGCGTACTTATTGGAGTCAAGATTCGGTTGAGCGTGTTACTGGATGGCGACCTGAAAGTGGATTCATTCATTTAATCAATTCAGGTTCAGCTGCACTTGATGGAACAGGAGAGCATCAAGATGCTCAAGGCAATCCAACCTTAAAACCGGCATGGGATGTCACCGAAGAAGAAGCAAAACGTTGCTTAGAAAATACGCGTTGGTGTCCTGCTGTTCACGAATATTTTCGTGGGGGCGGTTTATCTTCTCAATTCCTAACCAAAGGTGGCATACCGTTTACAATGCACCGCATTAATCTTATTAAAGGTCTAGGTCCCGTTCTACAAATTGCTGAAGGATGGTCAATCGACCTACCTCAAGATGTACATAATAAATTAAATCAACGTACTAATGAAACTTGGCCAACAACATGGTTTGTTCCTCGTTTAACTGGAAAAGGTGCATTTACTGATGTGTATTCAGTCATGGCAAATTGGGGAGCAAACCACTGTGTAGCGACTCACGGTCATGTGGGGGCTGATCTAATCACTCTTGCTTCAATGTTACGCATTCCAGTCTGTATGCATAATATATCAGAGAAAAATATTTTCCGCCCTAGTGCTTGGAATGGATTTGGTCAAGACAAGGAAGGGCAAGATTATCGAGCCTGCCAAAACTTTGGTCCGCTTTATAAATAACCCCTAATTTGTTTTTATAAAAAAGTGCGGTCAAAAACATAATGATTTTTGACTACGCTGAGGAGAGTTTTTATGGCTATCGCATTGATTTTTGACTGTGGCGCAACAAATTTACGCACCATTGCGATAAATGAAAAAGGACAAATTCTTGCCTCCCATCATCTTGCTAATAATACAAAACAAGGAATGGAATCATCTGATTATCATATTTGGGATATTGAAGAAATCTGGCAAAAATTAACCTCTTGTGCAACTCAAACCTTCAATCAATTAATGCAACAAGGTATTGATTTAAAAGATATTGTAGGAATATCTGTTACCACATTCGGCGTGGATGGCGCACCTTTTGATGAAAATGATCAACAGCTTTATCCGATTATTTCATGGAAGTGTCCACGAACCATACCAGTAATGGAAAATCTATCTAATCAATTAGATATCAAATCCCTTTATCAACGTAACGGCATTGGTCAATACAGTTTTAATACCTTATTTAAATTACATTGGTTAAAAACACATAAGCCAGATATTTTCCAAAAAATGACTAAATTCGTGTTTATTTCATCAATGCTCACTCAACGCTTAACTGGTCAATTCACAACAGATCACACAATGGCGGGAACATCAATGATGACAAACCTTACTAACGGTAATTGGGATCCATCGATTTTAGCCTCGCTGGGTTTAAGTAATAACCATTTCCCTCCTATGCGTTATGCAGGTGAAAAAGTTGGAAAATTACGTACACCATTAGCCCAGAAATGGGGGTTAAATCCTGTACCTGTCATTTCTTGTGGACATGATACCCAATTTGCTGTGTTTGGGTCTGGTGCTGGGCTGAATCAGCCTGTATTAAGTTCTGGCACTTGGGAAATCTTAATGGCTAGAACCCAGCACGCAGAACCTAGATTTGAGTTTGTTTCTCAAGGCTTAACCACTGAATTTGATGCACAATCCAATTGCTTTAACCCAGCGGTGCAATGGGTGGGTTCTGGCGTAATAGAATGGTTAGGTAAATTATTATTTTCCGATGTTTATGGCAGCGATCACTATTACACCACAATGATCAAAGAGGGAGAACAGGCTTTTAATGCAGGAAAAAGTGCGGTCAATTTTGAAGGTATTTTTAGCCAAAAAGGACAAGGTAATATCAGTGGACTTTCTATGTTTGCTACTCGTGGAGAAATTTATGTCAGCGCATTACAACATATGGCAAATCAACTCAAAAACGGTTTATCCGTGCTACAGCAAGTCAGTCAGTTCCAAGCTAAAAGCTTAATTTGTGTTGGGGGTGGCTCAAAAAATGTATTGTGGAATCAAATCCGTGCAAACACCTTAAATTTACCGATTGATGTTGTGGACATTGCTGAAAGTACTGTACTCGGTGCCGCAATGTTTACCTTTGCAGGCGTAGGCATTTACGAAAATGTAAACGTAGCACAGCAAGAGATGCAACCAACAAGAAAAAGAATTTACCCAAATTAGAAGGAACAACAAAATGCTAAAAGGTATTCACCCAGCTCTTTCCCCTGAATTACTGAAAACCCTCGCCGAAATGGGACATGGCGATGAAATAGTTCTAGCTGACGCTCATTTTCCTGCACATTCACTACATAAAAATGTAATACGTGCAGATGGTATATCTATAGATATTTTACTTGAAGCAATAACTCCCTTATTCGAATTTGATGCTTATGTTGATGCCCCTCTGTTGATGATGAAAGCAGTTGAGGGAGATTCTTTAGATCCGAATGTTGAAACTCGTTACTTAAATGCGATTAAAAGTGCGGTCGGTTTCACACCAAATTTAACCTGTCTAGAACGCTTCGATTTTTATACACGTGCTAAACAGGCTTATGCTGTTGTTGTCAGTGGTGAGATCGCAAAATATGGCAACATTATCATTAAAAAAGGGGTTACTCCCATTTTATAAACAATAGAGGTATTACAAAATGAACAGAACAGAATTATCACAAAAAATCATTGATACTTGTCTTGAAATGACAAAATTAGGTTTAAATCAAGGCACGGCGGGAAACGTTAGTGTTCGTTATAAAGATGGAATGCTGATTACCCCAACAGGTATGCCATATCACTTAATGAAGCCAGAAAACATTGTTTATGTTGATGGAAATGGTAAACACGAAGAAAATAAATTACCATCAAGCGAATGGCAATTTCACTTGAGTGTTTATCATACTCGCCCTGAAGCAAATGCCGTTGTCCACAATCATTCCATTCACTGTGCAGGCTTATCCATTCTCGAAAAACCTATTCCTGCAATTCATTATATGGTAGCCGTAGGCGGCACAGATCATATTCCTTGTGTACCTTACGCAACATTTGGTACTCACGAATTAGCTAGTTATGTCGCAACAGGAATCAAAGAAAGTAAAGCCATTTTACTAGCACACCATGGTTTAATCACTTGCGGAGAAAACCTAGATAAAGCTTTATGGCTTGCACAAGAAGTAGAAGTATTAGCATCTTGGTATTTGAAATTACTCTCTACAGGATTAGAAATTCCACTGCTCAGCAAAGAGCAAATGCAGGTAGTGTTAGGTAAATTCCACACCTATGGATTACGTATTGAAGAATCCTAAACCTTGTTATACCCCATCACTTACATGAGGAAAACATTATGAACGCCAAAGTTTTAGAAAAGAAATTCATCGTCCCCTTTGTGCTTATTACTAGCTTATTTGCTCTTTGGGGATTTGCCAACGACATTACCAATCCGATGGTCGCAGTATTTCAAACAGTAATGGAAATTCCAGCCTCAGAAGCGGCATTGGTACAATTAGCTTTTTATGGAGGATACGGCACAATGGCTATTCCTGCGGCATTATTTGCAAGTCGCTATAGCTACAAAGCGGGGATTCTTCTGGGGCTTGCTCTTTATGCAATAGGTGCATTTTTATTTTGGCCAGCTGCGCAATATGAAACATTTAATTTCTTTTTAATCTCCCTTTATATTTTAACCTTTGGGCTTGCTTTTTTGGAAACCACTGCCAATCCTTATATTCTTGCAATGGGAGATCCGCAAACAGCTACACGTCGTTTAAATTTCGCACAATCATTTAATCCGCTTGGTTCAATAACAGGTATGTTTGTTGCTTCCCAGTTAGTCCTAACGAATCTTGAATCTGACAAACGTGATGCTGCAGGAAATTTGATTTACCACACCCTGTCTGAAGCAGAAAAAATGGGGATTCGCACCCATGATTTAGCTGAAATTCGCGATCCTTACATAGCACTTGGTTTTGTCGTAGTTACAATGTTTATTATCATTGGGTTGAAAAAAATGCCTGCTGTAAAAGTAGAAGAAAGTGGACAAATTAGCTTTAAAAGCGCAATAAGCAAGCTGGCTAAAAAAGCTAAATATCGTGAGGGTGTGATCGCACAAGCCTTTTACGTGGGTGTTCAAATTATGTGTTGGACATTTATCGTACAATATGCTGAACGTTTAGGTTTCACTAAAGCTGAGGGGCAAAACTTTAACATCATTGCTATGGCTATTTTTATTAGCAGTCGCTTTATTAGCACGGCATTAATGAAATATTTAAAAGCAGAATTTATGCTGATGCTCTTTGCTATTGGTGGTTTTTTAAGTATTCTCGGAGTTATCTTTATTGACGGTGTATGGGGTCTATACTGCCTAATTTTGACCTCAGGTTTTATGTCTTTAATGTTCCCTACCATTTATGGTATTGCCCTCTATGGCTTAAAAGAGGAATCGACATTAGGAGCTGCAGGTTTAGTAATGGCTATTGTAGGCGGCGCATTAATGCCACCACTACAAGGAATGATTATTGACCAAGGCGAAGTTATGGGACTTCCAGCAGTAAATTTCTCCTTTATCCTACCATTAATCTGTTTTGTAGTAATTGCCGTTTACGGCTTCAGAGCTTGGAAAATACTTAAATAACCAAAATATTGTTTTTATCTGCATCATCAAGAGTGTATTTAAGCTTCTTCACTCAAATGATGCAGATCACGAACATAAAATCTAACAAACTAAAAGACTTATATTTGAAAAAACTAGACAGAGTCTAGTTAAACAAATAACAAATGGCACGCCCTAAAGGATTCGAACCTTTGACCCACGCCTTAGAAGGGCGTTGCTCTATCCAGCTGAGCTAAGGGCGCATTCAAAGGATTTCTTTTGTAAAAATTTCAAGAAAATATGAAAGAAGTGGTCGGCGAGATAGGATTTGAACCTACGACCCACTGGTCCCAAACCAGTTGCGCTACCAAGCTGCGCTACTCGCCGACAAGTGCGGTCAATTATAAGTTTGTTTTTATTTCAGTCAATGAAATTTTTGATTTTTCAACTTGATTGTTCAAAATTATTCCACTTTAGGAAAAATCCCCCTTTTTCATTGTAAAAAAATCATTGTTCGTTAAAATAGCAAACGCTTTCTTTTTCATCACATAATCATATTAAGGATAGCTCAATGGCCGCAAAAATCATCTCTGGTACTGAACTTTCAAAACAAATTAAAGCTAATTTAGCAGATAAAATAACCCATTATATTGAACAAGGAAAACGCGCTCCAGGACTTGCTGTAATCCTCGTTGGTGCTGATCCTGCTTCGCAAATTTATGTGGGCAATAAACGTAAAAGTTGTGAAGAAATCGGTATTCTCTCTAAATCTTATGACCTCCCTGAAACAACTACGCAAAATGAATTATTAGCGATTATTGACCAACTTAACGCAGATAAAAATATTGACGGTATTTTGGTGCAACTCCCCTTACCAAAACAAATTAATGCGGAAGCCATTATTGAACGTATCGATCCTAAAAAAGATGTAGATGGCTTTCATCCTTATAATGTTGGGCGGTTATGCCAACGTATTCCAACTTTACGAGCTTGTACACCTTATGGTGTGATGAAACTATTAGAAACAACGGGCATTGATTTACACGGCAAGCACGCAGTAATTGTAGGCGCATCTAATATTGTCGGTCGTCCAATGTCTTTAGAATTATTATTAGCAGGGGCAACCGTCACAGTAACACATAGATTCACTAAAGATTTAGAAAACCACGTTCGCCAA
The DNA here is from genome assembly GCF_049824455.1 of Haemophilus sp. HN_Hi08. Lineage (NCBI taxonomy): Bacteria > Pseudomonadati > Pseudomonadota > Gammaproteobacteria > Pasteurellales > Pasteurellaceae > Haemophilus > Haemophilus sp. HN_Hi08. Next base: position 830,784 of record NZ_CP187493.1, on the reverse strand, counting down.
GCAGATATACTTGTCGTTGCGGTAGGTAAACCAAATTTAATTTCTGGCGATTGGATCAAAGAAAGTGCGGTAGTAATTGATGTTGGAATTAACCGTGTAGATGGAAAATTAGTAGGCGATGTAGAATTTGACAAAGCAGCCGAAAAAGCGGCGTATATTACGCCAGTACCTGGTGGTGTTGGACCAATGACTGTTGCAATGTTGATGAGCAATACGCTTTATTCTTATGAACACAATAAATAGCTTTTGTATAGAACTGTTATAAAAAATGGGTTAAAGCTTTCATTTGCTTTAACCCATTTATTTAAATGGCTTTATTGTACTTCTCACGTTTAAATTTATAATCTTCAATCATCATTTAAACTTAAAAGTAAACAATCCTATATCATTTAAGCCAGAACATATAAGCTACCGTGGCAATCACGACAACACAGACTAAATTCAGTAAGAAACCAACTTTGACCATTTCACTTTGTTTTACTTGACCAGAGCCAAATACAATCGCATTTGGTGGTGTCGCCACTGGTAGCATAAAGGCACAAGATGCACCAATACCAATAATTAATGCTAAACCAATTTCTGGCATACCCAATGATTGAGCGATAGAAATAAAGATAGGTACAAGTAACGCCGCACTCGCTGTGTTAGAAGTAAATTCAGTTAAGAAAATAATGAACGCCGCAACTAATAAACCAATAAGATAGAAATGTTGTCCATCAATCATAAAAACAATACTATCCGCTAAAATTTTACTTGCACCAGAATCCTTCAACACTGCACTTAATGTTAATCCACCACCGAAAAGCATTAATACGCCCCAATCGGTATTTGATTGAATTTGTTTCCAACTTGCAACACCTGTTGAACAAATAACAATTGCCGCCAATAGGGCTATGATACTATCAAAACTTGCAATATTTTTTTGTAAGCCTAGCAACCCTGAAATAAACGGATTAATTTTACCGCTAAATATCCACGTTAAAGCAATGACTGAAAAAATAATAAACGTCAATATACGCATAGGATTCATTTCAATATTTTCAAAGGTCTGTTCAAAATTGAGATGAAGTTTTGGTTTGAAAATAATGTAAAGAATCCCAATCATCAACGGCAACAAAATAATCATTATTGGTAAGCCATACCATAACCAATCAGAAAAAGTTAAATTTAAATTACTTGCTACAATTGCATTTGGTGGACTTCCTACAAGGGTTCCCATACCACCAATTGATGCACTATAAGCGATCCCTAATAGCACAAACACATAAGTATTATGATCTTTTTCACGATCAAGCTGGCTTAAAATACCCATTGCAAGCGGTAGCATCATTGCAGCAGTTGCAGTGTTACTCATCCACATAGAGAGAAAAGCTGTAATCAAAAAGAGATAAATAACTGCGATAAATAAATTACCGCGTGCTAGTGCCATAATCTTATTGGCAATCAATTTATCAAGTTTTTGAATATGCAATGCCGTCGCCAAGGAAAAGCCACCAAAAAATAAAAATATTGTCGGATCAGCAAAACCAACTAAAGCTTGTTTAGTACTAACTAATCCCAATGCCACAGCCAAAAGTGGAACTAATAACGCAGTAATAGTAACGTGCAATGCCTCACTTAACCAAAGTACTGCGATAAAAGCTAATAATGCCAAACCAGAATTAGCTTTTGGTTCAAAAGGTAATACATTTAATAACACAAAAAACAGCACAATATCTAAAATAAAAATAATGCCATTTTTATGACTTTTTAAAGATGCCATCTCACCCATAAAGTTCCTCCGTTAGAGCTATCACTTAAATAGGGTTCAATGTTAAATGAATGTTATAAAGATGCAACGAGCAATATTCAGAAATGTGATCGAGAGCAATAAATTTTAATAAAAAACACGGTGTACTATTATCTTTATCCCAAAAATTGGACTATTCGCTCAAACAGAATTAAGTATATTTATTAATCATTTTATTTCCCTAAATATTCAAATTCATGCTATCATCAATACCAATAAAATATTGGTTCATATCAAAGGCAGGTTTTGCTGCTTTATCTTGACTTACAATTCGAGCTGGCACACCCGCTGCGGTGGCATATTCAGGAACAGGGTTAAGCACAACAGAGTTTGCGCCAATTTTAGCGTATTTGCCCACTTCAATATTACCAAGAATTTTTGCTCCAGCCCCAATCATAACACCCTTGCGTACTTTTGGATGACGATCGCCCGATTCTTTTCCTGTACCACCAAGCGTTACGCCTTGCAAAATTGAGACGTCATTTTCAATTACAGATGTTTCCCCTACAACAATGCCCGTTGCGTGATCGAACATAATACCGTGGCCAATTTTCGCCGCAGGATGAATATCGACATCGAAAGCCACTGAAATTTGATTTTGTAAATAAAGGGCAAGGGATTTACGATTTTGATTCCATAAATAATGGGTGATTCGATAGCTTTGAATCGCATGGAAACCTTTTAAATAAAGCAATGGTGTAGACCATAATTCCACAGCAGGATCTCGCTGACGAACAGCTTGGATATCGCAAGCAGCACAATCAATGATCGAAGGGTTGGCTTGATAGGCTTCTTCAATAATTTCACGGAGAGAAATAGCTGGCATAATAGGATTGGCTAATTTGTTTGCCAATAAATAACTTAGCGCACCGCCCAGATTTTGATGTTTTAAAATCGTAGAATGAAAAAAACTGGCAAGCATAGGTTCGTTTTCGGCAAGCTCTTTAGCTTCTTGGCGAATATGTTGCCACACATCTAATATCATAATTTCTCCTTTTATTCGCCTTTACATTCTCGCCCCAAAAGGCTGATTGCTACATCTTGTGCGCTTTTGCCACAAAACAGCATTTGATAAATTTGTTCTGTAATCGGCATTTCCACACCTTGTCTTTGTGCAAGCAAATAGGCTTCTTTTGTATTATAAAAACCTTCCACGACTTGCCCGATGTTTTCCATAGCCGTTTGGGCATCTAATCCTTCGCCTAGCGTTAAGCCAAAACGTCGATTGCGCGATTGATTATCGGTGCAAGTTAGTACTAAATCGCCTAATCCAGACATTCCCATAAACGTATTGGGATTTGCACCGAGCGAGGTACCTAATCGGCTGATTTCCGCAATGCCACGCGTAATTAGCGCTGTGCGAGCATTTGCGCCAAATCCCATACCATCTGAAATACCTGCGCCAATTGCGATCACATTTTTAATTGCACCACCAAGTTGAACGCCAATCATATCCGAATTTATATAGACTCGAAAATGTTTACTACAATGAATACGAGACTGAAATTCCCGCGCGAATTGCTCGTTATTGGCAGCAAGCGTAATAGCTGATGGTAGACCTTGTGCTAATTCTTTTGCAAAAGTTGGTCCAGAAAGTACAGCTAGTGGATATTGCGTTCCGAGTTGTTCTTCAACTACAGTTTGTAGTAAACGCCCTGTGTTACGTTCCAGACCTTTTGTTGCCCAAATTAATCGGTGATGGGCTTTTAAGTGCGGTTTGATTTTTATAAGAATTTCACCGAAAGCATGGCTTGGCACCACGATTAAAATATCTTGAGAATATTCCATTGCTTGTGCAAGATTACTTTCTAAATGAAGATCCTCAGGAAAGATGACATCCGGCAAAAAACGATAATTTTGTCGTTCTGTCTGCATTTGTGCGATATGGGCGGGATTGTGCCCCCATAAGTAAGTGGGAGAACCATTGCGAGAAAAGGTAATTGCCAGCGCAGTTCCATAAGATCCCGCACCTAGCACAGTGATTGGTGTTTGCGAAGTTATCATATCCACAATTTATCCAGTAAAAGATGGAATAAGTATAGATATATTTGCACTCCCTATCAACTACAGGAAAATATTACTTATTCATTGGACGGAATTTAAACGGCACAATGGATATGCCATTTTTTCCATTTTGTAGTTGATAAAATTGAGGATAGTTAAAATTATGTTGAACGATATTGTAAGGATTTTTATCGCCTTCCTGTTTGGCATTTTGATAAAGCTGATTAATCTCCCGCACTTTTTCGTCTTTTTCTCCATCACAATGGCGATAGATTTCGAGATGATTAGATTCATCTAAAATGTAAACATTGAAGCTATGATCGGAATTATCTTCAAAAAAGAATTGTAGAAATCCTTCGCTTGCGAAGGCATCCATTTCTGGCGGATAACGACGACTTTCTCGGTTTGTCTCGCCATCTTCAATTGGCGTTTGTAAAACTTCGTCAAAATCCACCGCACTTTCAGCTTCATTACAGACCGATTCATTTCCGATTTCTTGTAAGCTGATCCCGCGATCTTCAAAAAATAATTGCCAGTTTTTACCCGCTACGCGTAAACGTGACGTTTGGCAAGGTTGTTGAATATCGCCTACTTGGATGCTAACGCATCGATTGACTAATCCCATCACTAATTGGCGTAAATCTTGGCGATAACGTTCGCTATAACAATAGACTTGGATGAAATCTGGGCGATTAACGCCACGATAAATTTTGTTAGAAAGCACTTTTAGTGCAAGCAAAATAGCATTTTGCCCTTCAAAATGGAGCGTTCGGATTTCGTTCCACACATTGCGATAAGTAAAATCAATACTGCCTACAAGACTTTGTTCAAGCGATCCAAAACTAAATAAATCTCGCGATGAAATACCAGTTAATACTTCTTCTACTTTGGATGTTGGATCTACGGTAAGATTTATAGCAATAAACAGGCTACGAATTTCGCATTGATTCAATAAATCGCTATTTTTAGGTTGTTTGGCGATTGTGCTTGGAAAAGACTGACGCAAGTTAGTGACAAAGCGTTGTAATGTATTTAAAGTCACATTCTTGCTAAAAATTGACAATTCGGTTTTTTCTGTGAGCAAATGATTGAAATAAGCCCAAGAAACTAATTTATTCAGACTTTCTCCGTATTCGATCACCCGTTCTTTGGAGAACATAATATGATGCCTTGGTTGATTAATCAGGTACCAACCATCTTTAAAATGTTTATTACCGCAAACTTCCACAAAAGTCAGGTGTGCTTCTGATAAATTGTGAGATATCTGTGTGTTGAGTAAGGACACTTTGCCGGGAAGTTCTTCAAAAGCAGTATAAAGTTTGCGAGAAAGAATGTTGATATCTTGTGGCACGACGCTCGAGTGAATGTGATGCTTTCGTGCAAATTCCACTAAATTACGATAGCTCAACATTAAAAATTTCATTATGTTATCGTGGTTTTCTTTTACTGCCTTAATTTTCCAAAATGGACGCTTATTGAGATGTTTTACCGTTTCTGCAGACCATCCCCATTCTTGTGCAAGGATTTCCATATAACGAATACGCCAATTATTAGTTTGGTAACGCGCAAAATCTTCCGTTGCCTTCACATAGAAACAACGGCGCACAAAATCCAAACGTTTAAATTCAGAAAGTGCGGTTAAATATTGGGTTACTTTTGCAAGAATGGCAATGTAAGGATCAAAATGGTGGTCAGGATTGGTATTGCCTGTAAGTAAATCTCGCTTAAAAGTGCGGGCAATTAAGCAAGTGTTTGGGTATTCCTTGGAATAGGCTTCCAACAACAAAATTTTGAGCACAGATTTATAAGGAGAATCAATCCCTTTATAAAGATGCCATAAGCTAGCACCGAAATATTCGTTTGCAGAAAATTGTCCTAAACCGCCGAAATCTACCCAATCATTTGGATCAATTTCCCCTTCCGTAATTAAACGAGCGACCTCTTTTTCATAGTCTTTTTCATTTTCCACCCATAAATGCAACCAAAGTAGAGGTTTACCTGCTAAGCGTACGGCGGAGCGATAGAACTCATCAAGCAATAACATATATTGCGCAGATCCGCTATTTTCAATAGTCAGTGGGTCAGCATAATGTTCATTGCGGAAACGTTGTTGATCCATCAAATAAAAATTAATTTCCACATTAAATTGTATTGCCCATTCACTAATCCGCTTGGCTTTTTGAGTAAGAAGTGCATATTCATCTGAACTCAAGCCATCACGGACACAAATCCAAGTATCAAGATCTGAAGAAGAGGTTTGGCTTATTGAGCCAAAGCTACCCATTACATAAACGCCTAGAATTGGTGGCAAAACTTCGTGAAAATCCACCGCACTTTTGAGTGTTGAAGGCTTATGATCGGCATAGTGAATACTGTATTCATTGATGAGCCATTTTTTTTGATAATCAGATGCGAGGAAACTTGCAATGCCTGAGGGGGCGTGAATTACATAGCCCGGAAGTTGTGGATGGTTTAGGTGTAAAAGTAAAGGAATAACCGCTAAAACGTGTTGGAATGCATCGCCTGAACCTTGTAATGCACGCTCAAAACGGCGTTGATCCAAGGCACTAACCCATTGTTTTGCTTGTGCTAGATTACATTCCACGCGGTGTCCCTACCAGAACAACAAAAATTGGCGAACAATTTACCACTTAGGGAGTATAAATGCAAAAAAATGTGACATAAATCACAATTTTTTTTGAAAAATACTATAAGTTTTACCTATCAACAATCAAAATGACTTTTTTACCTAAGAGTGGTAGAATAATGCCTAATTTTATTGCGTAAATAACTTAATTCTACCGATATAAAAATCTATATTTTCTATTATTAGTGGATAGCTTGATATTTTTCTTATCAACGCAAAAGTATTATAAAATACCTTACTCAATATCACTTATTAAGGAATTGATATGGCAAAAGAGCAATCTAACAACCTCACTGAACAACTCACAGATACGCAAAAAAAAGCAGTTGAACAAACTGAAACAATGCAGTCTGTTCCGCAAACTATTGTGAAAAAAACAGGTACAGCATTAAGTTTATTCGCAATACTTGTTGCGCTAAGTATTGGTGGAGCTGGATACTATTTTGGTCAGCAGCAAATGGCTAAAATTCAACAGAAATTAACCGCACTTGAAAATCAAACGGGAGCAGATCTTTCCTCAAATAATACCAACAACAATAAACGACTTACACAATTAGAACAGGGTTTAAAAACTGCACAAGAAAATATAGCGCAACTGGAACAATTGATTGTGAGCAAAACAGGGGAAATAACATCCTTACAAACTCAAATGAAACAAATAAATCAGCTTGCCATCGCACAGCAACCTAGCGATTGGTTATTTTCCGAAGCTGATTTTTTACTAAATAATGCCCTGCGTAAACTTGTTTTAGATAACGATGTTGATACAGCGGTTTCTTTATTAAAATTAGCTGATGAAGCCCTCGTCAAGGTTAATAATTCACAGGCAAATGAAATTCGTAGTGCAATCAATCAAGATTTAAAACAACTCCTTTCACTTTCAAGTGTGGATCAAAATGCGGTAATGCAAAAACTGTCACAGCTTGCAAACACAGTCGATGAATTACAAGCTTTGAATGTAAATTTTGATGAAACATCTAAAAATAATGATAAATTATCGAACAACATTACTGACTGGCAACAAAATATTGAAAAAAGTGCAACCTCTTTCCTAAATCATTTTATTCGTATTTCGCCAAAACAAAATTCAAATAAAAAAGAATTACTTGCACCAAATCAAGATATTTATCTTCGTGAGAACATTCGTCTACGTTTACAGCTTGCAATTATGGCAGTTCCTCGTCAGCAAAATGAACTTTATAAGCAATCTTTAGAAGCTGTTTCTTCTTGGGTTCGTAGCTATTTTGATACAAACTCTGAAGTAACACAAAATTTCTTAAAATTAGTAGATGGATTGTCTGATACTTCTATTTATGTAGATGTACCAGAGCAATTAAAAAGTTTAACATTACTTGACAAATATCTTAATCGTACCGCTTTAGATGTACAAAAAGTGGAAATTGAAGCAGACAAGGCGATTGATACAATGCCTAAAGCAGACGCTGTTAAACCAACACAATCTGAATCACAACAATAAGGATAAGTCTATGTTTAGAGTGCTTTTTTTAATGCTGACATTGCTTGTAGGACTTGTAGCTGGGCCTTATATTTCTGGTCAGCAAGGTTATGTGCGCATTGAGACAGCAAATCGTATTATAGAAATGTCCATCACTACCTTAGTGATTTTTTTCATTATTTCTTTAGCGATAATTTATGCTTTTGAATGGGGCATCACTCGTTTCTTTCGTTTAAGTCGTAGCTCTTATCAATGGTTTTCTAATCGAAAACGTGTAAAAGCACAAAAACAAACCCTTGAAGGCCTGGTAAAAATGAATGAAGGGGATTATGCTAAAGCAGAAAAATTAATTGGCAAAAATGCTAAACATTCTGCTGAACCTGTACTAAACCTAATCAAAGCAGCCGAAGCCGCTCAACAACGTGGCGACGAATTTAGTGCAAATCGCTATTTAATTGAAGCAACAGAATTAGCAGGTTCTGATAATTTGCTCGTGGAAATTGCCCGTACTCGCATTTTATTGCAACAAAATAAATTACCTGCAGCGCGCAGTTCTGTAGATAGCTTATTAGAAATGGCTCGTCGTAATAAAGAAGTATTAAAACTCGCGGTAGATATTTATCTTCGTTCTAAAGCCTATCAAGCTCTAGATAAAATTTTGGATAATGTTGAGAATAGCGGTTTATTCAATGATGAAGAACTCAAAGATCTTCGCTCTAAAACCGAAAATGGTTTACTCGACGAGAAAATGAATGAAGAAGGAATTGATGGTTTGCTAACTTGGTGGAGTCAGCAACCTCGTCATCGCCGTAGCAATATTGAACTTAAAATTAGCCTTATTCAACGTTTAATTGACTGTAATGATCATGAATCAGCTACTGAATTGACATTTGAAATACTGAAAAAACTCAGTGACAATACAGCAATCAGTTTACCTCTTTGTACTCAAATTACACGTTTACAACCAGAAGATAACAGCAAGCTTCTCAAGCTAATAGAAAAACGTGCAAAACGTGCGGATGAAAAACAAAAATGCTGTATCAATCGTGCTTTGGGTTATTTATATGTTCGTAACAATGAATTTGTTAAAGCAGCAGATGTATTCAAAAACGTGATGGCTTGCCCTGAACAGTTAGAGCCAAATGATTTGATGATGGCATCCTATGTATTTGAACAAGCGGGCGATAAAGCGTTAGCTGAGCAAGTTCGCCAAGAGAGTTTGAAATCAGTGATGGCAATTCAAGATGTTGTGCCAGAAAGTGCGGAAGAAAAAACAGAAGAAAATTCAACCGCACTTTTAGAAAGTAAATCTGAGTAACTCAACTTAAAAGACAAAACGCACTTCAATTGAAGTGCGTTTTTTATTAGTTGTAGTCTAAATTATAAATTTTTCAATTTATTAGAATATAACACCAAACAAAGTGCAATTACCATAATTAATATTGCACCAGCAAATAAGATAGTATCTACCGAGCTTTCGTGATTAACAATAATTAAACGTAACATCGCAGTAATCCCTGCATAAATAAAATAGCGTAAAGGGAAATGATAGCCGCTTTTAAAATACTGCACAATCAAACCAATAAACCCGAAATATAAGAAAAACATTACTGCTTGTTCAGCAACATCATAAGGTACAACAGACGAAGTATTAAGCACCATCATAGATAAAGTATAAGTTATTTTTACAAGGGCAATAATAAGCACAATCGCTAGCGCAATCAACGCTGTGCAAAGCACGATTTTCAATACATCAGTAATAATTCGTGGCAATTTCTGGAGACTCTTCCATTTTTATTCCTTACAACAAAACTAAGGCTCGTATTCTAATGTAAAATTAGAAAACTGGTCAAAATTATTTAAAGATAATGTTCAAAAAACGATTATTTATAATCTTAAACAAAATTAATTATCAGAAACTATTAGATTCCTACACATTTAAACGCAATCACACAATAAAGTTTGTGAATAAATGTCACATTTACGCCACACGAAGACAATGATTTCTCACAAGAAAATTTTTACAATGTAGTAAATTATTGAAAATGATAGGCTTTTTAATGGCAGGGGCGGAGAGGCTCGAACTCCCAACACCCGGTTTTGGAGACCGGTGCTCTACCAATTGAACTACGCCCCTATTGGTATAGATAAATTATGATATAAATAATTGGCGGAATGGACGGGACTCGAACCCGCGACCCCCTGCGTGACAGGCAGGTATTCTAACCAGCTGAACTACCACTCCGCTAAAAATGACAATTGGCAGTGCCTTACTCTCACATGGGGAAACCCCACACTACCATCAGCGTTACAACATTTCACTTCTGAGTTCGGTATGGTATCAGGTGGACCTATTGCACTATCTCTGCCAAAGATTCTTTATTTTTTTAATTTACTCAATGAATAAACTAAAAAAATAAAACCCGGCGGTGCCCTACTCTCACATGGGGAAACCCCACACTACCATCGGCATTACAGCGTTTCACTTCTGAGTTCGGTATGGTCTCAGGTGGTTCCACCGCACTATCGCCGCCGGGATAATTCTTTAATAACTTCTCTCTTTGTTTCTTCTCTTTTACGACTTCACTTTTTTCGCTTTTCGTCTCTCTTCTTCTTATCGGCAACAAGCTGAACTCGATTTTCTTTCTATTTTTCCTTTCTATTAAGTCTTCTATATTTAAGTTGTTTGTCTACTCTTCTCTTTCGCTCTTTTCTCAAAAACACTTGAGCGTTGTATAGTTAAGCCTCTCGGGCAATTAGTATCTGTTAGCTCAATGACTCACATCACTTACACACCAGACCTATCTACGTCTTCGTCTTAAACAACCCTTACTGTCTTAAAGACAGGGAGAACTCATCTCTTGGCAAGTTTCGTGCTTAGATGCTTTCAGCACTTATCTCTTCCGCACTTAGCTACCCGGCAATGCGTCTGGCGACACAACCGGAACACCAGTGGTGCGTCCACTCCGGTCCTCTCGTACTAGGAGCAGCCCCAACCAATTCTCCTACGCCCACGGCAGATAGGGACCGAACTGTCTCACGACGTTCTAAACCCAGCTCGCGTACCACTTTAAATGGCGAACAGCCATACCCTTGGGACCTACTTCAGCCCCAGGATGTGATGAGCCGACATCGAGGTGCCAAACACCGCCGTCGATATGAACTCTTGGGCGGTATCAGCCTGTTATCCCCGGAGTACCTTTTATCCGTTGAGCGATGGCCCTTCCATTCAGAACCACCGGATCACTATGACCTACTTTCGTACCTGCTCGACTTGTCTGTCTCGCAGTTAAGCTTGCTTATACCATTGCACTAACCTCACGATGTCCGACCGTGATTAGCAAACCTTCGTGCTCCTCCGTTACGCTTTGGGAGGAGACCGCCCCAGTCAAACTACCCACCAGACACTGTCCGAGACCGCGTTCCGCAATCTTCGTTAGAACATCAAACGTTAAAGGGTGGTATTTCAAGGATGACTCCATAATCACTGGCGTGACTACTTCTTAGTCTCCCACCTATCCTACACATCAAAATTCAATGTTCAGTGTCAAGCTATAGTAAAGGTTCACGGGGTCTTTCCGTCTAGCCGCGGGTACACCGCATCTTCACGGCGATTTCAATTTCACTGAGTCTCGGGTGGAGACAGCCTGGCCATCATTATGCCATTCGTGCAGGTCGGAACTTACCCGACAAGGAATTTCGCTACCTTAGGACCGTTATAGTTACGGCCGCCGTTTACTGGGGCTTCGATCAGGTGCTTCTCTTTCGATTACACCATCAATTAACCTTCCAGCACCGGGCAGGCATCACACCCTATACCTCCACTTTCGTGTTTGCAGAGTGCTGTGTTTTTAATAAACAGTTGCAGCCAGCGGGTCACTTCGACCGGTTCAACCTTCGAGAGTAAATCTCTACAATCTACGCCGGCGCACCTTCTCCCGAAGTTACGGTGCTATTTTGCCTAGTTCCTTCACCCGAGTTCTCTCAAGCGCCTGAGTATTCTCTACCTGACCACCTGTGTCGGTTTTCAGTACGGTTTAGTAAAGCCTGTCGCTTAGTGGCTTTTCCTGGAAGTGTGGTATCAGTTACTTCAGCTCCGTAGAGCCTCGTCATCATCTCTCAGTGTTTAATAGAAGCCCGGATTTGCCTAAACTTCCCACCTACCAACTTAAACGCACATATCCAACAGTGCGATAACCTAACCTACTCCGTCCCCACATCGCAGCTTTACCAAGTACAGGAATATTAACCTGTTTCCCATCGACTACGCTTTTCAGCCTCGCCTTAGGGGCCGACTCACCCTGCCCCGATTAACGTTGGACAGGAACCCTTGGTCTTCCGGCGAACGGGTTTTTCACCCGTTTTATCGTTACTTATGTCAGCATTCGCACTTCTGATACGTCCAGCTAACCTCTCGATTAACCTTCATCCGCTTACAGAACGCTCCCCTACCCAACAGACTTTCGCCTGATGCCGCAGCTTCGGTGCTATATTTCAGCCCCGTTACATCTTCCGCGCAGGCCGACTCGACTAGTGAGCTATTACGCTTTCTTTAAATGATGGCTGCTTCTAAGCCAACATCCTAGCTGTCTAAGCCTTCCCACTTCGTTTCCCACTTAATATAGACTTGGGGACCTTAGCTGGCGGTCTGGGTTGTTTCCCTCTCCACGACGGACGTTAGCACCCGCCGTGTGTCTCCTGAGTATCACTCTTTGGTATTCGTAGTTTGCATCGGGTTGGTAATCCGGGATGGACCCCTAGCCGAAACAGTGCTCTACCCCCAAAGGTGTCACCTCAAGGCTCTACCTAAATAGATTTCGGGGAGAACCAGCTATCTCCCGGTTTGATTGGCCTTTCACCCCCAGCCACAAGTCATCCGCTAATTTTTCAACATTAGTCGGTTCGGTCCTCCAGTTAGTGTTACCCAACCTTCAACCTGCCCATGGCTAGATCACCGGGTTTCGGGTCTATACCTTGCAACTATTCGCCCAGTTAAGACTCGGTTTCCCTTCGGCTCCCCTATTCGGTTAACCTCGCTACAAAATATAAGTCGCTGACCCATTATACAAAAGGTACGCAGTCACCCTTTCGGGCTCCCACTGCTTGTACGTACAAGGTTTCAGGTTCTATTTCACTCCCCTCACCGGGGTTCTTTTCGCCTTTCCTTCACAGTACTGGTTCACTATCGGTCAATCAGGAGTATTTAGCCTTGGAGGATGGTCCCCCTTCTTCAAACAGGATATCACGTGTCCCGCCCTACTTCTCGTTAGCTTAGTACCACAATATGGTTTTTAGATACGGGATTATCACCCTCTTTGATTGTGCTTCCCAACACATTCTCCTAACCATACTGTTATCACTTACTGGCTCTTTCGCTTTCGCTCGCCGCTACTGACGAAATCTCGGTTGATTTCTTTTCCTCGGGGTACTTAGATGTTTCAGTTCTCCCGGTTTGCCTCAACAAACTATGTATTCACTTGTTGATAGTAGATTCTTCATCTACTGGGTTTCCCCATTCGGATATCTTGGATTAAACGCCTCTTATCGACTCATCCAAGCTTTTCGCAGATTAGCACGTCCTTCTTCGCCTCTGATTGCCAAGGCATCCACCTTGTACGCTTAGTCACTTAACTATACAACCTCAAATGTTTTCAATCACTTTAAGTTTTCACTTCAAAGTACGGTCAATTTGATGCGTATTTTCATTCAACTAAACACTTGATTGCTTTTGTTCAATCAAGATTTTATGCAAAACAGGTTTTGTTTTTAGAGTTTCCTTCTCAGTTCCCTCCTCTCACTTTCCTGTCTTGCCTACTCAGACTTTCTCTCGAAAATCTCTTGTTTTCAGCTTGTTTCCAATTTTTTAAAGAACAGTTGATAAAACTTTTCAGTTATCATCGTTAAATAAACTAAAAAAATTAAATTTAAAATTAAACTTAAAACTAAGAATAAAATAACCTAATATTTAAAATAGCTTAATACTATCTCAATACCTTATTACTTTGTCTTTTTCTAATTTACTTAACGATGATAAGTGGTGGAGATAAGCGGGATCGAACCGCTGACCTCCTGCGTGCAAGGCAGGCGCTCTCCCAGCTGAGCTATATCCCCATTTATCATTCATCATTTATTATATTAATTAGTTAATATTTTTATAATAAATGATTGACCATTACGCCTTTATCCACTCTCAGAGTGGTGGGTCTGAGTGGACTTGAACCACCGACCTCACCCTTATCAGGGGTGCGCTCTAACCACCTGAGCTACAGACCCAAGGGTAATGTTTTCTTCTGCTCATTTGTCTACAACTATCAGCCAATCTGTGTGAGCACTCGCTGTCTCTCGTCTTCTGTAAGGAGGTGATCCAACCGCAGGTTCCCCTACGGTTACCTTGTTACGACTTCACCCCAGTCATGAATCATACCGTGGTAAACGCCCTCCTAAAGGTTAAGCTATCTACTTCTGGTACAACCCACTCCCATGGTGTGACGGGCGGTGTGTACAAGGCCCGGGAACGTATTCACCGCGACATTCTGATTCGCGATTACTAGCGATTCCGACTTCATGGAGTCGAGTTGCAGACTCCAATCCGGACTTAGACGTACTTTATGAGATCGCTCCACCTCGCAGCTTCGCTTCCCTCTGTATACGCCATTGTAGCACGTGTGTAGCCCTACTCGTAAGGGCCATGATGACTTGACGTCATCCCCACCTTCCTCCAGTTTATCACTGGCAGTCTCCTTTGAGTTCCCGACCGTATCGCTGGCAACAAAGGATAAGGGTTGCGCTCGTTGCGGGACTTAACCCAACATTTCACAACACGAGCTGACGACAGCCATGCAGCACCTGTCTCTAAGTTCCCGAAGGCACATTCGCATCTCTGCAAACTTCTTAGGATGTCAAGAGTAGGTAAGGTTCTTCGCGTTGCATCGAATTAAACCACATGCTCCACCGCTTGTGCGGGCCCCCGTCAATTCATTTGAGTTTTAACCTTGCGGCCGTACTCCCCAGGCGGTCGATTTATCACGTTAGCTACGGGCGCCAGAGTTAAACCCCAACCCCCAAATCGACAGCGTTTACAGCGTGGACTACCAGGGTATCTAATCCTGTTTGCTCCCCACGCTTTCGCACATGAGCGTCAGTACATTCCCAAGGGGCTGCCTTCGCCTTCGGTATTCCTCCACATCTCTACGCATTTCACCGCTACACGTGGAATTCTACCCCTCCCTAAAGTACTCTAGTTACCCAGTCTGAAATGCAATTCCCAGGTTAAGCCCGGGGCTTTCACACCTCACTTAAATAACCGCCTGCGTGCCCTTTACGCCCAGTTATTCCGATTAACGCTCGCACCCTCCGTATTACCGCGGCTGCTGGCACGGAGTTAGCCGGTGCTTCTTCTGTATTTAACGTCAATTTGATGTACTATTAACACATCAACCTTCCTCAATACCGAAAGAACTTTACAACCCGAAGGCCTTCTTCATTCACGCGGCATGGCTGCGTCAGGGTTCCCCCATTGCGCAATATTCCCCACTGCTGCCTCCCGTAGGAGTCTGGACCGTGTCTCAGTTCCAGTGTGGCTGGTCATCCTCTCAGACCAGCTAGAGATCGCAGGCTTGGTGAGCCTTTACCCCACCAACTACCTAATCCCACTTGGGCTCATCCTATGGCAGGTGGCTAAAAGTCCCACCCTTTCGTCTCTCGACACTACGCGGTATTAGCGACAGTTTCCCGTCGTTATCCCCCTCCATAAGCCAGATTCCCAAGCATTACTCACCCGTCCGCCACTCGTCAGCAAGAAAGCAAGCTTCCTCCTGCTACCGTTCGACTTGCATGTGTTAAGCCTGCCGCCAGCGTTCAATCTGAGCCATGATCAAACTCTTCAATTCAAGTTCAATCGCTCAATATACTGCTTAGCTATAAATAAACACTACTTAAAAAAGTAATTATGAATTTTCAGTTAAGCACCTATTAAGACTTCAAAATTAAAAAATATTTTTAAAACAAGTCAATCAACAAGTGCCCACACAGATTGTCTGATATATTGTTAAAGAGCAAAAAAGAACGACGCACGTGGAAACTTAAAAACTTCACAACAGTGCGTCGTTGTGTGCGGTGCATTATAGGGATTTTCAAATCCCTTGCAAGTACTTTTTGTAAAAATATTTAAAAAAATGATCTTTTGATGGAAATATAAGCATTTTATTAAAAAGTGCGGTTAGAATAGTCAAACTTTTATTGCTATTATTTCTTACGTAATGAAACTTCTCCACCATTAAACATCTGAATTTTATTGCCACATAATACTTTTAAATAACCACGTTCATCTATGCCTTGTTCAATACCTGAAATAACACCTTGCTCAGTAAGCACCTTTACTTCACTATTTGAAAACGCATTATATGATTGCCATGCTTGTTGAAATTCCTCATCAATACCATTTTGCTCAAAGATATTTAAACGTGTATATAAATGTTGTATAAGTTTGGGTAATAAAGTTTGTCGCTCTACATCAGGATCAATTTCACACACTTCCGCATAAGGCTGACTAATTTCTGTTTGTTTTGACAACGACACATTAATACCTACGCCAATCACTAAATTGAGCATGCCATTTTTATGATTAGCAATTTCGACTAAAATGCCACCTAACTTTCTTTCATCAAACAAAATATCATTTGGCCATTTCACTTGTACATTTAGCACTTCCGCAATCGCCAAACCGATGACTAAACTTAACCCCTCAATTGATTTTTTAGGATCAAACGTCCAATAAAAACTAAACATGATTTGCCCAGCAAAAGGCGATAACCATTGGCGACCACGCCGACCGCGCCCTGCAGTTTGATATTCAGCCACACAAAGATCGCCTTTTTTTAATGAAAGAATATTTTGTAGTATCCACTCATTTGTAGAGGAAATTATCGGCTGATAATGGATGCCATAAGGAAAAAGTGCGGTTGAAATTTGCTGAGAATTTAATAAAGGAAGCATTGGTACTAAGCGATAATCTTGTCCATCAACGAGAATATCCAAACCAATTTCACGTAATTGTTGAATATCTTCCTCTAGATTTTTAGAAAACTTTTCCAATTCAAACCGCACTTTCGGCTGACAGTCAGCTAAATATGTCAATAAAGCGAAATTCATTATTTATTCCTTGTACCAAACGGAGCGAAAATCATAGCATAAATCCTAAAATTTCGTTTTCAAAATCAAGTAAAATCTGTATAATCCCGCCGCAATATTTTTTAACTTCAACTTAGCGAGAATATTGCAATGTCATTACGCATTAAACAAGAAGCCCTTACTTTTGACGATGTTCTACTCGTCCCAGCTCACTCAACTGTGCTTCCAAATACTGCCAACCTTTCAACTCAACTTACCAAAGAAATTCGCCTAAATATTCCAATGCTTTCAGCAGCAATGGATACCGTAACTGAAACCAAACTTGCGATCTCTTTAGCACAAGAAGGCGGTATTGGCTTTATTCATAAAAATATGACGATCGAACGCCAAGCAGATCGTGTTCGTAAAGTGAAAAAATTTGAAAGCGGTATTGTTTCTGAACCAGTAACTGTTTCTCCCGATTTAACCCTTGCTGAATTAGCGGAATTAGTAAATAAAAACGGCTTCGCAGGCTACCCTGTTGTAGATAGCGAAAATAACTTAATCGGTATCATCACTGGGCGTGACACTCGTTTCGTAAAAGATTTACATCAAACCGTTTCGCAAGTAATGACAAAAAAAGACCGCTTAGTAACGGTAAAAGAAGGGGCAACTCGCGAAGAAATCTTAGCATTAATGCACCAACATCGTGTTGAAAAAGTATTGATGGTCAATGACAGCTTTAAACTGAAAGGAATGATTACCGTTAAAGACTTCCAAAAAGCAGAACAAAAACCAAATGCGTGTAAAGATGAATTTGGTCGTTTACGTGTTGGTGCTGCGGTTGGCGCAGGTGCTGGCAATGAAGAACGTATTGACGCATTAGTGAAAGCTGGTGTAGATGTACTGTTAATCGACTCTTCTCACGGTCACTCAGAAGGCGTATTACAACGCGTTCGTGAAACTCGAGCGAAATATCCAAACTTACCTATCGTTGCGGGTAACGTAGCAACGGCTGAAGGTGCAATCGCATTAGCAGATGCAGGAGCTAGTGCAGTGAAAGTAGGTATTGGCCCTGGTTCAATTTGTACAACTCGTATCGTAACCGGTGTAGGCGTGCCACAAATCACGGCTATCGCAGATGCAGCAGCAGCATTAAAAGATCGTGGTATTCCAGTTATTGCCGACGGTGGTATCCGTTTCTCTGGCGATATTGCAAAAGCCATCGCTGCAGGTGCAAGCTGTGTAATGGTTGGCTCAATGCTTGCTGGTACTGAAGAAGCACCAGGCGAAATCGAACTTTACCAAGGGCGTGCATTTAAATCTTACCGTGGTATGGGTTCATTAGGTGCTATGGCGAAAGGCTCATCAGATCGTTATTTCCAATCGGATAACGCGGCAGATAAACTCGTACCAGAAGGTATTGAAGGCCGTATTCCATATAAAGGTTATTTAAAAGAAATCATTCACCAACAAATGGGAGGCTTACGTTCTTGTATGGGTTTAACTGGCTGTGCAACCATCGAAGAATTACGCACAAAAGCAGAATTTGTTCGCATCAGTGGTGCAGGCATTAAAGAAAGCCACGTTCACGATGTTGCTATTACTAAAGAAGCACCGAACTATCGTATGGGGTAACTGTAGGGTGAGCTTTAGCCTGCCTTTTGCTGTTTAAAGTGCGGTTGGTTTTTGCAAAGTTTTAGAGGAAATTAACCGTCCACACTATCAATAATAAGAGCATTATAAATGACAAATATCCACAATCACAAAATCCTGATCCTCGACTTCGGTTCACAATATACTCAACTGATTGCGCGTCGTGTGCGTGAAATTGGTGTGTACTGCGAACTTTGGGCTTGGGATGTAACCGAACAACAAATCCGTGAATTTGCTCCAACGGGTATCATTCTTTCTGGCAGTCCTGAAAGCACAACTGAAGAAAACAGCCCACGTGCGCCTGAATATGTGTTTAACGCAGGCGTTCCAGTGCTCGGCGTTTGCTATGGAATGCAAACTATGGCGATGCAACTTGGCGGCTTAACCGAAACATCTGATCACAGAGAGTTCGGCTATGCTTCAGTTTCTCTTGAAAATTCCACCGCACTTTTTGCAAATTTAAACGATAATTCGACCGCTTCTGAGCCAAAATTAGACGTTTGGATGAGCCACGGCGATAAGGTAACGCGCTTACCAGAAAACTTCAAAGTAACTGGCACAACGCTAACCTGCCCTATCGCAGCAATGTCAGACGAAAGCCGTCGTTTCTACGGTGTGCAGTTCCACCCTGAAGTAACGCATACTAAAAAAGGCTTGGAATTATTAACCAACTTCGTAGTAAACATCTGTGGTTGCGAAACCAAATGGACAGCTGAAAACATTATCGAAGATGCCGTTGCTCGCATCAAAGAACAAGTGGGCGATGATGAAGTGATTTTAGGCTTATCTGGTGGTGTGGACTCTTCTGTGGTTGCATTACTTTTACACCGTGCTATCGGCAAAAACTTACACTGCGTATTTGTGGATAACGGTTTGCTTCGCTTACACGAAGGCGATCAAGTCATGGAAATGTTTGGCGATAAATTCGGTTTAAACATCACTCGTGTTGATGCAGAAAGCCGCTTCCTAGGCGAACTTGCAGGGGTATCAGATCCTGAAGCGAAACGTAAAATTATCGGTAAAGTATTCGTTGATGTATTCGATGATGAATCGAAAAAACTCACTAATGTGAAATGGTTGGCACAAGGTACGATCTACCCTGATGTGATCGAATCTGCAGCAAGCAAAACTGGTAAAGCACATGTGATTAAATCACACCACAACGTAGGTGGCTTACCAGACTATATGAAACTGGGCTTAGTTGAACCATTACGTGAATTGTTTAAAGATGAAGTACGTAAAATCGGTCTAGCATTAGGCTTACCAGCTGAAATGATCAACCGCCACCCATTCCCTGGTCCAGGTTTAGGCGTACGTATATTAGGCGAAGTGAAAAAAGAATACTGCGATTTATTACGCCGTGCGGATGCAATCTTTATCGAAGAATTACGCAACAGCGGTTGGTATGAAAAAACCAGCCAAGCCTTCAGTGTATTCTTGCCTGTGAAATCTGTTGGTGTAATGGGCGATGGGCGTAAATACGATTGGGTTATTTCTCTACGCGCAGTAGAAACCATCGATTTTATGACCGCACATTGGGCACATTTGCCTTATGATTTATTAGGTAAAGTATCTAACCGCATCATCAACGAAGTGAACGGCATTTCCCGCGTCGTATATGACATTAGCGGGAAACCGCCAGCGACAATCGAGTGGGAATAGAAAATCTCTATTTCAGATACTTTCTAATTATTTCAGTAACTTTAATAAGTGCGGTTAATTTTCACCGCACTTTATTTTTGTTTAAAAGCCCTTCTATGCCAATAACAATGAGACTTAACCAAATAGGCACATAAGTAAAATAGTCGCTTGTGGTCATTTGATTATCCAGCACAAAGACAGCTATTAAAAAAAGCAATATCGGCTCGATATAACTCAACACCGCAAAAATACTGACTGGAATTTGTTGGCTGGATTTTAAGTTGGTTGAAAGCGAAATCGCACTCACCATGCCAAGTGCTGGTAGCAATAACCAATAACGATATTCTTGCGTAACTAAAGAAAGTGTATCGCTTTGAGAAAGAATATAAATAAAGCAAGGAATCGAAATTAAAATAATATCCAATGTAATCCCTTGTAGAGCAGGGATTTTCATCAATTTACGGCTTAGATAATAAAATGGATAAACCGTACAAACCCACAAGCTTGTCCATGAAAAACTTTGAGTGTGCCATAATTCATGTGCAACACCACAGGCAGCCAGTAAAAGCGCGATTTTCTGAATAAATGATAAGCGTTCTTTTAACCAAGCCCATCCTAAAACAGCCATGATCAGAGGAAAAAGGAAATATCCCATTACAATATTTATCCCTTCACCATTTAGCGGTGCCCACATAAAGAGCCAGAATTGACTTCCCGCATCTAATGTCCCCAGTAAAAATAAAACCCAACTCCTCCAACTTTTTCCTAAAGTTGTCGTGATAAGAGACAAAATAGAGCGGCAACCAATAGTCGGGAATAAAATTAAAAGTAGCCCAAAGATCATGGTCAGCATACGCCACGCAAACACATCTGTTCCGCTAAGTGGTTGGAGCCATATGCTAAATAAATACAATATGCCAAATAA
Organism: Haemophilus sp. HN_Hi08; assembly: GCF_049824455.1. NCBI lineage: Bacteria > Pseudomonadati > Pseudomonadota > Gammaproteobacteria > Pasteurellales > Pasteurellaceae > Haemophilus > Haemophilus sp. HN_Hi08. Next base: position 809,558 of record NZ_CP187493.1, on the reverse strand, counting down.
ACATTGTGAAAAAATACACAATAATACGCCTTGAGTGACTACTTTCATCTTGGACCTCATCTCATCAATATGATTATTATAAAATCCCAAGACAATAAAAAATCTCAACTTTATTTTTATTGTGATAATATTTCTCCCAATTATTACATTTTTGAGAAATTATCTTATGCAAACACTGGATAAATTAGATCGTCATATTTTGAATGTATTACAACAAGATGCCATGATTCCGTTAAAAGAACTGTCAGAGAAAGTGAATAGTTCCGTTGCAACCTGTCAACGACGTGTGCAAGCATTAACTGATTCAAGCGTTATTACAAAACGAGTTGCAGTTGTTTCCCCAAAAGCCGTTGGGCGTACGATTAGCGTATTTGTCATGGTCGAAATGGATAATCAACATTCTTATTATCAAGAGCAATTTGAACGGAAAATGCGTCAAGAAGACGAAGTGGTGAGCTGTTACGAAATCTCAGGGGACTATGATTTTATGTTGCTACTCCATGCAAAAGATATGGAAAGCTATCACGCATTCACACGCCGAGTATTGACGGGTGAATTTCATGTAAGAACTTATAAAAGTTTATTTGTAATGAATTTTACCAAAGCAGATAGTGGAATTATCTTATAGAACAAGTGCGGTAAATTTTTACCGCACTTTGTGTATGATTAACTTAGTTTTGTCGTTTGTTTTAAGAATAAATACCCAAGTATTGCCGAAACCGTTGATCCAAGTAGAATACCTAAACGAGAAAGAGTATTGACACTTTCTCCCGCATTAGCATCAAACGCAAGGCTTGCCAAGAACATTGACATCGTAAAACCGATTCCACATAAAACCGCAACGGCAAAAATTTGTTTAAAATTAATTCCATCTGGTAATTTAGCTAATCCCAATTTAACAGAAATATAACTAAATCCGAAAACACCGATAGGTTTACCAATAATTAAACCGCTTGCTATAGCCAATAATAATGGCGACGAAATCATATTCACATCTATGCCCTCAAAACTCACACCTGCATTGGCAAATGCAAAGAGCGGTAAAATAACGAAAGATGACCAAGAGGCTAAAATATGCTCGAAATCATCTAATGGGCGTTCTCCTTTTTTACCTTTCAATGGAATGCTAAAACCAATAATAACGCCTGCTAAAGTAGCATGCACGCCAGACTTTAATACGGAAGCCCATAAAATTGCACCTACAACCATATAAGCGCAAAGTGCGGAAACTTTGAAACGATTTAGTAATATCAGTGCAATAATTGCCACAGCAGAAAAAATTAGTGCTTGTACACTCAATCCGTGCGAGAAAAATAATGCAATAACAACTATCGCACCGAGGTCATCAATAATAGCAAGGGCAAGTAAAAATATTTTCAATGGAAGTGGCACTTGTTTACTCAATAACGCCATAATCCCTAGCACAAAAGCAATGTCTGTTGCCATTGGAATTGCCCAGCCATTAGCTAAGCTTGGATCTTGTTTAGCGATAAACCAATAAACTACAGCCGGTATAACCATTCCGCCAATAGCTGCAATAGCAGGGAAAATAGCTTGTTGATAGGTTGAAAGCGCACCTTCAAATAATTCTTTTTTTACTTCCATTCCCACTAATACAAAAAACACCGCCATAAAACCATCATTAATCCAGTGAATTAAGGTTTTATTAATTGAGAAACTACCAATTTGTAAACTTACAGGTAAATTTAAAAAATCATTATATTGGTTGCTTAACGGCGAATTAGCCAGCAACATCGCAACAACAGCTGAAAAAAGCAATAATATACCACCAGCAGATTCTAATTTAAAAAAACGTTGGATCAGTTTTATCACATAAACCCCTTTAAAAATAAATAGCAAAAAATTCACAAAGGGGCATCCTAGCATATTTTCGAAGTTAAAGGAAAAAGTGCGGTAGATTTTGTCGGGATTTTTAGCGAATTGTCGATAAAATGCCATATATTGTGACAAAATTCACATTTTTAATTTTACGCAATAGGGATTTTATCTACTTTGTAGTAGAATGCAGGCCTTTTTATTTTTAGAGTCAAAAATTATGTTTTCACGTAAAGATATTATCGTTTTAGGAATGATGATCTTCGCCTTATTTTTAGGTGCGGGTAATATCATTTTTCCGCCTATGGAAGGATTTTTCTCAGGACAACATTGGATGAGTGCTTCCTTAGGCTTTGTTTTAACTGGCGTTTTAATGCCATTTATTACGCTTGTTGTGGTAGCGATTTTAGGTCGTGGCGAAGAACTTACTAAAGATTTACCAAAATGGGCTGGCACAGGTTTCCTCGTTATACTTTATTTAACCATTGGCTCTACCTTTGCAATGCCCCGCATCACTAATGTTGCTTATGAAATGGCGTGGTTGCCTTTAGACTTAACAGAAAATAATGCGAATGTTCGTTTTGTATTCTCACTCATTTTTAACTTAATCGCGATGGGCTTTATGATTAGCCCAAATACGATCATTTCAAGCGTGGGTAAATTTATGACACCCGCTTTATTAGTGTTACTTATTGCTGTAGCAATTACCGTATTTATTTCGCCTTTATCTGAAATTCAAGCGCCAAGTAATGCTTATGAAAATAGCCATTCTTTATTAATCGGCTTAACCAGTGGTTATCAAACCATGGATGTACTTGCAGCCATTGCTTTTGGTGGAATTGTCGCCCGAGCATTATCAGCGAAAAATGTGACAAAAACCAAAGATATTGTGAAATACACCATTTCAGCAGGATTTGTTTCTGTCATTTTACTCGCCAGTTTATATTTTTCGCTTTTCTATCTAGGTGCAACCAGTGCTGCAGTTGCAGAAGGGGCAACGAATGGTGGACAAATTTTCTCTCGTTATGTAAATGTCTTATTCGGTTCAGCTGGGACTTGGATTATGGCTGGTATTATTGTATTAGCGAGCTTAACAACACTTGTTGGTGTAACTAGCGCATCTGCTGATTATTTCGCAAAATTTTCCTCTCGCTTTTCCTATCCATTTTGGATCGCCCTTTTTACCGCGATAACAATCACTGTTTCACAATATGGTTTAACGGATCTACTTCGCATAACGATCCCAGCCTTGTTATTAATTTACCCAGTAGCTATTGTGCTTGTTTTATTGCAATTCTTACGAAAAAAACTTCCATCAATAAAATTTACATACAATAGTACATTGCTCGTTACGGTTTGTTTTAGTTTATGTGACAGCTTAAATAACGTTAAAATGTTACCAGAAAGCATCAATTCATTATTGAAACACTTCCCTCTTTCATCTGAAGGAATGGCTTGGTTGGTTCCGACTTTAGTAATGTTAGTTGCAAGCATTTTTATTGGAAAAGCATTGCATAAAACCCATTCTTAATCTCACAAAGTGTTTTATTTATCTTTCAACACTCTCAATGGTTGCATATCACTATTGCCTACAATCACTCGACTAGAATCAGAGCGTAGGCAAGTGCTGCCATAATGCTCTCCCACGGTAAAAGTACAAACTTGCAAGTATTGCTCTTCCACTTGTGGTAAGCACCAAAGTTGTTGATAAATGTTTTCTTGTTTGCCAAATTTACCCTTTGTGACACCTAAAGTGGCATTATTTTTGCCAATAAGTTTAACATTATCTCCCCGACGACCTGCAATTGGTTTTTGCACATAGCCATTTTGAATTAAATTTGGCGCGAGATGAAAACTTGCCTCTAACAAATAACGATGATTAGGGAATAAAATGGCTTATTTTCATTTAGCCATTTCCCACTAAATTGACCGTGATTGTTAATATAATGGGCTTGTAACAGAAGTGCGGTTGATTTTGGGAAAGGTTGGGGTTCTGAAAATTCAGTATCGTTCGTTTGAATCATCCAACCAAGAATTTTAGTATCATCAAAAGTATCTTGTAGAAAATAACCTTGTTCTGAAACAATCATCGGCAATTCACGCGTCCATTGCTGACCACTTGGCAAGCGAGAATGAATCACATTTTGCTCGGCGATTCGAACCCTATCAGGCAACACCTCAGTGATAATTGCCACATGCCCCGTGTGTTTAAATTCCCCCCCCCTTCTTGCCAAATTAATAAGGAACCTGCTTGAGGTTTACGCTTACAACCATTAGCAAATGCCTGTAAAGGCAACAAGGCATCATTTACTACTTGGCGTAAAAAACGTAAAGAAAAGATCTCGTACGCCATACCAACATCGGCAAATACAACGCAAATTTATCATCTTCGCCTAATTGTGCAGGTTTTAATGAAGCCAACACCGCAGCACTTGCGCCGACGCGGTTTACACGTTTGCTTAAGCGGTTTAACTGACGGACATTTACTGCATCATAATCTTCTGTGCCATCGGCGACATTAACGATTTTCCGTTTCAATGTATCAGAACCCACTGATACGGTATTTTCTTCATTCGCCACAGACTCTGCACCTAAAGCAACAGAACCATAAGCATTTGCCCGAGTTTCATAACCTAATGCCAAACTTTCTTCTGCCAAAGCCCTGCTGTGGCTGCCAAAAGTAGCACTGCGGTAGCCCGTTGATTGGCTGCTGTCGCCGACTGCTAGACTTTCAATAGCTGTGGCTGTAGAAAACGCCCCAAATGAACTGGCAAAAAGATTGTGTGAAGAAGATCTAAATCCTAGTGCCATCGCACCGTAAGTTTGACCATATTTATCAATTAAATTCTGCTCACTATCGTGAGCCATGTCAATTTTTGTCGTAGTTCCACTTGCATTAATATCAATATTTTTGCCGATTTTATTGTTATTTTTACCTTTTTCTAATTTTTCCACCAAGCTATGTACACCAAAAGCTATCGAATAGTCTCCATCTTTACTTGTAGATAAAGAACCAATTGCAATAGACCTATACGCGAAAGCTTCAGCATAATGACCAACTGCAACACCTCCCTTTTCTGAATTAGAATTTATACCAATAGCAGTACTAAATTTTCCTTTTTGACCATCTGATCCAGATTTAGCCCCATAGCCTATAGCTAAAGAACCTATGCTTTTTACGTGAGTATCTCCACCGATAGCAACTGCTCCAATGGATGGTTTAGCTCCACTTTCTGTAGAATTAGTTACTTTACTACCATCTCCAATGGCAACATTATATCCACCATCGCGCACCATACCATAAGTAGCGATCCATTTTAGATCTTGTGAAAAAGACTGAACAGAATAAAAAGATGTGGAAATAAGTAGAGTGATTAAAGAAAGGCGGGTTAGACTATTTTGCTTGCTTAATGATTTTCATTGTTTTGCTCCTTTGTCAAGAAAATAATTGAGGGCAGTCATTCTAACAGAAAATAAAAAAGAAAGGCATTGTTTTATATGTACGTTAAAAGTTCATTGGTTTTGCCGATAAATAAACCTATCCCCCATCTTGCATTATCCCCCTTACAGTGTCAAACTCTCCGCACTTTTTAAAACTGTAAAAAATAATGACAAAAAAACGTAAAAACTTAATCAACCAAGATCCTCATTACAAACGAGAATTGGAAAAATACGGCAATCCAATCCCGAGCCGTGAATTTATTTTAAGCGTTATTCGAGACAATAATGCACCGATGAATCGGGATGAAATTTTGACCGCACTTTCCATTCGAAATGAAGAGCAAATAGAAGCGATGCGTCGCCGATTACGTGCGATGGAAAATGATGGGCAATTAGTGTTCACTAAACGTAAACGCTATGCCTTACCAGAAAAATTAGATTTATTTAAAGGCACGGTAATTGGTCATCGCGAAGGTTTTGGTTTTTTACAGGTCGATGGCAAAAAGGATGATTTATTCATTCCAAACCATCAAATGCAAAGAGTCATGCATGGAGATTTTGTCTTAGCTCAGCCTGCTGGATTAGATCGTCGTGGTCGCCGTGAAGTGCGAATTGTGCGCGTATTAGAAAGCCGTAAAAAACAAATTGTGGGTCGCTTTTTCTTAGAAAACGGTTTTAGCTATGTGGTGCCTGATGACAGCAGAATTGGCAGAGATATTCTCGTGCCAAATGAACATCGTAATGGCGCACGTATGGGACAAGTTGTGGTTGTCGAGTTGCAAGAACGTTCTGCCAGTTTTAACCAGCCAATTGGCGTAATCACTGAAATTCTAGGCGATAATATGGCGAAAGAAATGGAAGTAGAAATCGCCTTGCGTAACCACGATATTCCCCATAAGTTTCCAAGTGCGGTGGAAAAATACGTAAAAAAATTCACTGAAGAAGTGCCTGAAGAAGCAAAAAAAGGCCGTGTGGATTTACGCAATTTACCGCTTGTGACCATTGATGGTGAAGATGCACGGGATTTTGATGATGCCGTTTATTGTGAAAAACACGGCAAAGGCTGGAAACTTTGGGTGGCGATTGCGGATGTTAGTTATTACGTACGTTTACGTTCCGCTTTAGATGTAGAAGCGCATAATCGTGGTAACTCAGTCTATTTTCCGAACCGAGTTGTACCAATGCTACCTGAAATTTTATCGAACGGCTTATGCTCTCTTAACCCACAAATGGATCGTTTGTGTATGGTGTGTGAGATGCAAATTTCTGCCAAAGGTAAGCTCACAGATTATCGCTTTTATGAAGCGGTGATGAATTCTCACGCCCGCCTCACTTATACCAAAGTAGCAAAAATGCTTGAAGGCGATGAAGAATTACGCACTCGTTATTCTACGCTTGTGCCTCATTTAGAAGAGCTTTATAAACTCTATCAAGCGTTGCTTGGTGCACGTCATCAACGTGGTGCGATCGATTTTGAAACCATTGAAACTAAGTTTATTTTCAATGCAATGGGGAGAATTGAGCGTATTGAACCCGTTGTTCGCAATGATGCCCACAAAATCATTGAGGAATGTATGATTCTTGCGAATATCGCAGCAGCTAATTTTATGGAAAAACATAAAGAGCCTGCGTTATATCGTATTCATGCCACCCCGAGCGAAGAAAAATTAACATCGTTCCGCACTTTCTTAAGTGAGTTTGGTTTAACTTTAGAAGGTGGCTTAAAACCAACCACAAAAGACTATGCTGCTCTCTTAGAAAAAGTTAAAGAACGGTCTGATCATGAACTTATTCAAACAATGTTGCTACGTTCATTAAGCCAAGCTGTCTATCACGCTGATAATATTGGGCACTTTGGTTTGGCTTTGGAAGAGTATGCACACTTTACTTCGCCAATTCGCCGTTATCCAGACTTAACACTTCATCGAGGTATCAAATATTTACTCGCTAAAGAACAAGGCGCAAAACGTAAAACTACCGATACAGGCGGTTATCATTACTCTTTTGATGAAATGGATTTACTTGGCAATCATTGTTCAATGACGGAACGCCGCGCCGACGACGCAACTCGTGAAGTGGCTGATTGGCTGAAATGTGAATATATGCAAGATCATGTTGGCGGTGAATTTAGCGGTGTTATTTCATCTGTGACGGGATTTGGTTTATTTGTACGCTTAGATGATTTATTCATCGATGGTTTAGTCCATATTTCCACCTTAGAAAACGATTATTACCAATTCGATGTAGTAAAACAGCGTTTAATTGGCGAAAATAGCGGAATGCAATATCGCTTAGGCGATAAAGTTCGTATCAAAGTTGAAGCAGTACATTTAGAAAATAAAATGGTCGATTTCTCGCTGATGGGGAGTGAACGTAAACCTCGTCGAGCTGGAAAAACGGCGAAAGAAAAAGCTAAGAAAGTCTTTAAAGAACTACCGTCTAAAGCCTCCAAAAAACGAAAAAGTGCGGTAAAAAAGAAAGAAGTTTCGAAGAAAACATCTAGAAAACGAAAATAATTCACTTCCCATTGTAAGAATGAATTAAAAATTCAAATAAGAAAAAGAGAAATTTATGTCAGAACAAATCTACGGTATTCATGCTGTTAATAGTATTTTAACCCATTCGCCAGAGCGTCTAATTGAAGTTTTCGTACTTAAAGGACGTGAAGATAAACGCCTACAGCCACTCTTAAACGAACTTTATTCCCTAGGAATTGGTGTGCAATTTGTTAATCGCCAAACTCTTGATAAAAAAGCCGATGGCGAAGTTCATCAAGGTGTTATTGCTCGAGTACAAGCAGCAAAAGAACTTAATGAAAATGATCTTGATGAAATTCTTGCCAATAAACAAAACCCGCTTTTATTAGTTTTAGATGGCGTGACTGATCCACACAACTTGGGAGCTTGTTTGCGAACAGCTGATGCAGCGGGCGTAGTGGCAGTGATCGTACCGAAAGATAAATCGGCACAATTAACATCTATCGCGCGTAAAGTTGCTTGCGGTGCAGCAGAAACTGTGCCGTTAATTCGTGTAACCAATCTTTCTCGCACACTACGCGATTTACAGCAAAACCATAATATTTGGGTGGTTGGCACTGCTGGCGAAGCAACTGAAACCATTTATCAAAGCAAACTGACAGGGCCACTAGCACTTGTTATGGGAGCTGAAGGCGAAGGAATGCGTCGTTTAACACGTGAACATTGCGATCAACTGATTAGCATTCCAATGGCTGGTTCAGTTTCATCATTAAATGTATCTGTCGCAACAGGGGTATGTTTATTTGAAATTGTACGTCAGCGTTTAGGTTCATAAAAAAGTGCGGTAAATTTTACCGCACTTTTGTAATGCTTATTGTCTCGCTTGAACTTCTGAATTGACATAATCAATAGTAACAACCTTACTCGGTAACAACGCACCAGATAGAATTTGTTGCGCCAAGCTATTTTCAATTTCTTGTTGAATGGCGCGTTTCAATGGACGTGCGCCATAAATTGGGTCATAGCCAACTTCGCCAATAAAATCTAATAAAGCATCGGTAAATACCAATTCGTAGCCACGAGTTTCCATACGTTTTGCTAAACGTTCTAATTGGATGCTTGCAATCGCACGGATATTCTCTTTACCAAGTGGATGGAATACCACGGTTTCGTCAATACGGTTGATAAATTCTGGGCGGAAATGTTGGCCTACTACAGACATCACTAAGGCCTTCATTTCGCTATAGCTTTCCTCTTTGTTACCTTGGATTAAATCAGAACCTAAGTTAGAGGTCATAATCACAACCGTGTTACGAAAATCTACGGTTCTGCCTTGTCCGTCAGTTAAACGACCATCATCTAGCACTTGCAACAAGATGTTGAACACATCCGTATGGGCTTTTTCAACTTCATCGAGCAAAATCACCGAATACGGACGACGGCGAACAGCTTCAGTTAAATAACCGCCTTCTTCATAGCCGACATAGCCTGGAGGCGCTCCGACTAAACGAGATACGCTATGTTTTTCCATAAACTCTGACATATCAATGCGCACCATTGCATCTTCACTATCAAAGAGGAATTTAGCTAGAGTTTTACAAAGCTCTGTTTTACCTACACCTGTTGGCCCTAGGAACAAGAAAGAACCAATTGGGCGATTAGGATCGGAAAGACCAGCACGACTACGACGAATTGCATTAGCGACAGCATCAACCGCTTCTTCTTGACCAATCACTCGTTTATGTAGTTCATCTTCCATACGTAAGAGTTTTTCTTTCTCGCCCTCCATCATTTTTGATACTGGGATGCCAGTGGCTTTAGAAAGCACTTCTGCGATTTCTTCGTCTGTGACGCGATAGCGTAAAAGCGTCATTTCTTTTCCTTCGCTGGTTTCAGCTTGCTCGAGTTGTTTTTCAAGCGCAGGAATGCGGCCATATTGCAACTCAGACATTTTAGCTAAATCCCCCGCACGACGAGCTTGTTCTAGTTCGGTTTTTGCAGTATCTAGTTCTTGTTTAATATGTTGAGAACCAGAAAGCGTTGCTTTTTCAGATTTCCACACTTCTTCAAGTTCAGCATATTCACGTTCTTTTTCAGCCAATTCTTTCTCTAACATTTCTAAACGTTTGCGACTTGCTTCGTCTTCTTCTTTTTGTAACGCTTGTTGCTCCAATTTTAATTGGATAATTCGACGTTCAAGACGATCAAGCGGTTCAGGTTTAGAATCTATTTCCATACGAATGCTGGACGCTGCTTCATCGATCAAATCAATCGCTTTATCTGGTAACTGACGATCAGAAATATAACGGTGTGAAAGCGTTGCCGCTGCGACAATCGCAGGGTCAGTAATATCCACGTGATGATGAATTTCATAACGTTCTTTCAAACCACGTAAGATCGCAATGGTATCTTCCACACTTGGTTCGTCCACAAAGACTTTTTGGAAACGACGTTCAAGTGCGGCATCTTTTTCGATATATTGACGATATTCATCTAGAGTGGTTGCACCCACGCAATGTAATTCGCCTCGTGCCAAACTTGGTTTCAATAAGTTACCTGCGTCCATCGCACCATCGGTTTTACCTGCGCCGACCATAGTATGAATTTCATCAATAAAGAGGATAACGCGACCTTCTTCTTTAGAAAGTTCATTGAGCACCGATTTTAAACGTTCTTCAAATTCTCCACGATATTTTGCACCAGCAATCAATGCGCCCATATCTAATGAAAGCACACGTTTATTTTTCAAACCCTCTGGCACTTCGCCATTTACGATACGTTGTGCCAAGCCTTCGACAATCGCTGTTTTCCCCACACCTGGTTCACCAATTAACACTGGGTTGTTTTTGGTACGACGTTGTAATACTTGAATGGCTCGACGAATTTCTTCATCACGCCCAATCACAGGATCAAGTTTGCCACTTTCTGCACGAGCGGTTAAATCAATCGTATATTTTTCTAATGCTTGTCTGCTTTCTTCTGCATTTTGATCGTTCACGTTTTGCCCCCCTCGAATATGTTGAATGGCTTGCGAAATTTGTTCTTTTTTTGCACCGCACTTTTTCAAAATATCGCTGATCGTTCCTCGTTCTTCTAAAGCTGCAAGCAAAAACAATTCGCTCGAAATAAATTTATCTTGGTTTTGCTGTGCGAATTTATCACATAGATTAAGTAAATTAATGAGCTGACGTGAAAGTTGCACATCTCCGCCATTGCCAATAACCTGTGGTAATTTATTTAGTTCCGTCTTCAATTCATTACGCAATAACGCCACATTTACACCACTTGCTGTCAAAATTGGCGCAATAGAGCCGCCCTGTTGATTTAAAAGTGCGGTCAATAAATGCACGGGTTCAATAAATTGATTATCTTTTCCGATAGCAAGTGATTGTGCTTCGCTTAACGCTTCTTGGAATTTTGTCGTAAATTTTTCAATGTTCATACGCTTTCCTTAATTGAGTTTCGTCTTTCGCCATTCGCATAAACTAAGTAAGCTCGGTTGGATAAATTTCAAGAGAAAAATTGAAATATTTTTGATTTTATCTATCAATAAAAATTTGATGATAGGTTTTAACCTACCAAAATATCGAATAGTGGGGCATCCCAATGCTCAGTGGGAAGATTTTCTACTTGCTGACATTGATGCGCTAAACCAACTGGAATAAAAGGCTTATTTTGCCAATTCTGCAACGTGCGATCATAAAACCCACCGCCCATTCCTAGGCGATTTCCTTGTGTATCAAAGGCGACCAACGGCGTAAATAAAATATCCAGTTCATTTAATGGCAAAACATTTTGAACATTCAGCTTTGGCTCCCAAATACCAAACTGATTTTGTTTCATTGGCGTATCGGGTAAATAGCGTAAAAACAATAAATGATGTTTAGTAAAAGGATGTAAAACAGGTAAATACACATTTTTGTTTTGTATCCAAAGAGATTGGATTAACGCTTTCGTAGAAATTTCACCATCAAAAGAAAAATATAATGCAATGTTTGTGGCTTGTCGTTGCTCGATAAGATTTAACGCCTGTTGAGTAACTGATTGTTCAGCTTGTTGCTGTTGAAGTGCAGTTAAATTTGCACGTATTTTTCGGATTTCATTGCGGATTTGCTGGCGTTTTTGAGTATTCATAGAAATGGAAAGAGAAGATAGGACCCAGAGTGCCGCTGTGGGCAATAGTCCTTGAACCCGACGGTTCAAGGAAATCAGTTGATACCGTTTTCAGGTTTCTTAGCCCAATGAACGAGTCAAAGGTTAAGCCTACACACCAACGATAGGAAACCAATTTATAAGATTTAAAGTATCGGCTCAGGGACATAGCCTACTGACGAACACTCTAGGTAATTCTTATGGGTTTATACTAGCCCAAATTCTCGGCATTGACTAGCATTTATTTGTCAATTTTAACGAGTTGATTATAAAACGACAAAATTACTCTAATTTGATCATTAATTTAACGCGGTTCTTTTGTAACTCTAATATTTTCTAATGAATGATCTAATTGTTGAATTCGAGTTCTCAATACATTTTCAATTTGAGCGGTTTTATTTTTTTCTTGGCTTAATTCAAAACTCAAATTGAGTGCCACAATAGAAAGCACACGATCAAGCTGAATAAGACCTGTCTTTTCTTTCATTTCGGAAACCAATATATCTAAATTGCGCGCAGCTTGACGCAATAATTCTTCTTGTTCAACTGGCACATTTAAACGTAAGACCTGACCCAAAACTAAAATTTCGACCAATTTTAACGACATTTGATTTCCTTAAATTAAATATTTGAGTTGCTGATATTATGCCATAGCAAAAAACGTTCGTCACAAATTTTACATTGAATCCGCCATTCGCTCATCATCATAAATTACGTTATAATGCCCACATTTTTTCAGTTTAAAACGAGATTTTTATGGCCCAAATTGCAACAAATCCGCTTGTGCTAGTGGATGGTTCTTCTTATTTATATCGTGCATTTCATGCCTTTCCTCCTTTAACTAACGCCGCAGGTGAGCCAACGGGTGCGATGTATGGCGTTTTAAATATGCTAAAAAGCCTCATCTCACAAGTTCAACCCACTCATATAGCTGTTGTTTTTGATGCAAAAGGGAAAACATTTCGTGATGAAATGTTTGAACAATATAAATCTCATCGCCCCCCAATGCCCGATAATTTACGCAAACAAATTCAACCTTTGCACGATATGATTCGCGCATTAGGCATTCCGCTTTTAGTAGTGGAAGGTGTTGAAGCAGATGATGTGATCGGCACACTCGCACTACAAGCCTCTCGTTTGGGTAAAAAAGTGCTTATTAGTACTGGCGATAAAGATATGGCACAGTTAATTGATGACAATATTATGCTCATCAACACTATGAATAACAGCCTGTTAGATCGCGAGGGTGTGATTGAAAAATACGGTATTCCACCTGAACTTATCATTGATTATCTAGCACTTATGGGCGATAGTGCAGATAACATTCCAGGCGTTGCTGGCGTTGGCGAAAAAACCGCACTGGGTTTACTACAAGGCATCGGGAGTATGGCTGAAATTTATGCCAATCTTGAAAAAGTAGCAGAATTGCCAATTCGAGGGGCGAAAAAACTAGGCGAAAAATTATTGGCAGAAAAAACTAATGCCGATCTTTCTTATACGTTGGCAACCATCAAAACGGATGTTGAACTTAACGTGACAACAGATGAATTGTTGCTTGGAGAAAGCCAAAAGGATCAACTTATTGAATATTTTGCTCGCTACGAATTTAAACGCTGGCTTAATGAAGTGATGAATGGCTCAGATTCCATTACTCAAACTGCTGAACAACCAGTGAAAATCAATCAGTTTCAGGCGACATCACTAGATCAAAGTGCGGTAGAAAATACGCCTAAAATTCAAATTGATCGTACTAAATATGAAACCTTACTCACTCAAGCGGATTTAACACGCTGGATTGAAAAACTCAATACAGCAAAACTCATTGCAGTGGATACTGAAACAGATAGCCTCGATTATATGTCTGCTAATTTAGTGGGTATATCTTTTGCTCTTGAAAATGGCGAAGCCGCTTATTTACCATTGCAATTGGATTATTTGGATGCGCCAAAAACACTCGAAAAATCGACCGCACTTGCGGCTATCAAACCCATTTTAGAAAATCCTAATATTCACAAAATTGGACAAAATATTAAATTTGATGAAAGCATTTTTGCCCGTCATGGCATTGAATTACAAGGTGTTGAATTTGATACGATGTTGCTTTCTTATACGCTAAATAGTACGGGTCGTCATAATATGGACGATTTAGCCAAACGTTATTTAGGTCATGAAACTATCGCATTTGAAAGCATCGCTGGAAAAGGAAAAAGTCAGCTTACATTTAATCAAATTCCATTAGAACAAGCCACTGAATACGCAGCAGAAGATGCTGATGTGACAATGAAATTACAACAAGCACTGTGGTTGAAATTGCAACAAGAACCAACGCTTGTTGAATTGTATAAAACAATGGAATTACCATTACTTCATGTGCTTTCTCGCATGGAACGTACAGGCGTTTTGATTGATAGTAATGCCCTCTTTATGCAATCTAACGAAATTGCCACAAGATTAACCGCACTTGAAGAACAAGCTTACGAATTAGCAGGTCAGCCATTTAATTTGGCTTCCACCAAACAATTACAAGAAATTTTGTTCGATAAACTTGGCCTACCTATTTTACAAAAAACGCCAAAAGGTGCGCCATCAACGAATGAAGAAGTATTGGAAGAATTAGCCTATAGCCACGAATTACCCAAAATTTTGGTCGAACATCGTGGGTTGAGTAAACTTAAATCCACTTACACGGATAAACTGCCTCAAATGGTCAATTCACAAACAGGCCGAGTGCATACCTCTTATCATCAAGCGGTCACGGCGACAGGACGTTTATCATCAAGTGATCCAAACTTACAAAATATCCCAATTCGGAATGAAGAAGGTCGTCGTATTCGACAAGCATTTATCGCACGTGAAGGTTATTCTATTGTCGCCGCTGACTATTCTCAAATTGAGCTACGCATTATGGCACATCTTTCTGGCGATCAAGGCTTAATTAACGCCTTCTCTCAAGGCAAGGATATTCATCGCTCCACGGCTGCTGAAATCTTCGGTGTATCATTAGATGAAGTCACCAGCGAGCAACGTCGCAATGCTAAAGCAATTAATTTCGGCTTAATTTATGGAATGTCCGCCTTTGGACTCTCACGCCAACTAGGTATTTCCCGTCCTGATGCAAAAAAATACATGGATTTATATTTCCAACGCTATCCGAGTGTACAGCAATTTATGACCGATATCCGTGAAAAAGCGAAAGCACAAGGCTATGTGGAAACGTTATTTGGTCGCCGTTTATATTTACCTGATATCAATTCTAGCAACGCAATGCGTCGTAAAGGGGCAGAACGCGTAGCGATAAATGCACCGATGCAAGGCACAGCTGCGGATATTATTAAACGAGCGATGATTAAACTTGATGAAGTAATCTATCACGATCCCGACATTGAAATGATTATGCAAGTACACGATGAATTAGTGTTTGAAGTGCGGTCAGAAAAAGTCGAGTTTTTCCGTGAACAAATTAAACAACAAATGGAAGATGCAGCGGAATTAGTTGTTCCGTTGATCGTAGAAGTCGGTGTAGGTCAAAATTGGGATGAAGCGCATTAATTGGATAAGTAAGAATGAATTTAGAAAGACTTAACGAAATTGAAAAACCATTACTCCAAATCGTTAAAAATGATGTTGTGCCAGCCTTAGGCTGTACCGAACCGATTTCTCTTGCGTTCGCATCTGCTACAACAGCGAAATATTTAGGCAAAAAACCTGAACACATTGAAGCCAAAGTATCTCCTAACTTAATGAAAAATGGATTGGGCGTTGCCGTGCCTGGAACAGGTATGGTGAGATTGCCCATAGCTGCGGCAATTGGCGCATTAGGCGGTAATCCAGATGGCGGTTTGGAAGTATTAAAACATATTACGCCAGAGCAAGTTACTGCCGCCAAAAATATGCTTGAACAAAAATTAGTGAGTGTACCAATTGCGATCCCTATGAAGTCTTCAAACAAATTACTGCACGAGAGATTTTTGAATTTTCCAATGCTGTTGAATTAGAAAAAATTCGTTTTATTCGTCAAGCTGCAGAGCTTAATCGAGCACTTTCAGATGAAGGTTTGCGAGAAAATTATGGCTTGCATATTGGTCGCACGTTGAGAAAACAAGTAGGTAGTGGTTTAATTTCTGATGATTTGCTAAGCAAAATTATGATTGAAACCACAGCCGCATCAGATGCAAGAATGGGCGGCGCAACCTTGCCAGCGATGAGCAATTCTGGTTCAGGCAATCAAGGTATTGCGGCAACGATGCCTGTTGTTGTCGTTGCAGATTATCTCAAAGTAAGTGAAGAAAAACGAATCCGCGCACTTTTCTTATCCCACTTAATGGCTATTTATATTCATAGTAAATTGCCAAAACTCTCCGCTCTTTGTACTGTAACTACGGCATCAATGGGAAGTTGTGCTGGTATTGCTTATTTACTCACTGGCAAATTTGAAACAGCTAGTATGGGTATCTGTAGCATGATTGGCGATATTAGTGGCATTATCTGTGATGGCGCAGCCAATAGCTGTGCAATGAAAGTCTCCACCAGCGTTGCCTCGGGCTATAAATCAGTACTTATGGCAATGGATGAAACCCACGTTACGGGCAACGAAGGGATTGTCGAACATGATCTTGATCGAACCATTGATAATCTCTGCGCTATTGCATCAAAAAGTATGCAACATATCGACAGACAAGTTATCGAAATTATGGTGAGTAAACCTTGTCCTTAATAAAAATAAAGTATGTCTCTTGGAAAAGGAGCTAAATCTAAATTTTGTTTTTCTAACTTTTACTCCAATGACAAGCATTAATGTAGATAAAACCAATATTAAAAACCTTAATGTGATAAAACAGCTATGTGGGAAAATAACAACTTTAGCTTACCGCATTCTAATCCAATGACGAATGACAAATAATTTTGAGATACTGTTGCCGTAATAGTAATAAACGATAAATTATGTATTTAAAACTCAAATACACATTATTCTCGCTACTTTTTGTTTGGAATTTTTTATAGAACCTTTTTAGGACACTACAAAATTTTCATTAATTAAAATATGAGTATTTTTGTTTCCTCTATTTCATAGCCATTATTTTTCTGTATAAATCATCAAAGGCTTTAATATTATCGGGACTTTCTGAAAGGTTTCGTATATACGAGTCAACATCTTCATATTTGATTTTTAAAAATTCATCAAAAAACGATTTACCACGCCTAATATTAGTATTTTCTGGAACATAAATATTCCCTTTCATTTTCTTGTTATTGAAAAAGAAAAGTATTGGTTTAATTTCTGTGTTTGGAAATTCACGCACCAAATAAGCGTATGTTTTAATAAATTTTCTGTTTATATCAACAAATTTTCCTGTGTCGTGGTCGTCATTGTATTTCACTTCTAAATAATAAATAACGCCAGTTTCTTTATTTCTAAATAAAATGTCAATATCGTGGCTAATTGAAGAAAGATTTGTATCATTATCATTTTTTACTTCATTTAGAAGTTTTGGAAATTCTTCATCGAGATTAATTGAGTCACTACGCTGACAAAAACTTATGAATTGGTCAATTCGATTGTCATTACTTGTAGACAATTGAAATTTATTACTTTTTTTACCACTGTATTCTTCCAAAATATCATAACGCCCATCAGATTTTATTAGAAGAGTCATAAATTCTTCTAAAAAATTACCAAATTGAATGTTCATACTTTGCAAAATTCCGCCAAAAATACGGTAATTTCTCGGTACAAAATGAATTTTTACATCATGCGTTTTAATCAATTTTTTTAGTTTGTTTTCACTACTACTATTGATTAAAATATTAGAAACCGCTTGGTTTATTAGGTCGGAAATTTCATCATTCATAGGATTTGCCTTATTGGTTAGTGTATTCATATCTTAAACTATCAAGGGTAATAAAATTATTATTTCTAAATAAATAAAAATAATCCCAGCCATTATTATTCGTTTTATTTAGGTATTTGGCACTCATTTTATGTATTGATAAGGTTTCTTCATTGTCTTTTACATTGCCGTCTTGTGTAACAATACAAATTGCATTTTCATTTTTATCAAACAAAGTTTGCCCCACTCTCAAAAAATCGGCTTCAATAAGCGTTTTCATTGGCACTTTTGGGGGCTTTATTTCCAAAGAAAGTAATTCAATATCATTAGGGTTTGGCTTGATTTCTCGGAGTCTTTTTTCGGCTACATCAATGTATTTTTGTTCTCGCTCGATTCCTATATAATTCCGTCCCAATGCTTTCGCCACCGCCCCAGTTGTACCAGTCCCAAAAAATGGGTCTAACACTACATCATTTGGCTTTGAAGATGATAAAATTACCTTGTAAAGCAACGACTCTGGCTTTTGAGTAGAATGGGCTTTTTTGCCTTCTTCGTCTTTAATTCTCTCTTTACCTGTACACAATGATAACGACCAAACACTCCGTTCTTGCTTTTCTTGGTTTAAATGCTTCATTGTTTTATAATTAAAAGTAAATTTATTTTTTTTACATTTCGAACACCATAGCATAGTCTCGTGAGCATTACAAAACCTTGTACCGCCAAAGTTTGGTACTGGATTCGTTTTATTCCAAATCACATCATTTAAAATCCAAAAATCCAAATTTTGCATAATATAGCCGATTCTATAAATATTCTGAAACGAACCGATAACCCAAATAGACCCGGTTGATTTAAGGATTCTTTTGCATTCTTTTAACCATAATTCACAAAAGGAGTCATATTCTACAAAATCATTGAATTTATCCCACTCATCATCAACACCTGAAAATTCATCTCCGTTAGTTCGTAATAATTTGCCTTCTGTCTGCATAAAATAAGGTGGATCCGCAAAGATTAAATCAATACTTTCATTCGGAATTGTTTTTAATTTCTCAATACAATCACCTTTTAAAATGGTATTGAGAAAATCATTAATATTTTCTTTCATCATTTTTTAAAAACTCTCAAATAAAAATTTCAGCATTCTAACACTTTCAAACTCAAATATAAATCATAGGTCTTAAGAAACTAACAAGATTAAACTTTCTCTTAAATTTATGATCAATATATCCTCAATATCATAATTTTGAAAATTATATGAATATCTTTAGTTTTTCAATGATTTATAAACTTCCTTAGCCCTATACCCCATAATAAAAAAACAATTTCCTTGATATTGTTTTTCTTATCTTGACTGCCGTTATGTTAGGAGTAAACACTTTAAATTTTTTGGTAATTATCATCTTAATTGGTTGAAAAATATCGCTCTTTTGAACAAAGTATTCCTGTTGATAATAGAATAGAGCAAATTATGAAACGAATTTAGCCTTAATCCTTTAATGATATTTTTATTAAATTTATCAATAAGATAGGATTGTAATAATCAATCTTTGTAGATAGAAAAAACTTAAGGCACGGTTTTAATTCTGAAACGCAACGTGCCTTATATAACATTACGTGTGTAAAAAAATTAGTTGGGAAGAAAAATGCACAATCAAATGTATTAGAAATAATGCGTAAAAACAAATCAAAGAGAAAAAAGCGAATTATGAACTTACTTTAAAGAATAATTACTATCAATTTAAAACTAAAATAGAATCTTATTTTCATGAAATAACAAGAGGCAACGAAAAAATCCTTAATTTTCAATAAGTAAGCAGTAAAAGAAGCCAAATTGATGAATGTCATTACCAAGCCTTATCGATCAATACATACTGGTTAGAAAACCAGAAAGGGATACAAAGACTAATTTGAGTTGAAAAAAGCAAAAATTCATTCAAAAATACTTTATTATATCAGCAGCTAATCCCTTAAAAAACACAAGATTAGGGGATATAAAACTAGACATCCAAGATTCATTAAAAAGTGAAGAATAAAGCATATTGGGTTTTAAATATGGCTTATAAAGAAGGTAAATACGCCATTGTGATTAATAGGAATCTGAAAATCTAACTATACTGCAGAAGATCAGTCTTAATCAGACAAATCACAATAAAAAGTGAGAGATTCCCATTTAGAATATGACTGTCAAAATCAATCTAAACAAAAAAGGAAACTCTCATGT
Organism: Haemophilus sp. HN_Hi08; assembly: GCF_049824455.1. Taxonomy (NCBI): domain Bacteria; kingdom Pseudomonadati; phylum Pseudomonadota; class Gammaproteobacteria; order Pasteurellales; family Pasteurellaceae; genus Haemophilus; species Haemophilus sp. HN_Hi08. The sequence goes on along the minus strand of NZ_CP187493.1, from coordinate 789,600 downwards.
TTATTATCTACATATTAAGAGACAATATTATTTATCGCTTTCTTTTTCATGTGGATTGCCTTTGACGCCAATATGAGAAATTTCCCCATTAGCATCAATTAAATAGGCTTGGCCAAAACCTCTTACAAAACGACCTGTTCCAAATGTAAGTTCAACTAAATCAAAATCAGTAAATTCACGAATCGTTTTAATTCCGCCTACATCATTCATCGTTTCCGCTAATTTATCTAAGACTTGTTCAACAATTGGATCTTTGCGAGGAATAAAACGTGCACTTGCTTTATAACGTAAGCGAGTACGCACAATAATTGACTTCGCTTTGTTTTCATCTTCTAAAAACATCACTTCTACTTGATTTGGATTGCGTTTTAAATTCTCATAATGCTCTGCAATGGCACTGATATAAATATAATATTTTCCATCAAAGAAAATAATTGGTGCATAAGACGCCATCGGTAAGCCATCTTTATCTAAAGTAGAAAGCACACAGCTTTTAAACTCTTGACGAAATTCATCAATTTTAGCCTTGATACGATCGTAATTTGCAACTGGTTTATTTTCTACACAAAGATTGATGATAGCTTGTTTAATTGAACCTGCGTCAGCTTGTTGTGGAAACTCCACACGTAATGTTTTGCCACTATTATATTTAAAATCTAAACCAGCAAAATCTACATTAACTAACGTCACATCTGTGATTTCCTTTTCGCCACCAAATTTTTTACAAAGGGCAGCCATATCATCTTGATGATGATCATTCATATGAGTGATAATTCGATTGAAATCCATTTTTGTTCCTTATATTAACAATTAATTTTTATTATTCTACGGAATCATATCCGATAGAAATAATGCTGAGCATTATACTCAAGTTAAAGTTATTTAACATATTTTTTACAGAATAATCCTTGATAAATAAAAAGCCCTTATAAATAAGGGCTTAAAATAAGTAAATCAATATGAATTATTTACCATCAACACTCACACCATAAAAAGCGTCATAGCCAAATGGGCTTTGTACATAACCTTTTACACGAGGACTAAGTGGCGCAAAACCAACAGAGTGGGCAACTGGAATCCAAGGTGCTTGATTATGGACAATAACTTGAGCTTGTTTATAAAGTTTCGCACGTTCTTCCTTATTGGTTAATCCAATAGCCTCATTGAGTAAAGCATCAAATTCTGAATTATTGAAACGTGCCATATTAGAATTACCTATATTTGAGCTACCTAATAATGGGGATAAGAAATTATCAGGATCGCCATTGTCGCCAGACCAACCAAAGATACCCGCAGTTAATTCTCCCTCTTTTGCTCGTTTTCTATAATCAGCCCATTCATAAGTCACTGGGTTAGTTTTTACACCAATTTTCGCCCAATCCGCCATAATTAATTCAGCCATACGTTTTGGATTTGGATTAGAAGCACGAATAATAGGTTGAATCCAGAAATCAGTTTCAAAACCATTTGGATAACCCGCTTCTGCTAAAAGTTGTTTTGCTTTTTCTGGATCGTACGGATAATCTTGAATTTCATCATTATAACTCCAAATTGTTGGAGGAAGTGGGTTTTTAGCTGATGTTCCTGCGCCTTGATAAACCGCTTCAATAATCGCTTTTTTATCCACTGCGTAATTCAACGCTTGGCGCACTTTGACATTATCAAACGGTGCTTTTTCGGTATTGAATGCGATATACGCTACGTTCAAACCTTTTTGTTCCAAAAGTTGTACTTTTGGATCGGTTTTCATTTTGGCTAAATCCGCTACATTTGGGAATAAAATTAAATCGCAAGTACCCGCCTGTAATTTTGCATAACGTGTTGTTGCATCAGGCACAATGCTAATGACTAAACGATCTAAAGGTGTTCTACCTTTCCAATAATTTTCATGCGCAACATATTGTATGGCTTGATCTGTTTTATAATCCACAAAAACAAAAGGGCCTGTCCCCACTGGGCGACTATCAAGCGTTTCTGGTTTACCCGCTTTCAGCATTGAATCAGCATATTCTGCAGAATAAATAGAAATAAAATCCATACCAAGACTAGCCAAGAAAGTCGCATCTGTCTTGTTTAAGGTAATACGAATTGTGTTATCGTCTACTTTCTCCACTGATTTCAACAATTCAGGGAATTTCATTGCTTTAAAATATGGATAAGTCCCCTTAGATACATTGTGATATGGATGATTTGGATCTAACTGACGTTGGAATGAAAATACAACATCATTTGCATTAAAATCACGTGTCGGGGTAAATTCTTTTGTTGTGTGGAATTTAACCCCTTTTCTCAAATGAAAAGTATAACTTAAGCCATCATCGCTAATTTCCCAGCTTTCAGCTAAAGCTGGTTCAATATCCGTTGAGCCTTTTTTAAATTCAACTAAGCGGTTATACACTTGTTGTGAGCTTGCATTATAAGAAGTACCTTCAATTATTAACGCAGGGCTAAATCCCAATGGAGCTTTCGCTGTGCAATAAACGAAAGTATTATTTGACGAGGATTTTGCTTCAGTTTGAGCGGTAGATTTATTTGCCGAGCTAGATTGATCACAAGCTGCCAAAACAAGAGTTGCAGCGGCGAGAGTTAATGTTGCTTTTAGTTTCATAAGCATACCTCAATGTTAGGCAGGGAATGCCCCACCATTTATGGTTAAACGATGGAGCTATCTCCACCAACAAGAAATATCAATAAGATATAAGCAAATTTCCCTTTTTTTAAATAAAAAAATTCTATGGATTATAACAAATTAATCTAAGGCATTTTTCGTAAATGATCGCCATCATTTTTGTGTAATTTCATAAGCGACCAAACTAAGGCGATTGCAAAAAGTGATGAGGTTAAAAAAGTATAGCTAAAAGCCTGTTGTAAACCATCACTTGCGCTAAAAAAATGTCTATAGAGATTTAGAATTATCGATGAAATAGCAATACCAAATCCAATCCCAACTTGCTGTACAATACTTAATACGGTAGAGCCTGTGCCAGACTGTTGTTTTGAAAGATCACCGACTGCTAATGTATTGATTGAAGTAAAAATGATCGACATACAAGCCCCATACCACATAAGATTACAAATAATCCAAGTCAGAGAACTTTGTTTATCTAACCAAGCCATTGAAATCACAGAACCTGCCATCAAAAGTGCGGATGAAATTAGCGTTGTTTTATAGCCCCAACGATTTAAAATTCGTCCAATTAATATTTTCAACATCACAGAAATTAACGCAATCGGTGCTAAGAGCCAGCCTGACATTTCCGCACTATAACCGAAAGATAATTGAAACATTAAAGGCAATAAAAAGGGCACACCAGATGCAGATAATCGGATAAAAATATTGGCAATAATGCCTAATCTGAATGTACGAGTGCGGAAAAGGGATAAAGGTAAAATAGCATCTTCATTATTTTTGGCATAACCACAATAAGCCACGAGTAATAAAATACCAACAACTAATATGCTATAAGTTACACTTGAATTATGCTGACTTTCGCCGAGTAAATCCAAACCAAGCGTAATGCCAACTAGCCCTGATGCAAAGAGTAAAAAACCTGTCCAATCTAATTTCTCTGCCTCGCCTTTGATATTGTTCATCACGCTACCCGATGCCAAAATCCCTAGCACACCAATTGGAATATTGATTAAAAAAATCCAGTGCCAACTGGCGTGAATGACTAACCATCCACCTAAAATAGGCCCTAGAATTGGCCCGATCAAACCTGCAGTTGCCATTAAATTCCAAGCATTCACTAATTGTTGTTTAGGTACCGCTTGAATAATAGCTAAACGTGCAACGGGCATCATAAATGCTCCGCCTAGCCCCTGAATCACTCTGCCTAAAATTAAACTTTCTAAATTAGGCGCAGCAGCACAAGCGATAGATCCTAAAATAAACGTAAAAACTGCACCACGAAAAACGCTCAATGTCCCAAATTTTGCAGCCGCCCAAGCGGTAAGAGGAATAAATAATGCAACGGCTAAAGAATAAGCAATAATCGCCATTTGCATTTCAAAGGCGGGTTTATGTAAATCGGAAGATATCGCGGGTAAAGCTGTATTTAGAATGGTCGCATCGAGGCTTTGCATAAAAAGTGCCATTGCTGCTACCCAAGCTAAACCGCGATAGGCATTGGATTCAGTCATCGTGCTCCGTGAAAATGGTGCAACCAATTTTCAATAAAATCGGCAATTTGCGGAATGCAGTTAATATCCAACAAAGTGCGATCAATTTCAAGGGGATAATTCGTCGCAACCGCCACTACATATTCGTCAATTTCGGGTAAAGGTTTTGTCATTTCCTGACGATGGAGCAAAATCTTTGGAATTGGCTCTTGTTTAAACCCCTCTACCAACACTAAATCAGTTAAAGTGCGGTCAAATTGTTGTGCTAAATAATCCAATGAAACAGGTTTTGGTGTTTCCGTCATAATCGCCCAGCGTTCATCATTCGCTAAAATGACCTGAGATGATCCCACCTCTTTCATACGCCAACTATCTTTGCCTTCTTTATCAACTTGCATATTGTGATGGCTATGTTTAATCACTGAAACGCGAATGTGACGAACGATAAGTTCTGGGATAAGTTTTTCTAACAACGTTGTTTTACCACTACCGCTATAACCGGTAATTCCAAGTAAAGGAATCTGATTGTTCATAAAAATAACCTTAAAAATAACCGCACTTTAGATACGGAAAACCCCGAAAGATCGGGGTTAATAAATTAAGAATGTTTTGCTACATAATTGGCAAAAATAAGTCCGCCGATAGCAAGAAGTGCAACAATGCCAAGCCCTATAGTAAGCCACATATTATTTCCCCTCCACTAATTGACGAAATTTACGCCCCATCACAAGACAAGCATAAGCAATAATGAGCAAAAAACTAATATTTAATCCTTTTAGGAAAAGCGGTTGCTCGCCATAAAGTATAACAGGCATTGCTAGAATAGCAACTTTTGCCACATCATCACTGAGTTTTGACCAAACCTCTAAAGAGCTTTTTTCAATGGGCAATTTAAATAAATTCAGCATAGTTTCTCCGATGAATAAAAGAGAAATTTTGCTGGAATAGAAAGAGAATTACTCAACTAGCTTTATAGTTTGCGATCTAGATCGCAGAAATAATAAAAAGCGAATAAAAAACTTAAGATAATATGCGCAATAAAACAGGCTGAAATTCTGTTTGTTGTCCTAATTTTCTACTGTAAGATTTTACAAAAATAAAAGAAAGTGCGGTTAATCCAAAGATTAAAATGGCACGCAGGATTTCATTATCGCTGATACAATCGGACAACATCGTCGCAATCAGTAAAGTTAGAAGCGGTACAACATACATCAATAATGCCGACAACAACATCGACTTTTCTTCTAATCCAATTTCAACAATTTGACCTTCGCGTAATGGCATTAATGTTTCCACATGAAAAATATGCTCGCCACGTTTGCCGTTTAATTCGGAAAGACTTGATGTTCCACAACTGTTTTTAGCCGCACATTGTCCACAGGCACTTTGGGATTGGCATTTCACTTTGGCAATACCATTTTCATAGCTAATAACAACGGCACTTTCTCTTAGCATTGTGATGCTCCCATATAAATATCAAAGCGATGATTTTTCGTTTCACGGCTAAAGTGCGGTTGTTTTCCACAAAGAAACTCTGCATAGTCAGGACGCTTCACGACCACACGTTTTTTAGCTAATTGTAATGCAGGTAAAAGCAATTCATCGGCATCTAAATCAGCCCCGACTAAATGCTGGAATACACGCATTTCTTTTTTTACTAGTGCAGATTTTTGTTTATGCGGATACATTGGATCGAGGTAAACCACATCGGCATAATCAATATTAGGATCAAGTTCATTAATATGCTGAACATTCAGCAAGCGCAAATTTTGTTGCAACATCTCGCCGATTTCTTCATCTTGATAAGCACGATTTAAACCATCTTGCATAAGTAAAAAAACAACAGGATGACGTTCCACTAAACGAACTTGGCAGCCTATCGACGCCAGCACAAAGGCATCACGTCCTAAACCTGCTGTGGCATCAATAACCGTTGGCAATGCCGAGCCTTTAATCCCTACTGCTTTCGCTACGGCTTCGCCACGCCCACCACCAAATTTACGACGATGAGCCATTGTACCACCTACAAAATCAACATAAACAGCTCCGAGTTTAGGTTCGTCTAGTTTACGAAGTTCTAAACGTTCATCGGTCTGAACAAGCGCAAGTGGGCTTTGTTCATCATGAATAATGTTATGTTCAGCACAAAGTGCGGTCAATTCTGCTAATGTTTTTTCTGAAGATTCAGAAATTAGTTGAATACCTACTTGCGAATGAGCCATACGCCGCTTTCCATGTGGTCAGTATAAGGGAATTGGTCAAATAACGCTGCTTTTTCAATGCGGTGCGTTTTTGATAGTTCAATTAGATTATCGCACAGCGTATGTGGATTACAGGAAATATACAAAATGCGATCGTAATTTTGTACAAGTTTCACTGTATCAGGATCAAGCCCTGCACGAGGTGGATCGACAAAAATGGTATTACATTCATAAGATTTTAAATCAATCCCTTTCAAGCGATTAAAGGCTCGAACCTCATTCATAGCCTGCGTAAATTCTTCTGCTGACATACGGATAATTTGTAAATTATCGACTTTATTTTCAGCGATATTAAACTGTGCGGCGGCTACAGAAGGTTTGGCGATTTCTGTTGCTAATACCTTACGGAAATTTTGTGCAAGTGCGATAGAAAAATTACCATTTCCGCAGTAAAGTTCTAATAAATCACCTTTGCTATTTTGGGTACAATCAATTGCCCATTCAAGCATTTTGCAGTTTACCGTTGCGTTTGGCTGGGTAAAACTATTCTCGACTTGGCGATAGACATAATTTCTGCCATTCACAGGTAAAACTTCATCCACATAATCTTGCTCAAAACAAATTTTTTGTTTACTTGCACGCCCGATTATTTGCACATCAAAACCTTGCTTTTCGAGTAAATCTTTCAGATTTTTAGCCGTACTTTCCCATTCTTCAGTGAGTGTTTTATGATAAAGCAAGCTCACAATAATCTTATTACTCAAGGTACTAAGGTAATCAATTTGGAATAATTTTTTGTGTAGCACTTCTTGTTGTTTTAACAAAGGTAATAAGGTTTGCATCATTCGATTAATCAGTGTGCTAGCGATTGGAAATTCATCTACGCGATAACGTTGCAAGGTCGCTTGATCAAACATAATATGGTAAAAATCATCTTGCTCGTGCCAAATACGAAACTCCGCACGCATACGATAATGACTTGTTGGTGAGTCAAAAACTTGAATATCAGGTGCATTGAAAGGACGCAAAAGTACAGTTAATTTTTCAAGTTTTTTTTGTAGCAGTTCGTTGTATTGAGAAATCGGTAATTGCATAGAAATTAGTATTCATAGGATGTATGAAGACGAATCTTTCATACAAAGATAGGAGAATAAAGTTATCAGCCGTGAATTACGCGATATTTCACAAGCTATTCAAAAACAAAAGGCAGACTTCCGCCTGCCTTATTTAATGTATCTTATTCGCCGGAATAATCATCTCCGCTAGAAGCAGCTTCACTCACATCACCAGATAAGGTGTAAACACGTTTTTTAGTGTTAATACGAGAGCGATATTTATTCCAAGTTTTTTCAAAGAAAGTCTCTGCTGCACGCTCGCCACAGCAAAAAGCGACGAAATCTTTTTCTTCTTTAGTCGCTGGCTCACGTTCCCCTAAATCCAATGCTTTGAACGCTTGACCATATTGCTCAAGCACCTGTGATTCTTTGATTGTGTAATCACCGTGACGGGAAAAACCACGTGGGTAGTTTTTGTCGTCAAAGAAACGACGCGTTACGCTAAAACTTGCAGCCATAATATTCTCTCTTCTTTCATTAATATTTACAAAATAGGGCTGGCATTAAACCAATTTTTCGTTATTTTTGCAATAAACCTTTTACGGTTTGCACATAATCTTTCACGAAATCATCGTAATTTAACCCTTCAGGGTTTACGCGGAATTTACCATTGACATAAAAATCAGGTACGCCATGCACTTTAAATTGTTCTGCGGCATTTACTTGTTTATTAACTAAACCATTTACTGCAAAACTATTAATGCCACCATCAAATTGCTCGGCGGTTACACCATTCGATAAGAAAATAGCTCGAATATCATCCATTGATTTCAAGGCATCTTTTTGAGCTGCTTCAAATAATGGAGCCTTTACTTTACCTTCTGCGCCTAATGCCATTGCTAACGCCCAAGCGCGCGTTAAGTTTTCAGATTGACGACCTAAGAAATTTACATGATATTGTTTAAATTTCACATCTTTTGGTAAAGCATCTTCGACTTGTTGTGGAATTTTGTATTCCATTTCAAAGGCGTAACAATGTGGGCAGTAGAATGAGAAAAACTCAATCACTTCTTTTTGTTGTGAAGCTTGTTGGCTCACTTGAACATATTGTTTGCCTTCTTGTAAATCTGCGGCAAAACTATTTACAGACATAAGCGTGCTAACACCTAAACCTAACGCAAGTAATACTTTTTTCATTTGCTTTCCTTCTTATTTAATGATACCGCGAGCACAGAGCAATGCGGTTTTAAAATCTTCTTCGTAATCTTTTTTGAGACCAGGAATTGGCTCATGTTTATCTGTACCATCCATTTTTAACTGATAAATAATCACTTCATCAGTTAATTCATGTAATGGCTTTTGGAAACCTGATTCATTGGCAATTTTTTGCAAAATTTCCATTAAGCTCAGATCTGGGTCTTTAGACCAATAAGGCTGTAAAAGTTCCAAAATTTCATTTAAACGCTTACATTTCATTGCTATTTCCTTTTTAATCGTAAAAAATAGGCAAATGATACTTGAAATAACGATAGATTAAAATATGACAATTACAATAAGTGCGGTAATTTTGGCAGGTGGCAAAGCACGCAGAATGGGCGAGCAAGATAAAGGATTACAGATTTTAGGTAAACAATCTTTAATTCAACATGTTATTAATCGCTTGCAGCCACAAGTTCATGATATTTCAATTAACGCTAACCGAAGTCAAACAGAATATGCAAAATTTGGCTTTCCTGTTTTTTCCGATGAACTGCCCGATTTTCAAGGGCCATTGAGCGGCATGCTAACAGCCCTAGAAAAGACAAAAAGCGACTTCATCCTTTTTACACCTTGTGATACGCCTTTTTTCCCAACTAATCTTTTAGATAAACTTAAAAGTGCGGTTGAAAATCACCGCACTTTCATTGCTTATGCTTGCGATGAGGAACGTGAACATCCCGTTTTTTGTTTAATGTCCGTTCAACTAAAAGAACAATTACGACACTATTTAGCATCGGGTGAACGACGCCTTTTACAGTTTATGAAAGAAAATGACGGGATTTCAGTAAATTTTGCGCAAGAAGAAGGCAACTTCGAGAATTTTAATACGCTGGATGATTTAAAGAAAACAGTCATCTAACCAAACACTAACAAAAGTGCGGTTTATTTTTATTATTTACGAGCACCAAATATCGCAATCAATTCTTTCACTTTTACGCGTTTTTCTGAATTCTGACTAATAGAACGTTGAACTTTTACCCGTTTAAATTTTGCACCGTTATAAATTTCACGGGTAAATTTAGTATCGTGATTAGAAATCAATATCGGAATTTGTTTTTCTTTTTGTATAGATTTCGCTAAATCTGCCAAAGCACGTTGCTGTATCAAACCAAACTCATTGCCCGCATAACCAGTAAAATTAGTATCCTGTTGTAGCGGAGCATAAGGTGGATCGCAATAAATCACCGAATCTTTATCGGCAAATTCAAAAGTTTTTTGAAAATCACAGCATAAAAACACCGCACTTTGCGCTTTATGCGCAAAATAACGTAATTCATCTTCTGGAAAATAATGAGTTTTGTAAGCCCCAAAAGGCACATTAAATTCATTTTTGTTGTTATAACGGCATAATCCGTTAAAACCAAAACGGTTCAAATATAAAAAAATAATCGAACGTTCGAAAGGATCCGTAGAAGCATTGAATTGACGACGTTTATCATAGTAATAATCGGGTGTATTGGCATCATCAGCAAAAAAAATCGGTTTACAAGCTTCAATATACCCCTCTACATTTTCTTTAATAATATTGAATAGATTGATTAAATCTGGGTTGATATCTGCCAAAATATAGCGTTCAAAATTAGAATTAAGAAATACTGCTCCAGCACCCACAAATGGCTCAATTAAGCAGTTTTTTTTATTTGGAAAGGCTTTATTTATATCGTCCGTTAAGCGAAATTTTCCCCCCGCCCATTTTAAAAATGGACGGTGTTTTAACTTAGGTTTTAAAGATTGTTTTTTCGGACGTAACATCTTAATCCGTTTGAGTACAACGACGAATTGCATTTAACACGAGGGTATGATCGGTATCATTCGCCACATAAGCTTGACCTAGAGATTTGAGTAGCACCAGACGCAATTTACCCGCTAGAACTTTTTTATCACGCATCATATGCGGTAAATAGTCTTCTGGCTGCATTGTATCCGGTGATACGGTGGGCAAATTGGCACGAGCAAGTAATTTTTCAAGGCGAGACACATCTGCAATAGAAATATCTCCAAGTTCTTCAGAAAGCGCCGCTGCCATCATCATTCCCGTTGAAACAGCTTCTCCATGAAGCCAGTTTCCATAACCTAGATGAGTTTCAATGGCATGCCCAAAAGTATGTCCAAGATTGAGCAATGCACGATCGCCTTTTTCTGTTTCATCTCTCGCGACCACATCTGCTTTAATTTGGCAACAACGAGAAATACAATGTTGAAGTGCCTCAGGATGCAAAGCGACAAGTTCATCAATATGTTGTTCTAGCCATTCAAAAAATTCGTAATCTAAAATGGCACCGTATTTGATAACTTCGGCAAGCCCCGCGTTTACTTCACGTTTAGGAAGGGTATTAAGCGTGAGCGTATCAATAATAACCATTGATGGCTGATAGAACGCGCCAATCATATTTTTGCCTAATTCATGATTAACCGCCGTTTTACCGCCCACTGAAGAATCCACTTGTGAAAGCAATGTGGTTGGAATTTGAATTAAACGGACGCCGCGCTGATAACTTGCCGCAGCAAATCCAGCAACATCGCCAATTACGCCGCCTCCCAATGCAATAATCGTGGTATCTCGTCCATGATTACCTTGCAAAAGTGCGGTGAAAATTAAGTTTAAAGATTCAAGTGTTTTGTATTTTTCGCCATCTGGCAATAAAACATGATCGACCACGCAACCACGTTTTTCTAACGCATAGATAACTGTATCAAGATAAAACTGTGCAACCGTGGGATTCGTTACAATCATCACGCGATCCCCACGTTTAATCGGGTAACTACGTTCATCTTGCAATAAGCCACTACCAATTAAAATAGGATAGCGACGCTCTTGCAATTCCACATTGACGCACAACATAATTTATCCTTAGGTGTGTTTAAAGCGAACCATTTAGTCCAGTCATATTATCAATTAAATCAACAATTTGATTTACCATTACTTTGGCATTTTGTTCATCGGTTGGCAACGTGATGTCCGCAATTTCTTCATAAAACGGGTTGCGAGTCTTTGCTAAATCTTCCAATACTTGACGAGGATTCTCTGCATCTTGAAGCAATGGACGTTTTTTATCACGTTGAGTACGTTGGAATTGTTTTTCCACCGTCGTTTCTAAATAAATCACAATACCGCGTGCTGATAAATAGTTACGGCTTTCCTTAGAAAGCACTGCGCCACCACCAGTTGAAAGAACGATACCTTGCATTTGTGTGAGTTCGTTAATAATGCGTTCTTCACGTTTGCGGAAGCCGTCTTCGCCTTCCAAATCAAAAATCCAGCTAATATCCGCGCCCGTACGCTCTTCAATCACTGCATCGGAATCAATAAAATCCATATTAAGCTGTTGTGCTAATTGACGACCGATAGTGCTTTTACCCGCCCCCATTGGCCCTACTAAAAAAATATTACGTTTTTCCGCCATTGTTCTTTATCTAATAAAAGTGAAATAAAATGCGATCATTTCTAATGAAAATAAACTGCGTAAAAATGCAGAAGATAGAAAGATCTCCCAAAAAATGGGGTAGATTATCGCAATAAATTACCCTATTTTTCAACCTTTATAGGGAATTTATTTTCTACGAGAAATCATCTAAATATGGAATAGTTAAAATTCTCAATCATCTATGAAGTCTTCAAGCCTCAGACTAATAACAAAAATAGCGCATTAAGTACGCGCTATTTTTAGCCTATTTTTCAATTTTATTTTTTAGGTAACGCATCAGTTGAAGCATTAAACTTCACATTTGATGAAGTATAAGCCTCAAAGTGCGGGTGTTTTTTCATAAATTTTATGAAACTTTCTGCATCAGGTAAGTAGGTATCAACGCCCTCATATTTTGGATCATTAAATAATTTACCAAAGGTTTTGTAACCGTCTTTACCGCCTGCAACATAAGCATTTGTTCCGACAAGATAACGTTTGTTATCATCAATCGGTTCCCATTGTTGGGTTTGTTTATTCAAGACTTCAACACTCACTAAACGCTTACCTTCCGCATTTGGTGTTTCATTCGCTTCATAACGAATGCCTGCGCCATAAGGGAATGCGCCTGTAGAGCCATCAACTAAAGCAAATTGCATCGCATCTTCAAGCACTTGTTTCACTAACGAACCTTCCATTTTGTAGGTATATAACGTATTTCCGAAAGGTAAGAAAGTATAAGCATCATTAAAAGTCACATTGCCTGGTAAAATATCTGCACGCACACCACCTGCATTTTGAATGGTTAAATCCACCGTTTTGAGTTCGTTATACATTGTTTCTGCAATAAAACGTGTTGCAATAGAACCTTCAGGATTTGAACCTGCTTTATTTGGGATACGGTTTGCTGAACCACCTGGCATTGCAGAACCAGTGATGACGCCCACAATTTCTTGTGCTAAGTGATCTTTTTCACTTTTATATTTAGCAATAAGCTTATCGGTTTTCGTATCGTGATCATCAAGTGAAATACTTTTCATTGATTTTAAAGTATCAAGTGCTTTTTTACGTTCATCGCCAGCTAATTCAGCCCATTTACCTTCAGAATTTTTCACTTGAAGTTTATGAGAGCTCATTAACACGTGAGGAATTTTACGAGTAATAGACGCAATACCTTCAGGACTGAATTTAACACCTAAATCACCCACAACAGCAGAATAAGCCCAGCCTTCCATTACAAATACTGGTTCGCCATTTGGATTTTTAAATTCAAGGGGATATTCATAGATTACTGGCAATTTTAAACCACGTAATTCATCATTTCCGTATAAATAATGTGAATCGCCAGTAACAATAACGTCAATATCATTTACTTTTTGAGCAATTTCGATATTTTTTTCACTTCCAGCGTGTGAAAGTAAAATGATTTTATTAATGCCTTGTTGTTTTAAAGCATTTGCCATAATTTGTGCGGTAGCAATTTCATCATAGAACTTCACATCCTTACCAGGAGAAGAGGAATTCACTGTTTTCTTCACGGTATCTAAACCGATAATGGCAATTTTTTCTCCATCCACTGTGAAAATATCGTAAGGTTTCCATTTGTTATACAAAATTGAACTTTTATCAGGAATCACATTAGCTGAAAGCACAGGGATTTTTAATGGCTCAAGCAGTTTTAATAACCCTTCATTACCCGCGTCAAATTCATGATTACCCAAAGTAAAATAATGGAAATTACCTGCATTCATCACTGCAGCATCTGCAGAACCGCCAAACAGCGTAAAGTAAAGTGTACCAGTAATGGCATCACCTGCATGCAGTACTAATGGATTTTTGTATTTTTTACGCAATTCGTTAAGTTTTGCATTGACAGCAGAAAAACCACCAATATCCACTTTGGTTTGCTGACCATTTAAATTAATCCGTGTTTCGTGTGGTTCTAAATAAGAATGGTGATCATTAATGTGCAAAATACTTAATTCCACAGCTTTGTGAGCTTGTGGTGCTTCTTTGGCAAGAGCTGCACTAGTGAAAAGCATCGCGAATGCACTGAGTGCAAAGGTGGCTGATTTTTTGGATAAAAGCATAAAAACTCCTGTTGATAAGGGATTAATTTAAACCTTCTAGCATTGCTTGAAAGGTTTTGTAACGAATTGCATCATTATTGTGCTGTAAATTTTCTCGAGGTTGATCTAGATACGAAAAATCATCAACTTCCACACCTTTAAATTGGAGATTGAACATCATATTTGCTAAAGCAAGGCGAGGCTTAATTTCAGAAGAAGGAGTAATCAAACTTACACGATTTTCAGTAATCGGAAAAATAGTTTGATTAGGAAAATCTTGACGCATTTGTTCAATCATTTTTTGAAATATATCTTTGGCATTCAAAGACAATAATATAATTTGATCTGCTTTCGCTCCCCGCTCCATTAAAGCCTGAACAAATTGCTCCGAATTATCTGTTTGACGAATATAAATTTTTGCTTGCTCATTTGCTAAAAAAGATACCAATAAGTTTTTCTTCATTTCCTGAATTAAATTAGCATCGCCAGTATTTATCGGCTCAAAATATAAGTAATCAAGAAATTTAGGAGTGAGATTTTTATCTGTTTTAAAAATGCGAGTGAGGATTTTTTCGCTTATTTGGATCTGATTATCAAGAAATTGGGGAGGTAAAGAAAAAAGTGCGGTCAGTTTTTTTTGTAAATTTGTAATTTGTTGTTTGTCTTGTTTAGCTAAAGCTATTGAAAATTGTTGCTTCAAAGCCTCAGCTGATTCAGTAGATATTGATTGATGAGAAGATGGATTAGCTATGACATCTTGTTGAACACCAATAAATGATGCCAATCCAATTAACACAGAATGAAAACCAATTTTCATAATAAACCTCATTTAACTGATATTTTATTAATGTAAAATACCGCTATACGCGTAAATTTAACCTAAAACAGCTGAATGCCTCGTATTATATCGCAAAATAAAATAAATTGTGAATGATAATTAAGAGGAATATAACCTACTTTTATGCACACAAAACTTGCAATTTTGATTGAAAAGTATAAAATTCTCAGGCTTTTTGTCTATATATACAGAGAAAAAAGTAAGCTATATTCTTAAATAACTTTCGAATTTGAGAATATTCTTTTAGTAATTAAACATTTAGAGGAAGGTTATGGTAACCATTCGTTTATCTCGTGGCGGAGCTAAAAAACGTCCATTTTATCAAATCGTAGTAGCTGACAGCCGTTCACCTCGTGACGGTCGCTTCATTGAGCGTGTAGGTTTCTTCAACCCAATCGCACAGGGTAACGCAGAACGTCTTCGCATTAATCTTGAGCGTGTAAATCACTGGGTTGCTCAAGGTGCTTCACTTTCTGATCGTGTTGCAACTTTGGTAAAAGAAGCTCAAAAAGCAGCATAATTTTGCTTTTTGATTTAGTTCTTAAACGAAGATAGGTGAGAAATATGGAACAACAACATATTGAAGTTGTGGGCAAATTAGGCTCAACCTACGGTATTCGTGGGTGGTTACGTATTTATTCATCAACAGAACAAGCTGAAAGCATTTTTGATTATCAACCTTGGTTTTTAAAAATCAAAGGCGAATGGCAATCAATTGAATTAGAAAACTGGCGTTATCATAATCACGAAATCATCGTTAAATTAAAAGGCGTTGATGATCGTGAAGCAGCACAAATTTTAGCGAATATTGAAATTGGTGTGGATTTATCTGTATTCCCAAAACTGGAAGAGGGCGATTATTACTGGCACGATTTAATCGGTTGTTCAGTCGTAAACTTAGAAGGTTATACAATGGGAATGGTAACAGAGATGATGGAAACAGGTTCTAATGATGTGTTAGTGGTTAAAGCCAATACCAAAGATGCTTTTGGAAAACAAGAGCGGTTAATTCCGTTCTTGTATGAACAAGTAGTTAAAAGAGTCGATCTCACCACGAAAACAATTGAAGTGGATTGGGACGCTGGTTTCTAATCTCAAGTATGCACAAACGTAATGTAGTAGGCTTTTTATGTGGATAGGGGTGATTTCATTATTCCCCGAAATGTTTAAAGCGATTACGGAATTTGGGGTTACAGGTAGAGCCGTAAAACATAATCTTCTGCAAGTAGAATGTTGGAATCCTAGAAATTTTACATTCGACAAGCATAAAACCGTGGATGACCGTCCTTATGGTGGTGGTCCGGGAATGCTGATGATGGTGCAACCTTTACGGGATGCGATTCATGCTGCGAAAGCAGCGGCAGGAGAAAGCGCAAAGGTGATTTACCTTTCGCCACAAGGACGTAAACTCGATCAAGGCGGCGTAACCGAGCTTGCTCAAAATCAGAAATTGATTTTGGTATGTGGACGTTACGAAGGTATTGATGAGCGATTGATTCAAACTGAAATCGATGAAGAATGGTCAATTGGCGATTACGTTCTGACCGGTGGGGAATTGCCGGCAATGACATTAATTGATGCTGTTGCACGTTTTATTCCCGGTGTATTAGGCAAGCAAGCCTCCGCAGAAGAAGATTCTTTTGCAGATGGTTTATTAGATTGCCCACATTACACTAGACCAGAAGTGTTAGAAGGATTAACTGTACCGTCCGTGCTGATGTCGGGACATCACGAAGAAATTCGGAAATGGCGATTAAAACAATCGCTACAAAGAACGTGGCTCCGACGCCCTGAGCTCTTAGAAAGCCTAGCTCTGACTGACGAACAACGTAAACTGTTAAAAGAGGTGCAAGCCGAGCATAACAGTTAGTTTCAGTTACATCTAGGATCAATAAAGGATCAAACAATGTCTAACATTATCAAACAACTTGAACAAGAACAATTAAAACAAAATGTACCTAGCTTCCGCCCAGGTGATACTTTAGAAGTTAAAGTATGGGTAGTTGAAGGTAGCAAACGTCGTTTGCAAGCATTCGAAGGCGTGGTTATTGCAATTCGTAACCGAGGCTTGCACTCAGCATTCACTTTACGTAAAGTATCTAATGGCGTAGGCGTTGAGCGCGTATTCCAAACTCACTCTCCAGCTGTAGATTCTATCGCAGTTAAACGTAAAGGTGCGGTACGTAAAGCTAAACTTTACTACTTACGTGCACGTTCAGGTAAATCAGCTCGTATTAAAGAGCGTTTGGGTGCATAATTCATTATATTTAATGATAATCTAAAAAACCTTGGGATGTCCCAAGGTTTTTTTAGTATCCTAACGTTCTGTCTTCTAAAGGTATCACCTATATATCATGAACTCCATTAACATTCCGTATACTATCATCTTATAAATTCAAAAATAATTAGCAAATATTCCAAATACTCATAAATATGTAATTATTATACTCCCTCAATCCTTATTTTTCGTGCTTAAATCATAAAAATCTATCTTTCAATTGACATCAATATCTAAGGCATTACTCTAAAAAATATATCAAAGTAACTAAATTATTAGTTCACTTTACGATTAAAAAAATAGTAAGAAGCAATTTCAATAAATTAGATATTCCTCGTATAAAACAGTATAATTCCATCAATAGATCATAAACCAACAGGAGTATTTTATGAAATTATATGGTTTAATTGGTGCGTGCTCATTTGTTCCACATGTGGCATTAGAGTGGGTAAAAATACGTGAAAATGCGGATTATGAATTTGAAGCTGTCACGCGTGAGTTAATTAAATCACCTGAATTTTTATCATTGAATCCACGCGGGGCAGTACCCGTATTAGTTGATGGCGATTTAGTTCTATCGCAAAATCAAGCAATTTTGCACTATTTAGATGAACTTTATCCGAATTCAAAATTATTCGGTAGCAAAACGGTACGTGATAAAGCCAAAGCCGCTCGCTGGTTAGCATTTTTTAATGCGGATATTCATAAATCTTTTGTGCCTCTATTCCGTTTACCAAACTATGCGAAAGATAACGAAACACTCTCACACACTATTCGCCAGCTATCAGTAGAGCAAATTTTAGATCAACTTGCAGTCGCAAATGAACATTTAGAAAGCCATATCTATTTTGGCGAATCGATTTCAGTTGCCGATGCGTATCTTTACATTATGCTAAATTGGTGTCGAGCAGTAGGCATAGATTTCAGCCACTTAACTCAACTTTCAGCTTTTATACAACGCATTGAGGCTGATCAAGCTATCGAAAATGTGAGAAAAATTGAAGAACTAAAAGTATAAACAATAATGCCCCGTATCTTTGATCTTCCACAAGAAGTTAGACTTATTTAATTCAAAGACTGAGTTCTATCATTCACATAACTTAGTCCTTTTAGTATATCCTGAATACGCTCATGGTGTAATAATAAATATACTCCTAGAGCGTTTTTTCCAGTTCTTCAAACGTCTCAAATCGTTCACCGTAATACATTCCGTTTTTAATCATCCAAAGATGCCTTTCATCTTTTTTAGAATGACATTCTTTGCTTCCAGCTCCAAAATCCAATATTTCAAACGTTCATCTTCAGTGGTTCGGTTTGGATGGCAATTTTAAGGTATTTAGGTTCCATGTTTAAGAAACCTCCATGTTTGGGTATTAAGCCATTTATACTTTTTTTCAAAGACTTGTAACCATCGGATAATAACAAGCTGATTAGCAATACCAAAGTATAAACAGGAAGTTTCTACAAAAAATTGCCCATTTTTAACCGTTTGTATCACGTTAAGTTTAAATTTAAGTGAGTAATTTCGCTTCTTACCCAGCACAGCTAACCCATTGATTCTACTATGATTAAACTGGTTAATCTAATCTCGCAATGTTCTGCTGTCAAGTTGAAAATTTTTACGGATGAGTGAATGATTTTTACCATTTTGAATATAAAATTCGATGACTTGTTGTTTGAAAAGAGTGTTGTATTTGGCTATAAAAAATCTGCATCTTAGTTAGTTGCTGATTTAGTCTAATTTTTTGGGTGCAGATCAAATATGGGTCATTTTACCATTTATATGGTATTTTTATCTGTAAACTCACTATTTTTCTAGAAATTCATTTTTAAATACATCTTTTACAACTAAATCCATTGTTCATAGATTATGACATTTATCTTTTTTATCCGTCATCTTACAATTAATTTATATAAGTAAAAATATCTTGTTTTTTATCATCGTTAAATTTATAATAAATATAAATAATTATTATTAAGATTTAAGGGGCATATGAATATTATAATTAATAAACGTATCTTTTTATTAGTCACCTTTGTAAGTATTCAACTCAATGTAACCGCAAAGCAAAATTCTTCTAATTCTAATAGAGAGGAGTTATTACCTATCATTGTGAACACTGACGAGGATAGTAATAAACTACCTGGTCGTTCAGTATTAAAACAGAAAAATATCGAACAACAACAAGCTGACAATGCAGCGAATTTAATTAATATTTTGCCAGGTGTGAATATGGCAGGTGGTTTTCGCCCTGGCGGACAAACATTAAATATTAATGGAATGGGTGACGCTGAAGATGTTAGAGTTCAGTTAGATGGAGCTACAAAAAGTTTTGAAAAATACCAACAGGGTTCTATTTTTATTGAACCCGAATTGTTAAGAAAAGTAACTGTGGATAAAGGAAATTATTCTCCTCAATATGGTAATGGTGGTTTTGCTGGAACTGTAAAATTTGAAACTAAGGATGCTAGGGATTTCTTGCAAGAAAACCAGAAAATAGGTGGTTTGTTAAAGTATGGAAATAATAGCAATAATAACCAAAAAACTTATAGCACTGCACTAGTTTTACAAAATGAACAAAAAAATATTGATTTATTATTATTTGGTTCTGTAAGAAATGCTGGCGATTATAAAAGACCAGACAATAGCAAAATTCTTTTTTCAAAAAATAATCAAAAAACTGGATTAATAAAAGTAAATTGGCAAATTACTCCTGAACATTTATTAACTTTATCCAGTGTTTATGGCATTCATAAAGGGTGGGAACCTTTCGCAGCGAAAAGAGATATTTTACCTAAACCAAGTTCAGATGATATAATGCGTTATGGCACTGATATTGCTTGGAAACGTAAACTGGTTTATCGAGATCAAAAAGATAAAAATTACACATTAAAATACCACTACCTACCTAAAAATAATCCATGGATTAACTTATCTACTCAATTCAGCTATAGTAAAACCATACAAAATGATATGCGTCCCAAAGAAGCATCTTCAGTATTTGGTAGCAGCTTAGGTAATCAAAGCTGGATAGCTTATTCAGATCTTACTTTTGATATAAATAACACAAGTACTTTTAATATCAAAACTTCTGAGCATGAACTATTGTATGGTTTACAATGGTTAAAAAACACAAGAAATACTTTAATATACGATAAAGGTAAAGTGAAAAAAGTGGACTATAATTATGGCTATTTTCAGCCTTATTATATGCCTTCTGGACGCCAGTATACACAAGCATTTTATTTACAAGATCAAATAAAATGGCAGAATTTCCTCTTTACAGGAGGGATAAGATATGACCATATCAATAATATAGGGCAGAAAAATTTAGCGCCACGATATAATGATATCTCTGCAGGGCATAATTATAGCCAGAAAAATTATAATGGTTGGTCTTATTATTTAGGTCTTAAGTATGATGTAAATCATTATTTAAGTTTATTTACGAATTTTAGTAAAACTTGGCGTGCACCTGTTATTGATGAACAGTATGAGACGCAATCTAAGCAATCTTCTGTGCCTGCAACCTCTTTAAATTTAGAAAAAGAAATGATTAATCAAACCAGAGTGGGTGGAATTATTACTCTCAATCATCTATTTCAGGAAAATGATGCTTTTCAATTTAGAACTACTTATTTTTACCACCGTGGTAAAAATGAAATATTTAAAACCAGAGGAGTTAATTGTGTAGGCAATGCTGCAGATACCAATAATAATAGTGTTTGTCCTAAAATCATTGGAAATTATCGTAATTTGCCAGGTTATGTTATTCAAGGCGTAGAGTTAGAAGCTTATTATCAATCCACTTATTTATTTGGTGAGCTAACATATTCTTATGTAAAAGGAAAACGTGACACCTCACCAAGAAACCCATGGGGTAAAACCTCAACATGGATTGCAGAAATTCCCCCTAGAAAGGCAACTGCTACTTTAGGTTTCAATGTTCCAAAATATTATCTCACAGTAGGTTGGCGTGCTGAGTTTGTAAGAAAACAAGATCGATCGCCATCGTCTGGAGACCCCAAAGCATCATATTGGTCATTACCAGCTTCAAGAGGATACAGCCTACATAACCTATTCCTTTCTTGGAGCCCTGCAAAAATTAAAGGTATGAATATTAAGATTACAGTGGATAATTTATTCAATCGAGCATACAACCCTTATCTAGGCGAATTGGCTTCTGGAACAGGTAGGAATATCAAATTTAGCCTATCTCAGAAATTTTAGAATAAATAATAGCCCGATTGAATCTAATCGGGCTTTATCATAACTATAATTAGGCAAAACCTAACTATAATGTCCATTATACAAGATTAATCATAAATATACTTTTTTGAAAAAAATTTACAGAAAATTTATCTTAATATAGGAGATATATTAAGATAAATACATCATTAAAGAATGTAGAGATAATAGGTATAATCCCCTATACTAATTTTAGTATTCTTTGGTTAGCTTAGTTCCACTACCATACTTTCGCGTACGGGATTATCACCCGTTGTCGCCGCACCTGAAAGCGATATTGCCCAATCGTTTATGCAATTAGCCGAAAAAGTTGCCTCAGAACTTTACTGGCAAGGTTCAGTAATTCCAAGTGAGATCATGTTTAAGGAAGTGAAATAAAATTTGCTAAAATCGACCGCACTTACATTTAACTCCAGAAAAGTGCGGTGACTTTTATAAAAATTTTATTAATACAAGATAACAAAAAAAGCCCTCAATATTGAGGGCTTTTTTAGGGTATATATCCTAATCGAAATTAGCGACGTAAACCTAAACGAGCGATAGTTGAAGTGTAAAGCTCAAGATTAGTACGTTTTAAATAATCTAAAAGTTTACGACGACGAGAAACCATACGCAATAAACCACGACGACCATGGTGATCTTTTTTATGTTCAGCAAAGTGAGCTTGTAAATGGTTGATTTGTGCAGTTAATAAAGCGATTTGCACTTCTGATGAACCAGTATCTTTTGCATCACGACCAAACTCAGCAACGATTGCTGCTTTTTTTTCCGTACTTAGAGACATTTGATAACTCCTAAAAATTAAGTTAAACATACATCGCTAGCCGATCTCTAATTCAGCCACGACAAGGAGTATGAATTTTAGCATTGATGAGGATAAAAGCAATAAAATCTTTATAAAAACTCACCGTAAACTTTGAGCAAAAAAAGAAAGCCTGCTAAACAGGCTTTCTCTAGTTTAATTAAAACGTAATTTCTGCACTCAATTTATAGTTTCTACCTGGTGAATAAAAACGATTAATACCTGCACCTGTTTGTTGATTAATCAAGTTACTTGTCCCAAATGGCTTAATTGAACGAGCAGACTCCCAAGTTAAATATTTACGGTCAGTCAAGTTATATACACCAAACTGTAAAGTCACATTTTTAACTGGTTTTACATAAGTAACAAAATCAACCAACGTATAGTCATCACTACGCCATCTAATTGCACTGTCTTTATAACCTTGTTCCTTATAAAACATATTATAAGTATCTTTAGCTTTCTCCGCACTAACATGGGTTACATATAAGTCTGCACCAAATATCTGCTCTTTATGATCATACCCTAATCCAATAACAGAGGTTTTTGGTTGAATTGCATTCATTGGTCTATTACCATCTAAACGTCCTCTTTGATAAGTAAATTTATAACTTAAATTAAAACCATCTAACTTCTCAAAGAAATAACCAATATTCAAGCGAGAATTAATCTCAACGCCTTTCACTTTTGCGCGATCTACGTTTACATTCTGATAGACTTGGAAATCTCTTGCTTGTGCTTGACCACCTACAGAATTAGATAAATTTCTTGGACCTAAATACGCTAAATCAATAAAATGACGATACTTTGTTTGGAAAACACTTGTGCTAACAAATCCCCAATTATCGTGCACTGTTAATGCAATCTCTTGATTTTTTGCTTCCTCTGGTTTCAACACGGGGTTCGGTAAAATCGTAAAATCTGGATGCTTAAAGGTAAAATAAAGTTCATCTGAAGTCGGGGCTCTAAACCCTTTTGAATATTTTACTTGTACTCGTAAAAAATTCAGAGGATCGAACGTTGCACCAAGAGAATAAGAATGTTTCTTAAAGCGTTTTTCTTGTGCAATATAAGCAATATTTTCCTCCGCATTCTTACGAATTTGTTCTGGGGTCAATGCTTTTGTTGTTTCATAATTTCCTATTTTAACTTTTTCTCCTTTAGGTAATGGAATAAAAATACCTTTCACCATATCATCTGCAATTTTAGGTGTTACACCAGGAATATATTCTGGTTGATATTTAATATCGTCATAACGATAACCTAAATCTACACTCAACATGTTGTGTAATTTGATATTATCTGAAAAATATAGAGACTTGGTTGTCGCTTCTACTGGAATTAAGAAAGAAGTTAAAGGTTCATGACGAGGACATTTCAGTCCATTATAGTTACAATTCGTACTATTCCCTAAAATTCTATCAGCCCACCATGTAGGATTTCTCCCATCGTAACCTGCTTTATTAACCATTTTCTTCTCTGTACGTGAATAAATGGCACCGTATAATAATTCATTTTCTATATTAAAAGTCGAAAATGTTTTTGTTAAATCCAAATTGATTTGATTTGTTTTGTATTTGAATCAAGATCTCTTTCTTTGTAATCATATGGTAAATAACCTTTTGAATTAGGTAAAATTAAATAGTTCCTAACACCTCTTTCTTCTTTAGCTGTTTTATATAATTTACCATTGACAGTGATTTCTTCAGATAACTCAACTTGTTTTGGCGTATATTGACCATTTTAATAGTT
This sequence comes from Haemophilus sp. HN_Hi08, assembly GCF_049824455.1. Taxonomy (NCBI): domain Bacteria; kingdom Pseudomonadati; phylum Pseudomonadota; class Gammaproteobacteria; order Pasteurellales; family Pasteurellaceae; genus Haemophilus; species Haemophilus sp. HN_Hi08. Next base: position 765,570 of record NZ_CP187493.1, on the reverse strand, counting down.
ATAAACAGTAAATGGCTGAGTACAATCAAAAAGAGAACAATCTAACCAAAATTCTTTAGGTCCTAACTGAATATTATTACTAAATGCTGCATTATTAGTACCAGATGTCGTAGGAAATGGGTTACCATTTTTATCAACTATTTCTGTATTAAATCCTGTTCCTTTTAAAGTAATCTTATTTCCCTCTGGATCAACAATTTTGCCATCTTTCAACTGAAGCCCTAATGGATTTTTATAAGAATCACATTTTTCATTACCATCACAATAATCTTCTGTTCTTGCTCTTGTTCTGATCTTTTGTTGTGAATAACTCAATTTTAGCGTATCCCAAAATGGAGTTATGCTATAGTTTTCATAAGTAAAAGAAACATTTTTACGTTTTGTCAAATCATTTGCATGACGAGATTCTTTCTCATCTAACTGAATATATGTTGTTGCAACAAGATTATATGAAAGATCATGTCCGCAGGAATGCTGAAGATAAGTATCAGAAGCGACTGTAAAACGATGATTTTCTGTTGGCGAAAAAGAGAATTTCACTAATGTACTTTCTTTCGTAATTGTATAAGGATCCGCTTTTTCTCTTTCTTTCCCTTGAATATCTCTGCCATTTTAGTCATAATTTTCTAATTCATGTCCATGTCGCTTAGAATGCATAATCAATGCATCAAACATTTGATAGCGACCTGCAAGAGTCACAGCATTTAATCCCTGATTATCTGCCGTTGAGTAGCCCGCTTTATAGCCGATATGCCAATCTTTTTCAGTCAGGAAATCTCTGGCATCTTTTGTTTCAAAAAGTACAGCGCCTCCCAAAGAACCACTACCTACTTTTACAGAATCAGCACCTTTCGCGATTTTAGCGACTTTCAACGTCTCAATTTCCACACTATTTCGGGTATTGTTAAAATTGCCGTAACCTTCGAATAATTCTTTAAAGCCTTGAGAAGAAAGGGTTTCTGCTTGATGTAAGCCATCTACTGTAATTGCCACTCGGTTCTCATCCACACCACGAATGGCATAACCGCTCGAACCAAAACGTCCAGCTTCTACCACAGTCACTCCGGTTTCATAGCGCACAAGATCACGACTATCCTGTACTTGCTGGCGTTTCAATTGACTCGCCGTTTTCACAGTTTCACCGACTTTTTTCTCTTTAATATTCATCTCACCTTGTTGAGAAGAAACGGTAATCGTATCAAGTTCAGTCGTCTCTTGATGACTATCCGCCAAAATGACCCCACAATAACTCAATAATGCTAATGTAATTGCAGAAAATTTTACTGTTGTTGTACGCATTTTCCTAACCTCACGTAAATACCCTAAAAAGTTGACAAAACTTATTCTTGGTGTCCTTCAACCAAGTGAACAAAGCTCACTAAATCATCATTACTCACTTGGAAAGCTTGACCAAAACCTTTTACAAATAACCCTTGTGAGGGTTTGAAACTAAACAAATGAAAATCTTTCATCCGAGACAATTCATCCATTAATGCACCATGTCTTGCTTTGAGTGCCTCAACGCCAGAATGCCATTCTTCACTTTCTCTCTCGACAACACGCGCAACCGCATCAAAAGATAAACGACGTACACTTTTCTCCTGATTTAAGTTCATTATTTACAAGATGTTTGTTTATTCCTTTACAGGAATAAACACTCTCATTATAATGAGAGCAAATTGATTATTTTTTATTCTATCTTAGTAAATAAGGTACTGATGTAAGGATAAGAGGTATCCCTGCCCAGTATTGCTATTGAGATATCGGCAGACACAAAGAGTGTTCTACTAATTTTTTAAAATTTAAAGATAGAAAAAACCCCAGCCTTTCGACTGGGGTTCTTCTTTTTTTATGTGATTTAGATTTTTATTTGATAACCCGGCGGTGCCCTACTCTCACATGGGGAAACCCCACACTACCATCGGCATTACAGCGTTTCACTTCTGAGTTCGGTATGGTCTCAGGTGGTTCCACCGCACTATCGCCGCCGGGATAATTCTTTAATAACTTCTCTCTTTGTTTCTTCTCTTTTACGACTTCACTTTTTTCGCTTTTCGTCTCTCTTCTTCTTATCGGCAACAAGCTGAACTCGATTTTCTTTCTATTTTTCCTTTCTATTAAGTCTTCTATATTTAAGTTGTTTGTCTACTCTTCTCTTTCGCTCTTTTCTCAAAAACACTTGAGCGTTGTATAGTTAAGCCTCTCGGGCAATTAGTATCTGTTAGCTCAATGACTCACATCACTTACACACCAGACCTATCTACGTCTTCGTCTTAAACAACCCTTACTGTCTTAAAGACAGGGAGAACTCATCTCTTGGCAAGTTTCGTGCTTAGATGCTTTCAGCACTTATCTCTTCCGCACTTAGCTACCCGGCAATGCGTCTGGCGACACAACCGGAACACCAGTGGTGCGTCCACTCCGGTCCTCTCGTACTAGGAGCAGCCCCAACCAATTCTCCTACGCCCACGGCAGATAGGGACCGAACTGTCTCACGACGTTCTAAACCCAGCTCGCGTACCACTTTAAATGGCGAACAGCCATACCCTTGGGACCTACTTCAGCCCCAGGATGTGATGAGCCGACATCGAGGTGCCAAACACCGCCGTCGATATGAACTCTTGGGCGGTATCAGCCTGTTATCCCCGGAGTACCTTTTATCCGTTGAGCGATGGCCCTTCCATTCAGAACCACCGGATCACTATGACCTACTTTCGTACCTGCTCGACTTGTCTGTCTCGCAGTTAAGCTTGCTTATACCATTGCACTAACCTCACGATGTCCGACCGTGATTAGCAAACCTTCGTGCTCCTCCGTTACGCTTTGGGAGGAGACCGCCCCAGTCAAACTACCCACCAGACACTGTCCGAGACCGCGTTCCGCAATCTTCGTTAGAACATCAAACGTTAAAGGGTGGTATTTCAAGGATGACTCCATAATCACTGGCGTGACTACTTCTTAGTCTCCCACCTATCCTACACATCAAAATTCAATGTTCAGTGTCAAGCTATAGTAAAGGTTCACGGGGTCTTTCCGTCTAGCCGCGGGTACACCGCATCTTCACGGCGATTTCAATTTCACTGAGTCTCGGGTGGAGACAGCCTGGCCATCATTATGCCATTCGTGCAGGTCGGAACTTACCCGACAAGGAATTTCGCTACCTTAGGACCGTTATAGTTACGGCCGCCGTTTACTGGGGCTTCGATCAGGTGCTTCTCTTTCGATTACACCATCAATTAACCTTCCAGCACCGGGCAGGCATCACACCCTATACCTCCACTTTCGTGTTTGCAGAGTGCTGTGTTTTTAATAAACAGTTGCAGCCAGCGGGTCACTTCGACCGGTTCAACCTTCGAGAGTAAATCTCTACAATCTACGCCGGCGCACCTTCTCCCGAAGTTACGGTGCTATTTTGCCTAGTTCCTTCACCCGAGTTCTCTCAAGCGCCTGAGTATTCTCTACCTGACCACCTGTGTCGGTTTTCAGTACGGTTTAGTAAAGCCTGTCGCTTAGTGGCTTTTCCTGGAAGTGTGGTATCAGTTACTTCAGCTCCGTAGAGCCTCGTCATCATCTCTCAGTGTTTAATAGAAGCCCGGATTTGCCTAAACTTCCCACCTACCAACTTAAACGCACATATCCAACAGTGCGATAACCTAACCTACTCCGTCCCCACATCGCAGCTTTACCAAGTACAGGAATATTAACCTGTTTCCCATCGACTACGCTTTTCAGCCTCGCCTTAGGGGCCGACTCACCCTGCCCCGATTAACGTTGGACAGGAACCCTTGGTCTTCCGGCGAACGGGTTTTTCACCCGTTTTATCGTTACTTATGTCAGCATTCGCACTTCTGATACGTCCAGCTAACCTCTCGATTAACCTTCATCCGCTTACAGAACGCTCCCCTACCCAACAGACTTTCGCCTGATGCCGCAGCTTCGGTGCTATATTTCAGCCCCGTTACATCTTCCGCGCAGGCCGACTCGACTAGTGAGCTATTACGCTTTCTTTAAATGATGGCTGCTTCTAAGCCAACATCCTAGCTGTCTAAGCCTTCCCACTTCGTTTCCCACTTAATATAGACTTGGGGACCTTAGCTGGCGGTCTGGGTTGTTTCCCTCTCCACGACGGACGTTAGCACCCGCCGTGTGTCTCCTGAGTATCACTCTTTGGTATTCGTAGTTTGCATCGGGTTGGTAATCCGGGATGGACCCCTAGCCGAAACAGTGCTCTACCCCCAAAGGTGTCACCTCAAGGCTCTACCTAAATAGATTTCGGGGAGAACCAGCTATCTCCCGGTTTGATTGGCCTTTCACCCCCAGCCACAAGTCATCCGCTAATTTTTCAACATTAGTCGGTTCGGTCCTCCAGTTAGTGTTACCCAACCTTCAACCTGCCCATGGCTAGATCACCGGGTTTCGGGTCTATACCTTGCAACTATTCGCCCAGTTAAGACTCGGTTTCCCTTCGGCTCCCCTATTCGGTTAACCTCGCTACAAAATATAAGTCGCTGACCCATTATACAAAAGGTACGCAGTCACCCTTTCGGGCTCCCACTGCTTGTACGTACAAGGTTTCAGGTTCTATTTCACTCCCCTCACCGGGGTTCTTTTCGCCTTTCCTTCACAGTACTGGTTCACTATCGGTCAATCAGGAGTATTTAGCCTTGGAGGATGGTCCCCCTTCTTCAAACAGGATATCACGTGTCCCGCCCTACTTCTCGTTAGCTTAGTACCACAATATGGTTTTTAGATACGGGATTATCACCCTCTTTGATTGTGCTTCCCAACACATTCTCCTAACCATACTGTTATCACTTACTGGCTCTTTCGCTTTCGCTCGCCGCTACTGACGAAATCTCGGTTGATTTCTTTTCCTCGGGGTACTTAGATGTTTCAGTTCTCCCGGTTTGCCTCAACAAACTATGTATTCACTTGTTGATAGTAGATTCTTCATCTACTGGGTTTCCCCATTCGGATATCTTGGATTAAACGCCTCTTATCGACTCATCCAAGCTTTTCGCAGATTAGCACGTCCTTCTTCGCCTCTGATTGCCAAGGCATCCACCTTGTACGCTTAGTCACTTAACTATACAACCTCAAATGTTTTCAATCACTTTAAGTTTTCACTTCAAAGTACGGTCAATTTGATGCGTATTTTCATTCAACTAAACACTTGATTGCTTTTGTTCAATCAAGATTTTATGCAAAACAGGTTTTGTTTTTAGAGTTTCCTTCTCAGTTCCCTCCTCTCACTTTCCTGTCTTGCCTACTCAGACTTTCTCTCGAAAATCTCTTGTTTTCAGCTTGTTTCCAATTTTTTAAAGAACAACAAGATAATCTAACAAAGTTATCTTTAATTGGCGTCCCCACGGGGATTCGAACCCCGGTTACCGCCGTGAAAGGGCGATGTCCTAGGCCTCTAGACGATGGGGACATCAATTAAAGATACTCTATCTTCTTTTTATCTTTTAACGTTTATTTTCAACGTTACTTTCGCTTCGCTTTTAATCTTGTCTACAACTATCAGCCAATCTGTGTGAGCACTCGCTGTCTCTCGTCTTCTGTAAGGAGGTGATCCAACCGCAGGTTCCCCTACGGTTACCTTGTTACGACTTCACCCCAGTCATGAATCATACCGTGGTAAACGCCCTCCTAAAGGTTAAGCTATCTACTTCTGGTACAACCCACTCCCATGGTGTGACGGGCGGTGTGTACAAGGCCCGGGAACGTATTCACCGCGACATTCTGATTCGCGATTACTAGCGATTCCGACTTCATGGAGTCGAGTTGCAGACTCCAATCCGGACTTAGACGTACTTTATGAGATCGCTCCACCTCGCAGCTTCGCTTCCCTCTGTATACGCCATTGTAGCACGTGTGTAGCCCTACTCGTAAGGGCCATGATGACTTGACGTCATCCCCACCTTCCTCCAGTTTATCACTGGCAGTCTCCTTTGAGTTCCCGACCGTATCGCTGGCAACAAAGGATAAGGGTTGCGCTCGTTGCGGGACTTAACCCAACATTTCACAACACGAGCTGACGACAGCCATGCAGCACCTGTCTCTAAGTTCCCGAAGGCACATTCGCATCTCTGCAAACTTCTTAGGATGTCAAGAGTAGGTAAGGTTCTTCGCGTTGCATCGAATTAAACCACATGCTCCACCGCTTGTGCGGGCCCCCGTCAATTCATTTGAGTTTTAACCTTGCGGCCGTACTCCCCAGGCGGTCGATTTATCACGTTAGCTACGGGCGCCAGAGTTAAACCCCAACCCCCAAATCGACAGCGTTTACAGCGTGGACTACCAGGGTATCTAATCCTGTTTGCTCCCCACGCTTTCGCACATGAGCGTCAGTACATTCCCAAGGGGCTGCCTTCGCCTTCGGTATTCCTCCACATCTCTACGCATTTCACCGCTACACGTGGAATTCTACCCCTCCCTAAAGTACTCTAGTTACCCAGTCTGAAATGCAATTCCCAGGTTAAGCCCGGGGCTTTCACACCTCACTTAAATAACCGCCTGCGTGCCCTTTACGCCCAGTTATTCCGATTAACGCTCGCACCCTCCGTATTACCGCGGCTGCTGGCACGGAGTTAGCCGGTGCTTCTTCTGTATTTAACGTCAATTTGATGTACTATTAACACATCAACCTTCCTCAATACCGAAAGAACTTTACAACCCGAAGGCCTTCTTCATTCACGCGGCATGGCTGCGTCAGGGTTCCCCCATTGCGCAATATTCCCCACTGCTGCCTCCCGTAGGAGTCTGGACCGTGTCTCAGTTCCAGTGTGGCTGGTCATCCTCTCAGACCAGCTAGAGATCGCAGGCTTGGTGAGCCTTTACCCCACCAACTACCTAATCCCACTTGGGCTCATCCTATGGCAGGTGGCTAAAAGTCCCACCCTTTCGTCTCTCGACACTACGCGGTATTAGCGACAGTTTCCCGTCGTTATCCCCCTCCATAAGCCAGATTCCCAAGCATTACTCACCCGTCCGCCACTCGTCAGCAAGAAAGCAAGCTTCCTCCTGCTACCGTTCGACTTGCATGTGTTAAGCCTGCCGCCAGCGTTCAATCTGAGCCATGATCAAACTCTTCAATTCAAGTTCAATCGCTCAATATACTGCTTAGCTATAAATAAACACTACTTAAAAAAGTAATTATGAATTTTCAGTTAAGCACCTATTAAGACTTCAAAATTAAAAAATATTTTTAAAACAAGTCAATCAACAAGTGCCCACACAGATTGTCTGATATATTGTTAAAGAGCAAAATAAAGTGGTCGGCGAGATAGGATTTGAACCTACGACCCACTGGTCCCAAACCAGTTGCGCTACCAAGCTGCGCTACTCGCCGTCAGATCTTATAAAGATAAGATGGGGTGGCTAATGGGATTCGAACCCACGACAACTGGAATCACAATCCAGGGCTCTACCAACTGAGCTATAGCCACCATTAAAAGTTGTTATTGCACTGACCTGGCGCGCTCGACAAGATTCGAACTTGCGACCTTTGGCTCCGGAGGCCAACGCTCTATCCAACTGAGCTACGAACGCGTTACTGCGTCGTTGCGGTGGCGTATATTAATGATTTAATAAAATCTTGTCTAGCACTTTTTGAAAAAAAATGTTTGAGCGATAGTTTTTTATTCAGTTTGTTTAAAATTCACTATTTTTTCGACTATTTTTACAACTTGGCAAATTATTATATATGTTGAATCATCCAACAATTATGAATTTGTTTATTACGTTCAAAATCTAGAGGTAACGTTTTATGCGAAATTTCTACCGCATTTAAACCTAATTCTTCCAACGCAACTAAATTCATTTTGAATCCACGTTTATTATTCGAGAAAACAATTGTGCCATTATTCGACAAAACTCGTTTTAGATTGCTCATCAATTTCACATGATCTCGTTGAACATCCCAACTCTCTTCCATACGTTTAGAATTTGAAAACGTCGGTGGATCCACAAATATCAAGTCAAATTGACGATCACATTTTTCTAACCATTGAAGGCAATCTGCTTGAATTAATTTATGTTGTTTACCTTCAATATCATTCAAAATAAGATTTTGCTCCGCCCAATTAAGATAAGTATTTGACATATCTACGGTGGTTGTCGATTTTGCACCACCAAGTGCCGCATGAACAGTTGCTGAGCCAGTATAAGCAAATAAGTTTAAGAAATCTTTACCTTTTGCCAACTCTCCAATCATTTTTCGCGTTAAACGGTGATCTAAGAATAAGCCAGTATCTAAATAATCTGTCAAATTTACCCAAAGCTGCGCGCCATATTCATTCACATAAAAGTATTCACCTTTATTGGCTAATTTTTCATATTGGTTAGTACCTTTTTGTTTCTGACGAACTTTGAGGATCAACTTATTCGTTTCCACACCTGTAACGTGCAAAGTTGCAGTAACGGCATCTAACAAACGCTGACGCGCTTTATTTTCATCAATATTTTTCGGCGCAGCATATTCTTGTACAACAATATAATCAGCATAACGATCAACAGCTAAATTATATTCAGGCAAATCGGCATCATATAAACGATAAGCGTCTAATCCTTGTTGCTTTGCCCATTTACTAATTTTCTTAATATTTTTTTGTAATCGATTAGCAAAATCTGTTGCGATCTCCGAACTGCGGTTAAATTCTAGCTCATTTTCAACAGTGATTTCATCTGATTTTCGTTCTGAAACTTGATAATTCTTCTGCACACAATCTAATGGGCCATTTTTTGCTTTAAACTGTCGGCTAGCACGCATTCTCAAACAATCAAGTAATGTGGATTCACTACTAAAAACAGAAACATTCCAACCGCAAAATTCTTTTTTAAGTCTTTGCCCAAATACAGAATAGAGCGCGATCAAAGCTGGTGTTGTGCCTAAGCGTTCCCCATAAGGTGGATTACAGATAACCGTACCGACTTCATTTACGCTAGGATTTTTCAACGTTGCAACATCACCTTGTTGCCATTTAATTAAATGTGAAACGCCTGCATTTTGTGCATTTTTCTGTGCCTTTTTTAATACGCGGTGATCGAGGTCAAATCCATAAAAGTGCGGTTGAATTTCACGTTGTTTTTCTTCTGCTAACTCAATCGCTTCATTTTTTACTGTTTCCCAAGCGGATTGATTATGCGGTTTCCAAAAATCAAATCCCCAATGTAAACGATAAAGTTGCGGTGCAATTTTGGCTTCCATTTGTGCCGCTTCAATTAAAAGCGTGCCAGAGCCACACATTGGATCTACTAATGGAGAACCCACTTGCCAACCTGAACGCATAACAATTGCCGCCGCTAGAGTTTCACGTAAAGGCGCTTGACCTGCATCTTCACGATAACCTCGCAAATGTAATGCTTCCCCACTTAAATCTAAAGAAATCACTAAATTTTCACGGTTCAAATAAGCATGGATACGCACGTCTGGCTGAATTTTATCTACATCAGGGCGAGTTTTACCTTGACGTTCAAAGTAATCAACAATTCCATCTTTAACACGCATCGCACCAAATTGAGTATGACGAATTTCTTGGTTGGTTCCATTAAAATCGACAAAGAATGTCACTCGTTCATCAAATTGCACTAACCAATTAAAGCCTGAAACAGCTGCATAAAGATCCAAATCGCTGTAAATCTTGGTTTCAATCAAAGGAAATAAAATGCGTGAAGCAAGGCGTGACCAAAGCAAAGTGCGGTATAAAGTTTCGTCATCAGCTTGATAATGAACGCCACCTTGAACCACTTTTGCCTCTTGCGCACCAAGTTCAGTGAGTTCAACTTTTAATAATTCTTCAAAGCCACGAGAAGTCGTTGCAAATAATTGTTTCATTTAGGTACCGATTTTGAAAATTTTGAGGGATTATAGCATAGAAAAAGATGATCTAATTGAGATCATCATAGCGAGTTAAACTGTAAAAAGAAAAGCCCTGATTTTCTAAATCAGGGCTTCAAAATTTGTTGGTTGCGGGGGCCGGATTTGAACCGACGGCCTTCGGGTTATGAGCCCGACGAGCTACCAAGCTGCTCCACCCCGCGTCTGATGAGGCGTACTATACTCGCTTAAAATTTAATTGCAAGAATTAAACAAAACTTTATCAATTGTTTGTTAATAAAATGTTCAATGTGTAGTTTTATTAAGCAATTTCACTAAATAACACTGGTTGTTTTCTGTAAATTTTGATAGCGTATGCGACCTTATTTCTGCTTACTTTAGGATTGAAAATGTCGGTGTGTAAACCATTTTGGTTCAAAACTTTTTCTATCTCAATTATTACCGCACTTTTGGTAGCTTGTACCTCTAACACAAAAAACACTCAGATTCCAACCACCTCAAATGGGAGTGATCCTCAACAATTCGGTGCAAAATATACCAATCGAACTTATCAGCAAACCGCTCTTGTGCCTGTTTCCTATATAGAAAACCAAAGTGCGGTAATAAATCAAGGCGATTTTTTAACACAGCTTTCCAATATAAAAAATTATTCAAGTAAACTTTCCACAAATTTTTACGATAATTATGAAAAGATTACAAATTGGGTTCTTTCTGGGGCAAATATTAATGAACTCACTCAATTTAATATCCAACCGCAAGTTATGCGTGGCTTTGATGGATTTCAAAATGTGCTGATGACAGGCTATTATTCGCCTATACTTTATGCTCGTCATTCCCCACAGGGTCAATTTAAAAATCCAATTTATCGTATGCCTGTAAAAAAACGTCTAAGTCGAGCACAAATTTATGCGGGAGCATTAACGGGAAAAGGATTAGAGTTAGCATATAGCGATTCAATGTTAGAAAACTTTTTACTTGGTGTACAAGGCAGTGGCTATGTAGATTTTGGCGATGGCAATCTTAACTATTTTGCTTACGCAGGACAAAATGGTTACCCTTACACCGCTATCGGGCGTTTATTAGTAGAAGATGGCGAAATTCCAAAAGAAAAAATGTCTATTCAAGCAATTCGAGAATGGAGTAATCGTAATCCCTCTCGTGTACAAAGCTTGTTAGAACGCAATGAAGCTTATGTATTCTTTAAAAATGATCCAAGTGGCAAAGTGAAAGGCTCTTCGGGCGTTCCTCTTGTAGCAATGGCTTCAGTGGCATCAGATCACAATATTATCCCATCTGGTTCTGTGCTTTTAGTCGAAGTACCCGACATTGATAATAACGGAAACTGGATTGGCACACACAAATTACACTTAATGGTTGCACTTGATGTAGGCGGTGCAGTGAAAGGTCATCACTTCGACTTATATCGTGGTATCGGTGCTAGAGCGGGACATATTGCAGGGCTTTCAAAACACTACGGTAGAGTATGGGTATTACAGTAATGGCTAGAATAGATAATTACGAACAACGCTTTGGTGGCATTGCACGACTTTATACGCCTGATGGCTTAGCACGCTTACGCCAAGCGCATATTTGCATAATTGGCATTGGCGGCGTAGGTTCTTGGGTTGTTGAAGCCTTAGCACGATCTGGCATTGGCAAACTCACATTAATTGATATGGATGATATTTGCGTCACGAATATCAATCGCCAACTTCCTGCGATGAGCGGCACAATCGGCAAATTAAAAACTGAAGTGATGTCAGAGCGAGTAAAATTAATTAACCCAGAATGTACCGTCAATATTATTGATGATTTTATCTCGCCAGAAAATCAAGCAGATTACCTCAATCAAGGCTATGACTACGTAATTGATGCTATTGACAATGTGAAAACTAAAGCGTCGCTGATTGCTTATTGCAAACGTAACAAAATTAATGTGATTACTATTGGTGGGGCTGGCGGTCAAACTGATCCAACCCAAATTCAAATTGCCGATCTGAGTAAAACCATTCAAGATCCGCTCCTTGCTAAAGTGCGGTCAGTTTTACGCAAGGATTACAATTTTAGCCAAAATCCAAAACGCAAATTTAGTATCGATGCGGTATTTTCAACACAACCTTTAATATTTCCACAAATGACTGAAGGTTGTGCAATTTCAGCCACAATGAATTGCGCAAACGGGTTTGGTGCAGCCACAATGATAACTGCAACTTTTGGTTTTTTTGCTGTTTCTCGTGTAATAGATAAATTACTCAAGAAGAAATCTTAATCCTTTGAAAATGCACATTAACTATGAATGTGCATTTTTTATCGAATGAAATCCATTTACTTTAAAAATGAAAAATTTTCCCCCTTTTTCACTATAAAATCATTGCAATTTACAGAAAAGAGCGTAGGCTTTTGCCCTTTACTAATAATTATCAACAAGTAAGGAAACAGAAATATGAAAAAACTTTTAAAAATTAGTGCCATTTCTACCGCACTTTTAAGCGCACCAATGATGGCAAATGCCGATGTATTGGCATCAGTAAAACCTTTGGGCTTTATTGTTTCATCTATTGCAGAGGGTGTAACTGGTACTCAAGTTCTTGTGCCTGCTGGAGCATCTCCGCATGACTACAATTTGAAATTATCTGATATTCAAAAAGTAAAATCTGCAGATTTAGTAGTATGGGTTGGTGAAGATGTTGATTCATTTTTAGACAAGCCAATTAGTCAAATTGAACGCAAAAAAGTGATTACCATTGCCGATCTTGCGGATGTTAAACCTTTATTAATTCAAGCTCACCACGAGCATTTCCATGAAGATGGCGATCATGACCATAAGCACGAACATAAACATGATCATAAACACGACCATGACCACGATCATAAACACGACCATGACCACGATCATAAGAACGAACACAAACATGATCATAAACACGACCATGATCATAAGCACGAACACGAACACGATCACGACCATAAACACGATCACGAACATCATGATCATGATCACGATCATCACGAGGGTTTAACAACAAACTGGCACGTTTGGTATTCTCCCGCTATCAGCAAAATTGTTGCACAAAAAGTAGCGGATAAATTAACTGCACAATTCCCAGACAAAAAAGATTTGATTGCAAAAAATCTTTCAGATTTTAACCGCACTTTGGCAGAACAAAGTGAAAAAATCACAGCACAACTGGCGAATGTAAAAGACAAAGGTTTCTACGTTTTCCACGATGCTTATGGTTATTTCAACGATGCTTATGGTTTAAAACAAACTGGTTACTTCACCATCAATCCATTAGTGGCACCAGGTGCAAAAACTTTAGCGCACATTAAAGAAGAAATTGATGAACATAAAGTAAATTGCTTATTCGCAGAGCCTCAATTTACACCAAAAGTGATCGAGTCTTTAGCGAAAAATACTAAAGTCAATGTAGGACAACTCGATCCAATTGGCGATAAAGTCACTTTAGGCAAAAATTCTTATGCAACATTCTTGCAATCTACCGCAGATAGTTACATGGAATGTTTAGCTAAATAAACCTTTCTAAAAACAATGACCGCACATAATAAAAGTGCGGTCATTTTCTTTTCTAAATTTGATATTTAGTTTTGTCTCCAATATCAAAATGCAAAGGCATTCGCCATTTTTGTATCGCTAAAACGAAAAGTAATACGCCAGAAATAATAGAAAAAATTCGTAGTGCGATAAGATTATTTAACACCCATGAAAACCACAAGCAAGCCACAAATATCGGCTGTAAATTTAGCAAAGGTACGCGGAAACAAAAATATTCTTTAAAACACAAACCACCTAAAGTAAGTAACGCACCACCAAGAGCCAAAGCAGGATAATGATTAATATAAAAAAGTAATCCTATCCAAGTAGCAAATTGAAAAAGCAATCGGAAGGATTTGAGATAAATATGTAACGAAGAGGCACAACAGGTTGCCGCAATTAATATAAATATAAGTGACAAATCTGGATACCAGCTTACTGTAAGAACAGCCAACGCTGCTATCACAAAACCAGTGCGGTAAATAATAACAGTCAGATTATCTAAAAAATCCATCGGTGATTTAATATGTGGATCAGCCATTGTATAAATGTTCCTTTTTATGAATTACAAATTAAAGTCAGATAAAGAAAAAGTGCGGTTCATTTAAAAACATTTTCTAAATTAACCGCACTTTGATTATTTCAGTTTTAGTTTATCAAGAATTTTTTGATGAATGCCACCAAAACTGCCGTTAGACATCACTAAAATATGATCCGTAGGTTGAGCCTCTGCAACAATCATATCCACTAATCGATCCAAATTTGCGTGCCAATAAGCAGGTTGTACACATTGGTTTGCAATATCTGCCACTTCCCAAGGAAGTTGTTCAGGTTGAAGCATAAACACGGCATCAGCTCGACCAAGCGCAGGCGCAATTTCATCTTTATGAACCCCCATTTTCATTGTGTTAGAACGAGGCTCAAGCACGGCAAGAATTCGCACTCCGCCACCTACTTTATCTCGCAAAGCAGTTAGCGTAGCAAGAATAGCTTCTGGATGATGAGCAAAATCATCATAAACAGTGATGCCATTAACTTCACCTTTTATTTCTAAACGACGTTTAGCATTTACAAAAGATCCCAACGCTTTGCACGCATTTTCAATAGCAACGCCAGTATGATAAGCAGCAGCTATTGCTATTAATGCATTGTGCATATTATGTTGTCCCACGACATTCCATTTTACTTCTGCCACTTTTTTTCCATAATGGAAGACCGCAAAATGTGAAGCATCATTTGTAATACGTTCAGCAAACCACTCGTTATCTTTGCCTAAAAATTGCTGTTGAGACCAACATCCCAATGCCAGCGTTTCTTTTGCACTTTGTTCACTCGCCGAACTTAATACCAAGCCACTTGCCGGAATAGTGCGAATCATATGATGAAATTGGCGTTGGATCGCTTTGAGATCATCAAAAATATCTGCATGATCAAAACTAATGTTATTTACGATAAGTGTACGCGGATTGTAATGTACAAATTTTGAACGTTTATCAAAGAAAGCCGTATCATATTCATCAGCTTCAATAACAAAATAAGGACTGTCCCCTAAACGAGCTGAAATACCAAAATTACCCGCAATGCCACCGATTAAAAAACCAGGTTTTAAACCATTTTGTTCCAGAATCCAAGTTAGCATGCCTGTTATCGTTGTTTTTCCATGCGTACCAGAAACCGCCAATACCCAACGATCTCGCAATAAATGATCATGTAACCATTGAGGGCCAGATGTATATTTCAAATTATTTTCCAACACATATTCTACGCAAGGATTACCGCGTTTCATCGCATTACCAACAATTACCATGTTAGGCGCAGGTTGTAATTGTGCAACATCATAATTTGGAATAATCTCGATACCTTGCTCTTCTAAAAAAGTGCTCATTGGAGGGTAAACATTAGTATCGGAACCCGTTACGTGATAGCCCATTTGTTTAGCAATCATCGCCACACCGCCCATAAATGTGCCACAAATACCTAAGATATGAATATGTTTCATTGTGCTTCTCTGTTGATTAAGGAAAACGAAAAATATGATAAAACAACTTCTATGAACTTTCAAAAGAAAAGACTGTCGTAAGGACCCACATAAGCTATAATTATAACCCTTAAAGGTGAGTACAACCTAGCTGATAAAACATAATGAAGGAATTTACAATGAAATTTAATAAATCTTTTCTTTTCGCAACTATCATCGCAAGTTCTATTACCTTAACCGCTTGTAACGATAAAGAGCAAAAACAAGCTGAAAAACCCGCAGTAGAAACAACTCAACCTGCTGTAGAAAAAGCTCAACCCACAACAGAAGCTGCACAACCAGCAACCACCCAATCAGAACAACAGGTACAAATAAAAATAGATGAATTAGTTGCTCAAGCTAATGAAGAATTTCAAAAAGTTGCAAACATAAAAGTTACTAATGTTTCTGTTACTGATGATTTAAAATCCTTTTCTATCACTTATGAAATTACAAATTTAAGCGATAAAGCAATTTCAGAAGCACAATGGCTAACTATTTATAAAGAAAATAACCAACCGTTCTATATAGCAAATCTTCCCGCATTACAATTTGGAAAAACAATTGCACCGAAAGCAAATGAAACCGTTACCTTATCAACCAATGAAGAAACCGTGCTTTCTCAAATTCGTCCTCACTTACAACAAGGAAAAAGTATTCAAGTCGATATTATTGGGACTTCAATTCATTTTGCTGACGGTTCCCAAATTGGTTTAGTTTCAGAGCAAAAATAATCCTATAAAAAACGCCTGTGTAAAACAAGCATTTTTTTATCCGCACTTTTAGGCAATTCGCTCAAATCCAGCTTTTAAATCTACAATCAATTCATCTACATCTTCAAAGCCGATATGCACACGAATTAATGAACCCGTAAGGTTACGTTTAATATTTGGACGAATATGTGCAATTTCTTCTGGTTGATTGCAAAGAATCAAAGACTCAAACCCTCCCCATGAATAAGCCATAGTGAAAAGCTCAAAATGATCCATAAATTTTGATACTTGCTCTGAGGTTAATCGCTGGGTTAATTCAAAAGAAAATAAACCACTGCTTCCACTAAAATCACGTAAAAAGAATTTATGACCGGGGCAACTTGGTAAGGCTGGATGATACACCGTTTTTACTTCTGGTTGCTCACTCAACCATTTTGCTACTTTAATACTGCTTTCCTGATGTTGTTTTAATCGTACACCCAATGTACGAATACCACGAGCAGTCGTATAAGCAGAATCCGCATCCACCATTTGCCCCATTAAATAGGAATGTTCTCTAAGTTGATCCCAAGTTCGCGCATTCGCAACGGCAGTACCAATCATAATATCAGAATGCCCCACTAAATATTTCGTCCCCGCTTGAATAGAAATATCAATGTCATGCTCTAACGCTTTAAATAGAACACCTGCCGACCAAGTATTATCAATCATAATCACAATATTAGGATTCACCGTTCTTGCAGCTTTCACAATAGTCGGAATATCGGGAATTTCCATTGTGATAGAACTCGGTGCTTCTAAAAAAAGTACTTTTGTATTCGGTTGAATAAGTGTTGCAATATCAGCACCAATAAGTGGATCGTAATAAGTTGTATCGATCTGCATTTTTTTCAGCACAATATTACAGAAATCCTGAGTTGGCTCATAAGTGGCTCCGCTCATCAATACATGATCGCCAGTTTTAACAAAAGAAAGAATCGAATTAGTGACAGCTGCTGCACCACAAGGATAAAGATAACAGCCTGCTCCCCCCTCCATTTCGCACATTAAATCTTGTAACGCAAAATGTGTTAGCGTCCCACGACGACCATAAAATAACTCGCCTTTAGCACGATTTTTTGTTGCATATTTTTTATCTTCAATACTGTCAAATACTAATGAAGAAGCTCGCTGTAATACAGGATTTACCGCGCCCTGAGAAAAACGCTTCTGACGACCTGAATGAATAAATGTTGTTGAAAGATGATATTTTGCTCGCATATATTTCCTTACTTTAAATTAAATTAATTTCTTCAATAGACAAAACCGACTATAAAAGTGCGGTCATTTTCATTAGAATCTTACTGCTATTTTTTTTAGCAAAATTTTAACTTCACTTTATAGAGGAATAATGACTATGGTATTAGTAACCCGTCAAGCACCAGATTTTACTTCATCTGCTGTATTAGGCAATGGCGAAATCGTTGATAACTTCAACTTTAAAAAACACATTGCTGGAAAAGCTGCAGTAATCTTTTTCTATCCGTTAGACTTTACCTTTGTTTGCCCTTCTGAGTTAATCGCATTTGACCACCGTTATGAAGAGTTCAAAAAACGTGACGTAGAAGTAGTTGGTGTTTCTATCGACTCTCAATTCACTCACAATGCATGGCGTAACACTCCAACTGAAAATGGTGGTATCGGTCAAGTTAAATATGCATTAGCAGCAGACGTAAAACATGAAATTGCTCAAGCATACGGTATTGAACATCCAGAAGCTGGCGTTGCACTGCGTGCTTCATTCTTAATCGACAAAAATGGCGTAGTTCGTCACCAAGTAGTAAACGATCTTCCATTAGGTCGTAACATTGATGAAATGTTACGTATGGTTGATGCATTACAATTCCATGAAGAACACGGTGATGTATGCCCAGCACAATGGGAAAAAGGTAAAGAAGGGATGAAAGATAACCCAGAAGGCGTTGCAAAATACTTAAAACAAAACACAGATAAACTTTAATCCATAATTATTTACAAGAAAGCCACATAATGTGGCTTTTTTTATATTCTTAGATACTTTAGAATAGATGCATCCCTAACCCCAAGAGCGGTTCATTTCTATGAAATTTAATATTCCTATTTTCCTAACGGTGTTTCGCGTAATTCTGATTCCGTTTTTCGTGATTGCATTTTATTTACCTATCGAATCTTCCCCTTTTATTACTACATTCATATTCTTTATTGCTGGCGTTACTGATTGGCTTGATGGCTATTTGGCTCGTAAATGGAAACAAACTACAAGATTTGGGGCTTTTTTAGATCCTGTTGCTGATAAAGTAATGGTTGTTGCAGCCTTAGTGCTAATCGTTGAATATAAACACTCTCTTTGGATTACGATTCCTGCTATTATTATGATTTCTCGCGAAATTATAATTTCCGCATTACGTGAATGGATGGCTGAACTTGGAGAACGTAATAAAGTTGCAGTATCTTGGTGGGGAAAATGGAAAACCACAGCACAAATGTTAGCACTAGGTGGATTATTATGGCGTTATAACAACTATATGGAAATAGCAGCAATTATCTTGCTTTATATCGCCGCTATTTTAACTATATGGTCAATGATCCAATATTTACAAGCAGCAAAAGGAAGCTTGCTAGATAATATTCAATTATAAATTTAAATAAAACACAGTTATTTTTTATGATAACCATCTATATTTGAGTTATTTTTAAGCAAATAAAATATTTTTTATTTTTTTCGTTTGACAGTAATATATAAATCCGTAAAATACGCCCCGTTGTCACGCAGCAATGCTGATTAGTGATAAATGCGGGAATAGCTCAGTTGGTAGAGCACGACCTTGCCAAGGTCGGGGTCGCGAGTTCGAGCCTCGTTTCCCGCTCCAATTTGCCCGAGTGGTGGAATCGGTAGACACAAGGGATTTAAAATCCCTCGCCTTTCGAGGCGTGCCAGTTCAAGTCTGGCTTCGGGCACCATTTAAACACCAATCCAAAGGTTTTAAAATTTACTTTAAAATCATCTAATTGGGTCGTTAGCTCAGTCGGTAGAGCAGCGGACTTTTAATCCGTTGGTCGAAGGTTCGAATCCTTCACGACCCACCACTTACAAATAAAGCAAGTACCGAAAGGTGTTTTTTTATTGTCTAAATTCTTGAAACTCATTATAAAAAATCCCCGACTCAAAGAATCAGGGACTTTTACAATCAAATGTGTTTATTAATTAACGCTCATTCCAACGTTTAATAGACTCACGAATCACTTCTTTCGCTTCTTCTACATCGCCCCAATGGGTCACTTTAGTTGAACCTGGTTTTTTAAGTGCTTTGTAGTTATTGAAGTGGAATTCAATTTGTTTAATTAAATTCGCAGGTAAATCTGCTAATGAATTGTAGGCATTGCCTGTATCACGATCATCTGCTGGAACACAAACGATTTTGTCATCCACTTCGCCATCATCAACAAATTTCATGACACCAATTACTTTAGCTTCAAGGAATACACCCGTTGCTAATGGTTGGCGAGTGATTAATAACACATCTAACTCATCGCCATCTTCATCTAAAGTTTGTGGAATAAAACCATAGTTAGTTGGTTTTGCGAAAATTGCTGGCTCAACACGATCTAATTGGAATGCCGCAACTTTACGATTCCATTCGATTTTATGGCAGCTACCTTCTGGAATTTCGTTTACTACATTGATAATGCCAGCATCTACATCGCCTGGCGTTAAAATTTGATTAAAATCAGCCATTTTGTTTCCTTCATTTTATCAAGTTAAAAAACGCAACAAGTATAGCAGTTTTTCTGCTGACTCGCAGTCTCATTTGTAGAGAAAATCAGCAAATAGATTATTTTATAACTATTCATAATTTTGACCGCACTTTCCCCTAAATAAAACTTACGCAAACGTTTACTTCTTATTTTTATGATGTAGAATAGCGCACCTTATTACTTCCAATTTTTTACTTAACTTCAAGGAACACTATGCCAACTTTAGAAAAAACATTTGAACTCAAACAACGTGGTTCAACTGTTCGTCAAGAAATTATCGCGGGTTTAACCACGTTCTTAGCAATGGTTTATTCTGTAATTGTGGTACCCAATATGCTCGGTGCTGCAGGTTTTCCTGCGGAATCTGTCTTTATTGCCACCTGTTTAGTTGCAGGATTAGGCTCTATCTTAATTGGCTTATGGGCAAATGCACCAATGGCAATTGGTTGTGCAATTTCTCTTACTGCTTTTACAGCATTTAGCTTAGTAATCGGTCAAAAGGTCGCCATTCCTGTTGCCCTAGGCGCAGTATTCTTAATGGGGGTTGTGTTTACCTTAATTTCTGCCACAGGTATCCGTGCATGGATTTTGCGTAATTTACCAGCCAGTATCGCTCACGGAGCAGGCATTGGTATCGGACTTTTTTTACTTTTAATTGCGGCAAACGGCGTTGGTTTAGTTGTCAGCAACCAAGCTGGCTTGCCAGTAAAATTAGGCGATTTTACTTCATTCCCAGTAATGATGTCCTTAATTGGTTTAGCGTTAATTATTGGTCTTGAAAAAATGAAAATTAAAGGCGGTATTTTATGGGTCATTATCGCTATTACTATCGTCGGTTTAATTTTTGATCCAAATGTAAAATTTGGCGGAGAAATTTTCAAAATGCCAACTTTTGGCGAAAACTCTCTTTTCTTACAATTAGACTTTATAGGCGCATTACAACCTGCAATCTTGCCAGTGGTATTTGCTCTCGTGATGACCGCAGTATTTGACGCGACTGGTACAATTCGTGCAGTGGCAGGTCAAGCCGACTTGCTTGATAAGGATGGTCAAATTATCAATGGCGGTAAAGCCCTAACTTCAGACTCAATCAGTAGCTTATTCTCAGGTTTATTCGGTACAGCACCAGCTGCCGTTTATATTGAGTCAGCAGCAGGAACAGCTGCTGGCGGTAAAACAGGTATTACCGCTATCGTTGTTGGTGTGTTATTCCTATTAATGCTTTTCTTCCAACCATTAGCTTTCTTAGTGCCAGGCTACGCAACTGCCCCAGCATTAATGTACGTTGGTCTATTAATGTTGAGTAACGTAAGCAAATTAGATTTCGATGATTTCGTTGGCGCGATGAGCGGATTAATCTGCGCAGTATTTATCGTGCTTACCGCTAACATCGTAACTGGTATTATGTTAGGTTTTGCGGCATTAGTGATTGGAAGAATTGTGAGTGGCGATATTAAACGCTTAAATGTAGGCACTGTGATTATTGCAATCGTACTCGTTGCATTCTATGCAGCCGGTTGGGCGATTTAATAACAGAAATAAAAAAGGGGAAAATCCTTCCCCTTAATTGTAATCTCAAAAGAGCGGTGAAATTTCACCGCTCTTTATATTCCATACTACTCTTTCTTCAATAAGAAAATTCCATGATCAGATAAATTGACATAAGCTTGTTTTAAATCGGCATTAAAATCTTCTGGTTTACAATTTACCAATAAATCTTTTCCTGCCCAGTTTGCAACCACTTCCCAATGGTTGCCCATATAGACCGCACTTTTAATCTCGCAACGTTGAGCATCATTGCCCTCTGCAGCAAGATAAATTGCTTCTGGACGAATACCAACTAAGCATTCGCCATCGGGTAAATTAAACTGTGCAGCGTCTTTTAAAGGTACATGATAGCCATTAATATCCACCACGCCATTTTCTAATTTTCCATCGAAAATACTGGATTCGCCCATAAAGTTTGCTAAGAACAGAGAATTTGGTCGTAAATAAAGCTCTTTCGCTGGCGCTTTTTGCATAATTTTACCTTTATGCATAACGATAACTTCATCAGATACCGCAAAGGCCTCTGTTTGGTCGTGTGTCACATAAAGCGAGGTAATGCCTAAACGTTGTTGCAATTCACGGATTTTTTCACGCATTGAACGGCGTAAATTTGCATCTAAATTACTTAATGGTTCATCAAACAATAGGACTTTTGGTTTCAATACCAAAGCACGAGCCAATGCGACACGTTGTTGTTGCCCACCCGAAATTTGATCCACGAAACGATCTTCAAAGCCTGCTAAATCCACCAATTCTAAAGCCTCTTTTACACGTTGGGCGCGTTCTTCTTTGCTAATGCCCTGCATTTTTAAGCCGTAGCCAACGTTATCGCCAATGCTCATATGCGGGAAAAGTGCGTAAGATTGGAAGACAATGCAAATATCTCGATTTTGAATAGAGGATTTTGTTACGTCTTCGCCATCAATAAAAATTTGACCTGAAGTTGGATTTTCTAACCCTGCCACTAAACGTAATACGGTGGTTTTACCACAGCCTGATGGCCCTAACAATGTTACCATCGTGCCACGTTTGATCGTTAAATCTAAATTATCAATGACGACCGCTTTACCAAATGCTTTTGTGATATTTTTTAATACTAAGAAATCATTATTACTCATAATTTTTACCTACAACTTAACGAGTTAATTCATTTTTTTCGCTTTAGAACGAGAGATACGCGTATCGCCTACAATCCAGTCGAAGAATAAAATAATTGCCATCATCACAACAATTAAAATAGAACCGTATGCAATTGCGATGCCGTATTCTCCGTCTTCCACACGATTTAAAATATATGCGGTAGCAACGCGAGTGTCTGCTGTCACTAAGAATATAATTGCACTTACTGTCGTCATTGCACGAACGAAACTAGTCACAAGCGCTGAAAGCAACGCTGGTTTTAATAATGGCAAGACGATAAAGCACAATGTTTTCCACGAACTCCCTTTTAAAGAAAGCGATGCTTCATCAAGGGATTTATCAAGTTGTCCTAGCCCTGCAATCGCTGCTCGCATACCAATTGGTAAATCACGCATTACCATTGAAATAATCACGATAATGCCCGTACCCGTAATATAAAGCGGTGCATTGTTGAACGCTAAAATATAAGATACCCCTGCCACAGTCCCAGGCACGGCAAAGCAAAGCATGGTTAAGAACTCAAGGGATTTTTTACCTTGGAAATCTTTACGCACCACAATATAGGCAATTAATAATCCAAAGAATGCGGTTAATGGCGCAGCAATACCTGCATAAATTAAGGTATTGATTAGTGACGGCCACGCCCCATCGCTCAATCCTTGCCCGAATAACATGGCATAGTTTTTCAAGGTTAAAGTGTAATCTACGCCCCAGTTTACAGTGAAGCTTCCATAGAAAATGCTACCGTAAAGTGCCATATTAAAGATTACCCAGAAGCCAAGCATACCGATGATAGTATATTTCAAGCCGTTTGGCAGCTCTTGCACATCTCCACGATAAGATTTCCCCGAAACAGTGACATAAGAGCGGTTACCAATCCAAAGATATTGAATGATAAAAATCGCCAACGAGAAAATTAACAACATCGAACCTAAAGTACTGGCTGAAGCATAATCAAGTTGTGAACCCGCAATATAGAAATAAATTTGTGTGGCAATTACATCAAAACTGCCACCCAACACTAAAGGATTACTAAAGTCCGCCAATGATTGAATGAATACAATTAAGAAAGAATTTGCTAATGCTGGACGCAGTAACGGAAAAATAATCTGATAGAAAGTTTGATAACGATTAGCACGCAACGTATAAGAGGCTTCTTCAATAGAAGGATGAACTGATTTTAATGCACCGTCTAAAATCATAAAAGAAATCGGGGTAAATGCGAGAATTTGCGCAATCGCAATCCCATTAAAACCATAAAGCCAGTTATGACTAGAAAAACCAAAATATTCACTTAAAAATTCTGTTACATAACCAGAACGTCCGAGCATTAAAGTAACCCCAAGTCCTACAACAAATGGGGGCGTAACAATTGGCAAAATAGAGAAAATTTTTCCGATAAATGCCGTTCTACGAGCGATACGTGTGGTATAAAGTGCAAAGGCTAAACCAAATACAGTAGAAACGATGCCCACAAAGCCCGATAAGAAAAGCGAATTGGTAATTACACGAACAATATAGCTCTGCGTTAAAATACGCATCACTTGCTGTGGCGAAAAGGTATCGCCGTCATAAAACATTGAAACGAAAATTGCCAATGTTGGATAAACAATAAAGAAGAAAATCAACAAAATAATGCAAAGTAAAGAAGCAATAATAAACTTATCCCCTTGCATTACTTTCAGTTTTGCCAATGAAAGTGTCGCCAATGCGGTATATCCCACAAGCAACACAATCACAGAATAGCCCATACTAATTTTGTACAGCGTCGCACTGATAAACATAAACAGTACAGAAAGTGCGGTCAAAAATAGCTCTGTTTTTGCTTGGGTTTGCCGTGGCAATCTCAATAACGGCAAAGCACCATACACAATAACAGGCAGAAACCAAGCCCAAGTTAAATTGAAAGAAGCCCAACCCATTGCCTCTAAATATTCATCTGAAGTACTTTCAAACAAACCGTAATCAAGTGCATTGGAGGGCAGAAGCGCAAACGCCAACAAGGATAAAATAATCCAAAAATAAGCGGAATGCATTATGGAAAGTTTTTTTGCGTTCATACAACCTCGCAGTAAAGAAAACACGACTTTCGCCTAGGGTAAGTAGGCCCTAGGATAATTACAGAAACTCCCCTATCGGGGAGTAAAAAGCTGTTCCCCAAAGGGGAACTACTATTACGATAATTAGCCGTGGGTATACTTACCCACGGCTATGATTATCACGAAAACTATTTCGCTAATTTAACTTCTTGTACCCATTTTTCAATTAAGGCTTTGCGTTGTTCTGTTGCACCGTATTTTTCAAAGTCATAATTGATTAATTTAAGTTTATTTGGATCAAATGCAGTTGGCGATTGTTCTGCAGTCGTGTTAGTTAAGATTTGTAACGAATCCCCTTGTTTCCAAGCTAATTCTTGACCTTCTTTTGATAACGCCCAATCGACGAATAATTTTGCATTATCAATATTACGCGCACCTTTTAAGATACTCACACCACCTAATTCATAGCCCGTTCCTTCACACGGCACAACTAATTCTAATGGCGCACCATTGCGTTTTTCTAAAGCATAATCGTGTAAGAAACCTACCCCAATTGTCGCTTCGCCACGCGCAGAGTTACGTGATGGCGTGATACCCGATTTGGTATATTGAGAAACATTAGGATGTAACGCTTTTAGGAAATCGAATGCCTCTTTTTCGCCCCATAATTGGACGAAAGTTGCCAATGCGGTATAAGCAGTACCCGCACTTTGAGGGTCTGCAATTTGAACTTCGCCTTTTAAGCGCGGATCTGTTAGGTCTTTCCAGCATTTTGGCACTTCTTTAATGCCTAATTTTGCCAAACGTTCAGTATTCACACCGAAACCTAAGATTCCCATATAGATTGAGGAAACATAGTGACCTTTGGTTTTCGCAGGATCACGGAAACGTTCTACGATTTCATCAATGTGTTTGGATTTATAAGGCTCAATTAAGCCTAATTCTGCAGCTTGAGCTTGAGGGTCAAAAGTACCGCCGAACCAAACATCCGCTTGAGGGTTATTTTTTTCAGCTTCAACTTTGGCAAAAGTACTGCCTGAACCATTACGAATAAAGGATGTTTTCACATCATATTTTTCGCCGAACGCTTTCGTGGTGGTTTCGCACAAAATATTGGTGGCACTACAGTAAACAACTAAACGACCTTTAGCGTTAGCAGAACCAGAAATAGCCAATCCTGCTGCTAAAAGTGCGGTAGAAACAGAAAGAGAAATTTTGTTGAATTTCATAATACATACTCCTTATTGGATAGGATGCTCGAATCCTACTTGAAAAATAGAAATAATACCGTGATGAAGCTCACACTTTTTGAAATTTGGATAAAAAAATAAACGTGAAATTCACCGCACTTTTCTTTATAATTGCACGAATTTTCCTTACATCGAAACACGATTATGTCAAATCCCTCTTGTATCATTATCGCCATCACAGGTGCATCTGCATCAGGCAAAAGTTCTATCGCTTCCACCGTTCACAAAGAACTCTGCAATGAATTAGGCTGCCAAGAAATTGGTATCATTACTGAAGACAGTTACTATAAAGATCAAAGTCATTTAGAAATGACTGAGCGCGTAAAAACGAATTACGATCATCCAAACTCTATGGATCGCGATTTACTTATCCAACATTTAAAAAATCTAAAAAATGGCAGTGCCGTAGATGTGCCTGTTTATAGCTATGTAGAACATACTCGCACCAACGAAACAACGCATTTCACACCAAAACGAATCGTAATTTTAGAAGGGATTTTATTGCTCACAGACGAAAGAGTACGTCAATTAGCCGATATTTCTGTATTCGTAGACACACCACTTGATATTTGCTTCATCCGCCGTTTACAACGCGATATGGAAGAACGTGGTCGCTCTCTACAATCGGTGATTGATCAATATCGTGCAACCGTGCGTCCAATGTTCTTACAATTTATTGAGCCGTCTAAACAATATGCGGATATTGTCATTCCTCGCGGTGGCAAAAACCGCATTGCAATCAATATGTTAAAAGCTCAAATTCTTCATTTATTGAATCAAAAATAGGAAATCTTATGCGTCTTTGCGATACTGATATTGAACGCTATCTCGATGATGGCATTATTTCTTTAACACCTCGTCCAAATAATGACAAAATCAACGGTGCGACGATTGATGTTCGCTTGGGTAATTCTTTCCGTGTATTTCGTGAACATTCTGCGCCTTTTATTGATTTAAGTGGCCCGAAAGAAGAAGTATCCGCCCAGCTTGAATCGGTAATGAGCGATGAAATTATTATTCCAGAGGGGGAAGCATTTTTCTTGCATCCTGGTACTTTAGCGTTAGCAACAACACTTGAATCCGTGAAATTACCCGCCAATATTATCGGTTGGTTAGATGGTCGTTCTTCTTTAGCCCGTTTAGGCTTAATGGTACACGTCACAGCACACCGCATTGACCCAGGTTGGGAAGGAAAAATCGTGCTGGAATTTTATAATTCAGGGAAATTACCATTAGCATTACGCCCAAATATGGTCATTGGTGCGTTAAGTTTTGAAGTATTAAGTGGCGAAGCAAAACGACCATACAGTAGCCGCAAAGATGCAAAATATAAAAATCAACAAAGTGCGGTAGCCAGTCGAATTGACGAAGACAAGGAATAATCAATGAAAAAGTTCGTGCTTGTCGTAGGGATCGTCGCTTTGGCGATCTTTTCTTTTTTATATATTCAACTTTATCGAGTGCAAAGTGCCATTAGTGAACAACTGGCACAACAAAACATTGCCGTTCAATCCGTCAATTTATCATTATTTTCTCCCGCACTTTCCCTTGAAAATATAAAAACTACGCAATTTTCAGCTCAAAAAATTGAAGCTAAATTTAATTTTTTGCCTCTTTTGTATGGTAATACCGCACTTCATTCACTGAATATTCAACAGCTCAAATTAACTCAAAACACACAAAATCCTGCCAATGTATCCATAGAGGTTTCGCCTTTTTCGTTAAAACAGCTTTTATCAAAAAAAGTAATATTGAATGGCGAAAACCATATTCGCATTGAATTTAATAAACCTATTTATGGAAAAACAAAAACTTTCCATTTTTCTTTCCATAAAGCAAATTTAGACTTCTCAACATCAGAATCAGCCCTACTTCAATTTGTAGATGCAAACCTAAATAATCAGCCTATCGGTTATATTGAAACCCACACAGCCCACCAACAAATAGTGACCTATATAAAACCACAATGCGATAACGATTGTTTAGCTGTATTGAAATATCAACAAATTGGCAACCAAAGTGCGGTCAATTTTTCAGGCAAAACTTTCCCCGTTAAACGCTTATTCGCACTATTAAATTTGCCAGAAGTGTTAAGTGGACACGCTGATTTTGATCTTGATTTCAGCTTTTCATCTTCCTCGCTTATTCAAGGCAAATTAAATTTTTTAGCGCAAAATGGCGAAATTCTTGGTGTAAATCTATTGGATATGGTAGCGCAATATTTCCCGATTAATTACAACAATGATTTGTTAAAAAACAAAGAGTTAAACACTCGCTTTGAACAATTTCACTTACAATTATTTCTCCAACAAAATCAACTTATTGCTGAAAAAATTGAATTAAAAACACCCGCACTTTTGGGGCAAGGGAAAGGAATCATTGATTTAAATCGAATGGAATGCAATGTGGATATTAATTTAAATTCTACGGATCAACGCTATCAAAATTTAACCCTGCCAATCAATTTTTTTGGTAACTGCAATTCTCCACAATATAAAATTAATTTTACGAAAAAATTCCGCCATCAATTAATTGATGCGATTAAAGAAAAGTTACGTTAATGTCGTTATATTTAAAAGCTGAAAAAATTCAATCGTGGCGCGTGTTTATTATGGCTTGCGCAGGATTTATTTTTAATACTACAGAATTTGTACCCGTTGCAATGTTAAGCGATATTGCACAAAGTTTTAATATGCAAACCGCCGATACTGGTTTAATGATGACAGTTTATGCTTGGACGGTGCTAATTATGTCTTTACCAGCCATGCTTGCCACCGGCAATATGGAACGTAAAAGCCTGCTAATCAAACTTTTCATTATATTTATTGTTGGGCATATTTTATCGGTCATTGCTTGGAATTTTTGGATATTACTTCTCGCTCGAATGTGTATTGCATTAGCACATTCAGTGTTTTGGTCCATTACCGCTTCACTTGTAATACGCATCGCACCTAAACACAAGAAAACTCAAGCATTAGGAATGCTCGCTATTGGCACCGCACTTGCCACCATCTTAGGATTACCGATTGGACGAATTGTCGGACAGCTCGTCGGTTGGCGTGTCACTTTTGGCATTATTGCAGTACTGGCATTATCCATTATGTTTTTAATTATTCGATTATTACCAAATTTACCCAGTAAAAATGCTGGCTCTATTGCAAGTTTACCCTTGCTTGCAAAACGCCCATTATTGCTTTGGCTTTATGTAACAACGGCAATCGTCATTTCAGCACACTTTACCGCTTATACTTATATCGAACCATTCATGATTGATGTAGGGCACTTGGATCCAAATTTTGCCACTGTGGTTTTATTAGTTTTTGGTTTCTCAGGTATTGCAGCAGGCCTATTATTTAACAGATTCTACCGATTTGCTCCCACAAAATTTATTATTATTTCGATGAGCTTATTGATGTTCTCACTATTGCTACTACTCTTCTCTACCGAAACAATGATAGCAATGTTCTGTCTTGTGTTTATTTGGGGGATTGGCATTTCTTGTATCGGACTATCTCTACAAATGCGCGTACTAAAACTTGCACCAGATGCAACCGATGTTGCCACGGCTATTTACTCGGGCATTTTCAATGCAGGAATTGGTGCAGGCGCATTATTTGGAAATCTTGCGACAACCCATTTAGGATTAAACGAAATCGGTTATACGGGCGCAGCATTAGGCTTAATCGGTTTCATCATTTTTATTACAACGCACTTAAAATATCGCCATACCTTTCTTCTGCAAAACAAATAAAAAAATAACCGCACTTTAGTTCTCCAAAAAGAGTTTTAAAAGTGCGGTTAAATCTGTCTAAGTTTTATCTATCTCGAATTTAACGTTTCGCTTTCTTAATAAACTTCATCAAACGTTTACGTTTACGCAATTGGTTCGGAGTGAGTTTATTTTTGCGTCCTGCAAATGGGTTTGAGCCTTCTTGGAAAAGAAGACGAATCGGTGAACCAATAATTTTCAAACTCTTACGATAATAATTAGATAAATAACGTTTATAAGAATCTGGTAATTTATCCATTTGGTTACCGTGAACCACTATAATCGGCGGATTATAACCACCTGGATGGGCATATTTTAATTTAATTCGACGACCGCCAATCATCGGGGGTTGGTGCTCGTCCGTTGCCATTTGTAAAATACGAGTTAAAAGCGAGGTCGTCATTTTTTGAGTTGCACAAGCATAGGCTTCTTTAATCGAATCAAAAAGATTACCTACACCACTGCCGTGCAAGGCGGAAATAAAATGCACGCGAGCAAAATCAATAAAATCTAAACGACGATCAAGCTCAGATTTCACACGATCTTTCACATCTTGATCCAAACCATCCCATTTATTCACGACGATCACTAAAGAACGACCTGCATTTAAAATAAAGCCGAGCAAAGATAAATCCTGATCAGAAATGTTCTCTCTCGCGTCAATAGTCAATAACACAACATTAGCATCTTGAATCGCTTGCAAGGTTTTAATCACGGAGAATTTTTCCACTGCCAAATGCACCTTACCGCGTTTACGCACACCCGCCGTATCAATCAAGGTATATTGCTGCCCATCACGCTCCATTGGAATATAAATACTATCGCGTGTCGTACCTGGCATATCAAAAACCACCACACGATCTTCACCTAAAATACGATTGGTTAAAGTAGATTTACCCACATTTGGACGACCAACAATGGCAATTTTGATATTTTTATCTTGTTCTTCTTCAAGTTCTTCGTCTAACACATCATCAATTAATGCCGTATCTTCTTCTGAATCAAAATCGAATTCTTGTTCCCATTCATCTTGTTCTTCCTCAGAAGTGCGGTCATTTTCATCGACGTTTTCCATTTGTTCCGCAAAAGGTGCAAGCACTTGTTCCATTAATTGAGTGACACCACGACCTTGTGAAGCAGCGATTTGCTCAATTTCCCCTAAACCTAACTGATAAAATTCAGCACAATGGGAATCCGCATCGATACCATCAGTTTTATTTGCCACCAACACAGTAATTTTGTTTTGACGTTGGCGTAAATAATTAGCAATACCAATATCAGCTGCCGTTAAACCCGCTCGCGCATCCACAAGGAAAAGAACAATATCCGCTTCATCAATAGCAAGCAAAGATTGCTCCGCCATTTTTTCTTCTACGCCCTCTTCCGTTCCATCAATACCGCCAGTATCAATAACGATAAAATCATAGCCAGCAATATGAGCATGGCCGTATTTTCTATCACGAGTTAAACCAGGAAAATCCGCGACTAACGCATCTCTTGTACGAGTAAGGCGATTAAATAATGTGGATTTTCCCACATTCGGGCGACCAACAAGGGCGACGACTGGAGTTGCCATAAAAAATCTCTTATTTTGTCAAATAATGGCGGCTATTATATCGGAAGTTAAAGGATTGGTAAAAATGATTTCATAAAGAAAAGAAAAAGCCACAGGATACAATCCTATGGCTTTCTAAACACTGTTTATTTATCTATAACTTAACGTTATAATAATCTCGCTTTCAAGAATACAGCTTGAAAGCGAGTGTTGCGCTTTTTCGCAACGTTTGAAGAGGATAAGAAAATGATTAAACTCATTATCCTTGTTGTCATTTTATTATTAGTGAGCCAGTACGCTTACTAATAAGACAACATACTAGGGAGTATGCAGCTCCCTAGTTCTTCAAATCTTAAAAGTTTGCTTTATTTTTGTCAAGGATGAAGCAAATTTTAGATACAAAAAAAGCACCCTTAGGTGCTATCTTTATTTATCTTAATTGGCGGAATGGACGGGACTCGAACCCGCGACCCCCTGCGTGACAGGCAGGTATTCTAACCAGCTGAACTACCACTCCGAGATAAGATATTAATTTTAAATTGGCGGAATGGACGGGACTCGAACCCGCGACCCCCTGCGTGACAGGCAGGTATTCTAACCAGCTGAACTACCACTCCGCTAAGTGGTGCGTATCTTAATGATGAACACAAATCTCGTCAATCTTTTTTTATTAAATTTTACTTACCTGCTTAAATTCCAAACGATTAATGCACATTGTCATTTCCAAAGCGTTTATCCCAAAAGCAATTATTTCCACTTTTTTTATTAATCATTTTTAATAATTCTAAATGCGCTTGTAGCTCATCATCAGTAGGTTGAAGTAATTTTAAATTGTGCGCAAAATCCACCGCACTTTTTATTTCTTCCGCCGCTTTTTCTTGCACAACATGGATAACATCAGACTCAACAGATTCTTCTTCATCGAATAAATTTGTTTGCCCCCCCGTCATCATCAAATAAACATCCGCCAAGATCTCGGCATCCAGTAACGCACCGTGCAAAGTACGTTTGCTATTATCAATACCTAAACGATCACAAAGTGCGTCCAAATTATTACGTTTTCCAGGATACATTTGACGCGCCATTTGTAGCGTATCTGTCACCAAACAAATATCGTCAGTTTTCACATTGAGGTCAAGTTTACGAAATTCATAATCCATAAATCCAACATCAAAGGGCGCATTATGAATAAGCAATTCCGCACCATTAATATAATCCAAAAAATCTTGGGCAATTTCTTTGAATTCAGGTTTATCCGCTAACATTTCATCGGTTATGCCATGAATTTTAATCGCATCAGGATCAACAGAGCGATCTGGCTTAATGTAAATATGGAAATTATTACCTGTGTAACGACGATTTATTAATTCAACTGCACCAATTTCAATAATGCAGTGTCCTTCATAATGCGCGCCAAGCTGATTCATACCTGTAGTTTCAGTATCTAATACAATTTGGCGATTGGGATTAATCATTTGTTCAACCTATCTCTTTCCATTAAAATACTTGTCATTCTACACAACAACCTTTTTGTTATGCAAAAACAGATTGAAATTTTTACTGATGGCTCTTGCTTAGGTAATCCAGGGGCGGGGGGAATTGGCGCCGTATTACGCTATAAACAACATGAAAAAATGCTCTCCAAAGGTTATTTCAAAACCACCAATAATCGAATGGAATTACGCGCTGTCATTGAAGCATTAAATGCATTAAAAGAACCTTGCTTGATCACGCTTTATAGTGATAGCCAATATATGAAAAATGGCATCACAAAATGGATCTTTAATTGGAAAAAAAATAATTGGAAAGCAAGTTCTGGAAAGCCTGTAAAAAACCAAGATTTGTGGAAAGCCTTAGATGAATCCATCCAACGTCATAAAATTAATTGGCAATGGGTGAAAGGACACGCAGGGCATAGAGAAAATGAAATTTGCGATGAATTAGCAAAAAAAGGGGCAGAAAATCCCACGGAGGAAGATATGGGGTACATAGAAGAATAATACAACTGATATAACGTCATATTTTTCGATACCTAAAATATTTATAGGTAATACTTAAACCTAAAACAGAATAAAAAACAATCAAATTCATTTGAAAAGTGTGATCTCGATCAGATTTCAAGAAAATTAAAATTTTGGAGTATTGACATCAAAAATTTTTTTTGCAAAGATGCAGCTCGTCTATTTTGGCGATTGGACAATTCTATTGGAGAAAAGTTCAATCATAGATAGTAAACAACCATAAGGAATACAAATTATGAAAAAAACACTTGCAGCATTAATCGTTGGTGCATTCGCAGCGTCAGCAGCTAACGCCGTTGTTGTTTATAACAACGAAGGGACTAAAGTAGAATTAGGCGGTCGTTTAAGCGTTATTGCGGAACAAAGCACTAGCACTGAAGATGATCAAAAAAATCAACACGGTGCATTACGTAATCAGGGTTCACGTTTCCACATTAAAGCAACGCATAACTTTAGTGACGGCTTCTATGCACAAGGTTATTTAGAAACTCGTTTTGTTTCAGATTACACTAAAGAGAAGGCAGATCACTTCGCTGATATTGCAACCAAATATGCTTATGTTACTTTAGGAAATAACACATTCGGTGAAGTAAAACTTGGTCGCGCAAAAACTATTGCTGATGAAATTACAACCGCAGAAGATAAAGAATATGGTCTTCTCAACTCTAAAAAATATATCCCTACTAATGGTAACACCATTGGCTATACTTTTAATGGTATTGATGGTTTAGTATTAGGTGCTAATTATTTATTAGCACAAGAACGTGATGTACAGACGGTTCCACGCGTTGGGACGAAAACTGGTGAAGTAACTGTCGGTGAAATCAGTAACGGAGTTCAAGTTGGTGCAAAATATGATGCTAACAACATTATTGTAGGTATTGCTTACGGTCGTACAAACTATAAAGACAGTGATAATAAAAACGATCAGGGTAACTACACCTACCAAGGTAAAAAAGAAGAAGTAAATGGTGCTTTAGCTAGCTTAGGTTACCGTTTTAGTGATTTAGGCTTATTAGTGTCTCTAGATAGTGGCTATGCAAAAACTAAAAACTATAAAGCTACACACCAAAAAAGCTATTTCGTATCTCCAGGTTTCCAATATGAATTAATGGAAGATACTAATCTCTATGGTAACTTCAAATATGAACGTAAAGTAGATCAAGGTGAGAAAGAACGTGAACAAGCTGTGTTATTCGGTATAGATCATAAACTTCACAAACAAGTATTAACCTATATTGAAGGTGCTTACGCTAGAACTAGAACAACTGCAACTGATAAGGGTAAAACAACAGTAAAAACTGAAAAAGAAAAATCAGTGGGTGTAGGTTTACGCGTTTACTTCTAATTATTTGTTAGAAGGCATACTTAAAAAAGCGAATCGAAAGATTCGCTTTTTTGTTTGTTCTAAAATCGAATAAAACAATCTAAAGTCTTTTTTAAAATAGTTAAAACAGTAGATATTAAAAAGTACACTGCGTTGAGTTTATCGTTATTAATTTTATGTTTCTCTTTTAAGCAAAATTTTGAGGGTAATCATTGAACCGTTACTATAAGGATTTAATATTAGGAATATCAAATAAGATAAAGAATGACTTATATAAAATAAATACCTTGTGGAAGTTGAAAGAATATTTCATCGAACAAAAACGGCACAAACAATTAGCTTGTACCGTTTTCAAAAGATAGGAAATCATATTGTTCTAATCTTGCTATAAGCTAATGCTATAACAAAAAATGCGGCTTGCAGAAGAATGATACAAGCACCTGTTGAGGCATCAAAATGATAGCTCAATATTACACCAATTAGACTTGATGTAATGGAACTGACAATAGCAATCCATAGCATTTTATCAAAAGATTTTGTGAGCGTAAGTGCGGTAATTCCTGGCGCAATTAACATTGCCACCACCAAAATAACGCCGACCACTTGCATCGTGCTTACAATGGTTAAAGCAAGTAGAATTAATAAACCATAATGTAAAATTTTAGGAGAAAGCCCTGCAACACGGGTGTGGCTTGGATCAAAACAATAAAGCAAAAAGTCTTTACGTTTAAAGACAATCAGACAAAAAATTATCGCAGAAATGACCGCACTTTGA
Organism: Haemophilus sp. HN_Hi08; assembly: GCF_049824455.1. NCBI lineage: Bacteria > Pseudomonadati > Pseudomonadota > Gammaproteobacteria > Pasteurellales > Pasteurellaceae > Haemophilus > Haemophilus sp. HN_Hi08. The sequence goes on along the minus strand of NZ_CP187493.1, from coordinate 730,248 downwards.
ATAAGCTCTTGATAACTTACACCCAATACATTACCAAACAAAATATGGGTTAAATGCTGTTCTGTTTGAATTTTGGTAAACATAACCAAACCAATGGCAAACATTCCAGAAAATACAATGCCCATTGCAGTATCTTCTTTTATGCGACTATTTTCTTTTAAATATCCCACGCCAAGGGAGCAAAAAATGCCTGAGAAAAATGCGCCAATCGTTAAAGGAATTCCTGCCAAATAAGCGAGTACAATACCAGGTAATACAGCGTGAGAAATTGCATCGCCCATTAATGACCAACCTTTCAAGACTAAATAGCAAGAAAGTAATGCACAGATAATAGAAACAATCAATGCAGTCAATAAGGCATTTTGCATAAACTCAAATTGTAGCGGTTCTAAAAGCCAATCAAACATTTTCTACCGCCTTTTTATTACGTGTGAGTAAGCCATATTTTGGTGAAAATAAGAAAGCGACTAAAAATAATAATGTTTGCAAGGTCACAATCACACCGCCAGTGGCACCGTCTAAATAATAGCTAATATAGACCCCAACAAAATTTGTCACTGCGCCTAAAATAATAGCGATGATTGACAAGGTTTTGAATTTATCAGTGAGTAAATATGCTGTTGCACCAGGGGTAATGACCATTGCAATGACTAAAATCGCCCCCACAGTTTGCAATGCAGCTACCACACAAGCACTTAATAAAGTAAAAAATAAAACCTTATAAAATAATGGCGAAAGCCCTACTGTTCTTGCCTGTGTTTCATCGAAAAAAATCAGTAATAAGTCTTTCCAGAACAATAAAAGCAATACTAAACAAACACCGATAATAATTGCGACTTGGTAAATATCTTCATCAGCAATGCCTAAAATATTACCTAAAATGATATTGTGCACATTTACTGCGGTTGGATTTAAAGAAATGAGCAATAGACCTAATGCAAAGAAAGTACTGAAAATAAACCCGATAATGGCATCTTCTTTCAGTTTAGAAATGGATTTAATCCAAAGAATAGAAAGTGCGGCAAAAATACCTGCAAAAAATGCACCAAGTGCATAAGGCAACGCAAAAGCATAGGCAATTGCAACACCAGGCACAACGGAATGAGAAAGCGCATCGCCAATCAAAGACCAGCCTTTAAGCATTAAATATGAAGACAAAAAAGCACAAATGCCACCCACTGCGGTACTCAAAATCATCGCCTTGAGCATATAATCATAGGAAAAAGGTTCGAGCAATAAATCTAACATTACCTAATCCCTCTTATTTTTAACCGCACTTTTATAAGGGCAATCTTCAAAATGGCAATCCTGTGTTGTTGGCGCAGGTGGATCTTGCTTAGTTTCGCCATAGAATACAACGGCTTTTTCATCATCTGTTAAGACGGTAACAGAACGTTTATCTTCATCATTATGTAAATTTTCGCCCAATAATTTAATATGACGTAACACCCCACCAAATACAATTTCCAAATTATGTTGGTTAAAGGTATCTTCTGTTTTTCCTGCGGCGATGACCGTGCGATTAATCATTACCACTTGATCACAAAAATCAGGAACAGAACCTAAGTTATGAGTTGAGACAAGAATCAGATGACCTTCTTCTCGAAGCTGTTGAAGAAGATCAACTATGGCATTTTCAGTTTTCACATCAACGCCAGTGAAAGGTTCATCCAATAAAATAATTGGACTTTGTTGTGCTAAAGCGCGGGCTAAAAACACGCGTTTTTTCTGCCCGCCAGATAACTCGCCAATTTGACGATGCGCAAGATGCTCAATATTTACTCGCTGCATCGCCTCTTGAACTTTTTGTTTATCAATCGCTTTGGGGATACGAAGAAAATTCATATACCCATAACGCCCCATCATCACGACATCATACACTGACACTGGAAATTGCCAGTCCACTTCTTCTGATTGTGGTACATAAGCAACCAAATTACGTTTCAGTGCTTGGGAAATTGGCAAATCACAAAGTTTAATTTCACCTTGTTGTGGCTTCACAAGCCCCATTATGCTTTTAAATAATGTGGACTTGCCACTGCCATTCACACCCACTAATGCACAAATAGTTCCACTATTGAGTGAGAACGTCATATTGTGAATTGCAGTATGACCATTGTTGTAACGAACAGTTACATCATTAACCCAAATTGATGTCGAGAAAGAGTCCATTATTTTCCGAATCCTTTAACAATGGTTGATACAGTAACGTTAAGCAAATCAATATAAGTTGGCACAGGGCCGTTTTTCGCAGAAAGTGAATCAACATACAACACACCGCCGTATTTTGCGCCACTTTCTTTGGCTACTTGTTGTGCAGGTTTGGCTGAAATTGTACTTTCACTAAACACAACAGGAATATTGTTTTTACGAACTAAATCAATCACTTTACGCACTTGTTGTGGTGTGCCTTGTTGTTCAGCATTGATTGGCCATAAATAACCTTCTTTTAAATTGTAATCTTTCGCCAAATAACTGAAAGCACCCTCACTTGTTACAAGCCAGCGTTGCTCTTCAGGAATTTGTGCTAATTTTGCACGAAGCGGTTCATCAAGTTGTTTAATTTTTTGAGCATAGTCAGCGGCATTTTTTTCATACACAGCTGCATTTTGTGGATCGTATTTCACTAACGCATTCTTAATATTTTCAATATAAATTAAAGCATTAGATGGCGACATCCAAGCGTGTGGATTAGGCGCATCTTTATACGGGCCTTCATAAATAGATAATGGTTGAATACCTTCTGTTACTACCACAGCAGGTTTATCTTTAACATTTTGGAAGAAACGCTCAAACCAACGTTCCAAATTTAAGCCGTTCCATAAAATTAAATCGGCAGATTGTGCTTTTACAATGTCTTTTGGCGTTGGTTCATATTCGTGAATTTCAGCACCTGGTTTGGTAATAGATTCCACTGTTGCTGCATTGCCTGCCACATTTTGCGCAATATCTTGAATCACGGTAAAAGTGGTGACGACTTTAAATTTTGCGTTAGCTTGCATTGCAAATAAACCAAGTGCAAGTGCGGTCATAATTTTGAATGAATTTCGCATAAGATGTCCTTATTTAAAAAAGATAGATTGAATGCCTGAATAATTGTTCAACAGCACAACAATTATTCATCGGAAATAATAGTACTACTTTTTATGTTGTTTTGGAATGGAAATGATTATCAAAATGATAAATTTATTTATAATTATTTCATACAAAATGTATTGCTTTTATGAAAAAAGCATAAAACAAAAAATTTTCTTAATCATACAAGCAATAAAGGTATTTTCTGTCATTAGAATGACTTTTTATCAAATTAAGTCTAGAATATTGAAATTATTATAGATTTACCTTTTGAGAATAAAATATGAAAAACGCGAGATAAAACAAACTGTTATCTCGCGTTTTTTATGTTTATGAACATTATTTTGATAATTGCTGAATTAGCGTATTAAATCCCACTTCATCATAGCCATCTTCATATTGAGCTTCTCCAGCTACATCACGAATTGTTCTTCCATTTAATGCTGTGCAGCCGAATTTTTCTAATTTGCTTTTAGTAAAGCTAGAACGATACGCAGAGGAAGTGTTATTTAAACTAATTACGCCAATAGTTGCATTTTTGCATAGGTGTTTATTAATGAAAACGAGATTATAACCAGACTCTTGAATGTAGCCCGTTTTATTCACTGCCGCATCAAAGATTTCATCACGCACTAACTTATTAGTATTTTTAATATAAAGTTTGTGTTTCCCTGCTTGGATATAAGTTGCATTAAGATTAGATAAACGTTTAATGTCCGATTTATTTAATGAATATTTAGCGAGTTTAACCAAATCCATCGGGCTGGAAATATTATAGCTAGATAACCCTGAACTATCGTGAAAACGAGTAGAATACATGCCAAGTTGATGGGCTTTTTCGTTCATTTTATTAATAAATTGGCGACGACTTATTCCCGCTGCACGAGAAAGCGCGTGGGCAGCATAGTTATCAGAATGGACAAGCATTGCTTTCAATAATTCGTTACAAGAGATAGGAATATTTTTAGGTAATTTTGTTCCTGTACCTTTAATTCGATCCGTATCCTCTTTTGTGATTGCGATTCGACAATTAGGATTTTTATTATTCTCTAAAAATACATTAGCCGTCATTAATTTTGTTACAGAGGCAATAGGCTGAATACTATCAGGCGCATGGCTTTCCAACACTCGATTATGGGTAAAATCATACACAACATAAGACTGTGCCAGCGCAAAAGAAGGACACAAAGATAAAATAAATAAAGCTTTTTTAAACATTATTGGTCACCTTAAAAAATAGGCTGATATTTTACCGCACTTTTTCCGCTGTAATTGAAAATATTTGCGATCTAGATCGCAAAAAAGTGCGGTAAGATTTTCCATCGTTTTTCAATTCCGCTAGATTATGCGGCGACAAATCTGTACAATCGCCGTTCATTTTTTAATTGCGAATTTTTCGTTGTGAGTTTTTGATAAAAACACCTGCACAATGCTATCGCCACAATGTGTAATAACGAGGCTAAAATGTCAGAATTATTGTCAGTGCAATCAGATGCACCCGCTAAAAAAATTAATCTAATGGATTTAACGCGCCAACAAATGCGCGAATTTTTTAAAGAACTCGGCGAAAAACCATTTCGAGCAGATCAGTTAGTTAAATGGATTTATCATTTTGGCGAAGATAACTTCGACAATATGACAAACATTAATAAAAAATTACGTGAAAAACTTAAGGCGGTTGCAGAAATTAAAGCCCCAGAAGTTGCCGTTGAACAGCGTTCAGCCGATGGCACGATAAAATGGGCAATGCAAGTGGGCGAGCAGCAAGTTGAAACTGTGTATATTCCCGAAGCAGATCGCGCGACGCTTTGTGTATCTTCCCAAGTTGGCTGTGCCTTAGCTTGTACATTTTGTTCAACAGCACAACAAGGATTTAATCGCAATTTAACGGTTTCAGAAATTATCGGTCAAGTATGGCGAGCCTCTAAAATTATTGGTAACTTTGGCGTAACTGGCGTTAGACCCATTACAAATGTGGTAATGATGGGAATGGGCGAACCCTTATTAAATGTCGCAAACGTTGTTCCTGCAATGGAAATTATGTTAGATGACTTTGCTTACGGTTTATCAAAACGTCGTGTCACTTTATCAACTTCTGGGGTTGTGCCAGCACTAGATAATTTGAGCAAAATGATCGATGTGGCACTGGCAATTTCATTACATGCACCAAATGATGAATTACGTGATGAAATTGTGCCAATCAACAAAAAATATAATATCAAAACCTTGATTGACTCAGTAAATCGTTATTTAAATGTATCAAATGCAAACCACGGCAAAGTGACGATTGAGTATGTGATGCTCGATCATGTAAATGATGGCATTGAACACGCTCATCAACTTGCAGAAGTATTAAAAAATACACCTTGTAAAATTAATTTAATTCCGTGGAATCCGTTCCCAGAGGCACCTTATGCAAAAAGCTCGAATACGCGTATCGACCGCTTCCAAAAAACATTAATGGAATATGGCTTTACCGTGATTATCCGTAAAACCCGTGGCGATGATATTGATGCGGCTTGCGGACAGCTAGCTGGAGATGTGATCGATCGTACTAAACGTACGGCAATGAAACGCCAATTTGGACAAAATATTGGGGTAACAGAAGTTAATTAATATTCTAGGCATGTGAATTAATCAAGTTCACATGCCCTATGTTTTCATACAAATTAAAGCATATTAAATATTTCGACTGCCCCTGTTAAAAGGAGAAAAATGCAAACAATAAGTAAACAACTAAGTGCGGTTATTTTCCCTTTCATTTTTTCTGCCTGCGTTTCACAATCTGCGTCTAGCTTAGATCATCAAGCTGCCGCCAAAGCGCGAGTGGAACTCGCTTTGAGCTATCTTCAGCAAAATAATCCTCAACTGGCTAAAATCAATTTAGACAAAGCACTTCAACACGATAAAAATTACTATCTCGTACATTCAGCACTTGCACATTATTATCAACAACAAGGGCAAATAGAAAATGCCTTTCGTGAGTATGAAATAGCCGTAAAACTTAATCATAAACAAGGCGATGTACATAATAATTTTGGTACGTTTCTATGTAGTCAAAAGAAATTTGAGCAAGCCCAGCAACAATTTGAATTAGCCCTTAATTCGCCGAATTATTATCATCAAGCAGATACATTTGAAAATATCGCGCTTTGTGCTTATTCCGCGAAAAAAATGGATATTTATCAGCAAACATTAGAAAAATTACGTCAAATCGATGGAAAACGTGCGGAAAAATTCAATAGCCTAAAATAAAGCATTGCCAAATCAAGTATTGGACTTTAAAATTTAGCCCTTATTTACCGCCTAATTATTTGATTAAATTTATGAATCCAACTACTGAGCAAGTGCTTTCTCCTGGTGAGATTTTTCGTCAAACACGCGAAGCCTTAAATCTTTCTCTTGAAGATGTCGCTAAAGAAATCACGCTACGCCCTTCTATATTAGAGCAACTTGAAAATAATGAATTTATTCAAAAATCAACGCCTTCTATATTTGTCAAAGGTTATGTTCGCAGCTATGCAAAATTCTTACGTTTGCCAGATTCTGTGTGGGAAAATATTGTTTTTGCTGAAACCGAAAAAAATGATTTAGGGAAAAATGCACGTTCAACCCGTGCCGTTAATCAATATTCTTCTCACAATCGTTGGATCGGGCGTTTAACCGCAATAGTATTCGTGATTGTAATTGGTATGACAGGGCTTTGGTGGTGGCAAAGTTATCAACAAAATACTCAAGAACGCGATGATTTAGTGCAAAGCTATGTTGCCTCTACCGAAAACAATCAGCCTGCCACCGCTCTTGTGACAACAGAAGAAAGTAATAAATCTGCACCAGAAACAGCAGCACCAGTCTCACAACCAGTAGAAATAACAAATAATGTGTTACTAGAAATAGCACAAGAAAATAGCGTTTCACTACTCAAAAACGATGAAAAATCAGTTTCAGACATTCAAAGTGCGGTCGAAAATCCAAGTATTTCTCCAACGTTACCTATAGCAAAAGGCGATTTAATGATTGAAATTTTGACAAATAGCAGTTGGATTAGTGTAAAAGATAACGCCCGTCACGTATTAGCACAAAAAGAATATAAACAAGGCGAAATATTAACCTTTAATGGCAATGAATTTTCATTAATTGTAGGCGCACCAAGCAATGTGCGCATCACTTACAAAGGCGAGAATTATCCTCTTAAAGTGGATGGTCGCGTAGCAAAATTCAAACTTTCACAACCTTAGGAAAAATAATGTCAGCTTTTCAGCCAACTATTAAGCGTCGTGAATCGACAAAAATTTATGTGGGAAATGTACCAATTGGTGGGGATGCACCGATTGCCGTGCAATCAATGACAAATACTCGCACTACTGATGTGGAAGCGACAGTTGCTCAAATTAAATCATTAGAACGTGTTGGTGCAGATATTGTTCGTGTATCTGTTCCAACAATGGATGCTGCAGAAGCATTTAAACAAATTAAACAACAAGTGAATGTCCCGCTCGTAGCAGATATTCATTTCGACTATCGTATTGCGTTAAAAGTCGCAGAATATGGCGTGGATTGTTTACGTATTAATCCTGGCAATATTGGTCGTGAAGATCGCATCCGTGCCGTTGTTGATTGTGCTCGTGACAAAAATATTCCGATTCGTATTGGCGTAAACGCTGGCTCTTTGGAAAAAGATCTGCAAGAAAAATACGGCGAACCAACACCAGAAGCATTATTAGAGTCCGCATTACGTCATGTAGAAATTTTAGATCGCCTAAATTTCAACCAATTTAAAGTGAGCGTAAAAGCCTCCGATGTATTCTTAGCGGTCGAATCTTATCGTTTACTGGCTAAAGCAATTAAACAACCTTTACATTTAGGCATTACAGAAGCAGGTGGCGCACGCGCTGGTGCAGTAAAATCTGCGGTGGGTTTAGGAATGTTATTAGCTGAGGGCATTGGCGATACGCTGCGCGTTTCTTTGGCGGCAGATCCTATAGAGGAAATCAAAGTCGGTTTTGATATTTTGAAATCTTTAAGAATTCGCTCTCGTGGCATTAATTTTATTGCTTGCCCAACTTGTTCTCGCCAAGAATTTGATGTGATCGGCACAGTAAATGCACTAGAACAACGCCTTGAAGATATTATTACACCAATGGATGTATCGATTATCGGCTGTGTAGTGAATGGTCCTGGCGAGGCACTCGTCTCCGATCTCGGCGTAACGGGTGGTAACAAAAAAAGCGGTTATTATCTTGACGGCGAACGTCAAAAAGAGCGTTTTGATAACGAAGATATAGTGAACCAATTAGAAGCAAAAATTCGTGCGAAAATCGCACGACAAGATCCAAAAAACAGAATTATTTAAGGAAAGCTCGTGGCAAAAACAATTCAAGCAATTCGTGGTATGAACGATTGCGCCCCAACAGAATCTCCATTATGGCAATGGATTGAAGCACAAGTACGCAATGTATTAAATAGTTATGGCTATTCGGAAGTGCGTATGCCAATTGTAGAAAGCACGCCATTATTTGCGCGCGCAATCGGCGAAGTAACTGATGTTGTCTCAAAAGAAATGTACACATTTTGGGATAACAATGAACAATTAACCTTACGCCCTGAAGGCACAGCAGGTTGTGTGCGAGCAGCCATTGAACACGGTTGGATCTATAATAATGAACAACGCTTATGGTATATCGGGCCAATGTTCCGTCATGAACGTCCACAAAAAGGGCGTTACCGTCAATTCCATCAAGCAGGTGTTGAGGTATTCGGTATTGCAAATCCAGAAATCGATGCAGAATTAATCATGCTTACCTATCGTTTATGGAAAGCATTAGGTATCGATCAATATGTTACACTTCAACTTAACTCTATTGGTTCTTTAGAAGCACGAGCAAATTATCGTTCTGCGTTGGTTGGATTCTTAGAAAACCATCAAGATTTAATGAGCGATGAAGAAAAAGATCGCTTGGTAAAAAATCCATTGCGTATTTTGGATACCAAAAATCCAGAATTACAAAAAGTATTGGATAACGCGCCAAAATTACTTGATTATCTAGATGATGAAAGCCGTGAGCATTTTGAACAATTATGTTCATTATTAGATGCTGTTGATATTCAATATGAAATTAATCCTAAACTCGTGCGTGGTTTAGATTATTACAACAAAACTGTATTTGAGTGGGTAACCTCTGCTCTTGGTGCACAAGGTACCGTGTGTGGCGGCGGTCGTTATGACGGTTTAGTGGAACAACTTGGCGGACACGCAACGCCAAGCATCGGATTTGCGATGGGATTAGAGCGTTTAGTCTTGTTGGTACAAGAAGTTAATCCAAATGTTCCTGTTAAAAGTGCGGTGGATATTTATGTTGTTTATCAAGGCGAAGGCACAACATTAGCCGCTTTTGAATTAGCGGAAAAAGTACGCTCAGAATTACCGCACTTAAATACTATGTTGCACTGCTCTGGTGGCAATTTTAAAAAACAATTTAAACGTGCAGATAAATCTGGTGCAACATTAGCATTAGTTATCGGCGAAAGCGAAGTCCAAAATAAACAAGTCGTTGTTAAACACTTACAAGGTGGTGCAGATCAGCAAACCTTAGATTTAGTGAATATAATCGACTATATTCAAACTCAATTTTAATTTAAAAGGGGAAAAATATGGCTTATTCCATTGAAGAAGAACAAGAGATTAACCAGTTGAAAGAGTGGTGGAAAGAGAATGGCAAAACAATTATTGTCGCCTTTATCTTAGGTGTGGGCGGTATGTTTGGATGGCGTTATTGGCAAGCCCACCAAGCAGAACAAATCGCTCAAGCCTCCGCACAATATGATGCTTTAATTAATTCTGTGCAACAAGACGAACAGGCTAAAAAAGCAAATATAGAACAATTTGTGCAAGCTAACAGCAAAACGGCATACGCTGTCTTTGCTTTGTTAGATGAAGCGAAAAAAGCCACTGAAAAACAAGATTTTTCAGCAGCAGAAGCAAATTTAAACCAAGCATTAACCCAATCTCAAGATGAAGTATTAACATCTATTGTTGCATTACGTCTAAGTGCGGTGCAATTTCAATTGGGTCAATTAGATAATGCTTTAAGCACATTAAACCAAGTGAAAGGCGAAAGTTTTAATGCTCGCAAAGCGATTTTAACTGGCGATATCCAAATTGCAAAAGGAGATAAAGTTGCGGCGAAAAACAGCTTTGAGCAAGCACAACAAAGTGGTAGCCAATTAGAACAACAAATGGCAAAAATGAAATTAAACAACCTTTAAAAAATAATACCCGCATCAAAGTGCGGGTATTTTTTCAATCAAATTTCTGATTATTCAAATTCATCTAACCATTTTAATAAAATAGCCTCAAGAATTGATTCATTTGATTTATTCGGATCATCGTCAAAATCTTCAAGTTCACAAATCCATTTATGTAAATCAGTAAAACGAACGGTTTTTGGATCTAAATCTGGATTACGATCGTAAAGTTCTTCTGCAATTAATTGGGCGTCTGTCCATTTCATTAGTGAGCAGCCTCATTTGCGTGATTAAGGTGATATTTTGGAATTTCTACCACAAGATCTTCATTTCCCACGACACATTGACAAGATAAACGGCTATCCATTTCTAATCCCCAAGCCTTATCTAGCATATCTTCTTCTTGATCACTCGTTTCATTTAAAGAATCAAACCCTTCACGAACAATCACGTGGCAAGTTGTACAAGCACAAGAACCATCACAAGCATGATGAATTTCTACTCCCGCATTGTGAGCAACTTCTAATAAGTTATCTCCTGTTGCAGCATCAACGACCATACCTTCAGGACAAAAATCTTCATTAGGTAAAAAAATCACTTTTGGCATAATACTTTCCTCAAAATTATTTAATATCTGACCGCAGTTTTACGGTTTTTCAATATCTGACAAATTTTTGCCTGTCAAAGCTTTATTAATCGATGCATTCATTCGACGTGCTGCAAATTCTTGGGTAGCAGTATCCAAGGCTTTAATTCCTTGTGCAATTGCATCGCGATCTGAACCTTGTTTTACATCCATTAATTGTTTTAACACAGTTTCAATATGATGAAATTCATCTGTGCTAAGCAATTCAGCCCCATCTGCTTGTAACGCAACAATTACGCTTTCAATAACACGATCTGCTTCCACACGCTGCTCGGCTAATTCACGTGCTTGCAAATCTTCTTGCGCATTATCAAAAGAGGATTTAATCATTGCGGTTACTTCTTCATCAGTTAAGCCATAAGATGGTTTAATTTGTATTGAAGACTGTACTTTTGTCGATTTTTCCATCGCTGTAACGCTTAATAAACCATCTGCATCCACTTGATAAGTCACTCTAATATGGGCTGCACCCGCTGCCATTGGCGGAATACCTCGTAGAGTAAAGCGTCCTAAAGAACGACAATCATCCACTAGCTCTCGTTCGCCTTGTAGCACATGAACAGTCATTGCCGTTTGTCCATCTTTGAAAGTAGTAAACTCTTGCGCACGAGCTACAGGAATTGTTGTATTACGTGGAATAATTTTTTCCACTAATCCGCCCATCGTCTCAATGCCTAAAGAAAGTGGTACAACATCAAGCAATAACATATCAGAATCAGTTTTATTCCCGACTAAAATATCTGCTTGAATTGCAGCACCAAGTGCCACAACTTTATCAGGATCGATTGAGGTTAATGGTGTTTTACCAAAAAACTCGCCAACTTGTTCTCTTACATAAGGCACACGAGTTGAACCGCCAACCATTACCACCGCTTGCACTTCTTCGGATTCCACATTGGCATCTTTCAATGCCCGACGACAAGTTAGCAATGAACGTTTTACAAGCGGATAAATTAATTCATTGAATTGTTCCCGCGAAATTTCTACTGAAAAATCTTGCCAAGAAATAACCGCACTTTTTTCATTAGTCAAAGTAATTTTAGCTTGGTTAGCAAGGGTTATTAACTCACGCTGTTGATTTGCTGTTTGTGGTTTTAGCTTAGTTTGTTCTATTACCCAATCTGCAATTAAATGATCAAAATCATCTCCACCTAATGCAGTGTCTCCCCCCGTTGCTAAAACTTCAAAGATACCTTTTGATAAGCGTAAAATTGAAATATCAAATGTGCCACCGCCTAAATCATAAACCGCAATAATGCCTTCCTGCCCACTATCTAATCCATAAGCGAGTGCAGCTGCAGTAGGTTCATTCAATAAACGTAATACATTTAGCCCTACTAAACGCGCAGCATCTTTAGTGCTTTGACGTTGAGCATCATCAAAATAAGCAGGAACTGTAATCACAACACCAGAAAGTTCTCCGCCAAGGCGTTGTTCGGCAATATGATTTAAACGCGACAAAATATCTGAAGACACTTCAATTGGACTTTTCTGCCCTTGTGCTGTAACAATTAAAGGTAATCCATTTTCACTTGCTACAAATTCATAAGGCAAACTAGGATAACGAGATTGCACATCTGCAAGACTTCGACCAATTAAGCGTTTGACTGAAATCACTGTATTTTGGGGATCAAGTGATGCTTGTTCAAAAGCTTCCAAACCAACTTTCTTTTCTGCAACGCCATAATGAACAACTGATGGTACAAGACTACGATCTTGTTCATCATTAAGAATCACGGATTTTCCACTACGCACAGATGCTACTAAAGAATTAGTTGTTCCCAAATCAATTCCTACCGCCAAACGATGTTGGTGTGGAGCCGCTGTTTGTCCGGGTTCTGCAATTTGTAATAATGCCATATACTTTTTTCTACTAGTTATGCGGCGGAATACGCCAAATCAAATTTATTTTTTTCTGCAAAGCTTGCTTGGTAATGGGTTTCAATATTGACTTCCTGTTTTTGGCGTTCATCAATTGCTATTTTTCTGTCTTGGTTTAAATCAGGCGTGAATACAAAAATTTGATTACCATCTAATTGTTTTACATCATCTTGCCAATTTTGCCAAAATAGTCCTTGATAAAAGGCCTCTAAATCGCCATTCAATGCCCAAGCTAAAAATTCTGTGTAAGTAAAATTTAAATTATGCCAAGTAAGATCTTTTGACGAATAGTAATAAATTTTGCCAATATTATCGCCTAACGAACCACCATTTAACGCAAAATAACCACCAATCACATCATCTGCAACTAATAAATATTTTGGTTTTTCGCCTGACTCACTAAAAGATTTACTGAAATTCCAATCCATCAAGCCACGCGGTAATTTAAAACTTCCAGAACCTAAAATACGTAACCAACCATAATGAATTAAAATTCCACCTGTTTCATAGATTACTGCGCCCATTGGCGAGGATGTTGGCATTTGCATAGTAAAAAGCTCACGCTCCGCACTGGATTGATCTTTTTTAATTACTTCACAATGATTGCGAGCGTTATCAATCCATTGGGAAATGATTATCCAAGCAGAATGTTCTGGACTAGTGAGCTGTTCAAGAGTTTGCATAGTGTTATTTATTCACATCTCGTAGGGGCAAATTACATTTGCCCCTACATTTAATCTAATTCAAAAATTCGTTCTTCCACACGCTCAATTTCTTCAGAAAGTTTACGGGTAAAACGTAATTTATCACAGTATTGAGATGCTCTCGCCCATTCTTGAGATTTCAAACTCTCAAAAAGTGCGGTCAATAATAATTGAGTTTCTTGTTTAATTTCTTTCGCAAAAGCATTTAATGCTCTTTCATCTTGCTGGCTTTCAACTTCTTCTAATTGTTCTCGCCACTGTAACTGTTGCATTAAAAACGCCACATCTTGCGTGCTTTTTTGTTCAAGATCTAACTGCTCACCAGTATTAAGAGCAATGATCGCTTCAGCTCGCAAAATTGGGTCTTTTAACGTTTTTAAGGCATCATTCACTTCGGTTGATTTTTGCATCGCAACGCGTTGTTCTAACGCACTACTTGAGACAAAATTATCTGGATGTAGAGCCTTTTGTAATTTTAAATAATGTGCATTTAGTGCTTTTTCATCCAGCTGAAAATCAACGGGTAAATCAAAAATTTGAAAAGGATTTAACATCAGATTATTACCTTAAACGTGGAAACTTTCGCCACAACCACAAGATTCTTTTACATTTGGATTATTATATTTAAAGCCTTCATTTAGGCCTTCTTTTACATAATCCAGTTCAATGCCATTGAGATAAACGAGACTTTTTGGATCGACAATAATATTAACACCGTGCTGCTCAAAAACTTGATCTTCTGAATTTAAAACATCTACAAACTCAAGTACATAAGCTAAGCCAGAACAACCTGATGTTTTCACACCTAAACGTAATCCAATACCTTTACCACGATTATCCAAAAAGGCTTTCACTCGCTGAGCTGCTTTTTCTGTTAATGTAATACCCATCTATCCCCCAAACACCGCTAAAAGTGCGGTCAAAATTGACCGCACTTTTTCACATTATTCGCCTTGTTTTGCTTTATAATCAGCAATTGCTGCTTTAATTGCATCTTCTGCTAAAATAGAGCAATGCACTTTCACTGGCGGTAATTCTAATTCTTCAGCAATTTGGCTATTTTTAATAGCCCCTGCTTCTTCTAAAGATTTGCCTTTTACCCACTCAGTAATTAATGAACTAGATGCAATCGCAGAACCACAACCATAAGTTTTGAATTTTGCATCTTCAATAATGCCATTATCATCTACTTTGATTTGTAGTTGCATAACATCACCACAAGCTGGCGCACCGACCATTCCAGTACCAACATTGCTATCTTTTTTGTCTAATGATCCCACATTACGTGGATTTTCATAATGATCAATTACTTTTTCGCTATAAGCCATTTTAACTTTCCTTTTTTCAATTCTAGCAAATGCCATTGTCAGATAATGGCAACTAAATATTAGTGAGCAGACCACTCAATGGTATTTAAATCAATACCTTCTTTAAACATATCCCATAATGGCGATAATGCACGAAGTTTTTCTACCGCACCTTTCATTAAATTAATTGTGTAATCAATTTCTTCTTCAGTAGTATAACGACCTAATGTGAAACGAATTGAACTGTGCGCCAATTCATCATTTAAGCCAAGTGCGCGCAATACATAAGATGGCTCTAAACTAGCAGATGTACAAGCAGAACCAGAAGATACTGCAATATCGCGCAACGCCATCATTAAGGATTCGCCCTCAACATAGTTAAAGCTAATATTTAAATTGCTATCTAAACGATGTTCCATTGAACCATTTACATAAGTTTCTTCAATATCTTTTAAGCCATTATATAAACGATCACGAAGTGCTTTTAAGCGCGGCATTTCTGATGCCATTTCTTCTTTTGCAATTCGATATGCCTCTCCCATTCCTACGATTTGATGAACAGGTAATGTACCTGAACGCATACCACGTTCGTGACCACCACCATGAATAATCGCCTCTAAACGTACACGAGGTTTACGACGAACATACAATGCACCAATACCTTTTGGCCCGTAAAGTTTATGGCTAGACATCGACATTAAATCAACAGCTAATTCTTCCAAATTAATTTCAACTTTACCAACACTTTGCGTTGCATCCACATGGAAAATTGTTTTATTTGCACGACAAAGCTCACCAATAGCTTTAATATCTTGTAACACACCAATTTCATTATTAGCGTGCATAATTGAAGCTAGAATTGTATCTGGACGAAGCGCAGCTTTGAATTTTTCTAAATCAATTAAACCATCAGCTTCTGGAGACAAATAAGTTACTTCAAAACCTTCTCTTTCTAATTGACGGCAAGTATCTAACACTGCTTTATGTTCAGTTTTACAGGTAATAATGTGTTTACCTTTAGTTTGATAGAAATGTGCCGCACCTTTAATTGCGAGGTTGTCAGATTCTGTTGCGCCAGAAGTAAAGACAATTTCACGAGAATCTGCGCCAATGAGATCAGCGATTTGATTACGTGCAATATCAACAGCTTCTTCTGCTTGCCAACCAAATTTATGTGAGCGAGAGGCTGGATTGCCAAATGTGCCATCGATGGTTAGAAACGCCATCATTTTTTTCGCAACACGTTCATCGACTGGACAGGTCGCTGCGTAGTCTAAATAAATAGGTAATTTCATTTTCACTCCTAAATTATGCTAAATATAACCGCACTTTTTTTATTTGAAAAATATCCGGCTTATCCTTTTTATTGATTAACTAACAAATTGTTAAAATCACGATGAGATTGACGCTTTACATTACGCTTATTTACCAGCTCAGCTAAGGTAATCTCGTTTAAAAAACTTTCAATACGTAAACTTAAATCTTCCCAAAGTTCGTGAGTTAAACATTCCACACCATTTTTACAATTTTCACGCCCCAAACATTTCGTTACGTGAATATTTTCATTTACTGCTGCAATAATCATTCCTACAGAAATTTGTTCACTTGGTAGCCCTAACTGATAACCCCCTCCGGGTCCGCGAACACTTTTGACTAAACCGTCTTTACGTAATTTAGCAAAAAGTTGCTCTAAATAAGATAAGGAAATATGTTGGCGTTCAGAAATATCCGCAAGGCTTACAGGCCCGCCATCTGCATTTAAAGCAATATCCAAAACGGCTGTAACTGCATAACGACCTTTTGAAGTAAGTTTCATAAAGAATCCCTAAAAATTAATGGTGCAATACTTACATATCTGACTAATTGAGTCAATTATCCTCATTTGTTAAATCAATTCGTTTTTCAACCGCACTTAGCATGCCATTTAAAATATTTAATTCGTTTTTCTCTAATTTCGCACGATAGTATAAACGCTTTAATTTACGCATAACTCCTTGATTTTGAACAAATCCAAGAGATTGATATATACGTTCTGTGTGGTCAAAAAAATAAGCTAACTGATCTGCTGTTGGATAGTTTTTCTCTATTAAAGAAAGTGAATTTTTCTTATTATTTTGAACTAAGAAAGCCATACGCAATTCATAACTTACCAACTGCACAGCCATTGCTAAATTTAAAGAAGAATAATCAGGATTAGCTGGAATATTCAAATGATAATGACATTTCAACAATTCTTCATTGGTTAATCCAATACGTTCACGACCAAACACAATAGCTATCTTGCCTTTATGTGCGATCACTTTATCTGCACATTCTCTCGGCTCAATTAAGGTATTTTGCAAATGACGTAAACGCGCACTTGTTCCAATAACTAACGAACAATTTTTTACTGCATCATCAAAACTATTTACAATCATTGCATTTTTGACTATATCCTCCGCACCTGCAGAAAGTGCATAAGATTGCTCGTCAATAGATTTTGGCGATACAAGACAAAGTTGATTCAATCCCATCGTTTTCATTGCTCTAGCCGCAGAACCAATATTACCGCTATGAGAAGTTTCAATTAAAACAATACGAATATTTTCCAACATAATGATGCCCGACTAAAATTTAGGGATATTCTACCATAATAACCGCTAAAAATAGTCAAGAATTTAAGTAAATTAAAGAAATTTAAATTAGAGATGAAGAATAGAAATAAGAATGGTAGGTTGTGAGAGGCTCGAACTCTCGACCGACGGATTAAGAGTCCGCTGCTCTACCAACTGAGCTAACAACCCAACTGGACAACTAAATCAGAGAGTGGTGGGTCGTGAAGGATTCGAACCTTCGACCAACGGATTAAAAGTCCGCTGCTCTACCGACTGAGCTAACGACCCACTGTGTCGATGAGTTAATGATAACGCATTTATTTTAGAATCAAAAGAATAAATTCATTCTTTCAAGCTAATTGGTTAAATTACAAACGATGAAAACAAAACAGGATCCAATAAAAAATGGATCCTGTTTTTCAAGTATTAGAAATACCAAGAATTAGTACGCTAACACTGCACGACGGTTTTTAGAATATGCAGCTTCATCGTGACCTAATACTGCAGGTTTTTCTTCACCGTAAGATACTGTGCCTAATTTACCAGCATCAACACCTTTACCAGTTAAATAACCTTTAACTGCATCTGCACGACGTTGACCTAATGCGATGTTGTATTCTGGTGTACCACGTTCATCAGTATTACCTTCTACTAATACTTTAGCAGCTGGCGTTGCATTTAAATATGCTGCGTGCGCATCTAAGATTTGAACGTATTCACCGGTGATGTCGTATTTATCAAAACCAAAATATACGGTGTTGTAACGTTGTTGAAGATCAGCAACAGAGTATCCGCCAAAAGTTTGAGCAGCACCATTGCCTGCAGCATCGTTGTTAGAGGAACTACAAGCCGCTAATGCAGCTACAGAACCTGCAACTAATAATGATTTAACAAATTTGTTCATTAGATTTCTCCTAAATGAGTTTTTTATTTAGTTAAGTATGGAGACCAAGCTGGAAATTTCACTTGGCCATCACTTCCTGGAAGGCTCGCCTTAAAGCGACCATCTGCAGAAACCAATTGTAGCACCTTTCCTAAGCCCTGTGTAGAACTATAAATAATCATAATTCCATTTGGAGAAAGGCTTGGGCTTTCGCCTAGAAAAGATGTACTAAGTACCTCTGAAACGCCCGTTGTGAGATCTTGTTTAACTACATTATTGTTACCATTAATCATCACAAGTGTTTTTCCATCTGCACTAATTTGTGCGCTACCGCGACCACCCACTGCGGTTACGCTACCACCGTTTGCATCCATTCGATAAACCTGTGGCGAGCCACTTCTATCGGATGTAAATAAAATTGAATTTCCGTCTGGCGACCACGCTGGTTCAGTATTATTACCCGCACCACTCGTCAATTGAGTAGGCGTACCGCCATTTGCTCCCATAACGTAAATATTCAGAACGCCATCACGAGAAGAAGCAAAAGCTAAACGAGAACCATCTGGCGAAAAGGCTGGCGCGCCATTATGCCCTTGAAAAGATGCCACTACTTTACGCGTACCAGAATTCAAATCCTGTACAACAAGTTGTGATTTTTTATTTTCAAACGATACATAAGCCAAACGCTGGCCGTCTGGAGACCAAGCTGGAGACATAATTGGTTGAGCACTACGATTGACGATAAATTGATTATAGCCATCATAATCTGCTACACGAACTTCATAAGGTTGCGAACCGCCATTTTTTTGCACAACATAAGCGATACGAGTTCTAAAGGCACCACGGATCCCAGTTAATTTTTCAAAAACTTCATCACTCACAGTATGCGCACCATAGCGTAACCATTTATTTGTCACCGTATAGCTATTTTGCATTAATACAGCCCCTGGCGTACCTGATGCACCAACCGTATCAATTAATTGATAAGTAATACTATAACCGTTACCCGATGGAATCACTTGTCCAATTACAATTGCGTCAATTCCAATATTCGACCAAGCTTCAGGATTTACTTCAGCTGCTGAAGTTGGGTGTTGAGGCATTTGAGACACTGCAATAGGATTAAACTTACCACTGTTACGTAAATCATCTGCAACAATTTTACTAATATCTTCTGGTGCAGAACCAACAAATGGTACGACAGCTATAGGGCGCGCACCATCAACCCCTTCATCAATGACAATGCGTACTTCATCACCAGCGAATACATTATGAGTAATAGCAAGTATAATCGCGAATACGCCCACTAAATGTTTTAATAATTTCATTTTGTTACCTTTAAAATTTAACAATAAATTTTTATAAAGAATTATCGAATATCAAAGTCAATAATTGGCGATTTATATTTTTCATAAATTTCATCTGATGGCGCAGCTGGAACTTTTTTCGTTCTAGCCACCGCACTTAATGCCGCTGAACAAATATCATCAGGGCCTGAAATTTTTTGATAGCCCAAGATCGTGCCATCTCGACCTAATTGAATTTTAATACGACAAACCTTTCCTGCAAAACTTGGATCTTTTAAGAAACGACGTTGAATCTCTTTCTTAATTACGCCTGCGTATTGATCCCCAACCTTACCACCATCGCCAGAGCCAAGTGCAGCACCGCTACCTTGAGTTCCACCTTTATTAGTGTTTCCCCCTTTAGATGCACTGCCGCCACCAACATCCCCGCCGTTAAAGAAATCATCTAGGCTTGCTTGATCTGCTTTACGTTTTGCTTCCGCAGCGGCTTTCGCTTTAGCTTCTGCATCAGCTTTTGCTTTTGCCTCAGCTTCAGCCTTTGCTTTAGCTTCTGCTTTCGCTTTTGCCTCAGCTTCAGCCTTTGCTTTAGCTTCAGCAGCGGCTTTTGCCTTGGCTTCGGCTTCTAGTTTCGCCTTAGCTTCCGCCTCTTGTTTTGCTTTTTGAGCAGCAATTTCTGCTGCTTTCGCTTTAGCCTCTTCTTCAGCTTGTTTTGCCGCAGCAGCTAAACGTTTAGCCTCTGCATCTGCTTTTAATTTTGCAGCTTCAGCAGCTTGTTTAGCCCTAGCCTCTTCAGCTTGCTTCTGTTTTTCCAACGCTTCTTGACGAGCTTGCTCTTGTTGTTTTTTGATTTCTTGCTGACGTTGCTGTTCTTGCTGACGTTGTTGTTCTTGCTGACGTTTTAACTCTTCTTGTCGTTGAACTTCTTGTTGATGCTTAATCTCTTCTTGATTAGGCTCAGGTGGTTTTTCTTCCACAACAGGTTCTGGGCGTTTTTGTTTATCCGCTTGCCCTTTTTTTTGTTGTTGAATACGCCCCCATTCCTGAGCAGCCGTACCCGTATCAACAATCACTGCCCCTATTGCATCTCCTTCACCTTCTCCACCACCCATAATTTCAACGGTGTGATAAAGTGAACTTAAAATCAATAAGCCAAACAAGATAAAGTGCAAAAGGATAGAAATAGCAAAAGCATTGATTCCTTTCTTTTGTCGATTATTTTGCACGTGTTACCTACTTAGCTAAATGGGATTTGTCATTAAACCTACAGATTTAATGCCTGCAAGATGAAGTAAATTCAATGCCTTAATCACTTCTTCATAAGGCACTTCTTTAGCTCCGCCTACTAAAAATAGTGTATTATTATCCTTATCAAATTCCTGTCTAGATAATTGAGTAACCATTTCTTCTGTTAAACCTTCTTGACGTTCTCCGCCAATAGAAATCGCATATTTCCCAATACCTGCAACTTCAAGAATTACAGGCACTTTATCTTCATTAGAAACCTCTTGGCTTTGCACAGAATCAGGCAATTCAACTTGAACGCTTTGACTAATAATAGGGGCGGTTGCCATAAAAATTAACACTAAAACTAAAAGCACATCTAAAAAAGGCACAATATTAATTTCAGATTTAATTGCTTTACGCTGACGACGAGCCATATATTCCTCTAAAATTTTAACTTATTTTTACCGCACTTTTTCTTTAAAGTGCGGTCAATTTTCCCTATTTTTAGTGAGGGGCTTTACCAAAGGCTTGACGGTGTAAAATCGTCGTAAATTCATCAATAAAGTTAACGTAATCTTGCTCAATTGCGTTCACTCGTAAGCTTAAACGGTTATAAGCCATTACCGCTGGAATTGCGGCAAATAAACCAATTGCAGTGGCAACCAAGGCCTCGGCGATACCCGGTGCTACCATCTGTAATGTTGCTTGTTTTGCACCACTTAATGCCATAAAAGCGTGCATAATTCCCCAAACAGTACCAAATAAACCAATATAAGGGCTAACAGATGCCACTGTGGCTAAGAATGGAACTCGATTTTCCAAGCTTTCAATCTCACGGTTCATCGCAAGATTCATCGCGCGCGTTGTGCCTTTAATAATCGCTTCAGGAGCGTCTGGATTTACTTGTTTTAAACGTGAAAATTCTTTAAATCCCACGCAAAAAATTTGTTCGCTTCCCGTTAATCCATCGCGACGATTAGATAGCCCTTCATAAAGTTTATTTAAATCTTCTCCTGACCAAAAACGATCTTCAAATGTATGCGCTTCTTTTAAGGCATTCGTTAAAATACGGCTACATTGAATGATAATTGCCCAAGATATGATTGAGAAAGAAATCAAAATCACAATTACCAGTTGCACAACAATACTTGCTTTTAGAAAAAGATCTAAAAAATTCAATTCTGCAGTCATTGCATACTCCGAAAAGTTATTTTAAGTGATTAAATGCAGCTTTAACTTCTTTGGGAAGCGCCACAGGTTTCATCTTGCCTAGATCAACACAGGCTACTTTAACAGTAGCCTTTGATAACATCAGGGTGTTGCGCATCAGTCTCTGTTCAAAAAGGATTGTAGCCCCTTTTACCTCTGAAACTTCTGTTTCCACCATAAGTAAATCATCCAATTTTGCTGCCACGCAATAATCAATGGCGAGTGATTTGACAACAAATGCGAGTTGTTGTTCCTCTAGTAAGGTTTGTTGCGTAAAATTTAATATACGCAAATATTCTGTTCTTGCTCGTTCAAAAAAATGCAAATAACGAGCGTGATACACCACACCACCTGCATCAGTATCTTCATAATACACACGAACAGGAAAAGAAAAGCAATTTCCCAGCATATTCTTACCCGATTGATTGCAATAAACCATGTATTCTAGAACCAGTTTTTGGGATAAGCAAGATATCTATGAAAAAACTCAATAAGATTTTATTCATTTTAAAACATCCAAAATTTTTACCGCACTTTTAGCCTGACTAGCAAAAGATAAGGTAATGGCAAATCATTTTTAACCTTTTGAATTGAGCAAAAACCATTCAAAGCATAACCGTTCTTTAAAAATAGCCTCTATGTAATCTTAAACCAGCAGTATTTTTATTCTTGATATTTAGCGTTTCTATGCGACAATCTTAACGGTTATTGACTTTAAAAATATGTTTTACTAAATGGATTACGAAAATCAAATTGCCAATATTTTCTCACTAAATGGCGAATTAAGCCAAAATATCAAAGGTTTTCGTCCTCGAACTGAACAACTTGAAATGGCATATGCTGTTGGTAAAGCAATTCAAAATAAATCTTCCCTTGTTATTGAAGCAGGAACGGGTACAGGAAAAACCTTTGCATATCTTGCGCCTGCTTTAGTTTTTGGTAAAAAAACCATTATTTCTACAGGATCTAAAAATCTTCAAGATCAGCTTTTTAATCGAGATCTGCCTGCTATTAAAAAAGCCCTTAATTTCACGGGAAAAATTGCGTTGCTAAAAGGTCGAGCAAACTATCTTTGTTTAGAGCGTTTAGATCAAGTAATTGCTCAAGGTGTGCTTGGCGATAAGTCTGTTTTAGCTGAACTAAGTAAAGTACGAAAATGGAACAATAGTACTAAAACAGGCGATTTCACAGAATGTATTGAGCTTGCAGAAGATAGTCCTATTATTCCACAACTGACGAGTACGGCGGAAAGCTGTTTAGGAACAGATTGTCCTAATTATTCAGAATGTTATGTGGCAAATGCACGTAAAAAAGCATTAAATGCTGATTTGGTTGTGGTTAATCATCACTTATTTTTTGCAGATATGGCTGTGAAAGAAAGTGGTTTTGGCGAACTTATTCCAAATGCAGAAGTGATTATTTTTGACGAAGCTCATCAGTTACCAGATATTGCCAGTCAATATTTTGGTCAATCTTTAACATCACGCCAGCTTTTTGATTTATGCAAAGATATTAATATTGTCTATCGCACAGAACTCAAAGATATGCAACAGCTTGGCACAACATCTGATACCTTACTGAAGGTTGTACAAGATTTTCGCTTATTACTGGGTAATGGGAGTAATGTTCGAGGAAATTGGCGTGAGCTTTACAGGCAAAGTGCGGTGAAAAAAGCCTTTGAATTATTACAAGAGAAAATAGATTTTTTAGCTGAGGTAATTAAATTATCGCTTGGTCGTTCTCAAACTTTAGACAGTATTTTTGAGCGTGTTGAATCCATTAAAATTCAGCTTAAGCGTTTATCTGAAACAAATATTGTGGGTTATTGTTATTGGTATGAAGGAAATGGTCGCCAGTTTGGTTTACATATTACGCCATTGACAGTAGCAGATAAATTTGGTGCTCAGCTTGAAGCGAAAGAAGCCGCTTGGATATTCACATCTGCGACATTAGAAGTGGGGGGAACTTTTAATCATTTCTGCCAACGTTTAGGCATTGAAAACGCGACACAAAAAATTTTATATAGTCCCTTTAATTATCCTGAACAATCTTTGCTTTGTGTGCCTCGATATTTGCCAAATACTAATCAAGTGAATACATTAAATTCACTAGGCGAAATGTTATTACCCGTGATTGAAGCAAACAAAGGGCGTTGCTTTGTTCTTTGCACTTCTTATTCAATGATGCGTGGTTTAGCAGAATACTTCCGTGAAAAAAGTCATCTTTCGATTTTATTACAAGGCGAAACCTCAAAAGGCAAATTACTCGAGCAATTTATAAAAGAAACGCATAGCGTTTTGGTGGCAACTTCTAGCTTTTGGGAAGGTGTAGATGTACGCGGCGATGCACTTTCTTTAGTCATTATTGATAAACTTCCTTTTACTGCGCCAGATGAACCTTTGTTGAAAGCTCGCATTGAGGATTGTCGTTTACAAGGTGGCGATCCATTCAACGACATTCAAATTCCTGAAGCGGTAATTGCCTTGAAACAAGGCGTAGGACGTTTAATTCGTGATGTTACAGATCGTGGCGTTGTAATTATTTGTGATAATCGATTAGTAATGCGGAATTATGGCGAAACTTTTTTGAAAAGTTTACCTAACTCAAGTCGTACCCGTGATCTCAACAAAGTGATACAATTCTTACAAAATAAATAAACGAGAATAAATAATGCAAAATTTAACTTTATTGGCGTTGGACACTTCTACTGAAGCCTGTTCAGTCGCCTTATTTCATCGTGGCGAAAAAACACATATTAATGAACTTGCACAACGCACTCATACTAAACGAATTTTGCCTATGATTGATGAAATTTTGGCAAATTCGGGGGTCGGTTTAAATCAAGTTGATGCGCTTGCCTTTGGGCGTGGCCCAGGTAGTTTTACTGGAGTTCGTGTTGGTGCTGGGATTGCACAAGGTTTAGCGTTTGGGGCGGGTTTACCTGTGATTCCAGTTTCAAATTTAACCGCAATGGCACAGGCGGCATTTGAATTACATCAAGCAGAAAATGTTGTTGCCGCAATTGATGCCAGAATGAATGAAGTCTATTTTTCTCAATTAGTGAGAGAAAAAGTGCGGTCAGATTTCGCAGAGTTTTTTCAATGGCGAGAAATCATTAGCGAACAAGTTTGTTCCCCAGAACAAGCAATTAACCAGCTTCAAAATGATAACGCATTTAGAGTTGGGACTGGTTGGGCTGCTTATTCTCAATTTACTGAAAAAAATCTAACTGGCTCAGATATAGAATTACCTAATGCCTTATATATGTTAGAACTTGCGCGAGTAGAATTTTTGCAAAAACGCACAATTTCAGCTTTAGAGATTAAACCGATTTATTTGCGAAACGAGGTTACTTGGAAAAAATTACCAGGACGTGAATAAGTTTAAATAATAGGAGAATAGAAAATGAAAGGAAAAATAACCTTATTTTTTACCGCACTTTGTTTCGGATTAACGGGCTGTATTGCACCACCAAAAGGGTTAGAAAAAGAGCGATTCTCTATTAATTCCTATCGCGAGATTTCTCCTCAGGATTTAACCTGCCATTGTAAAACGGTTCGACTTGGAGGAAAAATTGTCAATACTACCGTTTTAGCAAATCAAACAAAAATTGAAGTGTTAAGTTTACCCGTATCATCAATTTCAGGTAAACCATTTGTTGAATTTCAATCCGATGGTCGCTTTATCGTCTATTTCAACGGTTTTGTGGAGCCTGAAAATTTAAAAGAACGCTATATTACGGTGGGTGGTCAATTAGCAGGAACAGAGAAAGGCAAAATAGAACAAGCTGATTATACTTATCCTGTTGTTCAAGCGGATAAATACCGTATTTGGACACTCAGTACCATCTATGAGTATCCAACAGATGATTGGGATGAAGACGATGATTGGGGATTTTTTAGATGGAGACATCGCCCTTGGTATGTTCAGCCTGAAATTCACTATTATTTGAATTAAATGATAAAATCTTAAAGATTTTCCAACAAATTAGGATAAAAAATGGAAAAAATTTGGTTTCAAAATTATCCAGAAGGTTCTGAAAAATTTTTGGATACCTCAAAATATGAATCTATTTTGGATATGTTCGACAAAGCAGTGCGTGAACATCCAGATCGCCCCGCTTACATTAATATGGGGCAAGTACTTACTTTCCGTAAATTAGAAGAACGCAGTCGTGCATTTGCCGCGTATTTGCAAAATGAATTTAAACTTCAACGTGGCGATCGCGTGGCATTAATGATGCCAAATTTACTGCAATATCCCATCGCACTTTTTGGTATTTTGCGTGCTGGCTTAATTGCAGTAAATGTCAATCCTCTTTATACACCGAGAGAATTAGAACATCAGTTGCAAGATAGTGGTGCGGTGGCGATTGTCGTGGTATCAAATTTTGCTTCTACCTTAGAAAAAGTTGTTTTCAATACTAATGTCAAACACGTTATTCTTACCAGAATGGGCGATCAACTTTCATTTGGTAAACGTACTTTGGTTAATTTTGTTGTGAAATATGTGAAAAAACTCGTGCCGAAATACAAATTACCGCACGCAGTAACATTCCGTGAAGTATTGAGTATTGGTAAATATCGCCAATATGTTCGTCCAGAAATATCGCGTGAGGATTTAGCCTTTTTACAATACACAGGCGGCACAACAGGCGTGGCGAAAGGTGCAATGCTGACGCACGGAAATATTATAACCAATGTATTCCAAGCAAAATGGATTGCAGAGCCATTTATTGGCGATCATTCTCGCACTCGTTCAGCTATTTTAGCCTTGCCTCTTTATCACGTATTTGCCTTAACGGTAAACTGCTTATTATTTTTGGAATTAGGCGTCACGGCGATCTTAATTACTAATCCGAGAGATATTGAAGGATTTGTGAAAGAGTTGAAAAAATACCGTTTTGAAGCAATCACTGGTGTAAATACCTTATTTAATGCCTTGTTAAATAATGAAAATTTCAAAGAAGTTGATTTTTCTGCGTTGAAACTTTCTGTTGGTGGTGGTATGGCTATTCAACAGTCTGTAGCAACACGTTGGCACGAATTAACGGGCTGTAACATCATTGAAGGTTATGGAATGACGGAGTGTTCGCCATTGATCTCTGCTTGTCCGATTAATGTTGTGAAACATAATGGCACTATTGGTGTGCCAGTGCCAAATACAGATATAAAAATCATTAAAGATGATGGCTCTGATGCAAAAATTGGCGAAGCTGGCGAATTATGGGTGAAAGGCGATCAAGTAATGCGAGGTTATTGGCAACGACCTGAAGCAACCAGTGAAGTGTTAAAAGACGGTTGGATGGCAACTGGCGATATTGTCATTATGGATGAATCATATAGTTTACGCATTGTGGATCGTAAAAAAGATATGATTTTGGTTTCTGGCTTTAATGTCTATCCAAATGAAATTGAAGATGTCGTTATGCTGAATTACAAAGTGGCTGAGGCTGTGGCAATTGGTGTTCCTCACGCAGTTTCTGGCGAAACGATAAAAATCTTTGTGGTGAAAAAGGACGATAGTTTAACTCGTGATGAACTTCGCAACCATTGTCGTCAATATCTCACAGGCTATAAAGTGCCAAAAGAAATTGAGTTCCGAGACGAACTACCAAAAACTAATGTTGGCAAGATTTTACGTCGGGTTTTACGCGATGAAGAGATCGCAAAACGTCCAAAACATTAATGTCAAAATGGGATAGCAATATCCCATTTTTGTTCTTTTCAAATAAAAAATCACTATGATAAAAGAATGTCAAAATCCACCGCACTTTACAGTCATTACGGATAATACTTCGCTATTGGAAATTTGTAATTTGGCTCAGCAGCAAAGTGCGGTCGCCTTAGATACTGAATTTATGCGTGTTTCCACTTATTTTCCTAAGTTGGGATTAATCCAACTTTATGATGGCGAGCGCGTCTCTTTAATTGATCCTTTAGCGATTACGGATTTTTCGCCTTTTGTCGCATTGTTATCCAACCCTAAGGTATTAAAAATCTTACATTCTTGTAGTGAAGATTTATTGGTTTTCTTACAAGAATTTGATCAGCTTCCACGCCCAATGATTGATACGCAAATTATGGCACGCTTTATTGGGCTGGGCACATCAGCAGGCTTGGCAAAATTAGCACAACAATACTTAAATGTAGAAATCGATAAAGGTGCAACTCGCACCAATTGGATTAAACGCCCCCTTTCTGATATTCAACTTCAGTATGCCGCAGGCGATGTTTGGTATTTGTTACCGCTTTATCATATTCTTGAAAAAGAGTTAGCGAAAACACCTTGGGAACAAGCAGTAAGAGATGATTGCGAACTGGCTCTTGCTAAAACACATAAATTACAAGAGCGAGATTCAGAAAAAGCGTATTTAGATATTCCAAATGCTTGGAAATTAAATCCATTTGAATTGTCTCGTTTAAGAATTTTGGCTCAGTGGCGACAAAACGTCGCAATAGAGCGTGATTTAGCACTTTCTTATATTGTGAAATCCGATAATCTTTGGAAAGTGGCAAAAAATAATCCACGTAATACATCTGAAATGTTGGAAATGGGATTAACTGAAAATGAAGTACGCGTGCGTGGTAAAAAGATTTTACAATTACTTGCTCAAGTAAGACGTGTTTCGCCTAATGATTACCCAAAACCTATTGAACGTATTTCTGAAGATCCTCGTTATAAAAAAACAATTCGATTGTTACAAGAAAAAGTGAATAGCTTAACACCAGCAGGTTTATCCCCTGAAATTGTTGCGAGTAAACGCACTTTGGATGAATTAATTAAATGGGTTTGGAAATATGATTGTTCTCAAGATAAACTACCAGAATTGCTGATTGGATGGCGAAAACCTATTGGTGAGAAGTTAGTTGATGAACTTAGGTAAATATAAAAAAGCGTTGGGCAAATAGCTCAACGCTTTTAGTTTCTACTCGTAGAGTTTTTTCACTTGTTCAGGTGTCATCACTCGTTGATATTTACTAAATTCTTTTGCCATATAGTAAGCACCAAAATTTGTTAAGTGATCTTGATCTCCATATAAGTATTTTCCTTCTGCCATAACGCTATCTTTTGGTAAATACTGTTGAGCATCTACCCAATAAACATTAGGAATATCTTTGATTAAATCGTGAATGATTTTGTTACTCGCATCAATATCGCCCATTCTACGAATTGGTTCTAAATACTTTTCAAGTCCATATTTCTCTAGTAAATATCCACGAATAGGTGATCTGCTAATAGAACTGTTATTTGCAAAGATATAAACCGATTTTGATTTAGCAAGTAATTTTATTGTTTCCCTAAATCTTATTTTGAAGTTAGGAATAATAGCTGATTCTGCGTTAAATCTTGGAACAGGTTGTCCTCCCATTCTTAAATCATAAAATCCAGAAATAAAAATAGCTTTATATTTAGGTGAATTAATCTCATCAAATAACTCTTGACACTCAGATGTTATTCTATTGCTTTTATCCACTAAAACAAAACAATCCTTCCCATCAGTTATGCTTAAAATAGTTGACTTCCATCCTTCTTGCTTACCAAGATATTTTAAAAAATAAGTAAGATGACCAGCATGAGAATCCCCTATTGTTAAAACTGTAGTTGGGAAGTTATTCTCTAAATTAACAGATAAAACATCTTGTTCAATATGTTCTTTTTCTTTTCTAATCTGTTTTCTTTCATAAGTGTTATAACCAATAATAAAAAGAGATGGAATTAGATAAAGATAGATAAATGCCTGTTTAAAGTTTAATTTTGATTTTCTTATAGGTTGCTCAATTAAATAATAACTTGTGATAGAAAAAATAATAGTTAATATAACAACAATTAAAACTGTAATGCCTTGAATCTGCTTGCTTCCAGTAATGTAATAAGCAAAAGCAATAAAAATCCAATGGTATAAATAAAGGGAATAAGAGATTTTCCCAATAAACACTATTGCTTTATTAGATAAACATAATTTAATGATGTTATTTTGTGATGTGGTATGAATAATTAATGCTGTAAAAATACAAGGAAGAATTAAAGTAATACCTGGAATATATGCAATATTATTATTCATTAAAAATAAGCAGGAAAATAATAGTAATGTACTTAAGATAGCCAGAATATTATTTACTTGCTTACTCAATTGAACCTTGTTTGAAAGATTATGATAAATTGCCAACAAAGATCCTACAAGTAATTCTGGAAATCTTAGGTTAGAGAGATAATAAATATTAGGCTGATGCAATACTTCTTTGTAAAAATTAGCTGGAATAAAAGAGGTAGCAAGTAAAATAAAAAACAAAATTAGCGTTATAATAAATAATACTTTAATTTCTCTAAATTTTTTATAAGCTAAAATTAGGATAAGTGGAAAAATAAGATAGTATTGTTCTTCTACGGCTAATGACCAAATATGTAACACAGGATTTTCATTTGCGCTTAAATCAAAATAACCTTGTGTTAAACCTAAATAGAAATTAGATAAGAAAGCTGTAGCTAATTCAATGGTTTTTCTTAATTGATTAAAATCATTATAAATGAAAATAACAGACGCAATGAAAGACACTAATGCCATCACTGTAATAAAAGCAGGATAAATTCGTTTAATACGTCGAGTATAAAATTGTTTAAACGAAAAAGAATTCTGTTGAATTTCTGTGATAATAATACCCGTAATCAGAAAACCAGAAATAACAAAGAAAATATCCACCCCAAGAAAACCACCAGATAACCAGTTTTCATTAAGATGATAAATAATGACTGAAATAACAGCAATTGCACGTAGTCCATCAATTTCTGGACGATATTTAATAGATGACATAATATTCCTTTTATAAAATATAAACCGCACCTTGATTTATGCGTCAAAAGTGCGGTTATTTTTTATGTGTTTTTACACGTTGAATCGGAAGTGCATGACATCGCCATCTTGTACGATGTAATCTTTACCTTCTAAACGCCATTTACCTGCTTCTTTTGCACCGTTTTCACCGTTGAATTGGATAAAGTCTTCATAAGCAATAACTTCTGCTCGGATAAAGCCTTTTTCAAAGTCGGTGTGGATTACTGCTGCTGCTTTTGGTGCGGTAGCACCAACTGAAACTGTCCAAGCTCGCACTTCTTTTACGCCAGCAGTGAAATAAGTTTGAAGATTTAAAAGTGCGTAACCTGCACGAATTACGCGGTTCAATCCCGGTTCTTCAATGCCTAAATCTTGTAAAAACTCGACTTTTTCTTCATCATCAAGTTCTGCAATTTCAGATTCAATCGCCGCACATACTGGAACAACAACCGCGCCTTCTTTTGCAGCAATTTCACGAACGCGATCTAAATATGGATTATTTTCAAAACCATCTTCATTTACGTTTGCGATATACATTGTTGGTTTTAACGTTAAGAAGTTGTAACTCTTGATTGCTTGCAATTCTTCTTTGTCTAATCCAACTGAGCGAATCATTCCTGCATTTTCAAGCACTGGGAGGATTTTTTCCATAACGGAAAGTTCAAATTTAGCCTCTTTGTCGCCACCTTTAGCACGTTTTTGTAAACGTTGGATCGCTCGTTCACAGCTGTCTAAGTCAGCTAAAGCTAATTCGGTATTGATGGTATCAATATCATCAAGTGGGTCAATTTTCCCTGCAACGTGTACAATATCGTCGTTTTCAAAGCAACGTACGACGTGACCGATCGCATCGGTTTCGCGAATATTAGCGAGGAATTTGTTACCCAGGCCTTCGCCTTTACTTGCTCCCGCAACTAAGCCTGCAATGTCCACAAATTCCATCGTGGTTGGTAATACGCGTTCAGGTTTAACGATTTCTGCCAATGCATCTAAACGCGGATCTGGCATTGGCACGACACCCGTATTTGGCTCGATAGTACAGAATGGATAGTTTGCGGCTTCAATACCTGCTTCAGTGAGTGCGTTAAAAAGAGTAGATTTGCCCACATTTGGCAATCCCACAATACCACATTTGAATCCCATAATTTTTCCCTTATTTTGAGTAAAACGGTTGTAAAACTAACCGCACTTTTAAATTTTAAAACTGTTTAAACGATTGGTCGCTTTGACCATTCCATCTTTGAAAATCATTTCCACACAATCAGTGGCTTCATCTAGCACTTTTTCAAGTGCATCGCGATCTGCTGGAGATGGTTTATTTAAGACGTAACCTGCCACTAAATCACGATGGCCAGGATGCCCAATGCCAATACGTAAACGGTAGAAATTATTGTTATTGCCTAATTGAGCCACAATATCTTTTAAGCCGTTATGCCCTCCATGCCCACCGCCTTGTTTGAGTTTTGCTGTGCCAGCAGGCAAATCTAGTTCATCGTGAATAACCAAAATTTCTTCAGGTTTAATACGATAAAAACTTGCCAATGCGCCAACTGCTTTACCGCTTAAATTCATAAAAGTTGTTGGCACTAAAAGGCGTACTTCTTTTCCATTCAATAAAGTGCGGACAGTTTTTCCAAAGAATTTATTTTCAGGATTTAGCGAAACATTAAAACGACGTGCCAAGCGTTCAATAAGCCATTCGCCTGCATTATGGCGTGTATCGGCATATTTTTCGCCAGGATTGCCTAAACCAACAATGAGTTTTATTTCTGACATTTTTATTTGATGATGTAAAAAATAGTGGCGTATTGTAGCGAAAAAGCCTTAAATTCTCAATCTATAAGGCGGAAACAAAGGGGTAATTTATTGCACGTGATTTATCATTAAAAGTCACCGCACTTTTCCGTTATAATGGTTAAAATTTTTTAATGAAGAAGTAAAAATGAATCAGATTAACATTGAAATCGCTTATGCTTTTCCCGAACGTTATTATTTGAAATCTTTTCAAGTTGATGAAGGAATCACCGTGCAAACGGCGATTACGCAATCGGGGATTTTAAGCCAATTTCCAGAGATTGATTTGAGTACAAATAAAATTGGGATTTTCAGTCGTCCAATAAAATTGACTGATGTATTAAAAGAGGGCGATCGTATTGAAATTTATCGTCCATTACTTGCTGATCCGAAAGAAATTCGCCGTAAACGTGCAGCAGAACAAGCTGCCGCTAAAAATAAAGAAAAAGGAGCTTAAAAATGACCGCACTTTCATCTGTTGATTTTTGTTTACCTGAACATATCACGCCAGAAATTTTTCTACGTGATTATTGGCAGAAAAAGCCACTTGTAATTCGTAACGGTTTACCTGAAATTGTTGGGCAGTTTGAGCCACAAGATATTATTGAACTTGCACAAAATGAAGATGTTACTGCTCGTTTAGTAAAGACATTTTCTGATGATAATTGGAAAGTTTTTTTTAGCCCTTTAAGCGAAAAGGATTTCCAAAAGTTACCAGAAAAATGGTCGGTATTAGTTCAAAATTTGGAGCAATGGTCGCCTGAATTAGGGCAACTTTGGAACAAATTTGGCTTTATTCCTCAATGGCAACGTGACGACATTATGGTGTCTTACGCCCCGAAAGGTGGCTCTGTCGGCAAGCATTATGATGAATATGATGTATTTTTAGTGCAAGGCTATGGTCATCGTCGTTGGCAAGTGGGTAAATGGTGTGATGCAAGCACTGAATTTAAACCAAATCAATCGATCCGAATTTTTGATGATATGGGCGAATTAGTCATTGATGAAGTAATGAATCCAGGCGATATTTTGTATATTCCAGCCCGTATGGCACATTATGGCGTGGCTGAAGATGATTGTTTAACCTTTTCTTTTGGCTTGCGTTATCCAAATTTAAGCAATTTGATTGATAGCGTAAGCAAAGGTTTCTGTCATCAAGATCCTGATTTGAATTTAAGTGAATTTGATTTGCCGCTACGTTTAAGCCAGTCTGAACAACGTACAGGTAAACTGGCAGATGAAAATATTCAAGCAATGAAACAGCTTTTATTAGATAAATTGGCTAATTCAAAAGCTTTTGATACGTTATTTAAACAAGCTGTGGCAAGTGCGGTGAGTTCTCGTCGTTATGAGTTATTGGTTTCTGATGAAATGTGCGATCCAGATGAAGTGCGGTCAATTTTAGAAGAAGATGGCGCGTTCCTTTCTCAAGACAACAATTGTAAATTGCTTTACACCGAAAATCCGCTGCGAATTTATGCGAATGGCGAATGGTTAGATGAACTTAATGTAATTGAGAGCGAAGTATTAAAACGCTTATCTGACGGCGAAAGTTTAGATTGGGCATTTTTATCAAGTTTAGTGAATAAAACCGAAGATCCTAAAACCTCAATGGATTTGCTGTTAGATTCAATTTGTAACTGGGTTGATGATGGTTGGGTGTTAATTGAATAATATGTCAGACAATATTTATTCCGTCTCTCAACTCAACTCTGCCGCACGTCAGATGTTGGAGGGGCATTTTTCCCAAATTTGGCTGACGGGGGAAATTTCCAATTTTACCCAACCTGTGTCTGGGCATTGGTATTTAACGCTGAAAGATAAAAATGCACAGGTGCGTTGTGCGATGTTTCGTATGAAAAATTTGCGTGTTGCTTTTCGTCCACAAAATGGAATGCAAGTGCTTGTGCGTGCCAATGTGAGTTTATATGAGCCTCGCGGCGATTATCAACTTATTATTGATTCTATGCACCCAGCTGGCGAGGGATTATTGCAACAGCAATTTGAAGCGTTAAAAATGAAGTTGGCTACGGAGGGATTGTTTGCTCAAAATCTCAAGAAAAATCTACCGCACTTTAGTAAAGCCGTTGGGATTATAACTTCTTCTACAGGTGCGGCATTGCAAGATATTTTGCATATTTTGGCACGCCGTGATCCAAGTTTAAAAGTTGTTATTTATCCCACTGCAGTTCAAGGTAAAGAGGCGACAGCAGAAATTGTGCAAATGATTGAACTTGCTAATGTGCGACAAGAAGTGGATGTATTAATTGTTGGGCGTGGTGGTGGTTCATTAGAAGATCTTTGGTGTTTTAATGAAGAAAACGTGGCGCGAGCGATTTTTCGTTCAACCTTACCCATTATCAGTGCGGTGGGACACGAAACAGATGTGACGATTGCCGATTTTGTGGCAGATCTTCGTGCGCCGACCCCTTCCGCAGCGGCTGAGTTAGTTAGTCGTAATCAAGATGAATTATTGCAACAACTTCGCCATCAACAGCAACGTTTAGATATGGCATTTGATCGTTTATTTACGCGAAAAAGCCAGCGTTTGAAACAGCTAACCTTAAGATTACACAATCAGCATCCACAGAATCAGTTACGTGTTCAACAAGCGAAAAATGCACAGCTTACGCATCGCTTGCAACTTGCAATGTTGCGTCAGTTTGAAAATACACAACAAAAATTCACCGCACTTTCTGTTCGTTTAAAACAAAATCCATTGCCATATCGAGTGCAACGTCATCAACAACGCTTAGAGCAGCTAAAAGTGCGGTTAAATTTTTGCGTAAATCGCCAAGTGACGGAGCGTCAAAATAAACTGGCAACGTTATGCGGAAAACTGGATAGCTTAAGCCCGTTGAAAGTATTGGCAAGAGGTTATTCCATTGCGGAAAACCCGCAAGGTAAAGCCATTGTTAGTGTGAAAGATGTCAATCAAGGGGATTTCATTACAACTCAAGTGGCTGATGGAAAAATTGTGAGTAAGGTTTTGTAGAATATCTGTTTTGTAAAAATGGAGTAAAACATTATCTTACATACTTCTGAAAAAAGAATGCCGTGATTATTGATAAATTATCACGGTATTTTATTTTGTGACTCACTTCAAACTTTCAACAAAAAGTGGAAACCTTCTATTTTTTTTGTAGTCTTTTAAGCGTATGATTTTGCGTTCAGTTTTGGAGAAAACAGATGTCAGAAATTCAACATTTTAGCCAACAAGATATAGAAATATTGGGCGAACAAACTTTGTATGAAGGTTTTTTCACACTTAAACAAATCCAATTTAAACATAAACTTTTTGCTGGAGGGCAAAGTGGCATCGTAACCCGAGAATTACTGATTAAAGGTGCCGCCTCAGCAGTTATCGCTTATGATCCAAAAGAAGATTCTGTGATTTTAGTCGAACAAGTTCGTATTGGTGCGGCTTATCATCCAGAATCTAATCGTTCGCCTTGGTTACTTGAACTAATTGCGGGTATGGTGGAAAAAGGC
Organism: Haemophilus sp. HN_Hi08; assembly: GCF_049824455.1. Lineage (NCBI taxonomy): Bacteria > Pseudomonadati > Pseudomonadota > Gammaproteobacteria > Pasteurellales > Pasteurellaceae > Haemophilus > Haemophilus sp. HN_Hi08. The sequence continues at coordinate 694,054 of NZ_CP187493.1, read as the reverse complement.
GAAAAGCCAGAAGAAGTTGCTTTGCGTGAGAGTGAAGAAGAAGCGGGAATTCAAGTCAAAAATTTAACGCATTGTTTAAGTGTGTGGGATAGCCCAGGTGGCATAGTGGAGCGGATTCATTTATTTGCAGGCGAAGTGGATAGCTCACAAGCAAAAGGTATTCACGGTTTGGCTGAAGAAAATGAAGATATTCGAGTACAGGTAGTAAAACGTGAACAGGCGTATCAATGGATGTGCGAGGGGAAAATTGATAATGGCATTGCAGTGATTGGATTGCAGTGGCTTCAATTAAATTATGCTCAGTTACAACAAAGTTGGAAATGTAGTTAGGGGGCATTAATGAAAAATACGTTTGTTTATCAGGCGGAAAAGCCTGTTATTAAATTATTACAAATTACAGATCCCCATTTATTTAAAGATGAAAGTGCGGAATTATTGGGGGTCAATACACAAGCAAGTTTTGCTCAAGTATTAAAGGAAATTCAGCAAGAAAATAACCAATTTGATGTGATTCTTGCTACAGGCGATCTGGTGCAAGATAGTAGTGATGAAGGTTACACTCGTTTTGTAGAAATGATGAGACCTTTTAATAAACCCGTATTTTGGATTCCTGGAAATCACGATTTTCAGCCTAAAATGGCAGAATTTTTAAATCAGCCACCAATGAACGCGGCAAAACATCTTCTATTGGGCAAGCATTGGCAAGCTGTATTGTTGGATAGCCAAGTTTACGGTGTACCACACGGACAACTAAGCCAGCATCAACTCGATTTATTAAAAGAAACCTTAGAAAAAAATCCTGAACGTTATACGTTGGTTGTATTACACCATCATTTATTACCAACTAATTCCGCGTGGCTTGATCAACATAACCTTCGTAATTCTCACGAATTGGCAGAAGTGCTTGCGCCTTTTACTAATGTGAAAGCTATTTTGTATGGGCATATTCATCAAGAAGTAAACAGTGAATGGAATGGTTATCAAGTGATGGCAACACCAGCGACTTGTATTCAATTTAAACCTGATTGCCAGTATTTTTCTCTTGATACCTTACAGCCTGGTTGGCGTGAAATTGAGCTATATTCAGATGGTTCAATTCGTACGGAAGTAAAGCGTATTCAGCAAGCGGAATTTTTGCCGAATATGCAAGAAGAGGGATATTAAATTTTGTGGACGTTTTAAAAATCGTTTTCATAGTGCGTATTTTTAAAACGTCCACTATTCTAATTCAATAAAAGTGCGGTCAAATTTTTAATTGTTTTTAACGATTCGCCAGTTCAAAAATCATCGCTTCTGCTTGGCAACTAAAAGTGAAAGAAGCATTTAGTTGAACGCCGTTTTCAACTGCCACGATTTCGCTTTTAATTTCGCAAGGATCGCTTTCTGTATTGCGCGCTTTCTTTGTTAATCGTTCAAGCGCTGCATTGGCATCAGCTTCTGTGTTATAAACTTGATGTACTTCTACGGTACAGTCAGAGCCATCAATAATTGTGCCTACATCAACACAGCTACAAGTTAAGGATTCTTCTGCTTTGCATTTTACGGTCATTTTCTTTTCCTTATATGAATATTTTGGCACATTTTATCATTTTTCTTGTTCCCCATAAATGACAAAAATTGAACAAAACAATCCATTAAATGCAAAAAACTCCTGCTAACTGATCGTAGCTCTAATAAAAATAGTTGCACTCAATAGATTCTGGCTTTACAATTGCCCAAATTTTTATTTATAACAAAGGGTTCCAAATGAAAAAATTTAATCAATCTATATTAGCAACGGCAATGTTGTTGGCTGCAGGTGGTGCAAATGCGGCGGCTTTCCAATTGGCGGAAGTTTCTACTTCTGGGCTTGGTCGTGCCTATGCGGGTGAAGCGGCGATTGCAGATAATGCTTCTGTCGTGGCAACTAACCCAGCTTTGATGAGTTTATTTAAAACTGCACAGTTTTCCACGGGTGGCGTTTATGTTGATTCTAGAATTAATATGAATGGTGATGTAGATTCTTCTATAACAGCTACTACAATGAGAACAACAAAGTACGGCTCAGCTTCAGCGCGTAATGTTATTCCTGGTGCTTTTGTGCCAAATCTTTATTTCGTTGCGCCAGTGAATGATAAATTCGCGCTGGGCGCAGGAATGAATGTCAATTTCGGTTTAAAAAGTAAATATGACGATAGTTATGATGCTGGTGTATTTGGTGGAAAAACTGACTTGACTGCTATCAACTTAAATTTAAGTGGTGCTTATCGAGTAACAGAAGGCTTGAGCCTAGGTTTAGGGGTAAATGCAGTTTATGCTAAAGCCCAAGTTGAACGGAATGCGGGTATTATTGCGGAGAGTGTTAAGATTGCACAAAACGCAATCAAAACAGTAAATCCTAAAGATAAAGCTACTGACTATTTGACCTCTAAAGACAAATCTGTTGTGTCATTACAAGATAGAGCAGCTTGGGGGTTTGGCTGGAATGCAGGTGTAATGTATCAATTTAATGAAGCTAACCGAATTGGTTTAGCCTATCATTCTAAAGTGGACATTGATTTTACTGACCGCACTGCCACTAGTTTAGAAGCAGAGGTTATTGAGGCAGGGAAAAAAGGTAATTTAACCCTTACATTGCCAGATTACTTAGAACTTTCTGGTTTCCATCAATTAACTGACAAATTTGCAGTGCATTATAGTTATAAATATACCCATTGGAGTCGTTTAACAAAATTACATGCTAGCTTCGAAGATGGTAAGAAAGCTTTTGATAAAGAATTGCAATACAGTAATAACTCTCGTGTTGCATTAGGGGCAAGTTATAATCTTGATGAAAAATTAACCTTACGTGCGGGTATTGCTTACGATCAAGCTGCATCTCGTCATCACCGTAGTGCTGCAATTCCAGATACCGATCGCACTTGGTATAGTTTAGGGGCAACCTATAAATTCACGCCGAATTTATCTGTTGATCTTGGCTATGCTTACTTAAAAGGCAAAAAAGTTCACTTTAAAGAAGTACAAAAAGCTGTAGGTGGCTTCATAACAACAACCGCAAATTACACTTCTCAAGCACACGCAAATCTTTACGGCTTAAACTTAAATTATAGTTTCTAATCCGTTAAAAAATTTAGCATAATGAAGCACACTTCCACACCAAGTGTGCTTTTCTTTTATAAAACAAGGCGAAAAATGACCGCACTTTATTACACTTATTACCCCTCGCCAGTGGGACGGCTTTTGATTTTATCTGACGGCGAGAGCATTACGCATATTGATTTTGAAAAAGAGCAATATGCGCCTAATCCAAAATGGCACAAGCAAGATGAATTGCCTGTTTTTCAAAAAGTGCGGTTAGCTTTTGAACGATATTTTAATGGGGAAGTTGAGTATTTTTCAGACATTCCCTTAAAACCAGAAGGCACCGCGTTTCAACAAGCCATTTGGCAAGCCTTGCGAGAAATTGATTATGGCAAGCTTTCAACTTATGGAGAGCTGGCGTTACGTATTAATAATCCTAAAGCTGTTCGTGCCGTGGGCGGCGCGGTAGGCAGTAATCCGATTAGCATTATTATTCCTTGTCACCGCATTTTAGGTAAAGATCGTACTTTAACTGGTTTTGGCGGTGGCTTAGAGGCAAAACGTTTTTTATTACAGTTAGAGAAAATTCCCTATATTGATAAAGGCACTGAAAACACGAAGCCTCGCTTTTTTAAGAAATATCACGAATGATTCCACAAACCCTTGAACAATTACTTTCCCAAGCGCAATCCATTGCTGGCTTAACTTTTGGGGAGTTAGCTGATGAACTGCATATTCCTGTCCCGATTGATTTAAAACGTGATAAAGGCTGGGTCGGCATGTTATTAGAGCGTGCTTTAGGCGCAACGGCAGGGAGTAAAGCTGAACAGGATTTTTCTCATTTAGGTGTTGAACTTAAAACGTTACCGATTAATGCGGAGGGTTATCCTCTTGAAACCACCTTTGTGAGCCTTGCTCCATTGGTACAAAATTCAGGGGTTAAATGGGAAAATTCTCACGTTCGTCATAAACTTTCTTGTGTACTTTGGATGCCGATTGAAGGCAGCCGCCATATTCCATTACGTGAACGCCATATCGGCGCGCCAATTTTCTGGAAGCCAACCGCTGAGCAAGAACGTCAATTAAAACAAGATTGGGAAGAATTGATGGATTTAATTGTACTTGGCAAATTGGAGCAAATTACCGCTCGAATTGGTGAGGTTATGCAACTTCGCCCGAAGGGTGCAAATAGTCGCGCTGTGACAAAAGGCATAGGAAAAAATGGCGAAATTATAGATACCTTGCCTTTAGGTTTTTATCTAAGAAAAGAATTCACCGCTCAAATTTTGAACGCATTTTTAGATGTAAAGCCACTTTAACTTGATTTTAAAACGCGTCAAAAACACGGAAAAAACCGACCGCACTTTTTAGCTTATCGCCATAAAAAATTAAAGGAATCCGATTTCGTTCCCAAGGTGGTACGCTTAATTCTTGCCAGATTTTTTTTATATCTTCTCTTGGTCGTTTCGGATGATGTTTCACTTTGCCCGAATAGCCAAAACGAATAGAAATAGGCAAGTTCGTTTTTTCCAGCGTAACAGAGTAATCCTGCCAGTAGAAAATCAGATTATTTTCATTTTCTTGAACAGTGAGATTGCCTAAATTATCAGGTAAACTTAGCATGTTTTGTTCTAATTTTAGGCAGTATTTGGTTAGATCAGAAAACCGTTTAGTTAAATATAAACTATCTTGATAACGTCGAATGACTTTATTTACAAGCTGAAACTGAGGATTTGCCTCTTCTTTTGCAAAAATGACATCATTAATAAGTTGTGTAAGCTGGCGTTTACTTGGCATTTCAAGTTGGTTTTTGGCAAGCCACATACGCAAAAGTGCGGTCTGTTTTGCGAGAGAATATTTGCGGAACAGACACAGTTTAAATTGGTTTTTAATTTGACAATGTTGTGCAAAAATTTCGCTCAATAAATCATTAATTAGCTGTTGTTGCTCAAAACAATGTTGTGCGGAACGTTGCACGGCTAAATCAAAATAAGCCCAGCGTGCACGTAATTCTGGCAAAATTTCATTGCGTAAGAAATTACGATCGTATCGGTTATCCTCATTACTTTCATCTGTAATCCAGTTGAGTTTTTCTTTTTGCGCGTAATTTTCTAACTGGGTGCGAGTAAAGCCTAACAAAGGGCGTAAAATTGGCATGCCGAACAATACACTTTGTTGTTGCATTGCGCCTAAGCCTTGTAGCCCACTGCCACGTTTTAGGGCTAAGAAAAAGGTTTCAGTTTGATCGTTTAGATGATGTGCTGTAACCAGCATTTCTTGTGTTTGAAGATGTTTTTTTATGGCTTGATAGCGTGCTTCACGCGCCCCAGCCTCAATGCCATTGGTTTTATCTACTTGTACGCGCTCGATAATCAACGGAATTTGTAATTGATCGCACAAGTCTTGGCAGTGTTTAGCCCAACTGTCTGCATTGGGGCTTAAGCCGTGATGGATATGGATAGCTCGTACTGATAAAGGCGGTAAGTGCGGTTGTTTTTGACAAAGTTTTGCAAATAAAGAAAGAAGTACAGTGGAGTCCAAACCACCACTCAAGGCGATAAGAAACCCTTGAGCGGTGGTTTTTTTGAGTTGTTTTTCAATGTCTGAAAGTAAATCCATTAGGCAACTTTTTCAGCTTTATAGTTGCTGCTTGGATTGAGAATTTCAAAACGTGCGGCAATGGTTTGTAATTCGTAAGAACCCAGTTCAAAGGTGGTTTTCATTACGCCTGCTACTTCGTTATTCATCGCTTCAAAAGCTTCAACATCAGATTTTCCATTGAGTAAATTTGCTAAGAATGTCCCTGCGATTAAATCGCCCACGCCCACTGGTTCAAAATTGAATTGATAAAGTGGACGGCTTAAATGCCAAACACCTTCAGGGGTTGCCATAATAATTTCAAATGTATCAGGATCGTTAATTTTACCCGCGCTGCCTAAATGTTTAACGAGAACTTTCTTCACGCCTTTTGCAATCAACGCATTCACCGCTTTTAATACATCATCAAAGGTATTAATTGGGAATTCGGTTAGCTGACGCAATTCGTGTAAGTTTGGCGTCATAATATCTGCCACTGGAATGGCTTTTTCAATAAGTGCTTCGCGAACACCATTGGCAACCACGCAGATTTTTTTCGGATGTGGCATAACTGGGTCACATAAATAAAGTGCATTTGGATTACGCAGTTTGATTTGTTCTAAGGCAAAAAGAATTTGATCGACTTGTTCCGCAGAACCTAAGTAACCTGATAACAAAGCATCACATTCTTGTAGTTTTTCAATATTATCAAGTCCAGTTACAATTTCTCGGATTTGTTCTTGTGGAATGACCATACCTGTCCATTTTCCGTATTGCGTGTGATTAGAAAATTGAACGGTATTTAATGCCCACACATCGACGCCTAACAACTGCATTGGAAAAGTCGCGGATTTGTTACCCGCAAAACCATAGACTACGTGGGATTGGATCGAAAGTACGTTTTTCATTATATTTTCTCCTTTGTTGTATATTTAGATCAAAAAAGAGCGGTAAAAATCACCGCTCTTTTAGAATGTTAGTTAGCAATAACCGTAAGACATTAAACGTTCATAGCGTCTATTTAATAATTCTTCTTTGCTTAGTTCATCGAGTTCAGCTAAATCTTCTTTTAAACGAAGTTTTAAGTTTTCAGCTATTTTCGCATAATTGCGATGTGCGCCACCCAAAGGTTCTTGCACAATGCTGTCGATAAGATTTAATTCTTTTAAACGGCTTGCGGTTAATCCCATTACTTCTGCTGCTGTTGATGCCTTTTCCGCACTTTTCCAAAGAATAGAAGCGCAGCCTTCAGGCGAGATCACAGAATAAGTGGAATACTGCAACATATTCACTTTATCGCCCACGCCAATAGCTAATGCACCGCCCGAACCGCCTTCGCCGATAACGGTACAAATAACAGGAACGGTAAGTTGTGCCATTTCGCGTAAGTTACGGGCGATAGCTTCCGCTTGACCACGTTCTTCTGCGCCGATACCAGGATAAGCTCCTGGTGTGTCAATAAATGTGATAATTGGCAATTTAAAACGTTCAGCCATTTCCATTAAACGTAAAGCCTTGCGGTAGCCTTCAGGTGCTGGCATACCAAAATTGCGTTGTACTTTTTCTTTTACAGAACGACCTTTTTGATGACCGATAACCATCACTGGACGACCATCTAAACGCGCCAAGCCACCAACAATGGCTTTATCATCAGCAAAAGCGCGATCCCCTGCAAGTTCTTCAAATTCCGTAAAAATATGTTCGATATAATCTAATGTATAGGGGCGGTTTGGATGACGCGCCATACGTGAAACTTGCCAAGCATCAAGGTTGGCAAAGGTTTTTTTAGTGAGTTCGTTACTTTTCTTTTGTAAGCGTTTGATTTCATCAGTTAAATCAACTTTATCATCTGATGCTGCTCGTAATGCTTCAATTTTTGCTTCTAATTCAGCAATCGGCAATTCAAAATCTAAATATTCTTGGTTCATTTTGTTATCCTAAAAAGACCGTAAAAACTGACCGCACTTTATCAAGAATTAAACTGTGGCGCAAATGGTTTTCACTGGTTGGGCAAGCTTATAATCGCTCTCTTTTAAAGAGCGATAAGACAAATAAAAACGCGGAACAAATCACAACAGAAGGCCCAGCAGCGGTATCATAAAAGGCTGATAATATTAATCCACCTATAATCGATAACATACTCATAATAATCGCCCAGCCCACCATAGATTCTGGCGTTCTCGCAAAGCGACGAGCGGTTGCCGCAGGGATTATTAATAAGGATGTGATAATTAATGCACCGACAAATTTCATACTCAAGGCAATAGTCAATGCGGTCAATATCATTAAAATAAAACGCATTTTTTTGATATTAATACCTTCAACTTGCGCAAGTTCTGGCGATACAGTGGTGGAAAGTAAGGATTGCCAAAAATAAATTAATGTTGAAAGCACAATTATCACGCCAATGCCAATATAAATTAAATCCGTATAATTAATTGCGAGCAAATCCCCGAATAAGTAATTCATTAAATCTACCCGTACATTCCGTAATAATCCTACGGTTACAACCCCGAGAGATAAACAGCTATGGGCAATAATGCCGAGCAAGGTATCAATAGAAAATTGCGTATTGCTTTCTAACCACACCATTGCGATAGCAAGAATTAAGGTAAGCACCACAATCGCAATGTAAGGATTGACTTGTAAGAAAATACCTAACGCCACGCCGAGCAACGCAGAGTGAGAAAGAGTGTCGCCAAAATAAGCCATTTTCCGCCATACCACAAATACGCCAAGTGGCGCGGTAATAAGCGAAAGCACAATGCCTGTTAAAAGGGCAGGAAATAAAATTTCAAACATTATTTATCCTTATTTTGACAATGCACTGCTGATGAATTACAACCGCACACATCACCGTGCAAGGTGTGATGATGATTGTGATGATGGGTATAAAAGCCGACATTTTGTGCGAGCTGATTTCCCCATAAACGCATAAATGTTGGATCATTTGAGAGAACATCGGGCGTACCTGCACAGCAAATATGTTGGTTAATACACAATACTTCTTTACTATCCGCCATCACAATGTGTAAATCGTGTGATACCATCAATACGGCACAATTTAATTTTTGTTGGGTTTGATGAATGAGCTGATAAAGTTCTGCCTGCCCAGTAATATCTACGCCTTGAGTGGGTTCGTCTAGCACAAGTAAATTCGGTTTATTTAAAATTGCACGCGTCAATAATACACGTTGCATTTCGCCACCAGAAAGTTTTTGCATATTGCTTTTGCGTAAATGTGAAATCGAAAGTTGCTCAAGTGCGGTGGATATTTCTTGGGTTTTAATGCCTTTTTTTAGCGAAAGAAATCGCTCAACCGTAATAGGCAAACTATGATCCAAATGGATTTTTTGTGGTACATAACCAATGCGAACATTTTTACTATAAATGACTTCGCCAGAAGTGGGCGTTTGTAGTTTTAATAAGGTTTTTAACAACGTAGATTTTCCACCACCATTTGGCCCCACAATGGTAATAATAGAATTGGGATAGATATTTAAATTAATATCTTGCAGAGCGGTTTTTTGTGCGAAAACCACATTGATATTTTTTAATTGAATGAGCGGTTGTGGATTTTGCTCGTTGCGAATGGCTGTGATATTCATAAAATCGCCGTGTTTTCAACAATGGTTGGGGAAAATAACGCATTTTTATAGAATTCTCAAGATTTTCTATCCAATGTCGAATATTTAAGCATTTGAATAATGCTTTTTCCATAGGAATGAATTTTCTTTATAATCTGTAGTCTGAATGCTGAAAACTTTTTTATTTTAGGGATGCCAGTGCAACACGTAAAATTAGCTCGAGATAGACGAAAAAAACGCGCATATATAAAAGTAGGCGTGTTTTTTGTTGCTATTCTGCTTATTTTGACAGGCATTTTACTTACAATAAAAGACAAATCTGAAGAAAATCCCATATTTTCCACCTCTGACAGTGGGGAATATCACGAGTTAAATACATCGCCAAATAAAAATTCCACCGCACTTCAACCTGATGAAGATGCCACCTCTTATGATGATGAACTACAAGCAAAAGATGATGAAGTTGATGAAGTAAAACTATCTTCAGATGATCTCGGTACTTTACCTCAACACGCACAAGACGCACTCAATGGTTTATTAGACGCAGCCGATCAAGCCATAAGAATTACTGATCAATTTAGCTATACGGTAACCGAAGGAGATACGTTAAAAGATGTTTTAGTTTTATCTGGTTTAGATGATTCATCAGTACAACCGTTGATTAAGCTTGATCCCGAATTAGCCCACTTAAAAGCAGGTCAGCAATTTTACTGGATTTTAAATAAAAATGATAACTTGGAATATTTAAATTGGCTGGTTTCTGAAAAAGAAGAACGTATTTATGAACGTCTCGAAGATGGGAAATTTAAACGCCAAGTTATTGAAAAGAAAAGTATTTGGCGAAAAGAAGTATTAAAAGGCGAGATTCAAAATTCTTTAAATAGTAGTTTAAGAGAACAAGGTCTTGATACGCGACAAATTAGCCAACTTAGTAACGCCTTACAATGGCAAGTGAGTTTACGAAAACTAAAAAAAGGCACTCAATTTGCCATTTTAGTTTCTCGTGAATATTTAGGCGATAAACTTACAGGTCAAGGTAATGTTGAAGCGTTACGTATTTCATCTGGTGGTAAAAATTATTATGCAGTGCAAGCGGCAAATGGTCGTTATTATAATCAGCAAGGGGAAACTTTAGGCAAAGGTTTTGCTCGTTATCCATTGCAGCGACAAGCGCGAGTTTCCTCCCCTTTTAATCCAAATCGTCGCCATCCAGTAACAGGACGTGTTCGTCCCCATAAAGGCGTGGATTTCTCTGTTTCTCAAGGCACACCAGTTATTGCACCAGCAGATGGTACAGTTGAAAAGGTCGCTTATCAGGCTGGCGGTGCTGGGCGTTATGTTATGTTGCGTCACGGGCGTGAATATCAAACTGTTTATATGCACTTGAGCAAATCCTTAGTAAAAGCAGGGCAAACAGTTAAAAAAGGCGAACGTATTGCACTTTCTGGTAACACGGGCATTTCTACGGGGCCGCATTTACATTATGAATTTCATATTAACGGTCGAGCTGTTAATCCTCTTACCGTAAAATTACCTGGTACTAGCAGCGGTATGAGTTCAGCTGAACGTAAACAATTCCTTGTTCGTGTTCGTGAAGCAGAAAAAATGTTAAAACCTTAGCTATATAAAGTGCGGTCAAAAATGATCGCATTTTTACCTTATGTAAAATAATATTTACACTTTGTTGTAAAGAAATTATCATAGCCATATCTTAATTATCTCCATTCCCTGAATATGACGATTTCTAAATTTGATCCTCAAAAACCCTTCGATTGTTTTGTTGTACAAAGTGAAGCGATGAAAAGTGCGGTAGAAAACGCGAAACGTTTTGCTATGTTTGATGTGCCTTTGTTAATTCAAGGCGAAACGGGGACAGGAAAGGATTTGTTAGCGAAAGCCTGCCATTATCAGAGTTTACGTCGTGATAAGAAATTTATCGCAGTAAATTGTGCGGGGTTGCCGGATGAAGATGCCGAAAGTGAAATGTTTGGTAGAAAAGTTGGCGACAGTGAAACCATTGGTTTTTTTGAATACGCAAATGAGGGTACAGTTTTACTTGATGGTATTGCTGAACTTTCATTGGGTTTGCAGGCTAAATTATTGCGTTTTTTAACGGATGGATCTTTTCGTCGAGTAGGCGAAGAAAAGGAGCATTATGCAAATGTGCGCGTGATTTGCACATCACAGGTTCCACTCCATTTTCTTGTTGAGCAAGGTAAAGTACGTGCTGATTTATTTCATCGCTTAAATGTTCTCACTATTAATGTGCCTGCATTACGCAATCGCGTTGCAGATATTGAGCCACTGGCACAAGGTTTTTTACAGGAAATCAGTGAAGAATTAAAAATTGCAAAACCAACTTTCGATAAAGATTTTCTTCTTTATTTGCAGAAATATGATTGGAAAGGGAATGTTCGTGAGCTTTATAACACCCTTTATCGTGCCTGCTCTCTGGTACAAGATAATCATTTGACTATCGAAAGTTTAAATCTTGCTCCGCCACAAAGTGCGGTAATTTCTTTGGATGAATTTGGAAATAAAACCTTAGATGAAATCATCGGATCTTATGAAGCACAAGTTCTAAAATTATTTTATGCAGAATATCCAAGCACGCGAAAATTAGCTCAACGTTTAGGCGTTTCCCATACTGCGATTGCGAATAAATTGAAACAATATGGAATTGGAAAATAATTTTCCGATTTGAAATGGAAAAAGTGCGGTTGAAATTTCCTAAGAATTTTCAACCGCACTTAATAAATATTGATTGTCCATTAATGGTGTTGTGATTACTCTGCTTGAGTTTCCACGTTTTCAACTGCTTCTGTTGGAGCAGTATGATGATTATTATTGTGATGCGAAACTGAACGAGCAGGTACAACCGTTGAAATTGCGTGTTTATATACCATTTGGTTCACTGTGTTTTTTAATAAAATCACGAATTGATCGAATGATTCAATTTGACCTTGAAGTTTAATTCCGTTTACAAGGTAAATTGATACAGGAATGCGTTCACGACGAAGCGCATTTAAATAAGGATCTTGTAAAGATTGTCCTTTTGCCATTTTGCTATCCTTTGTTGTCGTTATTATGAAATTTGTTGATAGAAACGAGTTGTCTCCGTGTGCAAGTGTAGCAATAAACAGAAATATTGTCTATTTGCTTTCCCGTAACTTTTGCAAAATTGCTTTCATTTGATGATCTAGTGGCGCATTAAAGCGTAGCGTTTCGCCATTTTTAGGGTGTTCAAATCGAATTGAAAAAGCGTGTAAAAATAAACGGTTTAATCCTAATTCATTCATTTGTTTATCAAAATCTTTATCGCCGTATTTATCATCTAATGCAATAGGATGCCCAGCATATTGTGTATGCACACGGATTTGATGGGTTCGCCCTGTGACCGGCGATGCTTTTACGAGAGTAGCATTTGTATAGCGTTCTTCAATGCTAAAGCGAGTTTCAGATGGTTTGCCTTGCTCGCTGACACGCACAATACGCTCTCCGCTAGATAATTCATTTTTCAAAAGAGGGGCTTGAATAACTTTTATATGGGATTGCCATTGCCCACGTACTAACGCTAAATAATCTTTTTGAACGGTTTTGACGCGAAGTTGTTCGTGCAAATTGCGTAATGCTGAACGTTTTTTCGCAATTAATAAAATGCCTGATGTATCGCGATCCAAACGATGAACCAGTTCTAAAAAGCATGCTTCTGGGCGTAATGCTCGTAAGGCTTCAATCACACCAAAATTTAAACCACTCCCGCCATGCACTGCGATTCCTGAGGGTTTATTTAAAATAATCAAGCAATCATCTTCAAATAAAATTTGGTTTTCAAGTGCGGTAACTTTATTGAGATTTTTTGAAATCGGCGCATCATTTTTTTCTGCGACACGCACTGGTGGAATGCGTACAACATCGCCTGTTTGCAATTTATATTCTGGTTTAATTCTGCCTTTGTTTACTCGCACTTCGCCTTTACGCACAATGCGATAAATTAAACTTTTAGGTACGCCTTTGAGTTTTGCTAATAAATAATTATCAATTCGTTGTCCACTTTCATCTTCACTAATTGTCAGCATTTTTACGGATGAATTAATGATGTTTTCATTTTGTTTTGTCATTTTGTTCCCTTTTGAAAATCGCTGCAAATCATATCACAAAGGTGCTATGAACGTAATATGAACGTAACGCTAGAACGTAAATTCGCCTTGCCAATTAATCGTTTTCTATGGATAATAGAACGTCTTTTTGCGCCTAAGAATTTGCGTAAAAAGGATAAGTTTTGTTGGTAAAAACTCAATGCAGCACTCGGCATAAGACATTGATAATCAACATTTTTCTTAAAATAAATTAGCCGCTTGCAACGCGTGCGGAATATCGCGTTGTTTTATCAAGCAAACATTTGTGCTTAATAACCTTATCAATGCACCCAGCAACATACAGTCGTGAGATTGACTGGCGCGAGAAACACGAGGTCGATAATGAAGCAAAGTGCGGTTTATTTTGAGGTTTTTTAAATATTTAATAAGAGAATTGACAATGAAAAGAATGTTAATCAATGCGACTCAAAAAGAAGAGTTGCGTGTTGCGCTTGTCGATGGACAACGCCTTTTTGACTTGGACATTGAAAGTCCGGGACACGAACAAAAAAAAGCGAATATCTACAAAGGAAAAATTACTCGCGTTGAGCCAAGCTTAGAAGCGGCTTTTGTAGATTATGGTGCAGAACGTCACGGTTTTTTACCTTTAAAAGAAATTGCCCGTGAATATTTTCCCGATGATTATGTTTTCCAAGGTCGTCCGAATATACGCGATATTTTGGTTGAAGGACAGGAAGTTATCGTTCAAGTTAATAAAGAAGAACGTGGTAATAAAGGGGCTGCATTAACCACTTTTGTTTCTCTTGCTGGCAGTTATTTGGTACTTATGCCGAATAATCCACGGGCAGGGGGAATTTCTCGCCGTATTGAAGGCGATGAACGTATTGAACTAAAAGAAGCATTAAGTTCATTAGATGTGCCTGACGGTGTAGGCTTAATCGTCCGTACTGCTGGTGTGGGAAAATCGCCAGAAGAATTACAATGGGATTTAAAAGTATTATTACATCATTGGGAAGCGATCAAACAAGCTTCACAAAGCCGTCCAGCTCCATTCTTAATTCATCAAGAAAGCGATGTGATTGTACGTGCTATTCGTGATTATTTGCGTCGTGATATTGGCGAGATCCTTATTGATAGCCCAAAAATTTTTGAGAAAGCGAAAGAACATATCAAACTTGTTCGTCCTGATTTCATCAATCGCGTGAAACTTTATCAAGGCGAAGTGCCACTTTTCAGCCACTATCAAATTGAATCTCAAATTGAATCCGCATTCCAACGTGAAGTACGTTTGCCTTCAGGGGGTTCAATTGTTATTGATGTAACTGAAGCCTTAACCGCTATTGATATTAACTCTGCACGTTCTACTCGTGGTGGCGATATTGAAGAAACGGCATTAAATACCAACCTTGAAGCGGCAGATGAAATCGCGCGTCAATTACGTTTACGTGACTTAGGTGGTTTAGTTGTTATCGATTTCATTGATATGACACCAATCCGCCATCAACGTGAAGTAGAAAATCGTATTCGTGATGCGGTTCGTCCAGATCGCGCCCGTATTCAAATTAGCCGAATTTCTCGTTTCGGCTTGTTGGAAATGTCACGTCAGCGTTTAAGCCCATCATTGGGCGAGTCTTCGCACCATATTTGCCCTCGTTGTCAAGGCACAGGCAAAGTGCGTGATAATGAATCCCTTTCTTTATCTATTTTGCGTTTACTGGAAGAAGAAGCGTTAAAAGAAAATACCAAGCAAGTGCATACCATTGTGCCAGTACAAATTGCCTCTTATCTTCTTAATGAAAAACGCAAAGCAATCAGTAATATTGAAAAGCGTCATAATGTCGATATTATTGTTGCCCCAAATGAAGCAATGGAAACACCGCATTTTAGTGTTTTCCGTTTACGTGATGGCGAAGAAGTAAATGAATTAAGCTATAACTTAGCGAAAATTCACTGTGAGAAAGATGAAAATACTGAAGAATCACTGGTTTCTCGTAATATAGAAACAACAGCTGTTATTGAACAGCCTGCGGTTGAAAGTGCAGCAGTTGCGCTTTCTATTTCAGAAGCTGCGCCAACGCCAGTTGAGCGTAAATCAAATGAACCCTCTTTGTTAGCTAAAATTATTGCGAAGATTAAAGGTTTATTTGCTGCTAAATCTGAAGAAAACAAACCGAAAAATAACCGCACTTCACGCAATCCTAATCGTAATCAACGCCGTTCACAGGATCGTCGCACTTCTCGTCGTCCACGTTCTGAAAATAACGAGGCGGAAAGAACCGAAGAACAGGTTCGCAATGTCCGTGAGCGTAATCAACGCCGTCCACGCCGTAACTTAGTGGAAGAAAGTATCGCTGAAAGTGCGGTAAATTCTACACCTGTTTTTGAGGCTAAAGAAGAAAGAACTGAGCCTGTAACTCAACGTCGCCAACGTCGTGATTTACGTAAACGCGTGCGCGTTGAAGATAATGAAACAGTTGTTGAAAATAATTTGAACACGACTGAAAAAATGTCAGAAATGGATGTAATTACGGTTCAAAATGATGAAAAACCCGTTCATCAGAACCAACGTTCTGAACATCAAGAGCGTCAGCGTCGTACTCCACGTCATTTGCGTACAGCGAATAATCAGCGTCGTCGCCGTAATCAAGAGCCAAAATCGCCAATGCCATTATTTGCTGCGGTGGCTTCACCTGAATTGGCAAGTGGCAAGGCTTGGATTGATTATTCAACGGTAAATCTGCCAAAAGAAAATCATTTCTTATCTGTCGATGAATTGCTTGAGCAAGAGAAAACTAAAAAAGGGTTTATCACGCCAGCAATGGGAATTGTCGTTGAAGAAAAATCCCTTGATGTAAAACCTGCATTAGATTTTATTACTCAACCAGCTAATGAATCGGTACAGAAAAAGGTGCAAGAATCTTTAGAGCGTTTAAATTCATATAAACCTCAAGAAGTTGTTGAATCTATCGAGCCAGCAATTAATGTAAATGAACCTGAAACGGTCGA
The DNA here is from genome assembly GCF_049824455.1 of Haemophilus sp. HN_Hi08. Classification (NCBI taxonomy): domain Bacteria; kingdom Pseudomonadati; phylum Pseudomonadota; class Gammaproteobacteria; order Pasteurellales; family Pasteurellaceae; genus Haemophilus; species Haemophilus sp. HN_Hi08. The sequence goes on along the minus strand of NZ_CP187493.1, from coordinate 677,724 downwards.
GAACGTATCAAAATTTGTCCGCACTTATGAATTTAATGGACGTTTAGGTACTATTTCTTCGGTGATTCATACTAAAGCTGAGATGACTTTGGCGAAAGCGAGTGATGAAATGCCAGAGGCTTTCCCAATTAGAGCTTGGCAGGATTCTCGTTATTATTTCTATGGAAAAGGTGCGGCGGGACATCATTGTGCAATTAGCCACGTTTATTCTGAACCTACTCGTGCAAAAGCAGAATAATCAAAAATAAAAATAGAATTGGCGTAACCAAAATTACGTCAATTCTTTTTATTTTATAAGCTGTAGTAAAAATAATCATTTAGAATAAATATGATTATTTCTACTTGACGGTTTTTATTAGAGAACGTATTATTCACGCGCATTAAATCACGGAGGAATGGTCGAGTGGTTGAAGGCACCGGTCTTGAAAACCGGCGAGGGTTTACGCCCTCCTAGGGTTCGAATCCCTATTCCTCCGCCATCAATTTTTACGAGCTAACTAATTCGGAAGAATTAGTTTTTTATTTCTCATCATCTATTTTCCGTATTTTCACGGTTTTCTAATTCTTCTTTAAACACCAAATATTCTTCTAAAAGATCGATTGCCTCTTGGCATTTTTGCTGGCGTTTTTTATAAACTTCTGCAAGTTGAGCATAACGTATTTTTTCATCATTATTTTTTTCAGCTTGTGCTAAATCTTTATGTTGTCGATAAAGATTATTCAACTGCTCTCGTGCCTCGTAATATTTTTCTAGGCGTTCTCTTGGCGGTAATTTATGAATGTTATGTTGAGATTTTTTTTGCGGCTGCGGAGTGAGGTTCGTATTAATGATAAAAGGCTTATTTTTATGCGTGAGTGCTTCTGATAGCGCAGTACATTGGGCAAGTAAGCGTTTGGTAATGAAGATGTAATGATCAGGATTTTCTGATTGTAGGGATTTTATTTTATCAAGGGTTTGATTAATTTCCTTTAGATAAAAGGCAACAGTTTGTCCGTTTTCACTAAATAAAGTGCGGTCAAATTTGGCGAAGATTTTTTCTTCTTGCAGCAAGTTGCTCTGATAAAGTTGTTGAACTTTTTGATCTAAGCGTTGGATAAGTTGTTTAACAGTCATAAAAAAATCCCCCAAGTGGGGGATTATAATCGTTAAAGATACATTGCTGCAATCCAGCCGAATACCAATAATGGAATATTATAGTGAATAAAGGTAGGTACAACAGAATCCCAAATGTGATCGTGTTTGCCATCCATATTCAAGCCAGATGTTGGGCCTAATGTTGAGTCTGATGCGGGCGAACCTGCATCTCCTAAAGCCGCGGCTACGCCCACAATAGAAATTGTCGCTAATGGAGAAAAACCAAAAGATAAACAGAGAGGTACGTAAATTGATGTAATAATCGGTACTGTAGAGAATGATGAGCCAATACCCATTGTAATTAATAAACCAACGACAAGCATTAATAATGCGGCAACACCTTTATTTTGCACAACACCAGAACTTAGGCTTTGTACTAAATCTGTTACGCCAGTGGTGGCATTAATCACATTTGCAAAACCTGAAGCAGCAATCATTACAAAGCCAATCATTGCCATTAAGCGTAAGCCTTGTTGAAAAATATCGTTGCTCTCTTTTAGTTTGAAAATGCCACATAGTACGAAAATAATTAAGCCAATTAAACCGCCAATGATAGTTGAACTTGTGACTAATTGTGTTGCGAAGGTTGCGACAATTGCGATTAAACTTGCAACAATTTGTTTTGGTTTAATATTAGCAATGTGGGCTTCAATATCTTTAGTTGTTGGTTCTTCAACATTGATATTGTATTCACGTGGTTTACGGTAGGTAATAAATACGGCTGTGAGTAAGCCTAAAATCATTCCAATAACAGGTAACAACATTGCTAAAGAAACTTGTGCTACATTTGTTTGTAAACCTAAGGTCGCACCTACTTGATTAATGTTTTTAACTAAAATACTTTCGATAAAGATTTTTCCAAAGCCCACTGGTAATAACATATAGGTAGCAGTTAAACCAAATGTAAGTACGCAAGCTACTGCACGGCGATCAATTTTTAAACGGTTAAAGATTGAAAGCAGCGGTGGTACAACGATTGGAATAAAGGCAATATGCACTGGAAGTAAGTTTTGAGAAGATATGGCAAACAATGCCAACACCGCAAAAATGAAATATTTGAACCAAGTTAAATTGCCAGCAGTTGGTGTTTTATTCATTTTTGTGATGATTTTATAAGCGATTAAATCGGTAATACCTGATTTAGAAATAGCAATAGCGAACGCACCAAGCATTGCATAGTTCATCGCGACTTCAGCACCGCCACCTAAGCCACCTGTAAAGGTTTCGATGGTTTTAGTTAAACCTAAATCACCGATAAATCCTGCGGTAAGTGCAGCAATCACCAGTGCGATAATAACGTTGATGCGTAGCAAACTAAGTGCCAGCAAAACGATGATCGAGATAACAACGGGGTTTGATAACATTGTGTTTTTCCTTGTAAATTAAATGATAAATACTTTACTTTAAAATTTTTATTGAATAAATAATAACGCTAAATTAATGCCTCCTATATCATAAATAAAACAAAACCCCTCGAAAGTAGCCTTCCGAGGGGTAAGATTTTTATTATCCAGTCAGCTCGGAAGAAATCTTCCAAGCACACCAAAAACCTGAAAGATTATTCAGTTGAATGGTGATGATGGTGACGACGGATAATGTTCATTTTTTATCTCCAAATAAGAATTGCTTTTAAACTACTGGAAAAATCAAACGATTGCAACCACTTTTTTAGTTTTTTTAAAGTGCGGTCTGATTTTCTGCTGTGTTTTCTGTTTCATCTATTTGAGAAATATGGGGAAAGCCACCTAAATCTTTTAAATGATTGACCATATAACAGAATAATTCCGCCGTGCGTTCGGTATCATATAGCGCTGAATGGGCTTGTTTCCCATCAAAGGGGATTTTAGCAGCAAGACAGGCTTTAACAAGAACAGTTTGACCAAACATTAAGCCTGCTAAACTTGCCGTGTCAAACATGCCAAAAGGGTGGAAGGGATTACGCTTTACGCCGGTACGTTCAGCAGCAGCCATCACAAAACTTTGGTCAAAAGCAGCATTGTGCGCCACAATGATAGAACGTTGGCAATCCGTATCTTTTTGTCCTCGACGCACCATTTGAAATAACCCCGTGATTGCATCAAGTTCAGATACTGCACCACGTAATGGATTGTGAATATCAATGCCATTAAATTTCAAGGACTCAGGATTAATATTTGCTCCTTCAAAAGGCTCGATATGAAAATGGCATTTCTGATCAGGATGCAAATAACCGTTTTCATCCATTTTTAATGTGATGGCGGCTAGTTCGAGTAACGCATCTTTTTTTGCATCAAAACCTGCAGTTTCAACATCAATAATGACGGGGAAATAGCCACGAAAGCGATTTTTTAATTGGTTGTGATAAGGGATTTCTTGAGAATCGGACATAATCTATCTCTTAAAAATAAAATAACGTAGGAATCCCTACGTTATTAAAAATACAATAAAAATTGACCGCACTTTAGTTGCCTAAACCAGATTTAGTACTTTTGTTTTCGATAAATTCAATTTTATAACCATCTGGATCTTCAACAAAAGCAATGACGGTTGAGCCACCTTTAACTGGCCCTGCTTCGCGAGTAACGTTACCACCGCTTGCACGAACAGCTTCACAAGTCGCATAAATATCATCTACGCCGATAGCGATATGTCCATATGCTGTGCCGTGTTCATATTTATCTACACCCCAGTTGTATGTTAATTCAATTTCTGCCGCACTTTCGCCATCTTCGTAACCTAAAAAAGCCAGTGTATATTTGTATTCAGGGTTTTCACTGGTGCGTAATAAACGCATACCTAAAACATCTTGATAAAATTTGATTGAACGATCTAAATCACCCACGCGTAACATAGTGTGTAAAATTTGCATCGGTTTGTCCTTTTTTAGTTGAGTTAAACAGATTATGTCATAAGTAAAATAAAAAATCAGAATTATCTATTTTGTCCAATCTTGCCACTGAAGATCTGTAATACGCTGAAATTCTTTTACATTATGTGTAATAAGAACAGCATTTAAACTCAATGCGTGACAAGCAATCCATAGATCATTATTTCCGATAGGTCTCCCTTGTTTTTTGAGTGTATTTGCCCATTTGCCATAATGTAAACAGATTTGTTCATTGGGATATAGTACATTTACTCGTTCAGTAAGTAATTCTATTGCTCGTATTGATTGCTCATAATTTTGACTACTAAAGGCGCCTTTAATAAGTTCAGCATAAGTAATAAAGCTGATAACTAAGCGATCATTAGGCAATAATTGTGATACTCGTTCGGCAACAATTTTGGGGCGATTTTTCATTAAATAAATAATGATATTGGTGTCTAACATATAAATCATAAATTTTCTCGCTCCTGAGGCGGTAAATCATCACGCGCTTCAAGTGCTTGAATAAAGGTCTCATCAAATCCTTCAAATAACGCAAGAAAATCATCTGTTTTTTTAGAAACTGGGCGTAATACCACATCCCCATTTTCCTTTCGGAAAATTTCTACGGTATCGACATCAAAACGAAAGTCCATCGGGATCCGAACAGCTTGGCTGTTACCACTTTGAAACACTTTAGCAAGCATATTTACCCTCCTGTATATACTATGTATTTAATAAGTATATACTAATCATTTCAATTGCTGTATGCAAGTAAGAAGATTAAATCGCTGTTGTTTTATTTAACCGCAATCATCGAGCCAAAATTAAAGCATTGGAACCAAAGCTCTACTTGTGAAAATCCTACGTTTTTTAACCGCACTTTGTGTGTCTCAATAGAGTCTGTACGCATCACATTTTCAAGTGCAGTGCGTTTCTGGCTCACTTCAAGTTCGCTATAACCATTGGCACGTTTGAATTGGTGGTGCAAGTCAATAAGCAAATTATTAACATTGGTATCTTCAAAACGGAATTTTTCAGAAAGTACTAATACGCCATTTGGATTTAAGCCTTTATAGATTTTGGTAAGCAATGCGATACGATCTTCAGGCGGTAAAAATTGCAAGGTAAAGTTGAGAATGACCATTGAGGCATTTTTAATCTCAATGTAGCGAATATCATTACAGAGAATTTCTACTGGTATCTCACTATGATATGCCGCAATATGTTGGCGACAACGTTCAACCATCGGTTGAGAATTATCGATACCAATAATTTTTACGTTTGGTTGATGAATATTTCGACGTGCAGAAAGTGTGGCGGCACCTCGCGAGCAACCAAGATCATAAACATTACTATCAGCCGTGACGAAACGTTCCGCCAGCATACCGATTGCAGTAATAATGTTGGAATAGCCAGGCACGGAGCGTTGAATCATATCTGGAAAGACTTCAGCAACGTTTTCGTCAAAGATGAAATCCCCCAATTTAGCAATGGGGGTAGAAAATAGAGTATCTTTTACCATAATGTGTTAAAGGCAGAGAGAAAGGGGCATTATTTTAGAAGAAATTTAATAAATTATGATTTAGGAAATAAATGCGCCATGGCACTTTCTTCTTGTTTAATACGCACGCCTAGGATAAGCAAATAAATGGGTAATCCAATCAATGCGGTATATTTTGCTTGGCAGAAAAGCGATAAACCAATTAACTCGGGAATAATGTTTAAGAAATAATTCGGGTGACGTACATATTTAAACAAGAAAGAGCGGTTAATGTGATGTTCCGGTAAAATGTAAAGTTTTACTGTCCAAATCTCTTTTAGCTCATAAATCACATAAAATAGCATTGCAATAGCAAAAATTAAAATCGCTAACCCTATTTGTGAAGTGCTATTAAATGACAGGTTTTGGTTATTAGCCTCAATGATCGCCGCAAAATAAAATACAACATGGGCAATGGACAACAGTGTGGAATTGCGTTTACCATACTGTATTGCACCCTTTGCAATGAGTGCTTTTTCATGACGAATTGAAATAGACAGACTGTAAAAACGGATCGCTAAAATACAGGCAAAAGTAATATTGATAAATAACATGTGGTTATCCTTAACGTAATTTAATCTCAACAAGCCACATAATATAACAAAAAATCTGATGATATGGCACAAAAAAGCCTTTATTTTGAACATTTATTACTTTTCTTTGCTTTTTTGATTGATTTGTCAGCATAAATAACCTTTTTATCTCTCTTGGTTTTCCGCTATAATTGTGGCAGATTTTTGAGCATAATTAAAAGAGTACAAAGGATTTTGAAATGATGCGTACACATTATTGCGGAGCATTAAACCGTAACAATATCGGACAAGACGTAACATTAAGCGGTTGGGTTCATCGCCGTCGTGATTTAGGTGGCTTGATTTTTATTGATATGCGTGATCGTGATGGCGTTGTGCAAGTTTGTTTTGATCCGAAATATCAAGAAGCATTGACAGCGGCTGCGAGTTTACGTAACGAATTTTGTATCCAAATTAAGGGTGAAGTGATCGCACGTCCTGAAAACCAAATCAACAAAAATATGGCAACGGGCGAAGTGGAAGTGTTAGTGAAAGAATTGCGTGTTTACAATGCTTCTGATGTGTTGCCTCTCGACTTTAACCAAAACAATACTGAAGAGCAACGTTTAAAATACCGTTATTTAGATTTACGTCGCCCTGAAATGGCTCAACGTTTGAAAACCCGTGCGAAAATTACCAGTTTTGTACGTCGTTTCATGGATGACAATGGTTTCCTTGATATTGAAACCCCAATGCTTACCAAAGCAACGCCTGAAGGTGCGCGTGACTATTTAGTGCCAAGCCGTGTACATAAAGGCAAATTTTATGCGTTGCCACAATCTCCACAGCTTTTTAAACAGCTTTTGATGATGTCTGGTTTTGACCGTTATTATCAAATCGTAAAATGTTTCCGTGATGAAGATTTACGTGCAGATCGTCAGCCTGAATTTACTCAAATCGATGTGGAAACCTCTTTCTTAACTGCGCCAGAAGTACGTGAAATTATGGAACGTATGGTACACGGCTTATGGCTTGATACCATTGGTGTAGATTTAGGTAAGTTCCCAGTGATGACTTGGCAAGAAGCAATGCGTCGTTTTGGTTCTGATAAGCCAGATTTGCGTAACCCATTAGAAATGGTGGATGTAGAAGATATTGTCAAAGATGTAGATTTCAAAGTATTCCAAGCCCCAGCGAATGATCCAAATGGTCGTGTGGCTGTAATCCGTCTACCGAATGGCAATGAAATTACGCGTAAACAAATTGATGAATATACACAATTTGTTGGTATTTACGGTGCAAAAGGTTTGGCTTGGGCGAAAGTAAATGATATCAATGCAGGCCTTGAAGGCGTACAAAGCCCGATTGCGAAATTCTTAAATGAAGAGGTATGGAAATCATTAGCAGAACGTGTCAATGCTCAAACTGGCGATATTTTATTCTTTGGCGCAGACAAATGGCAAACTACGACGGATGCAATGGGTGCATTGCGTTTGAAATTAGGTCGCGATTTAGGTTTAACTCGTTTAGACGAATGGCAACCACTTTGGGTGATTGATTTCCCAATGTTTGAACGTGATGATGAAGGCAATCTTGCCGCAATGCACCATCCATTTACGTCGCCAAAAGATTTTAGCCCAGAGCAATTAGAAGCCGATCCAACAAGTGCGGTAGCAAATGCTTACGATATGGTAATCAATGGCTATGAAGTAGGTGGCGGTTCAGTACGTATTTTCGATCCGAAAATGCAACAAACTGTATTCCGTATTCTTGGCATTAACGAACAAGAACAACGTGAAAAATTCGGTTTTTTATTAGATGCGTTAAAATTTGGCACACCACCACACGCAGGTTTAGCATTTGGTTTAGACCGTTTAACTATGCTTTTAACTGGCACTGAAAATATCCGCGATGTGATTGCTTTCCCTAAAACTACTGCGGCAGCGTGCTTGATGACAGAAGCGCCTAGCTTTGCGAATCCGCAAGCATTGGAAGAGTTGGCAATTTCTGTCGTTAAAGCAGAATAAGTTTGAAATATTAGGAATGAAGTGCGGTCAGATTTGACCGCATTTTTAATGATGCAATACAAAAATAATCAATCTGTTCTCGTTGTAATTTACGCTACAAATACAAACCGAGTTTTAATGCTCCAACGCCAAGATGATCCTGATTTTTGGCAGTCTGTTACTGGTACCATTGAAAGTGGTGAAACACCAAAAAACACAGCAATTCGTGAGCTATGGGAAGAAGTGCGGTTAGAAATTTCGGAAAATTCCACCGCACTTTTCGATTGCAAAGAGAGCATAGAATTTGAAATTTTTCCACATTTCCGATATAAATACGCACCGAATATCACTCACTGCAAAGAACATTGGTTTTTGTGTGAGGTGGAAAAAGAATTTATTCCAGTATTGAGTGAGCATTTAGATTTTTGCTGGGTATCGGCGAAAAAAGCAGTAGAAATGACGAAATCCCAGAATAATGCGGAAGCTATTAAAAAATATCTTTTTAATCCCCGTAGGTAAGTATACTCACAGCTAATTATGGTAATAGCGGTTCTCTTTTGGGAAAAGCTATATTTACCCCAACGGGGTAACACTTTTACTAGCCTAGGCTATACCTAGCCTAGGTCAAAACGTTTAATTAAATCAAGATCAATAAGATCAAAACAGAAGGAAAACAACATGGCAGGCCATAGTAAGTGGGCTAATATTAAACACCGCAAAGCAGCACAAGATGCACAACGCGGTAAAATTTTTACTAAATTAATTCGTGAACTTGTTACCGCAGCTAAAATTGGTGGTGGTGATGTGAGTGCTAACCCGCGTTTACGTACAGCAGTAGATAAAGCACTTAGCAACAATATGACGCGCGATACTATCAACCGAGCTATTGATCGTGGCGTAGGTGGTGGCGATGACACCAATATGGAAACCAAAATCTATGAAGGTTATGGCCCAGGCGGTACAGCAGTTATGGTTGAATGTTTAAGTGATAATGCAAACCGCACCATTTCACAGGTTCGCCCAAGTTTTACCAAATGTGGTGGTAACTTAGGAACTGAAGGCTCTGTAGGCTACTTATTCAGCAAAAAAGGTTTAATCTTAATCGCAGAAGCGGACGAAGATGCCTTAACTGAAGCGGCTATCGAAGCGGGTGCTGATGATATTCAACCACAAGATGATGGTTCATTTGAAATCTATACTGCTTGGGAAGATTTGGGTTCAGTGCGTGATGGCATTGAAGCAGCTGGCTTTAAAGTTCAAGAAGCTGAAGTAACGATGATTCCATCAACAACCGTTGATCTTGATATCGAAACCGCACCAAAATTACTTCGTTTAATTGATATGTTGGAAGATTGTGATGACGTACAAAACGTATATCACAACGGTGAAATCAGTGACGAAGTGGCATCTCAACTTTAATGATGCAATAAATGGGTAATTTAATTACCCATTTTTTATAGAAATTATGAGCATTATTTTAGGTATTGACCCTGGCTCTCGCGTAACGGGTTATGGTGTGATTCGTCAAACAGGAAGACATTTGGAATATCTCGGCAGTGGTGCAATTCGCACTCAAGTTGAAGATTTACCCACCCGATTGAAACGGATTTATGCTGGAGTGGCTGAAATTATCACGCAATTTCAACCTGATATGTTTGCGATTGAACAAGTGTTTATGGCGAAGAATGCGGATTCAGCTTTAAAACTAGGGCAGGCTCGAGGTACGGCGATTGTGGCGGCAGTAAATCATGATTTACCTGTTTTTGAATATGCCGCACGTTTAGTAAAACAAACGGTTGTGGGCATTGGTTCCGCTGATAAAGTGCAAGTGCAAGAAATGATAACTCGTATTTTGAAGTTATCAGATAAACCTCAAGCCGATGCTGCGGATGCCTTGGCTATCGCGATTACACACGCACATTCTATTCAACATTCTTTACATATTGCCAATTCTGTGAAAATGACAGAAACGCAAGAAAAAATGACCGCACTTTTAAAGACCAGATATAGCCGAGGACGCTTTAGATTAAAAATTTAACTGGATGTTCGTCCAGTTTTATTTTATTCTATGCGTTAAATTTTTTATCATTCGGAAGAATTATGATCGGTCGCTTACAAGGCATTCTTTTAGAAAAACAACCTCCAGAAATTTTACTTAATGTGCAAGGCGTAGGCTATGAATTGCTTTTGCCTATGACGAGTTTCTATGATTTACCAGAAATTGGTCAAGAAACGACTTTATTCACCCATTTTGTTGTTCGGGAAGATGCTCACTTACTCTTTGGATTTGCCCAAAAAACAGACCGCACTTTATTTCGTGAATTAATTAAAACAAATGGGGTGGGGCCTAAATTAGCCTTAGCGATTTTATCCGCCATGTCGGTCGAACAATTTGCCTATGCGATAGAGAGAGAAGAACTTTCTAAACTCACTAAAATCCCAGGGGTTGGCAAAAAAACTGCTGAACGTTTGTTAGTTGAACTGAAAGGTAAATTTAAAGGTGTAAAACAAAGTGATTTCTTTGTAGAAAGTACCCATATTCGGTCAGTTTCATCTATTGAACCGAGTGTAGAAAATTCATCTGATGAAGCTATTTCAGCCTTGATTGCTTTAGGTTATAAACCTTCAGAAGCAGAAAAAATGGTGAAACGAGTTGCTAAGCCAGAATTAACCAGTGAACAAGTTATCCGCGAAGCGTTAAAAGCCGCACTGTAGGAAAGATATGATTGAAGCAGATAGAATTATTAGCGGGCAAGCTAAGGTTGATGAAGATGTTATTGACCGCGCTATTCGCCCTAAACTATTAGCAGATTATGTTGGGCAGCCGCAAGTACGCGAGCAAATGGATATTTTCATCAAGGCTGCCAAACTCCGTCAAGATGCCTTAGATCATTTGTTGATTTTTGGCCCTCCCGGTTTGGGAAAAACAACCCTTGCTAATATTGTGGCAAATGAAATGGGCGTCAATATTCGTACGACATCGGGGCCAGTATTAGAAAAAGCGGGCGATTTGGCTGCAATGCTAACTAATCTTGAACCGCACGATGTATTATTTATTGATGAAATCCATCGACTTTCCCCTGCGATTGAAGAAGTCCTTTATCCAGCAATGGAAGACTATCAATTAGATATTATGATTGGCGAAGGGCCAGCTGCTCGTTCTATTAAATTAGATTTGCCACCTTTTACTTTGGTTGGTGCGACCACTAGAGCGGGTTCTTTGACTTCGCCATTGCGTGATCGTTTTGGTATTGTGCAACGTTTGGAATTCTATTCTGTAGAAGATTTAACCTCTATCGTGGCAAGAAGTGCGGACTGTTTAAATCTTGAATTAGAACAGCAGGCCGCTTTCGAGGTGGCTCGTCGTTCACGAGGCACGCCTCGAATTGCAAACCGTTTATTACGACGTGTGCGTGATTATGCAGATGTACGCAATGGGGGAGTAATTTCGGTAAATGTGGCAAAACAAGCACTTTCAATGTTGGATGTAGATGATGCTGGATTTGATTATTTAGATAGAAAATTGTTGTCTGCAGTTATTGAGCGTTTTGATGGTGGACCTGTGGGGCTGGATAATCTTGCTGCTGCAATTGGCGAAGAACGTGATACCATTGAAGATGTTTTAGAGCCTTATTTGATTCAACAGGGGTTTTTACAAAGAACGCCACGTGGACGTATTGCAACATCGAAAACTTATCGCCATTTCGGTCTGCAGAAATTATCAGACTAGATAAATTTAACTACTAAAAAAGCCTTATTGTATTCAACAAGGCTTTTTTAATTACTCACTATAACTTTTCAAATTACTTAATTTTGCTAAACCCACTTCACAACTTTTTAACTGAGTCGCTAATTCCATTTGAAGAATTTGTTGTTTGCTTTGGTTTAGTTTACTTTTGATTTTATTTACTTGAATGTGGGTTCCAGGTTGTTTTTCTGCTTGGGCAATCAAATTTTCTGTTTCTTTAAATAATTGCTCACATTGTTTAGGTATTAAATTAGATTCGGCTAAAACAGAAGTTGAAAATAAGCATAAAAGTGCAGTAAAAAAAAGCGTTATTTTTTTCATTTTAGAATCCAAAATTACTTTTCGATAGAATAAATGTCGAAATTTTTTGCAAGATAGCAAAATATGCTTGAGCTGTCTAATTTTTTATTCAAAATTTGTGATGTGTGTCAAATTAATTAATCAATAAGAAATTCACAATCAATCTTTAAAACTATAAAAATTTACCCCGAAATTATCCTCTAGGATGAAATCTTTCATGTAATCGTTTCAATCTCTCTTTTGCCACATGAGTATAAATCTGTGTTGTGGATAAATCTGTATGCCCTAGCAACATTTGCACCACACGTAAATCCGCACCGTGATTCACTAAATGGGTGGCAAAAGCATGGCGAAGAACGTGAGGGGAAAGTGCATCAGCATCAATATCTGCGAGAATGGCATAATGTTTTACACGATGCCAGAAAGTTTGACGAGTCATTTGCTGTGCGCGCTGACTTGGAAACACAACATCAGAACTCTGCCCATTTAAGAGAACAGGGCGACCATAAAGCATAAATTGACGAACCCAATAAGCAGCTTCTTCCCCCATTGGCACAATACGCTCTTTGTTCCCTTTACCAATCACTCGCACCACGCCTTGTTGTACGCTCATGTTTTCAATTGTAAGCGAAACTAACTCCGTCACACGAAGCCCCGTTGCATAAAGCAACTCTAACATTGCTTTATCTCGTAACTCCAAAGGCACGTCCACATCTGGCGTATTGAGCAAATCTGACACTTGTTGCTCAGTTAAATATTTTGGCAGGCGACTGGGTAATTTAGGCGAACTTAGCACCGCACTTGGATCATCCACTCGGTATTTTTCCCGATATAAATATTGGAAAAGTTTACGCATTGCACTTAACATTCGCGCGGTGCTAGTGGCTTTGTAACCTTTCTCTAAACGCTCTCCTAGAAAACCTTGCAAATCAACAGCATCTAAAGTTTCCAAAGACAAGTCATTTTTATCCAACCAATCACAAAGTGCGGTTAAATCCAAACGATAAGATTGAACGGTATTTTCTGAAAGCCCTTTTTCAATCCAATATTCATTAAGAAACAAATCAATAAGCGCAAGATTTTTCATATTACTTTTCTACAAGGAAGCGATGCGTCCTATTTATGCTGAACAATCAAAAAGGCATTTAACTTGCGTGGAATCACAAAAAATGCAGCAGCCGCGATGATACTCATCAATACAAATGTCATCGCTGGCGACGTTGGATAAATCGTTCCCGCAATCGCGGTAAAAATGGCAATTAACACACCATTGGATAAACCATTATACAAACCTTGTAATTTCGCAATATGGCTTTGCGGTTGTGTAGTGATATAGCGAACAATCGCATAATGGCACACGGCATAAGTCAAACTATGCATAAGTTGCAATAAGAATATCAACCAAAAATCTTCAATATATCCCATTACAGCCCAGCGTCCAACGCACGCAATCGCAGAAATATAAAGCAGCACGCTGATAGAAATATTTTGAAATAAGCGACGAGAGAAGAAAAATAATACAATTTCTGCTAATACGCCAATGCCCCAAAGTAAGCTAGTTTGAGAAATGGAGATCCCAATACTTGTCCAATAAATCGTGCTATAAACATAATAAGCCGCATGAGAGCCTTGAATGAGTCCTACTGCAATCATTACTCGCAATGTCATTGGATTTTTCAGTAAAGCAATAAAACCAATATGATTTTGATCGCTGCCTTCAGGTATTTCATCTTTTGGGGGAATGGTGGGTTTTAAAAGCTGAATGATGGTATAGAAAGATAAAAGTGCGGTTAAAATCCACACGATATTTTGCTCGCCAACCCAGCCAATCATGCCACCAAACACCACTACGCCAAGGATAAAGGCAGCAGAGCCAATTAAACGTACTTTGCCGTAATCTAAGCCGATTTGGCGTTGCCAAGTGGATGCCAAGGAATCCCCAATTGGCATTCCTGCTGAATTCACAGAGGCATATAAACCAATAGCAATAAATAACAACCAAAAATTATGTGCAACTAAACTCATTGCCGCCATAATAATGGCCGATGCTAACGCCAATAGGCGTAAGGAATTAATAATATGATTGGCTTTTTTAATCAGCGATGAAAAAAATAATCCGCCCGCAAATCGGAAAATATAAGCACTCCCGATAACTAAGCCAATCATTTCTTCGCCATATTGTTGTGATTTCAACCATGCGGGAAAGAAAGGTAAAAATACGCCATAAGCGCAGTAGTAACCTAGAAAGCTCAGTGCGAGCCAATAAAAAGGACGAACTTGCATCAGAATAAAGTTTCCATTTCTTGTGAACGAGATAAACAAGCCTGCATAGCTTGCTCTATTATTTGATTAAAATGTTGTGCGTCAAATACGGCTAACGCTGCCGCGGTGGTGCCGCCCTTCGAGGTGACATTTTCACGCAAAGTTGAAAGTGCAATTTGCGGATTTTCTGTTACCATTTTTGCTGCACCGAGCATTGATTGCTGCACTAATTCACGGGCAGTTTTTTCATCAATATTCATTTTAATTAAGGCTTTCTGCATTGCTTCTAGCATTAAAAAGAAATAGGCAGGGCTACTTCCTGAAGCGGTAGTTACTGCGTGCATTTGAGTTTCATCATCCACCCAAACCGTTCTTCCCACTGCCCCCAACAAATCTTGTGCAAAAGTGCGGTGATTTTCGCTCGTATTTTTCGGTGCAAATAAACCTGCCATACCTTCGCCCACTAATGCGGGCGTATTTGGCATAACACGCACTACTGCGTTCGCACTTGGAATTAATGCGTTCAAGCGTTCAGTTGAAATCCCCGCAGCAATGGAAATTAATAATTTATCGGAAAAATCCACCGCACTTAGTGGCGAACAAACTTCAGCCATCATTTGAGGTTTTACCGCAAGCAATACAACTTCCGCTTTGATTACGCTTTCCACATTATTTTCAGAAGTTGTCACGCCAAGATTGGCAAAAAATGCTCTTTTTTCCTCATTCGGATCATTCACAATAATTTGCTCGGCAGGATAACCTTGTTTCAATAAACCAAGAATAATAGCCTGTGCCATATTACCGCCGCCAATAAAGGCAATCAATTTGTGTTGCATCGTTTTTCCTACTTTTATGGGCTATAATGCTGCATATTCTACCCTATATTGAAGGAAGTGTTACGATGTGGTTCAAAAATTTAATGACTTATAGACTGACTAAACCGCTAGATTGGGATCTTGCACAGCTACAAACTCAACTGGAAGATTGTCAATTTCATCCTTGCGGTGCTCAAGATCAAAGTAAATTTGGTTGGTCAGCCCCATTACGAGGCACTGATTTACTCTATTTTTCTGTTGGAAAACAAATTCTACTAATCGCCAAAAAAGAAGAAAAAATCTTGCCAGCAAATGTGGTCAAACGTGAACTTGATGAACGCATTGAAAACCTTGAACAAAAAGAAAATCGCAAACTTAAAAAGGTAGAAAAACAGACATTAAAAGATGATGTCGTGATGAATTTATTACCCCGTGCGTTTAGTAAAAATCAGCATACGGCACTGTGGATTGATACGGAAAATAATCTTATTCATATTGATGCCGCATCGAGTAAACGCGCAGAAGATGCACTTGCATTACTGCGTAAATCCCTAGGATCGCTCCCTGTCGTGCCTTTAGCCTTTGCTAATGAACCCAGCACGATTTTAACCAATTGGATCCTTCAAGATAGCTTACCCCATTGGTTACTTGCATTAGAAGAAGCCGAGCTTCGCGGTAGTCAGGAAGACAGCGTTATTCGTTGTAAAAAACAACCCTTAGAAAATGAAGAAATTCTCGCACTTCTGCAAGATGGCAAAAAAGTAGTAAGTAAATTAGCCTTAGAATGGGAAGATACCTTAACTTTCGTTTTTAACGAGGATTGCACAATCAAACGTTTAAAATTTGCAGATAGTATACGTGAAAAAAATGATGATATTCTGAAAGAAGATTTTACACAGCGTTTCGATGCAGATTTTGTACTGATGACTGGTATTCTAGCCAAACTCACCGAAAATTTATTAGATGAATTTGGTGGCGAAAAAACGAGATTATAAAATCGCACTTTAATCATTCTAAAATTAGGTTTATTTTGGCAATGTAAATTTAATATTCAGTGCATTCAAACCAGCTCTCTAAAATTAAACAGGCTGAAATACCATCGACTTTGCCTTTTTTTAATGCTTTAAAACCACCACGTTCAAAAATCTCACTACGAGCTTGCGTGGTGGTTAGTCGTTCATCTTGTAAATGGACATTAACCCCAAAACGACCTTGTAAACGATTTGCAAATTTACGAGCCAGCAAAGTCAAATTTTGTTCTGTTCCGTCCATATTTAAAGGAAGACCAACAATAACAACATCTGGCTTCCATTCTTTCAAGCATTTTTCGATCGCTTCCCAATTTGGAATGCCATCTTGTGCTTTAAAAGCTGGCAAGGCTTGTGCTGTACCTGTAATACTTTGCCCTATGGCACAACCGATACTTTTAGTGCCAAAATCAAAAGCTAGAGCGGTAATTTCCATTAACTATGCCCCACTTGCGCTAAGGCAAAATTATAAGGATGAATACCAAGTAACTGATTAGCCGCCATATAACGATCTTCATAGGGCATATCAAATAAAATTTGATCCTTAGATGACGCCACCAACCACGCATTATCGCTTATTTCTTTTTCTAACTGACCTGCCCCCCAGCTTGAACATCCTAGTGCAACAAGATATTTTTCAGGTGCAAAAGTTGAACCGAGCGTTTCCACTACATCAGCGGAGGTTGTCATTGAAAGTTCCTCTGTGACTTTATAAGTATGCTGAAAGGCATTAAGCGTATTCTTATGTAAAATAAACCCTCTTTCTGTATGCACAGGCCCGCCTGCGACCACCATTTCGTTACCAAAAGTGCGGTCATTTTTCATCATAAAATTGAGTTTTGAATAAAGTTCCGCAATGCTTAAATCTGTCGGCTGATTAATTACCAAACCCATTGAACCCTGTTCATTATGCTCACACATAAATACTACCGTGCGATTAAAATAATCGTCTAAATGTGGCATTGCGATCAAAAATTTTCCTTGTAATTCCATCATTCGCCTAAATCCCCAAAACAAATTTGTAATGCAGTTATCGCTGCAAGTGATGCAGTTTCAGTACGTAAAACACGTTTTCCTAATAAAATTTCTGTAAATCCTTGCTGTTCAGTTTGTGCAATTTCTTGTGCAGATAATCCACCTTCCGAGCCAATTAATAAACGAACACCCTCAGATGGAATAGTCGGTAAGGTTTTAATAGAATAGTGCGCGCGTGGGTGTAAATTCAATTTCAATGCACCATCATTTTCTGCACACCAATCTTGCAATTTCATCAATGGACGAATTTCTGGCACGCTATTACGACCGCACTGTTCGCAAGCTGCAATCGCAATTTTTTGCCATTGTTGGATTTTTTTATCCATTCGCTCTGCATCAAGTTTTACGCCACAGCGTTCTGACCATAATGGCGTAATCACATTTACCCCCAATTCTACAGATTTTTGAATAGTAAATTCCATTCGTTCTCCGCGAGAAATTACTTGCCCCAAATGGATTTTTAAATGGGATTCTTTATCCGCAAGCTCACGCCCTAAAATCTCTACTTTTACGGACTTTTTATTTGACTCAATAATTTTTGCTGGATAAATATGATTAGAACCATCAAAGAGTTCAAGCTGTTCGCCTTCTGTCATTCTTAACACTCGAGCAACGTGATTTGTCGCGTCTTCCGAAAGAAGACATTGAGTTTGATTTTCAAGGGATATTGGATGATAAATTCTTGGTATGCGCATAATGTTTATTTATATGAGTGAAAAAGTGCGGTCATTTTAACTGGTGTTTTTATTGGATATTCATCTTACGACGAATAAACGCCATCATACTGTGCAAGAGTAAAAACAATAAAGACAAAGCATACAAAGGCATATTTCCTAATACAGAATAAGGGGTTTTGCCTTCTGTAGGTGCAATCTTATAAGTCAAAGTTGTTTCAATAAATTGTGGTGCCTGCGCTAATACCTTACCTTGCGCATCAACGAAAACTGAAATCCCCGTATTCGTTGCACGAATAAGCGGTTTGCCTAACTCTAAAGCACGCATTCTTGCCATCTGTAAATGTTGCCAAGGCCCGATAGAATCGCCAAACCACGCATCATTAGATAACGTGAGCAAATAATCCGTATCTTGTTTCAAATTTTGTCGCACTTGCTCGCCGAAAATAATTTCATAACAAATTGCTGGCGAAAAAGCACGTTTTTTTGCGATTAAAGAGGGTTGAACAGCCTCTCCACTTTGAAATGCTGACATTGGTAAATTAAACACTGAATTAAGTGGTCGCAAAATACTTTCTAGCGGAACATATTCCCCGAAAGGCACAAGATGATGTTTATTATAACGATTTTGCGTATTTGGTTGATAAGGAAAATCTGGGTTTCCAGCAGTCATAATTGAATTTAATAACTTACCAGATTTTGTATCTTGGAATACCGTTCCAATCATAATCTCCGTTTTCGTTTCTTTAGCAGCATGCTCTAATCCCTCAAAAAATGGCGTAATCGCATTTTCAAGGGTTGGTAAGGCTGATTCAGGCAAAATAATTAAATCTGTTTTACCAAGATTTTCTGCGATTAATTTTTGATAAATTGCCAAAGTAGAATAGAAATAATTAGGATCCCATTTAAGATTTTGTTCAATATTACCTTGTGCAAGCGTGACTGAAATTGCCTTATCTTCAACAGATTTTACAAAGTGAATTCGGGATGAATAAGCACTTAATCCCCCCACGATGATCAATAACAAAGCATTCGCTAAAACTAATTTAAGGTTTTTCGTTTTAAACAAAGAGGAAACGAGATTAAAAATTACCGCACTTGCCCAAACAGTAAAGAACGTTAATCCTGTTACGCCAAAAATAGGGGCAATGCCATAAAATGGGCTGTCAATTTGTGTATAACCAAATTGAAGCCAAGGAAAACCAGTAAAAATCCAACCCCGTAAAAATTCTGTCAATGTCCAAATCACGGCAAAAATTACCGCACTTTGCACTTTGAAATGATGAACCAAATAGGTAAACAGCATCGGGTATAGCGCAAGATAAGCCGCAAGTAAACCGACAAGGAAATAACTTACCCCTAAAGACGCACCACCAAATTGATGAATGCTGACATTAAGCCAACTTACTCCAAAGCAGAAAAATCCCATCGCCCACAAGAAAGTGGATAAAAGTGCGGTGGATTTTTTAGGATTTTTAGCGACATAAAGTAAACCGAGTAAAGAAACATAGGCTAAAGGCCAATAATCAAATGGCGAAAAGGCAAAAACGCCGAGTAAACCTGATATAATCGCAATAAGATAAGTAAAATATTTATTCATAAATTTAATTGATAATAAAATCCTATTCAGATTTTTCATCTACATTATTCATTTCTGCCAAATGTTCATCTGGCACTGTGACTCGAAGTTGAATTAATCGACGACTATCTGCAGAAGTCACTTTAAATTGAAGATTTTTCAAAATAATTTCTTCCCCACGTTTTGGTAAATAACCAAAAGTCTGCATAATCAGACCGCCAATGGTATCCACTTCTTCATCATCAAAATCCGTATTAAATTGTCCATTGAAATCATCAATATCTGTGAGCGCACGCACCGCATAAGTATGACGAGAAAGCTGACGAATATCCGCGACTTCTTCTTCATCAAATTCATCTTCAATATCGCCAACAATTTGTTCCAAAATATCTTCAATAGTAACAAGACCTGATACCGCACCAAATTCATCCACCACAATGGCCATATGAAAACGCTCTGAGCGGAAATCTTTCAACATACGATCCACTCTTTTGCTTTCTGGCACAATCACGACGGGGCGCAATAATGAAGATAAATCAAAGACTTCCGCATCTTCACGTAAAAATTTTAATAACTCTTTTGCGTGCAAAATCCCCACGATATTATCGCGATCATCCGCATCGGCAATCACAGGAAAACGAGAATGAGCGGATTCAATAATTGTGTTTAAACAAGTATTTAAATCTTGTTGATCTTCAATAAAAATAATTTGTGAACGAGGAATCATAATATCGCGAACACGAAGTTCCGCAATTTCCATCACGCCTTCAATCATTTCACGCGTATTTTGATCAATTAAATCATTTTGTTCTGAATCGCGAATCACTTCCACAAGTTCTTCACGATTTTTTAATTCGCCTTGAAAAAAGCGACCAAATAAAGATTGGAAAAAAGGTTTTTTTGTATTTTCAGATTGGTTTGAATTTTGCTGTTCGTCGTTCATATTGATTTGTGTTTGATGTCTTATTGACGGCGAAAAAGTATCATATTTTGGAAAAAATCGCAAAAATCGAAAAGACGAAAATCAATAAAAATAACCGTACATTGGGTTTAAACCTAAAGTGCGGTTAAAAATACACAATTTTTACGGAGAGGGGAAAATTCTAGACAACAAAATATTCTTATTTTGTTTATATGACGAAAAGTATCTATGTTGTGGATAACTTGTGAATAATGGATTTTTGATTGTGAATTGATCTCGTAAAAAGAGGGCAAAGATCCTTATCACATCAAACTTCAAAATAAATCGGGTTATTTGTAACCAAAAGATCTTAAATAAAAATAAACCGCACTTTTTACATACAAAAATGGAAGAAAATGCGGTAAAAAAATACAATTTTTAAAATGGTTTTATTCACAAAAGATCTTTTTACCATCTCTTTGAGTTATTCAATATTTCTGTGGATAAAATTGTGGTTGAGAAAATCTGTAATGTTGTATAACTCAAATTAACTTTTTTAATAAAATTTCAGCTTTAAATTTATTCCTTTTAATTCAACTGGTTAGAAGTAAAAGAATGAATGCATTTAGAATACACAGAATACCCAAAATTTGATGTTTAATTTTTATACAGATTATTTCACACTGGATAAATAACGTTCCCAATCAAAATATTGACCAGGATCGATCTTACGTTTCGGCGAAATATCGCAATGTCCAACAATTCGAGCTTTCGTAATCTTCGGGTAACTTTTCATTATTACATTGGTAAGTTCTTGCAATGAAAAATATTGATCGTCGGTAAAAGGCTGTTCATTACTCCCCTCCAACTCAATTCCAATGGCAAAATCATTGCATTTTTCTCGTCCTTGAAAATTCGATACGCCTGCGTGCCAAGCGCGATCATTAAAATTGACATATTGCGTAATTCGCCCATTTCGTTCAATCAAACAATGGGCAGAAACACGCATTTGATGAATTTCTTCAAAATAAGGATGAATCTTAGGATCTAATTTCCCTTGAAAAAAATCATCCACATATCCGCCACCAAATTGTTCTGGCGGTAAGCTAATGTAATGGATCACCAGAAGTGAAATATCTTGTAAATCTGGGCGTTTATCAAAATGCGGAGATGGAATTTGCCGACAATCGGTCAGCAATCCTTTCTCAATATCTTTTATTTTTCGCATACATTTTTCCTTTTTTTGCGATCAGGATCGCAGAAAAAGTGCGGTCAATTTTACAAACAAATTTTTCCTTTTCACAATGTCGTTGCCAACAAAGGCTTAATAAAAGGAAAATGAATGAAACTAACAACACAGCAAACCTTGAAAAAAGGTTTTACATTAATCGAGCTAATGATTGTGATTGCAATTATTGCTATTTTAGCCACCATCGCAATTCCTTCTTATCAAAATTATACCAAAAAAGCTGCGGTATCCGAATTACTGCAAGCGTCTGCGCCTTATAAGGCTGATGTGGAATTATGTGTATATAGCACAAATGAAACAACAAGCTGTACAGGGGGAAAAAATGGTATTGCAGCGGATATAAAGACAGCAAAAGGCTATGTAGCCTCAGTTATCACTCAATCAGGTGGCATTACAGTAAAAGGGAATGGCACATTGGCAAATATAGAATATATTTTGCAAGCTACAGGTAATGCTGCAGCAGGTGTAACTTGGACAACAACCTGCAAAGGAACGGATGCCTCTTTATTTCCTGCAAATTTTTGCGGAAGTGTCACACAATGACGAGCTATGCTTTACTTCATACTCAGCGTGTAATTGCTCAAAATGGCGAGGTATTTACGATCTCGCCAGATTTATGGGAACGTAATCAGCAACAACAGTCTCTGCTCTTACGTTATTTTGCGTTACCACTCAAAGAAGAAAATAATCGTCTTTGGTTAGGTGTCGATTCCCTTTCTAATCTTTCCGCCTGTGAAACCATTGCGTTTATAACGGGAAAACCTGTCGAACCAATTTTGTTAGAAAGCAGCCAACTCAAAGAACTGTTACAACAACTTACTCCGCGCCAAATGCAAGTGGAAGAACAAGTTAAATTCTATCAACATCAAGAGACCCATTTTGAACAAGAAGATGATGAACCTGTTATCCGCTTACTTAATCAGATTTTTGAATCTGCCTTACAAAAAAATGCCTCTGATATTCATTTAGAAACCTTGGCTGATCAATTTCAAGTGCGGTTTAGAATTGATGGTGTTTTACAACCACAACCCTTAATAAGCAAAATATTCGCCAATCGTATTATTTCACGCTTAAAATTACTGGCTAAATTAGATATTAGTGAAAATCGACTTCCACAAGATGGGCGATTTCAATTTAAAACGACTTTTTCCGATATTCTTGATTTTCGCCTTTCAACCTTACCAACCCATTGGGGCGAAAAAATCGTGTTGCGAGCGCAACAAAATAAGCCAGTAGAACTTAGCTTTTCTGAATTAGGTATGACAGAAAATCAGCAACAAGCATTTCAACACGCACTTAGCCAGCCACAAGGATTAATTTTAGTCACTGGTCCAACAGGAAGTGGAAAAAGTATCTCACTTTACACCGCACTTCAGTGGCTAAATACGCCTGATAAACATATTATGACTGCTGAAGATCCCATTGAAATTGAGCTGGATGGCATTATTCAAAGCCAAATTAACCCACAGATTGGATTAGATTTTAGCCGTCTATTGCGCACTTTCTTACGCCAAGATCCCGATATTATTATGCTAGGCGAAATTCGCGATGAAGAAAGTGCAATGATTGCACTACGTGCCGCCCAAACCGGGCATTTAGTACTCTCAACTTTACATACCAATGATGCGATATCTGCCATTTCTCGATTACAACAACTTGGTATTCAACAGTATGAAATTGAAAACAGCTTACTGCTCGTTATTGCGCAACGTCTTGTACGAAAAATCTGTCCAAAGTGCGGTGGAAATTTAATAAATTCTTGTGATTGCAATCAAGGTTATCAAGGTCGAATCGGCGTGTATCAATTTCTACATTGGCAGCAGAATGGCTATCAAACGGATTTTAAAAATTTACATGCGAGTGGTTTAGAAAAAGTTAATCAAGGAATGACGGATAATAAAGAACTTGAACGTGTGCTAGGTAAAAACTCATGACTAAAAAACTCTTTTATTATCAAGCTAGTAACGCATTAAATCAGGAACAAAAAGGCTCAATTATTGCGGATACAAAACAACAAGCACACTTTCAATTAATAAGCCGCGGGCTTACTCACATCAAATTACAACAAAACTGGCAATTTGGGGCAAAGCCCAAAAATTCAGAAATTAGTGAATTACTCAATCAATTAGCCACGTTGCTACAGTCCGCTATTCCGTTAAAAAACAGTCTGCAAATTTTGCAACAAAATTGTACTCAAATTATGCTCAATGAATGGCTTGAACGACTACTTCAATCTATTGAATCTGGTTTAGCATTCTCACAAGCCATTGAACAACAAGGGAAATATCTTACTCAACAAGAAATTCAACTGATTCAAGTGGGAGAAATGACGGGAAAACTTTCCGTTGTTTGTAAAAAAATAGCCACGCATCGTAGCCAATCTTTAGCATTGCAACGTAAATTACAGAAAATTATGTTATATCCCTCAATGGTATTGGGAATTTCTCTATTATTGACACTCGCATTACTGCTTTTTATCGTGCCTCAATTTGCTGAAATGTACAGTGGCAATAATGCTGAGTTACCAACAATAACCGCAATATTGCTCTCAATATCTAATTTTCTTAAGCAAAATATTGGCATTTTGCTATTTTTCGCTTTTAGTTTTTTTCTATTTTATTACTTCTATCTAAAACGCCAGACTTGGTTTCATCAAAAGAAAAATCAACTTATTTCTATCACGCCTATTTTTGGCACAATTCAAAAGCTTTCACGTTTAGTGAACTTTAGTCAAAGTTTACAAATTATGTTGCAGGCTGGCGTACCGCTTAATCAGGCACTAGACAGTTTTCTTCCTCGCACACAAACTTGGCAAACCAAGAAAACGCTTGTAAACGATATGGTATTAGATAAAGAAGTGCGGTCAATTTTGCAATGGGTTTCTCAAGGCTATGCGTTTTCTAATAGCGTAAGTAGCGATCTTTTCCCGATGGAAGCACAACAAATGCTACAAATTGGCGAGCAAAGCGGAAAACTCGCTTTGATGCTAGAGCATATCGCGGATAATTACCAAGAAAAACTTAATCATCAAATTGACTTCCTCTCACAAATGCTAGAACCATTAATGATGGTAATCATCGGAAGCCTGATTGGAATTATTATGATGGGAATGTATTTACCTATCTTTAATATGGGTTCTGTTATTCAATGATTTATTTCATAATGTTTTTATTAGGCGGTATCTTAGGGATCGCATTGTGGTTCTACCTATCTGGTTTTATTACGCATTTGCAGCAAGAGATTTATGCGACTTACGTTGAATTATTTCCACAAAACCGTTCTCCATTTCAACCGCACTTTGCCTCTATTCAACAAAAAAAGTGCGGTCATATTTTGAGGTATTTTTTAAGTGTTGGAGTTGGATTTATATTTTTACAAATTGCCTTCAAAGATTCTATTTTTACTGTATGGATCGGACTCACACTTATTATTCTTTGGACAATCAGTTATCTTGATTGGCACTATCAACTTATTTCTACGACACCCTGTTTATGGTTACTTACTCTAGGATTATTTGGAGCAGACAATAACTTTTCATTGCTAACGTTATCTGAAAGCATAAAAAGTGCGGCTAGTTTTTTTATTGTTTTCTACGCAATCTATTGGATTGCAAAATGTTATTACAGAAAAGAAGCCTTTGGACGGGGAGATTATTGGCTAGCAATGGCATTAGGAAGTTTTATTCGTTTAGAAACCTTACCGCACTTTTTATTATTAGCCTCAGTGCTTGGAATATGTTTTTCGCTTATTCATAAAAAGAAAAAAGAATTTATACCTTTTGCCCCTTTTATGAACTTATCAGCTGTCATCATTTATTTCGTCAAATATTACGGATATTAAAAAGGGGAAAACATAATATTTTCCCCTTGTTCTTCATAAAAGTGCGGTTGCTTTTACGAACGTTTCATCACTTCAAAAAACTCTTCGTTGGTTTTCGCCATCATCAGCTTATCAATCAAGAATTCCATTGCATCCACTTCATCCATTGGATTAAGAATCTTACGAAGAATCCACATTTTTTGTAATTCGTCCGCTGTTGTGAGTAAGTCTTCTTTACGAGTACCAGAGCGTTTAAAGTCAATGGCTGGGAATACGCGTCTTTCTGCAATTTTACGAGAAAGGTGCAATTCCATATTACCCGTACCTTTAAATTCCTCAAAAATTACTTCATCCATTTTCGAACCCGTATCAACTAGTGCTGTTGCAATAATCGTTAAACTGCCGCCTTCTTCCACATTACGTGCAGCTCCAAAGAAACGTTTTGGACGATGCAACGCATTAGCATCCACACCACCAGACAAAATTTTACCTGAAGCTGGAGTGACTGTATTGTAAGCGCGCGCTAAACGAGTAATAGAATCAAGCAAAATGACCACATCTTTTTTATGCTCTACAGAACGTTTCGCTTTTTCGATTACCATTTCTGCCACTTGAACGTGACGAGTTGCGGGTTCATCAAAAGTAGAAGCAATGACTTCGCCTTTTACTGAACGTTGCATTTCTGTCACTTCTTCTGGGCGTTCATCAATCAATAATACGATAAGTTCCACATCGGGGTAATTATGCGTGATACTTTGCGCAATATTTTGCAACAACATTGTTTTACCCGCTTTTGGTGGTGCTACGATTAACCCACGTTGGCCTTTACCAATTGGCGAGGCTAAATCCAAAATACGGGCAGTTAAATCTTCTGTTGAGCCATTGCCTCTCTCCATTCTTAAACGAGAGTTAGCATGTAATGGCGTTAAGTTTTCAAATAAGATTTTGCTACGAGAAACTTCAGGTTTGTCATCATTAACTTGATCAACTTTTAAAAGTGCAAAATAGCGTTCGCCTTCTTTTGGTGGACGAATTTTACCTTCGATTTTATCACCAGTTTGAAGATTAAAACGGCGAATTTGACTTGGGGAAACATAGATATCATCAGGGCCTGCAAGGTAGGAACTGTCGGCAGAACGAAGGAAACCAAAACCATCTGGTAAAATTTCTAACACACCACCGCCGAAAATATCTTCGCCACTTTTGGCGTGCTGTTTTAAGATTGCAAAGACAATATCTTGTTTACGCAAACGAGCTAAATTTTCTAAGCCCATTTGCTCCTCGCCGAGTTTCACAAGATCAGAAACAGGCGTATTTTTAAGTTCTGTTAAATGCATAATGAATAAATGTTGGAATTAATAAGAATTGATTATTCGAATGGTGGGCTTGCACCCTTTGAATGGCGCGTAAATTACCACTAAAACCCTACGCTGTCTAGCTTTTATTAGCATTTAATATAAAAAATTACCGCACTTTTTTTAAGAACTTATTTTGGAAGTTTAGCCGTCTAGATTGTTATTTATTTGATTTTTAATTAGAATACGGACAATTTGTAAGGTTATCAATAAGCACTTAAGGGAAATTATGGCGAATTGGGACGGAAAATATATCAGCCCTTATGCAGAACACGGCAAAAAAAGTGAGCAAGTAAAAAAAATTACAGTATCTATTCCCATTAAAGTACTGGAAATTTTGACGAATGAACGCACTCGCCGCCAATTAAAAAGTTTACGTCACGCAACTAACAGTGAATTGCTTTGTGAAGCATTCTTACACGCATTCACAGGACAACCTTTACCCACCGATGCAGATTTAATGAAAGAGCGTAATGATGAAATCCCTGAAGATGCCAAAGTGCTTATGCGTGAATTAGGTGTCGATCCAGAAAACTGGGAATATTAACCGCACTTTTCACTTATCCGTTCAAGCCATTCAAAATTAAACATTCAGGGTTGTCATTGCCCTGACAACTGTCGTGCCAGTGCTGCAATTTTTGTACCATTTTTTGTAACTGTTCTATTTGTTGATTTAATGTCGCAATATGTTGAGCAGTTAGCACTTTCACTTCTCGGCAGCTACGCTTAGGATTATCTTGTAGTGCTAATAATTGTGCGATTTGATGTAACGAAAACCCAACATTGCGTGAGTGTCGAATAAAATGCAACCTTTCTAAATCACTTTCTCCATAATTTCGATAGCCTGACAAACTGCGAACAGCGGGTTTAATTAACCCTATTTTTTCATAATCACGGATTTGTTTTGTAGATAAACCTACTAATTTTGCGGCTTCACTAATATTCATAAAAAACTTCTTGACCTTAACCTTATGTAAAGGTTTATAGTTTAACCATCAATAAAACAACTAACAAGGAGTAAAAATGAAAACTATCACATTAAACATAAAAGGCATACATTGCGGCTGTTGCGTAAAAAGTCTTACTCAAGTTTTAACTGAATTAGATGGTGTACAATCTGCTGATGTGCAATTAGAGGGTAAAGTAAATATTACTTTTGATGAAAATCGAGTCAATGTTGCACAGCTGATTGAGGTCATTGAAGATGCTGGATTTGACGCCACAGAGTAAAAAATTTCAATTCAGATTGGTGGGATGGCCTGCCAATCGCATTCATCAATAAAACAACTAACAAGGAGTAAAAATGAAAACTATCACATTAAACATAAAAGGCATACATTGCGGCTGTTGCGTAAAAAGTCTTACTCAAGTTTTAACTGAATTAGATGGTGTACAATCTGCTGATGTGCAATTAGAGGGTAAAGTAAATATTACTTTTGATGAAAATCGAGTCAATGTTGCACAGCTGATTGAGGTCATTGAAGATGCTGGATTTGACGCCACAGAGTAAAAAAATTTCAATTCAGATTGGTGGGATGGCCTGCCAATCGCATTCATCAATAAAACAACTAACAAGGAGTAAAAATGAAAACTATCACATTAAACATAAAAGGCATACATTGCGGCTGTTGCGTAAAAAGTCTTACTCAAGTTTTAACTGAATTAGATGGTGTACAATCTGCTGATGTGCAATTAGAGGGTAAAGTAAATATTACTTTTGATGAAAATCGAGTCAATGTTGCACAGCTGATTGAGGTCATTGAAGATGCTGGATTTGACGCCACAGAGTAAAAAAATTTCAATTCAGATTGGTGGGATGACCTGCCAATCTTGTGCCAATCGCATTGAAAAAGTTTTAAATAAAAAACCATTTGTGCAACAAGCGGGAGTGAATTTTGCCGTCGAAGAAGCACAAGTTGTATTTGACGCTACGCAAGCAAGCGAAACTCAAATTATCGAGATTATCCATAAAACAGGTTTTTCTGCTCATATCAAACAAGCCAATGAATTACCAATAGAAGAAAATACATCAATCCCTTGGCGATTAATCATACTTTGGATAATCAATATTCCATTTCTGATTGGTATGCTTGGCATGATGAGTGGCTCACATCACTTGATGTTACCGCCGATTTGGCAATTTGCATTAGCAAGCATTGTGCAACTTTGGTTAGCCATTCCATTTTATCGCGGAGCAATCGGTAGTATTCGTGGTGGACTTGCCAATATGGATGTACTGGTCAGCACAGGAACGCTCACTATTTATCTTTATTCTGCTTTCATGTTGTTTTACCACGCCGATCATGCAATGGGGCATGTGTATTTTGAAGCTTCTGTAATGGTAATTGGTTTTGTCAGTCTTGGAAAATTTCTTGAAGATCGCACTAAAAAGCATAGCTTAAATAGCTTGAGTATGCTCTTGCAACTGACACCGAAAAAAGTCACTGTTTTACGTAATGAAAAATGGAGTGAAATTGCTCTTGACCAAGTCAATATCGGCGAAATCATTCGTGCGAATCAAGGCGAACGTATTGCGGCAGACGGCATAATTGAAAGTGGAAATGGATGGTGTGATGAAAGCCATTTAACGGGCGAATCTCGTCCAGAAGAAAAACAGAAAGGTGGAAAAGTATTAGCGGGGGCGATGGTAACAGAAGGTTCTATTATCTATCGAGCAAATCAGCTTGGTAGCCAAACCTTACTTGGCGATATGATGAATGCATTATCAGATGCACAAGGATCAAAAGCGCCAATCGCACGATTTGCTGACAAAGTTGCTTCCGTGTTTGTGCCTGTCGTTTTAGTGATTTCACTTGTTACTTTCGCACTCACTTATATTCTGACGAATGATAGTGTGTCTTCACTAATTCACGCGGTATCCGTGCTTGTGATGGCTTGCCCTTGTGCCTTGGGATTAGCCACACCAGCAGCCATAATGGTTGGTTTAGGTAAAGCAGTCAATGCTGGCGTATGGTTTAAAGATGCGGCTGCAATGGAGGAAACCGCCCACGTGGATACCGTTGTACTTGATAAAACTGGCACATTAACAAAAGGAGAGCTTGAAATCTCTGCTTTATGGCAGCCACAAAGTGCGGTGTATTCTGAAGACGATTTGTATCGTTTTGCAGCAGCAGTTGAACGACAAGCTAACCACCCAATTGCAAAAGCTATTGTGCAAGCAGCAGAACAAAAAATGTTAGAAATTCCCACCGCACTTTTTTCAAAGATGGAAGTGGGTCAAGGCATTCAAGCCGAATTAGAACAAGTGGGAACAATAAAAGTCGGTAAACCTGATTATTGCGGTTTAATCTTGCCTAAAAATTTAGAGGATATTTGGCAAATTGCGAGCATTGTCGCAGTATCCATAAATGATGAACCCATCGGTGCATTTGCACTGACGGATACTTTAAAAAACGATAGCTTGCACGCCATTCAACGCTTACAACAGCAAAATATTGATGTCGTAATTATGAGTGGTGATCAACAATCTGTCGTTGATTACATAGCAAAACAGCTCGGCATTAAGAAAGCCTTTGGTGGACTCAGTCCTAGAGATAAGGCGGAACAAATCCAAAAGCTGAAAGATCTAGGTCATATTGTCGCAATGGTAGGCGATGGAATAAATGATGCGCCTGCTTTAGCTTCTGCAAACGTCAGTTTTGCGATGAAATCAGGTTCAGATATTGCAGAACAAACAGCCTCTGCAACGCTTATGCAACATTCGGTGAATCAACTTGTGGATGCGCTTTTTATTGCAAGAGCAACCTTGAAAAATATCAAACAAAATCTATTTTTTGCTTTGATTTACAATATTCTCGGCATACCCCTTGCCGCTTTCGGTTTTCTTAGCCCTATAATCGCTGGTGCTGCTATGGCGTTGAGCTCAATTTCCGTATTGATGAACGCCTTAAGATTGAAAAAAGTGCGGTTCTAATTTCATTTATTTTTATACGCAATCGGTGTCGTCATCGCACCGATTTTTTTGTCGCTGAAAATTACCGCACTTTTTATAAAAAAATTTTAACTTGATCACAATTTTAGAATTTTCTCTTTGAGATTCTCTATTTATCGGCATAACATAATACTCAAATTTAGTTGGAGCGGATTTTGCTCTACAAATTGACAAATTTAAGTAATTTATGCTTTGGAGCAAACTATGAAATCAACAGAAAAACTCAAATGGAACAAATTTGATGCAACGTGGATGTTAAACCTTTTCGGTACGGCGGTTGGCGCGGGCGTATTGTTCTTGCCGATTAACGCAGGGATGGGGGGATTTTGGCCGTTAGTTTTAATGGCAATTATCGTCGGGCCCATGACTTATTTTGCTCATCGTGGCTTAGCTTATTTTGTGCTTTCATCTAAAAAGCCTGGCAGCGATATTACTGAAGTAGTGGAAGAACACTTTGGTAAAACCGCTGGTAAACTTATTACCTTACTTTATTTTTTCGCAATTTTCCCTATTCTGTTAATTTACGGTAACGGTATCACGAACACCGTAGATTCTTTCATTGTAAATCAACTTGGTATGGCATCACCAAATCGAGTTATTCTCTCTTTTGTATTAATTGCGGTATTGATTTCCGTGATGTTATTTAATGAAAAAGTGATGTTAAAAATCACAGAATGGCTTGTTTACCCGTTAGTCTTAATTTTATTTGTTCTTTCTATTTACTTAATTCCTGAATGGAATAGTACCGTATTATATGAATTTCCAACAGCAGGTGGTTTCTTAACCACTTTATGGCTAACCATTCCCGTATTAGTATTTTCATTTAACCATTCGCCAGCGACTTCATCGTTCACTTGCTCACAATTCCGTGAATACAAAACGTTTGAGGGCGCAGAACGCCATATCAGCCATACAGAAAAAGGCGCTTCAACGATTTTATTATTCTTCGTAATGTTCTTCGTATTTAGCTGTGTATTAACACTAACACCTGAAGAATTAGTGGCAGCAAAAGAACAGAATATTAGTATCTTGTCTTTCTTAGCAAATAAATTTGATAATCCATATATCTCTTATTTTGGCCCGCTTGTTGCATTCTTAGCAATTACAAGTTCATTCTTCGGTCACTATATGGGGGCACGTGAAGGATTAGAAGGCTTATATTTGAAAATGAAAGGCGAATCTGTAAATCGTAAAAAACTCAATTATGCGACCGCACTTTTCTTCTTATTAACCTTATGGGGCGTTGCGATTATTAATCCAAGTATCTTAGGCTTAATTGAATCTCTTGGCGGCCCAATCATTGCGATGATTTTATTCATTATGCCAATGTATGCGATTCGCAAAATCCCAGCAATGAAACGCTACAGCGGACATTTCAGTAATGTATTTGTAACAATTATGGGACTAATTGCTATTTCTGCAGTTGTTTATGGATTATTATAATCGCTTTTAATTTTTAACGAATTTTGAGAAATTTATGATTAGCGTATTTGATATGTTTAAAGTGGGAATTGGGCCATCCAGTTCCCACACGGTCGGTCCGATGAAAGCGGGTAAACAATTTATAGACGACTTAATTAAACGAAATCAGTTTGAACAAACAGCTGAAATTCATGTGGATGTGTATGGTTCTCTTTCGATGACAGGGAGAGGTCACAGTACAGATATCGCCATCATTATGGGATTAGCGGGTTATTTACCACATAATGTGGACATCGATATGATTTCAGGTTTCATCGAGAAAGTGAAACAAACTGCGCTTTTACCCATTAATATTGATCAAAAAACGGTAAAATTTGATTTTGAAAATAATCTCATTTTCCACCGCACTTTTTTAAAATTGCACGAAAATGGCATGACAATTACCGCTCTTGATGAAAATCGCACAGAACTTTATCGCCAAACCTATTATTCGATTGGTGGTGGTTTTATTGTCGATGAAGCCCATTTTGGCAAAGAAGAAAAAACCACAGTCCAAGTGCCTTATCCTTACAAAAATGCCGAAGATATTTTGAAACATTGCAGTGATAACGGTTTAATGCTTTCCACTGTGATGTTGGAAAATGAAATCGCATTGAATGGCAAAGAGGCTGTCAGTGCTCATCTAGAGAATGTTTGGAAAACGATGCAGGCTTGTATTGAACACGGCATTCACACAGAGGGTATTTTACCCGGCCCATTAAAAGTACCACGTCGTGCGGCTTCACTTTATCGTATGTTGCAAGCTAATACGAATTTATCTAACGATCCAATGCGTGTGATCGACTGGGTCAATATGTTTGCGCTTGCTGTCAATGAAGAAAATGCAGCGGGTGGACGTGTAGTCACAGCTCCAACTAACGGTGCGTGTGGGATTATTCCAGCAGTATTAGCTTACTACGAAAAATTTATCTCGCCATTAACACCTGAAATCATTGAACGCTATTTATTAGCAGCAGGTATGATTGGTTCACTTTATAAAATGAACGCTTCGATTTCTGGCGCAGAAGTGGGTTGTCAAGGTGAAGTCGGTGTAGCTTGTTCAATGGCGGCTGCAGGACTTGCTGAAATTCTGGGTGGCAATCCACTACAAGTGTGCATCGCAGCTGAAATTGCAATGGAGCATAATTTAGGATTAACTTGCGACCCTGTCGGCGGTCAAGTTCAAGTACCTTGCATCGAACGCAATGCGATTGCTTCAGTTAAAGCAATCAATGCATCACGTATGGCTTTACGCCGTACCACTAATCCAAGAGTAAGCTTGGATAAAGTGATTGAAACAATGTACGAAACAGGCAAAGATATGAACGCTAAGTATCGCGAAACATCGCAAGGCGGACTGGCAGTGAAGATTGTTTGTAACTAATAAAAAGTAAAATAATTAAGGGGCTGATCTGCATGAATTAGTTGGACTACATAACCCACCTATAAGGTGCAGATCACTATTTAATCATTTAAATATCTTGAAAATTTAAATCCATTCTTTAAAACTTACCCAGTAAAACTTGCAAACCAACCTAAGTTTGCCCCAATTTGCGCCACAATATTTAATATGCCAAATAACATTATAAACCCAATCATAAAACTTCCTCCGTACACTTTATAAGTCGCATTTGGGAATTTTTGGCGACTTGCTTTGGCAAGAAGTGCGGGGACAATTGCAGCCCAAATTGTTGCCGCCAATCCAGCGTAACCAATGGCAATCACAAATCCATAAGGAAATTGCAGGCTTAGCAATAATGGCGGTAAAAAAGTAACAAGTGTTGTTTTTGTTCTGCCTAATAAGCTATCGTCAAATTTAAACAGATCGGCGATATAGTCAAATAAGCCTAAAGTTACACCTAAGAATGACGTAGAAATTGCCATATAAGCAAAGAAATTTAATACGACGGCAAGGTATTCTACTTCAATATATTTATGTAAAGCCTCTAATAATGCAGAAACATCGCCGCCTTTTTCAATGACTGGGGCAAATTCAGTGCGTGGTAAATTACCTTGCACAGCAAGCTGCCATAAGATGTAAATCACTAATGCTAAGCCCGTACCAATAAAGATCGATTTCATCACACGACGACCATCACGATCGTAATATTTGACGAGACTTGGAACATTCCCGTGGAAACCAAAGGACACGAGACAAACTGGAAGTGCGGTCAATAAATAAGGTAAATATGTTTGTTCGCTTTGAGAGACTGTATTGAATAAAACTTCTGTTTTTACAGAGCTTAATAAACCAATGGTAGAAAGGAAAAAAGCGACCACCATCCCGACAATTAACACAGTTGTGAAACGGTCCACCGCTTTGGTTGAAAGCCACACGAAGGCTGCAAGGATAAGGCAGAAAATTAAAGATCCTGAAGTTCTTCCAATATCCACCGTACTTTCAGCAGAACTGAATGCCTGGTTTAGCAGATTTTGTGTAATGCCTCCGCCTGAGGTTATGTAGGCATAAGTCAAAACATATAAGACGAAAGCAACAGAAAGGCCGTTGGTAATATTCCAACTTTTTCCTAATAAATCTTTAACGATGGTGTCAAAACTTGAACCTGTTGGATAATGCAGATTAGCTTCTAGGATCATTAATCCTGATGTCGTCATACAAAACCAAGTATAAATTAAAGCGAGAATCGAACCAATAAACCATACACCAGCCGTTGAAGTTGGGTTAGCCAGCATGCCTGCACCAATAGCTGTACCAGCGATGATCATCGCACCGCCTAAGAGAGAAGGGGATCTTTGTTGTGTCATAAAATGCCTCTAAAATAAATTTGCACTATTATAGTAGTGCAAAAGGAAAGTGCAATATATTTATATCGATAAAAAGGGGACATTCAGTCCCCTTTGTAATGTTGTCAAAGCATTCATTATTGACGGTAATCAGACAAAAATCTTGCTAATTTTGTAATGGCTTCCTCAAGTTGATTTACATAAGGAAGAGTAACAACACGGAAGTGATCTGGCGAATGCCAATTAAATCCTTTACCGTGCACAAGTAACACTTTTTCTTTGCGGAGTAAATCAAGCACCATTTTTTCATCACTGTGAATATTGAATTTTTTCACATCAATTTTCGGGAACATATACATCGCCCCCATTGGTTTTACGCAAGTAATGCCGGGTATTTGAGTAATAAGATCATAGGCTTTGTTTCGTTGCTCAAGTAATCGGCCGCCCGGTAAAATAAATTCATTAATACTTTGATAGCCACCAAGTGCGGTTTGAATTGCATGTTGCATTGGTACGTTAGCACATAAGCGCATTGATGCCAGCATATCCAAGCCTTCAATATAACCCTTCGCATTATGTTTTGGGCCGTTTAAAATCATCCAACCTTGGCGGAAGCCTGCAACTCGATAAGCTTTTGATAACCCATTCAGCGTAACGGTTAATAAATCAGGGGCAAGTGCGGCAATGTGATGATGTATTGCGCCATCGTATAAAATTTTGTCATAGATTTCGTCTGCGAAGATAATCAAATTATTTTGGCGCGCGATTTCCACAATTTCTTGTAATAATTCTTTGCTATACACTGCGCCAGTTGGATTGTTTGGATTGATGATAACAATGGCTTTAGTTTTAGCATTCACTTTCGCTTTAATATCATCAATAGCTGGGAACCAATTTGCTTCTTCATCACAAAGATAATGAACAGCTTTACCGCCAGAAAGGGTTACCGCTGCAGTCCAAAGCGGATAATCAGGCATCGGCACAAGCACTTCATCGCCATCATTAAGTAATGCTTGCATTGCCATTGTGATAAGCTCAGATACGCCGTTACCAATATACACATCATTGACGGTCGCACCGTGAATACCTTTTGATTGATAATATTGAACAATGGCTTTACGAGCAGAATATAAACCTTTTGAATCGCAGTAGCCTTGAGCCGATGGCAAATTACGTAGCACGTCTACTAAAATTTCATCGGGTGCTTCAAAGCCGAAAGGGGCGGGGTTGCCGATATTAAGTTTTAAAATTTTATTGCCTTCTTCTTCTAAGCGTAGTGCTTCTTTATGCACTGGCCCACGAATGTCATAACATACGTGTTCTAATTTGTCGGATTTTGGGAATAATCGCATAGTGAAATCCTTTTGTTTCTAATAAATTTTTCGAGAAAAGTGCGGTTAATTTACGCTGAATTTTCAATATTGAAAAGATTTTGTAAAAAAATTTTTTGTCATTAACAATCTGCGGTAGAATACGGCTAATTTTTTGTGTATTTAAAACAAAATCTAATGAGTTATTTAGCGCAGGCAATAGGCGAGTTAAAATCAAAAATTCACGCATATTTACAGCAATCAACGAATGAACTTGTCCGTTTTCAGGTGAAACTGGACAAGGTCGATTTATTGGCTTGGCTGAAAAGTCAATCTGCGTATC
Organism: Haemophilus sp. HN_Hi08; assembly: GCF_049824455.1. Lineage (NCBI taxonomy): Bacteria > Pseudomonadati > Pseudomonadota > Gammaproteobacteria > Pasteurellales > Pasteurellaceae > Haemophilus > Haemophilus sp. HN_Hi08. The sequence continues at coordinate 641,107 of NZ_CP187493.1, read as the reverse complement.
CACAATTTTATTTACATTTTCGTGATGAAGAAAAAGCATTGGCTGCGCTTGGCGAAGTGCAGTCATTTTCACAATTAAATTTAGTGCAAGAGTTTATTGAAGAAAGTGGTTTCCCACTGGTAGGTGGTTTGCAATTTCAAGGTATCGCACAATTTGTATTGCCAAAAATTCTTGTTGAACAGGATGAGAAAGGTGCATTGGTATCATTTTTTGTGAAAGATGAGCAAAGTGCGAATGATACTTTAGCCCACCTAAAAACTTTTGAAAATATCACCGCACTTTCTGCTTTGCCAAAACAAATTCCTTTGCATACAGAGCTTCGAGCTAACGAAAGAACTTGGTGCGATTGGGTAAATCAGGCTTTGGTAGAAATTAAAAGTGGGGAACTGACAAAAATTGTATTAGCCAATGAAACCACTTTTCATTTAAAGCAAGCGATTAACGCGTACGATTTTTTAGCAGAAAGCGAAAAGCAAAATCAAAGTTGTTATCATTTTTTATGGGCTGAAAATTCTCATTCGGTTTTTGTTGGTTCTACGCCAGAACGCCTATTTGCTCGTGAGTATAATTTGTTGCTAACAGAGGCTTTGGCGGGGACGGCATCGGTTTCTGAAAGTGAGGAAGAAACGCAATCTCAAGCCAATTGGTTGTTAAATGACGAGAAAAATTTAAAAGAAAATTGGTTGGTCGTAGAAGATATTTCGCAGAATTTACGTCAGCAAGTAGAAAGTTTTGATGTAAGCAATGTTGAATTGAAGCCGTTACGTAAAGTACAACATTTGATTCGTAAAATTCGTGCAAATTTGACCGCACATTATGCGGATGTAAATATATTAAAAGCGATTCATCCTACAGCTGCAGTATCTGGTTTGCCACAGCAACAAGCCAAAATGATTTTGTCAGAAATTGAAACCTTTGATCGAGGCTGGTATGCGGGAACATTGGGTGTGATGAGCGATGTTGGTTCCGAGTTTTGTGTGGCGATTCGTTCTGCCTTTATTGAAGCTCATCGTATTCGTGTATTTGCTGGCGCAGGCATTGTGGCAGGCTCGCAGCCATTGGAAGAGTGGAAAGAAATTGAACGTAAAGCAGCAGGGTTGATTTCCTTGTTTGCAGAAGAAAAATGATAACGGAGAAAAAAATGTCGGTAAGCGTGTTTAATCGTTGTTGGTCGAAAGTGATTTTAGAAACCTTGGTGCGTCAAGGCGTTTCTCACGTTTGTATCGCGCCAGGTTCGCGTTCGACACCTTTAACTCTTGAAGCTGTACGTTTGCAAAATGCGGGTTCAGTCACTTGTCATACGCATTTTGATGAACGTGGTTTAGGTTTTTTTGCTTTGGGTATTGCTAAGGCAACTCAATCCCCTGTCGCAATTATTGTTACATCAGGTACTGCAACAGCAAATCTTTATCCTGCCATTATTGAAGCTCGCCAAACGGGTGTGAATTTATTTGTTTTAACTGCTGATCGTCCACCAGAGCTTTGGGAGTGCGGTGCAAATCAGGCTATTTTGCAACAAAATATGTTTGGTCAGTATCCGGTTGCAAATGTTAATTTACCTAAACCGAAAGCTGATTATTCTGCGCAGTGGTTAATTTCTCTACTTGAACAGGCTGCCTTCCAACAAAAACAACAAGGTGGCGTTGTTCATATTAATGTGCCATTTGCCGAGCCACTTTATGATGCAACTGATGAGGCTGTAGATTCCCATAGTTGGCTGCAGCCATTACAACGCTGGTTAATTCAAACTAAGCCTTGGATGAATGTGGAAGCTCAACAGAACGAAGTATTAATGCATGAAAACTGGGATCATTGGCGTACCAAACGTGGTGTTGTTGTGGTTGGTCAATTACCTGCAGAACAAGCGATGGGCATTAACTCTTGGGCAAGTGCTATGGGCTGGGTGTTACTGACGGATATTCAATCTGGTGTTGTTCCAACGACGCCTTATGAAGATATTTGGCTGGCAAGCCAAACTGTTCGTGAAAAACTTCTGCAAGCTGATATTGTGATTCAATTTGGCGCACGCTTTATTAGTAAACGCATTAATCAATTCTTACAGGCGTTTAAAGGGGAATTTTGGTTGGTTGAACAAAGCGGTAAAGCATTAGATCCTTATCATCATTCGCTGACAAGATTTAATGCTAAAGCACATCATTGGTTGCGTGCGCATCCTCCTTTACGCCAAAAGCCTTGGTTGCTTGAGCCATTAGCTTTATCTAAGTTCTGTGCGACCTTTATTGAACAGCAAGTAGGCGGAAATTTAACGGAAGCCTCGTTCGCATTACGTTTACCAACACTTTTACCTTATAACGGTGTTTTATTTTTAGGTAATAGTTTACTTGTTCGTCTGGTTGATGCGCTAACGCAATTACCAGAAAGTTATCCTGTTTATACCAATCGTGGCGCGAGTGGAATTGATGGTTTGTTGGCTACGGCAGCTGGAATTGGTATAGGTTCAAATAAACCTGTTGTTGCGGTGATTGGCGATACGTCCACTTTATATGATCTAAATTCTTTCGCATTATTCAAAAACGTTACGCAACCAACAGTAATCTTTGTGATCAATAATAATGGTGGCGCGATTTTTGATATGTTACCTGTGGATGAACAAGTCAAAGATCAGTTCTATCGATTACCGCATAACGGCGATTTTTCTCAAATCGCGGCAATGTTCGATCTCAAATACGCTCATCCTTATACTTGGGCAGATCTTAATTCCGTTGTTAAACAGGCTTATAGTCGTCGCAAGGCAACGTTAATTGAAATTAAAACCAATCCGAGTGATGGTAGTAGTTTGTATAAACGCTTAATCGAGCAAATTAGTCACGCCGTGATTGGTGCTTAAGTATTCTGTAGGCGGGCTTTGGTCCCGCCATATTTTATTATTTCTATCAATAATCCCTCCAATGATAAACATCATTTTTCTTCACGGACTTCTTGGTACAAAAAACGACTGGCAAAAAGTCATTAAAAATTTACCGCACTTTAATTGTATTCCGCTAGATTTGCCTTTTCATGGACAAGCCAAAGGCGTTGAAGTTACAAATTTTGAAGAAACGGCGGAGTATTTATCTCAGCAAATTAAAAGTGCGGTAAAAAATGAACCCTATTTTCTTGTTGGGTATTCTCTAGGTGGACGGATCGCTTTGTATTATGCGATGCAAGCTCAGGTGGAACGATCTAATTTGCAAGGCGTTATTTTAGAAGGGGCGAATCTAGGTTTAAAAACCGACGAAGAAAAACAGGCTCGTTTCCAGCAAGATTTTGCTTGGTCGCAACGTTTTGTACAAGAATCGCCAGAAAATGTGTTAAATGATTGGTATCAACAACCTGTGTTTTCCTATTTGACTGCAGAAGAAAGATTACAGTTGGTTGAAAAACGAAAATCAAATTGTGGGGAAAATATTGGCAAAATGTTGTTGGCGACAAGTCTATCCAAGCAACCTGATTTTAGTGAAAAAGTGCGGTTAAGTTCTTTGCCATTTTTTTATTTTTGTGGCGAACGAGATCATAAATTTCAAACTATTGCGAAAGAAAATCAAATTAATTTAGTGACAATTCCCTGTGCTGGGCATAACTCACATTTAGAAAATTCAAAATATTTCTCTAAAAAAATAGAAAATTGCATATTAAAAATTGCTAGACCTTAGTTAAAATGCTAGGATTTATCCATTTCTTTTTATAATAAACTTCTAGGAAAACACAATGTCTACACAACTTCGCAATAATCCGATGAAAGTGGCGTTAGCCTCGATGGTCGGTACAGCAATCGAATTTTTTGATTATTATATCTATGCGGCTGCCGCTGTATTAGTTTTTAATACGCAATTCTTCCAAAGCGATGATCCGCTTTCTAATGACTTACTTTCTCTTTCTACGCTTGCACTTGCATTTTTTGCGCGCCCTATTGGTTCTGCATTATTTGGTCACTTCGGCGATAAAATTGGTCGTAAAAAAACCTTGGTTGCCTCCCTTGTTTTAATGGGTGGTTCAACGGTAGTAATTGGTTTACTTCCTAACTATGCTCAAATTGGTATTTGGGCGCCGATTTTGCTTTGCGTATGCCGTGTTGGTCAAGGTATTGGACTCGGTGGCGAATGGGGCGGTGCAGCGTTAGTCGCAACAGAAAATGCACCAGAAGGAAAACGAGCTTGGTACGGTACTTTCCCTCAATTAGGCGCACCAATTGGTTTATTTGTCGCTAATGGAACGTTCTTCTTAGTTAGCTATTTACTTGGTCATAATGCACTTGTTGAATGGGCGTGGCGTATTCCGTTTGTCTCTTCCATTTTATTAGTTGCAGTTGGTTTATATGTTCGCTTAACTTTGCACGAAAGCCACGTATTTGTGGAAGCAGAGCAAAAAGGCAAAAAATTGAATGCACCAGTGAGTGTTGTGTTTACCAAACACTTAAAACCAATGATCATTGGTACATTTATTATGGTGGCAACTTATTCTCTGTTTTACATTATGACGGCTTTTGCACAGGCATATTCTCGAACCGCGCCAAAGCTTTCTGAAGCAGGTTATGCGCTTGGCTTAGGTATCCCAGCAAATACATTTACTGGCTTGTTATTAATTAGTGCGATTGTATTTGGTATTTTTATTAGTATTTCTGGTGTTTATGCCGATAAAATCGGTCGTCGTAAATGGTTAATTTGGGTAACTATTGCTATCGGTGTGCTTGGTTTAGCAATGCCGTTATTCTTAGAAAATGGCACACCAGTTAGCGTATTTGCATTTTTAGTGATTGGTATGGCGATTATGGGAATGACATTTGGTCCAATGGCAGCGTTATTACCAGAATTGTTCCCAACGGAAGTGCGTTATTCAGGCGCATCTCTCGCCTATAATTTGGCATCAATTATTGGTGCAACAATTGCGGCGATGATTTCTTTAAAAATTAATGCGTCATTTGGTGTAATGGGCGTAGGGATTTATTTAGCAATCAATGTATTAATGACTCTCTTGGCATTATTAGCCTCAAAAGAGACTAAAAATGTAGATTTAACAGAAATCTAATTTTAGTCATCAATATTTCAGGTTATTTAGCCTTTAGAAATAGTTTATTTAGAACTTATATCAAGTTTAGGTTTTAATGCCAACGAGCAAATAGACTACTTTGATTAAATTGATCAGAAGATCGCAGTTTGTTAATAAAAAATCTGCACCTTACTTCATTAGAAAATAAATCTAATTAAGGTGCAGAATAAAATAAGGTTTTATTGCTTCAAATAAATATTAATTTAACTTAACAACGCTTGTGCAGCTGCGATCACAACAGACACAGCTTTTTCTTCCGTTTGCTTTATTGTTGCTTCATTTGGAATTTCTTGTTGAGTACGGTTTACAATCACGCCTGCAACCATTCCTGCACGTAAACCCAATGCACTACACATAGTGAACAATGTTGAGGATTCCATTTCGTAGTTCATTACATTCAAATCTTGCCATTGTTTAAGTAGCCCTTGGTAATCACGATATACTTTACCGCTATAGGTATCATAACGTTCTTGACCAGGATAGAATGTATCAGATGAAGCGGTTATACCCACATAAGGCTCGATACCTTTTGCTTTCGCTGCATTATAAAGTGCGGTTGTACATTCAAAGTTTGCCACAGCGGGATATTCTAAAGGTACGAAATGACAGCTTGCGCCATCTAAGCGAACAGAAGCGGTTGTGATAAGAACATCGCCTACATTAATGTGCGGTTGAATTGCACCCGTTGTACCAATACGTAAGAAAGTACGTACACCAAGTTGAGCCAGTTCTTCCACACAAATTGATGTTGAAGGGCCACCAATACCCGTAGAACATACAACAATAGGCTGACCATTGACATAACCTAACCACGATGTAAATTCACGCGTGCTTGCAAGAAACTCTGGGTTATCAAGTTGTTTCGCAATACGCTCACTGCGCGCAGGATCGCCTGGAACAATAGCGAGTGTTGCGCCTTTAAGTTGTGCTTTAGTGAGGTTTAAGTGAAATACGTCTGACATAATAAATCTCCTTATTATCATTGAACGTGATGATTTCGCCCTTAGGAAAAATCTTATTGTAAAGAAAAGAAATAAAACATTTTTAGAAAATTTTGTTTTCTTTTTCAAACATTTTCATTATTTTTCTTTCATTTTTCTGATAACTAATAATAAGTAAAAAAAGAAGTGCGGTCAAAAAGTTAAACGTTTTCGGTTATAATTCCACGTAAATTTTTTCTAGAACAAGCGAAAAATAAAATGAATGCAAAAATTTTAGTTATAAAAGTAGGGGAAGTTCAAACCCTAACCTTTTCAGATGGAAGCCAATACGAAAGCGCGATTCGTAAAAAAGTTGTGCCATCGGTAAAAATTCATTCTCTTGGTGCGGAAGGAAACGATGTGGGTTTGAAAAAACATCACGGTGGTGTAGATAAAGCTCTCTTTTTTATGTCGGTAGATTCTTTTAATAAATTAAATGCTTTATTAAATAAAGATTTTTCTTATATGGATACTGCGACATACGGAGAAAATTTTGTCGTGTCAGGCTTGAATGAAGACAATGTGTGTATTGGCGATCGTTATCAAATCGGTTCAACCATTTTAGAAGTGTCCCAGCCACGCAAACCTTGCGAACGTTTATCAAAAAATACAGAAAACGAAAATACACGTGATATTATTTATCAAACGGGGCTTAGTGGATGGTATGTTCGTATTATTGAAACAGGAATAATTAAGCAAAACGATGAATTAAAATTGCTCGCCCGTCCTTATCCGCAAATAACAATTCGCCATTTAAATCGCTTGTTATCCTCACCTGAAAATGAAGCTGAACTAGAAGCAGCATTAGATATTGAAGTATTAGCTGAAGCCTTTAAACGCTCAATTCGCTCACAAGTATCGAAATTCAAACAACAGAGATAAATATGTCAGAAATTTCAACCGCACTTTCTTTAGAAAATTGTCCTTGTCAATCTGGTCATCATTATGCGGATTGTTGTGGAAAATTTCATTTAAAACAAGCATTTCCCGAAACGGCAGAGCAACTTATGCGTTCACGTTATACGGCTTATGTGTTAAAAAATATTCCCTATATTGTTGTAACAACTGTGCCAAGCCAACAAACTTTATTAGAGCCTAGGTTATTGCAAGAATGGGCGGACAACACCGTGTGGCTAGGATTAGAAATTCTAAAAACGGAAAGCCTTACAAAAACTCAAAGTGCGGTGGAATTTAAGGCGATTTTTCAAGGCGATGAATGTGAGCAAGCCCATCAAGAACGGTCAATTTTTGTGAAAATTGAAGATCGTTGGTATTTTGTGGATCCAACGGTATCATTACCGACAATGAAACAACCTTGTGTCTGTGATTCGGGTAAAAAATTTAAACATTGCTGTGGGGGATTTTTATGATTTCATTGAAACAATTTAGCCTGCTCTTTTGGAAACGTTTTTCAGAAAATAAACTTAATCAAGTAGCTGGTGCATTGACTTATAGCACAATGTTAGCAATGGTTCCTTTAGTTATGGTTATTTTTTCTATTTTCTCTGCTTTTCCTGTATTCAATGAAGTGACGGGAGAATTAAAAGAAATGATTTTTACTAATTTTGCACCATCAGCGAGTGATATGGTGGGCGAATATATCGATCAATTTGTATCAAACTCAAAGAAAATGAGTGCGGTGGGAATTGTGAGTTTAATTGCCGTTGCCTTGATGCTAATTAATAACATCGACCGAACATTAAATAGTATTTGGCACAATAGTCAATCTCGCTCTCCGCTTTCTTCTTTTGCGATTTATTGGATGATTTTGACACTTGGCCCACTTATTATTGGCGTGAGTATTGGGATTAGTTCGTATATTAAAATAATGTTTGAGCAATCGGAACATTTATCATTAGGCTTAAAATTGCTCAGTTTTGTGCCTTTTTTATTTACTTGGTTTATTTTTACCCTTATTTATACAGTTGTACCGAATAAAAAAGTGAAAATTAAGCATTCAGCTTACGGTGCATTTCTTGCCGCGATTTTTTTCACTCTTGGTAAACAAGCATTTACTTGGTATATCGTCACTTTTCCCTCTTATCAATTAATTTACGGTGCAATGGCAACTTTACCAATTATGTTATTGTGGATTCAAATAAGTTGGCTTGTGGTATTAGTTGGTGCGCAATTAGCTTCAACCTTAGATGAAATTGGCGAGCAGATCGAGCAATAATGCTCGATCTATAAGAAAATTATCTGGCAATCGCCAATGTTTGATATAAATAATGGCGATAATCATTGAGTAGCTGAATATCAGAAGAATCTTCTAATTTGCCATCACTCAATTTGCACATTGCCATATTCGCTTTCATAAATTCATCTTCTGCTGATAATCCAGCTACATTCATCAAGACGCCTCCAGCAAAAGCAAGATCTAAAAACTTTTGTTCTTGCTTAAATTGACTCGCACAATTACTTCTTACAACAAATTGCGTCACATAATCGGGCTGTGCATAATCCCCTTTCTTCGGAGGGATAGCATTATCAAATGCTACTTGATGATCGCCAAAATAGCCTAGCACAAAAGGTTTTTTACGTTCGTGTAAATAGTTATTCATTCCTTCAATCGCATCATTCAATGCGACAATACGTTGAGTATAGTCATTCAATGCAGAAATACTTTTAGCCCCTAAATTAGGCATTTGAAGATTAAATATATTTTCCATGCCCAATTCGTATGGACCATGTTCACGCATAGTCAATACATAAACAAACATTGGCTGATCTACATTTTCTAACGCTGGATGCTGTTTTTCCAAAATCATTCGGGTGTACTTCATCATTTCTTCACTACTAATATCCCAAAGATTTTTACTGATAGGTGCAGGATAACCAAGATCTTGCGGCTGTAACATCAAATCAAAACCGAAATGATCATAAGCGGATTTTGCATTGTAATTACCTTTTGTAAAAGGCGACAAAGCAACACAAAAATATCCTTGAGCTTTTAGATTTTTCACTAAACCTGATTGCAAGTGCGGTACAACAGAATAAAAAACGCCACTTGCTAACGCACCAAAATCTGTCGAAGGCACACCGGCTAAAAAAGCAAATTCTGATTTCCACGTTGCGCCAGCAAAAGTATGTACACGCAACGGCGAAGCAAATACTGTATCATTTTGGGGTTCAAACATGGAAAGTGGTGGAATAGATTGCTGACTAAAAGCAAATTGATGAGGGTTCAGCGTGGATTCCATTAATGTCACAACAATATCGGGTTTTGTTTCAGATAGGTTGTTTGTATCAGATGAAAGTGCGGTCATTTTTTCAATAAAATTTTGGCTATTGCCATCAAAATTTGGCACCTTGAAAAAAATACCGCGGCAAGACATTGGTAAATTTAAAAACACATCACGACCATCATCGGGCAAAGAATCTAACCAAACTTGCACCGCACTTGGATTTTTAGAATAATGCCACATCAAACTAAAGCTAAGGATAAACAATAACACCCCAATGCTGTTACCCAATACCCCTAAAGACTCGGCATCATTAAAACCAAAAATCGCATAACCTAATAACGCAATTAGCCCAATAACGCCAAACAACGCACCTTTATAATGAATTAAGGTTTCCCAATTTCGCCAATCTACCACAAGAAAGAAATCTGAAATTAACAAAGGCTGTTTGTAATAATGAATTTTTAAACGATGAAATAACATCAGCACTACAAAAAGCACTGATGAAAAATTTAAAGCACGTTGCCATTGGCCAGAAACCATAAGCATGCCGCCAAATAAAAAAGTAAAAAGCGTAACAGCAAAGAAATAAGTCCAACGATAATGGGAGTTTACGATAAAAATCACTGCCGCAATCGTGAATAAAGCTAAGAAAATATAAGCGATCATAAATTTTCCCTATGATGCATAACAGACTAAAATGACACATGACAATGTCTGCACACTTTATCACGTAAACGTAATAGATTGAACGGGAAAAGGAAATTATTTGGATAATTTGAAAATAAAGTGGTGGGCGATACCGGTCTCGAACCAGTGACCCCCTCCTTGTAAGGGAGGTGCTCTCCCAACTGAGCTAATCGCCCACTAGAAAGCGTTTAAATATAAAGGGAAAGTTTGAGCGGAAAGGACACTTTAGAAAAGTGGTGGGCGATACCGGTCTCGAACCAGTGACCCCCTCCTTGTAAGGGAGGTGCTCTCCCAACTGAGCTAATCGCCCGCTTGGTCAAACTTAGTAACATTAAGAACACTTTTTAGAGAAGTGGTGGGCGATACCGGTCTCGAACCAGTGACCCCCTCCTTGTAAGGGAGGTGCTCTCCCAACTGAGCTAATCGCCCTTAATGTTGTGGGTTGGCATTATAGGGAGAATGCATTTTCAGTCAATACCTTTTTATTAAATTTTGTTTAATTGTCGTAAAAATAAGCATAAAATCCGCTTTTTTATTTAGAAGTCAAACAAGTCGTAGTAGAATAACGACTAATATTTTATTGAAGATAGGTTATAAAAATGAAACTAGATGCTCCTTTTAATTTAGATCCAAATGTAAAAGTGCGTACTCGTTTTGCTCCTAGCCCTACAGGTTATTTACATGTAGGTGGCGCACGTACCGCACTTTATTCTTGGTTATACGCAAAACATAATAACGGCGAATTTGTATTACGAATTGAAGACACTGATTTAGAGCGTTCAACACCTGAAGCCACTGCTGCCATTATTGAAGGCATGGAATGGTTAAATCTTCCGTGGGAGCATGGCCCTTATTACCAAACTAAACGCTTTGATCGTTATAACCAAGTGATCGATGAAATGATTGAACAAGGCTTAGCATATCGTTGTTATTGTACTAAAGAACACTTAGAAGAACTTCGTCATACTCAAGAACAAAATAAAGAAAAACCACGTTATGATCGTCACTGCTTACACGATCACAACCATTCACCTGATGAACCCCACGTTGTACGTTTTAAAAATCCAACTGAAGGCTCGGTAGTATTTGATGATGCCGTACGTGGTCGTATTGAAATCAGCAACAGTGAGCTTGATGATCTTATTATTCGTCGCACAGACGGTTCTCCAACTTATAACTTCTGTGTAGTTGTAGATGACTGGGACATGGGTATCACACACGTTGTGCGTGGCGAAGATCATATCAACAACACGCCACGTCAAATTAACATTTTAAAAGCCATTGGAGCCCCAATTCCAACCTATGCGCACGTTTCCATGATTAATGGAGATGATGGCCAAAAACTCTCTAAACGACATGGCGCAGTGAGCGTCATGCAATATCGTGATGATGGTTACTTACCGGAAGCTTTGATCAACTATCTCGTACGTTTAGGCTGGGGACATGGCGACCAAGAAATTTTCAGTCGCGAAGAAATGATCAACTATTTCGAATTAGATCACGTTAGCAAATCAGCTAGCGCATTTAATACCGAAAAATTACAATGGTTGAATCAACATTATATCCGTGAATTACCGCCAGAATATGTGGCTAAACATCTTGAATGGCATTACAGAGATCAAGGCATTGATACAACCAATGGTCCTGCATTAACTGAAATAGTCACCATGCTTGCGGAACGTTGCAAAACCTTAAAAGAAATGGCAAGTTCAAGCCGCTACTTCTTTGAAGAGTTTGAAACCTTTGATGAAGCTGCAGCGAAAAAACATTTCAAAGGCAATGCTGCTGAAGCGCTTGCAAAAGTGAAAGAAAAATTAACCGCACTTTCTAGCTGGGATTTACATTCTACTCACGAAGCGATTGAGCAAACGGCTGCTGAACTAGAAGTGGGCATGGGCAAAGTTGGCATGCCATTACGTGTCGCTGTGACAGGTTCTGGTCAATCTCCATCAATGGATGTTACCCTAGTCGGTATCGGCAGAGATCGCGTACTTGCACGTATTCAGCGTGCTATTGATTTTATTCATGCACAAAATGCTTAATATTTAATCGGATAACAAGCGCATAATAAAATCGTATTGACAGCCACATAGTCAAATTTTATTATGTTGCTGTCTTTTATGGGGATATAGCTCAGTTGGGAGAGCGCTTGAATGGCATTCAAGAGGTCGTCGGTTCGATCCCGATTATCTCCACCAAATTAATAAAGCAAGGTTACTTACCTTGCTTTTTTATTATCAATAATCAATATCTTAGTGAATTTTAACAAAAATAAAAATCAAAGCGTGCTAGAATAGTGCGCTTTTTTATTACATCGCTCTAAACCATATCAAGGAATAATTATGCGTCCAAATAATCGAGAAAATAATCAACCCCGCCAAATTAAAATTACCCGTAATTACACCAAGCACGCTGAAGGTTCCGTGCTTGTTGAATTTGGGGACACCAAAGTGCTTTGTACTGCAACAGTTGAAGATGCTGTGCCACGTTTCTTAAAAGGACAAGGGCAAGGCTGGGTCACGGCTGAATATGGAATGTTGCCACGTTCAACACATAGTCGTATGCAACGTGAAGCGGCTAAAGGTAAACAAGGCGGACGCACAATGGAAATTCAACGCTTAATTGCTCGCTCTTTGCGTGCGATGGTGGATCTCAAAGCACTTGGCGAACGTGCGATTACTTTAGATTGCGATGTTATTCAAGCAGATGGCGGCACACGTACTGCATCCATTACTGGTGCTGCAGTCGCATTATGTGATGCGATCAACAGTTTAATTGAGAATGGCACGTTAAAAACTAACCCCATTAAAGGGCTAGTTTCGGCAATTTCTGTGGGGATTGTTGATGGTCAAGCTGTTTGTGATTTGGAATATGTAGAAGATTCTGCAGCGGAAACTGATATGAATGTTGTGATGATGGAAGATGGTCGCATGATTGAGGTACAAGGCACCGCAGAAGGCGAGCCATTTAGCCATGAAGAATTATTAACATTATTAGATTTAGCGAAACAAGGCTGTAATCAAATTTTTATCGCTCAACGCGAAGCGTTAGGCTTATAAACATAGTTTATAGGGATTAAAAAATGGAACAATATAAACGCGATTTTATCGAATTTGCTTTAAGCCGAAATGTATTGAAATTCGGCGAGTTTACTTTGAAATCGGGGCGTAAAAGTCCGTATTTCTTCAATGCGGGTTTGTTCAATACAGGGGCAGATTTAGCACGTTTAGGCGAGTTCTATGCTGCGGCAATTCAAGCAAGTGCGGTAGATTTTGATGTGGTTTTTGGCCCTGCTTACAAAGGTATTCCAATTGGCACGTCAGTTTCGGTGGCGTTATTTAATCGTTATGGTATTGATAAACCCGTGTGTTTTAATCGCAAAGAAGTGAAAGATCACGGAGAGGGCGGCAATTTAATTGGTAGCCCATTGCAAGGAAAAATTTTGCTTGTGGATGACGTGATTACGGCTGGCACTGCAATTCGTGAATCTATGGAATTAATCAGTGCAAATAAAGCAGAGCTTGCGGCGGTATTGATCGCTCTAAACCGTAAGGAACGAGGAAAAGGCGAGCTTTCAGCAATTCAAGAAGTAGAACGTGATTATCAATGCCAAGTGCTATCAATCATTGATTTAGATGATTTGATGCAATTTATCGAACAAGATCCTCGATACAGTAGCCATTTGCCAGAAATGCGTGCTTATCGTGCCGAATTTGGCGTATAAAACTTGAGAAATAAATTTTTATCATCATTATAAATAACATTATAAAAATAACCGCACTTTGACTTAACAGAGGAAAGAATGGAATTTATTGGAAAAATTATAGGCGTATTTTTAGGTTGGAAAGTTGGTGGATTTTTTGGTGCGATAGCTGGGCTCATTTTAGGTTCTATTGCAGATAAAAAATTGTATGAACTTGGCTCGGTAAGTTCTAGTTTCTTTAAAAAGAAAACAACGCGTCAAGACTTGTTTATGCAAACCACCTTTGCGGTGTTAGGACATTTAAGTAAATCGAAAGGGCGTGTAACAGAAGAAGATATTCAATTAGCTAATCAATTAATGATTCAGCTTAAACTGGATGATGCGGGGCGTAAATTAGCGCAAGATGCGTTTCGTCGTGGTAAAGAATCTGATTTCCCGATTCGTCAAGTTATCCGTGAATTTCGCATTGGTTGTGGGCAACGTGCTGATTTATTGCGAATGTTCTTACAAGTGCAAGTTCAAGCGGCTTTTGCCGATTCAGAACTTCATGAAAATGAGAAAGAAGTGCTTTATGTGATCGCTGAAGAACTTGGGCTTTCTCGTATGCAATTTGAACAAATGATTGCGATGGAAATGGCTGCTCGAGCTTTTACTCAAGGTGGTTTTTATCAGCAATACCAACAAGGTGCATATCAAGGTGGCCACCAATATCAGCAACAAAATAGTGGTGGTTACCAACATGCTTCAGGCCCAACTTTAAATGATGCCTATAAAGTATTGGGTGTGACTGAGTCCGACGAGCAAAGCACGGTTAAGCGTGCTTATCGTCGTTTAATGAATGAACACCATCCAGATAAACTTGTGGCGAAAGGTTTACCGCCAGAAATGATGGAAATGGCAAAAGAAAAAACTCAACAGATTCAAGCCGCTTACGATTTAATTTGTAAAGCAAAAGGCTGGAAATAGTGCGTGTTATTCTTGCGCCTATGCAAGGGGTTCTTGATCCCTTTGTACGCCAACTTCTCACCGAAGTGAATGACTACGATTTATGTATAACAGAATTTGTTCGCGTAGTTGATCAACTTCTCCCTGAAAAAGTATTTTATCGTTTATGCCCTGAATTAAAAAATCAGGGCTTTACTTCTTCTGGCACGCCTGTGCGAGTGCAGTTGCTAGGGCAGAATCCAGAATGCCTTGCTGAAAATGCGATTCGTGCGATCGATCTTGGCTCTCATGGCGTTGATTTAAATTGTGGTTGCCCCTCTAAAACGGTGAATGGCAGCAATGGCGGTGCGGCATTATTGAAACAGCCTGAATTGATTTATCGTGCCACTCAAGCCTTACGCAGAGCTTTGCCAAGTGAATTCCCCGTTAGTGTAAAAGTGCGGTTAGGCTGGGATGATATTTCTCAAGCCTTTGAAATCGCTGATGCGGTAGAGCAAGGCGGCGCAACCGAAATTACAGTTCATGGACGTACAAAAGCCGATGGTTATCGTGCTGATCGAATTAATTGGAAAAAAATTAGCGAAGTCCGAGAGCGTTTATCCATTCCAGTTATTGCTAACGGAGAAATTTGGCATTGGCAAGATGGGCAAGATTGCTTATCCCAAACAGGTTGTCAGGATTTAATGGTCGGACGAGGCGCGTTGAATATTCCGAATTTAAGTCATGCTCTGAAATCAAATGCAGAAAAAATGCCTTGGTGTGAGATTCAAAAAATCTTGCAAAAATACGCGAATGTTGAAAATGAATATGACAGCGGTTTTTACCATGTGGCACGAATTAAACAATGGTTACGTTATTTGAATAAGGAATATGATGAAGCGAACAAAGTGTTTGATAAGATTAAGACCTGCCAAACTGCTGAAGATTTGAAATTACGGTTAAATGAGAAATAAAAAACCTGCTAATCAGCAGGTTTTCTTTTTCTAAATTATTTAAAAATTCACCGCACTTTTTAATTTTTTCAGTGCATTAGTTTCTAATTGACGAATACGTTCCGCAGAGACATTATATTTTGCTGCCAAGTCGTGCAATGTAGCTTTGTTATCATCTAACCAACGAGCTTTGATAATATCCTGACTACGTGCATCTAGACTTTGTAACGCCGCACCTAATTGCTCGGTTGCTTGGCTTTCAAAGTTTTCATTTTCAAGCTCTGCTGCGAAATTAGAACTTTTATCTTCCAAATAAAGGGCTGGAGAATAGGTCTCTGTTTCTGCATCATCAGTAGGTAAATCAAAACCGACATCCGCACCGCTCATTCGAGACTCCATTTCGATCACATCTTCTTTGGAAACACCCAATTCATTTGCGACCATATCAACTTCATTTTCATTGAACCAACCTAAACGTTGTTTAGTTTTACGTAGGTTGAAAAATAATTTACGTTGAGCTTTCGTGGTTGCGACTTTTACGATACGCCAGTTACGAAGAACATATTCGTGGATCTCAGCTTTAATCCAATGCACGGCGAATGACACCAAGCGTACACCAACTTCAGGGTTAAAACGTTTGACCGCTTTCATTAAGCCGATATTGCCTTCTTGGATTAAGTCAGCTTGTGGCAAACCATAGCCAGAATAGCCACGCGCCACGTGGATCACGAAACGAAGATGCGACAAAATGAGTTTTTTCGCTGCATCTAAATCCTCGTGATAATACAAACGTTCTGCTAATTCCTTTTCTTCCTCTGCGGTCAGCATCGGATATTCATTTGCTGCACGAATATAACCTTCGATACTGCCTTGAGGAACTAACATCATTTGTGTTTCTTTATCCATCGTTTCCCTTCTTTATTTTGGCTTTTGCCAACAATGTACTTAGTTATAGCACAATAAGCTATCTTATTGAACCAATTTGTTAATAAGACAGATTTTACCAATCAAAAGTTCAATTATTTTATAAAATTACGTGATAATTTGCTCACTATTTACTTCGCCAGTTGCACTGATAAATCGTACTTCAGGTTGTAAAGATACACCAAATTTTTCAGCAACGCTTTGGCGTACATAATATGCAAGTTTTATCACGTCTTGTCCACTTGCATTATCTTTGTTAATCAATACTAATGCCTGTTTTTTATGAACCGCAGCCCCACCAATTTGAAAACCTTTAAGATTGCATTGATCAATCAGCCAGCCTGCCGCTAATTTCACTGAGCCATCAGCTTGTGGAAAGTGCGGTAGATTTTCGTGATGTTTTTTGATTTCTTCAAAATGTTCTGAACTGACAACGGGATTTTTAAAGAAACTCCCTGCATTACCCACTTCATTGGGATCAGGTAATTTGCTTTGACGGATATGACAGACTTCATCAAAAATTTGTTTAGCGGTGACCGTTTTCGGATCGAACTCTACAAGCGAACCATATTTTAGAATAGGCTGCCAATCTTTTTTTAGCTTTAATCCAACCGCTGTAATCACATAACCTTGCTGATAACGATGTTTAAAAATACTCTCACGATAACCAAATTCACATTGTTCTGTGTCGAGTCTAAAGGTTTCGTTCGTATTTAAATTAAGTACCTCCACATAATCACATACATCTTTAAATTCAACGCCATAAGCACCGATATTTTGAATGGGAGCAGAGCCTGCACAACCGGGAATCAGAGCCAGATTTTCTAAGCCATAAATACCATTGTTAATAGACCACTCCACCAATTTATGCCAATTTTCCCCGCCATTGACGTGAAGATAGTGAAAATTTGCATCTTGTTCGTGCGTAATCCCAATTAAACGATTAAGGATCACGATGCCATTAAAATCATCTAGAAATAGAACATTACTTCCTTGACCTAAAAAAAGAGTGGGTAAATTTTCTGATTTAGAATGCGCCCACACTTGTTGTAGCTGTTCGATACTATGTGCTTCAATAATTTCACGAGCATTAGACTGAATGTGGAAAGTGTGAAAAGGTTGTAAATTTTGCATTTTGATGTCCTAATATAATGTATGTGGCAAGGTAATTTTGACTTGTGTGCCGCCTTGTTCACGGCGATGAATATGCAATTGTGCATTAAGCTGACGACAACGTTCCGCCATAATATTCAAGCCGTAATGCCCTTCAGGTTCTTCAAGGTTTGGAATGCCAATCCCATCATCTTCAACTAAAATTTCATACTCGCCTTCCGCATTAATTCTTGCGCTAATTTCAATTACCGTGCCTTGAGAATGCTTGATCGCATTGGTGGTGGCTTCACGTACAATTTGCAGAACGTGAACCAACTGTTGAGGGTTCAAACTTTGCGATGGTAATTGACAATTCACATTCATTTGCATTGTTGTTTGTGAGCGTAATGAATCAATCACTTGTTTTAGTGCAAGCTGTAAATTCGCTTCTTGTATGGTTAAACGGAAAGTGGCTAAAAGCTCACGTAACTGTGCATAACCACCAGAAAGGGCTTGTTCAAAATTGGCAATAATTGCCAAACTCTTTTCTTTTGATTGTTCGTCTTCTTTCTTCAGGTTATGTTTGAGCAAAGTAAGTTGAATTTGTAAAAATGATAAGACTTGAGCCAAAGAATCGTGCAGCTCTCGCGCAATAATTGAGCGTTCTTCCATTAATAAAATCTGTTCTTTCTGACGTAAATTTTTATGGAAATAAAGCGCACGAGCAAGCATTTGTGCTAAATTTTGCATAATTCGAGGATCTGGACAAGGTAATCCTGCTTGCCAAGAGAGTACACCTAATTCTTCGTTATCCACAGAAAGGGTTTCGATTTGTAGTTCATTATTAGCATCTTGCTTACCCAATGTAATATCCCAATGTTCAGCCCCCATCACTTCCACTTTAACGAAGTTCAAATGATCGCTAATAAAAATGTAATTCAAAACTTGATTTAAAATTTTATCGTTAATTGTGTTTGTATTCAGAAGTTGAGCACTTTGATAAAGAGTGCTTAAAGTGCGGTTAGTTTGACGCAACTTTTGCGTTTTTTCGTTTACAGCTTCTTCTAAACGCGAATAAAGCTGTCCCAGTTCTGTGGACATTTGTGTAAATACGCGAGCCAGTGTGCCAAGTTCGTTTTGTTTCCTTGTGTCAAGTGGAATATGATTGAATTGACGCATTTGCACTTGCATACTGGCTTTTGTCATTAAATGCAAAGGTTTTACAACTTCTCGCTGTGTGTACCAAATCACATAAGACACCATAGCTAAAATTAACAACATAGCGAAAAAAAGCACCGATACGCCCAAAATCCATTTTTGCTCACTAAAACGTTGTAGTTCAAACACAAAATAATCAACATCTGCAACATAGTTAGTAAGCTGCTTACTATAGTTTTTTACATCCTGTTGGCGCGCATATTTTTCCATGTTCGTCCAACGTTGCAAAATGTTTTGATAGGAATGTTTTAATACATTCGGTGTGAAAAATTGATTTTGAACTTCTAGTAAAGCAGATGAATGAAGGCTTATATGATAACGGCGTAAGTTCGTTTCCACGCTTTCTGGTTGTTCTTGCATTTCATAAAGTAAGCGATAACTTTGCATACGCAAAGAACCTGAAATATTAATGGCTTCGGCATCATATTTATTACTGCTCATAATTGCCAAACTGAGAGAACTAATCACACCAGCAACGATAAGAATGATAAATAAATATTTCGCAATACGGGTGGAAACGGAACCTTTAGTATACACAGAAAACTCCAGTGGAAATTTAGAAAGTGCGGCAAAATTTTTATTTCTTTTTAAATTTAGCCCAAACTTTATCTTCTTGACCACGCCATAAGCGTTGAATGTTATCGTGATGACGATAAATTAATAGGCAACACACCAGTGCAACGGGAAAAGTAAATTCAGGTTTAAACCACCACACATAAAAAGGCACAAGTAATGCAGAAATAACCGCACTTAATGAAGAATAGCCACTAACAAGAAAAACAAAGATCCACGTACCAAACATTGAACCTGCAACAGCCCAAGAAATCGGTGCGATTGCCCCAAAGGCAGTTGCAACACCTTTGCCACCTTTAAATTGAAAGAAAATTGGGAAAATATGCCCTAAACAAGCACCAAGTGCGACCATCCCTAATTCAAATTGGGTTAAACCTAAATAATAACCTGCCCATACAGGAATCATCCCTTTTAACATATCAAAAATAAGCACCGCCAAGGCAGACTTACGATTTCCAATGCGCAACACATTTGTCGCCCCAGGGTTGTGTGAACCATTTTGACGTGGATCTGGCAATCCAGTAAGGCGACAAATTAAAATCGCACTGGAAACTGAGCCTAAAAGATAGGCAAAAAGCATATAAAAAAGGGCGAAAAGGCTCATTTTGCACTCCAGCAAGAAAAACTGTTCGTTATTCTACCCAAAATTGATAGCATACGCCTACAATAATTTTAGAGGAAATCTTATGGATCGTGTTTTTATTGAAGAATTGACTGTTTTTGCACAAATCGGTGTATATGATTGGGAACAGCAAATAAAGCAAAAACTTGTGTTTGATTTAGAAATGGCTTGGGATTGCAAACAAGCGGCAGAAACGGATGATGTTGTATATTGTTTGAATTATGCTGAAGTGAGCCAAGCGATTATTGATTATGTGGAAAGTAAATCTTTCTTGTTGATTGAGCGAGTGGCTTATGAAGTGGCAGATTTGCTTGAGTCACGTTATCAACTTCAAGGATTAAAAATTAAACTGAGTAAACCAAAAGCCGTCGCGCAAGCTCGAAATGTTGGCGTATTGATTGTTCGTGGTTGTTTAAAATAATGTAACGATAGTGGCTATTAATAAATCTGACAGGCATGCAATTTAATTGGTGCCTGTCAGATTGGCTTTACACTTTTACCTTGTGTTCTGAATAGTTATTGTTCAGCTTCTAATTCTCCAACACTCACTTTAGTATTATTACCTTTATCGCCGAATTGTTGTTCTTCGCAACCGTTACCTGCATCACAAACTGCAACAGAAACAAGTTTTTCAACATCTAAGCTACTCACTAACTTTGTATTAATGATTTTTTCGCTTGCGTCCGTAACATTCAATTGCTCAGCAGACAAATTGCTGGCTCGCACACCGTTAATTTTGTCATAAAGTCTAGCAAAACCACGTTCACTGAGTTTGGTAGAATCGCCGTTAATTTTTGTTTGATTAAAGTTTTTCTCACGAGGAAGTTCAAAGAATGTGAAATTTGAATTTGATTTTACCTCAATTTCTACCCCTTTGGAGCTTAAATAAGCTGTCCCACCGTTTGGTGCTAAGGCAGTGATGTCGGCATTTTCAATGGTTGTTTTGGTATTTGCGTTATCACCAATAGTAAATGCCATATTGGCAATATTCGCATCATTATCAATTGAGCCAGGCGCACCATTAATGATCACTTCTTTCCCAGTTCTTCCACCAGTGTTAATTGCGGTAATTTTCAAGTCATCTTTACTGTTTTTACCTGCAATTTTTGTATCGCCATCAGTTCTAAAGGTGTAACCCTGATGAGATTTCACAAAAATAGAACTTTTTTCCCCTATTAATTCCCCGATTAAAAACATCGTAGCATAAGGTGCTTTTGCAGATATATCGATTTTCTCATCGCCCACGATTTTAATATGTGAGTTTATCATTGACACTTTACCATTCATTCCTAAACGGTTAATTTGAGTTGAAATATCTTGTGAATTATCTTTATCAAAGGTAATATCAATCTTGCTATGATCTAACTTAATTTTTTCTGCCAGTAAATGTACAAATCCATTTTTCAGATTAATCTTACTGTTAGAAATATTAATTTCTGTATCTTTAATAGTTGATCGCCCTGTATTTTTGCTGGCAAACATATCAAAACGATGCCAATAGGCTTTATTCATATCTAAATCTAAATTATCGTAATATTTCCAACGGCGTCTGCGTTGATCTAACTCCGATAACAGCGTACGTTTGTCTAAATCTAACACACCGTATTCATATTTTGAATTATTACGGGATACCCCCCCATCAATGTAAAAATTCGTTTTTCCTGTGGCAACGATGCGATCTAAATTAACTTTTTTAAATCCACCTGCTACAACCACATCATCAACCTGATCAAATACTACATTACGCATATCAACATCAAACTTCTTGCGTTGTGAGCTTTCCGTTCTACACCATCTGTTATCGCAGTTTTCTTCATCGAGACTACGCCCCAATCCCATAGCTCCGTTACCAAGATTTATTTTGCTGTCAGTAATGGTAATATTTGATTTAAAATCTTCCTTATTCTGCAAACTGGTTATAAAAAATAAACGACCTGTTGAATGAATATCCGCATTATTGATATTAATATGACCTTTGTTAGTTAGCTTTAATAGCGAATCTGTGCCTTTAAAGGAATCTATATGAATACGTCCTGAAATATTAACGTCCTTTCCTTTAAGAGTTACTTTTCCATTATTAGCTAGTAATGAACTTAACGCCCCTGTTTGTATAAATGAACCCGTACCCGTTTTATCTTTCTCTTTATGTTTATGTTTATGTTTATGTTTATCTTTATCTTCAACATCCGCAATACGAATATTTTCATTGTCTGGCACGTCAATATTAACTTCTGTATTTAATGTTTTAAATTCATCTTTATAGTAATTATTATTGTCTTCACGTCCAAAGTTACCTTTGATATTAACGCTTTTGCCTTTAAAGTTGATTTTAGGCGAGGTAACTTTTGAGCCATTTTGAGAAGTGATTTTTATATTGTTTTCAAGTTCCTTATTTGAGGTAAATACAACCTCACTCTCCCCTTTAATGTCACTTTTATCATTTAACTTAATTTCATCAGCAGATAACACAACCTTGCCGTTTCTATTACTAACCTTAGTTGCTTCTAACACACCATTATTCATAACCAAGCTATCTAATGCTTGTTTACGCCCTTTTGCATTTAGCGTAATGTCCTCTGCTTTAATAATCCCTTCATTTTTAACAATACCCTGTACTGTATTATCTTCTAATGCCACACTTATACCGCTATCTGGTAAGGTAAATGTGAAATTATAGCCTGAGGATAAATATACTTTGCCATTTGTAGCGCCAATTTCCCCTTCATTGATAACTTCATCGCCATTAAGTACCACGAAATCTTTCGCCGTAATTTTCCCTTTATTGATAACTTGACCTTCTTTTAGCTCCTGACCGTCTTTTAGCACCTGACGGTTTTTTACCACCTGACCATCTTTTGTTTTACGGGTAAATTGATAGCTATTGCCATTGCCATTGCCATTGCCATTGCCATTGCCATTGCCATTGCCATTGCCATTGCCATTGCCATTGCCATTGCCATTGCCATTTTCACTGATTTTCTCTAAATCTTTGGTCGTTGCAAGTAAACCAGCTACATTAATTTCTGCCCCTTGGGTAATAATAACCCCATTAGGGTTTGCTAAATAAACTTTACCGTTTGCCGTCAATTTCCCTTGGATTTGACTAGCATTGCCGCCAGTTACACGGTTATATGCCACAGAATTTGCGTCAGGCTGTTCAAATTTCACTTCTTTATTTTGGCCGATGTCAAAACTCTTCCAGTCTATTTGAGCTTTATCGGACGTTTGATTAATCGTCATTTTATCTGCAGTTGTAGTAAAAGTGACATTCCCAGAAACGACTTTATCCTTTTGTGGCAAACCCTGTTGTGGCAAATCCTGTGTAGAGGCATATGCCGCACCAGTGTAAGTGGTCAAAATGATAAGAGAAATTACATTTAATTTATACATAGCATACCTCCTTAGAAAGTTTTAATCATAGAAAGCCACAATTGGTGTTTATCGGCATTATCAATATTGTTATCAAGCGGCTTGGCGACACTGACGTTGATGGCATAGCTGCCAGCATCTGAAAGAGAAAGTCCTGCACCAACGCTTTGTAATTTCACGTTATTTTTCACGCTTTGTGCGAGAGATTGGCTATTTTTATAATATTTTCCCAAACCATAGTCATAGAACAATGAACTCACTAGCACACTTTGGGAAAAGACTGGTAAATAATGTTTGAATTCTGTTTGTATCAAATGCCCTTCATCCACAGAAGCCGCACCAGCTTGATGTCCACGTACTCCAGACAAACCACCAAGCAACATTTTCTGTGAGCTTTCAAGGGTTTTATCGGCAAACTGACCGTTTATACCAATATTGAAAGCAAAAGATTTTGGTAAAATTTGCTCGTGAGACAAGCGGTAGTTATATACCGTAAAATGCGATTGTGGTTGAAAATTCTCTACTGCATTATGTTGTTTTTCACTAGTTTGATTCGCTAAATTACCGAACAAAGTAGATAATGAAAAATAAGTTGTCCCATCTTTAATAAGATTCCAAGAACCGTCAATCCCTGCAGTTAAACTATTTATTTTCCGTTTTTGTTTCACATTAACCGCTTGTTGTTTATCCGTAAGGTTTTGATGATTAAAGCTCACTTTAGTACTTAAACGAAAATTTGGTGTACGGATTGTTGGGTGCAACAAATAAGCCCCTAAGGTATGGGAATGCCCTTGAGATTGTAATGATTTAAAATTACCACCTAATTTGTAGTCGAGATAGTTAGCAGTTACACCAAAACGCGTAGAATAACCATCAATTAAAGAGGAATAATCTATACGAGCATTTTTTAAATTAGCCTGATTAGAACTCATTAAATCCAGTTTCAATTCATCGCCCCAGCCATTCAAATTACTGACTTTTGTCCCCGCAGCCAAACGGTAACGCCCTGTATATTTGTTGCCTTGGTTATCTACTGAAACATAACTAGAAAAACGTTTTGCATCGTTAATCTTAATCAGTAAATTCGCTTCGCCGACTTTTTTGCCTGCGGAGAGTTGCAAACCAGCATTTACCCCTGGAACATCGTTTATTGTTAAAGCAAATTTTTCTAACTCATCTTTCAAAATAAATTCGGACGCATTCACTGTTGTATTAGAGAGACGGGATACAAATTTATTGCTTAATGCACTGTGATTTTGCAAGCGTATTTCGCCTACATTACCTTTAAGTAACAAAATTTTTACCGTACCTTGCTCAATTTCCTGCGGTGGTAAAATTGCTTTTGCCACTAAATAATTATTATGACGATAAAATTCGCTGATCTCATTTGCTAAATTACTTAAATCTGACAGCGATACCTCTTTTCCTACATAATTTTTTAAAATATGTGCAAGCTCGTCTGTGACGACTTCCTGATTGTTTCGATCTAAAATCTGTACTTGCTTAAGTGGAAATTTCAGTCCTTGTTTATACTGTGCAGTATAAGGCGAATTTGCCGTTTGATTAAATAATTCGCCACTAGGTTTGGCTTCTGATTGAATTTGACGTTGTTCTAGTTCACGGTTCAATGATCCAGTATCTGGCCGACCTAATGCCATCACTGATTCACTCAAAACAAAGCCTAAACTGACCGCACTTGCAATAACAGAATAACGAGGTCTCATTTTCATTCCTTATGTCCTATTAATTGATAAAATTACAAAAATTGAGGGAAAACAGCTTTAGGGCGTTTTCCAAAGTAAATTTAGAAGCTATAAACCGCACTAATTTTCGCATTACGACCAGTGCCTTCCATTAAACTAAACGCGGGTTGATATTTTCTATCAAACAAGTTTTCCAGCGCAAAATCTAAACGCAGGTTTTTCCATTCGCCTTTTAATGGCGCATAGGTAGCACGAAGATCGGTCAGTATATAACTTGGGTAGGTAACAGCGTGATCTTTAGGCACTCGATGTTGGGCAGCGTAATGGGTTATTGTCGCTCCCACCGTGAATTTGTCTTTTACTAAAGCATAATC
Organism: Haemophilus sp. HN_Hi08; assembly: GCF_049824455.1. NCBI lineage: Bacteria > Pseudomonadati > Pseudomonadota > Gammaproteobacteria > Pasteurellales > Pasteurellaceae > Haemophilus > Haemophilus sp. HN_Hi08. The sequence continues at coordinate 615,754 of NZ_CP187493.1, read as the reverse complement.
TGCACCTACGCCGATTTTGCTTGCGGCAATGTTTGATAAAGCTTCGCCGCTATCTTTATCTCTACCTTTGGTACTGCCATAGTTAGTAAACAGCGTTAAACGTTCTGTTTGGTATTGGGCTTGCAATTCAATACCGCTTAAACGGGCATTAGCTATGTTTTGATACTGGGAATTTGTTGGCAACAATACAGTATTTCCATTTGGATTTGGATTTGGATTTGGATTATTAAATATCTTTAAGTTAATTAAATCTTTCACATCATTGCGGAAATAAGTGGCTTCAATTTTGAATTTATCGTCTTGTTTAAACAGGCTATCAAAATGTAGATTTGCGGTAATTTCTTTATTTTTTGCTGTTTCAGGGCGCAAATTTGGATTTGCTACAAATTTATTGATCTGATCTGCTCCTAGAATATTTGCCCCAAAGTGAGATCCACTCACAAACCGTTCTTGCATAGATGGGGCTCGGAAGGCTTCATTATATTTGGCAGAAAAATCTAACCAATTGGTCACTTTCCAAGTCAATTTTGTGGCAGGCGATAAATGATTATCCTTGTATTTTACAGTTTTACTTGAGGTATCGTAGTGGTCATAACGTACACTTGGCGAAAGTAGCAATTTTTCCCCAAATAGTGGAATATGGGCGATTAAATAAACGCCTGTAGTGTTTGAATTCGCATTGTAGGGTTCCGCTCGAAACTGCGCATCATTATTGTTTGTGCCTCGTTCAGTACTGATTTTATCTCGCATATAATCCACCCCATAAACAAAGGAAATGTGAGATAATTCGGAAGAGTTACGTAAATTTATACCTCGGGTAGTCAATTTAGTCTGATCTTTCACACCACTGACTTTACGCTGTTCTTTCTCAATAGTCTTATTGTTGTATAGCGCAATATGCGTATTTAGATAAGGATTATCAGGCGTTAAATAATAGTTAAATACCGTGCTTTGATCAGGAATTTGTTGATCACTTAAATAACTAACACTGCCAAAACGTGTTTTCACTTTAGAGTAAAACTCTGATATTTCTGATGGTGATTTTCTTGTCGGCGGAAAACTGTTGTCTGAGCCGTGGAATTCTCCGATTTGTTTTTTAATTTGTTCATTAGTAAGTTCGTTTTCCACCTCATTATTGCTTGGTGCTGTTTGTTTAAAACGAGTTTCGCGGTGGGATAATTCCACACGGTTCGCATCATTAATTTGCCAACCGAATTTTGCTAAGCCCCCAAACTGTTTATAGGCTGTATTATTCAGCTTGTTGCCTTTACCAGTGCGTAAATTATCCGCATTATTATAGAAAGCACTAATAAGAACATCGAATTTGTCATTTGCCGCAAATACAGAAGCATCCCTTTCCGATAAATTATTAGCAGTTTGATAACCTTGGCGAATTTTAACTCCGAATTTGTCATTATTTTTCAATAAGTCTAAAGCATTTGGCGTACGCATTGCCACAACACCACCCAATGCACCGCTACCCCATAAGGAGCTACTTGGCCCTTTGATTACTTCAATTTCTTGAATAAGTGACATTGGAAGAAAATAAGAACCTCTATGTGCTAAATCAAAATTTTGTCTTACGCCATCAATGACTTGCACAACACGATTATCACTTAACCCTCGAATATTAGGTTTTTGAGCAATGCTTCTCGAACCGCCTCTAATATCAACATTGGGAATGTCTTCTAACGCTGCTGCAACACTAGTCGCTTGCTTAGAAAGAAGACTATCTTTAGATTGTTTTTCTGGCGTATAAGCAAACCTACTTGGATCTCGTGTCGCAATAACGTTGATAGAGTCTAATTCAACGGATTGCGCTAGCGCATTTGCTGTCACTAAGGTTGTTGCAATTGCAAGGGAAAGTTTAGAAAATCGCATCTGTTTTCCTTATTGTAATAATTAAAAAGAGGAGAATGGCGATGATAATAACAATGATGATTATAATAATCAATTGGTTTATTTATAATCATTTGCATTTAATTGCGTAAAATTCAAACTAATTTTGGATTTCAATCTGTACCTGCAAAAATTGGACTAAATAAGCAAGAGATTAAGGTATAGATTTTTATGACTAAATATAAATTATTTTAACAACAAGCTATTGATTTTTAACTTAAAAAACTAAAGTTCTTACTTTCCAAAAACAACTTTCAAGTTGGCTATATTAAAACCATCTAAGTTTTGAAATACAGATCATTTTTTCAAAATAATCCCAATTTTTTCATTTGTTCAATGACGGGTTCGACTTGAATCTCTGCCATCAAATTTTTTCCTTTTAGTTTGGTTGCCCAAGGTAGTTCAGAAGACGGTTTGCCAAATTCTTTTTGGGCATTTTCTTCATATACTGATACCACGTTATCTAAATTATTATAAGGCGCAGTACGCAAAGGATTGTGATAGGCATACAAGCCAATAACGGGTGTTCCTTGTGTTGTCGCAATATGGGCAGGGCCAGAATCTGGCGAAAGCACCAAATCAACCTTAGAAATTAAAGCGGTAAGCTGTTTTAGGTTTGTTTTTCCTGCAATATTGGTTGGCGTGAAATGGCAAAGTGCGGTAATTTTTTCGACTATTTCTAATTCACGTTTGGCTGGCGAACTGCAGAAAATCACATTGATATTATGCTGATGGGCAATATTGGCAATTTCTGCATAACGTTCAATTAGCCAATCTTTTTCTGCTTTGCTAGAACAAGGGGAAATCAATAAATTTTTACGAGAGAAATCAATAAATTGATCGGCAAATTTATAATCATCTTCTGAAATAGCTAATTCCCATTTTGGTTCTGATTTCGGTACGCCAATATATTCAGCGAAAGCCATAAATCCATCTAATACGTGAGGGGAAAAAGGATCTGTAATACGACGATTTACAAATAGCCATTGTCCTTCGCGAGAACGTTTTTCTCCAAATCCAATTTTGAATTTTGCTTTAATTCCTAAAGAAAGGATTGATGCACGAAATGCTGTTTGCATATTTAATAGCGCATCAAACTGTTTATTTTTTAGTTGTTTCCAGAGTGATAAAATACCTTTCCATCCTGCTTTTTTATCGTAAGGAATGAGCGTGATATTAGGAATGCCCGAAAGCAAACCCATTTCGGTTTTTCCTACAATCCAAGTCATTTCTGTTTGGGGATAATATGCCTGAATGTGCTGAACCACCGCTAAGGCATGGCAAACATCGCCTACCGCTGATAATCGGAGAATACAAAGAGATTTTGGAGCTTCGGTAAAAAGTGGCATTAACGTTCCTTTATCATTTAATTTGTGCCTATTTTAAAGTAGAATGACCCCATTTTCTATTCATAACAACGTTCTAATGCACCAATTCCAACAAGATAACCAATATTTTATCTTTAATTTTGACCGCACTTTTGAGCAAGTAACCGAGTTTTTCCAAGCGGAATTTTGGCAAAAACAAGAACGAGTGATAGGGAGTGCAAAAGGTCGAGGCACCACTTATTTCTTGCAAACCGAAGATTGGTTTGGTGTAAATTGTGCGTTGCGTCATTATTATCGCGGTGGACTTTGGGGTAAACTGAACAAAGATCGTTATCGTTTTTCTGATCTTGAAACTACCCGTAGTTTTGCTGAGTTTCATTTGTTGCAACGTTTGTATGAAGCGGGGTTACCTGTACCTAAACCCATTGCTGCACGTATTCAAAAAGGCAAGTTAGGTATTTGCTATCAAGCGGATATTTTGACGGAAAAAATCGAAAACGCGCAGGATTTAACCGCACTTTTACAAACACAAACATTGCCAAAAGAAACTTGGAGGCAAATTGGTCGTTTGATTCGAAAACTACATGATTTACAGATTTGCCATACAGACTTGAATGCACATAATATTTTGCTTCAACAAGCTGAACAAGGGCAAAAATGTTGGTTACTGGATTTTGATAAGTGCGGCGAAAAATCTGGAGATTTTTGGAAAGTGCAAAATCTGAACCGTTTAAAACGTTCCTTCGAAAAAGAAGTTGGACGAATGAATATTCAATTTACCGAGCAAAACTGGGCTGATTTAACGTCAGCTTATCATCAATAAAAGGATTGATTATGAAACAAAAAATCGTACTTGCTACAGGCAATAAAGGAAAAGTAAAAGAAATGGCTGATGTCCTATCTGATTTTGGCTTTGAAGTGATTGCACAAACAGATTTAGGCATTGAAAGCCCAGAAGAAACAGGCTTAACTTTCGTTGAGAATGCCTTATTAAAAGCACGCTATGCCTCAGAGAAATCAGGTTTGCCTGCTATTGCGGATGATTCTGGCTTAGTAGTTTCCGCACTTAATGGCGCACCAGGTCTGTATTCTGCACGTTATGCTGGCGAAGAGGGTAATGATGCTAAAAACCGTGAGAAATTATTGGCAGAGCTTGCTCATATTGCACAAGAACAACGCCAAGCCAAATTTGTGAGCTGTATCGTGTTTTTACAGCATCCAACAGATCCATCGCCAATTATCGCCGAAGGTGAGTGTTGTGGCGTGATTGGTTTTGAAGAAAAAGGCGAAAATGGCTTTGGTTATGACAGTTTATTCTTTAGTCCAGAACAAGGTTGCACATTTGCTGAATTAGAAACAGCTGAGAAGAAAAAAATTTCTCATCGAGCAAAGGCATTGAGCGTTTTAAAAAATAAATTATAAAGTTAATAAAATTATTTAATCTATCAATAAAAAATAACCCTAAAAATAATAATTTACACGTTAATCAGAGATAATTTTATGACAGACAGACAGACAGACAGACAGACAGACAGACAGACAGACAGACAGACAGACAGACAGACAGACAGACAGATAATAAATATTATATTTTCATCTGACAACTATTATGCAACTTATTTAGCTGTAAGTATTTTTAGCATTATTAAAAATACACCTGAAAAAATAAATTTTTATATTCTTGATATGAAAATAAATCAGGAAAATAAGACCATAATAAATAATTTAGCAAGTGCATATTCTTGTAAAGTATTTTTCTTGCCTGTCTGTGAGGCTGATTTTCAAAACTTTCCAAAAACAATAGATTACATATCTTTAGCGACTTACGCTAGACTAAATTTAACTAAATATATAAAGAATATAGAAAAAGCTATTTATATCGATGTAGATACATTAACAAACTCTTCACTTCAAGAACTTTGGGATATAGATATAACGAATTATTATTTGGCAGCATGTCGAGATACTTTTATTGACGTAAAAAATGAATCTTATAAAAAATCCATTGGTTTAGAAGGATATTCTTATTTTAATGCAGGTATATTATTAATTAATTTAAATAAATGGAAAGAAGAAAATATTTTCCAAAAATCAATAAACTGGATGAATAAATACAATAATGTTATGAAATACCAAGATCAAGATATTCTAAATGGTATCTGTAAAGGAAAAGTAAAATTTATCAATAATAGATTTAATTTTACACCAACAGATCGAGGTTTGATTAAAAAGAAAAATTTATTACACGTAAAAATGCCAATAATTATTTCTCATTATTGTGGTCCATATAAATTTTGGCACAAAAAATGCGGTCACTTAAATTGTCATATAGGAAATTTACTTTTAAAAGAAATGGATAAAATTATTGATGTACCATCATCTTGGTATGATCATTTTGAGAAAATCCCTTTTTTAATTAAAATAAAAAGGTTAAGAAAGAGAATAAAAGATAAATTAATATATGGTATCTATTAAAAATCAACTGTTTTAATAATTATCAAGGTTACATATTACTAAATTATTAGTATCTTCTAACTCTGGATTAGCTCAATAGTTTTTACTGCCTATTTTTTAACTAATCTTTTAAAGATTTTTATTTTTTATAGTAAAAAACTTGACTAAACCAGAGTAAATCTTTATAGTTCGCCTACCTTTTACGGTGAGATGTCCGAGTGGTTGAAGGAGCACGCCTGGAAAGCGTGTATGTGGGAAACTGCATCAAGGGTTCAAATCCCTTTCTCACCGCCATTAATCCCGTCAAATAATATCTATCTCGTTAAAAAATATAAATACAATCTGTATCTTTCATTAGTCTTTATTTCTATTAAAACCAATTTAAGAAAAAATTAATCGAACGCTTAGGAAATTCATACGTACTTGCCGAGCGGTTTTCTGGATTTTTTGGTGTGTTTTATAAAATAAAATTTCGCTCTGTAGGCTATTGTTTAAGTTTATGAAGTTATTAAAGATAAAGTTGTCGTTTATGTTCTTGTAGTGGGGTAAGCGTAAACGCATTGAAGTTTACATCGCCGTGTAAGATAGGTTAAATTAATCTGACAGACATATTATTTTACAATAAGGCTGCCAGATTAGATTTTATTCTTTTTACAGTATTTAGATTTCAAAAGAATCTTTTAAACGTTCATTCGCTCGGCGAGATTCACTTTTATGTTGAAGTTTATTAAGCTGACGTTCTAATTTTTCTTCCACTTCATTAATTGCTTTATACATATCATCTGAAGTTGCACTGGCTAATAAATTGCCTAAAGGTGTGCCAATAGAGGCTTCGACAGTAAATCCATTAGGTACTTTGTTTAAAACAAAATGTGGGCTAATTAACTGCGTTTGCCACTTACCTAACTTCGCAAGTCTTTCCTCCAAGTGTTCACGAATTGCAGGGGTGATGTCCATTTGTTTACTGGTAATATTAAGTGTCATAGCATTTACCTCTTTGTTGCGTGATTTAAATTCTAGTTAATAACAAAATAGCGTTCTTATTTTAGATTTTCAAGTGCTTTAAAGATAAATATCAGAGTAATTTTCAAAAGGATGATCTATGTCTCATTTCTAAACATTTATTTTAGAGAAATTATTATATGACGCCCCCTATTGAATTGAAGTGCTTGATAAATCCTGTAATTGTTTGTTATAGGCTGTAGTGAGAGCTAAAACAATGCGATTTAAACGTTCCGAAGTATAATATTGTTTATCTGATATATTTGGTGTAAAAATAATACCATCTCGGCGCATATGCAAAATAGATACGGTAATCGCAATTACATCAGGCGTCATTACTTGTTCTATTTGATATTTTATTTCTATAGATTTATCGCCAATTCGTTCTGTTTTTGTCCAATCAGTTGTTAAAATCAAGCCATCTGTTGTTGATGAAATACCCTCATCTTTCAATAAACGCTCAACTTGCTGAAGATTATATAGTTTTGCCTGTTGTTTTGGGTAAACAATCAACGAACGTTCGCCATCAAATTTTGTTATTGAATTTTGAATAATAGCAAGAGGGATTAATGGTGGACGAATATCAATATCTCCCCTTTTTTTCACTTCAATATTAGGTAACGAATAAGCATCATCAGCTTTTGGTAACTGTACACCTCCAGTAGCCAAAGGGGAAAAATGGGGAATGCTCGCCTCAGATTTTTGAAATGAATCGTTGCTTGCTTTTAAGGTTTCGGGATTAGACGAACAACCGACGAGGATAATAGCCGTTGTTAAACTCAATATTATTTTTTTCATATACTAACCTTAACTAAATTGAAAATTTGATAAATTCTGACCGCACTTTTCTGATCATTTTACTGATCTATAATACATAAAAGTGAGGGGTAATTACTTACCCTTTTATTTTTATAACAATCCTGCAATTTTTAGTGCATCTTCTACTTTTGGTTGAATTTCTTCACTAAGTGTCGTAAGTGGCAAACGTAAATGTGGCGATTTAATTAAGCCTAAGCGATAAGCTGCCCACTTCACTGGAATTGGATTGGATTCAATGAATAGGTCGTGATGTAAACGCATTAAACGAGCATTAATTTCTTCCGCTTTATCAAAATCTCCCACGAGTGCATAACGGCACATATCAGCCATATCTTTTGCTGCAATGTTATTTGTTACTGATATTACTCCCTCAGCACCTAATTTTATTGCTTCTAAGCCTGTTGCATCATTACCACTTAAAACAATAAAATTTTTACCAGCAAGCTGCTTAATTTTAACTATTCGGCTCACATCTCCCGTTGCTTCTTTAATACCTACAATATTTTCAATTTTAGCTAAACGAGCAATCGTTTCTGGCTTCATATCACTGCCTGTGCGACTAGGAACGTTATAAAGAATCTGTGGTAAATTAGTACATTCCGCAATGGCTTTAAAGTGTTGATATATTCCCTCTTGGGTTGGTTTATTATAATAAGGCACAACAGATAAACATCCTGCTACGCCACTGTCTCGTAATAATTTAGTCATTGTAATTGCTTCACTTGTCGCATTTGCACCCGCTCCCGCAATAATAGGAATACGTCCTTTGGCAAATTCAACGGTCTTTTCAATGACTTTTACATTTTCTTCAATACTTAGCGTGGCAGATTCTCCCGTTGTACCTACAGAAACAAGCGCATTAGAACCTGCTTCAATGTGGTGTTCTACTAATTTTTCTAAACAGGAAAAATCGACTTCGCCATAATGATTCATTGGCGTAACAAGGGCAACTATGCTACCCGAAAATAAAGGATTTTGCGCTGACATATAACCTCCATCGGTTTTCAATTTTATTATTTGGTTTCACTTGTTATAGTCGCTAAAATAACTTTGATTTGCAAATTTTTTTTCATTAAAGGAGTTTTTTATGAATCCATTATCTGTTGGTAATCAAGCACCTGCTTTTACCTTATTAAATCAACAGGAAAAACCTGTTTCTTTAAATGATTTTCGTGGTAAAAAAGTTTTAATCTATTTTTATCCAAAGGCACTCACGCCAGGCTGCACCACACAAGCCTGTGGATTGCGTGATAGCAAATCTGAATTAGATGAACTAGGCTTAGTTGTACTTGGCATTAGCCCTGACGCTCCGAAAAAATTAGCTCAATTTATTGAGAAAAAAGAACTTAATTTCACATTGCTTTCTGATCCTGATCATCAAGTTGCGGTGCAATTTGGCGTATGGGGCGAAAAAAAATTTATGGGGAGAACTTACGACGGTATTCATCGAATTAGTTTTTTAATTAATGAAAGCGGAAATATTATGCAAGTATTTGATAAATTTAAGACAAAAGACCATCATCAAATGATCATTGATTATCTTCGCTCCTTATAATTTTTCAAAAAATAACCGCACTTTTCCACATAAAGTGCGGTAAAAATTCATAAATTTTTCAATTCAAGGTTTACGCATTATTCAGCCTTTGTTAGAATTCCTCGCCTGATTGAAATTCATTCTCAAATAACAAGGAAAAAAAATGCTACAACTTTTTGATTTTTTACAACAGTACAGTGATTATTTTATCATCGGTTTATTATTACTGATGAGCGTTATTATGCTTGCGATGGTAATTGAACGTTACCTTTTTTTAAGAAAGGTAAATGCGGCACATTATTCTACTATTCACGCATTAGAAATTGATTTAAACCGTAATATGACAGTGATTTCTACCATCGGTGCCAATGCACCTTATGTTGGATTACTTGGTACAGTTATCGGGATTTTATTAACTTTCTATCAAATCGGTCACGGCGGTGGCGACATTGATCCAAGTGAAATTATGTTGCACTTATCTTTAGCATTAAAAGCAACAGCATTAGGTATTCTAGTGGCTATTCCATCTATGGTGTTTTATAACGGTTTAGGTCGTAAAGTGGAAGTTAATCGTTTGAAATGGAAAGTATTAAACGAACAAAAAGATAAGGAATAATCAGTGAAAAAATTTGATGAAATCAACATTATCCCTTTCATTGATATTATGTTGGTATTGCTTACTGTGGTGCTTATTACTGCATCTTTTATCTCTCAAGGTAAAATTCAAGTAAATGTACCAAAAGCCAGTACAGCAGTCGCATTTAAATCTGACGAGCTCGCTAAATTATTAACAGTGACAGCGGATAAACAGCTCTATTTCAATGATAGACCTATTACGCAAGAAGCTCTTGAAGCAGAAATTGCTCAATGGAATAAAGATCAGAAAGTCACTTTAAAAATTGATGCCGAAGCCTCCTTCCAAGATTTTGTGACTATTACAGATATGCTTTCTAAAAATGAAATCAAAAATGTGGCAATTGTTTCTATGAAAGATAAGGGAAAAAGTGCGGGTAAAAATTCTCAAGAATCTACTCCCTCCCAGTCTGTACCAACTACGCCGTAAGGAATAATTATGCAGCAAACAAAACGTTCGCTATTGGGTTTGCTTATTTCTTTGATCGTACACGGTATTGTTATAGGATTTATCTTGTGGAATTGGAATAAGCCAAGTGATAGCGCAAATAGTGCACAAGGCGATATATCTACAAGTATTTCTATGGAGCTTTTGCAGGGTATGGTGTTGGAAGAACCTGCTCCAGAGCCTGAAAATGTACAAAAAGAGCCTGAGCCAGAGCCAGAACCAGAACCAGAACCAGAAAAACAAGAAATTGTAGAAGATCCAACAATAAAACCTGAACCGAAAAAAATCAAAGAACCCGAAAAGGAAAAGCCAAAGCCCAAAGAAAAACCGAAAGAAAAGCCGAAAAATAAACCTAAAAAAGAGGTTAAACCACAACAGAAACCAATCAATAAAGATCTACCAAAAGGCGATAAAAATATTGATTCAAGTGCTAACGTAAATGATAAAGCAAGCACAACAAGCGCAGCTAATAGCAATGCACAGGTAGCAGGAAGTGGAACGGATACGAGTGAAATAGCTGCTTACCGTTCTGCAATTCGCCGTGAAATTGAAAGTCATAAACGTTATCCAACTCGAGCGAAGATAATGCGCAAACAAGGAAAAGTGAGTGTATCTTTTAATGTGGGAGCTGATGGTTCGCTAAGTGGAGCTAGAGTTACAAAATCCTCAGGCGATGAAAGTTTAGATAAGGCGGCATTAGACGCTATTAACGTTTCTCGTTCTGTGGGAGCAAGACCAGCAGGCTTTCCTTCGAGTTTAAGTGTGCAAATTAGTTTTACTCTTCAATAAAATGTGATATGGAAGATAAATGGTAGCAATTAATCTTCCCTAAAACTAAAGCTATAAAATTAAGGACTAAATCTATAATCATAGGCTTAGTCCTTTTAATTTAAAAATTAAAATAAAAAAGAGAAGCTCTTTTTTATTCAGCTTCTCTCAGATTTTTATCATTTACTTTTCAATCTATGTCATTTAGAACGGAATATCGTCATCGAATCCGTCCATTGGTGGCTCAGCCTGTGGTGTTGCTGGTTGTGATGTGGCTGATTGTGGTGCAGGACGAGATGATTGATAACTACCACCATTGTTAGTTTGACGAGCTTGGTAAGAGGGTTGTGGCGCACCGCCCATATCATTACCATAACCTGCGTTTTGATTACGTCCACCAAGCATTTGCATTACATCGCCTTGAATTTCTGTGGTGTAGCGATCTTGACCATTTTGATCTTGCCATTTACGTGTTTTTAAACGACCTTCCACATACACTTGAGAACCTTTGCGCAAGTATTCGCCGCAAATCTCCGCTTGACGACGATAAAATACAATGCGGTGCCATTCTGTTACTTCACGGCGTTCGCCCGTATTACGATCGTTCCAGCTTTCACTGGTTGCTACGCTGATATTTGCAACGGCATCGCCGTTTGGCATAGTACGAATTTCAGGATCATTACCTAAATGACCTACAATAATGACTTTATTAATTCCAGCCATAAAAAACCTCATTTTTTATCTAAAAAAGTGCGGTTATTTTGCCTGAAATTTTTTAAAAGATCTATATATTTTAACTGGATATTTGCACAGATATTAAAATATGCGATAATGATCGCAAAATTTACACTTATTTCATACTTTTGAGTTATTTTATGGAAAATATTGATATTCGCGGGGCTAGAACCCATAATCTGAAAAATATTAATTTAACCATTCCACGCAATAAACTTGTGGTGATCACAGGGCTTTCAGGTTCGGGGAAATCTTCTTTAGCCTTTGATACGCTTTATGCGGAAGGGCAACGCCGTTATGTTGAATCCCTTTCTGCTTATGCGCGTCAGTTTTTATCTTTAATGGAAAAGCCTGATGTGGATTCTATTGAGGGGCTTTCCCCTGCAATTTCCATTGAACAAAAATCCACCTCACACAATCCACGTTCTACAGTGGGAACAATTACGGAAATTTACGATTATTTACGTTTATTGTTTGCCCGTGTAGGGGAGCCGCGTTGTCCCGATCACAACGTTCCATTAACGGCACAAACGATTAGTCAAATGGTGGATAAAGTATTAAGTTTGCCAGAAGACAGCAAAATGATGTTACTTGCGCCAGTGGTCAAAAATCGCAAAGGCGAACATCTCAAGATTTTAGAAAATATTGCTGCGCAAGGTTATATTCGTGCGCGTATTGATGGCGAAATTTGCGATTTATCTGATCCGCCAAAATTAGCTTTACAGAAAAAACATACAATTGAAGTGGTGGTGGATCGCTTTAAAGTGCGGTCAGATTTAGCAACACGTTTAGCCGAATCTTTTGAAACTGCATTAGAGCTTTCAGGTGGCACCGCAATTGTGGCAGAAATGGATAATCCGAAAGCGGAAGAATTAATTTTTTCGGCAAATTTTGCTTGTCCGCATTGTGGTTATTCTGTGCCAGAATTAGAGCCTCGTTTGTTTTCCTTTAACAATCCTGCAGGTGCTTGCCCAACTTGTGATGGCTTGGGTGTGCAGCAATATTTTGATGAAGATCGTGTGGTGCAAAATCCAACGATTTCCCTTGCAGGCGGTGCAGTGAAAGGTTGGGATCGTCGTAATTTCTATTATTATCAAATGCTTACATCATTGGCGAAACATTATCATTTTGATGTTGAAGCCCCTTATGAATCTTTGCCAAAGAAAATTCAACACATCATTATGCAGGGTTCAGGCAAAGAGGAAATTGAATTCCAATATATGAATGATCGTGGCGATGTGATTATTCGCAAGCACCCTTTTGAAGGGATTTTGAATAATATGGCTCGCCGATATAAAGAAACGGAATCAATGTCGGTGCGTGAAGAATTAGCAAAAAATATTAGCAATCGACCTTGTATAGATTGTGGCGGTTCTCGTTTACGACCCGAAGCGCGCAATGTGTATATTGGAAAAACCAATTTGCCGATAATTGCGGAAAAAAGCATTGGCGAAACCCTCGAATTTTTTACCGCACTTTCTTTAACTGGGCAAAAAGCACAAATTGCGGAAAAAATTCTTAAAGAAATCCGCGAGCGTTTGCAGTTTTTAGTCAATGTTGGGTTGAATTATCTTTCTCTTTCTCGTTCTGCGGAAACCCTTTCAGGCGGTGAGGCGCAACGTATTCGCCTTGCCAGTCAAATTGGTGCGGGACTTGTTGGCGTTATGTATGTATTAGATGAACCCTCTATTGGCTTGCACCAACGTGATAATGAACGCTTACTTAATACATTAATTCATCTACGTAATCTTGGTAATACGGTAATTGTCGTAGAACACGATGAAGACGCAATTCGTGCGGCTGATCATATTATTGATATTGGGCCTGGTGCTGGCGTACACGGCGGACAAGTTATTGCACAAGGAAATGCCGATGAAATCATGCTCAATCCAAATTCCATCACAGGAAAATTCTTATCGGGTGCAGATAAAATCGAAATCCCGAAAAAACGCACCGCACTTGATAAGAAAAAATGGCTCAAACTTAAAGGCGCATCAGGTAATAACTTAAAAAATGTGAATTTAGATATTCCCGTTGGTTTATTTACTTGCGTGACTGGTGTATCTGGTTCGGGAAAATCCACACTTATTAATGACACCTTATTTCCACTTGCGCAAAATACGTTAAATAGAGCAGAAAAGACGGATTACGCACCTTATCAATCTATCGAGGGATTAGAGCATTTCGATAAAGTTATCGACATTAATCAAAGCCCGATTGGACGCACGCCACGTTCAAATCCAGCCACTTATACAGGCTTATTTACCCCAATTCGTGAACTTTTTGCTGGCGTACCAGAAGCGCGTGCGCGCGGTTATAATCCAGGACGTTTTAGCTTTAACGTACGAGGTGGACGCTGTGAAGCCTGTCAAGGCGACGGTGTACTCAAAGTTGAAATGCACTTTTTGCCCGATGTTTATGTTCCTTGCGACCAATGTAAAGGTAAACGCTATAATCGCGAAACCTTAGAAATTCGTTACAAAGGTAAAACCATCCATCAAGTTTTAGATATGACAGTGGAAGAAGCACGCGAGTTTTTTGATGCGATTCCAATGATTGCAAGAAAATTACAAACCTTGATGGATGTGGGATTATCCTATATTCGATTAGGTCAATCTTCCACAACACTTTCAGGCGGCGAAGCACAACGCGTTAAGCTAGCGACCGAGCTTTCTAAACGTGATACGGGTAAAACCTTGTATATTCTAGATGAACCGACGACTGGTTTGCATTTCGCTGACATTAAGCAATTACTTGAGGTGTTGCATCGATTACGCGATCAAGGAAATACTATTGTCGTGATAGAACACAATCTTGATGTGATTAAAACCGCAGACTGGATTGTCGATCTTGGCCCAGAGGGAGGCAGTGGCGGCGGACAAATTATTGCGACGGGTACACCAGAGCAAGTTGCCAAAGTAGAAAGTTCCCACACCGCTCGCTTCCTTAAACCGATTTTAGAAAAACCTTAGAAAAAATGACCGCACTTTCAGAGAAAACTCACATAAAGTGCGGTTATTTTATTAGTGATATTGTTTTAACTTTAGTTGCCTATGTAAATTATATACAATATTACCACATCGCAAGATTAGATTACCCACTAAGTATTAAGCAAAAACCTAGAAATTTTGGCTTAATTACTATATAGTTTTACTCATTTATTTTCTTTTGTGCCTTTTAGTTCGTTTTTTTAGCTGAAATCCCTTAGAAAATCACCGCACTTTTATTGTTCAATAGTCGTTTAACCACGTATTTTTTAATACGAAAAATTACTTAATTAAATAAACATTATGAAAAAAACTGTATTTCGTCTGAATTTTTTAACCGCTTGCATTTCATTAGGGATAGTATCGCAAGCGTGGGCAGGTCACACTTATTTTGGGATTGACTACCAATATTATCGTGATTTTGCCGAGAATAAAGGGAAGTTCACAGTTGGGGCTAAAAATATTGAGGTTTACAATAAAAATGGAAATTTAGTTGGCACATCAATGACAAAAGCCCCGATGATTGATTTTTCTGTGGTATCGCGAGGTGGCTATGCAACATTAGTGGGAGAGCAATATATTGTAAGTGTTGCTCACAATGGAGGGTACACTGATGCTGATTTTGGTGCGGAAGGAGTAAATCCCGATCAACATCGTTTTACTTATCAAATAGCTAAACGTAACAATTATAAGCCTGATCAGGGACGTAATCATTATGATGGGGATTACCATATGCCTCGTTTACATAAATTTGTAACTGAAATTGAACCGATAGGTATGACACCGCTTGTGGATGGAAGGGTATATGCTAATAAAGAGGATTATCCTGAGCGTGTACGTATAGGTTCAGGGGATCAATATTGGCGTACAGATAAAGATGAAAAAACGAATGCAAACAGTTCATATTTCGTTGCAGATGCGTATCGGTACCTTACCGCAGGAAATACTCATACTCAGAGTGGAAACGGTAATGGTACAGTCAATTTTAGTGGTAATGTAGTTAGCCCTAATCATTATGGTCCATTACCTACGGGAGGTGCTCAAGGTGATAGTGGTTCGCCAATGTTTATTTATGATGCAAAAAAAGAAAAATGGCTTATAAATGGTGTATTACAAAGCGGAAATCCTTTTGTGGGGAGAGGTAATGGGTTTCAGTTAGTGCGTGAAGAATGGTTTTACGATGAAGTTTATGCTAAGGATATTCATACCATATTTAATCCTAGAACACCTAAGGATCGCCATTATACTTTTACTGATAATAAAGATGGTTCTGGTTCTGTTACAGCACAAGATAATAAACAGTATAGAGTACAGATAGCGAATTATAATTTGCCCAATCGTAAAAAAGAGCCCATTTATACATATGATGGGAACAATTATTATTCTCCAGCACTAAGCAATGGTAAAAATATTGCTTTTATTGATAAAGGAAATGGAACAATTACTTTAACAAGCAATATTGATCAAGGCGCAGGCGGTTTGTATTTTGAAGGGGATTTTATAGTTTCGCCTACCAAAGATGAAACGTGGAAAGGGGCAGGTATATCTATCAGTGATGAAAGCACTGTTATTTGGAAAGTAAACGGTGTGGAAAATGATCGACTTTCTAAAATCGGCAAAGGCACATTGCACGTTAAAGCCAAAGGGATAAATAAAGGTTCGATCAGCGTAGGCGATGGTACAGTCATTTTAGATCAACAAGCAGATGAAGCGGGTCAAAAACAAGCTTTCAAAGAAGTTGGCATTGTAAGCGGTCGAGCAACAGTTCAATTAAATAGTACAGATCAAGTTGATCCTAACAATATCTATTTCGGCTTTCGTGGTGGTCGCTTAGATCTTAACGGGCATTCATTAACCTTTAAACGTATCCAAAATACGGACGAGGGGGCGATGGTTGTGAACCATAATACCACTCAAGTGGCTAATGTTACTATTACAGGTTATGACACCATAAATGATAATTTAAAACAATTAACTAATAAGCGAGATATTGCATTTAACGGTTGGTTTGGCGAAACAGATGAAAATAAACACAATGGACGATTAAACCTTATTTATAAACCAACCACAGAAGATCGTACTTTGCTACTTTCAGGTGGTACAAATTTAAAAGGCGATATTACCCAAACAAAAGGTAAACTATTTTTCAGCGGTAGACCGACACCGCACGCCTACAATCATTTAAATAAACGTTGGTCAGAAATGGAAGGTATACCACAAGGCGAAATTGTGTGGGATCACGATTGGATCAACCGCAAATTTAAAGCTGAAAACTTCCAAATTAAAGGCGGAAGTGCGGTGGTTTCTCGCAATGTTTCTTCAATTGAAGGAAATTGGACAGTCAGCAATAATGCAAATGCCACATTTGGTGTTGTGCCAAATCAGCAAAATACCATTTGCACGCGTTCAGATTGGACAGGATTAACGACTTGTAAAACAGTAGATTTAAACAATAACGCTGTTATTGCTTCTATACCTATAACACAAATCAATGGCTCTATTAATTTAACTGATAATGCAACGACGAATGTTAAAGGTTTAGCAAAACTTAATGGCAATGTCACTTTAACAAATCACAGCCAATTTACATTAAGCAACAATGCCACCCAAATAGGCAATATCAAACTTTCAAATCACGCAAATGCAACGGTAAATAATGCCACTTTAACGGGCGATGTGAATTTAGCGGATACTAGCCACTTCACATTAAACAATCACGCAACCCAGATTGGCACAATCAGTCTTCATCAGCAAGCTCAAGCAACAGTGGATAATGCAAACTTGAACGGTAATGTGCATTTAACGGATTCAGCTCAATTTTATTTAAAAAACAGCCATTTTTCGCACCAAATTCAGGGCGACAAAGGCACAACAGTAACATTGGAAAATGCGACTTGGACAATGCCTAGCGATACCACATTGCAGAATTTAACACTAAATAACAGTACTGTTACGTTAAATTCAGCTTATTCAGCTAGCTCAAACAATACGCCACGCCGTCGTCGCCGTTCGTTAGAGACGGAAACGACGCCAACATCGGCTGAACATCGTTTCAACACATTGACAGTAAATGGTAAATTGAGTGGGCAAGGCACATTCCAATTTACTTCCTCTTTATTTGGCTATAAAAGCGATAAATTAAAGTTATCTAATCACGCTGAAGGCGATTACACATTAGCTGTTCGCAACACAGGCAAAGAACCTGTGACCCTTGAGCAATTAACTTTGATTGAAAGCTTAGATAATCAACCGTTATCAGACAAACTCACATTCACGTTAGAAAATGACCACGTTGATGCGGGTGCATGGCGTTATAAATTAGTGAAGAAAAACGGCGAATTCCGCTTATATAACCCAATAAAAGAGCAGGAATTAACCGATAATTTAGCCAACGCTGAACAAAGAGAGCAGGCATTAAAAGAAAAACAAGATGAATTGACTGCTAAAAAACAAAAACCTGAGGCAAAAGTGCGGTCAAAAAGAGCAGCGTTTTCTGATACCTCGCCTGATCAAAGCCAGTTAAACGCATTAGAAGCCAAACAAGCTGAACTGACTGCTGAAACACAAAAAAGTAAGGCAAAAACAAAAAAAGGGCGGTCAAAAAGAGCAGTGTTTTCTGATCCCCCGCTTGATCAAAGCCTGTTAAACGTATTACAAGCCGCACTTGAGGTTATTGATGTCCAACAGCAAGTGGAAAAAGAGCGTAAAGCTCAAGAGCAAGCTGAAAGACAACGCAAACAAAAAGACTTGATCAGCCGTTATTCAAATAGTGCGTTATCAGAATTATCTGCAACAGTAAATAGTATGCTTTCTGTTCAAGATGAATTAGATCGTCTTTTTGTAGATCAAGCACAATCTGCCGTGTGGACAAATATCGCACAGGATAAAAGACGCTATGATTCTGATGCGTTCCGTGCTTATCAGCAGAAAACGAACTTACGTCAAATTGGGGTGCAAAAAGCCTTAGCTAATGGACGAATTGGGGCAGTTTTCTCGCATAGCCGTTCAGATAATACCTTTGATGAACAGGTTAAAAATCACGCGACATTAACGATGATGTCGGGTTTTGCCCAATATCAATGGGGCAATTTACAATTTGGTGTAAACGTGGGAACGGGAATCAGTGCGAGTAAAATGGCTGAAGAACAAAGCCGAAAAATTCATCGAAAAGCGATAAATTATGGCGTGAATGCAAGTTATCAGTTCCGTTTAGGGCAATTGGGCATTCAGCCTTATTTTGGTGTTAATCGCTATTTTATTGAACGTGAAAATTATCAATCTGAGGAAGTGAAAGTGAAAACGCCTAGCCTTGCATTTAATCGCTATAATGCTGGCATTCGAGTTGATTATACATTTACTCCGACAGATAATATCAGCGTTAAGCCTTATTTCTTAGTCAATTATGTTGATGTTTCAAACGCTAACGTACAAACCACGGTAAATCGCACGATGTTGCAACAACCATTTGGACGTTATTGGCAAAAAGAAGTGGGATTAAAAGCGGAAATTTTACATTTCCAACTTTCCGCTTTTATTTCGAAATCTCAAGGTTCACAACTCGGCAAACAGCAAAATGTGGGCGTGAAATTGGGGTATCGTTGGTAAAAATCAACATAATTTTATCGTTTATTGATAAACAAGGTGGGGCAGATCAGATCCCACCTTTTTTATTCCAATAATGGAACTTTATTTTATTAAAGGTATCTAAGTAGCACCCTATATAGGGGATTAATTAAGAGGATTTAATAATGAATTTAACTAAAATTTTACCCGCATTTGCTGCTGCCGTCGTATTATCTGCTTGTGCAAAGGATGCACCTGAAATGACAAAATCATCTGCGCAAATAGCTGAAATGCAAACACTTCCAACAATCACTGATAAAACAGTTGTATATTCCTGCAATAAACAAACGGTGACTGCTGTGTATCAATTTGAAAACCAAGAACCAGTTGCTGCAATGGTAAGTGTGGGCGATGGCATTATTGCGAAAGATTTTACTCGTGATAAATCACAAAATGACTTTACAAGTTTCGTTTCTGGGGATTATGTTTGGAATGTAGATAGTGGCTTAACGTTAGATAAATTTGATTCTGTTGTGCCTGTAAATTTAATTCAAAAAGGTAAATCTAGCGATAATATCATCGTCAAAAATTGTGATGTAAACGTAAAAGCAACTAAAAAAGCAAATTTATAATTAATCCCAAATGACCAGCATAATTGCTGGTTATTTTATCTTTCCTGTAGAAAAGATTTTTTCTTGAGATCATTTTCAATTCAAACTAGACTTATCGCCTATTTATTTAACCTAAATTTTATTATGCGTGTTTCAGACTTTAATTTTGATTTACCCGATGAATTAATTGCTCGTTATCCTAAAACTGATCGTGTTTCTTGTCGTTTATTACAGTTAAATGGCGAAAACGGAGAAATTTTTCACCGCACTTTTTCTGATGTATTAGATTTAATTGATGAAGGCGATTTGTTGATTTTTAATAATACGCGCGTTATTCCTGCAAGAATGTTTGGGCGTAAAGCCAGTGGTGGCAAAATTGAAGTTTTAGTTGAGAGAATGTTAGATGAACATCGTTTCTTAGCACATATTCGTTCATCGAAATCCCCTAAAGAAGGGACTGAATTATTTTTAGGGGAAGATAAATTAGGCGAAAATAATGGCATTAAAGCGGTAACGACAGCACGCCATAGTTCGTTGTTTGAAGTGGAATTAAGTGATAAATCAACCGCTCTTTTAGATGTGTTGCAAGCCATTGGACATATGCCATTACCGCCTTATATCGACCGTCCAGATGAAGAAGCCGATCAAGAATGTTATCAAACCGTTTATAGTAAAGTCCCAGGTGCTGTAGCGGCACCAACAGCGGGCTTACATTTTGATGAAAATTTACTTGAAAAACTCAAAGCAAAAGGTGTGAATTTTGAATTTGTTACATTGCATGTGGGCGCGGGAACATTCCAGCCTGTTCGTGTGGAAAATATTGAAGATCACGTAATGCACGCGGAGTACGTGGAAGTTTCCCAAGAAGTTTGCAATGCGATTATTGCAACAAAAAAAGCGGGCAAACGTGTAATTGCAGTGGGAACCACTTCTGTTCGTTCTATTGAAAGTGCGGCACTTTCTGCGGAAGAATTTGGCAATCCAGATTTAATTGAGCCTTATTTTTCTGATACCTCTATTTTTATTTATCCAGGGAAAAAATTCCGAGTGGTGGATTGCTTAATTACTAATTTCCACTTACCTGAAAGCACATTGATTATGTTAGTTTCAGCTTTTGCTGGTTATAAAAATACAATGAATGCTTATAAAAGTGCGGTCGAAAATCACTATCGTTTTTTCAGTTATGGCGATGCGATGTTCATCACTAAAAATCCAAATGTAAAAGGATTAGAATAAGTTGTTTGACTTGTAATTAGTCAGCACTTACAATAAAGAACAAGAGATGGCTGTAACCATCCCTTGTGTCGGAGAATCTACCTGCCAGCGCTACCTTTCAATAGTAGGCAAAGTAGAATAACAATGACTAGTTTAATAATAAGATTAATCATAGTTTTTATCCTCAATTTGATTACAAATGAAGGATCTACTAAGCAGCCCGTCAGGTGCGTACTGGCGGACTGATTTTAGCAGATCCGCCTCTGCTCAAAGAGCATTAAAAATATGATAGCATAAAGCCTGTAACTTTGAACAGGCTTTTTTATTCATAAAAATCTTCGAACTGTTTATTCGTTGGAGCTAAAATGAAGTATGAATTAGATAAAATAAGCGGCAGTGCTCGTCGTGGTCGTTTAGTATTTGAGCGTCCACAAGGCACGTTCAGTGTAGAAACCCCTGCATTTATGCCAGTAGGTACTTATGGCACGGTAAAAGGCATGACGCCAGAAGAAGTGCGTGCGACAGGTGCAGAAATTCTTTTGGGTAACACTTTCCATTTATGGTTACGTCCAGGGCAAGAAATTATGCGTAAACACGGCGATTTGCACGACTTTATGCAATGGCATCGCCCGATTTTGACTGACAGTGGCGGTTTCCAAGTATTCAGTTTAGGTAAATTACGTAAAATTACAGAAGAAGGCGTGAAATTCCAAAACCCAATTAACGGCGAGCGCATTTTCCTTTCGCCTGAAAAATCTATGGAAATTCAATATGATCTCGGCTCAGATATTGTGATGATTTTTGATGAATGTACACCATATCCTGCAACGTTTGATTATGCGAAAAAATCTATGGAAATGTCACTTCGTTGGGCAAAACGTAGCCGTGATCGCTTTGATGAATTAGGCAATAAAAATGCGCTATTCGGTATTATTCAAGGCGGCGTATTTGAAGAATTACGCAAAGTATCACTAGAAGGCTTAGTGAATATTGGCTTTGACGGTTATGCGGTGGGCGGTTTAGCTGTTGGCGAGCCGAAAGAAGATATGCACCGCATTTTAGAATATATTTGCCCACAAATTCCTGCGGATAAACCACGTTATTTAATGGGCGTGGGTAAGCCAGAAGATTTAGTGGAAGGTGTTCGCCGTGGTATTGATATGTTTGATTGCGTAATGCCAACCCGTAACGCACGTAACGGCCATTTATTCGTGACTGATGGCATTGTTAAAATCCGTAATGCAAAATATCGTGATGATACCAGTCCGTTAGATCCTGAATGTGATTGCTACACCTGCAAAAACTACACCAAAGCTTATTTATATCATTTAGATAAGTGTGGTGAAATTTTAGGCGCACGCTTAAATACCATTCACAATTTACGCTATTATCAACGTTTAATGGCTGAAATTCGTCAAGCAATAGAAGATGATCGTTTCGATGATTTTGTAGTAGAATTCTATGCTCGTATGGGCAAACCCGTTCCGCCATTACAATTAGCAGATAAATCATAATGAATGAAAGTGCGGTAGAAAAATGAAACGTTTTTTGACCGCACTTTTTAACAAAGGAAACTTTATGCAAATTCTTGAACCTCAACAATTCGCCACATGGAATGAACCTATTGAAATGCTTTATGCCTGCCATAGCAAGGTAAAACGTTTTTGTCGTCAGTTAAGCATTTTGCCTGATTATCTAGAAAAACACGGCTATACTCAGGCTGTATTAAATGATGTTGAGCAGATTTTAAGCTATTTCAATCGTGCCGCGCCTTTACATCACGATGATGAAGAATTAGATTTTTTCCCTCAACTAGTCAAAGTGGCTCCGCAAGCACAAAGTGCCATTGATGAATTGGAACAACAGCACAAAAATTTGCATGAAAATTGGAATGCATTATCTGCGCAGTTAGAAGAACTTATTTCTGAACAACGTCAAAATATTGATGAACATTTAATTGAACGCTTTGTTCAAGGTTATGAACGTCATATTACGTTAGAAGAACCTTTATTTGAGATGGGGCGAGAATTTTTAGCTGATGATGTGTTGTCTGAAATGGGTAAAAATATGAGCATTCGTCGTCAAGTTACAGAATGAAATATCAGCTCAATTTAACCGCACTTCGATGCCCAATTGCTCTTTTAAGTGCCAAAAAAGCCTTAAAAAATTTGGATAAAAATGATGAACTAATGTTGATCTTAAACATTGAAAGTGCGGTGGAAAATTTTTCTATTTTTGCCGAAGAAAATTCTGTTGCTTTGGTCGAACAATATTACACTTCGGAAAAAGAATTTATTGTTATCTTGAAAAAATAAAATTAATGTACTAGATAATAACTCAAAAACTATTTGCTTATAGATGTAATCGAAGTCAGTAAATTCAAGCATTTTAAAACCAATTTCTGACTATTACGCACTTACTGTCTCTTTTAATCGTAATGCCGTTAAAAAAGATCAGCAAATTAATAGTTTTTCAAAACCAGTCTGCAATTATGACTTTCCATGATACCTTGTGTTATCGCACGATCCATTATTACACCGATAATCTGGTGTATTTTTTTTGAGCGTGTTACTTCTATCTGCTATTTTTTCACAAATGCTAACTAACTCTTTTACTTTTATTTCTGATAGATGCTTATCACCAATATAAGGGAAGATATGATTTTTCAATCTTTCCCAATTCTTTTCTCGTGTTTCTGAATTTTTAGCCTTTTCTTTATAAATGCCATAAAAATAACTTTCTGCAACAGAATGAAAAGTATATTTTAAGCAGTTTTCATATTATTGTTGAATGCGTATTTTTTCTTCTTGTGGTTCGATACCTTTCGAAAGTAACGCACGATATTCTTCACGTTTAGCACGGGCATCTGCTAACGATAATTCTGGATAACCGCCTAAGGCTATTTTTGTTCTTTTCCCTGTGAGTGGTCTAGCGTAGTTAAATCGCCAGCTTTTAGAACCACTAGGTAAGATTAGATATGAGGGGTTAAAGTGCTATAAACCCTTGTGAAACCTGGATAAAACAAAACCCCACGATTAGTTTCGCGGGGCTTTGTTTAGTCAAATGGTGCTCTGGGCGAGACTTGAACTCGCACGACCTGTGGTCACTACCCCCTCAAGATAGCGTGTCTACCAATTCCACCACCAGAGCGTTAATTTTTATGCTAATCCTATTTTATTGTGGGATGTCGCTATTTTTATTTTCTTTCGCTGGAGCAGTTTGTTGTTGCTGAACTTGCTCTGCAGCTTGTGATAAATCGTCAAAAGCACCTTTTTGAATATTGCCTTTATGTGAATTCATGTTACCTAAAACAAGAGCAATAACAAAAAATGCAGTTGCTAAAATCGCACTGGTACGTGTTAAAAAGTTACCTGCACCAGCAGAGCCAAACATTGTACCTGATGCGCCACCACCAAAAGATGCACCAGCGTTCGCTCCTTTACCTTGTTGAACGAGAATAAACCCGATCAAGGCAATCGCGACAACAACATAAATAAATAAAAGAACTTGATACATTTTTTCTCTCTAATTTGCAATTTTGCAAGAAAACTGGTCGTGAATGTTATAGAAAATTCAATTTTCTCGCAAGTGCTTTGCATAAAAAAAATATTAATTGGTTTAACTTTAATCAGTTTCACCGTTTGATTTACTCGATTTTTTTACCGCACTTTTAGGTTTTGCTCTATCAGATTTAATCATTTTAATGCGACTTAATTGTCTTAATGCATTAAGATCTACAAAACGGACTAAATCAGGCAGCATTTGATTCAAGTTATGCATAAATTGCTGATAGCTTGCTTGTTTTTGACTAATGTCTGTGAGTTGCGATTCCCAATGAGCTGTCATATCTGGTTGGGTGGCAATATCTGGTAATGCCTGAATTAAAATTCTTCCTGTTTCTGTACTGTGAATATTTCGCCCTTTTTTCGTTAAAAAACCGCGTTTAAAAAGTAACTCAATGATGCCAGCGCGAGTAGCCTCTGTGCCCAATCCATCCGTTTCTCGCAGGATTTTTTTGAGTTCTTTATCCTGTACAAATCGCGCAATACCCGTCATTGCTGAAAGCAAGGTTGCATCTGTGAAAGGCTTTGGCGGTTGAGTTTTTTTACTAATGACTTCTCCACGTTCACAATGCAAAATTTGTCCTTTCTTTACTATGGGTAATAAGGGTTCTTGATTTTCTGTGTCGTCTTCTTTGCCTAATAACTCTTTCCACCCAGCGGTTTGTAAATTTCGCGCTTGAGCTATAAAGGTACCGCCAGCAATGTTTAATGTGATTTTGCTTTTACGATATTCTGCGTCAGGGCAAAATTGCATTAAATATTGGCGAGCGATAAGGCTGTAAATATTACGTTCTTCTTGTGTTAGATTTACTGGACGATTTTTGGCTGTCGGGATAATTGCGTGGTGAGCTTCTACTTTTTTATCATTCCAACAACGATTTCTCTGTTCAGTTGAAATAACATTTGGTAAGCGTTGATAAGTTTCACAATGGGTTGAAATTGCATTTAATACGTTATGGCCTTCGGCAAAATGTTCTTCGGGCAAATAGCGACAATCAGAACGCGGATAAGTAATCAAACGATGAGTTTCATACAGGCGTTGGCAAGTATCTAATACGGCTTGAGCGGACATACCGAATCGCTTTGCCGAATCAATTTGCAACGCAGAAAGGGAATAAGGCAAGGGTGGCGTTTCTTTTTCACGAACGTCTTTGTATTCGGTTACTTCCGCAGGTTGATTTGTAATACGTTTTACAACGTTTTCAGCTAAGCCTTTAGAAAGTACTCTGCCATCATCATCTTGGTAATCTTCACAAGCTTTGCTGGGTTGCCATAAGGCACTGAAAAGTGCGGTTGATTTCTCCCGAGTTTTTTCTTCTTTACTCTCTGGATTAATCCAAGCTAGTACTTCAAAAAAGTCTTTGGGCTGGAAATGTTCAATTTCCAAATCTCGACGTACAATTAAACCCAGCACAGGGGTTTGCACTCGACCAACCGAAAGCACGCCATCATAGCCAGTTTGTCTGCCACGAATGGTATATGCTCTGGTCATATTAATGCCATAAAGCCAATCGGCGCGGGCTCGTGCGAGTGCGGATGTGGCAAGAGGAATAAAGTTACGGTTAGGTTGTAATTTTTTTACTGCTTTTTCTACCGCACTTGGATTTAGGTCGCTAATCAAGCAGCGTAAAATTTTGTCGTGTTTTTCAGCAGCTAAATTGGCATAACTGAACACTTCATCTACAAGTAATTGTCCTTCTCTATCTGGGTCTCCTGCATTAACAAGTGTATCCGCTTGATGGATCAGTTTTTCCACCACAGAAAGCTGTTTTTTTACTTCTTTTCGCGGTAAAAGTTGCCATTTTTCAGGAATAATAGGGAGATGTTCTAAACGCCATTGTTTGAATTTAGGATCATAGGCATCGGGTTCTGCTTGCTCGAGCAAATGCCCTACACACCAAGTTACCACATCATTATCGCCACATTTAATAAAACCGTCCCCACGTTGATGGGGTTTAGGTAGCACATCTGCAATAGCGCGAGCTAGGCTTGGTTTTTCGGCGATAAATAAACGCATAATGGTATGAGAAGATTAGTCGATTTGACGACGACCTAGAAATGAGTGGGTAAGCGTTGTGCCGTCTACAGTTTCTAGGTCCCCACCCACAGGGATACCGTGAGCGATACGACTCACTTTGATATTATGTTGGCGGCACATTTCAGCGATGTAGTTTGCTGTTGCATCGCCTTCCACAGTTGGATTTGTTGCAAGAATCACTTCGTGGAAAGATTCTTCTACTAAACGTTTTTGCAGTAAATCTAAGCCAATTTCACGAGGACCAATGCCATCAAGTGGAGACAAGTGTCCCATTAAAACAAAATAACGTCCTGAAAATTGTCCAGTTTGCTCAATCGCTTGAATATCTGCTGGCATTTCAACGACACAAAGCAAACCTGAATTTTGACGGCGTGGATTATTGCAAATGTTGCAGGTGTCTTCTTCCGTAAAGTCTCGACATTGTGAACAATGGCCAATTCTAGACATCGCTTCTGTGAGAGCTCGAGCTAAATTCATTCCACCGCTACGATTACGTTGTAAAAGATGATAAGCCATACGTTGCGCCGATTTAGGCCCTACGCCAGGAAGACAACGTAAGTTTTCAATAAGGTGTTCTAAAAGTGGACTGCTTTGCATAATTTGAGATGAAATATAAGGCTACTTTTCGCTCCCTCTATTTACGGAGGAAGCTACCGAAGGCTTGGGAGGAACCCCCTTCCGTCGCTTTGCGACACCTTCCCCCGCAAGCAGGGGAAGACAAGTGTTTGATTAAAACGGAAACTTCATTCCTGGAGGTAATGGCATTCCAGCGGTAACCGATGCCATTTTTTCTTTTTGTAATTCTTCTGCACGACGCACCGCATCATTAAAAGCAGCCGCGATTAAATCTTCTAACATTTCTTTATCGTCTTCCATTAAAGATGGATCAATGTCAATGCGACGGCAGTTATGTGCACCATTAATTGTGATTTTCACTAAACCTGCACCAGATTCACCCGTTACTTCTAGTTGCGCGATTTCTTCCTGCATTTTTTGCATTTTTTCTTGCATTTGTTGGGCTTGTTTCATTAAGCCGCCTAAACCGCCTTTTCCAAACATAATGTTATCCTTTATTAAGTCAAAAATTGCGTGCATTCTAGCGAAAAAATGGGCTTTTGGGAACTGTGGGATTTATTTAAAATCTCAGAAAATTTCACCGCACTTTTAAGCTATAAAGTGCGGTAAGATTTAGTAGAGTTTACAATGGGAGTTACTCTGGTGTAATCCATTCGACTGTCCAATTTCCAGAGCCTTCTGGAACTAATGTTTTTGTGAGATAAGGCAAAATTTCTTTCATTTGGGTTTCTAATGTCCAAGGTGGATTAATTACTACCATACCGCTTGCAGTCATTCCTCGTTGATCGCTATCAGGGCGAATAGCGAGCTCAATTTTTAGAATTTTTCTAATCCCCGTTGCTTCTAAGCCCTTAAAAATACGTTTAGTTTGTTGGCGTAATACAACAGGATACCAAATCGCATAGGTACCTGTGGCAAAACGCTTATAGCCTTCTTCAATAGCTTTGACGACAAGATCATAATCTTCTTTTAATTCATAAGGCGGATCGATTAGCACTAAGCCACGGCGTTCTTTTGGAGGTAGCGTTGCTTTGACTTGTTGAAAGCCATTGTCACATTTTACGGTGACATTTTTGTCGTCGCTAAAATTATTGCGAAGAATTGGATAATCGCTAGGATGAAGCTCGGTCAATAGTGCGCGATCTTGTGGGCGCAACAATTCAGCAGCAATTAAAGGCGAGCCAGCATAATAACGTAGTTCTTTGCCACCATAATTGAGTTTTTTGATCATTTTTACATAACGTGCAACATCTTCGGGTAAGTCTGTTTGATCCCACAAGCGTCCAATACCTTCTTTATATTCCCCCGTTTTTTCTGATTCATTTGAGAATAAACGATAACGACCTACACCAGAGTGCGTATCCAAATAAAAAAAGCCTTTTTCTTTGAGTTTAAGATTTTCCAAAATGAGCATTAAAACGATATGTTTTAAGACATCGGCGTGATTGCCAGCGTGAAATGAGTGACGATAACTCAGCATAATATATCCTTTGTTTTAATAACGAAGGCGAGCCAATTGACTCGCCTGATTATGCACTAAAGTGCGGTCATTTTTAGAAGAGTTCTTGTGGTTGTGCAGCAGGCGTTGGCGTATTGCCTTCATTATTCAAGCGTTGCTGTAACTCTGTAGGAACGTAATAACCACGCTCTTGCATTTCCGAAAGATAGGTACGGGTTGGTTCTGTTCCCATAATAAAGTATTCTTTACGTCCACCAGCTGGAGAAAGTAATCCAGTCATCGTATCAATACTTTTTTCCATAATTTTTGGCGGCGGTGGCAATTTACGTTCAGGTTTATCACTTAAAGCCGTTTTCATATAAGTGATCCAAGCAGGCATTGCTGTTTTTGCACCTGCTTCTCCACGCCCAAGTACACGTTTGTTGTCATCAAATCCGACATAAGTTGTAGTGACTAAGTTTGCACCAAATCCCGCATACCAAGCCACTTTTGAACTGTTGGTCGTACCAGTTTTACCGCCTATATCGCTACGTTTAATGCTTTGTGCAATACGCCAACTTGTGCCTTTCCAGTCTAAACCTTGTTCGCCATAAATCGCCGTATTTAAGGCACTACGAATGAGAAAAGCAAGTTCGCCACTAATGACTCGTGGTGCATATTCTATTTTCGACGAAGCATTCTTTGCTGCAGCCATTAAATCAATCGCATCTTCTTTAAGTGCGGTCATATTTGATTGTAATTCTGGCAATTCAGGCACGGTTTCAGGTTGTTGATCTAATTCTTCGCCATTGGTGCTGTCATCTGTTGGTTTTAAGGCATTCTCGCCTAAAGGAATATTGGCAAAGCCGTTGATTTTGTCTTTAGTTTCGCCATAAATCACAGGTATATCATTACATTCAATACAAGCAATTTTAGGGTTTGCGACAAATAATTCTTTTCCTGTATTATCTTGAATTTTTTCAATGATATAAGGTTCAATGAGGAAGCCACCATTATCAAACACGGCATAAGCTCGCGCCATTTCTAATGGTGTGAAAGAGGCAGCACCAAGTGCTAAGGCTTCACTTGCAAAATATTGATCACGTTTAAAACCAAAACGTTGTAAAAATTCTGCTGTGAAATCAATACCTGCCGTTTGGATCGCACGAATAGCAATCATATTTTTGGATTGACCTAATCCTACACGTAAACGCATCGGCCCATCATAACGATCAGGCGAGTTTTTCGGTTGCCACAGTTTTTGTCCTGGTTTTTGAATAGAAATCGGGCTGTCTTGTAATACGCTTGAAAGCGTTAAGCCTTTTTCTAATGCTGCAGCGTAAATAAATGGTTTAATAGAAGAACCTACTTGAACCAAGGATTGTGTCGCACGGTTGAATTTACTTTGTTCATAACTAAAGCCACCCACCACTGCTTCAATCGCGCCATTATCTGAATTAAGAGAAACTAATGCTGAATTTGCTGAGGGAATTTGTCCTAATTGCCATTCCCCATTAGCACGCTGACGAATCCAAATTTGCTCGCCGACTTTCACAGGATTACTTCTGCCTGTCCAACGCATTGCATTGGTTGATAAGGTCATTTTTTCCCCAGAAGCGAGCAATATATCAGCACCGCCTTTTGCAATTCCAATCACTGCAGCAGGAATAAATGGCTCTGAATCTGGCAATTTGCGTAGAAAACCGACAATGCGATCATTGTCCCAAGCGGCTTCATTTTTTTGCCATAATGGCGCACCACCGCGATAACCGTGACGCATATCATAATCAATCAAGTTATTACGCACAGCTTTTTGTGCTTCATCTTGGTCTTTTGAAAGTACAGTGGTAAATACTTTATAACCACTGGTGTAGGCATTTTCTTCTCCAAAACGGCGAACCATTTCTTGACGCACCATTTCAGTGACATAATCAGCACGAAATTCAAATTTTGCGCCGTGATAACTCGCCACAATCGGCTCTTTCAATGCAGCATCATATTCTTCTTTGCTGATGTATTTTTCATCTAACATTCGGCTTAGCACCACATTGCGACGTTCTTCTGAACGTTTTAGCGAATAAAGCGGATTCATTGTTGAAGGTGCTTTAGGTAAACCAGCAATAATCGCCATTTCAGATAAGGTCAATTCATTCAATGCTTTACCGAAATAGGTTTGTGCTGCTGCTGCAACACCATAAGAACGATAGCCTAAAAAGATTTTGTTTAAATAAAGCTCTAAGATTTCTTGTTTGTTGAGGGTATTTTCAATTTCTACCGCAAGCACCGCTTCACGAGCTTTACGAATAATGGTTTTTTCTGGGGTTAAGAAAAAGTTACGCGCTAATTGTTGAGTAATCGTACTTGCACCTTGTGATGCACCGCCATTACTCACTGCGACAAACAATGCACGAGCAATGCCGATAGGGTCTAATCCGTGATGTTCGTAAAAACGACTGTCTTCCGTTGCTAAAAATGCGTCAATTAAGCGTTGCGGTACATCAGCTAATTTCACTGGAATACGGCGTTGCTCGCCCACTTCGCCAATTAATTTACCGTCAGCCGTATAAATCTGCATTGGCTGTTGTAATTCAACGGTTCTTAATGTTTCTACTGAGGGCAATTCCGATTTTAGGTAGAAATACAGCATTCCGCCAGCCACTAAACCTAAAATACATAAAGTTAATAGGGTGCTTAATATTAATTTTGCGATCCGCATCGTAAAATTCTCGCTTGGTTAATGAATATTCTTGTCAAGAGACCTATGATTTAGTTGTTAAGTATAAAAGATTCAGCCTTTAAAGAATAGGAAAGAATATGCAATTCTCCCTGAAAAATTACCTCACTTTACAAATCGGCATTCATCGTAAGCAGGGTTATTTTGATTTTGTGTGGTTTGATGATCTTGAACAGCCACAAAGTTATCAAATTTTTGTTAATGATCGTGATTTTAAAAATCGTTTTTTACAACAGCTAAAAACACAATATCAAGGGAAAACCTTTCCTTTACAGTTTGTGGCAAGCATTCCCGCTCACTTAACTTGGTCGAAAGTATTAATGTTGCCACAAGTGTTAAATGCGCAAGAATGTCATCAACAATGTAAATTTGTGCTTGAAAAAGAGCTGCCTATTTCTTTAGATGAATTATGGTTTGATTATCGTTCTACCTCGTTAAAGCAAGGTTTTCGATTAGACGTTACTGCAATTCGTAAAAGTACTGCTCAAACTTATTTGCAAGATTTTCAGCCATTTAAAATTAATGTATTGGATGTTGCGTCAAATGCTATTTTGCGTGCATTTCAGTATTTGTTGAATGCACAAGTGCGGTCAGAAAATACCTTATTTTTATTTCAAGAAGATGACTATTGTTTGGCGATTTGTGAAAGATCGCAGCAATCGCAAATTTTACAATCTCACGAAAATTTGACCGCACTTTATGAACAATTTACCGAACGTTTTGAAGGGCAACTTGAACAAGTTTTTGTTTATCAAATTCCCTCAAGTCATACGCCATTACCAGAACACTGGCAGCGAGTAGAAACAGAACTCCCTTTTATTGCACTGGGCAACGCGCTATGGCAAAAAGATTTATATCAACAAAAAGTAGGTAACTAAATGTCGATGAATTTATTGCCTTGGCGTACTTATCAACATCAAAACCGTTTACGTCGTTTAGCTTTTTATATCGCTTTATTTATCTTGCTTGCTATTAATTTAATGTTGGCTTTTAGCAATTTGATTGAACAACAGAAACAACATTTGCAGGCGCAGCAAACATCTTTTGAAAAACTTAATCAGCAATTTCATAAAACAACCAAGCAAATTAAACAGTTGCGTAGTGCAGTGCAGGTTGGCGAAATTTTGACATCTATTCCTAAAGAGCAAGTAAAAAAGAGTTTACAGCTGCTAAGTGAATTACCTTTTCAGCAAGGAGAACTGAATAAATTTAAACAAGATGCTCATAACTTAAGTTTGGAAGGTCTCGCACAAGATCAAAGAGAATTTGAACTGATTCATCAATTTTTAAAGAAACATTTTCCCAATGTGAAATTAAGCCAGTTTCATCCTGAACAACAGTCATTGTATTTTCGCTTTGATATGGAACAAGGAGAAGAAAAGTGAAAGCCTTTTTTAACGATCCTTTTACTCCTTTTAGCAAATGGCTAAGTCAGCCTGTTTATATACAGAGTTTAACCTTTTTGTTGTTATTAAGTGCGGTGATTTTTCGCCCTGTTTTAGATTATATCGAGGCTAGTGAGCATTTTGCTGAAACTGAATATGAATTAGCAAAAAAAAGTTTGGAATTTCTATATCAACAGAAAATTTTAACTTCTTTACAGCAGCAGTCGGAAAGTCGAAAACTTTCTCCAGAACTGGCTGCACAAATTATTCCTTTGAATAAACAAATTCAACGTTTAGCTGTGCGTAACGGATTATCTCAGCATTTACGTTGGGAAATGGGGCAACAGCCCATTTTGCATTTACAGCTTATTGGGCATTTTGAAAAAACGAAGACATTTTTAACCGCACTTTTAGCTAGTACGTCACAGCTTTCAGTAAGTCGGCTGCAATTTATGAAACCCGAAGACAGCCCATTGCAAACCGAGATTATTTTTCAGCTAGAGAAGGAGACAAAATGAAGTATTGGTTTTTCCTAACTGCATTGCTTTTTATAAATTGCAGTTGGGGGCAGGATCCTTTCGATAAAACACAACGTAACCGTTCTCAGTTTGATAACGCACAAACAGTAATGGAACAGACAGAAATAATTTCCTCAGATGTACCTAATAATCTATGCGGAGCGGATGAAAATCGCCAAGCGGCTGAAATTCCCTTGAATGCTTTAAAATTGGTGGGCGTAGTGATTTCTAAAGATAAAGCGTTTGCGTTATTGCTGGATCAGAATTTGCAAATTTACAGTGTTTTAGAGGGTGTTGATGTGGCTCAAGAGGGCTATATTGTAGAAAAAATCGACCAAAACAATGTTCAATTTATGCGCAAGCTCGGAGAGCAATGTGATAGTAGTGAATGGAAAAAATTAAGTTTTTAAAGGAAGATTATGAAGAAATATTTTTTAAAGTGCGGTTATTTTTTAGTCTGTTTTTGTTTACCCTTAATTGTTTTTGCTAATCCCAAAACTGATAACGAACGTTTTTTTATTCGTTTATCGCAAGCACCTTTAGCTCAAACATTAGAGCAGTTGGCTTTTCAACAAGATGTGAATTTAGTGATAGATGAAGCATTAGAAAGTAATATTTCATTGAGATTAGATAATATTGATATGCCACGTTTACTACAAATAATCGCTAAAAGTAAGAAGCTTACTTTGAATAAAGATGAGGGTATTTACTATCTGAATGGAGGGCAATCAGGCAAATGGCAAGTTGCAGGAAATCTTACTACAAATGAACCGCACTTAGAGAGCCATACAGTAAAACTCCATTTTGCTAAAGCCTCTGAATTAATGAAGTCCTTAACGACAGGAAGTGGCTCTTTGCTTTCATCAGCTGGGAGCATTACCTTTGATGATCGTAGTAATTTGCTCGT
The DNA here is from genome assembly GCF_049824455.1 of Haemophilus sp. HN_Hi08. Taxonomy (NCBI): domain Bacteria; kingdom Pseudomonadati; phylum Pseudomonadota; class Gammaproteobacteria; order Pasteurellales; family Pasteurellaceae; genus Haemophilus; species Haemophilus sp. HN_Hi08. The sequence goes on along the minus strand of NZ_CP187493.1, from coordinate 581,599 downwards.
GATTCAAGATGAACCTCATTCTGTGCAAAATATCAAAAAACTAATTTCTGAAATGGATAAACCTATTGAGCAGATTGCTATTGAAGCGCGTATTGTGACGATAACAGATGAGAGTTTGAAAGAACTTGGCGTTCGGTGGGGGATTTTTAATCCAACGGAAAATGCAAGACGAGTTGCGGGCAGTCTTGCAGGCAATAGCTTTGAAAATATTGCGGATAATCTTAATGTAAATTTTGCGACAACGACAACACCTGCTGGCTCGATAGCATTACAAGTCGCCAAAATTAATGGGCGATTGCTCGATTTAGAATTGAGTGCGTTAGAGCGTGAAAATAATGTAGAAATTATCGCAAGCCCTCGCTTACTAACCACAAATAAGAAAAGTGCAAGCATTAAACAGGGGACAGAAATTCCTTATATTGTGAGCAATACTCGTAACGATACGCAATCTGTGGAATTTCGCGAGGCGGTGCTTGGTTTGGAAGTCACACCACATATTTCTAAAGATAACAATATTTTACTTGATTTATTAGTGAGCCAAAACTCACCAGGTTCTCGTGTTTCTTATGGACAAAATGAGGTGGTTTCTATTGATAAGCAAGAAATTAATACTCAGGTTTTTGCCAAAGATGGGGAAACCATTGTGCTTGGCGGCGTGTTTCACGACACAATTACGAAAAGCGAAGATAAGGTGCCATTGCTTGGCGATATACCCGTTATTAAACGATTATTCAGCAAAGAAAGCGAACGACATCAAAAACGTGAGCTCGTGATTTTCGTGACGCCGCATATTTTAAAAGCAGGAGAAACGTTAGAGGCGTTGAAGCAAAAAAGTGCGGGGAAAAAGTTACAATGAGTTACTGCCGTTTGTTTTATCACATTGTTTTTAGGACAAAAGACAGTGTTTATGCCATTAATGAAGAAAATGAGAAAATTCTCTATGATTACATTTGGGGATTTGTTAAATCACACCATTCTATACTTCATCGAATTAATGGTATGCCAGATCATCTACATTTATTTGTTGAATTACACCAAACGATTTCAGTGGCTGAATTTGTTCGTAAATTAAAAAAATCGACACACCGTTTTTTAGATGAAAATAAACCATTATTTCCAGAATTTACGGCTTGGTCAGTAGGATATTGCGCATTAACTTATAGCGACAGATAAACATCAACTTATTAATTACATTAAGAATCAAAAACAGCATCACAAAGAAACTCATTTCAATGATGAAATGAAGAGCCTATTTCAACGTGAAGGAATAGATTTTAACGTAGAATGGTTTGAGAGAAATGTTTAGTTGTTTTTGGGAATGTTGTAAGCCGTGGGTAAGTATACCCACGGTTAGTGATAGTAATCGTGGTTCCCCTTTGGGGAACACTTATGCCTACCCCAACGGGGTAGCATTACAATTAGCCTAGGGTAAACCTACCCTAGGTTTGTAAGCCGTGGGTAAGTATACCTACGGTTAGTGATAGTAATCGTAGTTCCCCTGTGGGGAACGCTTATATCTACCCTAGGTTGCAGTAATCACTAATAAGGATCAAATGAATTTTTTAAATTTTCGCTGTATCCACTGTCGTGGCAATCTTCATATCGCAAAAAATGGGTTATGTTCAGGTTGCCAAAAACAAATTAAATCTTTTCCTTATTGCGGTCATTGTGGTGCGGAATTGCAATATTATGCGCAGCATTGTGGAAATTGTCTTAAACAAGAACCTAGTTGGGATAAGATGGTCATTATAGGGCATTATGTTGAGCCACTTTCAGTGTTAATTCATCGTTTTAAATTTCAAAATCAATTTTGGATTGACCGCACTTTAGCTCGGCTTTTATATCTTGCGGTGCGTGATGCTAAGCGAACGCATCAACTTAAATTGCCAGAAGCAATCATTCCTGTGCCTTTATATCATTTTCGTCAGTGGCGACGGGGTTATAATCAGGCTGATTTATTATCTCGGCAATTAAGTCGTTGGCTGGATATTCCTAATTTGAACAATATCGTAAAACGTGTGAAACATACGCATACTCAACGTGGTTTGAGTGCAAAAGATCGTCGTCAGAATTTAAAAAATGCCTTTTCTCTTGCTGTTTTGAAAAATGAATTTCCTTATCATCGAGTCGCGCTGGTGGATGATGTAATTACTACAGGCTCTACACTCAATGAAATCTCAAAATTGTTGCGAAAATTAGGTGTGGAGGAGATCCAAGTGTGGGGACTGGCACGGGCTTAATATAAAGCACTGGAAAAAAAAACGCGATGAGCGTATTATTTCCGATACTTTCTCTCAAGTATTTAGGACATAATTATGGAACAAGCAACCCAGCAAATCGCTATTTCTGATGCCGCACAAGCGCATTTTAGAAAACTTTTAGACACCCAAGAAGAAGGAACCAATATTCGTATTTTCGTCGTTAATCCGGGTATGCCTAATGCGGAATGTGGCGTATCTTATTGCCCACCGAATGCCGTGGAAGAAAGTGATGTTGAAATGAAATATGACACTTTTTCTGCATTTATTGATGAGGTCAGCCTGCCTTTCTTAGAAGAAGCAGAAATTGATTATGTTACCGAAGAACTTGGTGCGCAACTTACCTTAAAAGCACCAAATGCCAAAATGCGTAAGGTGGCTGATGATGCGCCATTAATTGAACGTGTTGAATATGTCATTCAAACTCAAATTAATCCACAGCTTGCAAATCACGGTGGACGCATAACCTTAATTGAAATTACTGAAGATGGTTACGCAATTTTACAATTCGGTGGTGGTTGTAATGGTTGTTCAATGGTGGACGTTACATTAAAAGATGGCGTAGAAAAACAACTTATTAGCCTATTCCCGAATGAATTAAAAGGTGCAAAAGATATAACCGAGCATCAACGTGGCGAACATTCTTATTATTAGTGAGTTATAAAAAGAAGATTTATAATAACCGCACTTTTGAAAGTGCGGTTATTTTTATGGAGAAAAAATGAAAATACTTCAACAAGATGATTTTGGTTATTGGTTGCTTACACAAGGTTCTAATCTGTATTTAGTGAATAATGAATTGCCTTTTGGTATCGCTAAAGATATTGATTTGGAAGGATTGAAAGCAATGCAAATTGGAGAATGGAAAAATCATCCCTTGTGGCTTGTTGCAGAGCAAATAAATGACGAACGAGAATATGTGAGTTTGCGTAAATTACTTTCACTGCCAGAGGATGAATTTTATATATTAAGTCGAGGAGTGGAAATTAATCATTTTCTGAAAACCCATAAATTCTGTGGAAAGTGCGGTCATAAAACACAACAAACTCAAGATGAACTTGCCGTGCAATGTACTCACTGTGGGTATCGAACTTATCCTGTGATTTGCCCATCAATTATTGTTGCGGTTCGTCGTGGTCACGAAATTCTATTGGCAAATCATAAGCGACATTATAGTCCCAACGGAGGAATATATACGACGCTTGCAGGTTTTGTCGAAGTAGGGGAAACATTTGAACAAGCGGTGAATAGAGAGGTTTTTGAAGAAACGGGGATTTCAATAAAAAATCTTCGTTATTTTGGTAGCCAGCCTTGGGCATTTCCAAACTCTCAAATGGTCGGTTTTCTTGCTGATTATGAAAGCGGAGAAATAACATTGCAGGAAAGTGAAATTTATGACGCACAATGGTTTTCTTATGATCAACCCTTGCCAGAATTACCGCCAACAGGTACTATCGCTCGTAAATTAATTCACGCAACGCTTGAACTCTGTAAAGCGGAAAATAAACGCGATTAATAAATATTCCAACTCTTATAAATTAAGGAAATAAGATGCGAAATCCGATTCATAAACGCTTAGAAAACTTAGAAAGTTGGCAACATCTTACTTTTATGGCTGCTTTATGTGAACGTATGGCACCAAATTTTAAATTGTTCTGTCAAATGAACGAGCTTAGCGTTGAAGCTAAAACGTATCAAAATATTCTCAATTTGGTGTGGGAATATTTAACAATTAAAGATGTCAAAATCAACTTTGAAAATCAGTTGGAGAAATTAGAAAGCATTATTCCCGATGTGAATGATTATGATAGTTTTGGTGTTGTGCCTGCATTAGATGCCTGTCAGGCTTTAGCTGAAATTTTACACGCTATTATTGCGGGAGAAACCTTAGAAAGGGCGGTGGAAATAAGCTTAATTTCGTTGGGAACAATAAGAGCGTTATTGGAAACAGAAACTGGACGAGATTGGTCAGAAAGTGAGCTAAAAGAAAATGAAGATATTCAAACAGAACTTGATGTGCAATGGCAAGTTTATCGTTTGCTTAAAGAATGTGAAAAACGTGATATTGAATTAATTTTAGCTTTAAAAAATGAAATTCGGACTGAGGGCATATCTAACATTGGTATAGAATTTCATCAATAACGTGAGATTTGTCACAATTTTTATAAATCATGCTTTTAATTCATCTCAAGTTAGATTATCCTTTGCACAGCTTTTGCGACGAGTTCGCAAAGATACTTTTAAAGAATCAAATTTTTATTTAACAGAAGGTACAAATTTATGAACAAAACAGATTTAATTGATGCAATTGCAAACGCTGCAGAGTTAAACAAAAAACAAGCTAAAGCAGCGTTAGAAGCGACTTTAGATGCAATTACTGCAAGCCTAAAAGAAGGTGAGCCTGTACAATTAATCGGTTTCGGTACATTTAAAGTAAATGAACGTGCTGCTCGTACTGGCCGTAACCCACAAACTGGTGCTGAAATCCAAATCGCAGCATCTAAAGTGCCAGCATTTGTATCTGGTAAAGCATTAAAAGATGCAATTAAATAATTGATAACATCAATGAAATGAAGCCCTGTCGATTACGCAGGGTTTTTTTATTGTATAGCGTGGCAAATGTAAAAACAAACTTAGTAATAGAATGAATAAGGAAGACTTATGTGTGGTATTGTCGGCGCAGTAGCGCAACGAGATGTAGCGGAAATCTTAATTAATGGTTTACATCGTTTGGAATATCGTGGTTACGATTCAGCTGGTGTTGCAGTAATCAATAAACAAAATGAATTACAACGTATTCGTTGTTTAGGTAAAGTTAAAGCATTAGATGAAGCCGTATCAGAAAAACCATTGATTGGTGGAACGGGAATTGCACACACTCGCTGGGCAACTCACGGCGAACCATCAGAAACTAATGCGCACCCCCATGCGTCAGGTACTTTTGCTGTAGTACATAACGGTATTATTGAAAACCATGAAGAACTTCGAGAATTATTAAAATCTCGTGGCTATGTCTTTTTATCGCAAACAGATACTGAAGTGATCGCACATTTGGTTGAATGGGAAATGCGTAGCACGGATTCCCTTTTAGAGGCTGTGCAGAAATCGGTAAAACAACTCACGGGCGCATACGGGATGGTGGTAATGGATAGTCGTAATCCTGAACATTTAGTCGCAGCTCGTTCTGGTAGTCCGCTTGTGATTGGTTTAGGTATTGGCGAAAATTTCTTAGCTTCAGATCAACTTGCGCTATTAAGTGTTACTCGCCGTTTTATCTTTTTAGAAGAAGGGGATATTGCAGAAATTACACGTCGTACAGTTGATATTTATGATACTCACGGTAATAAGGCTAAACGTGAAATTCACGAGTCTAATCTTGAAAATGACGCGGCAGAGAAAGGTAAATTCCGCCATTTTATGCAGAAAGAAATTTACGAACAGCCAACCGCACTTATTAATACAATGGAAGGGCGTATCAATCACGAAAATGTGATTGTCGATTCAATCGGAAATGGTGCAAAAGACATTTTAGAAAAAGTTGAGCATATTCAAATTGTTGCTTGTGGCACATCTTATAATGCAGGTATGGTGGCGCGTTATTGGTTTGAATCTTTGGCTGGCGTGAGCTGTGATGTTGAAATTGCATCAGAGTTTCGTTATCGCAAATTTGTTACCCGTCCAAATAGCTTATTGATTACCCTTTCTCAATCTGGCGAAACAGCAGATACTTTAGCCGCACTTCGTTTAGCGAAAGAAAAGGGCTATATGGCAGCATTAACAATTTGTAATGTTGCTGGATCTTCGCTCGTACGCGAATCAGATCTTGCATTTATGACGCGTGCCGGTGTTGAAGTCGGGGTGGCATCAACAAAAGCATTTACGACACAGCTAGCTGCGTTATTAATGTTGGTGACGGCACTTGGTAAAGTTAAAGGTCATATTTCTGCAGAAAAAGAACGTGAAATTATTAAAGCAATGCAATCCTTACCTGCTGAAATTGAAAAAGCGTTAGCCTTTGATTCAGAAATTGAAGCATTAGCAGAGGATTTTGCTGAAAAACATCATTCACTTTTCTTAGGTCGTGGCGAATTTTATCCTATTGCGGTAGAGGCGTCTTTGAAATTGAAAGAGATTTCTTATATTCACGCTGAAGCCTATGCGGCAGGAGAATTGAAACACGGACCATTAGCGTTAATTGATGCCGATATGCCAGTGATTGTCGTTGCACCAAATAATGAATTATTAGAGAAAGTAAAATCGAACATTGAGGAAGTGCGAGCTCGTGGTGGTCAATTATATGTATTTGCCGATAAAGAAGCAGGATTTACGCCAAGTGAAGGAATGAAAATCATCACGATGCCAAAAGTCAATGATATTGTTGCACCAATTTTTTATACCATTCCAATGCAATTGCTTTCTTATTATGTGGCTTTAATTAAAGGTACTGACGTAGATCAACCTCGTAACTTAGCAAAATCAGTTACCGTAGAATAAAGTGCGGTTGATTTTAATGTAATAAAAAATACGGTGAAATTTCACCGTATTTTTTAGTTAAATAATCTTCTTTGTTTCCGTGTTTTAATCACTTGAGCAATTAACAATAATGTAAGAATAACCACATATAGTGAAAAAATAACCACCAGCCATTGCACCATCGTTAAACCAAATAATGACCATTGGCTTTCATTACAAGAGCCAGTCGGGTTAAATATAAATGGAAACCATTGATGAAATGGTAAAGTCTCGGGAAAGTTTGGAATAAACTCACATTGTTTCCAAGGGGCTGGATTTATTTGCAAATCAAGATGACGAAACGAAATTAATAAGCCCTTAATACTGCTGAATAAGCCTAAAACCAAGGCGATTAATCTAAGGATGAAAACGCGAGGTTGAAGTAAAGCGATAATGCCCGCTACAAATAAGCCAATCATTGCTAAACGTTCATAAACACAAAGCACACAAGGTTGTAAGCCCATTCCATATTGGAAGTAAAGTGCGGTAGATTCTAAGGCTAAACTTGAAAAAGCCAATAAAAACCACACAAAACGTTTTTCAGAAAATTGTTTTAATAGCGCGAGCATTTTTTCTCCTTAAATTGGCAAAATTAAACCTAAACTTGCTAACCAAATTGTGGCAGCTGGTAAAATAAATTCAATAGCCAGTAAACCAATGATTGAAAGTACAATCGTGTAAGGTAAAGCCATATAAACCATTCTGCCATAAGAAAGGCGAATTAATGGCGAAAGTGATGAAGTCAATAAGAATAAGAAAGCAGCTTGTCCATTTGGTGTTGCAACTGACGGTAAGTTTGTACCTGTATTAATGGCAACAGAAAGCAATTCAAATTGATGCGGTGCAATAACGCCGTTAGTTAATGCAGCTTTAGCTTCGTTAATATAAACCGTTGCAACAAATACATTATCAGAAATAGAAGAAAGCAAGCCATTAAACACATAGAATAAAGCAAGTTGCGTATTTTCTTCCGCAGAAAGAACGAAGTGAATAATTGGTGAAAAAAGTTTTTGATCAATAATTACTGCAACAACAGAAAAGAATACAACGAGCAATGCAGTAAAGGGTAAAGATTCCTGAAAGGCTTTACCAATAGTATGTTCATCCGTCACACCAGTGAAGGAAGTAGCAAAAATGATGATACTTAAACCAATTAAACCGACTGTGGCAAGATGGAATGCTAATCCAAGAATTAACCAAATTGCGATTAACGCTTGCATACCTAATTTAATTTTATCTTGTTTAGACATTTTTTCTGAATTAGTGCGGTCTAAATCTGATAAGATTTTCCACACTTCGTCTGGTAATTTCTCGCCATAACCAAATAATTTGAATTTTTCGACTAAGAAACAAGTGAGTAATCCGCAGATAAATACAGGAATAGTCACGGGTGCCATACGTAAGAAAAATTCCATAAAGTTCCATTTTGCTTGTTCTGCAATAATTAAGTTTTGTGGTTCTCCAACAACGGTCATTACACCACCAAGTGCAGTCCCTACCCCTGCGTGCATCATTAAACTACGTAAGAATGCACGGAATTTTTCTAAGATTTCGTGCTGTTGTTCAATAATTTTTCTATCGTCTGAAATATCAACCGCATCAATTAAATTATTGCCTGATGCAACTTTGTGATACACACCATAGAATCCCATTGCGACACTAATGATAACAGCTACAACCGTTAAAGCATCGAGAAAAGCCGATAAAAAAGCAGCACTAAAACAAAAGGCAATAGAAAGTGCAATTTTAGAACGAATTTTGACAAGTAATTTAGTAAATACATAAAGCAGTAATTGTTTCATAAAGAAAATACCTGCCACCATAAACATCAGTAACAAGATCACTTCAAAGTTTGCCATAATTTCTGCTTTGACGTGTTTGGCATTTGTCATTCCGATAATAATAGCTTCAATTGCTAATAGACCACCCGGTTGAAGCGGATAGCATTTTAATGCCATTGCCAATGTGAAAATAAATTCTGCAACGAGTAACCAACCCGCAATAAAAGGACTGATAAAAAAGAAAACAATTGGATTTATAATAAGAAAAACCACAATGGCAAGTTTGTACCAGTCTGGACTTGCCCCAAGAAAGTTTTTCATAAAAGCTTGAGTGTTTGTCATAGTGAACTCCATTATTTTTATCACGTGAACATTGTAATATATCCCCCTTTAAAGGATAATAAAAACCAAGTAATTTTTTTATAAAATTGCATTTTTTTTGATTTTTATCTGATTTTTAATTGTAATGCAAAACAATAACGATATTTTAAAAGCCCAAAGTCCAGCTGCTTTAGCAGAGGAATATATTGTAAAAAGCATTTGGCAAGATGTTTTTCCTGCGAGCAGTAATTTACCATCAGAACGTGATTTAGCCGATAAGATTGGTGTAACTCGCACTACCTTACGTGAAGTTTTACAACGTTTGGCTCGTGATGGTTGGCTAACAATTCAGCACGGCAAACCCACTAAAGTAAATAATATTTGGGATGCTGCTGGGCCGAATATTATTGAAACCCTAATTGCTTTAGATATGCAATCCGCGCCCTTAATTATTGATAATATGCTGTCTTTACGTAGTAAAATGTCGGAATCTTACATTTATGAAGCCGTAAAGAATTCTCCTCAAAAATCTGCCGCACTTTTTGCTGAATTAGGGCAATTACAAAACACAGCACAAGATTACACAGAATTTGATTACCAATTATTTCGTCAATTCACTGTTGTTGCCAACAAACCCTTTTATCGTTTAATTTTCAATAGTTTAAAAGGCGTTTATCAGCGAATAGGATTGTTATTTTTTAAAGAAAAAACACACCGTGAATTAACAAAGCAATTTTACTTAGAAATGCAACAAATTTGTCTTGAGGGAAATGCCGATGCAGTAGTGGATTGCATCCGTAAAAATAATTTACGTTCTTCGACCTATTGGAAAGCTATTCTTGAACGATTACCACAGAATTTATCAGATTAATACTGGAAGCGAATTTAAGAAAAAATATAAAACTTTTCTTATAATTACAGAATCATTTTCACTAATTTATCTGCTTTAATCCGTGCAAATTTTTTCAGAAGTTTTTGCACTGGTTCTGGGTATTGATTCAATTCTTCTAATTCAGTGTAATATTTTAATACCTTTGTATGTTGGCGAATTTGGTTTTGCTCTTTTTCCACTTGGGCTAAAAGCTGTTGTTGTGGATCGTAAATTAATAAGCCATTTTCTGCATCCAAACGCCATGCTCGAGGGTTAAGATTATTGCCCGTGAGTAAAATATAACGGTCATCTACCCACACACCTTTTAAGTGGTAAGTATTATCGCCGTCACGCCATAAACGCACCACAAGCTGACCTCTTTCAATTTGAGTCTCAAATTTTTCACAGAAACGGCGAAGATTACTTTCATAAAGATAAGGTAACGTCCCCGCCATTTTAAATGGTTGTTCTGGTGGAATATAAAAATCGTTTGCGACTTTATCGCCAACAATAATTTCTACTTGTTTACCATTTTCCAACAACGTTGCTATTTTATGTTGCAATGTGCGTGGGAAATTAAAGTATGGCGTACAAATCACCAATTTTTCTTGCACTTGCAAGAATAAATCTTCAATCACTTGATTTAATTCGTTGCCCGATGCACCTAAGCCAAACAATGGCGATACGCTTAAAACATTTGGTAATTTCACCGCACTTTTTAATGAATATTTTCCATTTTGAGCAAGGTCTTTGCGATAAATGCGAATATTGCCGCGGATCTCTTTAGTTCTAGGGCGGTTGGTCACATCAAGTGGATAAACGGCACTGAAATCTAACAAGTAATCATTGATGAAATTTACCATCGAATCAGCTAATTCGGCATGAGTGATTTTTTGATAGCGGTCATAACGATATTTTTCAAGTTGATGAAGATAGACATTATTAATGCTTGCACCGCTATACAGCACCGTATCATCAAATACAAAGCCTTTAACGTGCAATACACCAAAAACTTCGCGCGTGTTAATTGGCACGCCAAAGAACATATTTGGATCATCTGGTAACTGATAAGTTTGGCGTTGCTCGCAATACCAATCTGCATTGGTGGCAGATTTTTCCGCACCTAATAAATTGCGTTGTGCGCGATGCCAATCTATGAGAATTTTTACATCCAAATGTGGATTTTCTTGCTTCACGCGATAAATTTCATCAAGGATTTCCTGCCCCGCTTCATCTTTTTGCCAATAAAGTGCGGTGACATAAATACGTTTTTTTGCGTTTCTGATTAATTCAATAATTTGAGTTTTAAATTCAGCCGGGCTACCCAAAAATTCAATTTGCTCAGCTTGCAAAGCAAGGAATGGCAAATTATTTAAATTTTGTTCAGCTCGTTTGGTTTTATTGATTAACATAATCCATCTCGTGATTAAAGACTAGTGCGTTAGTTTACAATATTTCACGTGCTTATTAATAGAAAAAAGGCTTTTTTTCGTTATAATGCTCACAAATTTTAGCATTTTTTGGCTAAATAATAGCCATTTTAATTCAGGAAAATCCTATGAACGACAAACGCAAACCGTCTTTTCAATCCGCAGGAAAAACCTTTCAAAAACGCTCAGTGGGGGAAAAGTATCGAGAAAAACCAAGCCAAAATCGACCGCACTTTAATGATAAATTTAATGGAAATAGAAACGAAAAATCTCGTTTTTCTCGTGATAAACAAGAAGTGAAAGAAACTAAAATTACGCAACTTTCTTTATCTCGTGCGCCATCAAATAAAAATGTAGAAAAACCTAAGGTTCAAGTGACAATAAAAACGACGGGCACGATTTATAAAACAAAAGAAAAGAAAACGGGTGCACTTTCTCCTCGTGCGCCTGAAAAAATTAAGAAAAACCGTGCGGAAGAAATGAAGGTTTACGGTGAAAATGCCTGTTTAGCTTTATTTGCAGAACGCCCTGAAAGTATTGTTCGATTGTGGGCAACCGTACAAATGTCACACAAAATTGGCGAAGTATTGAGTTATTTAGCTGAAAACAAAAAGGCTTATCATATTGTAGATAGCGAAGAATTAGCTCGCGTGAGCGGAACAGAACATCACGGTGGCATTTGCTTATTAGTGAAGAAACCGCGAGCTTTTACGTTGCAAGGATATTTGGATATTCCTCGTAACGAGGATTGTTTAGTGCTATTAGACAACGTGAATAATGCACAAAATATCGGTGGCGTATTGCGTACTTGTGCTTATTTTGGCGTGAAAAATATTGTCGCTGATAATGTGGAAAATCTGTATTCGGCAGCCTCAATGCGTGTAGCAGAAGGCGGTGCGGAATATATTCGTGTGCTAGAAACGGATTATATTGATTCGGCTTTGATGCAATTGCGTGAATCAGGCTATCAAATTATTCACGTATCGCACAATAAACAAGGTGAACCGTTGGATAAAGTGCGGTTAAAAAATAAAGTGGTTTTTGTGCTAAGTGAAAGCTCTACGGAAAGTTTAGCGACGCCAGAGGATACACAAGTGCGTTTAACGCTCGCAAGCCCAATTAAATCAGGCCTAAACATTGCGGTGAATGCGGGTGTGTTGTTGGCGAAGTGGTATTTTAGATAAGTCTTCGTTTTATCGTGAGTAAACATACTCACGATAAATTATTTTATAGCTTTTTGTTGAGCGTTTAAGTAAAATTCGCGTCTTCTTTTTTATAAGAAACAATGAAATTTTTTAAACAAATATAACAAAAAGGAATTAACTTATGATGTACAATCTGCCAGCCATAATTTAGCAAAACACAGCAAAAATCAACCGCACTTTAGTGCGAAAATTTCTCTTATTTTCCTTTCTCTTTTTTCTGTTTTAAGTGTGCCTGCGTGGGAGGATAATGTTACTCTCACACAAGAAGAATACAACACATTGATTAATCGAATTACCAATTAGAACAAAAATTTGGCACAAATGCTGCTGGTGGTACAGCCATTGGGAACAACGCACAAGCAGGTTATGTGGGTACTGCAGTGGGATATAATGCGAAAGCTACAGGCAATCTATCTACCGCTATAGGTGTAAATTCTGAAGCAAGTGATAGTAATGCAACTGCGATAGGTTTAGGTTCAAAAGCGACAAAAGTTGATGAAATTGATCGTCGAGGTCGTCGTGGTGCAGCCATTGCTGCAATGGAGCTATTGCCGCAACCTCGTACTAATGGTAAATCTACCATCAGTACGGCGGCTATACATTATCGCGGCGAACAAGCCTTAGTTGTTGGATACTCCCACGTGACGGATAATGGTAAACACATTATCAAACTCAGCGGAGCATCTAATATGTCTGGTAAGAAAGATGTTATGCTTGGTGCTGCTTATGGTTATGAATGATAATTAAGCGTTTTTTATCAGTGAAATAGAAATATTCTCTATAGAAGCTCAAACTCAATCTCCATTAAATAATATTGTCAATCATCATTTTTCCACAGTATATATTTCATTGATAAGTTCAATGATGTTCAAGAAATGAACGATAAACAATCAATATTTTCAGTCATTTTATATAACAGTGAATATTGAGGATGGTTCGCCTTTCCCAATGAAGCAATTTATGGTATTTTACGCAAAATTTTTAACTTAAATTAATAAGGAAAACACAATGGAAGCACAAAGCCCAATCTCCACGCTATTTATTTTCGTGATCTTCGGTTTAATTTTTTACTTTATGATTTATCGCCCACAAGCTAAACGCAATAAAGAACATAAAAAATTGATGTCTGAGCTTGCAAAGGGTACTGAAGTTTTAACTTCTGGTGGTTTAATCGGCAAAATTACTAAAGTAACCGAAGGTAGTGATAGCATCGTGATTGCATTAAACGACACGACAGAAATTACGATTAATCGTAACTACATTGTGAGCGTTCTTCCTAAAGGTTCATTAAAATCACTTTAAGAGTAACGTTAAATTATTTTCCAGAGCCACGTATTGTGGCTCTGTGCGTTAGAAAAGAAAAGGAAAACTATGTTAAACCGTTATCCATTATGGAAGAATTTGATGGTGATTTTTATTGTAGCCATCGGGATTTTATATTCTCTTCCAAATATTTATGGTGAAGATCCTGCGGTTCAAATTTCTGGTACGCGCGGTCAAGAAGCGAATACTAGCGTGCTTGGACAAGTTCAAGATGTGCTTAAAACCAATAATCTTCCAACCAAATCTGTCGTACTTGAGAACGGCTCAATTTTGGCTCGTTTCACTAATACCGATGATCAACTCCTCGCTAAAGATAAAATTGCTGAACGTCTTGGCAATAATTACACCACTGCATTAAATCTTGCTCCTGCGACTCCAGCTTGGTTAAGTATGTTTGGTGCTAACCCAATGAAATGGGGATTAGATTTACGCGGTGGGGTTCGTTTTTTGATGGAAGTGGATATGAATGCAGCACTTGTAAAACGCCAAGAGCAGTTACAAGACAGTTTGCGTGGCGAACTTCGTAAAGAAAAAATTCAATATACTGCTATTAAAAATACTGAGCATTTTGGTACGTTGATAACCTTAGCTAATGTAAACCAGCGTGCTAAAGCTGAGCGAATTATTCGCCAATTGCATCCAACATTAGACATTACTGAGCCTGATGCTGATAGTATTAATTTAGGGCTATCTACTGCAGCATTAAATGAAGCACGCGACTTAGCCATTGAGCAAAATTTAACGATTTTACGTAAACGTGTTGCTGAATTAGGGGTTGTAGAAGCAGTAATTCAACGTCAAGGTGCGGAGCGTATTGTGATTGAATTACCAGGTGTTCAAGACACTGCACGTGCAAAAGAAATTTTAGGGGCAACGGCAACACTTGAGTTTCGTATCGTAAATCAAAATGTTACAGCCGATGCTATTTCTCGTAATATGTTACCAGCTGATTCGGAAGTTAAATATGATCGCCAAGGTCATCCTGTTGCATTATTTAAACGTGCGGTATTAGGTGGGGAGCATATTATTAATTCAAGCTCTGGTTTAGATCAGCATTCAAGCACGCCGCAAGTAAGTGTAACCTTGGATAGCGAAGGTGGCGAGATTATGTCTCAGACCACTAAAAAATATTACAAAAAACCAATGGCAACGCTTTATGTTGAATATAAAGATAACGGTAAAAAAGATGAAAATGGCAAAACCATTTTAGAAAAGCATGAAGAAGTCATTAATGTTGCAACAATTCAAGGGCGTTTTGGTTCTAATTTCCAAATTACTGGTGTTGATAGTATTGCCGAAGCGCACAATCTTTCTACCTTGTTGAAATCTGGCGCATTAATTGCACCAATTCAAATTGTTGAAGAACGAACAATTGGCCCATCATTAGGTGCGCAAAATGTAGAACAAGGGATTAATGCGAGCCTTTGGGGATTAGTTGCGGTTATTGCTTTTATGTTGTTTTACTACAAAATGTTTGGTGTGATTGCAAGTTTTGCACTTGTTATTAATATCGTATTACTTATGGGATTAATGTCTATTTTACCCGGAGCGACGCTTTCAATGCCAGGTATTGCGGGTATCGTTTTAACTTTAGGTATGTCAGTAGATGCGAACGTATTAATTTTTGAACGTATTAAAGAAGAAATTCGTAATGGTCGTTCAATTCAGCAAGCCATTAATGAAGGTTATAACGGCGCATTTACTTCTATTTTTGACGCAAACTTAACCACAATCTTAACTGCAATTATTCTATACGCGGTTGGAACAGGCCCAATTCAAGGTTTTGCAATTACGCTTTCACTTGGTGTTGCGATTTCTATGTTTACCGCGATTACTGGAACTCGCGCATTAGTTAATGCCCTTTACGGCGGCAAACAACTTAAAAAATTATTAATTTAGGCGAGAAATGATGAAACTTTTTACAAAAGATAAAGACGGGCATTTTATCCGTGAAATCAATGGGATCAAGCTCCCGTTCCCATTGACTGAATTTATGAAAGTGCGTAAATGGGGTTATATATTATCCGCACTTTTAATGGTAATTTCTCTATTTTTTATTATTACCAAAGGATTTAACTGGGGCTTAGATTTTACTGGTGGAGTGGTATTTGATACTCACTTCTCGCAGTCCGCTAACCTTGAACAAATTCGTAGTAAACTTCACGAAAATGGAATTGAAAGTCCAGTTGTTCAAACCACAGGATCGGTTCAGGATGTGATGATTCGTTTACCTGCAAGTAATAATGATTCTACCATTGGTGAACACGTCAAAAGTATGCTACAGAATGTAGATAAAGACATTCAAATTCGCAGTATTGAGTTCGTTGGCCCAAATGTTGGTGAAGAATTAGCACAAGGTGCGGTATATGCGACTTTAGCGACATTAGCAATGGTGCTTATTTATGTGGGGTCACGTTTTGAATGGCGTTTAGGCTTTGGCAGTATCGCTTCTCTTGCGCACGACGTCATTATTACGCTAGGGGTATTCTCTGCATTACAAATTGAAATTGATCTTACTTTTGTCGCAGCGATTTTATCTGTGGTGGGTTACTCCATCAACGATAGTATTGTGGTATTTGACCGGGTTCGTGAAAATTTCCGAAAAATTAGACGATTGGATACGATTGATATTATTGATATTTCTTTAACGCAAACTTTATCAAGAACTATCATTACTTCGGTTACTACATTAGTTGTCGTGATGGCATTGTTCTTCTTTGGTGGTCCTTCCATTCATAACTTTTCACTCGCTTTACTCGTAGGTATTGGATTTGGTACTTATTCCTCGATTTTTGTTGCCATCGCCATTGCATACGATGTTGGTTTACGTCGTGAGCATATGATTCCGCCTAAAGTAGATAAAGAAATTGATGAATTACCTTAGTTGATTTACTTTTAGAATAAATTAAAAAAATAGTTAATCGAAAATTTACGATTAACTATTTTTTATTTATATAAATCTCTAATTAAATAAAGTACTTAAAATTCAAAGATTATTTAATCTTGAGGTAAGGCATTTATTACGGCCTTTACTAAAGTGGCTAAAGGAATGGCAAAGAATACACCCCAAAATCCCCATAAACCGCCAAAAATTAATACTGAAATGATAATAATTAGTGGATGTAAATTGACGGCTTCAGAAAATAAATAAGGCACAAGGAGATTTCCATCTAAAAGTTGGCTTACAGCAAAAGCAATAATGATGTACCAAAATGTTGGGCTGATTCCAAACTGGAATAAAGCAACCAATGCAACAGGAATCGTGACAATAACTGCGCCAATATAGGGGACGAGAACTGAAAGACCCACCGCAAAAGCCAATAAGAGTGGATAATTTAGCCCGAAAATTAAGAAAATAATATAAGTGATTAAAGTGACAATCAGTATTTCTAATAATTTTCCGTGAATGTAATTAGAAATTTGCTGTTGCATTTCTTTCCATACTTTGAAAGCTAAGTTTCTATTTTTCGGTAAGAAACGGCTCACGCCTTGTAAAAGTTCTGATTTATCCTTCAACATAAAAAACATCATTAATGGCACTAAAAAGGCATAAATCCCTAAAGAAACCAAGTTCATAATAGAGGCTAAAGAAAGTTTTACAGCAGATTCGCCAAAACCAAGGATTTTTTCTCGCACAGAATTGAAAATAGAATCAACCATTGAATAATCAATAAGTTCAGGATAATTTTTGGGTAAATTGAGTAGCCATTCATTAGATTTATTAAACATAGCGGGCAAATCACTTAATAAGGAAATAGTTTGATTCCATAACATTGGCACCAATACCAAAAAGAAAATTGCTGCTAGACCAATAAAACTACCGAAAATAAGAATTGTCGCTAACATTCTTGGGCATTTTAAATATTGATTTAAAAAATTGATCGGCATTTCTAGTAAATAGGATAGTACTAGAGCAATTAACAAAGGCGCGATTAAATCTCCAAAAAAATAAATGGAGATAAAGCCAAATAATAATATTGCTAATAGTCCCATCGCTTGCGGATCACTTAAACGGCGCGAGTACCAGCTTTTTAACATTTCTAGCATAATTTCTTTTCCTATAAGTATTTTTCGCCATTATAAGTTAAAATTTACAGTGTTTATAGCTACTAAAAGGAAATCCTATGTCTGTTATTATTTATCACAACCCACATTGCTCAAAAAGCCGTGAAACGCTAGCATTATTAGAAAATCAAGGTATTCAGCCAATAATTGAACTCTATTTACAAAAGCAATATTCCATTGATGAATTAAAAAGTATTGCTCAAAAATTAGGAATTGATGATGTGCGTCAAATGATGCGCACGAAAGATGATTTATATAAAAGCTTAAATTTAGATAATTTAGAGCTCTCTCAAGCTGAATTATTAAAAGCCATGAGTGAACATTCAGCACTTATTGAACGCCCAATTGTTATAAATGGCGATAAAGCTAAAATAGGGCGTCCACCAGAAACTGTACTTGAGATTTTGTAATTTAAACGTTTGCGAGTATAATACTCCCGCCGTGGAAATCCTTCCGCGGCTTTTTTGAGGAAAAATTATGGCAAAGCAACAAAAAAGTGCGGTTGAAAATGAAACCGTTTATCAGCATACTCGAGGCGTGATAAAAGATAATGCAGTGATGGCATTGCTAGGCGATAAATTATTTCGTCAGCGTATTGAGAAAAAACGTAAAGGGAAAGGCAGTTACCAACGTAAAGTGAAACACCCAGGGAAAATGTTTGAAAAGCCCGATTATAAATTTTTTGATTACAGAAACTTTATAATCGGGTTTTTCTTAGGTTAAAAATAATAAGGAGTAAAATATGTCAAAACAGCCTCAAATTCTACTTAATAATACGTGGAATGTGCGTATTAGTGATCCCGGAGAGGAGGGGGCAAAAAGCCATTTCTTTGAAAGGATTTATTTAACCCTAACGGCTTATTTTGAAGAAAATAACATACGCTATGAATTTGTGCGTAAAGTGGAGGATCAAATAAAAATTCAACGTTCTTTTACAGAGTTAAATGAATTGTTCAAATTTTTAGGGGATTATTTTGATCCCGTATCTATTGGTCTAGTCGGTGTGAAAATTGGAAACTTAGGGATAAAATCAGAATAAAATATTGATTAATCTATAAAATTTCACACTATATTTTACGATTATTGTAAAACAAAGATCGCACTTTAATGATATAAATTATATCAAAAAGTGCGGTTATTTTTTTATTTATTTTGATAAGAAAAATAGGTTACTTAACAACAAATTTCTTGTACCACAAATTGTAATGAATGTCTCGAAAATTGTTTTTGTTTGCGGTGTTTTAAACGTCTTAAACGTAGATTTCGTGATAAAGAACTTTGTTGTAAATTAGCTTTCTTTTTAAGAAAAGTTTTGCGTTTTAACATTTTATTAATCCTTATTTTCTTTTATTTCTTCTAAATTTTTAACCGCACTTTCGTTGCTTGCATTATCATTTATTATTTGATTTTCTTGGACTCGATGATAATTTACGATGCTATTCATATAGCGGCGAATATTTTCTACATATTGATAGGCTTCATAGCCCCTAGCATAGCCGTATTTGAGTTGGGAATAATAGCGTTTTTCTGCTAATAAAGGCAGATTTTTTTTCACATTGAGCCAATTATCTGGATTTCCTCCAAGATTTTGAGTTAAACGACGTGCGTCAATTAAGTGACCGAGTCCTATGTTATAGGCAACTAAGGCAAACCAAATTTTTTCTTCCTTTTCAATGCCTTCAGGAAGCTGACTAATCAACCAGTGTAAATATTCCGAACCTGCTTTAATACTTTGTTCAGGATTTGTTCTATCACTGATTTTCATATGTTGTGCGGTATTTTTGGTGAGCATCATTATGCCACGTACGCCAGTTGGCGATGTTGCGTGAGGATCCCAATGGGATTCTTGATAAGCCACTGCTGCGAGTAACCGCCAATCTAATTCTCCCTGATATTTTTCAAAAAGCGGTGAATATTGTGGCAGTGTATTTTCAATTGCGTTCATATAAGAACGCGTATCCACGTAATCAAATTGTGAAATATGTCCTAAATATTTTTCTTTTAAATTATCTAAAAGCCCCGTTTCTTCGGCATTATTCATAAAATTGAGTAAAGCCGTTTGCAGATCGTGGTAGGATTTATTGGGTAAATACCAGTGAACGTTTGCTTCATCAGTAATATCAAAGGCAATGGCTAATTCTGGTTTTATTTGTTGCATTGCAGCAATATCAATAGAATTTGCAATAACGTAAGGAATTTTGCCTTCAGCCAGTTGTAGTAATAGTTCTTCTTGAGTAAGTGTTTGATTTCTTTTCCAAGTTAATTGTGGATATTGTTTTTGTAATTCTTTTAACGTTTCTTCTAATGCTAAATTATTTGAGATATAAATATCTTTCTTTACGTTACCTAAATTTTTAGGACGATTTTCATTTTTTCGATAAGCTAATTGCCATGAAGCAGAATGATATGCTGGGCCTATTTGGAAACGTTCCGCATTTTTAGGATGGTATAAAAGATGGGCGGCAGCTAAATCAATATTATGTTTATCAAGTTCATCAAATAACTGCTCTTGATTATCGAAAGTTTTCATTTCGAGTTCTACACCTAGTGAATCAGCAAATGCTTTGGCTAATTCATATTCAAAGCCTCGTTCACCATCTTTATTGGTAAAATAAGAAATCTGGTTATTTATTGTACCTACATAAAGTGCTTCCCTTGATTGAATTGCAGCATAATGATTTTCTTCAGTATGACGTAAAAATTGCCATGGGAATACCATATCAATAGCCCAAAATAATAAAGCTAGAGCAGTAATAATACGTAAAAAAAGACCTTTCAATGATTTTTCCTATATAAAAAAGTTATGGGATTGTAGCCAAAACTTTCACTATAGACAATAAAAAGCCCCTTGAGGTTCAAGAGGCTAAGCGTATGTAAAATATCAGACTATTTATTTTTAGAATGATGATCTACGATCACGGCGTGGTTTGTCGCTAAAAGTGCGGTTACTTTTTTCATTAAATTTACGATTTCCACGATTGTCACCATTTCGTTCATTACGTCCGCGTTCTCCACGGAAATCGCCCCCACGGCCTTTACGTTTACCGTTAAAATCATCACCGCCACGGGAATTATCGGATTTTACTGCGCCTAAGAAAGACATTTGCATTTGTTTATTCAATACGCGTGTTTTTCCGAATTGTTGCAATAATTCTTTCGGCATACCTTGTGGCAATTCAACGGTAGTGTAATCATCATAAAGTTTAATATGACCAATATAACGGCTGTTAATATCGCCTTCATTAGCAATTGCACCAACGATATGGCGAACTTCTACACCATCTGCACGACCGACTTCGATACGATATAAATCCATTGGTCGTGGATTTCCGTAGCCTTTACGTTCGCCACGACGTTCAGCTGAACGTGGATTTTCACGGCGATCACCGCATTCATTACGTTCACGACGACGTTTTTCCATTGGCGGATCAGGTGGAAGAATTAATTTTTGTTTACCTTGTAACAACATTAACATTGCTGCAGCAATATCTTCTTGATCTTGATCGGCTGTGAATAAGTCTTCTAATAAACTACGATATTGTTCTAAATCGTGATGCTCAAGTTGTTTCGTAATTTTTGCAACGAATTTTTTGCGGCGGCATTCTTGTAACACAAGATGATTTGGCAATTCTACTTCATTGATACCTTTTTTCATTAGGTGTTCAATATTACGAAGTAAACGACGCTCACGAGGTTCAACGAATAATAAAGCACGACCAGAACGACCTGCACGACCAGTACGGCCAATTCGATGTACATAAGATTCTGCATCCAGCGGAATGTCGTAGTTTACCACAAGGCTGATACGTTCAATATCAATACCACGAGCAGCCACATCGGTTGCTACTACAATATCTAAACTGCCGTTACGTAAACGATCGAGGGTTTGTTCGCGTAATTGTTGTGTCATATCGCCATTAAGTGCGGCGGAACGGAAACCATTTTTTTCAAGTAGTTCTGTAATGTCTAACGTGCCAGTTTTAGTGCGAGCAAAAATAATTGCGGCATCAAAATCTTCCACTTCTAAGAAACGAAGAAGAGCTTCGTTTTTACGCACGCCGTGCACATACCAACAACTTTGCTCAATATCTGGAGCATTTTCGTTATTAACTTTGATCTTCACTTCTTTCGGATCATTCATAAAACGTTTCGTAATACGACGGATCGGTTCAGGCATTGTTGCAGAGAATAACGCAGTTTGATGATTTTCTGGTAATTCAGCCATGACGGTTTCTACATCATCAATGAACCCCATACGTAGCATTTCATCGGCTTCATCTAATACGATAAAACGAAGTTCAGAAAGATTTAATGTGCCGCGACGAATATGGTCAAGAATACGACCAGGTGTACCCACAACTACTTGTGCGCCTTGTTTTAATGCACGAAGTTGGATGTCATAACGTTGCCCGCCATATAGGGTAACAATGCGGGAGCCATGAGCATATTTAACAAATTGTTCGCACGCATCGGCAACTTGAATAGCAAGTTCGCGAGTAGGTGCCATTACTAACATTTGTGGATGTTTTTCACTTGGATCGATTTGTGCTAATAAAGGCAGTGCAAAAGCAGCGGTTTTACCACTACCCGTTTGTGCCATACCTAGCACATCATTGCCACTGAGCAAATGTGGGATACAAGCTTGTTGAATTGGAGAAGGGGTTTCAAAACCTAAGTCAGAAACAGCTTTTAAGATGAACTCAGGTAAGCCTAAGTCATTAAAAGTAATTTTGTCAGTCATTAAAATACTCGAATATAAATAAGGAAAGCTCAACGGGCTTTCGGGTTTATGTTGCTATTAAAACGTAGTCCTAGGGTAAATATACTCTAGGCTAATTTTAGTGCTGCCTCGTTGGAGGAGAGCAGTTCTCCAAAGGAGAACCGCTTTGCATAACTTAGGGTATACCTACCCTAAGTACTTATTTTGCCACCGCACTTTTTTCTTCTTTTTCGTCTTCTGTTTGAACCGGTTTTAATTTCATTAGTTCAAATGCGGCAAAACGATACTCAACAAAGTTATAAACCTGATTTGCCATAGCTAGTTTAAATAAAGCTGCCGCTTCATCTACTAGCCCTACATTGAGTTTTTGTTTTGCTAGATAAAAATAGGTTTCTGTAAGAATTTCAGCATATTGTTGCGAATTTTCAGCAAATCCATTCGCACGTTGTTGTAATTCTTCTACAGAGATGTGTCCTAAGTAATATTGAACGATATGTGTACCCCAGAAGTCCTCTGATAGCCCTTTTGCTCGTTCAACAAGGTTTGTTTGGGCTTCTTGTGGTTTTAATTTTTGTTCGTTCAAATATAGCCATAAGACACGATAGGGATCTTTTGTATCGGCTTGGTAGAACTGTAAGAAATCTTGCTGAGCAAGAGGGTAACGCCCTACATAATAAAAATTTAAACCACGATTAAGGTGGGTATAGTCATAACCTGAATCTAATTCAAACACCGTATTGAAAGCATCCAATGCGCCGTCGTAATCTTCTTCAAGCAATAAATAAAGCCCTAAGTAATTGTACACAGAAGCCATTTTCGGCTGTAATGCAAGGGCTTGAGTAAAATCGTAACGAGCAAGTCCCCATAATCCAAGGGAATCATAGAGTATGCCACGTTCAAAATGTAGCGATGCACGTTCTTCATTACTCATTTTTCCAACGAGTAGTACTTGGCTTAATCGTACGATCATCACTTCTTGTTCAAAGTGAGTATTCGGATTTTGTTCAGCCAACACGACATGATTTTTAGACACAAAACCGCCCCTAGACTGAACACAGCCTGCAAGGAGTAAGATCGCACATAAGCTAAATAAATAGACTATAAAATGGCGAGATAAGCGAAAACACCACATTTGCTTTCTTTATGCCTAAAAGTTGGAAAACAACAAAACTTGGCAGCTGTTGCTGTCAAGTTTTGATTCAATATTCCAAGATTATTCTTGTTCTTCGGAAGACATTTCTTGGTTAATTTCAGTTTCTTGTTTTGGAGCCAAGTCTTTCATTGTTAAACGAATACGACCTTGACGATCTATTTCAACAACTTTTACGTTTACTTCTTGACCCACTTGGAGGTAATCGCTAACTTTTTCTACACGCTCTTCAGCAATTTGAGAAATATGAACTAAACCTTCTTTATTTCCAACGATTGCGACGAATGCACCAAAATCAGCAAGACGAGTGACTTTACCTTTGTAAATTGCACCAGCTTCAACTTCTGCAACGATTTCTTCAATGCGTCCCATTACATTTTTCGCAGCATTGCCATCGACTGCGGCAATTTTCACTGTACCATCATCATCAATATCAATAGAAGTGCCAGTTTCTTCAGTTAGTGAACGGATTGTTGCACCACCTTTACCAATCACATCTTTGATTTTTTTAGGATCAATTTTCATTGTATAGATACGTGGTGCGTAGTCAGAAATATCCTCGCGTGGAGCAGGGATTGCTTGTTCCATTACACCAAGAATATGCATACGCGCACTCTTCGCTTGGTTTAATGCAATTTGCATAATTTCAGGTGTGATACCTTCAATTTTGATGTCCATTTGAAGCGCAGTGACACCTTCACGTGTACCTGCCACTTTAAAGTCCATATCGCCCAAATGGTCTTCATCGCCTAAAATATCTGAAAGCACCACGAATTTATCTTCTTCTTTCACTAAGCCCATTGCGATACCTGCAACAGCTGCTTTGATTGGAACGCCCGCATCCATTAATGCTAAAGACGCACCACATACCGATGCCATAGAAGAAGAACCGTTAGATTCAGTAATTTCAGATACAACACGCACAACATACGGGAATTCCGCAAGGCTAGGCATAACAGCCGCTACACCACGTTTTGCTAAACGACCGTGACCGATCTCACGACGTTTTGGAGAACCGATCATTCCTGTTTCGCCTACAGAATATGGAGGGAAATTATAATGGAATAAGAAGTGATCTTGACGTTCGCCTGTTAATTCATCAATGATTTGTGCATCACGTTCAGTACCTAACGTTGCAACAGCTAATGCTTGTGTTTCACCACGAGTGAAAATTGCAGAACCGTGAGTACGTGGTAATACGCCAGTACAAATATCTAATGCACGAACGGTATCAACGGTACGACCATCAATACGTGGTTCGCCTGCAATGATACGGCCACGAACGATTTGGCTTTCAAGTGCGGTGAAAATATCCACGATTTTACCTTCGCTGATTTCTTCATCTTCAGCTGTGATTTGTGCAATCACATCTGCTTTAATCGCATCGATTTGTTCGTAACGAGCTTGTTTTTCAGTAATGCGGTATGCATCGCCTAAACGCGCTTCAGCAATTGCTTTTACTTTATTGATTAAATCTGTGTTTGGTTGTGGTGCAACCCAATCCCAACGTGGTTTGCCCGCTTCTTTTGCAAATTCTTTGATAGCTTCAATCACAACTTGTTGTTGTTGATGACCGAATACTACCGCCGCTAACATTTGTTCTTCAGTTAAAACGTCGGCTTCAGATTCAACCATTAATACGGCTTTGTCAGTACCTGCAACTACTAAGTCTAAACGGCTTTGTTTTTGTTCAGCCATCGTTGGGTTTAATACGAATTGGTTATCGATAAAACCAACGCGCGCCGCACCGATAGGGCCGTTGAAAGGCACACCAGATAAAGTTAATGCTGCAGAAGCACCAATCATTGCCACTAAGTCAGGGCTGATTTGTGGGTTTACAGAAACTACAGTTGCCACAACTTGGATTTCGTTGAAGAAACCTTCTGGGAATAATGGACGAATTGGACGGTCGATTAAACGTGCAATTAAAGTTTCACCTTCAGATGGACGACCTTCACGTTTGAAGAAACCACCAGGGATTTTACCCGCCGCATAAGTACGCTCTTGGTAGTTTACGGTTAATGGGAAGAAGTCTTGACCTTCTTTTACATCTTTTTTAGCCACAACAGTAACGAATACCGTGGTATCGTCCATACTTGCCATGACCGCAGCAGTTGCTTGACGTGCAATTGCGCCAGTTTCTAGGGTTACGGTATGCTGACCGTATTTAAATTGTTTAACAATTGGATTCACAATGTTTTCCTTAAAATTTATATTAAAAACAATGCCTTATTTTCCAGATTGCGACTAGCAAAAGAAATCTTTCGAAAAAATGACCGCACTTTCGAGCGCTTAAAATTGCTTTTGATAGCCGCACGCTAATGTAGAAAATAAAGCCTAGGCATTATACAGAGGTTTTTGTGTGATTGGTAACTTTATTTCATTTAACCGACTTGGTATCATAGGATAACTTTTATCCACTATAAGGAAAATTCTATGATTATTAGCAGCTTAACCAGCCCAAATTTTAAAGTTGGTTTACCAAAAGCGATTGCTGAAGTATGTGATTATTTGAATACGTTAGATTTGAATGCGTTAGAAAATGGTCGCCATGATATTAACGATCAAATTTATATGAACGTAATGGAACCAGAAACAGCAGAACCAAGCAGTAAAAAAGCAGAGTTACATCATGAATACTTAGATGTTCAGGTGTTAATCCGCGGTATGGAAAATATAGAAGTTGGCGCTAATTATCCTGATTTGTCTAAATATGAATCTTATAACGAAGCGGATGATTATCAACTTTGTGCAGATATTGATGATAAATTCACCGTCACAATGAAGCCAAAAATGTTCGCTGTATTCTATCCTTACGAACCGCATAAACCTTGCTGTGTAGTGAATGGAAAAACAGAAAAAATAAAAAAATTAGTCGTAAAAGTACCTGTTAAATTAATTTAATTTTTATTTGCAGTATTTCAAAAACAATTAATCCCACTCAAAAGAGCGGGGTTAATTGTTTTATATGCGCCAGAAATTTAGTTTATGCAGGAACGCGTTCTGTTACGAGCATTTGTAGTTTTCGTAAAATAACATTTAATACTACGCCATAGGCTGGTACGAATAATATAATGCCGACAAATAGCTTAAACAGGTAATCTACAAAGCCGAGTTGTGCCCAGTGTTCAGCCATAAAAGGATCGGCACTTTGATAGAAGGCTACACTGAAGAAAACAAAGGTATCCGCCATTGAGCCAAATGTCATTGAGCTAGTTGGCGCCACCCACCATGTTTTTAACTGGCGTAAGCGGTTAAATACGATCACATCAAGCAATTGTCCTACCACGTAAGCGGCAAAGCTCGCAATAGCAATACGGAATACAAATAGATCAAAATGCGTTAATGATTCAAAACCTTGGAATTTGCTTTCAGAGAATAAAACCGATATGACGTAACTTACAATCAATGCAGGAAACATCACCACGAAGATGATTTTTCTAGCATCTTCCGCACCGAAAATACGCACGGTTAAATCAGTAGCTAAAAAGATAAATGGGAATGTGAGCGTTCCCCAAGTGCTGTGGAAGGAAAAATCGTTTGCTGCACCAAGTGCGGTCAATTTTAGCGTGATTTCAAAAGGGATTTGAACAAAGTAATTGCTTGCGGCAATGATGAATATGTGGAAAAAGCTGAGCCAGATGATTGCACGACGTTTTTGTTGATCATTAAAGATCGGAGAGGTTAATTTCATGTTGTACCTTTTTAGTTTAAATAAATCGGGGTTAGGGAACCCGAGGTTGAATATAGGGGGCTAGATGATACGCATATTTCTAATAATTGCAAGGGGCGATTGCATTTGAGTTTTATTTTATGAAAATTGACGAATGATTTTACAGACTTTATTCTATTTGCGTTTTTCATCAAATTTAAAAGGAGAGAAAATGGAATTACACAATATTCGCGATGAATATACTAAACGCGTGCTTTCACAAAATGATTGTTATGAAAATCCAATTTCGCAATTTGAACAGTGGCAGAAAGAGGCTATTCATGCTCAAGTTAATGAGCCTACCGCAATGAATATTGCGACTGTTGATGAACAAGGTCGCCCAAATAGCCGAATGGTTTTGCTAAAAGAAGTCACTGAACAAGGTTTTGTCTTTTTTACCAATTATCTTAGCCGAAAAGGCAGCTGTATTGAGCGTAATCCTTATGTCGCGCTGACTTTCTTTTGGCCTGAATTGGAACGCCAAGTGCGGATTGAAGGTAAGGCGGTTAAAATTTCAGCAGAACAATCTGATAAATATTTTGCTACCCGACCTTACACCAGTCGTATAGGTGCTTGGGCAAGTGAACAAAGTGCGGTGATTTCTAATTATAAATCTTTACTAGCAAAAGCCGCATTGGTTGCGGTTAAACATCCGTTAAACGTGCCTCGACCAGATTATTGGGGCGGCTATTTAGTCGTGCCAGAAACCGTGGAATTTTGGCAAGGGCGACCAAGCCGTTTACATGATCGCATTCGTTATCGTAAAGAAAGCGATAATTGGATTAGAGAAAGACTTTCGCCTTAGTAAATTGAGCATAAAAATAACCGCACTTTAGTTGTATCCCCAAAGTGCGGTTAATTTTTTTACAAATTTTCGTGCTAAAGTTGTTTATTAATGCGTGCTAGTACTTGTCGTTGTACGATTTGCCCGTTTACGATCGTTTTCCGTTAAAAGTTTTTTACGGATACGAATCGATTCAGGTGTCACTTCCACTAATTCATCGTCATCGATAAATTCAATGGCTTGTTCAAGACTGAATTTTACAGGTGTAGTCAGCACAATCGCATCGTCTTTACCTGACGCACGCATATTGGTCAGTTTTTTACCTTGTAAGCAGTTTACAGTTAAGTCGTTTGAACGACTATGAATACCGATAATTTGCCCTTCATAAACTTCCACGTTTGCATCAATCATTAACTTACCACGTTCTTGTAAGCCAAATAATGCGTAACCCAGTGCTTTACCTGTTGCGTTTGAGATTAATACACCATTTTTACGTTGGCCAATATCTCCACCTTTGATTTCATCGTAGTGGCTAAAGCTTGAGTAAAGTAGGCCTGTACCAGAAGTCATGGTCATAAAGTCCCCACGGAAGCCAATTAATCCGCGGCTAGGAATGATGTATTCTAAGCGAACACGGCCTTTACCATCTGACAACATATCACGGACTTCACCTTTACGGATACCTAATGCCTCCATCACAGAACCTTGATGTTGTTCTTCTACATCAATAGTTACTTGTTCGTATGGTTCTTGTTTTTTACCGTCAATATCACGATAAATTACTTTTGGACGAGAAACCGCAAGTTCATAACCTTCACGACGCATATTTTCAATTAATACAGAAAGGTGTAATTCCCCACGACCAGAAACACGGAATTCATCTGGGTTTGGGGTTTCTTCTACGCGTAACGCTACGTTGTGAACCAATTCTTTATTTAAGCGTTCAAGAATTTGACGCGATGTGACATATTTTCCTTCTTGTCCTGCAAATGGAGAGGTATTCACACAGAAGAACATTGTTACTGTTGGTTCATCAACAGTTAATGATGGAAGCGCTTCCACTGCGTGAATATCACAAATCGTATCTGAAATGTTTAATTCTCCTAAACCAGTGATTGCAACAATATCGCCTGCATAAGCAACATCTTCTTCATAACGTTGTAAACCAAGATGACCAAGTACTTGACCGATACGACCTTGACGAGTTTTTCCTTCACTATTGATGATAGTAACTGGTTGGTTTGGTTTAATCGAACCACGCTTAATACGACCAATGCCGATAACACCTACATAGTTGTTGTAGTCTAATTGTGAAATTTGCATTTGGAATGGCGCATCAAGTTCTACTTTTGGCGGTTCTACATATTTCACAATGGCTTCAAATAACGGAGTCATATCTTCTGCTAATTCTTCGTGCTCAAGACCTGCAACGCCATTTAATGCTGAAGCATAGATAATAGGGAAGTCTAACTGTTCATCACTTGCACCAAGATTGACAAATAAGTCAAATACTTGATCTACAACCCAGTCAGGACGCGCACCAGGGCGATCAACTTTATTGATGACCACGATTGGTTTTAATCCGTGAGCAAATGCTTTTTGAGTCACGAAACGCGTTTGTGGCATTGGGCCATCAAACGCATCAACAACTAATAGAACAGAATCCACCATAGAAAGTACGCGTTCAACTTCGCCACCGAAGTCGGCGTGTCCTGGAGTATCCACGATGTTAATACGGTAGTCATTCCAGTTAATCGCGGTATTTTTTGCAAGAATTGTAATGCCACGTTCTTTTTCAAGATCATTTGAGTCCATAACGCGTTCATCTACATCACCACGTGCAGATTCAAAAGTACCAGATTGTTGCAGAAGTTTATCTACAAGAGTGGTTTTACCATGGTCTACGTGCGCAATAATTGCGATGTTACGGAGTTTTTTAATATCAATTTCGTTTTTCATTATCTAATGCTTCGAGTAAGGTGCAATTTTGCACGGTATATGATTTTATAAAAAAGGTGCAATTTACTGCACCTAATCCTAATATAGGTTGTTGTCTTATGTTGAAGAAAACGAGGCATTATACCTCAGGTTTATTTACGTAGTCTCATTTTCTTTGCTTTCAAAGCTTTTTTTATATCATTAGGTAAACGTAATATATCCCAGATCAACCGAAAAACCAGATTTTGGTAAATTCTTGGTTTGGAATATATACCAATTTTTTTATACACTGACTCTGGCGGAATTAAAATATCTTGTGTGTAATTTTTCTTTTCTTCGGGAATAAAAGTAAATGGGTTATTCAGTGGTGATAAAGGAAAATAATTACATAGAGGACTTTCTGGCGAAATACAGTAAATATTTACACCATAATGTTTTTGTAAGAAATAAAGTGCATTTAAATCATATTCCATAGAATGGAGATCATTTTGACTTTTATTTTGTGAAAAAGAAGGTAATAATTTAATAATATTTTCTTTTTGATGATGAAATGCGTAAGGATTCCCTTTTTCTTGATAAAAATCAATGCCTGTCAAATAAAGATCTTTATAACCCATTGCAGTTGCCACTGCACACATATAAACGCCTGATGTAATCCTCTTATTCTCATATAGTTCGTGATATTGTAAATGAGCATCAAAAGCTCGTAGTTTTTTTAAATAGTTATGACCAAGATCAATTTGTGGTAATAATTTTTCTAAACGCTGGATTATCTTTAATTCTGAATCCCCTAAATTCAGAAAAGATGACAAAATAATATCAGCATATTCATATTCATTATTTTTAATTAATTGCAGAAACGTATAGTATTGTTCAAAAATTACAGAAAAATTAAAAAATACCTTTTTTATTTTCTTACCAAGAAAATAATGATCTTCAAAATAAAATTGATTGCAACGGAAAACATCATAATCTTTAGGTAATAAACTATAGTCAATTGATTTTAAACTTGTTCCATTACCTGCAATAATGACAGACTTTGATTGATTGATTGATTGATTGATTGATTGATTGATTGATTGATTGATTGATTGATTGATTGATTGATTGATTGATTGATTGGGCATATTGTACCGTTCATTGAATAAAATACAACTTATTTTTAATAGCAGCTATTATACAGGCTTTCCGTGCTTTTTACTATAACGCCACAACAAATCTAATGAAAGTCAGATTTGATTAGACTATAATGCTTACTTAATTTTTTATATAGAAAGAGGATCTACTATGTCAGATGCCATTGCTTCCGTGTTTAAATTGATCGAAGAGAATGATATTAGGTTTGTATTGCTTCGTTTTACTGACATTAAAGGTAAAGAACATGGTGTTTCTATCCCAGTTAGCCTTGTTGATGAAGATATGTTTGAAGACGGCAAGATGTTTGATGGTTCCTCTGTAGAAGGATGGAAGACAATTAATAAAGCCGATATGTTGCTTATGCCAATGGCTGAAACCGCAGTTGTCGATCCATTTGCGCAAATTCCAACGCTTTCTATTCGTTGCAGTGTTTATGAACCAACGACAATGCAAAGCTATGATCGCGATCCACGTTCAATTGCAATTCGTGCAGAAAATTATATGCGTTCAACTGGTATTGCAGATCAAGCTTTTTTCGGCCCAGAGCCTGAATTCTTCTTATTTGATGATGTACGTTTTAATGTATCAATGAACAAAGCGTCTTTTTCTATTGATGATATAGAAGCTGCTTGGAACACGAATAAAAAATATGAAGAAGGTAATAACGCTTATCGTCCATTGAAAAAAGGCGGATATTGTGCCGTTGCACCAATTGATAGTGCGCACGATATTCGTTCTGAAATGTGCTTGATTTTAGAAGAAATGGGCCTTGTGATTGAAGCCCATCATCATGAAGTGGCGACTGCAGGGCAGAATGAAATTGCGACTAAGTTCAATACACTGACTTTAAAAGCGGATGAAACCCAAATCTATAAATATGTTGTGCAAAATGTGGCGTTAGAGCACGGTAAAACAGCGTGTTTTATGCCAAAACCAATTACTGGAGATAATGGTTCAGGCATGCACTGTAATATGTCGTTAAGCAAAGACGGAAAAAACATTTTCCAAGGCGATAAATATGCTGGCCTTTCAGAAACCGCGCTTTACTACATCGGCGGTATCATTAAGCACGCTAAAGCCTTAAATGCGTTCACTAATTCAAGCACTAATTCATATAAACGTTTAGTGCCGGGTTATGAAGCACCTGTATTGTTGGCTTATTCTGCAAGTAATCGTTCTGCCTCAATTCGTATCCCTGCTGTAACCAATCCAAAAGCGATTCGCATAGAAGCGCGTTTCCCAGATCCTTTAGCAAACCCATATTTAGCATTTGCTGCATTATTAATGGCAGGTCTTGATGGCGTGGTAAACAAAATCCATCCAGGCGATGCGATGGATAAAAATCTTTACGATCTGCCACCTGAAGAATTAAAAGATATTCCAGCAGTGGCAAGCTCGTTAGAAGAAGCATTGAATTCATTAGAAAAAGACTATGAATTTTTAACTCAAGGTGGCGTATTTGCTAAAGATTTTATTGATGCGTTTATCAGTATCAAACGTAAAGAAGTAGAGCGTTTAAATATGGCTCCACATCCAGTTGAGTTTGAAATGTATTATGCGTAATCATCATTGATGAAATCATGTTTAAAAGTGCGGTAAAATTTACCGCACTTTTCGTTTGAAATTGTTTATAACGAGACTTGGGTAAAAATGTCGAATACAAATAGAACAATTCTAGTAACTGGTGGAGCGGGTTTTATTGGTTCTGCGCTTGTCCGTTATCTTCTTGAAAAGACACATAATAAGATCGTAAATGTTGATAAGCTGACTTATGCAGGAAATTTATCCTCACTTAAAACTGTAGAAAACCATCCACGTTATGCTTTTGTACAAGCAGATATTTGTGATACTAAGGCGTTATCTTATATTTTTGCACAATATCAACCTGATGCCGTTATCCATCTTGCCGCTGAAAGCCATGTTGATCGTTCTATAAATGCTTCTTCGGAGTTTATACAAACTAACATTGTAGGAACTTATAGGCTACTTGAATCAACTCTAGACTACTGGCATCGTTTAGATAATCAAAAAAAATCCAGTTTCCGATTCTTACATATTTCCACCGATGAAGTTTATGGCGATTTAGAAAGTAACAAAGGTTTATTTACTGAAACATCAGCTTATAAACCTAGTAGTCCTTATTCAGCTTCAAAGGCGGCAAGCGATCATCTTGTGCAGGCTTGGTATAGAACATATGGGTTACCGACAATCATTACACATAGTTCAAATAATTATGGCCCGTATCAGTACCCTGAAAAATTAATTCCATTAATGATTTTAAATGCGATAAAGGGAAAAACACTGCCTATTTATGGCGATGGTTTACAAATTAGAGATTGGTTATTTGTTGAAGATCATATTGATGCACTATATAGCGTTTTGACGAAAGGAAATATTGGGGAAACCTATAATATTGGCGGAAATAATGAAAAGCCCAACATTGAAGTGGTGAGTTCTATTTGTTCTTTACTGGAAGAATTTTTACCTAATAAGCCAAAACATATTGATAGATATGAAAATTTAATTTGCTATGTGCAAGATAGACCGGGTCACGATCTTCGTTATGCGCTTGATACAAGTAAAATCAATCATAAACTAGGCTGGATACCTAAAGAAACTTTTGAATCGGGATTAAGAAAAACGGTAATTTGGTATTTAAATCATCAAGAATGGTGTCAAAAAGTGAGTGAATAAGGTCAAATAATTAACTATTAGAAATAAAGCTGGTATAGTTTCTAAATTTATTTTGTTTATACATGGGGGAATAAATATGCAAATTACACTTTCAAATAACTTAGCGAATGATGCTTGGGGAAAAAATGCTATTTTGAGCTTTGACTCTAATAAAGCAACAATTCATTTAAAAAATAATGAAAAAACTGACCGCACTTTAGTTCAACAAGCCGCTCGTAAATTGCGTGGGCAGGGAATTAAAAATATGGAATTGCTCGGTGAAGAATGGGATTTAGAATTTTGCTGGGCGTTTTATCAAGGTTTTTATACAGCAAAACAAGATTACGGGATTGAGTTTCCTCATTTGGATCATGATCTACAAGATGAATTATTAGCGCGTATCAAATGTGGTGATTTTGTGCGTGGGATTATTAATGAGCCAGCACAAAGCCTAACACCAGTAACATTAGCAGAACGTGCGGCTGAATTTATCTTAAACCAAGCGGACATTTATAATGAAAAAAGTGCGGTAAGTTTTAAGATTATTTCTGGTGAGGAACTTGAGCAACAAGGTTATCACGGAATTTGGACTGTAGGAAAAGGCTCTGCTAACTTGCCAGCTATGTTGCAACTTGATTTCAATCCAACACAAGATCCGAATGCTCCCGTATTAGCTTGTTTAGTTGGCAAGGGGATTACTTTTGACAGTGGCGGCTACAGTATCAAACCAAGTGATGGAATGAGCACAATGCGAACCGATATGGGTGGGGCAGCATTATTAACGGGGGCATTAGGTTTCGCTATCGCTCGCGGATTAAATCAACGCGTTAAACTGTATTTATGTTGTGCAGAGAATTTGATAAGCAATAATGCCTTTAAACTAGGCGATATTATTACTTATAAAAATGGCGTGACAGCAGAAGTGCTGAATACTGACGCTGAAGGGCGTTTGGTGTTAGCTGATGGATTGATTGAAGCGGACAGCCAAAATCCAGATTTTATTATTGATTGTGCAACTTTAACTGGCGCAGCAAAAATGGCTGTAGGAAATGACTATCATTCGGTATTATCTATGGATGATGATCTCGTGAAGAATCTTTTCCAATCAGCACAAGAAGAAAATGAACCTTTCTGGCGTTTACCATTTGAAGATTTTCATCGCTCACAAATTAATTCATCTTTTGCCGATATTGCTAATATTGGTTCTGTTCCAGTTGGGGCGGGGGCAAGTACAGCAACGGCATTTTTATCGTATTTTGTAAAAAATTATCAACAAAATTGGTTGCATATTGATTGTTCCGCGACTTATCGTAAATCTAGTAGTGATTTATGGGCTGTTGGGGCGACAGGGATTGGTGTGCAAACTTTAGCAAATTTAATGTTATCAAAATCATTGAAGTAAGGAGATATGATGACAGAAAGAACGTTTTCGATTATTAAACCTGATGCGGTAAAGCGTAATCTAATTGGAACAATCTTAACTCGTTTTGAGCAAAATGGCTTTAAAATCATAGCCTCTAAAATGGTACGCTTAACTCGTGAGCAGGCTGAAGGCTTTTATGCCGAGCATCAAGGCAAAGAATTTTTTGTGCCTTTAGTTGAATATATGATGTCTTCACCGATAGTGGTTTCTGTTCTTGAAAAAGAAAATGCAGTGAAAGATTACCGCACTTTGATTGGTACAACGAATCCAGAAACTGCAGAAGAAGGGACAATTCGTAAAGATTTTGCATTAAGTCAGCGTGAGAATTCGGTTCACGGATCAGATAGTATAGAAAATGCAAATCGTGAAATTGCTTATTTCTTTACTGATTGTGAAATTTTTGAGCGTTAATTGATAGCAAAAAGCACCTAAAAGTTTTAGGTGCTTTTAAATTTTTAATGCTTACAAAATTAGACTTTCTTAAGGTTTATAGATGAACTCAATTCCTTCATCATCTTCTTCAGTCCAATCATCATCCCAATCTTCGTCATCATCAAATTGATGCTCCGCTAGTTGTTCCTGATGATAATCTTCCCATTTGAATTTTACTTCTTCAGGTGCAACTTGTTGTGTTTCAGCTTCGCGTGGATTTGCTATGATAAAGTCCATAATATCACGACAAAGTGGAGAAACATTTTTCCCTGTTGCCGCTGAAATGAAGTAATAATCTTCTTCCCAACCTAATTGTTCAGCAATTTCTCTGGCTCGCTCTTCAGCTTCTTCATCGCTCATCGTATCAATTTTATTGAATACTAACCAGCGTGGCTTTTCTGATAATTTTTCACTGTATTGGAAAAGTTCAGATTCAATAATAGCAACATTATCTGCTGGATTAGAGCCATCAATTGGCGCAATATCGACTAAATGAATAAGCACTCTACAACGTTCTAGATGTTTTAAAAAACGAATTCCTAACCCAGCACCATCTGCTGCGCCCTCAATTAATCCAGGAATATCTGCCACTACGAAACTGTGTGAGTCATCCACTTTCACAACACCGAGACTTGGTACTAAGGTAGTAAATGGATAATCTGCAACTTTTGGTTTGGCTGCTGAAACGGCACGAATAAAAGTGGATTTACCAGCATTAGGTAAACCGAGCATTCCCACATCAGCAAGTAGCATTAATTCCAATAATAAATCTCGTTTTTCGCCCGGTGTTCCCATTGTTTTTTGACGCGGTGCACGGTTTACTGATGATTTGAAACGAGTATTCCCTAAACCGTGATAACCACCTTTGGCTACCAACATTTTTTGACCGTGTTCGGTTAAATCCCCCAAAGTTTCTTTGGTGTCGTTATCAATAGCACGAGTTCCTACGGGAACAGGTAAAATAATATCTTTACCGCGACGTCCTGTACAATCTGAACTCCGTCCATTCTCTCCACGCTCTGCCGCAAAGCGTTTATTAAAACGGTAGTCAATTAAGGTATTGAGGTTTTCATCGGCTTGTAAATATACATCGCCACCATCGCCACCATCGCCACCATCAGGGCCGCCTTTCGGAATAAATTTTTCTCGACGGAAACTTACGCAACCGTTGCCACCATCCCCTGCCTCAATTCTAATAAGGGATTCATCAATAAATTTCATTAAAACTTCTCCAAAATAAACCGCACTTTAATGAGTTCTATGCGGTAATAATTTATGTCCAATTGCGGATAAAATTGCCCCGCATACTACAACAAATGCACCAATATAGCTAATATTATTCAATTCTGGGGCTGCAAAATCTACTGGGCTAAAATAATGGGCAATATGAGAAAATAGGATCGTGAAAAGAGGTACAAGTGTGATAACAACACTGACTTTTGATACATCCCAACGATTAAGTGCTTCCGCATAAGAGCCGTATCCAATTAAGGTATTTAAACAGCAGTAAATAAAACAAATCAGAGCTAAAGGTGTGAGTTCTTGCACTTGCGAGAATTCAGCCATCGGCATAAAGACTATGGCACAACCTAAATACATCATTAGCAAGATTTGTTGTGAATTAAATTTACGCAACATTAATTTTTGCGCCATTCCATAAGCGACCCAAATAAGAGCACCCCCTATACTTAAAATGACACCTGTTGAATACTTATTTAGTCCAGAAAATACAGCAAAACGATCATTAAAGAATAAACTTAGACCAATTAACAATAAGAAAAGCCCGAGCTTTTGGTGTAACCCTAATTTTTCTTTGAAGATCAGTACACCGCAGATGAGCATTCCAAAAGAGGATAAATGAATAAAAATTTGTGCAACTGACGGTTCAATGTAATTCAGCGAGCTACTAAATAATAGAAAATTGCCGGTAAGACCAATTACTCCAATAAGCATAATCCACGCATATTGACGAACTTTCATTAATTCAGGTAATTGTTTTTTATAAGCAAGTAAAGCCAATAATGAAACTGCAGCAATAATGAAACGATACCATACGATAGTTTGCGCATTCATTACAGACAAAACTTGTTTCAAAGCAATAGGCAATGACCCCCAAGCCATTGCAGCAATAAGTGCAAAGGTAAAGCCTAGTAAAGGTTGTTGTTTCATTGCGTTCTCACTTATGTGAAATTAAGAAAAAGACAAAACGCCCCACAAAATTGTAGGGCGTTTCAATGGAATAGATTTTAAATTATTCAGTAACAATACTTACGTATTTACGGCTTTTCTCGCCTTTTACTTCAAATTTCACTTTACCATCTGCGGTTGCGAATAAGGTGTGATCTCTTCCCATTCCTACGTTGTTACCTGCGTGGAATTTAGTACCACGTTGACGAACAATAATACTACCTGCTAATACAGACTCGCCACCGAAACGTTTAACACCAAGGCGTTTAGCTTCAGAATCGCGACCGTTACGAGTTGAACCACCAGCTTTTTTAGTTGCCATCTACTTGATCTCCTCTGAAATTATGCTTGAATCCCAGTGATTTTCACTTCTGTGAACCACTGACGATGACCTTGTTGTTTACGGCTGTGTTTGCGACGACGGAATTTAACGATTTTAACTTTCTCGCCACGACCTTGTGCAACAACTTCAGCCACTACTTTTGCACCAGCAACTACTGGTGCACCAATTTTAACATCTTCACCATTAACGACCATCAACACAGAATCGAACTCAACTGTTTCGCCAGTTGCAAGTTCAAGTTTTTCTAAACGAACAACTTGACCTTCGCTCACACGGTGTTGTTTACCGCCACTTTGGAAAACTGCGTACATAAATACTCCGCTTAATTGTGTTTCCCTGCTCTTTAGCAGTCCACACTTAAAAATTCATATAAAATAGGTGGCAAATTCTACGGAAAAATCCTACCTATGGCAAGAATTTATTTACAATAAAATAAAAAAATTCCCTTCATTTGCGGATTGATTTCAGAAAGTCTGAAAATTCGGGTAAAATGCACCGCACTTTTGACTAATAATTGATGAAAAAATGAAGAAACAAGATCTTATGAGCATAGACGAGATCCAAAAACTTGCAGATCCCGATATGCAAAAAGTTAATCAAAATATTCTTGCTCAGCTTAATTCAGATGTACCGCTAATAGGACAGTTAGGTTTTTATATTGTTCAAGGTGGCGGTAAGCGGATACGCCCGTTGATCGCAGTGCTTGCAGCTCGATCTTTAGGGTTCGAAGGATCTAATTCAATTACTTGTGCTACTTTTGTTGAATTTATTCATACCGCTTCTTTATTACACGATGATGTAGTAGATGAATCTGATATGCGTCGTGGGCGTGCTACGGCGAATGCTGAATTTGGCAATGCGGCGAGTGTGTTGGTAGGCGATTTTATTTATACGCGTGCATTTCAATTAGTTGCACAATTAGAATCATTGAAAATTTTAAGTATTATGGCGGATGCGACTAACGTTTTAGCGGAAGGCGAAGTTCAGCAGTTAATGAATGTTAATGATCCTGAAACGAGCGAAACTAATTATATGCGTGTAATTTATAGCAAAACTGCTCGTTTGTTTGAGGTGGCTGGTCAAGCTGCGGCAATTGTTGCGGGTGGAACAGAAGTTCAAGAAAAGGCTTTACAAGATTACGGGCGTTATCTTGGCACTGCATTTCAGCTTGTGGATGATGTATTGGATTATAGTGCAAATGCGCAAGCTCTAGGTAAAAATGTAGGCGATGATTTAGCTGAAGGAAAACCAACCCTTCCTCTGCTACATGCTATGCGTCATGGTAATGCTCAACAGGCAGCTTTAATTCGAGAAGCGATTGAGCAAGGCGGTAAACGTGAAGCTATTGATGAAGTGTTAGCTATTATGACTGAGCATAAGTCTTTAGATTACGCGATGAATCGTGCAAAAGAAGAAGCGCAAAAAGCAGTGGATTCAATTGCAATATTGCCAGAGAGTGATTATAAGAAGGCATTGATTT
Organism: Haemophilus sp. HN_Hi08; assembly: GCF_049824455.1. Taxonomy (NCBI): domain Bacteria; kingdom Pseudomonadati; phylum Pseudomonadota; class Gammaproteobacteria; order Pasteurellales; family Pasteurellaceae; genus Haemophilus; species Haemophilus sp. HN_Hi08. Next base: position 541,854 of record NZ_CP187493.1, on the reverse strand, counting down.
CTTTGGCATATTTGTCTGTGGATAGAAATTATTAGTCCATAATTTAGCTTATATACTTGATACCCATTAATTTTAATTAAACTTTATGAATACAGAACTTCAACCTAAACTAGAAATAAGTGCGGTCAATTTTCAAGCTAAACCGCGAAAACAAAAAATCCGTAAGGATCCTAACGCACCTTTTATTCGTGAAAAACTTGAGTTGCCAGATGGACACAATAAGCTCCTTTTGCATTCTTGTTGTGCGCCTTGCTCTGGTGAAGTGATGGAAGCAATTCTTGCATCAGGCATTGAATTTACAATTTATTTTTATAATCCAAACATTCATCCACTCAAAGAATATTTGATTCGTAAAGAAGAAAATATCCGTTTTGCAAAAAAATTTGGTATTCCATTTATTGATGCTGATTACGATCGTCAAAATTGGTTTGATCGTGCCAAAGGAATGGAGTGGGAGCCTGAAAGAGGTATTCGCTGCACAATGTGTTTTGATATGCGTTTTGAAAAAACGGCTGAATATGCACATAAACACGGTTTCCCTGTATTTACTAGTTGCTTGGGAATTTCTCGCTGGAAAGATATGAATCAAATCAATGGCTGTGGACATCGTGCGGCGGAAAAATATGATGATGTAGTTTACTGGGATTATAACTGGCGCAAGGAAGGTGGTTCACAGCGTATGATTGAGATTAGTAAGCGTGAGCGATTCTATCAACAAGAATATTGCGGTTGTGTGTATTCTTTACGTGATAGTAATAAATGGCGAGAAGATACGGGTCGTCAAAAAATTGAAATCGGAAAATTATATTATAGTGCTGATTAAAAATAGAAAAATAAAGGTGCTGTCTCACAGAATTTGCTGAACAGCACCTTTTATTTAACTATTTTATCACTTCATCTTGATCATAATGATTAATTTTTAAACGTTGAAAATAATCTTTTGTTTCTTCAACGATCACTTTTCGCAATCCAATAAGTGCGATAAGATTTGGGAAAGCCATCAAACCATTTACAATATCGGCGATAATCCAGATTAAATTTAAGTGTAAGAATGCCCCTAAACCAACCAACATAATATAAGCTAAACGATATAGTTTTACGCCACGAATACCGACGAGATAAACAAAGCAACGTTCCCCGTAGTAACACCAACCTAAAATAGTCGTGAATGCAAAAAATAATAAGCCAACTGTTACAATCGTTGCACCAATTGATGTGCCTAAACCTTGTGCAAAGGCGTAGTTTGTTACTGTTGCACCCGCTAATTCAGGGTTATTCCAAGCTCCAGTTAATACCAATACAATCCCCGTCATCGTACAAACAATAATGGTATCCAAGAATGTTCCTGTCATAGAAATTAAACCTTGACGGACAGGCTCACGAGTTTGTGCCGCTGCGGCTGCAATTGGCGCGCTTCCTAAACCTGATTCATTGGAGAAAATGCCTCTAGCGACGCCTGATTGAATCGCTTTCATTACAGTAAGCCCTACGGCACCGCCTAATGCTGCTTGTGGATCAAAAGCACTATCAATAATCAATAAAATCGCATCTGGTACTTTTTCTATATTCAAAAGGATAATAACCAGTGAAGTTGTGACGTATAAAATCGCCATAAACGGCACAATTACTGATGATGCGATTGCGATACGTTTAACTCCGCCAAGAATGATTAAGCCGACTAAAAGTGTAACAATAATTGCTGTAACTAAAATGGGAATGTTAAAAGTGTCCTGCATTGCGTGAGTAATTGCATTTACTTGTGGGAATGTACCTATTCCGAAAAAGGCCACCATTACACCAAATAATGCAAATAATTTTGCCAGCCATTTAATACCTAGTCCGCGTTCAATGTAATACATCGGGCCGCCAGCCATAAAGCCATTTTTATCACGAACACGATATTTAACTGCGAGTAAACATTCGGCATATTTTGTTGCCATTCCTAACAAAGCAACCAGCCACATCCAAAAAATAGCGCCAGGCCCACCTGCTTGTACCGCAGTTGCAACGCCCACAATATTACCCGTTCCAATTGTTGCGGCTAATGCAGTACAAAGTGCGGCAAAAGAGGAAACATCCCCTTTTCCACCTTTATCTTTTTTGAACAAATAACCTAGTGCGCGCGGTAAGTAGCGAATTTGAATAAAGCCTAAGCGTAACGTTAAATAGAGTCCTGTACCAGATAATAATATAAGTAGCGGTGCGCCCCAAATAAAGCTATCAATAGCTGAAAGAATTGACTCAATTGTCATTGTGATTCCTCGTCGTTTAAATCAAAAATAAACACGACAAGAAGACGAAAAGATACAATGGAAAAGAAAGTGCGGTGAAAAGATAGATAATTTCCACACTTACAATAGATTGTCTTTTGCCCCTGTCCTTTTGCCTGAGCGTTTGAAAAACGATTAAAAAATTAACCGCTCTTTTGCGCCTTCGGCGTCCATTTCTAAAATGGATCTCTCCAAGGGTTCGTCCAGTAACAGTCCCTGCCATCGCACCTGAAAGATTTTACATCGTCGGTGTGGGGTCAATTCCCCGCTCTCCAGCTACCTTCATCCGAACTCACTTTTCATTAGATACTGAAAAGTGTGCGAATTCTAACAAAATAGGAAATGAATTTCAAAAAGGAATTTTTATGTAGAAAAATCTCTTTATTCAATATCTCCGCAAAAACGATAGCCTTCTCCATGTATAGTCATAATGATATTTGGAGTATTTGGATGATCTTCAAAATGTTTTCTGATACGTCGAATTGTGACATCTACGGTACGATCCTGAGGTTTTAACTCTCGTCCTGTCATTTTTTTCAGCAATTCTTCGCGCGTTTGCAATTTTCCTGGATTTTCACAGAAATGTAACATTGCACGGAATTCACTGCGAGGAAGTTTGAATTCTTGTCCTTCTGGTGTAATTAAACTGTGGCTATTTAGGTCTAATTTCCAACCATTAAAACGATAGAATTCTCGACCAAATGTATTTTCTTTTTCTTGATGCGGCATTGTGCGATGCAATAGATTACGTGCGCGGATAGTCAGTTCTCTAGGGTTAAAAGGTTTGGTTAAATAATCATCGGCACCAATTTCCAGACCTAAAATTTTATCCACTTCATTATCTCGACCAGTTAAAAAAATAAGAGGTAAGCTTAATTCTTCACGGAGTTCTCTTGCCAATAATAAGCCGTTTTTACCTGGTAAATTAATATCCATCACAACCAAATTAATATTATGATTTGTCAATATATGATGCATTTCAACACCATTTTCTGCTTCAAATACATCATATCCTTCCGCTTCAAAAATCCCTTTAAGCGTATTTCGAGTGACGATTTCATCTTCAACAACGAGAATTTTTGGAGTAGCCATTTTCCATCCTTATACTTATTTTGGCGTATGCTATCAAAGCTATCATTCTAGCTGTGCAACATTATTGTAACAATAAAAAAGTGCGGTGATTTTTTACCTGATTTTCCTTTTTGTGATCTAAATCATAGTTTTAGGTATTCAACTTTCTTTGTGATAGAATTTCGAACATTTATATTTTTACACTCAATTCTATGAAAAAACTCTTTCTTTTTTTTACGCTGATTTTCACTGCTTTTGCGGCTAATTCAGGTTTATTCGATAAAAAACAAACCTTTTTAAAAGTAGATGATGCTTTTGCTTTTTCTGCTACTTTATCTACAGATAAAAGCCAGTTACAAGCCCATTGGGATATTGCTGATGGCTATTATTTATATCAAGATAAGATTAATGCTGAATTAGTTGGTAAATCAAATTCTCTCTCTTTGCATACCCAACAGGCAGCGGAATTACATCAAGATCCTTATTTTGGCGAAGTGCAAGTTTTTACTCACTCAATTGATGGAATATTTAGCGGAGCATTTAATAATGCTGATGATAAGGTTGAAATCACTTATCAAGGATGTACCGAAGGTTTTTGCTATCCGCCTGAAACTAAAGTATTGCGAATTGGCGATTTAGCTCTTTCTCAAGAGCAAATTGTCGAAAAAACAGTTGAAAAAAATACCGCACTTTTATCTGAACAAGATCGTTTAGCTGATGGTTTATTCCATAGTAAATGGGCAATTTTCGGTTTCTTTTTATTGGGATTGGGACTGGCTTTTACGCCTTGCGTATTGCCAATGTTACCGTTGCTTTCTGCTATTGTTATCGGTCAGCAACAACGTCCAAATATGATGCGTGCGTTTAGTTTAGCTTTTCTTTACGTTCAAGGTATGGCACTGACTTATACTTTGTTAGGGCTTGCAGTGGCAGCCATCGGTTTACCGTTTCAAATCGCCTTGCAACATCCTTATGTGATGATCGGGCTTTCTATTTTATTTGTTGTGCTTGCCCTTTCAATGTTTGGCTTATTTACTATTCAATTGCCAAATAGCTTACAAAATAAATTGAATACATGGAGCCAAAAACAAACCTCAGGTGCTTTTGGCGGTTCCTTTGCGATGGGAATGATTGCTGGGCTGGTGGCATCGCCTTGTACATCTGCGCCACTTTCTGGTGCTTTACTTTATGTGGCGCAAAGTGGCGATTTATTCACAGGCGCAGCAACCCTTTATTTACTTGCACTGGGTATGGGCGTGCCGCTAATGTTAATCACATTGTTTGGTAATAAAATTTTGCCAAAATCAGGCGAATGGATGAATACCGTAAAACAAACATTCGGCTTTGTTATGTTGGCGTTACCTGTGTTTTTACTTTCTCGTATTTTGCCTGAAGTATGGGAACCTCGCTTATGGGCTGGGTTAGCGACAGTATTTTTTATTTGGTTTGCGTTGCAGATGTCTAAGAACGGTTTTGGCTATGCTATTAAAATTATTAGTTTTGCGTTGGCTATGGTTACTGTACAACCCCTGCAAAATTGGATTTGGCAAACTCAAACTACAACACAAAGTGCGGTAGAAAATATGCCTGTTTCTCAAGTTAAATTTAAGCAAATTAAAAATACTGAAGAACTTGACCGCACTTTAGCGGAAAATCCGCATTCAATTGCTATGTTGGATTTATACGCGGATTGGTGTGTTGCTTGTAAAGAATTTGAAAAGCTGACGTTTTCAGATCCACAAGTGCAACAGCAATTTCAAAATATCTTATTGTTACAAGTGAATATGACAAAGAATAGCCCAGAAAATAAAGCATTAATGGAACGCTTTAATGTGATGGGATTGCCTACGATTTTATTTTTTGATCAGCAAAATAATGAAATTAAAGGAAGTAGAGTAACGGGCTTTATGGATGCTGATGCTTTTTCTAATTGGATTGAAAAGCTACTTTAGTTATTTTTTACTTTTGGTAAAAAGTATTTTTCAATTTTAATTATTGTTTGACTATCCGTTAAAGATTAATATGACGCCGTTTTAATTCATCTTTAAACAAAAGGAAAGCAAAATGAACAATCTTGAAAAATATCGCCCGTATTTCTTGGCATTTTTACGTATCGTTGTCGCTTATATGTTTATTTTACACGGCACGGCAAAATTTTTGGAATTTCCAATTTCTATGACTGGAGGAAATGGTGCAGTAGGCGATCCAATGCTACTAGTGGCAGGCGTAATTGAAATTGTTGGTTCCATTTTATTAATCTTAGGTTTATTTACACGCCAAGCTGCGTTTATTTTGTCAGGGGAAATGGCATATGCCTATTTCTTTATGCACGTAGCAGGAAAAGGAAATCTATTTTTCCCAATTGCAAATGGCGGCGAACTTGCATTACTTTACTCACTTCTCTTTCTATATTTTGTATTTTCTGGCGCAGGTGCTTGTGCTTTAGATAATAAGTTTTTTAAAAAGTAGTTTAGTTGTAGTTTCATAATTTTATCCTTATTTTTGCCCACATTTATGTGGGCTTTTTTATGCCTGAAATTTATCGTATTTTTACCGCACTTTAAGAAATTATATTTAATCTTTTCTATATTTAAGCAAACGTTTGCGTTATAATTCTCATCGCTTATTTTTAACTATTTAATGAAAGGAAAATACAATGGCAGATCGTCCAATTCGTCAGGCTTTACTGAGTGTGTCTGATAAAACGGGTATTGTAGAGTTTGCTCAAGGTTTAGTTAAACGCGGTGTAAAACTACTTTCAACAGGCGGAACGGCAAAACTTTTAGCACAAAATGGTTTACCTGTAATTGAAGTGTCTGATTACACAGGTTTTCCTGAAATGATGGACGGTCGAGTGAAAACCTTACATCCAAAAATACACGGCGGGATTCTTGGTCGTCGTGGTACGGACGATGCCATTATGCAACAACATAGTATTGAAGGCATTGATATGGTTGTTGTGAATTTATATCCCTTTGCAGCTACCGTTGCTAAGCCAGATTGCACCTTGACTGATGCGGTAGAAAATATCGATATTGGGGGGCCAACCATGGTTCGTTCTGCGGCGAAAAACCATAAAGATGTAGCGATCATAGTGAATAATAATGATTTTAACGCCATTCTTACAGAAATGGATAAACACCAAAACAGCCTAACTTTTGAAACTCGTTTTGATCTTGCGATTAAAGCATTTGAACATACCGCTCAATATGATTCTATGATTGCCAACTATTTCGGTCAGCTAGTAAAACCTTATCATATTGCAGAGGAAGAAGAGGCGAATGCAAAGTGCGGTCAATTCCCACGGACTTTAAATCTTAATTTCGTACGTAAACAAACCATGCGTTATGGAGAAAATGCCCATCAAAATGCTGCTTTCTATGTTGATTTAAATGTGAAAGAAGGGAGCGTGGCTACGGCTAATCAACTGCAAGGTAAGGCATTATCTTACAATAACATTGCCGACACTGATGCAGCACTTGAATGCGTGAAAGAATTTGATGAGCCAGCTTGTGTTATCGTTAAACACGCTAATCCCTGTGGTGTGGCGTTAGGTAAGGATATTTTAGATGCTTATAATCGCGCTTACCAAACCGATCCAACGTCTGCATTTGGCGGAATTCTTGCTTTTAACCGTGAATTAGATGAAAAAACAGCAAATGAAATTGTGGAACGCCAATTCGTCGAAGTGATTATTGCACCGAAAGTTTCTGCTGAAGCGCAAGAAGTAATACAACGCAAGAAAAATGTCCGTTTGCTTGAATGTGGAGGATTGACCTCACGTTCTGAACGTTTAGATTTCAAACGTGTAAATGGTGGTTTATTAGTACAAGATGCTGATTTAGGTATGGTTGGTTTGGATGATTTAAAAGTGGTGAGTAAACGTCAGCCAACTGAACAAGAATTAAAAGACTTATTGTTCTGCTGGAAAGTGGCAAAATTTGTGAAATCTAATGCCATTGTTTACGCTAAAGATAATCAAACTGTTGGCATTGGTGCAGGTCAAATGAGCCGCGTATATTCTGCGAAGATTGCAGGTATCAAAGCGCAAGATGAAGGCTTAAAAGTGGCTGGTTGTGTAATGGCATCTGATGCTTTCTTCCCATTCCGTGATGGCATTGATGCAGCGGCGAAAGTGGGCATTCAATGTGTGATCCACCCAGGTGGTTCAATGCGTGATCAAGAAGTCATCGATGCCGCGGATGAACATAATATGGTCATGGTATTAACTGGGATGCGACATTTTAGACATTAATTTATCTAACTCTCCCCCTCTTTCGTAAAGAGGGGATTAAATTCAAAAAGATACTAGGATTATTATGAACATTCTTATCATCGGAAACGGCGGTCGTGAACACGCTCTGGCTTGGAAAGCTGCACAATCTCCACTTGTGGATAAAGTTTTTGTCGCACCAGGTAACGCTGGCACTGCATTGGAACACAAAGTAGAAAACGTGAATATTTCTGCGACAGATATTCCAGCCTTAGTGAAATTTGCTCAAGATAAACAAATTGGATTAACCATTGTTGGCCCTGAAGCTCCGTTAGTAGTTGGTGTTGTTGATACATTTCGCAAGGCAGGATTGAAAATTTTTGGCCCAACTCAAGCAGCGGCACAATTAGAAGGTTCAAAAGCATTTACTAAAGATTTTCTTGCTCGTCATAAAATTCCAACAGCGGAATATCAAAACTTTACCGAAGTCGAACCAGCATTGGCTTACTTGCGTGAGAAAGGCGCACCAATTGTCGTTAAAGCAGATGGTTTAGCTGCGGGTAAAGGCGTAATCGTTGCGATGACCTTGCAAGAGGCGGAAAACGCTGTGCATGATATGCTTTCTGGCAATGCCTTTGGCGAAGCGGGGAGCCAAGTAGTAATTGAAGAGTTTCTAGATGGCGAAGAAGCCAGTTTTATCGTAATGGTAGACGGTAAAAATGTTGAGCCTATGGCGACTAGCCAAGATCATAAACGTGTTGGCGAAAATGATACGGGATTAAATACAGGCGGTATGGGTGCGTATTCGCCTGCACCTGTGGTAACACCCGAAATTCATAGTCGCATTATGCGGGAAGTGATTTATCCGACGGTTAATGGCATGGCGGAAGAAGGCAATGTTTATACTGGCTTCCTGTATGCAGGATTAATGATTATGCCGAATGGTCAGCCGAAAGTGATCGAATTTAACTGTCGTTTTGGCGATCCGGAAACGCAACCAATAATGCTACGTCTCAAATCAGACCTTGTTGAACTCTGTCTTAAAGCCTGTGACGGCAAATTAGATGAAGTAACATCACAGTGGGATCAACAGGCTTCTTTAGGTATCGTATTGGCTGCAGAAGGATACCCAAAAGATTATCGCAAAGGCGATGAAATCAGCGGATTGCCTAAAAGTGCGGTCAAAAACGAGAAAGTTTTCTTAGCGGGTGTCGCAGAACAAGAAGGCAAGCTAGTAACAAACGGCGGTCGTGTACTTTGTGTAACTGCATTAGGCGAAAGCGTATTTGAGGCACAGCAGAAAGCGTTAAAATTGGCTGAGCAAATTCAATGGTCTGGGCGTTTTTATCGTCGAGATATTGGGTATAGGGCTGTTGAACGAGAGTTGCAAAAATAATTCATATCATTATGATGAATTAATTTCATTTAAGTAATGAAAATTTAGGAATGAAATTTTAATTAAGTTTTTATCCATAAACAGTTAAACTATCTGCCATAAATTACATAACAGGAGAACACAATGTTTACAAGAAATATGACTATCGCTGATTACGACCCGGTATTGTGGCAAGCGATCCAAGATGAAAATCGTCGTCAAGAAGAACATATCGAACTCATTGCATCTGAAAACTATGCTAGTCCGCGTGTGATGGAAGCTCAAGGTTCACAATTCACTAATAAATACGCTGAAGGCTATCCAGGTAAACGTTATTACGGTGGTTGTGAGTATGCAGACATTGTGGAGCAGTTAGCCATTGATCGTGCGAAAGAATTATTTGGTGCAGATTACGTGAATGTTCAACCGCACTCTGGTTCACAAGCAAACGCTGCAGTGTATGGTGCGTTGATTAATGCAGGCGATACTATTTTAGGTATGGATTTGGCTCACGGTGGTCACTTAACTCACGGTGCAAAAGTCAGTTTCTCTGGCAAGATTTATAACTCTGTGCTTTATGGAATCACTGCGGATGGCTTAATTGATTATGAAGATGTTCGTCAAAAAGCATTAGAATGTAAACCAAAACTTATCGTTGCTGGTTTCTCGGCTTATTCACAAGTTGTGGATTGGGCGAAAATGCGTGAAATCGCAGATGAAGTGGGTGCGTATTTATTTGTGGATATGGCACACGTTGCAGGTTTAATCGCAGCAGGTTTATACCCAAATCCACTTCCGCACGCACACGTTGTAACCACTACAACCCACAAAACCTTAGGCGGTCCACGTGGTGGTTTAATTCTTTCATCTTGTGGCAATGAAGAAATCTACAAAAAATTACAATCATCTGTATTCCCCGCAAATCAAGGTGGTCCATTAGTTCATATTATTGCGGCAAAAGCAGTTTGCTTTAAAGAAGCATTAGAGCCTCAATATAAAGAATACCAAGCAAATGTAATCAAAAATGCGAAAGCAATGGTTGATGTATTTAAACAACGTGATTATGACGTTGTATCAAATGGTACTGAAAACCACTTGTTCTTAGTAAGTTTCATTAAACAAGGATTAACAGGTAAAGCAGCTGATGCGGCATTAGGCAAAGCAAATATTACCGTGAACAAAAACGCTGTACCAAATGATCCGCAAAAACCATTTGTTACTTCAGGTATCCGTGTAGGCACACCATCTGTGACTCGCCGTGGTTTCAATGAAAATGATGTGCGTGAATTAGCTGGCTGGATGTGTGATGTTTTAGATGCTTTAGGCAAAGAAAATGAAGAACAAGTGATTGCTGAAACTAAAGAAAAAGTATTAGCAATTTGTAAACGTCTTCCAGTTTATCCGAAATGATTTATTTTCTTTCGTTGATTATATGGTTAGCGGCGATTAATATCGCCGCTTATTTTTTATGGGAAATTATATGACTTATATTGTTGGCTTAACTGGTGGCATTGGTAGTGGTAAAACAACGATTGCTAATTTATTTGCCGATCTTGACGTACCTCTAGTAGATGCGGATGTGGTTGCTAGAGAAGTCGTTGCGAAAGATTCCCCTTTATTGTCAAAAATTGTTGAACATTTTGGGGCTCAAATTTTAACGGAGCAAGGAGAACTTAATCGTGCAGCCTTACGAGAGCGAGTGTTCTGCAATGATGAAGAAAAACAGTGGTTAAATAATCTTTTACATCCCGCTATTCGTGAACGAATGAAACAACAACTTTCTGAACAAACTGCACCTTACACATTATTTGTCGTCCCTTTATTAATAGAAAATAAATTGACCGCACTTTGTGATCGTATTTTGGTAGTAGATGTGAGTCCACAAACTCAACTTGCTCGTTCAGCTCAACGAGATAACAATAATTTTGAGCAAATTCAACGAATTATAAATTCTCAAGTTTCTCAACAAGAGCGTTTGAAATGGGCGGATGATGTGATTAACAATGATGCTGATCTGGCTCAAAACTTACCGCACTTGCAGAAAAAGGTGCTAGAATTGCACCAGTTTTATTTACAACAAGCGGAAAATAAAAATGTCTGACGAAATTATTGAAGTACCTTGTCCGATTTGCCAGAAATCTGTGCCTTGGACAAATGAAAGTACTTTTCGACCTTTTTGTAGCAAACGTTGCCAGTTAATCGATCTTGGCGAATGGGCGGCTGAAGAAAAAGCGATTCCAAGTGATACTGCTGATTTTGCAATGGATCCAAATGTGAGTGACGAATGGAGCATTAAATAGAGATTAACCGATAGGAAACCCTATCGGTTAATTTTTATAAGTGCGGTGCTTTTTTGAGGATTTTTCCTAAAAATGCTATGCTAAACGTAATTTTATTATTCTAAAATGTAATTTTTATGCAACAAGATTATTTAAGCCAACAACGATTCTCCGATCTTCCTCTACATCCGATTGTACGAGATGCTTTGGCAAAAAAAGGCTTTGATTTTTGTACCCCAATTCAGGCTTTATCCTTGCCTATCAGTTTAAATGGACGCGATGTCGCAGGACAAGCTCAAACTGGTACAGGCAAGACAATGGCTTTTTTAACGGCTACTTTTCACCATCTTTTAACTCACCAAGATCCTAATCTGGAATATCCTCACCCAAGAGCTTTGATTTTAGCACCTACTCGAGAATTAGCGGTGCAGATTAGTAATGACGCAGAATTTCTTGCAAAAGCCTGTGGATTAAAAACCGCACTTGCCTATGGTGGCGATGGTTATGATAAACAACTACAAGCGATTGAGCGTGGCGTAGATATTTTGATTGGTACGACGGGGCGAGTCATTGATTATGTGAAACAAGGCGTAATTTGTTTAGATGAAATTCAAGTTGTCGTGCTAGATGAAGCGGATCGAATGTTCGATCTTGGATTTATCCGTGATATTCGTTATTTATTGCGTAAATGCCCCACTCCGCAAGTGCGTTTAACGATGTTATTTTCAGCGACGCTTTCTTATAAAGTGCGTGAATTAGCATTTGAAGATATGAATGATCCTGAATATATTGAAATAGAACCAGAACAAAAGACAGGACATCGCATTAAAGAAGAACTTTTTTATCCATCTAATCAGGATAAAATGGCACTTCTCTTAACCTTAATGGAAGATGAATGGCCTGAGCGTTGTATTGTATTTGCTAATACGAAACATCGTTGTGAAGAAATTTGGGGTTATTTGGCTGCTGATGGGCATCGTGTCGGCTTACTGACTGGCGATGTAGCACAGAAAAAACGTTTGTCCTTATTAAAACAATTTACTGATGGTAATTTAGATATTTTAGTAGCAACAGATGTGGCTGCTCGTGGCTTGCATATTTCTGATGTGACGCATGTTTTCAATTATGATTTACCCGATGATCGAGAAGATTATGTTCACCGAATTGGCCGTACTGGACGAGCAGGGGAAAGTGGTGTTTCTATTAGTTTCGCTTGCGAAGAATATGCGATGAATTTACCAGCAATTGAAGAATATATTGGCCATTCTATCCCAGTGAGCCAATATGAAACAGAAGCCTTGCTTGAACTGCCGAAACCATATCGTTTAAAACGTGCGGTGCGACCGCAAGGGCATACAAGACATCTTTCTTATCACACAAAATAGTGATATAATTTTTTTAGTCTCAATAATTAATAAGGAGATCATTGTGGCCATTTTAGTGACAGGTGGTGCCGGTTATATCGGTTCTCACACAGTTGTAGAATTATTAAATGCTGGCAAAGAGGTGGTGATATTAGATAATCTTTGCAATTCATCGCCAAAATCCCTTGAACGCGTAAAACAAATTACGGGCAAAGACGCAAAGTTTTATGAAGGCGATATTTTAGATCGTACTTTGTTACAAAAAATTTTTGCAGAAAATGAGATTAGCTCTGTTATTCACTTTGCAGGGTTAAAAGCCGTAGGGGAAAGTGTTCAAAAGCCGACAGAATATTACATGAACAATGTCGCTGGCACCCTTGTATTAATTCAAGAAATGAAAAAAGCGGGTGTTTGGAACTTTGTGTTTAGCTCATCTGCAACGGTTTACGGTGATCCAAAAATTATTCCAATTACAGAAGATTGTGAAGTCGGCGGTACAACCAATCCTTATGGTACCTCTAAATATATGGTTGAGCAGATTTTACGCGATACAGCAAAAGCGGAACCAAAATTTAGCATGACCATCTTGCGTTATTTTAATCCAGTTGGGGCGCATGAAAGTGGCTTGATTGGTGAAGATCCAAATGGCATTCCAAATAATTTATTACCTTATATTAGCCAAGTTGCTATCGGTAAATTAGCACAACTTTCTGTATTTGGTAGTGATTATGACACTCGCGATGGAACTGGGGTGCGTGATTATATTCATGTAGTGGATTTAGCCGTGGGACATTTAAAAGCGCTTCAACGTCATGAAAATGACTCTGGTTTACATATTTATAACCTTGGTACAGGTCATGGTTATTCCGTATTAGATATGGTAAAAGCCTTTGAAAAAGCCAACGATATTACAATTGCATATAAACTTGTAGAACGCCGCCCTGGCGATATTGCCACTTGTTATTCTGATCCAAGTTTAGCTGCAAAAGAGCTTGGTTGGGTGGCAGAACGTGGTCTTGAAAAAATGATGCAAGATACGTGGAACTGGCAGAAAAATAATCCCAAAGGGTACAGAGATTAATATTCTCTAATATTTGTTTTTCTTTTTTAGGAAGAAGAATGCTAAACATTGGGGGGAATGATTAAAAATCCCCTAATTTTTACAAAAATCCTTTAATTGAAAGGCGAAATTTCTAAAATACAACCAAAATTAACCGCACTTTATGTCAAATTCCCTTTCTTCCCAAATTTTTACACGCAAAATGTTGATTTGCGTATTCACAGGTTTTAATTCTGGTTTGCCATTATTTGTGTTATTGCAAATGTTGCCTGTTTGGCTGACGGATAAGCATCTCTCAATTGAGCTTATTGGTGCAGTAACTGGCGTGATGTTGCCTTATGGATTGAAATTTTTGTGGGCACCATTATTGGATCGTTATTTCCCGAGTTTTTTAGGGCGTCGTCGTAGCTGGATGCTGCTTTCACAAGTGGCATTATTGATTTTACTTTACATCATTAGCCTGTTTGATCCGCTCACACAACTGAGCGTGGTGGCAAATATTGCGTTGCTTATCGCCTTTTTTTCAGCCACACAAGATATCGTGTTGGATGCGTATCGTCGTGAGATTTTGAGTGATCATGAATTAGGTTTGGGAAACACTATTCATATTAATGCTTATCGAATTGCGGGATTAATTCCGGGTGGATTATCGCTCTATTTGGCGGCGATTTATCCTTGGGAAACTGTCTTTTTATGGACCGCACTTTGTATGTTAGCGGGCATCTTTATGACGTTATTTTTAGCAAAAGAGCCAAAAATAGACATGCAGCAAACTAATCAGCCGTTCTATCAAGCATTTTGGATTCCATTACAAGAATTTTTCCAGCGTAAGGGCGTTATTCAGGCTATCGGTTTTTTACTGTTTTTGTTTTTGTATAAGTTCGGGGATTCTTTTGCCACAACGCTACAAACCAAATTTATTTATGATATGGGGTTTAGCAAAGAGGATATAGCTATTGTTGTAAAAAGTACCGCACTTTGGTCAAGCATTTTATCTGGGCTTGCTGGTGGTGTGATAATAATAAAACTGGGTATTAACCGTGCATTGTGGCTATTTGGGCTTGTACAAATGGTAACAATTGGTGGGTTTATTTGGTTGTCTGCTTTCGGTCATTTTGATGTTATTACATCAGCCGAGTTATGGAAACTAGGTGTTGTGATTGCCGCAGAATATATCGGCGTTGGACTTGGCACCGCGGCTTTTGTGGCTTTTATGGCGCGTGAGAGTAATCCGCTTTATACTGCAACGCAACTTGCACTTTTTACAAGCCTTTCAGCTTTGCCTAGTAAAGTTTTAGGTATGCTTTCTGGTTATGTAGTGGGAGCAGTGGGGTATTATCAGTATTTTTGGTTTTGTTTATTTTTAGCGATTCCAGGCATGCTTTGTTTATTTTGGGTAGCACCTTGGAATCAACAAAATCATAAGACCAGCTTTGTATAAAAGTGCGGTAAAAATTATAAAAAATTTGACCACACTATTCTTTATCAGTATCTTAATCACGTTTTTTATTAATGGAGATTTTTATGAAAATTATTCTTTTAGGTGCGCCGGGTGCAGGTAAAGGCACTCAAGCACAATTTATTATGAACAAATTTGGTATCCCGCAAATTTCAACTGGCGATATGTTCCGTGCTGCAATCAAAGCGGGGACTGAATTGGGCAAACAAGCTAAAGCATTAATGGATGAAGGTAAATTAGTACCAGATGAATTAACCGTTGCGCTTGTAAAAGATCGTATTGCACAACCTGACTGCGCAAATGGTTTCTTGTTAGATGGTTTCCCTCGTACTATTCCACAAGCGGATGCACTGAAAGATTCAGGTGTTAAAATTGACTTTGTTTTAGAATTTGATGTGCCAGACGAAGTGATTGTTGAACGTATGAGCGGTCGTCGTGTACACCAAGCATCTGGTCGTTCTTACCACATCGTTTATAATCCACCCAAAGTGGAAGGTAAAGATGATGTAACTGGCGAAGATTTAATTATTCGTGCAGATGATAAACCAGAAACTGTATTAGATCGTTTAGCCGTATATCATAAACAAACTAGTCCATTAATTGATTATTACCAAGCAGAAGCGAAAGAGGGGAATACTCAATATTTCCGTTTAGATGGTACACAAAAAGTAGAAGAGGTTAGCCAAGAGTTAGATAAAATCTTAGGCTAAAAATAATCTAAAAATTAACCGCACTTTAGAAAATATAATTAGTCTGCACCTTAAAGGCTGAAGAAATCAGCGAATTAAAGTGCAGATTTTTTTATAAACTACCCAAATTTATAATAGGCTGATAAAAGTGCGGTATTTTTTCAGCCTATTTTTAGAAAATCACTTCTCGTCTTTGAAGCCTGACTCAACGCCACTCATATCAGGTAATTGGTGTGCAATACCTTTATGGCAGTCAATACAAGTTTTACCCTCAGTTTTCATTTTTTGGTGCATACGTGCTGCCACAGAACGTTGATCATTGAAATTCATTCGATCTACATTATGGCAATTACGACATTCTTTAGAATCGTTAGCTTTCATACGAGCCCATTCATTTTGAGCCATTTCTAAACGATGCGCATTGAATTTTTCTAAGGTATCCACTTTTCCAGTATAGTGAGCATATACTTCCTTAGCCGCTATAATTTTACGTTTCATTTTTGCACCAAATTCGTGTGGTACGTGACAATCTGGACAACTTGCCCCCACGCCAGTACGAGTTTGATAATGCACACTATGCAAATACTCTGGATAAACATCTTGCATATGGCAGCTTGCACAGAACTGTTCTGTGTTGGTTTTCTCTAAACCATAGTTAAAACCAACCCAAGAAAGAATACCGCCAATAGCCGATAAGATAATAATCGTACCAATTGCCATACGGCTTGGTTTTCTAAACCATTGCCAGAAACGCTTTAAGATATTTGGTTTTTTCTCAGACATATAGACCTCTTAAACTAGTTTCCGTAACCTTTCATCGGTTTAAAATCATTTGGAACAATTGGATCTACGTTTGATTGAGAAACGTGACATTGTAAACAGAAATAACGACGCGGAGAGGAGCTTGAACCTACTTTTCCATCACGATCCATAAAGTGAGTTGGGCTGATTCGAGTTGCACCACTCAAACGAGAATTTTCTGGGCTGTGACAATTTAAACATTGATTTACATTTTTTGTCACTTGATAATTTGCAACACTATGTGGAACCATTGGAGGCTGGTTTACATAGTTCAATGCGGGTAATTCGCTTTGACGCGGTGGATTGTGAAATGCGGGTGCAATATTTTCAGCCGCTTGAGTTAAATCTTTTCCCACTGCTGGTGCATCAGATGCCATCAGTGAGCCAGCAAAAAGTGCGGTAAATAATCCCGCTAAAATTTTAGATACCTGTTTAGTCATATTAATCACTCCCCTGAATGATCGAATCTGGTCGAAAATTTAAAAACTTTTTCAGCGCAAACGTCAATACAACGTCCGCAGCTGATGCAATCTTTGGAAAGCACGAGTAGGCTTTCGTCTTTTTTTCCGTGTAAAGGCGAACGTAACACTTGGGCTTCGGGACAAACATTGTAGCAATCCATACAATTATCGCATTTAGCACGATCAATCACTTTAATACGGATTAAACTTTTTGCGCCAATCACACCATAAGCAGCACCAATTGGGCAAAGATGTCCACACCAGCCATGTTCTGCAATCAATAAATCAAAAAGAAAAATAACAAGTAATAGCCAGCCTGTTGCACCAAAACCAAACACAAAGGCGCGGCCAAGAGCAGCCACTGGATTAACCCACTCCCAAAGCAACATTCCGCTTACGCAGCTGCCTAGTAAAATAAGCACAAGAATGCCATAACGTAAACTACGCGAAATTTTTGCTGTTTGGCGAATGCCTAACTTACGGCGAAGCCACGCAGCACAGTCAGTTACAACATTTAGCGGACATACCCAACCACAAAACACTTTACTACCAAGTACTGCGTAAAATAACACAATAATCGCTGCACCAATCAAAGTGAGAGCATCTGGTAAATGTCTTGCAGCCAAGCTTTCAGCGGTAATTAAAGGGTCACTTAATGGAATAGTATCGAGCAATAAGCTTCCACTATAATTACCTTTTAAAATCCATACGCCAAAATAAGGCCCGCTTAAAAACATGGCAAGAATGCTGAGTTGGCTTAATCGACGCCAAAACAAAAAGCGGTTTGCATACCACCAGCCCCATTTTTCTCGAGCCTCTTTCCCTGCAAATTTTGGTGCATTTGCCATTATTTGCCACTCCCTAAAATAGGCGCAAGCACGGGTTCTGCTGGTTCAGGCATTACTGTAGCTCCCTCTGGCGTTCGAGTTGGCAACGAAATCATATCTTTAGGCGCAAGAGAATGACCCGCTTTCGCTTTTTCTTCCCAGCCTAAACGATAATGTTTACCTAACATACCTTTTGCCAGATTCATTGGTAAAATTTTAATCGCTGCTTCTTCTAACACACAAGCTTGCTCACATTTTCCACATCCCGTACAAGCATCAGAATGTACTGTTGGAATAAATAACGCGTGCTTATCAGAACGTGGATTATGTTGTTTTTCCAATGTAATCGCTTTATCGATTAATGGACAAACCCGATAACAAACATCGCAACGTAATCCTTGATAATTTAAGCAAGTTTCGTGATCTAACAGTACTGACAGCCCCATACGCGATTCATTAATATCTGTTGCTTGACGCTCTAATGCACCACTAGGACAGGCTTTTGCACAAGGAATATCGGGACACATTTCGCAAGGTTTATCACGCGCAATAAAATACGGCGTTCCCGCTTCTACTGGCGATAATAAAGATGCTAAATGCAGCATGTCATAAGGACAGGCTTGAACACATTGTCCACAACGAATACAAGCGGCAGAAAACGCTTTTGCATCTTGCAAAGCAAAGGGCGGACGTAATGGCACACCTTCTCGCGCAAGACTTTGATTTTGCTGCAATCCCAACAAAATCCCAACGCCAGCTAAACCACCCGCAGTACGGGTTGCTTCTTTGAGAAATTTTCTACGTTCAGGATTGAGAGCGGGTTTCTTCATTTTCTTTTTAAATTTTAACCGCACTTTCATCTTCCTCTTTTATTGGTGAGAGAAAATAAAGTGCGGTTGATTTTTACATCGTTTTTACGCAGCCTTTTCCACTTTTACCGCACATTTTTTGAAGTCGGTTTCTTTTGAAATTGGGTCTGTCGCATCTAGGGTTAAGCTATTTGCAAGCTGACCTGCATCAAAGAAAGTGGTAAATACTAAGCCACGAGGTGGTTTATTACGTCCGCGAGTATCCAAGTAAGAAATCATTTCGCCTCGACGAGATGAAATCTTAATTTTATCGCCGTGACGTAAACCACGTGCTTGTGCATCTAATGGGTGCATCCATACTAAATTATTTGGAAATGCGCGATGCAATTCTGGTACACGGCGTGTCATTGTACCCGTATGCCAATGTTCAAGAACACGACCCGTCGATAACCATAAATCGTATTCATTATCGGGTGACTCAGCTGGTGGTTCATAAGGCACCGCAAGAATAATCGCTTTCTTATCAGGATAACCATAGAAAGCCACACCTTCCCCTTCTTTAACATACGGATCATAGCCTTCACGGTAACGCCACAAGGTTTCTTTACCTTCTACAACTGGCCAGCGTAAACCACGTGCTTTATGATACATATCAAATGGAGCTAAATCGTGACCGTGACCACGACCAAATTCAGCGTATTCTTCAAATAAACCTTTGTGAACGTAGTAACCAAAATATTCTGATTCGTCGTTTAATTGACCTTCAGCAAGTTCGCTCAATGGGAATTTATCTACTTGACCATTTTTGAAAAGCACTTCATATAAAGTTTTACCTCTATATTCAGGCATTTGTGCAAGTAAGTCTTCTGTCCACATTTCATCAGTCGTAAAGTATTTTGCGAACTCCATTAATTGCCATAAGTCTGATTTTGCTTCGCCTGGTGCTTTGACTTGCTGACGCCAGAATTGAGTACGACGTTCTGCATTACCGTAAGCCCCCTCTTTTTCTACCCACATTGCCGTTGGAAGAATTAAGTCAGCGGAAAGTGCGGATACAGTTGGGTAAGGATCTGAAACAATCACGAAGTTGCCTTCTTTACGCCAGCCTGGCAAACGCTCTTGATTAATGTTTGGCCCTGCTTGCATATTATTGTTACACATTTGCCATAACACATTCATTTTGCCATCATTCATTGCACGGTCTTGTGCAATTGTGTGTAGCCCCACTTTTTCAGAAACCGTCCCCTTTGGTAATTTCCAAATACGTTCAGCAATTTCACGGTGTTTAGGATTAGTTACCACTAAGTCGGCAGGTAAACGATGAGGGAATGAACCTACTTCACGCGCTGTACCACAAGCAGAAGGCTGACCAGTTAATGAAAATGGCCCACAACCCGGAATTGAAATTTTTCCAGTAAGTAAATGAATATTGTAGATTAATTGGTTTACCCACACACCACGTGTATGTTGGTTAAAGCCCATTGTCCAGTAGGAAACCACTTTCTTCGTTGGATCGGCATAAAGTTTCGCTAAAGTTTCTAACTGAACTTTATCTAACCCAGACATTTTCGACACTTTTTCCACAGTATATTCTGAGACAAGTTGCTTTAATTCTTCAAAAGAAGAATCGTGCATTTTCCCAGCTGTTTTATGATTCGTGTCTTTTTCTAACGGATGCTCTGGACGCAAACCATAGCCAATATTCGTTTCTCCACGTTTAAATTTTGTATGTTTATTAACAAAATCCCAATTAATCGCATTATTTTGAATAAGATAATTGATGATATAGTTCATAATCGCCAAATCAGTTTGCGGTGTAAATATCAAACCGTGATCGGCAAGTTCAAAACTACGATGTTCGTAAGTCGAAAGAACAGTGACACGAACATCAGGATTGGAGATACGGCGATCAGTAATGCGCGACCACAAAATTGGGTGCATTTCCGCCATATTTGATCCCCAAAGCACGAAAGCGTCTGCCTGTTCAATATCATCATAACAGCCCATTGGTTCATCCATACCGAAAGTACGCATAAATGCAACAGCTGCAGACGCCATACAGTGACGCGCATTTGGGTCTACGTTGTTAGAACGGAAACCTGCTTTCCAAAGTTTGTTCTTCGCATAACCCTCCCAAATGGTTGATTGTCCAGAAGTGAACATACCCACTGCATTTTGCCCGTTCTTTTTAAACGCTTCTTTGAATTTCTCAGCCATTGTTTTGAACGCAAAATCCCAAGAAACTGGCGCAAAATCGCCGTTCTTATCAAATTTTCCGTTTGTCATACGTAAAAGCGGCTGCGTTAAACGATCTTTACCGTACATAATTTTCGGTAAGAAATAGCCTTTAATACAGTTTAAACCACGGTTTACTTCTGCATCAGGATCGCCTTGAGATGCCACAACACGCCCATCTTTAGTCCCAACCAGCACAGCACAACCAGTACCACAGAAACGACATACGCCTTTATCCCATTTAATTTCGGATTCGGCTGCGACCACATTTTTTACTGGGATGGTTAGCCCCGCTGCCGTTGCGGCTGCCATAGCCGCATTGGCTTTCATAAAGTCTCGACGACTTAAATTCATCGCGTTTTCCCCCACGTTAAACGTTTGATTTTAAAATTATTTATTTTGTTCATCTTGCTCGTGATACACCAACGATACATTAATCACACCGTCGATATCTTTCACACTTTCCATTTTTTCAAGCAAGAGATGCTGATCGTGCGATTGCATTACCACCACAAATTTCCCAAGTTTTTCATCAAAAGTCGGAATTTCAGTATGCTCAATCGCTAAAAGTGCGGTTTGAATTGCTGATAATTTTTTTGGATTACCTTGCACGATCAATCCAACAACGTGCCAATCTCCCGCATTTTCTGATATTAAATTTGTATTATTCATTTTGTTTTAGATCGTTCATTGTTATTGCATTCACAGGGCAACCTTGCACACAAGCCCCACAGCCATTACAAGCATCGAAATTAACTAAAGGTTGTGCTACGCCACCCATTTGTAATTTGAAACGAATCGCATTAGCTGGACAATTATCTTGGCAAGTTCGGCATTCAATACGGTGTAAAGTTAAACAAGCTACGCCAATGTCGATTTTATGTGACCAAGGCAACTGCTCACGAGGATGAAAAATAGGCTGTTTACAAGCATCTGCACATTTTCCACAAAAAGTACATTCGCCATTATCAAAACGAACTTCAGGAAAGCCAGCATCGCCCTTTACCAAAATATTGGTTTCACAGACAGAAAGACAATCGCCACAGCGTGTACATTGCTCCACAAAAATAGAATTTTCCACAGACCAAGGCGGTCTAATACCCACAAAATTCTGTTTTTGATTATTTTCTAAACAGCTCAATGTTGAAAATCTACCGCGTAAAAATTGTCTGCGAGGTAAATTTTCAACGGTCATTGTCTTTAAAATATTTCTAAATGCTTCTGTAGAAGACGGATTATGTGTTTACGATAAATGAATGAAAACAACCCAAAATAGGTAGTTTGTCAATTATTTGAACTTTATTTGTTATAGATCAAAAAATCTAAGGTTTAATGAATTTTGCAAGGCATTAAAACAATACAGCATAGCGATTTATGCTATGCTGCTTTCAATTTAGATTATTCTGCTTTTGCTGGATATTCCCACCAAATGTCAAATAATTCACTTATTTCAATTTGTTGCAAACCATTTGTTTCTAACCATTTTTTCACAGTTTCACGATGGCTTTCATCGCATTTGCCAATTTTTTCTAGGCAAACTAAACCTTCCCAATGTAAATAACCGCTACCTTCGTAAGCTAGACCATTTGGTTGAATCACTTCGTTAATAAAACGATCAACGATTTCATCTACCGTTTCAATCGAAGTACCTTCTGCAAATTGGAAATTGACAAGAAAACCAAGCTCTTGAAATTCCGCAAGATGAAGTTTTTTGCGTTGGCGTTGATTGTAAGATTTAGACATTGTATTTCTCCTATTAAGGTTATATTCAAACGCGTATTTTATATTAAATTCATAAATTAGGTATTGGGTTTAGTTAAAATCCGCTTATTTCTTCACAAAGTATAAATGCTAAATATTGAGCCTAAATTTGTGGTCTTTAGCCTCAAAATTAGGCATTTCTTTTGTTATTTCGTGGGCTTACGCCCACCCTACGAGAAATATTATTATAGTTGTTTATGAAAATTTTGTGGTAGGGTGGGCGTAAGCCCACGCATTATTTAAAACCAGCTTATTTCTTCACAAAATATAAATCCCAAACACCGTGTCCAAGTCTGTGGCCTCTGGCTTCAAATTTAGTTAAAGGTCTAAAATCTGGTCTTGGAATATAATCGCCATTTTTCGAGGTATTCACTAAATCGGTATTCGTGCTTAATACTTCTAGCATTTGCTCTGCATAATTTTCCCAGTCTGTTGCCATATGGATAAAACCATTTCCACCTAATTTTTGTACAACTTGTGTCACAAAGTGCGGTTGAACAATACGACGTTTATGATGCTTTGCTTTATGCCAAGGATCGGGGAAAAATAATTGCAAACCGCCAAGTGCACCATCTGCAATACTGTCTCGTAAAATTTCCGTTGCATCGTGGCAAATCACGCGTAAATTCGTGACGCCTTTTTCCACTGCATAAGCAATACAAGCACCAACACCTGGAGTATGAACTTCAATGCCAAGGTAATTTTTGTCGGGATTAGAAAAAGCCATATCCACGAGCGATTTTCCCATTCCAAAGCCAATTTCTAATACAACTGGATTATCATTGCCATAAATCTTCGCAAAATCAAAAGGTTCCGTTTGATAATCTAAACCAAGTGTTCCCCAGTTATCATTCATCATATTTCTTTGAAATTCGCTCAAACGACCAGTGCGGAGAACAAAACTACGGACTTTGCGTTTATAGCGGCCATCTTCGGTAAATTCTGCGGTTTCAACGGTTTTACGTTTTTGATCAGCAAAAGTTTGTGTCATAAAAATCTTGTTCGTGAAAAAAATTGGCGGCGATTATACCAATTTTTCTCGTATAATAGGGCAAATTTTTTCCCAAGGTTGATTATGAAAATTGTCCGAGTGGCACTGGCTGTGCCGCTTCCTCGTTTATTTGATTATCTCGTCCCCGATGATGTTTCATTACAAATCGGTATGCGTGTTCTTGTGCCTTTTGGTACGCAAAAACGCATCGCCATTGTGGTTGATTTTCCGACAAAATCGGACGTGCCAGAGGATAAGCTCAAAGCCATTCTTCAACCATTAGATTTAGCACCGATCTTTACCCCTATTTATTGGAATTGGCTGCATTGGGCAGCAAATTATTATCAAGCAGGATTAGGCGATGTGTTATTTCAAGCCTTGCCTGTAAAATTACGTAACGGCGAAAGTGCGGTGAAAAATGACCGCACTTTTTGGCGAATTACAGATGCGGGGAAAAATGCCCTTGAACAAGGCGAATTAAAACGCTCGAAAAAGCAAGCTGAAGCCCTCCAATACTTATCTGAAACTGATCTTGAAAAAGGCAATAATAATTTTTCCTCTGCCATTTGGTCAGCCTTAAAAGCCAAAGGGTTCATTGAGGAAATGACTATCCAAACAAAGCCCCTAAGCTGGCAACAAAGCTTAGGCGATAACCCAATTGTCAATGCTGAAAATCGTTTAACCTTAAATAAGCAACAAGCCTTATCGTTTAGTCAATTGCGCTTTCATTCTGGTTTCAACGTATGGCTGCTCGATGGGGTGACAGGTTCAGGCAAAACAGAAATTTATCTGCAATATATTGAAGAAATTTTAAAATCGGGTAAACAAATATTGGTGCTTGTACCCGAAATCGGACTAACACCTCAAACGGTGCAACGTTTTAAAGCACGTTTTAATGTAGAAATTGATGTACTGCATTCTAATTTAACCGATACGCAACGGCTTTATGTATGGGATCGCGCCCGCTCTGGACAAAGTGCCATTGTGATTGGCACGAGATCGGCATTGTTCACGCAATTTTCTAATCTTGGTGCAATTATTTTGGACGAAGAACACGACTCGTCTTACAAACAGCAAGACAGTTGGCGTTACCATGCGCGAGACTTAGCGATTGTACTGGCTCAAAAACTAAATATTGCGGTATTAATGGGCTCCGCCACGCCAAGTTTAGAAAGTATTAATAATGTACAAAACGGCAAATACCAACATTTAGTTTTATCAAAAAGAGCGGGAAATTCTACCGCACTTCGTCATTTCGTTATTGATTTGAAAAATCAAAACATACAAAACGGGCTTTCAAAACCCTTATTGGAACGAATGAAAGCCCACCTTGAAAAAGGCAATCAAGTGTTGCTTTTCTTAAATCGTCGTGGCTTTGCGCCCGTATTGCTTTGCCACGAATGTGGTTGGATCGCCCAATGCCCTCATTGTGAAAAACCTTATACCTATCATCAACATCAAAATGTATTGCGTTGTCATCATTGTGGCACTCAGAAAACTATTCCTCGTCAATGTGGCGATTGCGGTTCTACCCATTTAGTCACCACAGGTCTCGGCACGGAACAATTAGAAGAAACCTTGAAAACGCTATTTCCTCATTATTCTGTAGCACGAATCGACCGCGATAGTACTTCGCGTAAAGGAAAATTGGAAGGTTATTTAGAAGATATTCAACAAGGCAAAAGCCAAATTTTGATTGGCACACAAATGCTTGCGAAAGGGCATCATTTTCCGAATGTTACCCTCGTTGCCTTAGTGAATGTAGATAGTGCATTATTTTCACTGGATTTTCGTGCAGAAGAACGTTTAGCTCAACTTTATATTCAAGTTGCTGGACGTGCTGGACGTGCCGATAAACAAGGCGAAGTCGTGCTACAAACACATTATCCCGATCATCCTTTGCTTACCACCTTATTGGCAAATGGTTATCAAGCTTTTGCCAAAGAAACCTTACAATTACGCCATTCAATGGGATTACCCCCTTTCACTTTTCAGGCGTTATTCAAAGCACAGGCTAGACATTCTGAGCTTGCAGAAAATTGCTTAAGCCAGATTGCAGATTTTTTTCAATCAAAGCAAATCGCGGGATTACAAATGCTTGGTCCAATGCCTGCACCGTTCAGCAAAAAAGCAGGGCAATATCGCTGGCAGTTATTATTGCAGCATCCGTCAAGAATGACGTTGCAAAAAGCATTGAGAGAATATCAACAAGCCGAACTTGAAAAAAACAGCCAAGTGCGGTTAATTTTGGACGTTGATCCGCAAGACTTATCATAAAAAATGCGGTGAAAATTCACCGCACTTTTATCTCTAAAATCTATTTGAAATCTTCGACATCCCCCAATAGACAGGCATATTTCGCTGTATTGGGACTGGACTCCAAGGCAATTTTTAATGCCATCGTCAAAGGAACAGACAGTAGCATTCCCACTGTTCCAAGTAACCATCCCCAAAACAATAATGAAAGGAACACCACTAAGGTTGAAAGCCCTAATCGTTGTCCCATCATTTTAGGCTCAATAATGTTACCGACAACCATATTGATCGCAATAACACCAATTGCCACGCCAAAGCCAATGCCAAAACCGTTCAGTAATAAGGCTTGCACAATAATCGGAATAGCTGCAATGATAGAACCTATATTGGGAATATAATTCAGCAAGAAACTCAAGGTTGCCCACAAAATGGCATATTGAACGCCACAGGCTTCCAACAAAATAAATACCCCAACACCAGTCAGTAAGCTCGTGATGCTTTTAATTCCAAGATAACCAATTACGCCTTGCAAAACTCGGTCAATATGACGTTCTTCTTTGACTGCATCATAATGTGTTGAGCTAATCACCATAGCAAATTTATGTTTCATCGTTGGCGCTTCAGCAAGCATAAAAATCACGACCAACACTAAAACAAACACATTACTCACCACACCAGAGAAATTCAGCAATACTCGGCTTACAAAATTCATAATGCTGCTTGGGTCAAAATTTTCTTGGATGGTTTCACGCGAAAGCGTGAAAGGCAGATTGAAACGTTGCGATAAAGCAGTCAAATCACTTATGCGTTGTGAAAGCAAAATTTTATATTGTGGAATAGATTGGGTAAATTCTCTTGCCGTGCTGTTAATCAACCCGACTAAGAAGAAAAACACCAAAGAAATCAAGACGAAAAGTAAAGTAATGGCTAACCAATGAGGGACTCGGCGTTGCGTCATCGCCTTAATCATCGGCGAACAAATTATCGCGATAAATAGCGATAGCAAGAATGGCACCACAATTTCTGCCGCCAATTTTACGCCAGCTAAGATAATAATTACCGCAGCAATGCCAAGCAAAGTGCGGTGTAAATTTAAATTATTTTGCACTAAATCGCATCCTCGTTTTCTTCGCTCGTGCGAATGCGGATCGCTCGCTCAACGTTATAAACAAAAATTTTGCCGTCGCCGATTTTGCCTGTTTGTGCCGTTTCAATAATGGCTTCAATACATTGATCCACAAGCTCATCAGGAACCACCACTTCCAATTTCACTTTCGGCAGAAAATCCACCATATATTCCGCACCACGATAAAGTTCTGTATGACCTTTTTGACGACCAAATCCACGTACTTCCGTGATTGTCATACCTGAAATACCAATATCTGAAAGACTTTCTCGCACATCATCTAATTTAAAGGGTTTGATCATTGCTTCGATTTTTTTCATGCTATTTCTCCAGATTTTCACGTCTTGCAGATTTAGGACGGAAACTTTCGATGATTTCAGGCTTGGTATCAATATATAAGCCGTTAATCAGTTGCAAACAATAAGGCACTGCGCTAAAAATGCCTTTTACAAGCACATTTCCTTCTTTATCTTTCACGCCCTCTAAGGTTTCTTTAATCGCTTTAGGCTGCCCAGGAAGATTTAAAATCAAGCTTTCCTTACGAACCACACCCACTTGGCGAGATAAAATTGCGGTAGGCACAAAATGCAAACTCACTTGACGCATTTGTTCGCCAAAACCTGGCATTTCTCGATCCGCTACCGCAAGGGTTGCATCAGGCGTTACATCGCGTTTTGCTGGCCCAGTTCCACCAGTTGTCAGCACTAAATGGCAACCTTGTTCATCCACCAGCTCTTTTAAGGTTTGTTCAATAATCGGTTGTTCATCAGGGATTAATCTTGTTTCTAAATGGAAAGGATCTACTAACGCTTGTTCTAACCAAGCCTGTAATTCTGGGATACCTTGATCTTGATACACGCCTGCTGATGCGCGATCAGAAACAGACACCAGACCAATTTTTAAAAGTGCGGTCATATTTTTCCTTATTTTTATAAATGATTTTGACGTGATTGGATAAATCAAAAATGCGGTAAAAACTTACCGCACTTTGGAAGGGCTAGAAGAATAAAATTCCGCCCCAAACGATACCGACAATACAAAGGGCAATAAATACCGATGCAGAACCTTGATCTTTCGCACGCCCTGAAAGTTCGTGGCGTTCTGTACCAATGCGATCAACAACTGCCTCTACCGCACTGTTTAAAAGTTCTAACGCCATCACAAGCAAAACAGAAGAAATCATCAATATAATTTCAATTTTTGTTTCGCCTAAAAAGAAAGTAAGAGGAATTAAAATGCAGGCTAAAAAACATTCGTGGCGAAAAGCCGTTTCATTTTTAAACGCACTTTTTAAGCCTTGTAATGAATATTTCGTGGAATTGATTAAATGGGTTAGCCCCGTCGTTTTATACATAAATTTTCCTATTTTTATAAACGCTTCGCTTCGATAACATCATCTAATTTTGCTAATCGAGCCAATATTTTACTTAAACTTTCGACATTATGGAGTTCAATTTCCATATCAATGGTAGCAAGCTGTTTTTTGGTATCAGCACGGCTTGAGACCCCTAACACGCTAATTTTTTCATTTGCCAGAACCGTCGTAATATCACGTAATAAGCCATTGCGATCGCCTGCCACAATACGGATATTAATATGGAAACCACTTGCGTAATTTTCGCCCCAAATTGATTCCACCACGCGTTCTGGATGAGCCGCTTGCAAATCTAAGAATTGTTCACAATCCGCTCGGTGAATAGAAATACCACGTCCCATTGTAATATAGCCAACAATCGCATCGCCTGGTATCGGCTGACAGCAACGCGCAATATGATGCATAAGATTGCCCACACCCTCCACAATTACATATCCATTGTTCTTTTCAGATTTCTGCTGAGAATTGACCGCACTTTTATTAGCAACATGACGCAAAATCTCTTGATCCGCTTCTTCAGCAGTCACTTTAATCAATTTACTTTGCAAGAAATGGATTAAGTTATTTAAACGAATATCGCCACTCCCAATACCTGCATAAAGATCGTCCAAATTTTTCAAGTTATAGCGTGGTAACGCATAAGGTTCCACTTGCTTAATACTTAAATTCAAAAGCGTGAGTTCATTATCGAGTAATTCTTTACCCGCTGGAATATTTTTATCGCGATCTTGTTTTTTAAACCACGCTTGAATTTTGGCTCGAGATTTTGACGTATGGGTAAATCCTAAATTTGGGTTTAGCCAGTCACGGCTCGGGTTCGGATTTTTCTGGGTAATAATATCAATTTGATCGCCCATTTGTAGCTGATAGGTAAATGGTACAATACGTCCAGCCACTTTTGCCCCGATGCAGCGATGACCAATTTCACTATGAATGGCATAAGCAAAATCTAATGGTGTAGATCCCGTTGGCAAATCCACCACTTCGCCCTTTGGCGTAAACACATATACACGGTCATCAAACACTTGGCTACGCAACTCTGACATCACTTCGCCAGAATCCGTAATATCATCTTGCCAAGCTAACAATTTACGCAACCACGCAATTTTTTCTTCATAGGCAGACATACTGCCTGTATTGCCTTCTTTATATTTCCAGTGTGCCGCCATACCTAACTCTGCATCATCATGCATTTGTTGGGTTCGAATTTGTACTTCAATTGGCTTGTCACCTTTACCTAAAACAACAGTATGAATAGATTGATAACCGTTCGGTTTCGGGTTAGCTACATAATCGTCAAATTCTTTGGGTAAGTGTTTAAATTGAGTATGAACAATCCCAAGTGCGGTGTAACAATCTTGTAATTTTTGCACGATAATTCTGACCGCTCTTACGTCATATAAACCGCTGAATTCAAGATGCTTTTTCTGCATTTTACGCCAAATGCTGTAAATATGTTTCGGACGACCATAGACTTCCACTTGCTCGATATTTTCACGTAAATAACCGCTCAACTCACTGACGAAATCAGCAATGTAATGTTCACGATCAAGACGACGTTCCTGTAATAATTTAGCAATAGCGCGATATTGTTCAGGATGAAGATAACGGAAGCAGTAATCCTCTAACTCCCATTTCAGCTGACCAATTCCAAGACGATTGGCAAGAGGGGCATAAATATAAGAACATTCTTTGACGGCAAGGACTTTGTCTTCCTCTGCACAACGATGCTCTGCATCACGCAAGAAAGTAATACGTTCGGCAAGTTTAATGATCACGCAGCGGAAATCGTCCACCATCGCCAACAACATACGGCGAACATTATCCACTTGTAACGCATTAGCGGAATGACTGGCATTAAGTTGGCGAATATTATCCATCTCCAACACGCCTTTAAGTAATTTAGTAATTTTCGCACCAAATTTTTCTTTTAGACTTTCCCAGTCTGTTAATTTATTTGCAACAATAGGAAACAACATGGCAGTAAGCAATGTTTCCGCATCCATATTAAGTTCGTGCAAAATTTCTACCATTTCCACGCCAGACTGCAGCATCAAGGTCGCATTCTTCATTTCATCGGGGTAGGCATTCATTAAATCACGTGCGTAATACCACGCATCGATCAAACTTTTTTCTGTTTGTTCTGCTAGTTTTAAGCCAGTGCACCATTGTTCAATCACAAAATCCTGCGGATTTAACAAATGAGAACCACGAACAGCAACCATAATACCCCCTTGTTGATGAAGAGCAAGCAACTTCCTGTCGCTTTTATTTTGGGTTGAGATTGTACCGAATAACCGAGTTATTTTGTAGTGAATAAGGTTATCGATTCCAAATGCCCCGTATGAGGGAACATATCTATCACCGCACTTTTTTCAATCTTGTAGCCAAAATCACATAAAATTTCCGCATCACGCACTAATGTTGCAGGATTACAAGATACATATAAAATTTTCTCTGCTTTCAGCTCGCACAACGCATTTAACGCGAAAGCTGCGCCACTGCGTGGAGGATCAAGCAAAATTTTATTGAACGACTGATTAGCCCAAGGTTGTTCAACAAAGGATTGGTCAAGATCCGCTTGGAAAAATTCAATATTTTTGATTTGGTTTCTCTCGGCATTTTGCGCCGCTTTTTGTACCATTTCAAAAACACCTTCAATTCCTACCGCACTTTTCACGCGTTTGGCGAGAGGAAGCGTAAAATTTCCCATGCCGCAAAATAAATCTAGCACGCAATCTTGTTGGCTCAATTCAAGCCAATCCAAGGCTGTATTGACCATAGGTTCATTTAATGCACTATTTACTTGAATAAAATCACGAATATCAAAATGTAATTTTATGCCATCAGAAAATTGATAATAAGGCGCATCGCCATAGATTTGTTCAATGCCTTCATCGCTTTGTAAAAACAGCATTAACTTTTCTTGTTCAGCAAATTTAAGCAATAAAGTGCGGTCAATTTCCGCAAGGTTTTTGGTGTAACGTAACAACATTGCGACGCCATTATCGGCAGCCACAAGTTCAATATGCCCAAGCTGTTTCGGTGCTGAAAATTTTTCTAAAAGTGCGGTTAATTTAGGCAGTAAATAATTAATTGCAGGTTCTGCTACTTCGCAAGATTGAACGGGTATTAAATCGTTGGTATTTTTCTGACGAAAGCCCATGTCGATTTGTTTTGTGCTTGGGTTAAACCATAAACTCAAACGCACACGACGACGATATGCCCAAGCATCGCCACAAATCATAGGTTGGAATGAAATAGGTTCTGACTGTAATTTACTTAATCGCTTAAACAATGCGGATTCTTTCGCTTTTCTCTGCATTTCAATGGGAATATGCTGCCCTTGGCAACCACCACAACGCATAAAATAAGCACATTTTGGTGCTAAACGTTCAGGGTTTTTTACTCGCCATTTTTTTGCAATGGCGTGTCCGTATTGACGTTTATCTTCCAAAATACGACATTCCACTTTTTCGTGCGGAAGCGCATTTTCAATAAACCAAGTTTTACCATTAATTTTCGCCACGCCTAAACCTTGATAATCTAAATCAAGAATATCCGCCGTAATGGTTTGAACATTTTTTGTTTTTTGCTTTGGGGTATAAAGAAGAACCATTATTTTAGAAGTAAAATATTTTGAGTGAATAATTCTCGGCTTTTTAATGGTTTATCGCCAAGATAAGGTTTCAGCGCAATACGAGTAAAACGTTTTGCCGCTTGACGTACCGCATCATCAGAAAAATCGAGGGCTTCAAAGGCTAACAAATCTCTGCCGCAAAAGGTGAGATTATCTTTCACTAAAGACGCGATGAAACCTTTTTCCTCACGATAACGATATGTCATTGTGCAATCGACAGGCTCGCCAGAACCTGCACAATGCAGAAAATCCACGCCGTAACCAAGAATTTGTAAAAGTTGAAATTCAAAAAGACGCAACGTTGGCTCAACGTTGCTTTCCGTTGCCAAGCCCGTTAAGCATTTTAAATAATGTTGAAATAGCGCAGGATTTGGCGTTTCAGACTCAATAACGCGAGTGAGTAATTCATTTACATAAAAGCCACTATAAAGGGCGATTTGTTGTAAAGGCAGTGTAATTGCGGCGGGTTCAGCTTTGGTAAGGGTTTTCAATGCGCTTTTTCCCGTCCAACGCAACAATAAAGGTGTGAAAGGTTGCAAGACCGACTTCCAAGATGAACGCTTTGCACGCGCCCCTTTTGCAATGACTGTTAAACGCCCACTTTCTTCAGTGAATAAATCCACCAATAAGCTCGTTTCACTATAAGGGCGGCGATGCAAAACAAAACCACGTTGAAGTTCGCTTTGCACGATTATTGTCCAGATAAGCGTTCACTTGTTTGTGACACACATTGCGCCGCTAAAATTTCGCCAAGATTTGTTTTTAGCGTACTAAAATCGTCACGCTCTTGCCACATCCAACGAATATTGGCGTAATTTTTACCACGTTCAGAAATCATTAAGGTGAGTTTTTCTGATACGCCTTGAAAAGTGACAGTGACATAATGCAAATTTTTTTTGTATTTTTTATGCGTAGCGTGTACAACACGAACAACTTTATCATCTTGACATAAATATCGGTCAGCTTCGCCTTTTTGTAAGGCTTTATCCACTTTTTCTACTTGCATTTTTTGCGCTTGGGGCGTTGTCACATTCGTATTTTGCGTACAGCCAGCCAGCAAAAGTGCGGTAAAAATAAGAGATGTTTTTTTCAACATAAATCCTACCTTGAGAAAAGAATTTAAAAAGAAAAAAGGCGATTACTCGCCCAAAAAATTATTTTTTATATTGATAAGAACCATCAGACTGACGAACAAAACGCGCACCATTGGATAAACGCATTTCATTTACTCGCCCTTGATTATTCACAGATACCGTTACTTTATCGCCAGATTTAAAGCTACTTAATACATTGCCCGCCCCTGCCGCTTTGCTCATTGCGTTTACATCGGAAATATTAAGTTGATTATCACGGAAGACTTGCATCAGTGAAACACCTTTAGGCACAGTTAATGTTTTTGCAGCAAGGCGAGAAGCTGTAGATTTACTCACAGGTTTTGCATCAACGATTTGAACTTTCTTTTCTTTTTTAACTTGAACAGGTTTGGCTTCAACAATCAGTGCTTTTCCTGCTGTTTTAGCGACGCTTTGTTCCATTGCTTTTGATGGAGCCTGTGCTTTCTCCGCCACTTTCACTTCTTTTTTCGCGGTATCTTTATGCTCAACTTGTGGCTCTACCGTTTTTTTCATCGGCTGAACAGGCACAGTTGGTTTTGAGTGTTCTGCTTGCGTTTGTGCAGGTTGCATTTGAGGCTGTTCCGCTTGAGCTGCTTGCATAGGCATAACAGATGCCGCAGCCATTTCATTTGGCATTTGATTTTGTGCAGGAGGATTATCTAAAATCGTGGTTTCCACTAGCTGACTTTGATCTAACGATTGAAACTGCACTGGAATTTCATTGCTGTTAGATTGAGTGAAAGACTCAACGGTGTCAGAACTTGGTTTTAATGCGAAGAAAATAATCAATAAAATAACCAATACAAAAATAGCCATAAACAAACGACGATGTTTTGCTGGCAATACTTGTAATACTTTCCATTTTTCTGGTTGGGCTAAAATAGGTTTTTCAGCCTTTTCGACGGTTTCATCCGCATTATTTTCAGCACTGATTTCTTCATCAACCGCAGAAATATTTTCTTCTGTGGAATTTGTTTGAAGAACAGGCTCTTGTTCCGTTCTCAATGTTTCGCTAGAAATAAAAGGTATGCTTTCTTGAGCAGGAGTATGCCCAAAAGTGGGTTCTTTACGTTGCTGAAAGTTAGTTTGCACGTGATTTTTTTTGGTAAACAACCCTTTTGCTTTACCTAAAATTGATGAACTTGGCTGAATTGTTTTCTTTGGTGTAATCGGCTCCGCTTGATTAAGCCCTAAATCTAATTCATTTTGGGATGATTGTACATTTTTATCCATAGAATTCACTGGATTGCCCCTGATGCTTGTTCTTATTCATATTAATTAGCCACAAAATTGATAAACCTAAAAGTGCGGCGAGAAAATTAGGCGTATTTTATCGGATCTTATTCTGCGTATAAAGTCTTATTTGGCTCGCCCGCAATTTCTCGTGCAAGTTTAGGAACAAGATAGCCAGAAGTCAGAGATTGCAAGGTTTTATAGATTTGCATAGCTTCAATATCGCTAATCAGAAAATGGCTCGCCCCTTGCACTTTATCTAGCAAATGCAAGTAATAAGGCAAAATTCCTGTTTGAAAAAGTTTATCGCTCAATATTTTTAGAATTTGCGCATCATCATTCACGCTTCTTAGCAAAACAGATTGATTCAAAAGCGTGACATTCACGGCATTTAATTTTTGCATCGCATTAGTAAAAACTTGATCAATTTCATTTGGATGATTAATGTGTGTCACCATAACTTTCTGCAAAGGAGTTTCTGCTAGTAAAGTGCAAAATTCATCAGTAATTCGTTGCGGAATGACAACAGGCAAACGGGTGTGAATACGCAAACGTTGTAAGTGCGGTATGTT
This sequence comes from Haemophilus sp. HN_Hi08, assembly GCF_049824455.1. NCBI lineage: Bacteria > Pseudomonadati > Pseudomonadota > Gammaproteobacteria > Pasteurellales > Pasteurellaceae > Haemophilus > Haemophilus sp. HN_Hi08. Next base: position 506,872 of record NZ_CP187493.1, on the reverse strand, counting down.
TTCCAAATGTTTTATTAGCCACGCTAATTCGTGATCTTTCGCCATTAAAGGATCGCCACCAGAAAAAATCACTTCTTCAATTTCAGAATGCGCTGCAATGTAATCTAATGCCAGCTGCCAGCTTTTTTTATTTCCTGGATTTTCATCGTAAGGAAAATGTCGGCGAAAACAATAACGACAATTCACTGCACAACCGCCTTTTGCCATAAAAAGTAGGCGATTTCTATATTTATGAAGAATATTCGGCACCGCATTGGCATTTTTTTCTTCTAATGGATCTGTACTAAATCCTTCCGCTTGTACAAACTCTAAATCAGAACACATCACTTGCAAGAAAAGCGGATCTTGCGGATTGCCTTTTTCCATTTTATCAATGAAAGGTTGTGGCACGCGAAGGGGAAAAAGTTTCCGCGCAGCAATGGATTGCTCAAAATCATCTTCTGGTAAATTTAAGGCTTTTAGCAACAATTTAGGATCTGAAATGGCATTTTTTAGAATTGTGAGCCAATTTTGTTCTTCTCTAATGACGGGTTCTTGGGTTAAAATACGCACTTTTCAAACCATCTCTCATTTTTAGGATATTTCAAATATGGCCACATATACTACCAGTGATTTCAAACCGGGTCTAAAATTTATGCAAGACGGCGAGCCTTGTGTAATCGTTGAAAATGAATTTGTAAAACCAGGTAAAGGTCAAGCATTCACTCGTACTCGTATTCGTAAATTAATTTCAGGCAAAGTATTAGACGTAAACTTTAAATCTGGCACCTCAGTTGAAGCGGCTGATGTTATGGATCTTAACTTAACTTATTCATACAAAGACGATGCGTTTTGGTACTTCATGCACCCAGAAACATTTGAACAGTACTCTGCAGATGCAAAAGCTGTAGGCGATGCAGAAAAATGGTTATTAGACCAAGCAGATTGTATCGTGACTTTATGGAACGGCGCACCAATTACTGTTACTCCACCAAACTTTGTTGAATTAGAAATCGTCGATACAGACCCAGGCTTAAAAGGCGATACCGCAGGTACTGGCGGTAAACCAGCAACATTAAGCACTGGCGCAGTAGTAAAAGTTCCTCTTTTCGTTCAAATCGGCGAAGTTATCAGAGTTGATACCCGCTCTGGCGAATACGTCTCTCGCGTAAAATAATCATTTAGATAAAAAAGTGCGGTTAATTTCTGCGATATATTATGTTGCAGTAATAAAAAGCACTGAAATTCATTTGGTAAAAATGCCTTTTCGTTCATAAATGGGAAAGGCATTTTTTATAAATTTAGTTTTTCTAAAAAATCATAAACCAAAGCAAATAAAATTCAGCCTTGTTTTATTTTTCATTACAGTATAGAATTTTTCCCACTTTTAGTCGGGGTGCCGAAAGGCTGAGATGATACCCGTGAACCTGAAACAGTTAGCACTGACGTAGGAAACTAATATGCCAATAAATCCATTTTCTTTTCATTCCATTTCTTATCCTTTCCTTTTTATTACGCATTCCCTTTAATCATTGAGGCGAGCGATGGTGCGTATTCAAGATTTGAGTCTTGCCTTTAATGGGCAAACGTTATTTGAGCATCTTAATTTAACCCTGTTGCCGAACGAATGGGTAAGCTTGTTGGGCAGTTCAGGCGTGGGGAAATCGACACTTTTGCGACTACTGTCGGGCATTGAAACGCAAGGCGTGGTGCAGGGAAAAATCCTATTTGAACCGAAAATTCGCATTGCGTGGATGCCTCAAAAAGAGACGCTTTATCCGTGGCTATCAATTGTCGATAACGTACAATTGCAAGCGGTCTTATTTGGACGAAAATCTGCAAAAACCACTGAAAAAGCTAAAATGTTGCTTGAAAAAGTGGGAATGGCAGCACATTGGCACAAGCCTTGTTCGCAACTTTCAGGCGGGCAAAAACAGCGGGTTGCCTTGGCACGCACCTTAATGCAAGAGGTAGATTTGATTTTGCTAGATGAGCCTTTTTCCGCTCTTGATGCCATCAGTCGCCATCAACTTCAAGGTTTAGCCTTTGAACTGCTCGAAGATAAATCAGTGCTGCTCGTGACCCACGATCCGCAAGAGGCGTTGCGACTAAGCCATCGAATTTTTGTGTTGCGTTCGCCTGAGACTCATCAAACAGCATTGTCGGAGGTAATTCTTCCCGAAGGGAACGCTCCGCGTGAGTTGCATCAAGCCAATTTATGGGCGTTGCAGCAGCAATTATTGAGAGAATTAGGGGGCGAACAATGAAAATTCGCCTACTTAAACCGCTTTTAATTGTAGGCATGTTGTTGATGCTCTGGCAAATGGTTGCAACCTTGGGCAGCTTTCCACACTACATTTTTCCCTCACCGCAAGCTGTAGGGCAGCAGTTGTTCACACACGCTGAGCTGCTTTGGCAGCATACGCAAGTCACGTTGTTAGAAATCTGCTTAGGACTGTTGTTAGGCTTTCTGTTTGGGTTGATTTCGGCGTTGTTGCTCTCATTTTCTCGTCAAATTTCTGCCGTGTTATTGCCGATTTTGGTCATTTCGCAAGCGATTCCTGTGTTTGCTATCGCACCGTTGTTGGTGTTGTGGTTTGGCTATGGAATGGCATCCAAAATTGTGATGTCGGTGCTGATTATCTACTTCCCCGTCACGGCAGCTTGTTATGATGGACTACGCAACGCCCCGCAAGCGTGGCTCGATCTGGCGAAAACCTTTAACATTTCCCCCTTGCGTTTATTACTTAAAGTGCGATTACCTGCGGCTTTACCTGCTTTTGCTTCGGGCTTGCGAATTGCGGTTTCGGTTGCCCCGATTGGTGCGGTGGTAGGCGAATGGGTAGGTTCGTCTGAAGGGTTGGGGTATTTGATGATTCACGCCAATGCCCGAATGCAAGTCGATTTAATGTTTGCTGCCTTACTGATTTTAGTGTCAATTTCACTCTGTTTATATTTCAGTATTGATAGGCTATTACACCGTTTTATTTGGTCTGTTTAACTTTTCATTAAAGGAGAAAAAAATGAAGACAATCATCCGTTATTTCAGCTTTGTAATGGGGCTAATGCTCACGCTTCCTAGCTTGGCAAAGGAGAAAATCAGCATAATGCTAGATTGGTATGTAAACCCCGATCACGCTGCCATTATTGTGGCTCAACAAAAAGGCTTTTTTGAAAAAAATAACCTTGAGGTTGAAATTATCGAACCTGCTGATCCCGCATTACCGCCGAAATTAGCGGCGGCAGGAAAAGTTGATTTAGCCGTGAGTTATCAACCTCAGCTTTATCAACAAGTGGCAGAAGGCTTACCTTTAGTGCGAGTGGGTTCACTGATTTCAAATCCATTAAATAGCGTAGTGGTACTAAAAAAGAGCAATTTGAAAAGCCTTGCTGATTTAAAAGGTAAAAAAGTGGGGTATTCTGTCAGCGGTTTTGAAGATAGATTGCTTGATACAATGCTTCATTCTATTGGTTTAAGCAATAAAGATGTGGAATTAGTGAATGTAAATTGGTCGCTTTCGCCCTCTCTTTTAACTGGACAAGTGGATGCTGTGATTGGTGCATTTCGTAATTTTGAACTCAATCAGCTTGCTTTAGAAAAGCAAGAAGGTATCGCATTCTTCCCTGAACAATATGGCGTGCCTGCTTATGATGAATTGATTTTAGTTACCAATAAAAACAGCATAACAGATAAAAAAACATCTGCATTTTTAACCGCACTTGAACAAGCCACCGACTATCTGCAAGCTCACCCCAATGAAGCGTGGCAAGCCTTTGTAAGCTATAAACCGAACGAACTCAACACGCCATTAAACCAACTAGCGTGGAAAGACACGCTCCCCTTCTTAGCCAATAAACCTCGCCAATTAGACGTTAAACGTTATCAACAAATGGCAGAATTTATGCAACAAAAAGGCTTAATTCCAAAAGCCTTAGCGTTGAAAGAATATGCGGTAGAAATTAAATAAGGAAAAAAGATGATTGAACAACTCATTCAACAAGCTCAACCTTATTGGCAACAATATATTGAACACGAATTTGTGCAACAGCTAGCAAAAGGTACGCTGCCAAAAGCTTGTTTTCAGCATTATTTGAAGCAAGATTACCTCTATCTGTTCCACTATAGTCGAGCCTTTGCTTTGGGTGTATATAAAGCAAAAAATTTTGCGGAAATGGAAATTCCTCGCAAAACGTTAGAGATACTCTGCCAAGAAATTCAATTGCATTTAAATTATTGCCGCCAATGGGGCATTAGCGAACAAGAGATTTTTGCTACTCAAGAAAGTGCCGCTTGTATTGCTTATACCCGCTATTTGCTTGATTGCGGCATGACGGGCGGTTTAGCTGAGCTTTATGCAGCCGTGACCCCTTGTGCTTTGGGTTACGCTCAAGTTGCCCGTTACATTACTCAGCATTATCCTCGCTTACCGAACAACCCTTATCAAACGTGGATTGACACCTATACGAGCGAGGAATTTCAACAATCCGCCCAAGAAACCGTTGATTTTCTTACAGCACTTTGCAAACCGCTAAACCCAAGCCAACTTGCCGAGATTCAACAGATTTTCACCACCGCAACCAGAATGGAAATTGCGTTTTGGCAAATGGGGTTGGATTTGGCATAACAACAGGAGACAAAATGAAATCCATCTATCTATCCAAAATCCGTGAGCAGAATCCGCTCATTCATAACATCACCAACATTGTGGCAGCGAATTTTAGTGCCAATGGCTTGTTGGCATTGGGGGCTTCGCCATTGATGTCGGCGAATGTCGAAGAAATGCAGGAAGTACCGAAAATCAGTCAAGCGTTGGTCATTAATATCGGCACGCTGATTGGAAAGGAGCGAGAGGCGATGTTATTAGCGGGCAAAACCGCGAATGCGGTTGGGATTCCTGTGGTGTTAGATCCTGTTGGTGTGGGGGCAACGAGCTATCGCCGTGAGACCATTCGTGAGCTTTTAGCCGAGGTAAAATTTGCTCTGATTCGTGGCAATGCAGGTGAACTGGCTGCGATTGCAGGAGAAGCATGGCAGGCAAAAGGTGTAGATGCAGGGCAGGCAAAAGGTGTAGATGCAGGGCAGGGCGAAGTGGATTTAAAAGCCGTTGCCGAGAAAGTGGCTCAACGCCATGGCTGTACGGTGTTGATTAGCGGAATGGTGGATATTGTCAGCGATGGCACACAAACTGCGACCATTCACAACGGCACGCCATTGTTCCCGAAAGTCACGGCTTCGGGGTGTCTGTTGAGTGCCGTGTGTGCGGCTTTTTTAGCGGTAAGTGAAGGGAATTATTTTTCTGCGACATTAGAAGCCTGTGTAGCATACACCATTGCTGGCGAGCGTGCGGCGCAAGGCTTAACCACACAAGTGGGACAGTTCCAAATCCGTTTGTTGGACGAACTTGCTGCCATTTCCCCTGAAATCATTGAACAAAGAGGACGCATCAATGAGTAATGTGAAACAAGTTTTAACCATCGCAGGGTCAGACAGTGGCGGCGGGGCAGGCATTCAGGCGGATCTTAAAACCTTCCAAATGCAAGGCGTGTTTGGTACTTCAGTAATCACGGCAGTTACGGCACAAAATACCCTTGGCGTATTTGATATTCACTCTATTCCACTGAAAACAATTCAAGCGCAACTGGAAGCGGTCAAAAATGACTTCCAAATTGCAAGTTGCAAAATTGGTATGCTGGGCAATGCAGAAATTATTGAATGCGTGGCAGATTTTCTTGCTGATAAACCATTCGGCACGCTGGTGCTAGACCCAGTGATGATCGCCAAAGGTGGGGCACCGTTATTGCAACAGCAAGCGGTGAGTGTGTTAAGCCAAAAATTGCTGCTGTTGACAGACGTGATTACACCGAACATTCCCGAAGCGGAAGCTTTAACGGGGATTGCGATTGTGGACGACACCAGTATTCAACAAGCCGCAAAAGCCTTGCAAAAACAGGGAGCGAAGAATGTGATTATTAAGGGTGGACATTCGCTCAATTCGCAAAGTGAGCTGTGCCAAGATTGGATCCTTTTACAAAACGGCGAATATTTCGCTTTGCAAAGTCCACGTTTTGATACGCCTCATACGCACGGCACAGGCTGCACCTTTTCTGCCTGTTTAACCGCTGAATTGGCAAAAGGTGAACCGTTGCAAAGTGCGGTGCAAACAGCGAAAGATTTTATTACCGCTGCGATTTCTCACCCGTTGAATATCGGGCATGGACATGGACCAACCAATCATTGGGCTTACAGTCGCCTTTAAGGATTGGAAGATGCAAAACATTCAAAAAATCTTACCGCTTTACTTTGTGGCAGGCACGCAAGATTGCCGTCATTTGGGCGAGAACTTGTCAGAAAATTTATTATTCGTGCTAAAACAAGCGTTAGAAGGCGGGATTACCTGCTTTCAATTTCGGGATAAAGGCAAATTTTCGTTAGAACATACGCCCTCAGCACAGAAGGCGCTGGCGATTAATTGTCGTGATTTGTGCCGTGAATATGGCGTACCGTTTATTGTGGACGACAACGTTGATTTGGCGTTGGAAATCGAGGCGGATGGTATTCACGTTGGGCAAAGCGATATGCCTGTGCAAGAGATTCGAGCTAAAACAGATAAACCGCTGATTATTGGTTGGTCGGTGAATCGTTTAGATGAGGCGAATATTGGGGAAAATTTAGCGGAAATTGATTATTTTGGAATTGGCCCGATTTTTCCAACGCAATCAAAAGAGAATCCGAAGCCAACGCTAGGAATGGCGTTTATTCAAACTTTGCGAAATGCGGGCATAACTAAACCGCTTGTGGCAATTGGTGGAGTGAAGTTAGCTCACGTTAAAACCTTACGAGAATTTGGTGCGGACGGTGTGGCAGTAATTACAGCCATCAGCCAAGCAGAAAATGTTAAAGCAGCAACAAAAGCATTACGGGAGGCAAGCGATGAATACGCAAAATAGTCTAAAACAGGTTGCGACGGCAACGATGGTCGGCACCGCAATTGAGTATTTCGATAACTACATTTACGCAATGGCTGCGGTATTGGTATTTAACCATCAATTCTTCCATGCCGCAGATCCACTTTCAGGGCAGATTGCCGCCCTTTCCACTTTAGCACTCACTTTTATTGCTCGTCCTTTGGGAGCAATATTGTTCGGGCATTTCGGTGACCGTTTCGGGCGGAAAAATACTTTTGTGATGAGCTTGCTGTTGATGGGCGTTTCCACTGTTGTTATTGGTTTGTTGCCAACTTATGACAGCATCGGTATTTGGGCAACAATTTTGCTCTGTTTGTGTCGCATCGGGCAAGGTATCGGTTTAGGCGGAGAGTGGGGCGGTGCAGCGTTAGTTGCGGTCGAAAATGCTCCCGAAGGTAAACGAGGTTGGTATGGCACATTTCCACAGCTTGGAGCACCACTTGGCTTGTTGTTGGCAAATGGCGTATTCTTAGGCATGACTGCAATTTTTGGGCAAGAAGCTATGGCGGAATGGGCGTGGAGGATACCGTTTTTATCTTCCGTTATCTTAGTGGCAATTGGCTTATATGTTCGCCTAAAACTAACTGAAGCCCCGATTTTCCTCGCCGCACTCAACAAACCCCAACCAAAACGCTTACCAATGTTGGAAGTTGTCACTACTCATTTTAAGCCGTTTTTCTTAGGAATGTTGGTTTGCATCGCAGGCTATGTGCTGTTCTATATTATGATTGCCTTTAGCCAAATTTATGCAAAATCTGCCCCAACAGTATCAGAAGCCGGCTATGCAATGGGATTAGGATTTTCCCCGCAAATTTTCACCGCTTTATTGATGGCAAGTGCGGTTTCTTTGGCAATAACTATTGCACTTTCGGGTAAATATATCGATAAAATCGGACGAAGAACTTGGTTAATTTGGACAACTGTTGGCGTTGCGATTTTTAGTTTATCCTTACCGTTATTTCTCGAAAACGGTACAACTGCTAGTCTGTTTTGGTTTTTAATCATCGGTATGGGCCTAATTGGAATGGGCTATGGGCCATTAGCGAGTTTTTTACCTGAACTCTTCCCCACTCATGCTCGCTATTCAGGAGCCTCTTTAACCTATAATATTGCAGGCTTATTCGGGGCAAGCGTGGCTGCTGTGATTGCTTTACCACTCAACGCCAACTATGGTTTAAAAGGCGTGGGCATTTATTTAACCCTAAACGCTGTATTGAGCTTGGTCGGGTTGTGGTTTATTTCAGAAACGAAAGATAAATTACTATCCTAAGATTTGTATAATTAAATAAAATCTATTAAGCGGTTAAATTTTACATAAAATTCTACTAAGAATTTGACCGCACTTTCCTTTACAAGCCAAATATTTTCTCTACAATACCCCACCTAACGATTTGCCTAGCGCAAATCCCTGACCTGAAATCAGACAAGAGAATATTATGACAACCCAATTCAAACCTGAATTACTTTCCCCTGCAGGCTCTCTTAAAAATATGCGCTATGCGTTTGCTTATGGTGCAGATGCCGTTTATGCAGGCCAACCTCGTTATAGCTTGCGCGTGCGTAACAATGAATTTAATCACGCCAATTTAAAAATCGGGATCGATGAAGCCCATTCCCTTGGCAAAAAATTCTATGTAGTGGTAAACATTGCGCCCCATAATTCCAAACTCAAAACTTTTATTAAAGATTTACAACCTGTCATCGATATGAAACCAGATGCTTTAATTATGTCTGACCCAGGCTTAATTATGTTGGTGCGTGAAAATTTCCCTAATATTGATATTCATCTTTCTGTGCAAGCAAATGCGGTAAACTGGGCAACAGTGAAATTCTGGAAACAAATGGGATTAACTCGTGTGATTTTATCGCGCGAACTTTCAATCGATGAAATTGCTGAAATTCGCCAACAGGTGCCAGATATTGAACTCGAAATTTTCGTACATGGTGCGTTATGTATGGCGTATTCTGGTCGTTGCTTGCTTTCTGGCTATATCAACAAACGCGATCCAAACCAAGGCACTTGCACTAATGCTTGCCGTTGGGAATACAAAATGGAAGAAGGCACCACCGATGAAGTGGGCAACATTGTGCCAAAAATCGATCCTGCTCAACAAATTGAAGTGAAAAATGTTGCTCCAACCTTAGGCGAGGGTGCGGTAACGGATAAAGTCTTCCTTTATACCGAATCACAAAAGCCTGACGAGCAAATGACGGCGTTTGAAGATGAACACGGCACCTACTTTATGAATTCAAAAGATCTACGTGCCGTACAACACGTGGAAAAATTGACCGCACTTGGTGTGCATTCTTTAAAAATCGAAGGTCGTACTAAATCATTTTATTATTGTGCAAGAACTGCTCAAGTTTACCGCAAGGCAATTGATGACGCGGCAGCAGGCAAACCATTTGATGAAAATTTAATGGATACATTAGAATCCCTTGCACACCGTGGTTATACCGAAGGTTTCTTACGTCGTCATACGCATGATGAATACCAAAACTACGAATATGGCTATTCTATTTCTGATCGTCAGCAATTTGTCGGTGAATTTACCGGTAAACGTAACGAACAAGGTATGGCTGAAGTGGCAGTAAAAAACAAATTCTTACTTGGCGACAAGGTAGAAATGATGACGCCACAAGGCAATATTAATTTCAAAATTGAAAAAATGCTAAATCGTAAAAATGAAGCAGTTGATGCAGCACTAGGTGATGGGCATTTTGTATTCTTAAATGTGCCACAAGATATTAACTTAAATTACGCTTTATTAATGCGTAATTTAGTTAATACAAATACAAGAAATCCACATTCTAATTAACATACTCCCCGCTCTAAAGGACGGGAATTTCTACTAGCTCCCACGCTTTGCGTGGGTTACTCTCGATGGGTTCTTGCTGCTGACTTCTCAATGAAGTTCACTTCACAAGCTCGACGGCTGTGTCCCAGCCTGATATTTATTACACTTGGACGATAGCTCGCCCACGCTCCAAAACGATAAATATGTATTGTATTTTTCTTGATAATGTACGTCTATTAGCCGTATAATATAAGATATTATATTAACAACATAAGGAGTAGATGAATGAAAACACAAGTAACAAAAGCTAGATTGGAGGCTAAAGTAAACATAGATATATATGAATTACTAAAACAAGCGGCTGCAATTACAGGGCGAACATTAACCGACTTTGTGGTAAGTGTAGCTTACGAGGAAGCCAAAAAGACCATTTCAGAACATCAAGTTTTACGTTTAGCAGTGAATGATCAAGCATTGCTGATTGAAAGTCTAAGTAAACCATTTGAGCCTAATCAATCAATGAAAAATGCGCTTAATATGTATGAAGCATATCTATCTATTACAGGAAAAAATAATGATAAATGAAAATTTAGCATATTTAAGAGTATTACCCTTAGAAGATGTAAAGATTGAGAGAAGTTCATTTTCTTGTTCAGTTGAACCTTTAGAAAACTACTTTCATAAGTACGTTTCTCAAGATGTAAAAAAAGGGCTTGCAAAGTGTTTTGTGCTTATAAATGAACAACAATCTAGGATTGTTGGCTATTACACTTTATCGGCATTATCAATACCAATTGCAGATATACCACAAGAACGAATAAGTAAAGGTGTACCATATCCTAATATTCCTGCTGTTTTAATAGGGCGATTAGCCATTGATACGAATTTCCAGAAGCAAGGGTATGGAAAGTTTCTAATTGTAGACGCCATTCATAAGATTAAGAATGCTACGGTAGCTGCTACAATTTTAGTCGTTGAAGCAAAAAATGATGATGCCAGCTCGTTTTATGAACGATTAGGGTTTATTGAATTTAAAGAATTTGGAGGAACACACAGAAAGTTATTTTATCCGCTAACAAAATTAATAAAATAGATGAAATACACCAAATATTATTGATTTTATTCACATATCCACACTAGTAACGAGTGTGCGAAACGAAGCCTATAAAAAATACCTGTTTCTGATATTACTCAAAAACAGGTATTTATTTTCTGTTATGGAAAATTAGTTATCTAATTACCATTCAAAATTTACGCCAACATTATAAGTTGCGCTGCCACCACGAGTGAAAGCAACACCTGATTTAGCCGCGATATTTTCGTTATAACGATAACCAGTACCTACAGCAACCGCAGTTTGAGATTTATAACCACCTACAGCAGCAGTAAGATTTAATTTACCTACGTTATACGGTTGGAATAAACCATTTAATGCAGCTTGAGAAGCAAGACCACGTTTAAGATCTTTATTAAGGTTATTTACTCTGTTATCTAAATTATCAAGACGTTGAGTGTGAGTTGCGATTACAACTGTATTAGTTGCAACGTTAGTTTTGTTAGTTGCAATGTTAGCTTTGTTAGTTGCAATGTCAGCTTTGTTAGTTGCAATGTCAGCTTTGTTAGTTGCAATGTCAGCTTTGTTAGTTGCAATGTCAGCTTTGTTAGTTGCAATGTCAGCTTTGTTAGTTGCAATGTCAGCTTTGTTAGTTGCAATGTCAGCTTTGTTAGTTGCAATGTCAGCTTTGTTAGTTGCAATGTCAGCTTTGTTAGTTGCAATGTCAGCTTTGTTTGCATCTACATCTGTTTTGTCTGCTTTTTTCTCTATGTTGGTTTTATTTAAACCAATATTTTGAGAAAGTAAATTAAGTGCCCCAGCAGCTCCATCTACCCTATTTTTCAAAAGAGAGACTTCTGTTTTGTCTGCTTTTTTCTCTATGTTAGTTTTATTTAAACCAATATTTTGAGAAAGTAAATTAAGTGCCCCAGCAGCTCCATCTACCCTATTTTTCAAAAGAGAGACTTCTGTTTTGTCTGCTTTTTTCTCGATGTTAGTTTTATTTAAACCAATATTTTGAGAAAGTAAACTAAGTGCATTAGCAGCTCCATTTACCCTATTTGTCAAACGTTCTACAAGATCTTTAAGATTATTGAGTCTATTTGTATGACGACCTAATGTTCTAGAATGACTAGCTACTTTATTTGTAAGTCCATCAAGATCATCGTTTATATTAGAAATATCCTCTAAGATAGAAATCATCTCATTATCTAATTCTGTATCTGACTGTGACTGAGTTGCTACAGTAGCACTATTACTAGCAGAAGCCAAAACTGGTAATGCACCACCTACTAACACAGCGATTACAGATTGTTTTAATAAATTTCTTTTCATAAGGAATCCTCAATTATTTAGGGTTATTAAAGTGAATTAGAACAAAGTAAAAGCTTACTATGTAACCATAACCATAACTGAGTATATACTTCTACTATAAAAAAACGTTAAAGCAATATAGAAAAATTTCCTATGTAAAATTTGCCTCAAGCAGAATTTACACACCTAATTAAATATTACTGTTGCTTGACTTGCGTCGTTTGCCGATATTTTTCGTATCCTTATGACGCAATTTTACTTTTTTCTTTGCCTCTGTTTTTTTCTTTTCTTCACGTTTTTCTTTAATGCGTGCCTTTTGTTTTTTGCTGACAGATTTCACTTCACCATCTTTTGGTGGCTTAGTGCGAGGCTCTAAACCCTCTAAAATGCGTGCCTTTAAAATTTCCTCAGTATAACGTTTGATTTTACCTAGTAACTTGTAATCATGGGCTTCGACAAAAGAGACCGCTGTGCCTTTTTTACCTGCTCGCGCTGTACGTCCAATTCGATGCAAATAAGTATCCGCACTATAGGGCAAATCAAAATTCATCACGTGAGTTACATCGTCAATATCAATACCACGCGCAGCCACATCTGTTGCAACCAATACCGTCACAATACCTGATTTCAATTTATCAATCGCATTATTACGTTGAGTTTGTGCCATTTCACCTTCTAAATACGCAGAACGAATGCCTCGTTTACGCAATGTTTCAGAAAGTTCTCGTGCATCTTCACGACGACGAATAAACACAATTCCACGGGTTACTTCTTCAGTTTCAATAAAACGCGCGAGCAATTTGATTTTGTGTTCATTGCTGTCTGCATGGTAATACCATTGGTTGATTTTTTTTCTCTCTCGACGGCTTGGTTCCGCATCTACTTTCACAGGATCATTCAACAAACGCTCCGCGAAATCGACTAATAACTCTCCTTCTAAGGTTGCAGAAAACAACAAGGTTTGTTTCCGCCAACGGGTTTCAGCCGCAATTTTTTCCGCATCTTGTCCAAATCCCATTTGTAACATTCTATCGGCTTCGTCAAAAATCAGCATTTCAACGGAACGGCAATCAAAATTTTCTTCCTTAATGTATTGCAATAAACGGCCAGGCGTAGCCACCACCAAATCTTGATTGGTATTGCACACATCACCGTGATTTTGATACGCCACGCCACCTGTAATTGTCGCAATATTTAAATGGGTAAACTGCGCTAATTCTTCCGCTTGTTCTGCCACTTGCATTGCCAATTCACGGGTTGGCGTTAATACCAAAATACGCGGTGAGCCCGGTTTACGGCGTGGATAATCCAATAAATGTTGTAGCGCAGGTAATAAAAAAGTAGCCGTTTTCCCTGTTCCCGTTGGTGCAGAGCCTAATACATCACGCGCTTCCATTGCGGCAGGAATGGCTTCCATTTGAATAGCTGTTGGACGAGAATAACCTTTTTTCTCAAGTGCCTTTAAAAGCTCAGGAGAAAGATCGAATTGTTCAAATTGGGATAAATTCATTATTGTGCGGTTCTTTGTTAAAATTAGTGGGAATTATACCTGAAAGTGCGGTCAATTTACGAAAAATTTATGAGCGGATTTACCTTTAAACAATTCCATATCAATCAAGATTCTTGTGCCATGAAAGTCGGTACTGATGGCATTTTGTTAGGTGCTTGGGCAGATGTAAAACATTGTAAAAATATTTTAGATATGGGGAGCGGCACAGGATTATTGGCTTTAATGTTAGCACAACGAACTGAAGGAAACTGTCAAATTCAAGCGGTTGAGTTGGATTCCATTGCAGCAAAACAAGCACAAGAAAACATCAATAATTCGGTGTGGAAAAATCGCATTCAACTTATTCAAGCGGATATACAACATTTTTTACAACAAACTGAACAAACCTTTGACTTAATTGTGGCAAATCCACCTTATTTTGAACAAGGTATTGCTTGCAAAAATGAGGAAAGAGCATTGGCTCGTTATACCAAGCAAAGCCACTTAAATTGGTTAGAATGGGCTGCCACGTGCTTATCGGAAAATGGGAAAATAAGTTTTGTTTTGCCTTATAATGCGGGGAAAACGCTCACAAAATCCACCGCACTTTTTTGCATAAAACAGACGAATGTCATTACTAAAGTGGGAAAAACGCCCCAAAGAATGCTACTTACCTTTGCCAAACAGCCCCAAGTTTTAATGCAAGATCAATTGGTGATTTATGATGAGGATAATCAATACACGGAAGCGTTTATTGAATTGACTAAAGACTTTTATATCAAGTTTTGACCGCACTTTTTTTACCGCACGTTCTTCGTTAAAGTTGCTGAATATCCAATGCCATTTGGTCTAGCATTTCATAACGTTTACGATACATAGAACGTTTTTTACTTGCGATATCTTCTAATTGTTTGCGTTCAATATCCAAAGGTAATTGCCAATAATTATTATCATATTTCCCTTGGTTCTCTTGCCAAAATTCATTGTAATTAAACAAAATCTTACTGCGTGCAGAAAGACGATATTTTCCTTGTGCTTTGTGCGGAATACCCACTAACTCACATTGCCATTTTTCAGCAAGCATTTTGAACGCATTAACCAACATAAACATTGGACGCATACCGTGTAATGCTTTCGTAGCCTGTTTCACAAGCTCTTGAGCATTACCACTTGAGGGGCCTTGAATTGAGGCGATAAGCAATTTATTCGGGCTTAAAAAAGTGAAAGACGCATCATATACTCGTTCGTTATTTTGATTGCGAATGTTAATAGAAAAATATCCCTCAAAGGGATCGATATGATTGATACTCAAAGATAAACGCAAATCCTCTGTTAATTGGGTTAGCACGATATGTTGTTGATCTAATAATTGTTGGCAAAGCAAACGTCCCATTTTTTCTTCTGCCAAACGTAAATTCTCCGTAATCGCCGTTAAACGTTCTGCAGCAGAAAAACGTTTATCGCAAAAAGTAGTCAGAATTGTATTGATACGGTAATAATTTTGTGTAAATAAAGGCTGCCATTGCGTTTCTTTATTAAGAAAATCCACTAATTGGTTACATTGCTTTTGATACAACCATTTATAGCCATAATAGCGTAATTTTTCCCGCACTTGTTTGAGAAAAGGGCGATCCTTAGAATAAGGATACATTTGAACATAGGTGGGGAAAATAAAATTATTTTTCGTGGACATAATTCAATATTTTGTGAAATTTAATAAAATTTTTCATTATTTTAGCCATTATCACTTCATTTGCCAAAATTCTTTTTGTTAGAAACCCACTTTATAAGTCAGATTTTGTTATAATCTTTTCCTTGAATTCCTTTTCCCTACCCCCATATTTACCCAAATTATCGGAACGAAATTATAAGAGAGACCAATTATGGCGAAGAATATCCAACGTACAATGCCCGTATTGCCATTACGCGATGTTGTCGTTTTTCCTTATATGGTAATGCCACTTTTTGTAGGGCGTGCAAAATCCATTAATGCCCTTGAAGAAGCAATGAATGATGATAAACAGCTTCTTTTGGTATCCCAAAGAGAAGCAGATTTAGAAGAACCGACCCCTGAAGATTTATTTGATGTGGGTACTATTGCTAACATTATTCAGTTATTAAAATTACCTGATGGCACAGTAAAAGTGCTAGTTGAAGGTCAAAATCGCGCGAAAATTAACAACCTTGAAGACGGCGAAAAATGCTTTTCTGCCCAAATTACCCCTATCGAAACCACTTATGGCGATGAAAAAGAGTTAGTAGTGGCAAAAAGTGCGGTGCTTTCTGAGTTTGAAAATTATCTTACCCTCAACAAAAAAGTGCCTGCAGATATTCTCAATGCCCTTCAACGTATTGATGATGTTGATCGCTTAGCTGACACAATGGCAGCCCATCTCCCTGTAAGCATTCGCCATAAACAAAATGCGTTAGAACTCGCTAATGTGCAAGAACGTTTAGAATATTTGCTTAGTATGATGGAATCAGAGGCTGATATTCTTCAAGTGGAGAAACGTATTCGTGGTCGTGTCAAAAAACAAATGGAGAAAAGCCAGCGAAACTATTATTTAAGCGAACAAATTAAAGCCATTCGCAAAGAAATGGATGGTGGAGAAAATGAAGATACCATTGATGAAGTTGAACAACTGCATCAAAAGGTGGAAGCGGCAGGCATGCCGGCAGAGGTACGCGACAAAGTAGAAAATGAATTACAAAAACTTAAAATGATGTCGGCGATGTCTTCTGAAGCAACCGTAATACGCAGTTATATTGAATGGATGATCCAAGTGCCTTGGCATCAACGTTCTAAAGTGAAAAAAGACATTGTTAAAGCACTGCAAGTTTTAGATACCGATCACTATGGTTTAGATCGTGTGAAAGAACGTATTCTTGAGTATTTAGCAGTACAAGCGCGTTTAAACAAAGTGAAAGGCCCGATTCTTTGTTTAGTTGGCCCTCCGGGTGTAGGTAAAACCTCTCTTGGTCAATCTATTGCCAATGCCACTGGTCGTAAATATGTGCGGATGGCATTAGGCGGTGTTCGCGATGAAGCAGAAATCCGTGGTCACCGTAAAACCTATATTGGTGCATTGCCAGGTAAATTAATTCAAAAGATGGCAAAAGTGGGGGTTAAAAATCCATTATTCTTGCTTGATGAAATAGATAAAATGGCATCCGATATGCGAGGTGACCCTGCCTCAGCGTTGCTTGAAGTATTAGATCCTGAGCAAAACACCACATTTAATGATCACTATTTAGAAGTGGATTACGATCTTTCTGATGTAATGTTTGTGGCGACATCAAATTCTATGAACATTCCAGGCCCATTATTGGATCGTATGGAAGTGATTCGTCTTTCTGGTTATACCGAAGATGAAAAACTTAATATCGCGATGCGTCATTTATTAGCCAAACAAATTGAACGTAATGGTTTGAAGAAAGGCGAACTTACCGTCGAAGAAAGCGCAATTTTAGATATTATCCGCTATTACACCCGTGAAGCGGGCGTGCGTGGGCTAGAACGTGAAATTTCAAAAATCTGCCGTAAAGCCGTGAAAAATTTATTGGTAAATCCAAAACTTAAATCTATCACGGTAAATTCAGATAATCTGCACGACTATCTTGGCGTAAAACGTTTTGAATTTGGCAAAGCTGACACGCAAAATCGTATTGGCGAAGTAACTGGTTTAGCTTGGACAGAAGTGGGCGGCGATTTACTCACCATTGAAACAGCCTCCGTTGTGGGTAAAGGAAAACTTTCTTTCACTGGTTCATTAGGCGATGTGATGAAAGAATCCATTCAAGCGGCAATGACAGTTGTACGAGCTCGTGCTGAAAAATTAGGTATTAATTCTGAGTTCCACGAAAAACGCGATATTCACATTCACGTGCCAGATGGTGCAACACCAAAAGATGGCCCAAGTGCAGGTATTGCAATGTGTACTGCATTAGTGTCTTGTTTAACAGGTAATCCTGTGCGTGCTGATGTAGCAATGACGGGAGAAATCAGTTTACGCGGTAAAGTATTACCAATCGGTGGATTAAAAGAAAAACTTCTTGCAGCACATCGTGGTGGAATTAAAACCGTATTAATTCCAAAAGAAAACGTTAAAGATCTCGAAGAAATTCCAGAAAACGTGAAACAAAATCTTGCAATTCATGCGGTAGAAACCATTGATGAAGTGCTTGGTCTTGCGTTGGAAAATCCACCAGAAGGCATTGAATTTGTTAAAGTGGAGGCTAAACCTAAAGCACCACGCCGTAAAGTGACGAGTAAATCGGAAAGAGCGGTCAATTAATTGAATGTTTTAGGGCTTGTGAAAACAAGCCTTTTTATTGACTTTAGAGATGAAAATTTCATCTTTACACAAGGTTAATTTATACTTTTCCAAATTGAAAACTTGTTAATAACACAATGCTACAACTTCCTCCACTTTCCTTGTATATACATATTCCTTGGTGCGTTCAAAAATGTCCTTATTGTGATTTTAATTCACACGCACAAAAAGGCGATATACCAGAACAAGACTATATTTATCATCTTCTGCAAGATTTGCAGGCTGATTTACAACGCTTTAAAAATTCCATTCAACAACGAAAACTCCATTCAATTTTTATTGGTGGCGGTACGCCAAGTTTATTTTCGTCAGAAAGTATTGCACACCTTTTAAAGGAAATAAAAAAACAGATTGATTTTGAAGATAATATTGAAATTACATTAGAAGCTAATCCTGGCACGGTAGAAGCTGAACGTTTTAAAGGTTATGTATCTGCAGGCATCACACGAATTTCTATGGGAATTCAAAGTTTCAATGATGACAAATTACAGCGTCTTGGGCGAATTCATAATGCAACAGAGGCAAAAAGTGCGGTCAATTTAGCGAAAGTTTCTGGACTAAAAAGTTTCAATTTAGATTTAATGCACGGCTTACCGAACCAAACGTTGGAAGAAGCTTTAGATGATCTTCGTCAAGCGATTGAGCTATCCCCTCCCCATATTTCTTGGTATCAGCTCACTATTGAGCCAAATACGATGTTTGCTTACCGCCCACCTAAATTGCCAGATGATGATGCGCTTTGGGATATTTTTGAGCAAGGTCACCAACTTTTAACGGCGGCAGGCTACCAGCAATATGAAACCTCAGCTTACGCAAAAACAGGTTTTCAATGTAAACATAATTTGAATTATTGGCGGTTTGGGGATTATTTAGCCATTGGCTGTGGCGCACACGGGAAATTGACGTTTCCGAATGGCGAGATTACTCGCTTTTCTAAAACCAAACACCCGAAAGGTTATTTGCGTGGCGAATATCTTTACGAAGAAAAAAACGTGCCAGAAATTGACCGCCCTTTTGAGTTTTTTATGAATCGCTTTCGTTTATTAGAAGCGGTTCCCAAACAAGAATTTGAAGATTACACAGGTTTATCGCAAAGTGCGGTGAAAAATCAAATTGATTTTGCCATTCAACAAAACTATATTGTAGAAAACACTGATTCTTGGCAAATCAAAGAACACGGCAAGTTATTTCTCAATGAACTTTTGGAATTATTTTTAACGGAAGAATAGCCTAGTCATGAAATAGCATTGCTTGAGAAAAACGCCCGTTAAAAATTATACTTGTTTATTAAGTAGGCTCGTAATAAAGTAACGCAATCGTTTACTTATTGAAATAAGGAAAAGAAATGAATCAATTAGAAATGAAAAAACTCGCCGCACAAGCTGCATTAGAATATGTAAAAGCTGACACAATTGTTGGCGTGGGCTGTGGCTCTACTGTGAACTGCTTTATTGAGGCTTTGGGTACAATCAAAAATAAAATTCAAGGCGCAGTTGCGGCTTCAAAAGCATCAGAAGAATTATTACGTAAACAAGGGATCGAAGTATTTAATGCAAATGATGTCTCTAGCTTAGATATTTATGTGGATGGCGCAGATGAAATCAATCCACAAAAAATGATGATTAAAGGCGGCGGTGCGGCACTTACTCGTGAAAAAATCGTTGCGGCATTAGCGAAAAAATTTATTTGTATTGTAGATTCTAGTAAACAAGTAGATGTGTTAGGTTCGACTTTCCCATTGCCAGTTGAAGTTATTCCAATGGCTCGTTCACAAGTGGGCAGAAAATTAGTCGCACTTGGTGGCGCACCTGAGTATCGTGAAGGCGTGGTTACAGATAATGGCAATGTGATTTTAGATGTACACAACTTCAGTATTTTAAATCCAGTTGAAATGGAAAAAGAATTAAACAATGTTGCAGGTGTCGTCACTAATGGGATATTCGCATTGCGTGGCGCAGATGTTGTAATCGTCGGCACGCCTGAAGGTGCCCAAATTATTGACTAATTCATAATAAAAATCATAAGGAAGCAAATATGACAAACAAAGTTTCACTCGACAAATCAAAAATTAAATTTGTATTGTTTGAAGGCGTGCATCAAAGCGCACTTGATACGCTCCACGCGGCAGGCTATAGCAATATTGATTACTATAAAAAAGCACTAGATGGCGATGAATTAAAAGAAGCCATTAAAGATGCACATTTTATCGGCTTACGTTCTCGCACCCATTTAACTGCAGAAATGATTGAAGCTGCACCCAAATTAATCGCAGTAGGCTGTTTCTGTATTGGCACCAACCAAGTGGATTTAAATGCAGCAAAAGCACGTGGTATTCCTGTATTTAATGCGCCATTCTCAAACACTCGTTCCGTCGCAGAACTTGTATTAGGCGAGATTTTATTACTTATGCGCAATGTGCCACAGGCTAATGCCGAAGTACATCGTGGTGTTTGGAATAAATCTGCGACTGGCTCTCATGAAGTGCGGGGAAAAAAATTAGGCATTATTGGTTACGGCCACATTGGTTCACAATTAAGTATTATTGCTGAATCATTAGGCATGGATGTGTATTTCTACGATATTGAAAATAAACTTCCGCTTGGTAATGCAAAACAGGTTCGTAGTCTTGAAGAATTACTTAGTTCTTGCGATGTGATTTCACTACACGTGCCAGAACTGCCCTCCACCAAAAACTTAATGAACGTAACGCGTATCGCACAATTAAAACAAGGGGCTATTTTGATCAATGCTGCGCGTGGCACAGTAGTAGATATTGATGCTCTTGCTCAAGCCTTAAAAGACGGTAAAATTCACGGTGCGGCAATTGATGTATTCCCCGTTGAACCCGCTTCAATTAATGAAGAATTTGTCTCGCCGTTACGTGAATTTGATAATGTGATTTTAACGCCACATATTGGCGGCTCAACAGCGGAAGCACAAGAAAATATCGGTTTTGAAGTGGCAGGCAAATTTGTTAAATATTCAGATAATGGCTCAACCCTTTCTTCGGTAAACTTCCCAGAAGTCTCTTTACCAGAGCACGAGGGAACAAAACGCTTATTGCATATTCATGAAAATCGCCCTGGTATATTGAACAAACTGAACCAAATTTTCGTCGAAGCCAACCTCAATATTGCCGCGCAATATTTACAAACTGACCCAAAAATTGGTTATGTTGTCGTTGATGTAGAAACGAATGATGCATCACCATTACTGACAAAATTGAAGGAAATTGATGGCACAATTCGTGCTAGAGTACTTTACTAAATAGAAAAAAGATCAGGGTAATGCCTGATCTTTTTTGCTTTCTTATTCAGTAATCGAATAAGGTAACTGCACTCGCTCTAACAGTATTTCATTACTCGGCAATCTAAATTGTTGCTCTGAATCCATGTCATTATTCATCACAACTTGCAACCATAAAACACCGTCTAAATTGACCGCACTTGTAATCGTGCCAGTCTTACGCCAATTGGCTTCAAGCTGCATTTCGATTTCACTGCCAATTTCCACTTCCTGCTGAGTTTGCGCTTTAAAAATAAACATTGCACGTTTGTTTGCCCCACGATATTTCGCACGTGCCACGGTTTCTTGCCCAATATAACAGCCTTTGGTAAAAGAAATTGCTTGCTCAACGGCCTGTAAATTTAGTGCTTGTGGGATAAATTCATTTTGCGTTTGCGGACTTAAATTTGGCAATCCTGCTTGAATATCGGCTACTTCCCAAATTTTTTCATCGCCATTAAAATTCACGGGTAATTCAGTTTCATTTAATAAAATTGAACGCTGTCCATCAATTTCCAAGGAAAAGTGCGGTGTAATTTTTCCACATTTTTCACCTATTACGCCGATAATTTGCCAATCACGTAAATCAAAACTCACTTTGGAAAATACCGCATATTTTTTCAAAGCATCCAGAGCGCTTGGCAAAATATCTTTCTTAACGAGCAAAAAGAATTGTTCACTACTTACTTTAAACAAACGGTAAATTGCATTCATTTTACCTTTTGGGTCGCAGTGAGCTGTAAGCGTCGTTGCGCCACTCGCTAATCGCACAACATCAGAAGTTAATTGCCCTTGCAAATATTTTTCTACATCCGCACCCTGTACTTCAATCAGTTGATATTGAGTAAGAGAAATAAATTGAGACATTCTGCTTTCCTATTCTAAATTCTGAATTTGTTCACGCATTTGTTCGATAAGCACTTTTAGTTCCACCGCAGAAGCCGTAATATCCGCATTAATGGATTTAGACGCAAGGGTATTAGATTCACGATTCAATTCTTGCATCATAAAATCTAATTTACGCCCAACTGCGCCGCCTTTTTTCAAAATATTCGTAGTTTCTTTCACGTGCATTTGTAAACGATCGAGTTCTTCCGCCACATCAATGCGTTGAGCAAGTAAAATCATTTCTTGTTCCACACGTTGCGGATCAAGATTGATTTGAGCATCTTCAAAACGTTGCAATAAACGTTCACGCTGCCATTGTAAAACTGCTGGCATTTGTGACCGCACTTTATCCGCTTCCACAGCAATGGCATCTAAACGTTGTTGAATAATATCGTTCAGTTTTTCCCCCTCACGACCACGCATTGCAATAAAATCGGTCAGTAAATCATCAAAGGCTGTCAATAAATCTTGACTAATCGCATCTAAATCTTGCTCTTGTGCTTCCACCACACCAGGATAACGCAATACATCTGTTAAATTAATATCGCCTTCGCCAGCTTGCGTTTTAATCCATTGCAAAGATTGAATGACTTGATTCGCAAGTTCTTTATTTAAATTCAATTCAGCATTTGTTTGTTTTTTTGTTTCAATACGCAAAGAACATTCAATTTTCCCGCGAGTAAGACTTTGACGAAGTTTCTCACGCAACGTGTTTTCTAATCCGCGGAATTGCTCGGGCAAACGGAAAAAGTTTTCTAAATAACGTTGATTGACGGAACGAATTTCCCATACCGCATCGCCCCAATCTTTTTTCACTTCAAGGCGTGCAAAGGCGGTCATACTGTAAATCATAAGCTCTCCTATTTTCTCTTAACTTTGTCTTAGTTGATTCGCTAAGTATTTTAACGAGATGAACACAGAAAGGGAAAAGAAAAGTGCGGTAAATAATAAAGATATTTTGTATTCTGTTGTTTACATACTGTAAATTATACAATACAATCATCGTAAATTTTACATTACACTATAAGGAAACAAAAATGAACAAAACTGTTGGCAGCACACTTCTTGTTGCTGGTACGATGATTGGAGCAGGAATGTTGGCTATGCCACTCACTTCTGCAGGCATCGGCTTCGGCTTTACTTTAGTCTTATTGTTAGGGCTTTGGGCATTATTAACTTTTAGCGCACTTTTATTCGTTGAACTCTATCAAACTGCGGAAAGTGATGCTGGTATCGGTACACTCGCTGAACAATATTTTAGTAAAGCAGGACGCATTGTTGCTACGGCAGTGCTAATTATTTTCTTATACGCATTAATTGCCGCTTATGTTAGTGGTGGCGGTTCACTATTAAAAGATTTATTACCAGAAAGTTTTGGCGATAAAGTCAGCATCTTATTATTTACCGTGATTTTCGGTTCATTTATCATCATCGGTACACATAGCGTAGATAAAATTAATCGCGTGTTATTTTTTGTGATGCTTGCAGTCTTTGCAATCGTGTTAATCTTAATGTTACCAGAAATCAAATTTGATAACTTAATGGCGACGCCAATTGATAACGCTTTAATTATCTCTGCAAGCCCTGTATTTTTTACAGCATTTGGTTTCCACGGTTCTATTCCAAGTTTAAATAAATACTTAGGTGGCAACGTAAAAGCATTGCGCTTCTCCATTTTGGTCGGCTCTGCCATAACACTTTGCGCTTATATTCTATGGCAACTATCCACGCACGGATTGCTCACACAAAATGAATTTTTACAAATCTTAAAAAAAGACGCCACCTTAAATGGCTTAGTAAAAGCAACCTTTGCCATCACTGGAAGCAATGTGATCGCAAGTGCGGTAAAATTATTTTCTACATTAGCACTTATCACTTCTTTCTTAGGCGTGGGATTAGGATTGTTAGAATGTATTGAAGATTTACTAAAACGTTCATTTAACGTTACAGCAGGCAGAATTTCTCTCGGTTTGCTGACTTTTATTCCACCGCTTGTTTTTGCATTATTTTACCCAGAAGGTTTTATTTTAGCACTAGGCTACGCAGGTCAAATGTTCGCATTCTATGCCGTAGTATTGCCAGTTAGCCTTGTTTGGAAAGCTCGTCGAACTCACACCAATTTGCCATACAAAGTATGGGGAGGAAATCTGACTTTAATTATCGTATTGGTATTAGGCATAACTATTACATCTATTCCATTTGCGATTCGTGCGGGTTACTTGCCATTTGTAGTAGGTTAAAAACAAACTAGAAATTTACCGCACTTTTTATCTAAAAAAGAGTAAATATTATCCTAATTAATTTAGATAAAAAGTTCAGACAAAAACTTATCGTTAATCTTATACAACAAAAAGGCTAAGTTCTAAAATTATAGAACTTAGCCCTTAAACTAAATGAAGTTCACTTCATCTATATTATACTTTCAATTATCGTCTTGTTTTCAATAGTTTTTCAGTGAGTTCATAAGCTCGAAGTTTTGCTAACTCTTTAGCAAGTTTTGCAACAAGTAAGTCGTGATCTGCATCAGATCCGTGAGATACTATATTTTCTTCTGCTTTACGTTTTGCTTCGTGAATACGATCTGCATCTAATTCACTACCTCGAATAGCAATATCTGCTAACACTGTCACAATATTTGGTTGAACTTCTAAAAAACCACCAGAAACATAGATAACTTCTTCATTCCCATCTTTAAGAGTAAATTTAACAATCCCAGGCTTAATTGCTGTTAGCAATGGCGTATGTCCGGGCAAAATACCAAGCTCCCCTTCCACACCAGTTGCCTGAATTTGTTTTACTTCACCTTCAAAGATTTTCTGCTCTGCGCTTACTATTGTTAAATTAAATGTCGCCATTTTGTTCTCCTTCAAATGACTTGAAGTGATTACATATTTTTGGCTTTTTCTAACACTTCATCGATTGAACCAACCATATAGAACGCTTGTTCAGGAATATGGTCATATTCGCCCTCTAAGATACCTTTGAAGCCACGAATGGTGTCTTTTAATGTCACATATTTACCCGGTGAACCTGTAAAGACTTCTGCAACGAAGAATGGTTGTGATAAGAAACGTTCAATTTTACGTGCACGTGCTACCACTAATTTATCTTCTTCAGATAATTCATCCATACCAAGAATTGCGATAATATCTTTCAATTCTTTATAACGTTGTAAAATACCTTGTACACCACGAGCAACATCATAATGTTCTTGACCAACTACAAGTGGATCCAACTGACGTGAAGTTGAATCTAATGGATCAACCGCAGGGTAAATACCTAAAGATGCGATATTACGACTTAATACAACTGTTGAGTCTAAGTGTGCGAAAGTTGTTGCCGGAGATGGGTCAGTTAAGTCATCCGCTGGTACGTACACCGCTTGCACAGAAGTGATAGAACCTGTTTTGGTTGAAGTGATACGTTCTTGTAACACACCCATTTCTTCTGCCAATGTCGGTTGATAACCTACCGCTGATGGCATACGACCTAATAATGCAGATACTTCGGTACCCGCAAGGGTATAACGATAGATATTATCCACAAAGAATAATACATCTCGACCTTCATCACGGAATTTTTCAGCCATAGTCAAACCAGTCAATGCAACACGTAAACGGTTACCCGGTGGCTCGTTCATTTGACCATAAACCAAAGATACTTTATCTAATACGTTAGAATCTTTCATTTCATGATAGAAGTCATTACCTTCACGAGTACGTTCGCCCACACCCGCAAATACAGAGTAACCTGAATGCTCAATCGCAATATTACGAATCAACTCCATCATATTTACGGTTTTACCTACACCCGCACCACCGAATAGACCAACTTTACCACCTTTAGCAAATGGACAAATTAAGTCGATTACTTTAATACCAGTTTCTAATAATTCCGTACTGTTTGATTGTTCTTCATAGCTTGGTGCCGAACGGTGGATAGCCCAACGTTCTTCTTCACCAATTGCTCCTTGTTCGTCAATTGGTTCGCCCAATACATTCATAATACGACCAAGAGTTTTTGTGCCTACTGGTACTTGAATTGGGTTATTTGTGTTTTCTACTTTTAAGCCTCGTTTTAAACCATCGGATGTACCCAATGCAATACAACGAACTACTCCACCACCTAATTGTTGTTGCACCTCAAGTGTTAAACCTGATTCAACTTTTAATGCATCGTAAACTTTTGGCACCGCATCTTGTGGAAATTCAACATCAATCACCGCCCCGATGATTTGTACAATTTTTCCTGCTGACATTACCGTTCCTCTTTTCTTAAATCGCTGCCGCACCGGCTACGATTTCATTCAATTCATTTGTGATACTTGCTTGACGAGCTTTGTTGTACACCAACCGCAGATCATTAATTAAATTGCCTGCATTATCCGTTGCTGCTTTCATTGCTACCATTCGAGCCGCTTGTTCTGAAGCTACATTATCTACAACCGCTTGATAAATTTGGGATTCTAAATAACGAACTAAAAGGCTATCTAAAAGTGCCTTTGGTTCTGGTTCATAGAGATAATCCCAAGTCTGTTGTCTTTCATTTAAATGATCGTTTTTAGATTCTGGTAAAGGAACTAACTGTTGCACAACAGGTTTTTGCGACATCGTATTAACAAATTTATTGTATGCAATATAAACTGCATCAATTTGACCATTACGATAAGCATCAAACATTGTATTTGCCACACCAATTAATTCTTCTAGAGCGGGCGTATCGCCTAAACCAGAAAGCTGACCTTTGATATTAAATCCAAAGGAACGGAAAAAACTAATCCCCTTTGAACCTATTAAGCCCAAATCTGTAGAAATATTTTGTTCTTTCCAATTTTTGATTTGGTTAAGCGTGGTTTTGAATAAATTAACATTTAATCCACCACACATACCACGATCTGTTGAAATAACCAAGATACCGATTTTCTTCACTTCACGCTCAACTAAGAACGGGTGTTTATAACCGATACTTGCTTTAGACACATGACTAATAACGTTACGGATAGTTTCAGAATACGGACGAGATGCAGCCATACGATCCTGCGTTTTACGCATTTTCGAGGTCGCCACCATTTCCATTGCCTTAGTGATTTTTTGTGTACTTTGTACACTGGCAATTTTGGTTTTTATCTCTTTTGCACCTGCCATCTTATCTCTCCGTTACTACCAAGCACTATTCGCTTTAAAACTATCTAAAATACCTTTTAATGTATCTTTGATTTCGTCATTATAGTTACCGGTTTTATTAAGTTCTTGCATAAACTCAGCGTGATTACGGTTAGAATAATCTAAAAGTGCGGTCTCAAAACTTGCAATTTTTGATAATTCCACGTCATCCAAATAACCAAATTCAACAGCAAACAATACAACCGCTTGTTCTGCAACAGATAATGGCGCGAATTGTTTTTGTTTTAATAATTCAGTTACTTTTTCACCGTGAGAAAGTTGCTTACGAGTCGCATCATCTAGATCTGATGCAAACTGTGCAAACGCTGCTAATTCACGATATTGAGCTAGCGCGGTACGAATACCACCCGCTAATTTCTTAATAACTTTAGTTTGCGCTGAACCACCAACACGAGATACCGAAATACCTGGGTTTACCGCAGGACGAATACCTGAGTTAAACAAGTTAGATTCTAAGAAGATCTGACCATCGGTAATAGAGATTACGTTGGTTGGAACGAATGCAGATACGTCACCAGCTTGGGTTTCAATAATAGGAAGTGCGGTTAAAGAACCTGTTTTTCCTTTCACTTCGCCTTTAGTGAATTTTTCTACGTAATCTTCATTTACACGAGAAGCACGTTCTAGTAAACGAGAATGTAAATAGAATACATCACCTGGATAGGCTTCACGACCTGGTGGACGACGTAATAATAATGAAATTTGACGATAAGCTACGGCTTGTTTTGATAAATCATCATAAACAATTAACGCATCTTCGCCGCGATCACGGAAATATTCCCCCATCGCACAACCAGCATAAGGTGCTAAATATTGTAACGCTGCTGATTCAGATGCAGATGCGGCTACCACGATAGTATTTGCAAGCGCACCATGTTCTTCTAATTTACGCACAACATTTGCGATAGTAGAGGCTTTTTGACCAATCGCAACATAGATACATTTAATACCAGAATTACGTTGGTTAATAATTGCGTCAATTGCTAACGCAGTTTTACCAGTTTGGCGGTCACCAATGATTAACTCACGCTGACCACGACCAATCGGCACCATAGAATCGACAGCTTTATAACCAGTTTGAACAGGTTGATCAACAGAACGACGATCAATAACACCTGGAGCAATAACTTCAACAGGAGAGAAACCATCGTTTTCAATTTCGCCTTTACCATCGATTGGCTGACCAAGCGTATTAACTACACGACCTAATAAACCACGACCAACTGGTACTTCAAGAATACGACCTGTACATTGAACTTCCATACCTTCCGCTAAATCTGCGTAAGGTCCCATAACTACAGCACCAACAGAATCACGTTCAAGGTTAAGTGCCATCGCATAACGATTACCTGGTAAGGCGATCATTTCACCTTGCATCACATCGCTTAAACCGTGGATGCGAATAATACCATCGCTTACAGAAACAATCGTCCCTGTATTACGCGCTTCACTGACCACGTCGAATTGAGCGATGCGTTTTTTAATCAATTCACTAATTTCAGTTGAATTTAGTTGCATCTTGTATTCCTCTTATAATTGCAACTCATTTGCGAGACGAGTAAGTTGCCCACGGCTACTTCCGTCAATCACAAAATCTTCAGTACGAACAATCACACCAGCAATAAGTGCGTTATCCACGTTGCAATTTAATTTCACTTTGCGAGCTAATCTTTTTTCCATTGCAGTTGCAATTTTTTCGATTTGTGTTGCATTCAATGGTTGTGCAGAGGTTACTTCAACTTCTGCAATAGCTTGGTGTTCCTCTACGTGATGTTTAAATTCTTCAAACACCGCAGGAATAGCACTCAAACGCTTATTTTCAGCCATTAACCGAATAAGATTTTGCCCATATTGATCCAATTGTTCGCCACAAATAGAAATTACTGTATCAGCTAATTTCTGTGCTGAAAGAGAACTACTTAAGTAAGCTTTTACCGTTTCATCTTCAGCTACGGCTGCAGCAAAACCTAACATTTCAGTCCATTTTTCGACCGCACTTTGTTCAATGGCAAAGTCGAATGCAGCTTTTGCATAAGGGCGAGCTATTGTAGTTAATTCTGACATAAGCTAAGCCTCTTATAACTCTGCAACTAATTTATCAATAATGTCATTGTTTGCCGCTTCATCAATAGAACGACCCACAATTTTCTCAGCACCAGCCACTGCCAATGAAGCCACTTTAAGACGTAATTCTTCTTGAACACGTTTACGTTCTGCTTCTACTTCTGCATAACCTTGAGCAATAATTTTTGCTTTTAGTTCTTCGGCTTCTGCCTTCACTTCGTCTAATACTTCATTGCGACGTTTATTCGCAGCATCTAAAATGTCTTGAGCTTGTACTTTTGCAGCTGAAAGTTCTTGTTCAACAAGATTTTTCGTATCTGCTTGCTCTTTTTTAGCTGCTTCAGCTGACGCTAAAGCGTTCGCAATTTGACTTTGACGAGTTTCAATCGCATTAATAATTGGTGGCCAAACAAATTTCATGCAAAACCACACGAAAAGTGCGAATGCGATAAGTTGACCAATTAATGTTGCATTTAAATTCACAACGTCCTCCTTACTATGCTTGTTTTACGTTGATAAGCAAATAAGGTGATTAGTGTAATAAACCGATGAATGGGTTTGCGAAAATGAAAAGTAATGAAATACCAACAGCAATCATTGCAATCGCATCTAAAAGACCAGCCACGATAAACATTTTAGTTTGTAAGCTAGATGCTAATTCTGGTTGGCGAGCTGATGATTCTAAGAATTTACCACCTAGAATAGCAAAGCCAATTGCAGTACCTAATGCAGCAAATGCAAGAAGAATTGATGCACCGATGATTGTAGCTGTAATTACAGTTTCCATAATTTTCTCCAATAGAAGTTAAGTTTTAGCCCTAGAGCCGGTTAATAAAAAATGATTAATGATCTGCTTTGTTATAAGCAATACTTAAATAAACAACCGTCAACATCATAAAGATGAAAGCCTGCAAGGTAATAACCAAAATATGGAAAATAGCCCAAGCAAGATGTAACGGAATCCCTAATGCTGCAATGGCCATATTAGCGGAATACATCACAGCGATAAGAATAAAGATCAATTCCCCTGCATACATGTTACCGAATAAACGGAAAGCAAGTGAAATTGGTTTAGCCAATAAAGTCACCGTTTCAAGAATAAAGTTAACAGGAATAAACGCCCAATGATTGAATGGATGAAGCGTATATTCTTTAACTAAACCTTTGAATCCTTTAGATTTTATTGTGTAGAAAAGAATTAAAAAGAAAACACAAATGGACATACCCAAAGTTGCGCTAATATCTGCTGTCGGCACTGCACGAAGATAATGAATACCGAACAAACCTGCAAATTGAGGTAAGAAATCAACAGGAATTAAGTCGATAGCATTCATGATGAATACCCAACAGAAAATTGTTAATGCAAGTGGCGCAACTACGTTACGTGGACCATGAAAATTTTCTTTCACGATTCCATTAACCCATTCCACAACAATTTCAACTAAGCATTGCATTTTTCCTGGAACGCCAGTTGTTGCTTTTTTTCCTACTCGAGAAAAAACAAATAGGAAAATAACCGCAGCAAGAATAGAAAAGAACAACGTATCTATATGAACATTCCAAAACCCATCCCCTGTTTTGAGAAAGGATAAATGGTGGCTAATGTATTCCGATGTTGTTTGTCCAGACATAATAAACCCTTAGTACAAGTATAAAAATCAAATTCGGCGAAGCAAAAATGGAACTAAATTATTCAACATTAATGCAATAAAAAAACCACTAAAAAAAATAATAAAATTTGTAACCGAAAAGTATTTAAATGAAATACTAATAAAAACAATGGTTAAAACAAATTTTATTGCTTCTCCTTTATAAAGTGCGGTCAATTTTGTGGCTAAATGTTGTTTTCTATAAAAAACCACATACACAAAAACACCGAAAGGAATTAATGCCGAAAGAAATCCGAATAAAAAATCAAACGCACTTTTCATTTGCCATAAAGCAAAAAAACAAGCCAATAGCAGCATAATGACTATTTCAATAAAAATAGCTTTTTGATACTGAACTTTCGCTTGTTGTACAATTCTCGACATTTTTAAAACCTTAAAACGTTCTAATTATACATTTGATGAAATTAGATTCAACTTAAAAAGCACTGAAAAACGTTAACTAAATCACACTTTTAGAAATTTTTTACTAAATTGTAACTATTTAACGTAAAACGATTAAATGTCGTTCGCCTATAAGTTCAGGAACAGATAATTCAATCACTTTTTGAATAGTATATTTTTTATTCAATTCATTAATTTCATCTTCCTGATAAATCCCTTTTAATGCATAAAAATATCCATTTTCTTTTGGTAAATGATGACACCAATCTGTCATATCTTTTAGTGAAGCAAAAGCACGACTTAATACACCATCAAATTTATCTTCAGGTTGATATTCTTCTACTCTACTTAAAACAGGGGTTGCATTAGTAAGTCTAAGCTCACGTATAGCATTTCTAATAAAACTAATACGCTTACCTAAACTATCAAGGAGGACAAATTGTTTGGAAGGATTAATAATAGCTAAAGGCAGGCCTGGCAAACCTGGGCCAGTTCCCACATCAATAAAACGATCACCTTGTAAATAAGGACTTACTACAAGACTATCTAAAATATGTTTGACTAACATTTCTTGTGGATCACGAACCGACGTCAAATTATAAGCTTTATTCCATTTATTGAGTAAATTGACCAGATCAATCAACTGCTGAATTTGTTGATCGCTTATTTTTATATTTGCTTGCACAAGTAAACTGACTAATTTGGCTTTCATATTTATTATCTCTTTGGAAAATTGCGCTATTTTACTTAAAAGTGCGGTAGATTTCCTTAATGTTTTTAGTAACTTGATGGATTATTTACTAAATCAATATCCATTTTTATACCATAAATTGAATAAGCATCCGCATAATTCATTTCAAAGACTTCAATTGCTTCTGTTCAAGAACCAAAGAATGAATGTTCACTAAAAAATAAGTTTGTTCTGCTTCAGGAATGGAAAATGGCATTAATTTGAGTAAATCTTGATGAATAGCTAAAACTTGTGGAAAAACGACCGCACTTTGAATTTCTTCTAGCATTTCTGAATAAAGCGGAGAAACGCAACCTCCCCGTTCTATCCGACCTAAACTGCAAGCAATATGCAGCAGCATAAAATCCACTTGAGGCGTATTCACATCCGCTTGCCAGTAATTGGCTAAACGAGCTCGTAAACGAAATATCACATCAATAATAGATTGATTTATTTGCTTGCGAATTTTCCAACGTTCTAATTGCTTAAATAACCGCATTTGTTTTTGTTAGTTCAAAATTTGTTCATTAATTTACCGCACTTTACTAAAATAAAACAGTGCATAGATCACAGTTTTGTAGCAAAATGGTAAAAAACTTGTAAGGATGTAAAAATGTTAGATTACAAAATGTTCAATCCATATGAAGGATTGATTTTTGATATGGATGGAACTTTAATTGATACAATGCCCGTGCATGCACAGGCTTGGACGATGGTGGGAGAGCGATTTGGCTATGAATTTGATTGCCAAATTATGTATAACTTAGGCGGGGCGACGGTTAAAACTATTGCAGGGGAAATGATGAAAGCGGCGAATATGCCATTAGATAGAATTGAGGATGTGCTTGCTGCAAAACGTGAGTTGTCTTATCAACTTATACCAACTCAATCAAAGTTATTACCAACCTTTGAAATTGTTAAATATTTTCATCAGAAAAAGCCAATGGCTCTAGGTTCTGGCTCACACCGTAAAATTATTGATATGTTGATGGATAAACTGGCTATTGCACCTTACTTTAATGCCATTGTCAGTGCAAACGATGTAAAAGAGCATAAACCACACCCAGAAACCTTTTTACGCTGTGCTGAATTAATTCAAGCAAATCCAAGTCGTTGTATTGTATTTGAAGATGCTGATTTAGGTGTGCAAGCGGGATTAAATGCGGGAATGGATGTGTTTGATGTTCGCACGCGAGAAATTATTTCGCCAAGATAATGGATATTTTTTCATTTTTTAGTGCTGATTTTTGGCAGGCTAATAGCTTATGCCTTATGTTTATCAGCGCGTTTTTGAGTGCAACAGTATTACCAGGTAATTCAGAAGCTATATTTGTTGCGCTTGCTGTACCTAAATTAGTGTTGGGATCTTTATTTAGTACAGATATATTGGCACTCGTTTTTTTCGCCACGCTTGGCAATGGATTGGGGAGTTTAACTACTTACGGGATTGGGCGATGGATACCAAAATTCGATCCCAAAAATTACCGCACTTTATGGGCAATAAATCAGCTACGGCGTTATGGGGCGATTGCTTTACTTTTGAGCTGGCTACCTGTCATTGGCGATTTATTTTGTGCCATAGCTGGTTGGTTAAGATTAAATTTTGTAGCGAGTAGCCTCTTTATCTTTTTGGGAAAAATGGTTCGTTATGTTGCGTTATTATTTTTTAGTACGCCATTCTTATTATAAAATGCGCAAGAAAAAACCCCACAATAAATGTGGGGAAAATAACCTAAGGAACCAATTTTATTAAAACAACTGCAAGTTGCTTGCACTATAAGACTAAGCCTTTATAAGAAAGTTCAAAGTTTTTTAAAAATTTTCAAAATAAAAATTTTTGTATAAAAGAAACCCCACAATAAATGTGGGGCAATAACCTAAGGAACCAATTTTATTAAAACAACTGCAAGTTGCTTGTTCTATAAGACAATGAACCTTACTATAAAGTTCATTAAAATTTGTAAAAAAGAAATATTTATTCAAATTATTTCTTAACCAACTGATTTACAAGGGAAATTTATGCCATTACTTGATAGTTTTAAAGTGGATCACACAAAAATGAACGCGCCTGCAGTACGCATTGCAAAAACGATGCGCACGCCAAAAGGCGATAATATTACTGTTTTTGATTTACGTTTTTGTATTCCAAACAAAGAAATTCTTTCCCCAAGAGGTATTCATACACTTGAACATTTGTTTGCTGGATTTATGCGTGATCACTTAAATGGCGATAGCATAGAAATTATTGATATTTCTCCGATGGGATGTCGTACTGGATTTTATATGTCTTTGATTGGCACACCAAATGAACAGCAAGTGTCTGAGGCTTGGTTAGCTTCAATGCAAGATGTTTTAGGTGTACAAGATCAATCTGCTATTCCCGAATTAAATATCTATCAATGCGGAAGCTATACGGAACATTCCTTAGAAGATGCACACGAAATTGCCAAAAATGTTATCGCACGTGGTATAGGGGTAAATAAAAATGAAGATTTGGCACTCGATAATTCCTTATTAAAATAGAAAGACGCTTGATTAACCTAAAAAAGTTAGTAATAAAAACGCACTTTCTACAAAGTGCGTTTTATTTTTAGAAACGATTAATTAGCAGTCTTGTTTGCCATAAGCATCTTGGCGAAGAATGTGACGAACACCTTCATCAAATTCTGCTAATACGCGATCTGCATCTTTTGGATCTTTACCGCGCGCATCCAAGTAGAATTTAATTTTTGGTTCAGTACCTGAAGGACGAGCAATTAAGCGTCCGCCATTTTCCAAGTTAAATACAAGGATATCGCTTTGACGATCTGTTTTAGTATGGTCGATAAATTGTGCCACTTTCACGCCAGCGATTTCTGCTGGTGGATTGTTACGAAGTGCGGTCATTAATTTTCCGATTTCTGAAAGATCGCTGACTCGAATAGAGATTTGTCCACTCACATAAGCACCAAATTCTTTGGTAAATTCATCCGCATAATCCGCTAAAGTTTTGCCTTGTTTTTTCAAGTTACGCACAAGATCTAAGAACACGATTGCCGCAGAAATACCGTCTTTATCGCGTACTTTGTCTGGATCCACTAAATAGCCTAATGCTTCTTCAAAACCAAACAATAAGCCAGATACTTTACCGATATATTTGAAACCAGTTAAGGTTTCTTCTGATTGGAAACCGTATTTTTTCGCAATTTCAGCAAGTGCAGGAGAAGAAACAAGTGAGCAAGCCAATGTGCCTTGTTTTCCTTGATATTGTTTTGCTAAGTACCACCCTAAGAAGCAGCCAACCACGTTGCCGTGTAGTGATTTCCAGTTGTCTTGCGCATCAGGCACAGCAACGGCTAAACGGTCTGCATCTGGGTCATTAGCAATGATAAATTCAGCATTCTTTTCTTTTGCCACTTTAATTGCTAAATCTAACGCACCTTTTTCTTCTGGATTAGGGAAGTTCACGGTTGGGAATGTGCCATCTGGCCAAACTTGATCTGCCACTACGTGAGGTTGTGGTAAGCCTGCTTTTGCTAACGTTTTACTTAAAACTTCATAGCCAACACCGTGCATAGCAGTATAAACATAGTTAATGTCACAAGCTGGCTCTTTAGCTAATGATGC
Organism: Haemophilus sp. HN_Hi08; assembly: GCF_049824455.1. NCBI lineage: Bacteria > Pseudomonadati > Pseudomonadota > Gammaproteobacteria > Pasteurellales > Pasteurellaceae > Haemophilus > Haemophilus sp. HN_Hi08. Next base: position 471,131 of record NZ_CP187493.1, on the reverse strand, counting down.
TGTTTTTGCAATGTACGCATCTACCACTTCATCATTTAACACCACATAATTATCGCTACGTGGTAAATCTTGGATATTGCCAGCCGCAACTTTATCAATTAATGCTGCGATGTCTTTATCTGCTGGTGAAACGATTTGACCGCCGCCATTTGCTTTACCTAAATACACTTTATAGCCGTTATCTTCTGGTGGGTTATGGCTTGCTGTTACCATTACACCAGCAGTGGTATCAAAATATTGGATCGCATAAGCTAAAACTGGAGTCGGTAATTTGCGAGGTAATAAATAAGCTTTTACGCCTGCACCCGCCATAATTTCAGCAGTGTCACGAGCAAATACATCAGAGTTTTTACGACCATCATAACCAATGACGATAGATGGTTCTTTATCGTAACCTTTTAAATATTCCGCTAAACCACCAGCAGCTTGAGAAACTAAAACTCGGTTCATCCCCATTGAGCCAGCTTGTAAACGGCCACGTAAACCAGCCGTACCAAATTGTAAGCGACCATCAAAACGTGCGTGCAATTCTGCTTCTGCCGCTTTATCTCCGCCTTTTGCTGCATCTAAAAGTGCGGTTAATTCTGCACGAGTTTCTGCGTCAGGATCTTGGTTTAACCAATGTTGTGCAACCTCAAAAAGTGTTGTCATAGCGTTATCCTTATTCGTTGAAATAAATAAAAAAATCGCCGTTAGACTAGCGGAAATCTCACAAAATGAAAACGGCTAATTATTAATTTTTTGATCTACTTAACATTTTTTATTCACGCAATCGATTATCTGAGCTAATTTGGGAACGCTATTTGTATCGTAGGAATTTGTTTGAAAAATTCGCTATAATATCGCCCCAATATTTACGGCAAAATTTAACCGCACTTTAAGGATTTTCAATGTCATCCCAACCTCGTTTCGTCCATCTTCGCACGCACACAGATTTTTCGATGATTGACAGTATTGTCAAAGTGAAACCTTTAGTGAAAGCCTGTGCAGCTAATGAAATGGTCGCAATGGGATTAACGGATTTTACTAATTTTTGTGGTGTGGTGCGTTTTTATGGCGAAATGCTTTCTTCGGGTATGAAGCCTATTATCGGGGCTGATGTAAAAGTAAAAAGCACATTGTGTGGCGATGAATACTTTGATCTTACTTTGCTGGCTAAAAATAATGAAGGCTATAAAAATATTACTTTATTGTTATCAAAAGCTTATCAGCGAGGTTATAACGATTTACCTTATATTGATCAAGATTGGTTAATTGAACATCGTGAGGGCGTGATTATTTTATCAGGGGGAACGCAAGGCGATGTGGGTAAAAAATTGTTGAAAGAAAACGTAGCCGAAATTGAAAGTGCGGTCGCTTTTTATCAAGAATTTTTTGCTGATCATTTTTATCTTGCACTTACGCGTACTGGCAAACCAGATGAAGAACGTTATATCCAAGCAGCATTAAAATTAGCTAAAAGTCATGGATTGCCTTTGGTGGCGACGAACGATGTGATGTTTTTGAAATCTGATGATTTTGAGGCTCATGAAATTCGCGTAGCGATTCACGATGGCTATACTTTAGACGATCCTAAACGTCCGAAATATTATACCTCACAGCAATATTTCCGCAGCGAAGACGAAATGTGTAAGCTGTTTGCTGACATTCCTTCCGCTCTTGAAAATACTTTATTAATTGCGCAACGTTGTAGTGTCACTTTGCGTCTCGGTCAATATTTCTTACCTCAATTTCCAACTGGCGATTTAAGTACAGAAGATTTCTTAGTACAAAAATCCAAAGAGGGCTTGGAAGAACGTTTAGCTTTTTTATTCCCTGATGAAAAAGTGCGGTTAGAAAAAAGACCAAAATATGATGAACGCTTGCAGGTTGAGCTGGATGTGATTAACCAAATGGGATTCCCAGGTTATTTCTTAATCGTAATGGAATTTATTCAATGGTCTAAGGATAACAATATTCCTGTTGGACCAGGTCGTGGTTCTGGGGCGGGTTCATTAGTGGCTTACGCACTCAAAATCACGGATTTAGATCCGCTAGAATTCGATTTACTTTTTGAACGTTTCTTAAATCCAGAACGTGTGTCTATGCCCGATTTCGACGTGGATTTCTGTATGGATGGTCGCGATCGCGTGATTGAACACGTTGCAGAAACTTATGGTCGTGGAGCGGTATCACAAATTATTACCTTTGGTACGATGGCAGCAAAAGCGGTTATTCGAGATGTGGGACGCGTATTGGGGCATCCTTACGGCTTTGTGGATCGTATTTCTAAATTGATTCCTCTAGATCCGGGTATGACGCTTGCCAAAGCATTTGAAGCCGAGCCGCAATTACAGACTGCTTACGATAGCGATGAAGAAGTACAAGCGTTGATTGATATGGCACGTAAACTGGAGGGCGTAACCCGTAATGCAGGTAAACATGCAGGTGGCGTGGTCATTTCGCCAACCTTAATTACTGATTTTTCACCACTCTATTGTGATAATGAAGGCTTACATCCAGTTACTCACTTTGATAAAAATGATGTGGAATATGCGGGGCTTGTGAAATTCGACTTCTTAGGCTTGCGTACTCTCACTATCATTAAATGGGCATTGGATATGATTAATGTTCGTATGGTGCGTGAAGGCAAGTCTCGAGTAGATATTGCCGCCATTCCACTTGATGATCCTGAATCTTTTGAATTACTTAAACGTTCCGAAACCACCGCCGTGTTCCAGTTGGAATCGCGTGGTATGAAAGATTTGATCAAACGCCTGCAACCTGACTGTTTTGAAGATATTATCGCATTGGTAGCATTGTTCCGTCCTGGCCCGTTGCAATCGGGCATGGTAGATAACTTTATCGACCGTAAACATGGGCGAGAAGAAGTATCTTACCCTGACGCAGAATATCAACATGAAAGCTTGAAACCTATTCTTGAGCCGACTTACGGCATTATTTTGTATCAAGAACAAGTGATGCAAATTGCGCAAGTGTTGGCTGGTTATACATTGGGTGGAGCAGACTTATTGCGTCGAGCGATGGGGAAAAAGAAACCAGAGGAAATGGCAAAGCAGCGTTCTGTGTTTAAAGAGGGGGCGGTAAAAAACGGTGTGGATGGTGAGCTTTCCATGAAGATTTTCGACTTGGTGGAAAAATTTGCTGGCTATGGTTTTAATAAATCTCACTCCGCTGCTTATGCCTTGGTGTCTTACCAAACCCTTTGGCTCAAAACCCATTTCCCTGCGGAATTTATGGCTGCAGTGATGACATCTGAAATGGATAATACGGATAAAATCGTAGGTTTGTACGACGAATGTTTGCGTATGGGCTTAAAAGTAACGCCACCAGATATTAATGTCGGCAAGCACCATTTTAGCGTCAATGAACAAGGCGAAATTGTATATGGTATTGGCGCGATTAAAGGCGTGGGGGAAGGTCCGATTGAAGCACTTGTGACGGCAAGAAATGAAGGGGGGATTTTCAAAGATTTATTCGATTTATGCGCTCGTGTAGATTTGAAAAAAATTAACCGCCGCACCTTTGAAAGCCTAATTATGTCGGGTGCCTTTGATAAATTAGGCCCACATCGCGCCGCACTTTCTAAGAATTTAGAAGATGCGCTTAGAGCTTCTGATCAACATGCGAAAGATGAAGCAATAGGACAAACAGATATGTTCGGCGTGCTGACTGAAACCCATGAAGACGTAGAAAATGCCTATGCTAATACACCACCTTACACTGAAAAACAAATTCTTGATGGCGAACGAGAAACCTTGGGGCTTTATTTAAGCAGCCATCCTGTTAGCCGTTATTTGAAAGAACTTTCCCATTACACATCGACGCGCTTGAAAGATCTTGCACCAAATCGCCGTGGACAAATTAGCACTGTGGCGGGATTATTGGTCTCATCACGAATTGCAATCACAAAAAAAGGCAATCGCTTAGGCATTGCTACATTAGACGATCGTTCTGGTCGCTTAGATTTAACATTATTTGGCGAAAGCCTAGAGCAATTTGGTGAGAAGTTACAAAAAGATACCGTTGTGGTTGCATCAGGGCAAGTGAGCTTTGATGATTTTTCTGGCGGATTAAAAATGGCGGTGCGAGAGTTAATGACCTTAGACGAAGCACGTTCTCGTTATGTCAAATCCTTAGCTATTAGTCTTTCTGAGCATCAAATTACACCAAGTTTCATTAAACAACTTAAAGCATTACTTGAGCCAGTGAGTGGTGGAACCTTGCCGATTAACGTGTATTATCAAAGTCCGAAAGGTCGTGCGTTGTTACGTTTAGGCGTGCAATGGTCAATTATTCCAACAGATGAAATTCTGACGGAATTGGTGAATTTACTTGGCGAAAGTGCGGTGGAATTAGAGTTTGAATAAGACAAAGGCGTGAAAAATATCACGCCTTTTTTATAAGATTAACGTAAGAAATAACGATAAGATTTGCTTTCTGTTACATCTTCAAAAACATAATTGAGTTGGGCAAGTATCTGTTCAAATTCTGCTTGTTCGTGTTCTTCAATTTGGAAACCAGCAAGGATATTTCCATAGTCCGCACCGTGGGCACGATAATGGAATAATGAAATATTCCAACGATTTTGCAAGGTTTCCAAGAATTTTAATAACGCACCTTTTTGCTCTGGGAATTCGAACGTATATAAGCGTTCATTATCATTGGCTGCACGACCACCCATTAAATAGCGAACATGCGTTTTCGCAATATCATCATCAGACATATCCTCAACATCAAAACCATTTTTAGTGAGGTCTGCAATAATATCTGCTTTTTCTTGCTCATTTGTCGTTCTTACCCCAACAAACACGCAAGCACGTTTATCATCTGCATAACGATAACTGAATTCGGTTACAGCTCGGTTACCTAATACATAAGCAAATTTTAAGAAACTACCGGGTTGTTCAGGCATGGTCACGGCTAATAAAGCTTCTCGGTTTTCGCCAATTTCACAACGTTCAGATACATAACGTAAGGTGTGGAAATTCAAGTTCGCGCCAGACAAAATTGCCGCCATATTTTTGCTTTCAATATGGTTTTGTTTCGCATATTTTTTCAAACCAGCTAAACCTAATGCACCTGATGGTTCAGCAACAGCACGAACGTTCTCAAACAAATCTTTCATTGCTGCGCACACTTCATCACTATCGACCAGTACCATATCATCAAGATATTGTTGGCATAGGCGAAATGTTTCGTCGCCAATGCGTTTTACGGCAACACCATCTGCAAATAATCCAACATGGGTTAAATCTGTTGGTTCGCCTTTATCGAGAGCGGCTTTTAAGCATGCAGAATCCTTTGATTCTACGCCGATAATTTTAATTTCTGGCATAAATTGCTTAAGCAAAATTGCTACACCCGCAGCTAAGCCACCACCGCCGACTTGTACAAACACATAATCCAAATCTGCCACTTGTTGTAGCATTTCCATTGCTAATGTGCCTTGCCCTGCGATCACTAATGGATGATCGAATGGAGGAATAAATGTCATATTTTTTTCTTTTGAAAGCTCAATAGCTTTTGCTTTGGCTTCATCAAAATTAGCACCGTGCAACAACACCTCGCCACCAAAACCACGCACTGCATCTACTTTAATACTTGGCGTATTTTGTGGCATAACAATTAATGCTTTTAAGCCTAATTGTTTCGCTGATAATGCCACGCCTTGAGCATGGTTACCCGCTGATGCCGCTATCACGCCCGCTTCTTTTTGTTCTGCTGAAAGGCTAGAAATCATTGCGTAAGCACCGCGTAGTTTAAAACTATTTACGGGCTGACGATCTTCACGCTTGATCCAGATATTATTGTGCAGTCGTTCAGAAAGTTTTCCCATTTTTTGTAAAGGGGTCACTTGCGCTGCTTCATATACGCGTGAACCAAGTTTAACAATGGCACTGATATAATCTGATTGAGAAGGTTGAGGATTGGTGAGTAGATTTTTCATAGTATTTGTTTTTATGATGAAGTGCGTTGGTTTTTCCTTTGTTTTATCCCCCTCTTATGAAAGAGGGGAAACCGTTAAATTATTTTAATAATGTTTTATCGCGTACCGCACCTTTGTCCGCTGAGGTGGCAAAGTGACCGAATACTTTCAATGCGAAAGATACTTCACGTTCACGGTGAGCTGGTTGCCAACCTTTTTGATCTTGTCCAGATCTGCGTGCTGCGAGTTCTTCATTACTGATTTCTAAGTTAATTGCACGGTTTGGAATATCGATGTTAATAATGTCGCCATCGCATACTAAGCCTATTGCACCGCCAGAAGCAGCTTCTGGTGATGCGTGTCCAATAGACAAGCCTGATGTACCACCAGAGAAACGGCCATCCGTTAATAAAGCGCATTTTTTGCCCAAGCCCATAGATTTTAAGTAACTGGTTGGGTATAACATTTCTTGCATACCTGGTCCACCTTTAGGGCCTTCGTAACGGATAACAACGACATGACCTTCTTTGACTTTGCCACCCAAAATGCCTGCAACCGCATCTTCTTGGCTTTCAAATACGATAGCAGTGCCTGTGAATTTCCAAATAGATTCATCTACGCCTGCGGTTTTAACGATACATCCATCTTCAGCGAGATTACCGAATAATACGGCTAAGCCACCTTCTTGTGAAATCGCATTTTCTTTATTGCGAATACAACCGTTTACACGATCATTATCGACGCTATCCCAGCGGCAATCTTGTGAGAATGCTTGAGTTGTACGGATACCAGCAGGGCCTGCACGGAAGAATTTATGTAATTCTTCATCTTGATTGCGAATAATATCGTATTGGTCTAGTTGTTCCCCCATACTCATTCCAAGCACGGTGTGTGTATTTTTATGAATTAATCCAGCGCGATCTAATTCACCCAACAATCCCATAATGCCGCCTGCACGGTGTACGTCTTCCATATGGTATTTATTGGTGTTTGGTGCAATTTTGCTTAAACAAGGCACTTTGCGCGATAAACGGTCAATATCTTCCATTTTAAAATCTACGCCTGCTTCTTGTGCTGCCGCTAATAAGTGTAAAACAGTATTACTTGAACCACCCATCGCGATATCTAAGCTCATAGCATTTTCAAAGGCTTTAAAAGTACCGATTGAACGAGGCAATACGCTTACATCATCTTGTTCGTAATAACGTTTGCAAAGCTCAACAATTTGACGCCCTGCTTTTAAGAATAATTCTTTACGGTCAGCATGGGTCGCCAACATAGAACCATTGCCTGGTAAAGATAAACCTAAGGCTTCAGTTAAACAGTTCATAGAGTTTGCGGTAAACATACCAGAGCAAGAACCACAAGTTGGGCAAGCGCTACGTTCAATGACATCAATACGTTCATCTGACACATTCGGATCGGCCGCCTCAATCATCGCATCTACTAAATCTAAGCGGATTAACTGATCAGAAAGTTTAGTTTTGCCAGCCTCCATTGGGCCGCCTGAAACGAAGATAGTTGGAATGTTTAAGCGCATTGCTGCCATCAACATTCCCGGAGTGATTTTGTCACAGTTGGAAATACATACCATCGCATCAGCACAGTGCGCATTGACCATATATTCCACGCTATCAGCGATTAAATCACGGCTTGGTAAAGAATAAAGCATTCCACCGTGTCCCATCGCGATACCATCATCCACCGCAATAGTGTTAAATTCTTTTGCTACGCCGCCTGCTTTTTCAATTTCTGCGGCAACAAGCTGTCCCATATCTTTTAAATGCACATGCCCAGGTACGAACTGAGTGAAAGAGTTCACCACCGCAATAATCGGTTTACCAAAGTCATTTTCTTTCATTCCTGTTGCACGCCATAAGGCACGTGCGCCTGCCATATTACGACCTTGTGTGCTGGTCGCTGAACGTAGTTTTGGCATAAATAATCTCTCCGAGTAAAATTTTGTTAGAGTAGCGTGCAATGCCTTGCACTTAATTCTTATTTTATTTCGTTTACATCTGGCAATTTTGCCAACTGATTCACTAATAGATCTAAAGTGCGGTCAGATTTTACAGTGATTTTTAACCGCACTTGGGTTCCAATGAGTATCATGTCCATTGTTGTAACGGTAAACCCGCGGTGGCGTGCTACGCGTAAAATGCGTTCTAGTACTTCAGGACGATGGCGAGCGACGAGTTCAAGTTTATATTCATTCATTAATTCATATCCTCTACCATATCCGCATTACATTCATCAGGTGGAATACATACTTGTAATAAATAGGCTGTTTTGCTGTTTAATAATCGGTTGAGTGCCGCATCCACATCATCAGCTGACTCAATACGTTCTGCAGGAATACCGAACGCATTAGCAAGCATCACAAAATCTGGGTTGTCGTCTAAAATGGTTTCACTGCGACGTTTATTCCAAAATAAATCCTGCCATTGACGAACCATACCTAAGCGTTGGTTATCCAATAGCAAAATTTTTACAGGTAAATCGCCGCGTTTGATAGAACCCAATTCTTGGATATTCATCATAAGCGAGCCATCGCCCGTAACCAAAATGACTTCATCTTGCGGGCGTGCTTTTTTTGCCCCCACAGCAGCAGGTAAGCCAAAGCCCATTGTGCCGAAACCTGCCGATGTAATTTATGGATTTCTGCTGCATCAATATCACAATGAATCACTTTGGCATGAGGTGCAAAAGTATCGAGTTTACCAGTTACACGATCGTCAAAACGAGCACCGCATACAAGTAATAAATCGCTTTCTTGCACGGCAAAATTAGCAGCTTTTGTGCCATGCATACCAATCATTCCCATATACACATCATCATTTGGATTAATTGCATCTAAACCTGCATCATAAAGGGCATCGTAGGTTGGCATGATTGCACCGCCTGGATAGCCGAAAAGAGTCGTGACATGGTGTGCTTTCAGGCACTCCATGATGAGTTGTACACCTGTCATTGTGTTTGTTTCCTGTTGTTTTTATTTTGGGATAAGTTCAGCATTGTAGCGAAATTTCGAGTCATTGGTAGGGCTTGGCGCGAAAAAAAACGAAAAAAGTGCGGTGAAAATTGGCTTGCTTTGAATGTTTATGTTCTTTTTATTAAAAAATTCATTAATTTTTACCGCTCTTTTGGCTTATTTATTGACTGATGATTAGATTTCATTATATTGAAACTCTTTTCATTTTTTACATAGGATAATTTATGGCTCACTCAGCCCCAAAAGCACAAAAGCGTGAGACTTTTTCTGGTCGTCGTGCATTTATTCTGGCAGCAATTGGTTCTGCCGTTGGTCTTGGTAATATTTGGCGTTTTCCTTACACCACTTATGAAAATGGCGGTGGCGCATTTATTATCCCTTACCTTATTGCATTACTAACCGCAGGGATTCCTCTTTTATTCTTAGATTATGCAATTGGTCACCGTCATCGTGGTGGCGCGCCACTTTCTTATCGTCGTTTTAGCTCGCACTTTGAGGTGTTTGGCTGGTGGCAAATGATGGTAAATGTCATCATCGGGTTATATTACGCGGTAGTATTAGGTTGGGCAGCAAGCTACACATATTTTTCTTTCACTGGCGCGTGGGGCGATAAACCAATCGATTTCTTCATCGGCGAATTTTTAAAAATGGGCGATATTAAAAACGGTATCAGCTTTGAATTTGTTGGTATGGTAACCGCACCATTAATTGCTATGTGGATTGTTGCCTTAGGCGTACTTTCTATGGGCGTCCAAAAAGGAATTGCTAAGGTATCCTCCGTATTAATGCCAGTGCTTGTTGTGATGTTTATGGCACTTGTGATTTATTCCTTATTCTTACCCGGCGCAGCAAAAGGTTTAGATGCATTATTTACACCAGATTGGACAAAATTATCCAATCCAAGTGTATGGATTGCGGCCTATGGGCAAATCTTCTTCTCTCTTTCTATCGGCTTTGGGATTATGGTGACTTACGCCTCTTATCTTAAAAAAGAATCCGATTTAACGGGAAGTGGCTTGGTTGTAGGTTTTGCTAACAGTAGCTTTGAAGTGTTAGCGGGTATCGGTGTATTTGCAGCATTAGGTTTTATTGCAACAGCGCAAGGTCAAGAAGTCAGCGAAGTGGCAAAAGGCGGAATTGGTTTAGCATTTTTTGCGTTCCCAACTATCATCAACAAAGCACCATTTGGCGAAGTGCTAGGCGTGTTATTCTTTGGTTCATTAACCTTTGCGGCATTGACTTCATTCATCTCAGTTATCGAAGTAATTATTTCCGCAATTCAAGATAAAATTCGTATTAGCCGTGGGAAAGTGACATTCATCGTAGGTGTACCGATGATGATAGTTTCTGTCATCTTATTCGGCACGACAACAGGCTTACCAATGTTAGATGTGTTCGATAAATTCGTAAACTATTTCGGTATTGTTGCCGTAGCATTTGCGTCTTTAATTGCGATTGTGGCAAATGAAAAACTCGGTTTATTGGGTAATCACTTAAATGAAACTTCATCTTTCAAAGTGGGTTTCTTCTGGCGTTTATGCATTGTATTAACGAGTGGTGTTTTAGCATTTATGCTTTTCAGCGAAGGAGCAAAAGTCTTCTCTGAAGGTTACGAAGGTTATCCAAACTGGTTTGTAAACACCTTTGGTTGGGGGATGTCGATTAGCTTACTTATCGTGGCATTCTTCCTTTCTCGCTTAAAATGGAAAAGCGAAACCAAATTAACGATTGATGAAACTAAAGGAGAATAAAATGACTACTGGCGCAATTATTATGATGATCATAGCCCTTACCTTATTGTGGGGAGGATTAATTTACGCATTGCTTCGCTTACCGAAAGAAAACTAATCCTAAAATTAACCGCACTTTTATCTGTATCTAAAAGTTGGGCTTATCCGCCAGCTTTTAGGTACGATTTTATGGATAAATATTATTCTAGTATCTTAAGTAAAATAACGAGTTTTTGCTTTACCGCACTTCTAATCTTTAATAAAACCAAATTCTCCGCTTTCATCCATTTTTAAAATTGATGCGTAATTTTTTCGCCAATCTCCTAATACAATTCGGGTAAATCCTGCTTGTTGATGAATCGCCTCACGGTGTGTGTGTCCGTGAATTAATAAATTTACATCAAACTCTTGTACTTTTTCTGTCGTGAAGGCTTGATTTATATCCATAATTTCCTGTGATTTCGCTTGTTTATCTTGATTACTCTTTGCTCGAATTTTCTCCGCAATTTTCAACCGCACTTTTAATGGCAAGCACAAAAACAAACGCTGCAGCCATTTTTGATGCACTCTACGGCGAAATTGTTGGTAAGCCTCATCATCAATGCAAAGCGTATCGCCATGACAAAGTAAGATTTTTTTATCATAAAGTGTGATTAATTGATAATCAGGAAAAAGCTGAACACCTGTATCTTTCGCAAAACGTTCGCCAATCAAAAAGTCTCGGTTGCCGTGCTGAAAATAACATTGCACACCTTGCTCGCTTACCGATTTAATTAAATCTTTCACTTGTTGAATCAATATAGACTGCTCGTCATCACCAATCCAAAAATCAAAAAGATCACCTAAAATGTAAAGCCGTTCAGCCTGTGGTGCAAGATTCTGCATAAAATCGACAAAAAGTGCGGTCAATTCTGGCTGAGTTTCGCTTAAATGCAAATCAGAAATAAAATAGCTATGTTTCATAAAAATTCCACGATTTTTGTTTAGATTAGCACATATTGAGATCGAATTTGCTATACTTTAACGAAATTTTGTATAGGGCATCCTTATGTTAAAACTACTTCGAATTTTCCTCGTATTAATCTGCTGTATTCTAATTTGTGTACTGGGTACGATTTATTCTTTTATCCGTTTTAAAAATCCAAGCAACGTAGGCATTGTTGCTCGTTGGTTTGGACGCTTATATCCACTTTTTGGCTTAAAGGTAGAACATCGTATTCCTCAAGATCAGAAGCAAATTAGCCGCGCTATTTATATCGGTAATCATCAAAATAATTATGATATGGTAACAATCTCTTATATGGTGCAACCTCGTACAGTAAGCGTGGGTAAAAAAAGTTTAATTTGGATCCCCTTCTTCGGCATTTTATATTGGGTAACGGGCAATATTTTCTTGGATAGAGAAAACCGCACAAAAGCACACAGTACAATGTCGCAACTCGCACAAAGAATTAATGAAGATAATTTATCTATTTGGATGTTCCCAGAAGGCACTCGCAGTCGTGGCCGCAGTTTATTACCCTTTAAAACGGGTGCATTTCATGCGGCAATTTCAGCAGGTGTACCGATTATTCCAGTGGTGTGTTCAACCACGCATAACAAAATTAATTTAAATCGTTGGGATAATGGCAAAGTGATTTGCGAAATAATGGAGCCGATTGATGTTTCAGGCTATACCAAAGACAATGTTCGAGATCTTGCGGCTTATTGTCATGATCTAATGGAAAAACGCATTGCCGAACTTGATGAAGAGATAGCAAAAGGAAACTAAAATGCCACGCCTGTCCCGCCGTCAATTATTAAAAACAGCTGCAATTTCTACCGCACTTTCCACAGTGCCAGCACCATTGTTAGCGGCAAGCCGTGAAAAACTAGTTGTGCCGCCACTAATTGAAGTCCGTCGCGGTCGCCCGATTGTATTAACAATGCAGGAAATGAATTATCCGTTAGATGGCTCACACAATGTGACAGTATGGGGATTCAACGGTAATTATCTTGGCCCAACCATTAAAATCAAATCAGGTAGCTTTGCCAAACTTAATTATCATAACAATTTGCCACAATCAGTTGCTTTATCTATTCAAGGTTTACAAGCATCAGGCGAACTGTTTGGCGGGGCAGCTCGAGTTCTCAAAAAAGGCGAGTCTTGGGCGCCCATCGTGCCTATTGAACAACCCGCAGCAAGCTGTTGGTATCGTTCTGCGACATTAGCTAACTCCGCCTATCAAACCTATCGTGGCTTAGTTGGAATGTGGTTAATTGAAGATGACCAAAGCCTAAAAGCTAATCTTCCCAATAAATACGGCGTAGATGACATTCCATTGATTTTACAAGATATGGAATTTAACAATGATGGTCTCCAATTATTCAAACAAAATCAACCGCACTTTGTAGGCAATCGCTTATTAGTGAATGGTATTGAAGCGCCATATTTAGATGTCGCACGGGGTTGGATTCGTTTACGTTTGCTAAATGCTTCATTAGCTCGCGCTTATGATTTACGCTTGGATAATGATCAAGAAATGCTGCTTATTGCACAAGATTTAGGTTTCTTACCAAAAGCTAAATCGGTCAAATCTTTGGTTCTCTCGCCAGGAGAACGTGCAGAAATACTCGTTAATATGAATGAAATTGACAACGTATCTCTCATTAGCGGAAGTAAACGTAGCTTGTACGACAAAATAAAAAATATGTTGTTCTCAGGCGATGAACTGGCAGATAACACCGTCCTTGAATTGCGTGCCAAGGGAGAAATGTCAGCATTTAATAAACAACCGAATCTAACTTTCGAAACGGATGCGCCAGCAATGTTACAACAAGCCGTTGCACAAACTCGAGAATTTAATATTGATGTCACAAACGGTTTAATAAACCAAAGACGTTTTGACCCACGCAAGGTTGATGTTATGGCTCGTAAAGGCACCATTGAACGCTGGATTTTAAATGCAAGTTTACCTGTTGGATTTACTATTCAAGGTGCCAAATTTGTGGTGGAAAGCCAAGGAGAACATCAATTTCAAGCAGAAGAATTAGCTTGGAAAGATACAGTTTGGGTAAAAAACAAAACTCAAATTTTAGTGAAATTTGATCAAGTATCTTCTGGCAACTACCCATTCTTATTTGGAGTATCGAATTTAATGTTAGAAGATATGGGCTGTCTTGGCGTATTGATGGTTCAATAGACAAAAAATTTAATCATAACCCAGTGGATATTCTATTAATCACTTCTTGAAAAATATTACTCGCCTTGAGCTTTTTCCAGTATAATCTGACCAATTTTCTGACAAATTAAAACAAGACGATGAATAAAAAACACACTTTAATTTCACTTGCTATTTTGACCGCACTTTATAGCCAACAAAGTTTGGCGGATTTGCATGAACAATGTTTAATGGGCGTGCCAAAATTTAGAGGTGAAGTCGTGACGGGTGATGTGAATTCTCTGCCTGTATATATTGAAGCGGATAATGCAGAAATTAATCAGCCAAATGATGCTACCTATCAAGGTAATGTAGATTTGAAACAAGGCAATCGCCATTTGTTAGCGCAATCCGTGCAGGTAAAACAATCTGGAAACCAGCCAACGCCTTTGCGTATGGCTTATGTCCTCAATGGATTTGATTATAAAGATAATCAGATCAATATGTTAGGTAAAGATGCGGAATTTAATTTAGATAGTCACGATGGCAATTTAACAAATTCAGAATATGAATTTGTCGGTCGTCAAGGACGTGGTAAAGCTGATAATATAACGCTAAGTAATAATTATCGAGTAATGAAAAATGCCACCTTTACGTCATGTTTGCACGGCGACAATGCTTGGGCAGTAGATGCGTCAGAAATCCGTCAATACGTGAAAGAAGAATATGCTGAAATGTGGCATGCTCGTTTCAAAGTGCATGGCGTTCCCGTCTTTTATACCCCTTACTTACAATTACCCATTGGAGATCGTCGTCGTTCTGGCTTATTGATTCCAAGTGCGGGGACATCTAGCCGAGATGGCCTTTGGTATGCACAACCCATTTATTGGAATATCGCACCTAATTACGATCTTACTTTTACCCCGAAATATATGTCTCGACGTGGTTGGCAAGCAAATGGGGAATTTCGCTATTTAACCTCTATTGGCGAAGGTAAAGTGGCGGGCGAATATCTAGGTGGCGATCGTTACTCTGAATATGCTAGTAATAATCGAAAACGTCATTTGTTCTATTGGAATCACAATTCTAGCTTTTTACAAAATTGGCGTCTAAATATTGATTACACCCGAGTAAGCGATAAACGTTATTTCAACGATTTTGATTCTATTTATGGACGCAGTACAGATGGTTATGCGAACCAATATGCTCGTATAGCCTATTACCAACCCAATTATAATTTTTCTCTTTCTGCACGTCAGTTCCAAATTTTTGATGATATTGTAAAAATCGGCCCTTACCGTGCAGTACCACAATTAGATTTCAACTATCACAAATATGATTTGGCGAATGGATGGTTAAATTTCAAATTACATTCACAAGCAGTTCGTTTTGATAATGACAGTGAATTGATGCCAACTGCATGGCGTTTCCATGCAGAGCCTAGCCTAAATTCTTTAATGTCAAATAAATACGGCAGTTTGAATATTGAAACGAAACTTTATGCGACTCGCTACGAGCAGAAAAAAGGTTCAGGAAAAAATGCAGAGGACGTACAAAAAACTGTAAATCGAGTTATTCCACAATTTAAAGTTGATTTACAAAGCGTATTAGTGCGTGATACAAAGTTCTTAAAAGACTATACACAAACTTTTGAACCGCACGTACAGTATTTATATCGTCCTTACCGAAATCAAAGCAATATTGGTTCAACACTTAATAATGAATATTTAGGATTTGGTTACGACTCAGCATTAGTACAACAAGATTACTATTCGCTATTCCGCGATCACCGTTATAGTGGTTTAGACCGAATTTCATCGGCGAATCAAGTTACCTTGGGTGGTACAACGCATTTTTATGATATTGATGGCGAAGAACGCTTTAATTTATCAGCCGGTCAAATTTATTACTTAAGTAATTCTCGTATTGATGAAAACCCAGCAAATAAAACCCCGACTTCATCATCTGCTTGGGCATTAGAATCTAATTGGAAAATTAGTGATAAATGGCATTGGCGTGGTAGCTATCAATTTGATACCCATACCAATTCAACATCATTAGCGAATACATCACTAGAATATAATCCTGAAAAAAATAATTTAATTCAGTTAAATTATCGATACTCTAACCAAGAATATATTGACCAAAACTTGGGTAAATCGGCTAACGCCTATCAACAAGATATCCAACAAGTGGGATTGGTTGTAGGCTGGGAAATTGCCAATAATTGGGCTGTAGTAGGACGCTATTATCAAGATTTGGCTTTAAACAAACCTGTAGAACAATATCTAGGCATTCAATATAACAGTTGCTGTTGGGCTGCAGGTGTTGGTGTAAAACGCAATGTCACAAACCACCAAAACCAAACACGTAATGAAATTATTTATGATAATAGCATTGGCATAACCTTAGAATTAAGAGGTTTAGGCAGCAATGACCATCAAAGTGGCATTCAAGAAATGCTAGAAAAAGGAAAACTTCCTTATATTCGAGCATTTAGTTTGGATTAAACTCTTTTCAATATAAATTAAATCAACAAAAAAGCGGCTATTTCTAGCCGCTCTTTTGTCACAATATACAAAATAAAATACTGATTAGAGATTACCTAACTTTTCATTTAAAACACTGAGCAGCTGATCTTTACTAATCATTTCTTTTTCACCCGTACGGCGGTTTTTGTATTCAATCTCTCCATTGTCTAGGTTTTTCTCGCCGATTATTACCATATGCGGCACACCGATAAGTTCCATATCGGCAAACATCACGCCTGGGCGTTCTTTACGATCATCAAAAATCACATCAACGCCTTGTGATTGTAAAGTGCGGTAAAGTTCTTCAGCGTATTTTTGTACGCTTTCAGATTTGTGCATATTCATCGGCACAATCGCCACAGTGAATGGGGCGATTTCGTCTGATGGCCAGATGATACCGCGATCATCATGATGCTGTTCAATTGCTGAAGCCACCACACGAGTTACCCCAATACCGTAACAACCCATTGTCATCACAAGTGGTTTACCGTCTTCGCCTTGAACGGTCGCTTTCATCTCTTCAGAGTATTTTTTGCCCAATTGGAAAATATGTCCCACTTCAATACCACGTTTGATTTGAAGCGTGCCTTTACCATCTGGACTTGGATCGCCCTCCACTACGTTGCGTAAATCAAAAATTTCTGGCATTGCAACATCTCGTTCCCAGTTCACATTGAAGTAATGTTTTCCATCGATATTCGCGCCACAACTAAAATCAGACATTAACGCCACAGTGCGGTCAATAATTGCTGGAATATTAAGATTTACCGCGCCTAATGATCCCACGCTCGCACCAATTTTCGCTTTAATTTCAGTTTCGTCAGCAAACTCAAGAGGATCTGCTACTAACGGGTGTTTTTGTGCTTTGATTTCGTTTAATTCGTGATCGCCCCGAATAATCAAGGCAACAAGCGGTTGATTTTCATCTGCACCTTTCACAATCAAGGTTTTCACGGTTTTTTCAATCGGCAGATTGAATTGTTCTACAAGCTCATTGATAGTTTTCGCATTTGGCGTATCAACCAATGTCATTTCTGCAGTTGGCACTTGACGCTCACCGATAGCTACCGCTTCAGCAAGCTCAATATTCGCTGCAAAATCCGATTCTGTTGAGAACACTACATCATCTTCACCGCTTGAAGCTAACACTTGGAACTCATGAGAAGCTGAACCACCAATAGACCCAGTATCCGCTTGCACCGCACGGAAATCTAAGCCTAAACGGTTAAAAATATTACTGTACACTTGGTACATCACATCATAGGTTTCTTGTAAACTTTCTTGGGTAGTGTGGAAAGAATACGCATCTTTCATAATAAATTCACGCGAACGCATTACCCCAAAACGAGGACGCACTTCATCACGGAATTTCGTTTGAATTTGATATAGGTTAAGTGGAAGCTGTTTATATGAAGAAACTTCTCGACGAACTAAATCAGTAATCACTTCTTCGTGAGTTGGCCCAAGTACAAAGTTACGGTTTCCGCGGTCTTCAAAACGAAGAAGCTCAGGGCCATATTGCTCCCAACGACCAGACTCTTCCCATAATTCCGCAGGTTGTACCACAGGCATTAATACCTCAATTGCACCACCTTTGTTCATCTCTTCACGAATAATCTTTTCTACTTTTTTCAATACGCGAATACCCGTCGGCAACCAGTTATATAAACCTGATGCCATTGGGCGAATCATACCTGCACGCAACATTAATTGGTGGCTCACGACCTGAGCATCATTTGGCGTTTCTTTAAGGGTGGAGAATAAATATTGACTTGTACGCATTGTTTAACCTTAAATTCTAAGAACTGAAAAAATTGGCGCAAGTATAACAAAAAGTGCGGTCATTTTTAACCGCACTTTTAACACTTAGTCATTATTTTACGCATTCGCCAAAATTGCCTTATGTTCTTGAATAAGTTTAATAAAAGGCAGCCCAAAGCGTTCTAATTTAATTGAACCCACGCCATTAATTTGCAACATTTCAATATTGTTCGTTGGCATATATTGTGCCATTTCTTGCAACGTCGCATCATTAAAGACAATGTATGGCGGAATATTTTCTTTATCGGCAATTTGTTTGCGTAAGAAACGCAGGCGTGCAAATAAATCCTTATCATAATTTGCAACACCTTGACGTTGTGGATTATGGACAATTTTACTGATTGAAGAAATACGAGGCATTGCCAATTCTAACTCTTCTTCGCCTTTCAAAATCACTTTCGCACTTTCGGTAAGCTGCAACGTTGGATTTAGTTCACTGATGACCTGTTGCACAAAACCCAAATGAATAAGCTGACGAATGACAGACTGCCAATGCTCTTTGCTTTTATCTTTTCCGATACCATACACTGAAAGTTTATCGTGTTGGCGTTCAATAATTTTCTGATTATGCATTCCACGCAACACCGCTATCACATAATGAGCACCGAAACATTGCCCCACTCGATAAATGGTAGACATTACTTTTTGCGCATCGACTAATCCATCATATTTTTTAGGAGGATCAAGGCATATATCACAGTTATTACATACTGTTTGTCGATGCTCGCCAAAATAATTGAGAAGCACTAAACGGCGACAAGTCTGGCTTTCTGCAAATTCTCCAATAGCTTCTAATTTATGCTGTTCAATCTGACGCTGTGGCGTTTCTGGTTTTTTTAAAAGAATTTTTTGTAACCAAGCGTAATCCGCTGGTTCATAAAACAAAACCGCCTCAGCAGGCAAATCATCACGTCCTGCCCGACCTGTTTCTTGATAATAAGATTCAATGCTACGAGGTAAATCAAAATGGGCAACAAACCGTACATTGGATTTATTAATCCCCATTCCAAAAGCAATAGTTGCGACGACTACTTGCACATTATCACGCTGAAAATCCTGTTGCACACGATCACGCCGTGCCGTTTCCATTCCCGCGTGATAAGCTGTGGCAGAGACACCTTTATTGCGTAAACTTTCCGCAATTCGTTCAACCTTGTTTCGACTGTTGCAATAAATAATCCCACTCTTGCCCTTTTGAGCCAACACAAAACGTGTCAATTGCTCCATTGGTTTATATTTTTCTTCCAAGGTATAACGAATGTTTGGTCGATCAAAACTACCAATATATTTATGCGGATTTTCCAGATTAAGATGACTCAAAATATCTTGTCGAGTTGCGTAATCTGCCGTTGCCGTAAGTGCCATAATCGGCGCATCAGGGAAACTCGCTTTTAAACCGCCAAGCTGGGTATATTCAGGGCGAAAATCATGCCCCCATTGAGAAATACAGTGTGCTTCATCAATTGCAATAAAGCTGACTTTACTATAAGAAATAAGTTGAAAGAAACTGTTCGTCATCACTTTTTCTGGCGACACATAAAGCAGTTTAAGTTGCCCAGAAATAAGCTTATTTTGTACTTGTTGCTGCTGTTCTAAAGTCTGACTAGAATTAAGAAAATCCGCCTCAATGCCATTAGCTTGCAGCTGATCCACTTGATCTTTCATCAAGGAAATTAGTGGAGAAATCACTAACGTTAAACCCTCAAAACAAAGGGCGGGAATTTGATAACAAAGCGATTTGCCATTCCCTGTTGCCATTACCACCAAAGCATCTTGTCCGTTT
The DNA here is from genome assembly GCF_049824455.1 of Haemophilus sp. HN_Hi08. Classification (NCBI taxonomy): domain Bacteria; kingdom Pseudomonadati; phylum Pseudomonadota; class Gammaproteobacteria; order Pasteurellales; family Pasteurellaceae; genus Haemophilus; species Haemophilus sp. HN_Hi08. Next base: position 451,205 of record NZ_CP187493.1, on the reverse strand, counting down.
AAAGCAGCATTGATGACTTCTTCCTGCCCTTTACGGAAAGATTGATAACCAAAAACCGATTTCAAAACAGAAAGTGCGGTCGGTTTTTCTATTGTTTTTGATGGTAAAGGAGAATCCTGCATTTTAGAACTGCACGTTCTCGCCATGTGCAGCACAGGCTTCAACGAAACAATCCCAAAAACGTTGTCCGTCATTAGACACCCATTCGCCATTTTTAAATGCAAAATGGAAACCGCCTAATTTACTTGCAATCCAAAGCTCAAGCAGTGGTTCTTGTTTGTTAATCACTATTTTAGTGTGATTATCAAAAGTGATTGTAAATACAGAACCTTGCGTTTCGCAATCTACATCTGCACCTTGATTTTCCAATTCTTCTTCAATTTTTTGCCAAATTTGTTCTATATTTTGGTGAAATTCTGCAATATTCATAAAATTTTCCTGTTTAAATCTGATAGAATGCGACAAATTATAAAGCCTTTCTCAAGCTTGTGAAAGGCGGATTTACCGATAAGTGAGAAAGAAAAAATGAAAAAATTACTATTAATTTTAGTACTTAGTTCAGTGTGCATATTAGCTACAGGATGTGGCGTAAAAGGTTCTTTATATTTTCCTGAAAAAGATCAAGCTCAACAAACTCAATAATCTATTATCCAATGATAATTCCAAAAATAACTAAAACAGGCACACAACATGAATTTTTTCCAATATAAACACAACAAACTTTATGCCGAAGATATTCCAGTTCAACAACTTGCTGAACAATTTGGCACGCCTCTCTATGTATATTCTCGGGCAACACTTGAACGTCATTGGCACGCTTTTGACTCTGCTTTCGGTAAGCACCCTCACCTAATTTGTTTTGCCGTGAAATCTTGCTCAAATATTGGCGTGTTAAATATTATGGCAAAACTTGGTTCAGGTTTCGATATTGTCTCGCAAGGCGAACTTGAGCGTGTACTGGCAGCAGGTGGCGATGCGTCAAAAGTGGTCTTTTCTGGCGTTGCGAAATCTCGAGAAGAAATTATGCGCGCATTAGAAGTTGGAATCCGTTGCTTTAATGTGGAATCAGTTTCTGAACTCAAGCACATTAACCAAATCGCGGGAGAAATGGGTAAAATCTCACCTATTTCTTTACGTGTAAATCCAGATGTTGATGCGCATACACACCCTTATATTTCAACAGGATTAAAGGAAAATAAATTTGGCGTAAGTGTAGATGAAGCCCGAGAAGTATATAAATTAGCCTCAACGCTGCCAAACATAAAAATAACAGGGATGGATTGCCACATAGGCTCACAGCTCACTGAATTACAACCATTTTTAGATGCCACAGATCGCTTAATTGTCCTAATGGAACAATTAAAAGAGGATGGAATTACATTAAAACATCTCGATCTGGGCGGTGGTTTAGGCGTAACTTATACGGATGAAACGCCTCCGCATCCAAGCGATTACGCAAATGCGTTATTAGAAAAACTAAAAAATTATCCTGAACTTGAAATTATTCTTGAACCAGGTAGAGCAATTTCTGCAAATGCAGGGATTCTAGTAGCAAAAGTACAATACTTAAAAAGCAATGAAAGTCGTAATTTCGCGATTACCGACACAGGAATGAACGATATGATCCGCCCTGCATTGTATGAGGCTTATATGAACATCGTAGAAATTGACCGCACTTTAGCAAGAGAAAAAGCGATTTATGATGTTGTAGGGCCTGTTTGTGAAACATCAGATTTCTTAGGAAAACAACGTGAGCTTTCAATTGCCGAAGGGGATTATATTGCTCAATGTTCTGCTGGTGCCTATGGCACAAGTATGTCATCAAACTATAACTCAAGACCTCGCACTGCAGAAGTTTTAGTAGATGGAGATCAATCCTATCTAATTCGTCGCCGAGAAACCTTACAGGAACTTTGGGCATTGGAATCGACCATTTAATATTTCTTATCTTAAAAAAGAGCGGTAAAAAATTATCTATTTTTCTACCGCACTTTTCTATTTTTATCCATCAATAAACCTACCTCAAATAGTAAGTTTGTGAGATAAATCAAATTTTTTTCTATTCTAGATTGGCATAGAATTGAATTCTTTATAAAATGTCACGCTTTTTAAAGTGGACTTCTAACCACTAAAGGAGAAATTATGCAAGATAAACTAAAAGTTTTATTGATTGACGACCATCCGTTAATGCGTCGTGGCATTAAACAACTTGTAGAATTAGACGATAACTTTGAAGTGGTGGCTGACGTAAGCAGCGGCACAGAAGGGATTTCAGTGGCGTTACAAACATCACCTGATGTGATCATTTTAGATCTCAACATGAAAGGACTTTCTGGGTTAGATACACTCAAAGGATTACGCACAGAAGGCGTTGATGCACGCATCTTAATTTTAACAGTGTCTGATGCAAAAAATGATATTTATACTTTAATTGATGCTGGTGCAGATGGTTATTTATTAAAAGATACGGAACCAGATACATTGCTAGAGCAAATCAAGCGTATTGCACAAGGCGAAGTCATTCTGAGTGATTCTATTAAAAATTTATTGTTAGAACGCACTCATGAAGAAAATCCATTAGACAGCCTAACGGATCGTGAAATGGGCGTACTTCGTCAAATTGCGACGGGTCTATCAAATAAACAAATTGCAGCACAACTGTTTATTTCAGAAGAAACCGTAAAAGTACATATCCGTAATTTATTACGTAAATTAAATGTTCATTCTCGTGTTGCTGCAACGGTATTATTTTTTGAACAAAATCGTTAAAAATAATCATAAAAAATGCGCTAAGAAAAGTTAGCGCATTTTTTAAATTACAATATTTAAATTAGCTCAATAGATTTAATATCTTCTAATAAAATATACAATTCTTGTTTAATATCTTTTTCAAACTGTGCTTCTGCACTTTCTCGCTCTAAATCCAGACGCATTCTTTCTCTTTTTTCAAGCAATTTACGATCATCATGTGTAGGCATATCACGCACAACTTCATATAAGTTGGCCATCGCAGGATAAGTAGATAAATTCTTACCAAAAGGCATTAATAGCATTGTAAGACGAATTACGCCTTCAGAAAGATTACATTCTCCAGACTGCATTGCACGAGCAATAATATCAATACTCTCTTTTAATCGTATAACCCGATTATTCTTAGCTTTAGCAATCAATTCCTTTTGAACTTTTAACTGCTTTAATAAACGGATTGCATATAGAGTCAATCCAGTTACCAAGAAAAGTACAATGACAAAAAATATCCAAATCATAGATTACCTAAATTGATTAATATCGATACGCTCGAAAGTGCGGTATAAATCATCTTCACTTTCATCTTCGTCTTCAATGCCAAGTTCTTCCATTAATTCAGAAATTCTATCTAAGCATTCATCTACAAATTGTTGATCTGCTTTACTAATAGCTTTACCTGCATCTAAAGCATCCAATAATTCATTAAGAATTTCATTATTTTCCAGATTTTCAAGCTCTTTCATTGGATCTTGTTTTTTCGCCTGTTTTATTACAGGAATTAATTGACCTTTTTCAGGCTTATTAATAAATTCAACAACCAACGGTATCTTTTTCTTACTACCAATTTTTGGATCTTTAATTTCATTTTGAAGTTTATTCGCTTTTTCTTCAACCGCACTATGACGAGATCCTGAAGCTAAACCTTTATGCTTACGTTTTTTCTTATCTTCACGCGCTTTCGCATCTAATTCATAACGTGTGAGTTTTTTACCCGAACGCAATTTCGGCATTTCCGGTTTTTTATCCGCTTTGCGGATTGGCATAATATCACTAATTTTGCGCGTTTTTTTCTTACGAGCCATAAGGTATCCTTCTAAAAATTTTGTAGATTGTATCACTAGTGCGTATTTTTCTCACTAACAAACACAAACTTTATCTCAGATTACCTAACTAAGACATCAATTTATAAAAACAAAAACCCCAGCCTTTCGACTGGGGTTCTTCTTTTTTTATGTGATTTAGATTTTTATTTGATAACCCGGCGGTGCCCTACTCTCACATGGGGAAACCCCACACTACCATCGGCATTACAGCGTTTCACTTCTGAGTTCGGTATGGTCTCAGGTGGTTCCACCGCACTATCGCCGCCGGGATAATTCTTTAATAACTTCTCTCTTTGTTTCTTCTCTTTTACGACTTCACTTTTTTCGCTTTTCGTCTCTCTTCTTCTTATCGGCAACAAGCTGAACTCGATTTTCTTTCTATTTTTCCTTTCTATTAAGTCTTCTATATTTAAGTTGTTTGTCTACTCTTCTCTTTCGCTCTTTTCTCAAAAACACTTGAGCGTTGTATAGTTAAGCCTCTCGGGCAATTAGTATCTGTTAGCTCAATGACTCACATCACTTACACACCAGACCTATCTACGTCTTCGTCTTAAACAACCCTTACTGTCTTAAAGACAGGGAGAACTCATCTCTTGGCAAGTTTCGTGCTTAGATGCTTTCAGCACTTATCTCTTCCGCACTTAGCTACCCGGCAATGCGTCTGGCGACACAACCGGAACACCAGTGGTGCGTCCACTCCGGTCCTCTCGTACTAGGAGCAGCCCCAACCAATTCTCCTACGCCCACGGCAGATAGGGACCGAACTGTCTCACGACGTTCTAAACCCAGCTCGCGTACCACTTTAAATGGCGAACAGCCATACCCTTGGGACCTACTTCAGCCCCAGGATGTGATGAGCCGACATCGAGGTGCCAAACACCGCCGTCGATATGAACTCTTGGGCGGTATCAGCCTGTTATCCCCGGAGTACCTTTTATCCGTTGAGCGATGGCCCTTCCATTCAGAACCACCGGATCACTATGACCTACTTTCGTACCTGCTCGACTTGTCTGTCTCGCAGTTAAGCTTGCTTATACCATTGCACTAACCTCACGATGTCCGACCGTGATTAGCAAACCTTCGTGCTCCTCCGTTACGCTTTGGGAGGAGACCGCCCCAGTCAAACTACCCACCAGACACTGTCCGAGACCGCGTTCCGCAATCTTCGTTAGAACATCAAACGTTAAAGGGTGGTATTTCAAGGATGACTCCATAATCACTGGCGTGACTACTTCTTAGTCTCCCACCTATCCTACACATCAAAATTCAATGTTCAGTGTCAAGCTATAGTAAAGGTTCACGGGGTCTTTCCGTCTAGCCGCGGGTACACCGCATCTTCACGGCGATTTCAATTTCACTGAGTCTCGGGTGGAGACAGCCTGGCCATCATTATGCCATTCGTGCAGGTCGGAACTTACCCGACAAGGAATTTCGCTACCTTAGGACCGTTATAGTTACGGCCGCCGTTTACTGGGGCTTCGATCAGGTGCTTCTCTTTCGATTACACCATCAATTAACCTTCCAGCACCGGGCAGGCATCACACCCTATACCTCCACTTTCGTGTTTGCAGAGTGCTGTGTTTTTAATAAACAGTTGCAGCCAGCGGGTCACTTCGACCGGTTCAACCTTCGAGAGTAAATCTCTACAATCTACGCCGGCGCACCTTCTCCCGAAGTTACGGTGCTATTTTGCCTAGTTCCTTCACCCGAGTTCTCTCAAGCGCCTGAGTATTCTCTACCTGACCACCTGTGTCGGTTTTCAGTACGGTTTAGTAAAGCCTGTCGCTTAGTGGCTTTTCCTGGAAGTGTGGTATCAGTTACTTCAGCTCCGTAGAGCCTCGTCATCATCTCTCAGTGTTTAATAGAAGCCCGGATTTGCCTAAACTTCCCACCTACCAACTTAAACGCACATATCCAACAGTGCGATAACCTAACCTACTCCGTCCCCACATCGCAGCTTTACCAAGTACAGGAATATTAACCTGTTTCCCATCGACTACGCTTTTCAGCCTCGCCTTAGGGGCCGACTCACCCTGCCCCGATTAACGTTGGACAGGAACCCTTGGTCTTCCGGCGAACGGGTTTTTCACCCGTTTTATCGTTACTTATGTCAGCATTCGCACTTCTGATACGTCCAGCTAACCTCTCGATTAACCTTCATCCGCTTACAGAACGCTCCCCTACCCAACAGACTTTCGCCTGATGCCGCAGCTTCGGTGCTATATTTCAGCCCCGTTACATCTTCCGCGCAGGCCGACTCGACTAGTGAGCTATTACGCTTTCTTTAAATGATGGCTGCTTCTAAGCCAACATCCTAGCTGTCTAAGCCTTCCCACTTCGTTTCCCACTTAATATAGACTTGGGGACCTTAGCTGGCGGTCTGGGTTGTTTCCCTCTCCACGACGGACGTTAGCACCCGCCGTGTGTCTCCTGAGTATCACTCTTTGGTATTCGTAGTTTGCATCGGGTTGGTAATCCGGGATGGACCCCTAGCCGAAACAGTGCTCTACCCCCAAAGGTGTCACCTCAAGGCTCTACCTAAATAGATTTCGGGGAGAACCAGCTATCTCCCGGTTTGATTGGCCTTTCACCCCCAGCCACAAGTCATCCGCTAATTTTTCAACATTAGTCGGTTCGGTCCTCCAGTTAGTGTTACCCAACCTTCAACCTGCCCATGGCTAGATCACCGGGTTTCGGGTCTATACCTTGCAACTATTCGCCCAGTTAAGACTCGGTTTCCCTTCGGCTCCCCTATTCGGTTAACCTCGCTACAAAATATAAGTCGCTGACCCATTATACAAAAGGTACGCAGTCACCCTTTCGGGCTCCCACTGCTTGTACGTACAAGGTTTCAGGTTCTATTTCACTCCCCTCACCGGGGTTCTTTTCGCCTTTCCTTCACAGTACTGGTTCACTATCGGTCAATCAGGAGTATTTAGCCTTGGAGGATGGTCCCCCTTCTTCAAACAGGATATCACGTGTCCCGCCCTACTTCTCGTTAGCTTAGTACCACAATATGGTTTTTAGATACGGGATTATCACCCTCTTTGATTGTGCTTCCCAACACATTCTCCTAACCATACTGTTATCACTTACTGGCTCTTTCGCTTTCGCTCGCCGCTACTGACGAAATCTCGGTTGATTTCTTTTCCTCGGGGTACTTAGATGTTTCAGTTCTCCCGGTTTGCCTCAACAAACTATGTATTCACTTGTTGATAGTAGATTCTTCATCTACTGGGTTTCCCCATTCGGATATCTTGGATTAAACGCCTCTTATCGACTCATCCAAGCTTTTCGCAGATTAGCACGTCCTTCTTCGCCTCTGATTGCCAAGGCATCCACCTTGTACGCTTAGTCACTTAACTATACAACCTCAAATGTTTTCAATCACTTTAAGTTTTCACTTCAAAGTACGGTCAATTTGATGCGTATTTTCATTCAACTAAACACTTGATTGCTTTTGTTCAATCAAGATTTTATGCAAAACAGGTTTTGTTTTTAGAGTTTCCTTCTCAGTTCCCTCCTCTCACTTTCCTGTCTTGCCTACTCAGACTTTCTCTCGAAAATCTCTTGTTTTCAGCTTGTTTCCAATTTTTTAAAGAACAGTTGATAAAACTTTTCAGTTATCATCGTTAAATAAACTAAAAAAATTAAATTTAAAATTAAACTTAAAACTAAGAATAAAATAACCTAATATTTAAAATAGCTTAATACTATCTCAATACCTTATTACTTTGTCTTTTTCTAATTTACTTAACGATGATAAGTGGTGGAGATAAGCGGGATCGAACCGCTGACCTCCTGCGTGCAAGGCAGGCGCTCTCCCAGCTGAGCTATATCCCCATTTATCATTCATCATTTATTATATTAATTAGTTAATATTTTTATAATAAATGATTGACCATTACGCCTTTATCCACTCTCAGAGTGGTGGGTCTGAGTGGACTTGAACCACCGACCTCACCCTTATCAGGGGTGCGCTCTAACCACCTGAGCTACAGACCCAAGGGTAATGTTTTCTTCTGCTCATTTGTCTACAACTATCAGCCAATCTGTGTGAGCACTCGCTGTCTCTCGTCTTCTGTAAGGAGGTGATCCAACCGCAGGTTCCCCTACGGTTACCTTGTTACGACTTCACCCCAGTCATGAATCATACCGTGGTAAACGCCCTCCTAAAGGTTAAGCTATCTACTTCTGGTACAACCCACTCCCATGGTGTGACGGGCGGTGTGTACAAGGCCCGGGAACGTATTCACCGCGACATTCTGATTCGCGATTACTAGCGATTCCGACTTCATGGAGTCGAGTTGCAGACTCCAATCCGGACTTAGACGTACTTTATGAGATCGCTCCACCTCGCAGCTTCGCTTCCCTCTGTATACGCCATTGTAGCACGTGTGTAGCCCTACTCGTAAGGGCCATGATGACTTGACGTCATCCCCACCTTCCTCCAGTTTATCACTGGCAGTCTCCTTTGAGTTCCCGACCGTATCGCTGGCAACAAAGGATAAGGGTTGCGCTCGTTGCGGGACTTAACCCAACATTTCACAACACGAGCTGACGACAGCCATGCAGCACCTGTCTCTAAGTTCCCGAAGGCACATTCGCATCTCTGCAAACTTCTTAGGATGTCAAGAGTAGGTAAGGTTCTTCGCGTTGCATCGAATTAAACCACATGCTCCACCGCTTGTGCGGGCCCCCGTCAATTCATTTGAGTTTTAACCTTGCGGCCGTACTCCCCAGGCGGTCGATTTATCACGTTAGCTACGGGCGCCAGAGTTAAACCCCAACCCCCAAATCGACAGCGTTTACAGCGTGGACTACCAGGGTATCTAATCCTGTTTGCTCCCCACGCTTTCGCACATGAGCGTCAGTACATTCCCAAGGGGCTGCCTTCGCCTTCGGTATTCCTCCACATCTCTACGCATTTCACCGCTACACGTGGAATTCTACCCCTCCCTAAAGTACTCTAGTTACCCAGTCTGAAATGCAATTCCCAGGTTAAGCCCGGGGCTTTCACACCTCACTTAAATAACCGCCTGCGTGCCCTTTACGCCCAGTTATTCCGATTAACGCTCGCACCCTCCGTATTACCGCGGCTGCTGGCACGGAGTTAGCCGGTGCTTCTTCTGTATTTAACGTCAATTTGATGTACTATTAACACATCAACCTTCCTCAATACCGAAAGAACTTTACAACCCGAAGGCCTTCTTCATTCACGCGGCATGGCTGCGTCAGGGTTCCCCCATTGCGCAATATTCCCCACTGCTGCCTCCCGTAGGAGTCTGGACCGTGTCTCAGTTCCAGTGTGGCTGGTCATCCTCTCAGACCAGCTAGAGATCGCAGGCTTGGTGAGCCTTTACCCCACCAACTACCTAATCCCACTTGGGCTCATCCTATGGCAGGTGGCTAAAAGTCCCACCCTTTCGTCTCTCGACACTACGCGGTATTAGCGACAGTTTCCCGTCGTTATCCCCCTCCATAAGCCAGATTCCCAAGCATTACTCACCCGTCCGCCACTCGTCAGCAAGAAAGCAAGCTTCCTCCTGCTACCGTTCGACTTGCATGTGTTAAGCCTGCCGCCAGCGTTCAATCTGAGCCATGATCAAACTCTTCAATTCAAGTTCAATCGCTCAATATACTGCTTAGCTATAAATAAACACTACTTAAAAAAGTAATTATGAATTTTCAGTTAAGCACCTATTAAGACTTCAAAATTAAAAAATATTTTTAAAACAAGTCAATCAACAAGTGCCCACACAGATTGTCTGATATATTGTTAAAGAGCAAAAAAGAACGACGCACGTGGAAACTTAAAAACTTCACAACAGTGCGTCGTTGTGTGCGGTGCATTATAGGGATTTTCAAATCCCTTGCAAGTACTTTTTGTAAAAATATTTAAAAAAATGATCTTTTGATGGAAATATAAACATTTCATTAAAAAGTGCGGTCAAAAATACAATAATTTTCCAATTATTATTTTTTCCAATAGCTTGGAATAAACAGCACGATTAATGAAAACATTTCTAAACGTCCACAGATCATAGCAAAACTAAAGACTAATTTAGCACTTTCTGGAACATCAATAAAACTTTCGTGAATAAAGCCAAGTCCCGGTCCTGCATTCGTTAATGTAGCGAATACCGCCCCCATCGCATCAAAAACATTCATTCCACAAAGAATAACAGCAAAAACACATCCCCAATAAACCAGTATAAAAATAATGAAAAATGCCCAAATACTTTCTATCATTCTTGGTGCTAGACGATTTTTACCTATTCGAATTGGCTGTACTAAATTTGGATGGATTAAACTATGCAGTTCTCGATCGATTTGTTTCCACAATATAAGTGTCCGTATCGCTTTTAATCCCCCAGTTGTTGAACCGCCACAACCACCAATTACCGCAGAAATTACCAGTAAAAGTCCAATAAAAGGCGGAAGATTATCAATATCAAAAATCGTATAACCAGCAGTCATTGACATTGATGTTAATTGTAATGCACCTTTTGTTACTGCCTCGTTCATATCTGAAACTAAACCGTAACTATATAAAGATAGAGATACAATACCGATAAAAATAATTTGCATTGTTAGAAAAAAACGAAATTCGGGATCTTTCCAATAATTTCGCCAAATATTTCTTTTACCTAATGCAAGAAAAGCAGAAATATGTAAACTAAAATTAACACCGCCAATCAGCATAAAAATTGTTGTAACCCAATAAATGGAAGCTTGATTAAAATAGCCGATACTTGCATCGTGCGTTGAAAATCCTCCATTTGAAATTGTTGAAAAACTATGCCCAATGGCATCAAAAAGATTCATTCCTGACAGCCAATATGCAATGGCACAAAGAACAGTTAATGAAGCGTAAATAATCCATAGAGCTTTCGCCACTTCTGAAATTTTAGGCAAAGATTTTTGATCTTTAAGAGGGCCTGAAGATTCTGCTCGATATAATTGTGTCCCACCAATTCCCAACAGCGGAATTATCGCCACAGCCAATACGATAATCCCCATACCACCTAACCATTGTAAAAACTGACGATAAAACAAAATAGATTTAGGTAAATTATCCAGCCCCGTCATTACCGTTGCACCAGTAGTAGTTAAGCCAGAAAATGCTTCAAATACGGCTGAAGCAATAGTTAAATGTGGTGAATCGAACAATAAAAGAGGCAATGTTGCCAAGCTTCCTAAAACTAACCAAAAAGCCACAACGATCAAAAAACCATCACGAGATCGTAATTCTTGCTTATGATGATGGCATGGCCACCAAAGCAATGTGCCTGCCGTCAAACTCAACACAAAAGCCTGCATAAATGCCTTACCGCCCCCATCGCCATAAATCAGAGCAACAAATGCAGGAACTAGCATCGTACCTGAAAAACACATCACAAGAATACCAATAATTCGGATAATCGATAAAATACGCACAACTATTCGCCTATCTCTAAAAGTTGAATAACTAATCTACCTGAAGACTTTTCCGTTAATTCTGAAGAAAACGCCTCTATTGTTTTTTCACTAATACCTAAAATCAAATGAATATTTACCTGAAAATCTTGAGATAAAATCTCAACCTGATATTTTTCACAAAGTTGTTGGACTAAATTTAGCTGCCCATAGTCACAATTAAGTTTAAAAAGGGTTCGTTCAACTTTAATTTCGCTTTCAATCAGCTTTAACGCTTGTTGAACGCCATTACCGTAAGCACGAACCAATCCGCCCGTTCCAAGCAAAATACCGCCATAATAGCGAACCACCACAGCACTGATTTCACCTAATTGACTACCTTGCAATGCACTCAACATTGGCTTTCCTGCCGTTCCAGCAGGTTCGCCATCATCAGAAAAACCAAATTGTAGAGAATCTGATGGCTTGCTTGCTACGGCAGCCCAACAATGATGCCGAGCATTTTGATGTTCTTGTTTAATCTTTGCCCAAAAAGCTCTTGCATCTTCTAAACCTTCGGTGTGCTGTAAATAAGTAATAAAACGGCTTTTTTTAATTTCTTCTTCAAAAACAACCGCACTTTTAGGAACGAGGTATTCCGCCATTTCTTTTTTCAAGGTAATTTCAATGGCACTAGTCTATCACTGATGACTGGGATTTGTCGAAATTTTGCCGTAAGCGCGGTATGATATAGCTCTGTTTTTCAAAAGAAAAAAGAATATGTCTGAAATTTCCGTCACACAAATCCTAGATGCTTTAGGATTACGTTGCCCAGAACCTGTCATGCTTGTTCGTAAAAATATTCGTCATCTTAACGATGGAGAAATACTTTTGGTTATTGCTGATGATCCTGCAACAACAAGAGATATTCCAAGTTTCTGTCAATTTATGGATCACACCTTACTGCAAAGTGAAGTGGAAAAACCACCGTTCAAATATTGGGTAAAGAAAGGAAAATAAAAAATTTACACCTTGATTAATTGATTATTTGGTCTAACTTTAAGAGGTAGAGCACTTTGATATATAAGTGCGGTTATTTTTATGAAAGTTTTCCGCCCTGTTTCGTTGTTATGTTATCATTACATTAATGTAGCATTTTTAACACTTTAAACTTTTAGGAGAGCTTTATGAAAAACGTCGTGATCGTTGGTGGGGGTGCTGGCGGTGTTGAATTAGCGACATTTTTGGGTAATAAATTAGGTCGTCAAAAACAAGCTAAAGTAACGCTGGTTGATCGCAATGCCACCCATTTATGGAAACCCTTATTGCATGAAATTGCAACTGGTGTAATGGATGATGGCGTTGATTCTTTAAGTTATCGTGCGCACGGTAAAAATCATTTTTTCAGTTTTGAGCAAGGTTTAATTATACGTATTAATCGCGAACAAAAATATGTTGAACTTGCACCTGTTTATGGGCAAGAGGGCGATATGCTTGTCATTGCTCGTCGAATTCCTTACGATTATTTAGTGATTGCCATTGGAAGTAAATCTAATGATTTCAATACAAAAGGTGTGGCAGATAATTGTATTTTTTTAGATAGTTCAAAACAGGCTTTACGTTTTCAACATAAACTGTTGGAATTATTTTTAAAATTTTCAGAAAACCGCGCGTTAGATGATATTGGCGAAGAAGAGTTTAAACAAAAATTAGTAGACGAAAATAAAGTAAATATTGCTATTGTGGGAGGTGGAGCAACTGGTGTGGAATTAACTGCAGAACTTTATCATGCCGCTGAAGATTTGTCTTCTTACGGTTATGGTAAAATTGATAGCTCTTGCTTACAAGTTACTTTAGTCGAAGCGGGAACACGTTTATTGCCAGCATTACCTGAAAATTTATCTGCTGCAGTGCTAGATGAATTAAAAGAAATGGGCACCAATGTTCAATTAAACACAATGATCACTGAAGCTCAGCCAAATACACTTATTACCAAAGATGGTGGGGAAATTAAGGCTGATCTTATTGTTTGGGCGGCTGGGGTTCGCGTTTCAACAGTAACGCAGCAATTTGATGGATTGGAAATTAATCGTATCAATCAATTAGTGGTTAAAGATACACTTCAAACTACTGTTGATGATAGTATTTTTGCAATTGGTGATTGTGCTGCATTAATACAATCAAATGGTAAATTGGTTCCGCCAAGAGCGCAAGCTGCACATCAAATGGCAAAGGCTTGTGCAAAAAATATTTTTGCATTATTTGAAAATAAACCACTGAAATCTTTTAAATATAACGACAAAGGTACTTTAGTTTCGCTGTCAGATTTTACCGCACTTGGTAGTCTAACCAATAAGTTTGGTAAAAATCCACTTACCGTTCAAGGTAAATTTGCTCAGTTTGCTTATGTTTCTTTGTATCGAATGCACCAACACGCTTTGCACGGTTGTATTAAAATTGGTTTGATTATTCTCGTTGATAAATTAAATCGTTATTTAAAACCAAGATTAAAATTGCATTGATTAAGTATAATTTTCTCGTTAAATGCCATCTAAATCATTTATATAAAAGAAAGGGCATCAATGATGCCCTCAATATTTTTTATGAAGAATGATCCTCAGCTTTTTCAATTGTTCCTTTCACAGTTAAGCAAATTTCTGTTGAAATCAAATGGGAAAGCGTTGAAGCTAACTCTTCTATTTTATCAAGAACAGCATAACCAGATTCATCAAAGTAACGTTGTTCTTTCAAGTTTGCAATAAAGCTTGAAAAAACCGCTTTATCAAAGAATTCTGGTGCATTTATGCCGTGTAATACGGATAAACGTTGAGCAACAAGCTGGCTTTCTTTTTCAAGTTCAGCTCGAGAAATAGCAGGTTGTTTTTGTAAAATAGTGACAGTAATGTAATAACGTTGCAAGATTTCCCGCGTTCCCGCAGACCAAAGCTGTAAAATTCGTACTTTTGATTTATTAATAGATAAGAAGTTATTATTTGAATTAATAACGCTTTGGCGTGCAAATTCATTAATGATTTGATGGATTTGTACATTCAATTCATCTTCATTGAAATGTAAGAACAATTCGCCTTGTAAGAAAGGGTAAATTTTTCTAATCGCGTCTAATAATAAATCTTTTTGGATCGCTTCGTAATGCAAAATAATACTCGCAACTAAAGATGGTAATACGAATAGATGCTGAATATTATTGCGATAATAAGTCATTAGTACAGCAGATGAACGCTCTAAGCGTACAATTTCGCCAAAATTATCTTTTTCAATTAATACACCTATGCGATCTAAAGCTAATACGTGTTCTAACATTGCTTGCGGTGTCACATTTGGTAACACTACGTCCGTAGAATAAGGGACATTTTGTAACAATTGTTGATGGCTACTAAGCTGTTCTAGCAGTTGCTCACGCGAAAGTGCCCGCTGGCGAGATGAAAGTAGTGCAGTGCCCACAAGGTTCATTGAATTAACTGCTGCTGCTTTATTAATATTAATCATCACTTGTTTAGAAATATTATTCACAGCAGGTGTAAACCATTGCGGTTTTTCTTCGTGATTTTGCTCTTTCCAATCAGGGAAATGTTGGCTCAAATAGTTTGAAAGCGTGATTGGCTCGCCAAAATTTACAAAACCCTGACCAAGATTACGTAATTTTTTAATTACACGAAGCACTAAACCCGCATTTTCTTTTTCTTTCGCTGCACCACGTAACTCTTTTGCATAAGTGTCTACTTCTAATACGTGTTCATAACCAACGTAAACAGGAACAATCGAAATCGGGCGAGTTTGACTATGTTGCAATGCTTGAAGTGTCATAGACATCATACCTGTTTTTGGTGCAAGTAAACGACCTGTACGAGAACGACCGCCCTCGATAAAATATTCAACGGAATAGCCTCGATGGAATAGTTCTGATAAATATTCGCGAAAAATGGCAGAATATAGCCGATTTCCCTTGAAAGTGCGGCGAATAAAAAATGCGCCCCAACTACGAAACATTCTACCTACAGGCCAGAAATTTAAGTTAATCCCTGCCGCAATATGTGGCGGAACAAGACCTTGATGATAAAGCACATAAGAAAGCAATAAGTAATCGATATGACTACGGTGGCAAGGCACATAAACAATTTCATGACCTTCTAACGCTAATTTACGGACACGATCCGCATTTTGCACATCAATACCCGAATAAAGTTTATTCCAAAGCCAACGTAAAAAACGATCTACTGCACGTAAACTTGAATGGCTGACATCAGCTGCAATTTCATCTAAAATTTTATGTGCTTCTTTTTGTGCTTTTTCAATACTGATATTTTTTGATTTTGCTTCATCTTCAATTGCGCGTCGGATTGCTTCTGATTGCAATAGTTTATTAAACATTGCTTGACGATTTGGTAAACGAGGGCCTGTTGCTGAAATACGTTGTTTTGCGAAGTGCATTTTTGCAACTCGAGCCAGCTTTTGTGCAATTTTTTCATCTGAGCCATGTTCAACTACCATATAACGTAATGAAACCGCTTGAGAAAAACGCACAAAAGTATCACGTCCAAACCAAATTGCTGCAAATGTTTTTTGTATACCATTTAATAAACGCAAATTGGGCAAATCTGATTTATCTTCTTGTCCGGGAGAGCGTCCCCAAAGAACAGAAACAGGAATAAGTTGCACATCTAAACTTTCAGAAGTGCGGTGTAATTCAAGGTATTTATTAAAAATGGTGATGGTCTCGTCTTTCGCACCTTTCGATTTAAAAATTCGACGACCTTCGTCTAAATATACATAACGTGGTAACTTAACGTCATTAATTTCATTTTTCTCTGCGGGATCGGGCAAGCCTAACGCTAAGCAATTTCGGCGGAAAATAACGAAATCAGTTTGAGATGTATAAGGCAAAACATAAACAATAGGTTGATGAATATTAAGTGAAAGCTCTTCGATTGGATTGGCGGGAATAGGATTATTTTTCACCAATGCAGACAGCGGCAAGCTCAATAATTGGCGATACATATTTATAAAATTTGCCATAATAAATTTTCTCTTTGTTATAAGTTTGTAGATCTTATAGACGTTTAAAAGCAGTTTGTGAATAGAACTATTTTTAGCCCTTTGGTGTTTTTATCATCTAAAAACTCAAATATTTTAACACATCCGATCTCAACTAATTTAGAAAATTTGGCGACAAAATGTAACTTAATACACAGATTTAAAAAATAACAGTTGCAACTTTACATAATCTGTATACAATACCAGTTATCTGTATTTAAGAACAGGAGTGTATATGAGACCATTAACCGCACGCCAACAAGAAGTGTTGGATTTATTAAAACGCCATTTGGAAACAACAGGTATGCCACCAACACGGGCAGAAATATCTCGTGAATTAGGCTTTAAATCTGCAAATGCCGCAGAAGAACATTTAAAAGCACTTTCACGTAAAGGTGCAATTGAAATTATTCCCGGCGCATCTCGTGGTATTCGTATTTTAGACAATAGTTCGAATGATGAATTTGACGGTTTACCGCTTGTAGGACGCGTAGCTGCTGGAGAACCGATTCTTGCAGAGCAACATATTGAAGCGACATATCGAGTAGATGCAGATATGTTTAAACCACAAGCCGACTTCTTACTTAAAGTCTATGGGTTATCAATGAAAAATGTTGGTATCTTAGATGGTGATTTATTAGCTGTGCATAGTACTAAGGATGTACGTAACGGACAAATTGTGGTTGCACGTATTGAAGATGAAGTAACAGTAAAACGTCTTGAGAAAAAAGGTTCTATCATTTATCTACACGCAGAAAATGAAGAATTTGATCCTATAGTAGTCAATCTTGAAGAACAAAAAAATTTTGAAATTGAAGGTATTGCAGTAGGAATTATTCGTAATAACGCTTGGATGTAATCTGATACCAAGAATGAATAAAGTGCGGTAAAAATTTACGGTATTTTTACCGCACTTTGCTTATACTAGAGTTCTTTATTTGCGATGATTTTTGCTGCTCTTTATAATGCAAAAATCTTGAATTTATACAAAGGATGGAAAAATGCAGTTTTCCAAAATGCACGGATTAGGTAACGATTTTGTTGTGGTTGATGGAGTCACTCAAAATGTGTTTTTTACTCCAGAAACGATTCAACGTTTAGCCAATCGCCATTGTGGAATTGGGTTTGATCAACTTTTAATTGTTGAAGCTCCTTACGATCCCGAACTCGACTTTCATTATAGAATTTTTAATGCTGATGGAAGTGAAGTTTCACAATGCGGAAATGGAGCTCGTTGTTTTGCTCGTTTTGTGACATTAAAAGGATTAACTAACAAGAAAGACATCTCGGTTAGTACACAAAAGGGTAATATGATTTTAACGGTAAAAGATGATAATCAAATTCGTGTGAATATGGGCGAGCCAATTTGGGAACCTGCAAAAATTCCATTTACCGCAAATAAATTTGAGAAAAATTATATTCTGCGTACAGATATTCAAACCGTATTATGCGGTACAGTTTCAATGGGCAATCCTCATTGTGTTGTACAAGTAGATGATATTCAAACAGCCAATGTTGAACAACTTGGTCCCTTACTAGAAAGCCACGAACGCTTTCCTGAGCGTGTCAATGCTGGTTTTATGCAAATCATCAACAAAGAACATATTAAGCTTAGAGTTTATGAACGTGGTGCAGGAGAAACTCAAGCCTGTGGAAGTGGAGCTTGTGCAGCTGTTGCAGTTGGAATTATGCAAGGCTTATTAAACAACAATGTCCAAGTAGATTTACCAGGCGGTTCATTAATCATTGAATGGAATGGCGTTGGTCATCCACTTTATATGACAGGCGAGGCAACTCATGTTTATGATGGGTTTATAACGCTTTAATATTTTTCCCCATTTATCTTAAAAAAAGATGAGGAGTTTTTCTTAAATAAGCGTAAACATTTTGTATCTAAATATATTTTTATTGAACTGTTTGATAACTTTAAGTAATCAGAACAAGCATTTTTCATACAATCTCTAGATTTTTTACTCAAAGAAAGAGATTATTAGCATAATAAAAAAACCGCCTTTCGGCGGTTCTTGTTTTCAATCTTCTATCTACTACGCTAACACTACCAATGCAGCTTCATAGTTTGGTTCTTCTTTAATTTCTTCAACTAACTGGCTGTGTAAAACATTATTTTGCTCATCTAACACAATAACCGCACGAGAAGTTAGACCTGCTAACGGACCAGTTTGAATATCTACGCCTAATTGTGCGTGTAATGCATGGTTACGGAAAGTCGAAACTGTTTTGGCATTTTCAATCCCTTCAGCTCCACAAAAACGAGCTTGAGCAAAGGGTAAGTCTGCTGAAATACAAAGCACAACGGTGTTACTTAATTTTGCTGCTTGTTGGTTAAATTTACGTACTGAAGTCGCACACACACCTGTGTCGATGCTTGGAAAAATATTTAGGACTTTGCGTTTACCTGCAAAATCGTTTAATGCAACATCGGCTAAATCATTACCGACTAAAATAAAGTTTTCTACTATTTCGCCCACTTGAGGGAAATGTCCACTAACTTCAATAGGGTTTCCTGCTAATGTAACTGTCATAAAATCCTCTTTATTTAGATTAAGTGAAAAGTGTTTAAACTATACCACGCTTTCTAATTATGTCCACCAATTAAAGCTATCTAAAATGATGGCATAAAAAACCACAATCATTTGATTGTGGCTTTTTAAATTTAGAAAAGAATTATCTATTGCGATTTACTTCATCAACGTCTGGTTGGCGAGTAATGCGATTACGCAAATCACGACGAATGACCTCAATTGTCCAGAACCAAAAGATATGACCAACTAATTCTGAGATATGTTCATATAATGGCCATTCTGCTACTGGCGGGGTTAAACCTAATGCAGGGAATGTAAATAAGACCTGCAATAATACCAACAAAAATTGCAACGCCATAACGACGTTTAGATGGTTCTGAAAATAAGCTTATTGTTGTATCCTTAAATTAATTAAAAGTATAAAAATTCCCGAGTTAATGGAAATATACGATTTTACGCCTGTTATATCACATTATCAAACAAAAATACTTCAATTGGGTTATCTTTAGCCGGCTGCTCATAAGGTTTTAACATTTGTTAAAATTTATTAACAAAAGAGAAATTCATTATTCTGATTTTATCAGCAATTGCATCTAAAAATACAAAATTAATATTAATCAATAGAAAATGTGGAGAAGTAGCTAGTTTTATCCATCTTATCATAGTATTTAACCAACATATTGAAAATTTACACATACAAATAAAGGATCTTAACCTACTAATATTTCATTTATTGTCCCCACCCACCTTATATCTTCAATACCATTTCAGAACTTACTTAGCAAAAATACTGAGCAAAATAGTAATATGAATAATCATCGTTATATTATCAAAGAGTAGTTAAAATACTATATTAATTCAGACTTAAAATACATTTTTATTACCCTATTCTAAATTTTGTTATATATGATGAAAATAAAAAAACCCAGTTTTAAACTGGGTTTTATTTTGTCTATCTGACAAATTATTCTGCAACAACGATTACATCTAATGTTGCAAATACTTCACCGTGAAGTTGGAAACGAACATCGTGGTCACCAAGAGTACGGATTGGACCGTTTGGTAAACGAACTTCACTTTTCGCAATTTTAACGCCTGCTGCAGTTACTGCTTCTGCCACATCACGAGTAGTGATTGCGCCGAATAAACGACCTTCATCACCTGCTTTAGATGCGATAGTCACAGAACCTAATGCAGTAACTTCTGCTGCACGAGCTTGAGCTGCTGCAAGATTTGCTGCCGCTGTCGCTTCTAATTCTGCACGACGTGCTTCAAAGTGTTCAATGTTAGCTTTAGTTGCCATAACTGCTTTACCTTGTGGGATTAAGAAGTTACGTGCAAAACCTGATTTAACATTTACTTGATCGCCCACTTGACCTAAGTGAGCAATTTTATCTAAAAGAATTACTTGCATTACCGTGTCTCCTTAATTACTGATGATTGTCAGTGTATGGAAGTAACGCTAAATAGCGAGCGCGTTTGATTGCACGAGCTAATTGACGTTGGTACTTCGCACGAGTACCGGTAATACGGCTAGGTACAATTTTGCCGCTTTCTGAAATATAGTTCTTTAATGTAGCGATATCTTTGTAATCGATTTCAACAACATTTTCCGCTGTGAAACGGCAGAACTTACGACGACGGAAATAACGTGCCATTTGGCTAGTCTCCTAATCTATAAATTCGATTTGCTCGGCATGTAAAACTAATTGGCATAACCCACTTTGGGTTTTATGTGATGTAATAAATCCCACCACCAAAATTTTACCACCGACCGTAATGCTTTGAGTTTTTTCTATCAATTGATTACCACTAATTTGAACTGGCATCTTTAACCAAGCTTGACGTGTGAAACCACCTTCAATCTGTTCAGAACGATGTTCTAACAAAAACTTGCAATGCTCAATTCCACTAGGGCTCTTTAATCGCTTTGGTAACTGAGAAACGACTCCCATAACCGAAAAACGATTATCAATTTTCAAATTACTCTTCAGCATCCTCAAAATCGTTGTTTTCAACTTCAGCTAAAGGTTTACGTTCTTCTTTAGCCGCTTTCATTGGGGACGCTTCGGTTACGGCGTGCTTAGTATGGATAACAAGACTGCGTAATACAGCATCGTTATAACGGAAAGTCGTTTCTAGCTCGTCGATGACTTGTTGAGGCGCTTCTACATTCATAAGCACATAGTGTGCTTTGTGTAATTTGTTGATTGGGTACGCTAATTGGCGACGACCCCAATCTTCTAGGCGATGAACTTGACCACCAGCTTCTTTTACAGAACCGGTGTAACGTTCGATCATACCTGGTACTTGCTCGCTTTGGTCCGGATGAACCATAAACACGATTTCGTAGTGACGCATTACTGCTCCTTACGGGTTAATCAGCCTTTGACGTAGATTAGCCACCAATCTGCAAAGGCAAGGAACGAAAAATTCAATGTGGCTAAGGGTTGCGGATTATACCGATTTTTTTACGTTCCGCAACTAGTTTGAGTTCTTTTTGAGCAAAAAAGAAGACCGATATATATCGGTCTATCTCACATATTCTGCAATTAACGGCTGCGGAAAATAATACGTCCTTTACTTAAATCATAAGGCGTCATTTCTACAGTCACTTTATCCCCAGTCAAAATACGGATATAGTTTTTACGCATTTTTCCAGAAATATGCGCAGTAACCACGTGACCGTTTTCCAACTCCACGCGGAACATAGTATTCGGTAAAGTCTCTAAAATTGTGCCTTGCATCTCAATGCAATCTTCTTTCGCCATTGTATCCTCTAAAAATAATCGATTTTTATCCGCACTTTAGGCGGAAAAGTTAAGAAAAACGGGCGGATTATAGCCGTTTTTAATGTTAGACGAAAGATTAAAATAAAATTGAAAAGAAAAAAATAACCTCTATAATGCAGAAGTCTTTTCTCAATAAGCATGATCCCCAAATGCATATAAATTACGTTATTAGTCTTACTTCAGCATACCAACGACGAGAGCATATTCAAAAAGAATTCTCTCAGCAAAACATTCCCTTTGAATTTTTTGATGCTTTAAAGCCTTCGAAAGAACTAACTTCGTTAATGGAGAAATTTATCCCTAATCTACTCCATGCAAAGTTAACAGAGGGAGAAAAAGCATGTTTTATGAGCCATTACATGCTATGGCAAAAATGCTTGTCCGAAGATCTACCCTATATTTACATTTTTGAAGATGATGTATTATTAGGTGAGAATGCAAACAAATTTTTAGCTGAAGATGAATGGTTAGAAGAACGTTTTAAACAAACTGATAAATTTATTTTAAGATTTGAAACATTCCTAAATTTTTCTAAATGTAAAGATAAAAAAATTAAACCTTATTCAGGTAGAAAAATATTAAAACTAGTATCAGAAAATTGTGGCGCCGCAGGGTATGTTATATCTAGAGAAGCAGTTAAACAACTAAATGCTCATATCTGTTCGCTCACATCCAACCATCTACTCGCGATAGATTTATTAATGTTTAATATATTTAATCAGTTTACATACCAGGTATCACCAGGTGTATGTGTTCAAGAAGGACAGCTATATCCAAAGGATATAAAATTACATAGTCAGTTAGAAACGGGAAGACAAAAATATCTTAGTGTAAAGAAAAAAAGAACACTAAAAACAGTATTAATATCTTTAGCAGGAAAACCTAAAAAAATATTGAGAAAAATATACAGAAAGCTATTTATTTCTAAACACATAGTACCATTTAGATAATCCAACATTATAATTTGATAAAGTAAAAATATGACTAAATTAATAACAATTTCATTAACTTGCCAAAAATTTCAATATGGCGGAGGAATGGAAAGATATCTTCTTGATATTATTAATGGATTATCTCAAACAAACATTACACCTAAAATTTACTCTGCCAAGTTTGATACTGCATTACCTGAATATAATTTAATTAATCCAATTAAGATTAATCTTTCTTTTGTTCCTAAAAAATGGAGAACCTCGTTTCTTTCCTATTTTTCAAATAAATATAAAGAAACATCAGAAATCTCTCTGACAACCTCTTACACCCTATCTGACGTGGTCATTTGTGGTGGAAATCATAAAGGATATTTACAAGCATCAAAGAAAAAGCCCAGCATATCAGATCGATTTAAAATCATGGGTGAACAAAAATCCTTAAATCAGTCCAAATATGTCATCGCTCATTCTGCATTAATGAAAAAAGAACTCGTTGAGTTATATCATGTCTCTGAAAACAAAATTGATGTGATTTATCCCCCTATTAATACAGATAAATTCACACAAATCAATGAAGAAGAAAGAGTAAAGCTCAGAGAAAAGTTAGGTTTCAAAAAAGATGAAATCATTTACCTATTCCCTTCTACTGGCCATACGCGAAAAGGTTTCGATATTTTGAAAAAATATTTTGAAAAAACTCAGTTACCTATTCGCTTAGTGGTCGCAGGAACGCCTGTAGAAGAAAATCCTAAAATTTCTTCACTTGGTTTTTGCAAAAATATGCCTGAATTATATCAAGCGGCAGATTTCACTATTATGGCATCTCAATATGAACCATTTGGGCTTGTTGGACTAGAATCTATATTATCTGGTACGCCAGTTATCTTTTCTGAAAACATGGGATGCCTAGAAGTATTAAAAAACGAATTTGGCTATACATTTTCTAGAGAAAACATAAGTACTTTAGATGAGGCAATTCAAAAATCAGTAAAACAAGCATCTGAACAGCTACACCGTATTCTCAATCCAATGGATTGTATTCGTTATAATCCAAGTTTGAGTCATCATATTAAAGCTATACTGGAACTCATCGCTAAATGATATTACCCATGACAGTTACACTAAAATTTACAAAAGAAATACAGGCTCTATAATAACCGCACTTTTCTTATTAAATAGTACTTATGAATTCAAAAAAACACTTAGGCCATACGGCGCGTAAACGCTTTGGTCAAAACTTTTTACATGATACTTCTGTAATTCAAGGTATCGTGGCGGCGATTTACCCACAACCCAATCAATTCTTAGTGGAAATTGGTCCGGGACTTGGCGCATTAACAGAGCCTGTTGGTGAACTTGTCGATCATCTGACTGTGGTAGAGCTTGACCGAGACCTTGCGGAACGTTTACGTCACCATCCATTTTTACATCAAAAGCTCACCGTTATTGAAACAGATGCGATGCAATTTGATTTTGATGAGCTTTATACAACAGAGAATTTAGCAGAAAAAGGGCAAAAATTACGTGTATTTGGTAACTTGCCTTATAACATTTCTACGCCATTAATGTTCCACTTATTTAAGTATCATGATGTGATTCAAGATATGCACTTCATGCTGCAAAAAGAAGTGGTTAAACGCTTATGCGCAGGGCCAAATAGCAAAGCTTATGGTCGCTTAACCATTATGGCGCAATATTTCTGCCAAGTGATGCCTGTACTTGAAGTACCTCCTTCTGCATTCAAACCAGCACCGAAAGTGGATTCAGCCGTTGTGCGTTTAATTCCGCATAAAGAATTGCCGCACCCTGTAAAAGATTTATATTGGTTGAACCGTGTTTGCTCCCAAGCGTTCAATCAACGCCGCAAAACATTGCGTAATGCACTTTCAACACTATTTTCACCTGAAAATCTGACCGCACTTGGTATTGATTTAAATGCACGTGCAGAAAATTTGGCTATCGCAGATTATGCGCGCTTAGCGAACTGGCTGGCAGATAATCCACCAGCAGATGTTAATAACGATGAAATATTAGATTCAGAAGAGTAAAAATAATAAAAGGTGTAATCCTTGTTACACCTTGGCTTTCTACATAAAACGGACAATTTCTTTACCTTGCATTTCTTTAATACGTTGTTGTTCTTTCCATTTTTTTCTATTTAAAGCTCGTATAATATTTTCTTTTATCCGAGTTAAACGCTGTTTCAATGTCTTTTTCTTACGGATTTTTGGACGTTTTTCTCGTTCTTTTTCCAATCCACTTGTTAATACACTTTTACTTTGATTCGCTTGGAGTTCTTGAATACAAATTGCTGGATTAAGTTGATAGACAATATAATTATCAACATCAACTAATTTATTAAAAATAAGTTCATCAACTGCAACAATTTCATCAGAAGGAATATTCTTTAAATATTCAATTACATATTTAGCCGCACCTTGAGAAATAATATAACCAGCCGTCCCCCAGTGAGTCGATTTTAAAATATCAAAGTTCCTAGAATAAAAAGGTGGAATTTTAGTTTGTTTCTCAAGTTTAACTGGCTGTAAAAAAGTTTCTAAACGAATAATAAAAATATCATTAAAATCAAAACGTGTTTTTAACCATTCATCTTGTGCCAAAAACACTTCCGCATTCTCGCCAAGAATTACATCATCTTCAAAAATTGTGAGATATTCCAAATTTTCATTCACACACTTATTCCATAATAAGAAATGGCTAATTAAACAGCCTTTTTCTCCTTTAGTAAGTATTCTAGATTCCTCTATATTATGTAATATGGAGTTTGATTGATTGATTGATTGATTGATTGATTGATTGATTGATTGATAAGTGTACGCATTAAAGAAACTAAATGAAAGTTTTTTTGATTCAAATTGCTTAGTAATATGTTTGCGACGTTCAGTTGCATTTTCCATACTAATGACAATATTTTCAATAGCACTCATATTTAAATAAAAATGGAAATAACTAAATTTTTTGCATTCTACTATACCAAAAGAATAAATCAACAATAAAAGTCTGTGTTAAAATTCTCAAAATTTGTTTATAAAAGAGCGGTCAAAAATGGCAACCTATTTCGTCGGTGATTTACAAGGCTGTTATGATGAATTACAGCTTTTATTAGAACGTGTAGATTTCAACCCGACTCAAGATAAACTTTATCTTGTGGGAGATCTTGTGGCTCGTGGGGATAAATCACTCGAATGTCTTCGTTTTGTAAAATCACTTGGTAATGCTGCGCAAACCGTGCTAGGCAATCATGATTTACACTTAATTGCGACTGCACTGGGTATTAAAAAAGTCAAACCGCGTGATCGTGTTGATGCCATTTTTAATGCGCCCGATTTTGATGAACTAATTCATTGGTTACGCCATCAGCCATTACTTGTGCATAATGAAAAGTTAAACTTCCTGATGGCACATGCAGGTATTTCGCCTGATTGGAATTTGGAAACTTCGAAAACTTGTGCAGCTGAAGTTGAACAGATTTTACAGCACGGCGATTTTCATTATCTTATTGAAAATATGTATTCTGAACAGCCTGATCGCTGGTCGCCTGATTTGCAGGGCTTAGCACGTCATCGTTACATTATTAATGCTTTCACTCGAATGCGTTTTTGCTATTTGGATCATCGCTTTGATTTTGCCTGTAAATCTCCTTTAAAAGATGCGCCAACTGAGCTCACGCCTTGGTTTAATTTAGATAATCCACTTTATAAACAAATTCCCATTGTCTTTGGGCATTGGGCAAGTTTAGTGGATGAGCCTACCCCAAAAGGTATTTATGCCTTGGATACCGGTTGTGTATGGAATAATCGAATGACCCTGCTGCGTTGGGAAGACAAACAGTTCTTCACGCAAAGTGCGGTCAAAAATTACAGTGATTTTTAAGGAAACGCTATGCTCTCGCTTACGGCTGAATCTTGCGAACTGTTCAATATTCCTTTCTACCAATTCGCCCAAATGAAGAAATTCTGCCCAGAAGATATTCCGGCAATTAAATCGGATTACAAATTACATTGGGATAACTGGAAAGCGATTATTCAAGAAGTCGCAAAGCAGCTTGGTACACCTTTTGCGAAACCGCATATTGAAAGTTGGACGAATGGCTGGCAGGTACGCGCGCATTTCTTCGCTTATTTTAAATACGAATTTAACCAAAATTCTGCAGCAATCTTTTCTGTTCTATTAAATCGTCGCCGACTAAGAGTGTGTTTAGATTGGCATTGCTATCGTGCAGATCGCTCACAAATTAATGTACAACAATATAATCAATGGCTTGATCAATTTGATTTCAAACAATTTGCTGATTTTGATATTTGGAGAGAAGATGAAAGCGAATATGATGATTTTCGCCAAGTAAAGAGCATTTCTGAAAAAGATCTTCTCTTGCGTTCAGATGAGGATTTTTGGTGCATAGGGAAAAGCATTGAAAAAGCTGAACTTCATCAAATCGATCCCGTTTTATTAATCACGCAAACCATTCAACAATTACAATCTCTGTACGATCGTTGCCATCAATAAAGCATCCTCTTATTATAAACAATTGAGCTCTACATTATGCAGAGCTCAATATTTTAGCGAATTAATAAGCTATCCAAATTTACCGCAACAGTTCAAAGTGCGGTAATTTTTATCAATGTTTTAACTACACATCATAAGTAGTTGATGCTGTATTACCGCCACGACCAGTCCAGTTGGTGTGGAAAAACTCTCCACGTGGTTTATCTGTACGCTCGTAAGTGTGTGCACCGAAATAGTCGCGTTGAGCTTGCAATAAGTTTGCAGGTAAACGTGCTGAAGTATAGCCATCTAAGAACGTAATAGCCGATGCCATACAAGGCATTGGGATACCCACTTCGATAGATTTTGCCACCACTTTACGCCAGTCACTTAATGCGTTTTCTAAAATGCCTTTGAAGTAGCTATCTGAACCTAAGAAAACAAGATTTGGATTGGCTTCATAAGCATCGCGAATATTACCTAAGAAACGGCTGCGGATAATACAACCTTCACGCCATAATAATGCCGTTGCACCGTAGTTGATGTCCCAACCAAATTGTTCAGAAGCTTCACGAATCAGCATAAAGCCTTGTGCGTAAGAAATGATTTTTGACGCTAATAATGCTTTGCGTACCGCTTCAATCCATACTTTTTTGTCGCCTTCAACTGGGGCAATGGTTTTGCCGAATAATTGATTAGCCGCAACACGTTGATCTTTGAAGGAAGACACGCAGCGTGCAAAAACGGATTCAGTGATTAAAGTTAATGGAATACCAAAATCTAACGCATTGATACCTGTCCATTTACCTGTCCCTTTTTGACCCGCAGTATCCAAGATTTTTTCGACTAATGGCTGTCCATCTACATCTTTATAACCAAGAATATCGGTAGTAATATCAATCAAATAACTATCAAGTTCCGTTTTTTTCCATTCTGCGAAGATAGATTGCATTTCGTCATAACTCAAGCCTAAACCTTCTTTTAAGAATTGGTATGCTTCGCAAATTAACTGCATATCGCCATATTCGATACCATTGTGAACCATTTTCACAAAATGACCAGCACCTTCGCCGCCGACCCAGTCACAACAAGGTTCGCCTTGTTCTGTTTTAGCTGAGATTGCTTGGAAAATAGGTTTCACATACTGCCACGCTTCTTGATTACCGCCTGGCATAATTGAAGGCCCGTGACGCGCCCCTTCTTCGCCACCAGACACACCAGAACCAATAAAGCGAATCCCTTTTTCAGCTAATGCTTTTACACGACGGTTGGTATCAGGATAGTTTGAGTTACCGCCATCAATAATGATGTCGCCTTCTTCCAAGTGTGGTAGTAATGCGTCAATGAATTGATCTACTACATCGCCTGCGCGCACCATTAACATCACTTTACGTGGTTTTTCCAATTTAGCAGCTAAATCTTCCAAAGAATAAGCACCGATAATATTCGTGCCTTTTGCCGCACCTTGTAAAAATTCATCTACTTTTGAAGTAGTGCGGTTATACGCCACAACTTTAAAGCCATGATCATTCATATTTAAAATGAGGTTTTGCCCCATTACGGCTAAGCCGATAACACCGATGTCACCTTTTACTGACATTGTTTTCTCCTGTTTGTGAGGTACGAATGCACCTATCATTTAGTATTTATTGTAAAGTATAAGAAGCTTGTCTCAGATATTCTATAGCAAAACTTCTTTTAAATTTCTCTAATTAAAGAGCTGCCTTGCTCTAACGTGTCTAGCCACTGCCATTTTTCATGACCAATGAGTTTACTTTCTTCTAAGGAAAATGTGGTACAACAACGCCCCAAACGATTTTCTAGAGATTGATTTAACTGTTGATACGTAAATTCAATTTGAGTATCGTTAATCCATTTCCCAATTAAAAAGCCTTTTAAAATTTCCCCACCACCATATTCGGCCCAAATCATTTTACCTTGTTGATGGTAATGAAATTCTGTTTGGCTACTAACCTCACCATTTGATGTATTTTCAACAGCAACGAATTTTTTATTATCTAAATTCAGCATTAAAGCAACTCCGCTGCTGCCTTATCCAAATACCATTCCGTCACCCCATTTTTTGCTTTAATTTTAGCCGCAGGGTACGGCAAATTCTCAGAAGATATGGTTTGAATTTCCTTTAGGATTTCCGCTTTGCCTTCGCCAGTGACTAAGTAGGTAATGCGTTTGGCTTGTTCAATAAGTTTGGCTGTTTTAGAAATGCGAATTTGACCACTTTCAGGGTGCTTAGCAATGACAGCTAGGTTTTCATCATCAAAATTGGTTTGATATGGGAAGAGAGAAGCAGTATGACCGTCAGCCCCCATGCCTAAAATGATCCAATCAAAAACACCGTTTGGAATAACCGCACTTAATTCTTCTTCGAAACGTTTTAGCTCAAAGTGCGGTTCATTTTCGCCACGAATTCGATGGATATTTTCCGTTGGAATTTGAATATGATCGAATAAAAGTTTTTGCACCTCGCCATAGTTACTTTCAGGATCAGATGATGGAACCATACGATCATCACCCCACCAAAAATGCAGATTTTTCCAGTTAATTTGTTCCGCATAAGGCAATTTGGCTAAGGTTTTAAATAATAACTTAGGCGTTGAACCACCAGAAAGGGAAATATGTACGGGATGATTTAATTGACTATAAATCAAAAACTCTTGTGCAATTTTATCGACTGCGTGTTGAGCCGTTGGGAAGCTGATATAATTCATTGATTTTCCGTAGGGTGGGCTTTAGCCCACAATTTATTATGTTAGATATTAAGAGCGGTGGGCTCAAGCCCACCCTACATTAGATTAATTAAACTTTTTTCTTCATTAAACCTGTTGGTTTACGCCAAACTTTGCCTTGTTTTGCGATTAATTTATCTGCAGCAACAGGTCCCCAAGTGCCGGCTTCATATTCATGAATACGACCACCATTCGCTTTGTAATCTAAAATCGGTTGCACAAATTTCCATGCAGCGTGAACAGCATCAGTACGAGCAAACAAGGTTGCATCGCCTTTCATCGCATCTAGCAATAAGCGTTCATAGGCAGTTAATACTTGCGCACCTGCTAAATCTGCATAACGGAAATCCATTGATACTTCTTTCGCTTCAAAGCCTGCACCTGGTTTTTTCAAACCAAAACGCATTGAAATCGCTTCATCAGGTTGAATACGAATAATCAATTTATTCTCTGGTGCATTTTGGCTGAATACAGGATGTGGCGTGGTTTTAAAATGGATCACAATTTCAGTCACACGAGCTGGTAAGCGTTTACCCGTGCGGACATAGAACGGCACACCAGCCCAACGCCAGTTTTCAATTTCACAACGCAATGCGATGTAGGTTTCAGTGCGAGAATCTGTCGGTACGCCTTTTTCTTCTAAATAGCCATTTTCCATTTTGCCGTTAATTTCAGCCGCAGTGTATTGACCTAAAACGAGATTATGCTCCATATCTTCGGCGGTTAATGGACGCAAACTATGCATCACTTTTGCTACTTCATCACGCATTGAATTCGCATTAATAATCGCAGGCGGCTCCATTGCCACCATCGCTAATACTTGCAATAAATGGTTTTGGAACATATCGCGCATTGCGCCAGAACCATCATAATAGCCACCGCGCTCTTCCACACCGATAGATTCTGCGCCAGTAATTTCTACATAATCAATGAAATTACGGTTCCAAAGCGGTTCAAACCAACCATTTGAGAAACGTAATACGAGCAAGTTTTGAACGGTTTCTTTACCTAAATAATGATCGATACGATAAATTTGGTGTTCTTCAAAGAAATGGTGGATTTGTACGTCTAATGCTTGTGCTGTTTTTTCATCGTAACCAAAAGGTTTTTCAACGATAATACGTTTCCAGCCATATTCTTCCGTATTTAAACCATGAGCAGCCAAACACTCAGGAATCACGCCATAAAGACTTGGCGGAGTGGACATATAGTAAAGGGTGTTACCACAGGTTTGATATTTATCGTGAAGCTCGTCTAAACGTGGAACAAGTTTGCCATAATCTTGAGCATCAGATGTATTCACAGCTTGGTAATAAAGATGAGAGCAGAAAGCATCTAAGGTTTCTGGTGTTGTTTCTTCATTATGGATTAACGCCTCACGCATTTTTTCGCGGAAAGTTTCATCGTTCAACTCAGAACGTGCAACACCCAGAACGGAAAAGTTTTCACTCAAACGCCCGATTTTATAGAGATTATAAAGAGCTGGAATGAGTTTACGGTGAGTTAAGTCACCAGACGCGCCAAAGATGACGATACAGTTATTATCTGTTTGCATAATTATTCCTTATAAGATTCCGAGTAATGTCGAAAATAATGCCGTATTCTAGAGAAAAAAACCAATCGAACCAATCAATTAAATTGAAAGACAGAACGCCAATCGAGTGATTGATCGCCCACCATGACAAAATGCGGATTAATCAAGGTTTCACGCTGGTTATAGGTTAAAGGCTCAAAATGAGAGTCAAAAATGGCACCGTGAGTTTCAGCAAGCAGAACTTCTGTCCCAGCGGTATCCCATTCGCCTGTTTGTCCTAAACGAACATAACAATCTACTGCGCCTTCAGCCACCAAACCGCTTTTTAAGCTACTTGAACCAACCACAACAAATTCACAAGGAAAATCCTTCGGTAAAATCGACCGCACTTTTTCTTGTGAAGTCGTTGCACCTACCGCAATTCGTAAAGGGCGGTCAAAATTTGTCGTGTTTTTAGTGAGTTTTTTTACCTGATCCAGTTGTTTTTTAAACGCGCCGAAATCACGCATTGCATAATAAGTTGTCGATAAAATTGGTGCATGAATAACGCTTAACACTGGTTTATTTTTACGAACTAAGGTAATCAACACAGAAAATTGATCGGTACGATTAATAAATTGTTGTGTGCCATCAAGAGGATCAATCAACCAATATTCTTTCCAATTTTTACGTTCTTCAAAGGAAATATGGCAATTTTCTTCCGAAAGAACAGGGACATTAGGGAAAAGTGCGGTCAATTTTTCGGTTAAAAATTGGCTCACAAAAAGATCCGCTTCCGTCACAGGCGTGTTGTCTTCTTTCAATTCAACATGAACCTGTTTTTGATAAAACTGTTGCAAATGCTTACCTGCTTGGTAAGCAATCAGCAATACTTGGTTAAGTAAATGTTCGTTTAGCGTCAGCATAAAATTATTCTCTTGTTTTTGGCAGCAACCAAGGCATTACAAATAGAGCATAAAAAACCATTCCGCATGTGCTTATTAACCCGAGGGATAATCCCCCTTCGGTCAACCAGCCCCAAAAGGAAGTGTCTTGTTCGCCGAGTAATAACAAATAAAAATAAGATGCCATATTGCAGTAAACAAATGAAATGATCGATGAAACTAATACAATCGAAGCAATGTTATAACGTGTGTAACGGAATTTTGCGGCTAAAAGTACGGTTAAAAATGCGGGAATGGTGGCAAGAAGAAATGCTGTGAGAGCATAACTAGAAAAAGGAACGATAACGCCACTTGAGTCATCATCGAACCAAATCAAAAGTGCGGTGACGACTATCTGTAAAATCATAGGGAAAAAAATAAGTGTTTTTAAGTAAGATTTCATAGTGAAAAATAGGCTATCCAGAAGATAACCTATTCTAAAATAAATTTAAGGATTAATCAGATTTTTTTCGCACGTAATACGCGAGATGCAAAAATCACAATGCCCACGATAAATACGATTAAACCGAACCACTCGCCAATTGTATCCCAGTTTTCAAGATTTAAGGATAATGGTGCTTCAGAACCGCCAGTGGTAACAGAAGCCGCAATAATGAATGCTAAAATTACCCCCATTAAACTTTCGCCTACAATTAAACCTGCAGAGAAAAGCGTACGGAAACGTTCTGCTTTAGCTGACACTTCTTTGTTACCAAGTTTTGCAATATGGCGAGCCATAATCCACGCTAGGAATGCACCAACAATCACAGGCGTATTAATTGATGGTGGTAAGTAAATACCAATCCCCACAGCAATAACTGGCAAGCTAAAGACTTTGTTGCTGACTTTTTTCAAAAATGCATCAATCGTAATTAACACAGCACCTAAACCCACACCAGTTAAGATGTAAGTCCATTCCAATTTATTTGTGAAAATACCTTGAGAAATGGCGGTCATTAACGTTGCTTGTGGTGCAGATAAGGCTTGTGAAGGATCCATATCTGGGCGTGGCAATGCACCACTGAAACCATACGCGTGATATAAGATTTCTAATACTGGCGCAATAACAAGTGCACCGACAAAGCAGCCGATAATTAATGCAACTTGTTGTCGCCAAGGTGTTGCTTCAACTAATAAACCCGTTTTTAAATCTTGTAGATTATCATTAGAAATACAAGCTGTAGTGATTACGATAGATGCCGTAAACAATGTAAGTGCGGTTAAAAATTTCTGACCATCTACAGTTTCAAATAAGCCCGAGGCATTACCGATTGACACCAATACTAATGAAATCACGATAACAGAAATAATTCCGATACCAGAAATTGGGCTTGAAGATGAACCCACTAAACCAGCCATATAACCAGAAGCCGCTGCCACAAAGAAGCCGATAAATACCGCTAAGAAAGTACAAACTACCACTAATAAAATGGAAAGCTCAGGCGAAATTGGTGCCGCCGCAATAAAGTGATGTAATGAAATAACAATTAACGCAACCGTCGCAATTAAGATATAAATCATTGTTTTTGGAGAAAGGTCAATATCAATACGATGTTCTGATGCCTCTTGCCCACCTTTCAGCATACGGAAAGAATGAACCATTCCTTCAATCATTGGTTTCATTAAAATCAGCAATGTCCAAATCGCAGCAATGCCAATTGTACCCACACCAATATAACGCACTTTGGTTTTCCAAACAGTCATCGCAGAATCAATTAAACTTGCATCCGCGGCAATATCTTCTGACATTGTGAAATATGGCACTGCCACACCCCAAGTCAAAATAACACCGATCAACATTGCGATACCGCCCACGATACCAATTAAATAACCAGCACCGAGTAAGGCAAGTGAAAAGCCCATTGGTAATTGGAACGCCGCTTTTCCTGTTTGAATCCAAGCACTTGCACCATCAGCCATCACGCGTA
Source organism: Haemophilus sp. HN_Hi08 (assembly GCF_049824455.1). Classification (NCBI taxonomy): domain Bacteria; kingdom Pseudomonadati; phylum Pseudomonadota; class Gammaproteobacteria; order Pasteurellales; family Pasteurellaceae; genus Haemophilus; species Haemophilus sp. HN_Hi08. Next base: position 416,999 of record NZ_CP187493.1, on the reverse strand, counting down.
AACCATTAGTTAAAAATGCCACTAATCCTGCTAAAACACCACCGTAAGCAATATCTTTCACACCGCTGTCGCCATCTGCATGATTACCTGCTTTCAAAATTTCTGCAGCGGCTACCCCTTCAGGATAAGGTAAATTACTATTTACCACCATTGCACGGCGTAATGGAATAGTGAATAACACGCCCAATGTACCACCAGCTGCACAAATCAACATCGTTTGCCAGAATGGGAAATCTTGCCAGTAGCCCATCATTAATAAACCAGGCAAGACGAAGATCACCGAAGAAAGCGTACCTGCTGAAGATGCTTGAGTTTGCACCATATTATTTTCAAGAATGCTAGAATCTTTGAAAAATTTGAGTACTGCCATAGAAATGACGGCCGCTGGAATAGATGACGCAAATGTCACCCCCACTTTTAGACCGAGATACACATTGGATGCAGTGAAAATTACCGTAATCAATGCACCGAGGATAATTCCTCGAACGGTCAATTCTTTTAAGTTTTCGTTATGCATAAATTGTTCCTTGAGCTTAAAAAAAGAAAACCGCTCAACCTTGTCAAAAATTTGACTATTTTTCAAGTTTTTTTAACATAAAATTTGTTTTATTGAAAAATGTTTAAATTAACCTGTTTTTATTTTTTTTCATTTAATAAAAATCCTATTAAAGAATAAAATTTTTAATAACAGTTCATTAGCATACTTTGTGGTACTATTTTGTCGAATCAAAATAAGGAGAAAATAATGGCAGAAAAAGAAGTCAGATTAGATAAATGGTTGTGGGCTGCCCGATTTTACAAAACACGGAGCATTGCTAAAGCGATGATTGAAAGTGGTAAAGTGCATTACAACAATCAACGTGCGAAAGTAAGTAAAATTGTGGAAGTGGGCGCAATGTTAAAACTTCGCCAGGGAAACGAAGAAAAAGAAATAAAAATTATCGCCTTAAGCGATCAACGCCGAGGTGCGCCAGAAGCACAATTACTCTATCAAGAAACCGAAAGTAGCGTGAAAAAAAGAGAAGAAATCGCATGGGCAAGAAAAAATAATTCCCTTTCAATGCCCCATCCTGATCGTCGCCCAAATAAAAAAGAGCGGAGAGATTTATTGAAATTTAAACACCAAGATAAATTTGAATAAAAATTTCACCGCACTTTCTATGTTCTTAAGGTTTAATATCTCGCAAAATTGGATTTTGCATTGAAATCAAGGTTTCAGTGGATTGAATTTCATCAATTAACTGAATCTTGGTCGCCAAAACAGAATGTAATTCTGCAATTGTGTGTGTCATCACTTTTAAGAAAATCGAATAATTGCCCGTTGTATAATAGGCCTCGACTACTTCATCAAAACTTTCTAGCTTTTTGATCACTTTTTCATAATCTTTTGCACTTTTTAGAATAATGCCGATAAAACAACATACATCATAGCCTAATTTACGTTCATCAATAATTACTTTTGTGCCTTTAATAATGCCCGATTGACGCATTTTTTCGACCCGAACGTGAATCGTTCCTGGACTAACACCAAAATTTTTAGCCATTTCTGCGTATGGTGTTCTCGCATCTTTAGTGAGTACACGTAATATTTTTTGATCTAAACTATCAATGTTGTGCATAAAACTTCCTCCTTTAGATTTTATTTAATTTTTTCACAATGAATTAGATAATATTCAACCAAGAAAAGAAAGTAAATAAAATACTTGAAATAAAATCATTATTTACTGAATAATACTCAAAAATATTACTCCTCGTTAAAAAAGGTTATCAAAATGAAAAAGACATTTATTTTACAACAACAAGAAATCAGCTTTGTGAAGAACACTTTTACCCAAAATCTTATTGAGCAACTTGGCATTATTGAAGTGCAAGGCCCAATTTTGAGCCAAGTGGGTAACGGAATGCAAGATAACTTATCAGGCATTGAAAAAGCCGTACAGGTTAATGTGAAATGTATTCCAAATGCCGTATTTGAAGTTGTGCATTCTCTTGCGAAATGGAAACGCCATACATTAGCTCGTTTCAACTTTAAAGAAGACGAAGGCTTGTTTGTTCATATGAAAGCATTGCGTCCCGATGAAGATTCTCTTGATTCAACGCACTCTGTTTATGTAGATCAATGGGACTGGGAAAAAGTGATTCCTGAAGGTCGTCGTAATTTTGCATACTTAAAAGAAACGGTAAATTCTATTTATCGTGCTATTCGTTTAACAGAATTAGCCGTAGAAGCACGTTTTGATATTCCTTCCATTCTTCCAAAACAGATTACCTTTGTGCATAGCGAAGATTTAGTAAAACGCTATCCAGATTTAAGCAGTAAAGAGCGTGAAAACGCAATTTGTAAAGAATACGGTGCAGTATTCTTAATCGGGATTGGCGGCAAACTTTCAGATGGCAAACCTCATGATGGTCGTGCACCTGACTATGATGACTGGACAACAGAATCTGAAAATGGCTACAAAGGATTAAATGGCGACATTTTGGTATGGAACGACCAATTAGGCAAAGCCTTTGAACTATCCTCAATGGGTATCCGCGTAGATGAAAGTGCATTACGCTTACAAGTTGGCTTAACAGGCGATGAAGACCATTTAAAAATGGATTGGCACCAAGATTTATTAAACGGGAAATTGCCATTAACTATCGGCGGTGGTATCGGTCAATCTCGCTTAGCGATGCTTTTACTTCGTAAAAAACATATCGGTGAAGTGCAATCAAGCGTATGGCCAAAAGAAATGTTAGAAGAATTTTCAAACATTCTTTAAAATCAATTAAGTAGATAACAAAAGTGCGGTAAAAATTAACCGCACTTTTTATTAGATGGAAAACTTAAAGAATACTTAATAGCTGGGCAAAATCATCAAACACCCAATCTGGATTGGATTCACGGATAGGGATATTGTAATTGTAGCCGTAAGTTAAACCAACAACTGCACAGCCCGCAGCGTGACCTGCGATAATATCATTTTTAGAATCGCCCACGAAAAGCACTTGGCGTGGTTCAAAACCAAATTTTCCGCATAAATAATAAAGTGGAGCTGGATGTGGCTTAATGGCAGGCAAGGATTGACCGCCCAACATTTCACTAAATAAATGATCAATGCCAAATGCTGCTAATACAGGTTGAACGTGCTTTGTCGGTTTATTCGTAACAACTGCTAGGACATAGCCTTTTTCTTTCAAGGTTTCTAAAGTTTCTTTTACATTTGGATACAAGCGGCTGACATTACATAAATTCTCGCCATAATAAAAATTAAAACGTTCTGTTACTTGCTTAACCTCTGTTTCAGTTAGCACTTTTCCTGTTTGTTTTTTCGCCCAATCTAACGCTCGAGCAATTAATACAGGCGCGCCATTACCGATCCAAGTTAAAACTAATTCTTCTGGCGCTTTCGGTAAATCAAATTCAGCCAAAGCAGAATTTACTGATAATGCCAAATCAGGCAGGCTATTTACCAAGGTGCCATCTAAATCAAAGCCAATAAGTTTAAATTGTGTGTTCATTGTTTTTCTCTGTTCTATTACGATCGTATTTTATTAAAATAACGGTTATGCGCTAACACTTGCTAACTGTGTACGCATTTGGTCAATAACTTGTTTATAATCTGGCTTACCAAAAATTGCGGAACCTGCCACAAACATATCAGCACCCGCTGCGGCTATTTCTGCGATGTTATCAACCTTCACGCCCCCATCGACTTCAAGACGAATGTCATAACCACTTTCATCAATAATCTTACGAGCCTGTTGTAATTTCTTCAACGTTGCTGGAATAAAAGATTGTCCGCCAAATCCAGGATTCACTGACATTAATAAAACCACATCCACTTTATCCAAAACATAATCTAAATAGCTCAACGGCGTCGCAGGATTAAAAACTAATCCAGATTTACAACCACAATCGCGAATAAGCTGCAAAGAGCGGTCAATATGTTCGCTAGATTCTGGGTGAAAAGTGATGTAGTTCGCACCCGCTTTAGCAAAATCGGGAATAATGCGATCGACGGGTTTTACCATTAAATGCACATCTATCGGTGCGGTAATGCCATAATCACGTAAAGCTTGACATACCGCAGGCCCAAAAGTGAGATTAGGTACATAATGATTATCCATAACATCAAAATGAATAACATCCGCGCCTGCATTAAGTACGTTTTGTACGTCATCGCCAAGACGAGCGAGATCGGCAGAAAGAATTGATGGGGCGATAAGATAAGGTTTCATAAAGGTTCTCCGTTGAGAAAATGAGTGCATTTAGTTTACTCACTTAAGTTCAAAAAACCAATAGTAATCCTTATATGAATAATAAGATAAACGAAGAAAGGGCATCTAAATGCCCTTTCAGTTATAGATATGAATACACGGAAATTTACACGTCTAAATTTGCTCTTAAGGCATTCAGCTCAATGAACTCACGACGTGGCTCAACTTCATCTCCCATTAAGGTCGTGAAGAGTTGATCCGCTGCAACGGCGTCCTTAATAGAAACCTTCAACATACGACGTGAATTTGGATCCATTGTGGTTTCCCAAAGTTGATCTGCGTTCATTTCCCCAAGCCCTTTATAACGTTGTACTTCAAGACCTTTACGCGATTCTTTCACTAACCATTCAACGACTTGTTCAAAATTACGTACTGGTTGTACTTTTTCACCACGAATAACATAAGCACCCTCTTCTAATAAACCATTGAGTTGTTTATTAAGAGAAACAATTTTCGCGTATTCATTGCCGTGAACAAAATCAAAATTCAAGAAATAATCGGTATCAATACCGTGTTTGCGAACAGTAATCACCGCTTCATACACTTGGCGTTCCGCATTAAATTGTGTACGTACTGAATATTGATGTGCTTCTGTTTCTTTTGCAGTCAGTTGTTCAACAAAAGATTTACCCCAATTTTCAACCGCACTTTCGTCTTTCATCATTTCAACAGAAATTGGCGACTGATAAATTAATCCTTGCAATACAGGGGCTGGATAATGGCGGCTTAAACGACCGATAAGTTTTTGTACGCTGTTATATTCTGCCACCAATTTTTCAAATACAAGGGCATTCATTGCTGGTGCATTTGCGCTAATATGTAATTCTGCGCCATCTAAAGCAAGCGTTAATTCATATTGCTCCATTTCATCCGCATCTTTAATGTAGCGTTCTTGTTTTCCTTTTTTCACTTTATAAAGTGGCGGCTGAGCAATGTAAACATAACCACGCTCAATAAGCTCAGGCATTTGACGATAGAAAAACGTTAAAAGCAACGTACGAATGTGAGAACCATCCACATCAGCATCGGTCATGATAATGATATGATGATAGCGTAATTTATCTGGGTTATATTCATCACGACCGATACCGCAGCCTAAGGCAGTAATCAATGTCCCCACCTCTTGGGAAGACAACATTTTGTCAAAACGTGCTTTTTCTACGTTTAAGATTTTACCTTTCAATGGCAAAATTGCTTGAGTTTTACGATCACGACCAACTTTTGCAGAGCCGCCTGCGGAGTCCCCCTCCACCAAGTAAAGTTCAGAAAGCGCAGGATCTTTTTCTTGGCAGTCTGCAAGTTTACCCGGTAAACCTGCAATATCTAATGCCCCTTTACGGCGAGTCATTTCACGCGCTTTGCGTGCGGCTTCACGCGCACGAGCAGCCACAATAATTTGGTTTACAATGATTTTTGCATCTGCAGGATTTTCCAATAAATATTCCTGCATTTTTTCATTCATCGCAGATTCCACCGCACTTTTAACTTCTGAAGACACGAGTTTGTCTTTAGTTTGCGATGAGAATTTTGGATCAGGCACTTTAACTGAAATAATCGCAACTAAACCTTCACGCGCATCATCGCCTGAAGTCGCCACTTTTTCTTTTTTCAGCATACCCTCGTTTTCCATATAGCTATTTAAGCTACGGGTTAAAGCCCCACGAAAACCTGCTAAGTGAGTACCGCCATCACGTTGAGGAATGTTATTGGTGAAGCAATACACGTTTTCATTTACACCATCATTCCACTGCAATGCGACTTCCACGCCAATGCCATCTTTCTCAGCTGTAAAATAAAATGGCTTTGGATGAATTGGGTTTTTATTTTTGTTCAAATATTCGACGAATGCTTGAATACCGCCTTCGTAATGAAAATGATCTTCAGTGCCATCACGTTTATCAATTAAACGAATAGATACGCCTGAGTTCAAGAAAGAAAGCTCACGTAAACGTTTTGCTAAGATTTTGTAATCAAAGGTTGTTATAGCAAAAATATCCGAGCTTGGCCAGAAACGAACCGTTGTCCCCGTTGCCTCTGTGTCGCCAATCACAGTTAATGGTGCTTGTGGCTCCCCTAAATGATAAAACTGCTCGTGAACGTGACCTTGACGACGAATAGTTAATTGTAATTTATCAGAAAGCGCATTCACTACAGACACGCCCACGCCGTGTAAACCGCCCGATACTTTATAGGAATTATCGTCAAATTTACCACCAGCGTGAAGCACAGTCATAATCACTTCTGCTGCAGAAACGCCTTCTTCAGGATGAATATCCACAGGAATTCCACGCCCATCATCTTGCACTGATACAGAATTATCATCGTGAATTGTCACGATAATATCGGAACAATGGTCAGCGAGGGCTTCATCAATGGCATTATCCACCACTTCAAATACCATATGGTGCAAACCAGTACCGTCATCGGTATCGCCGATATACATACCGGGACGCTTGCGCACTGCATCAAGGCCTTTTAATACTTTAATGCTCGATGCACCATAGTTATCATTGGTCGTTTCTGACATAATTTATCTCATTCTTTTGTAAATAAAAATTGGGCGGGATTATAGCAAAAAATCGCCGTTTTGGCGATGCTTTTCGGGAAAGGAAAGCGATAAAAAAAGGGCGAATAATTTCGCCCCATAACTTGTTATTTTTTCCAATTTTTTAACGCATCAGCAAAGACATTGCCCATTGTATTATTACCTCTTGAATTACGATCCTCTCGCTGCGTATTTCCACGAGCTCTTGCAGATAAAGTGCGGTCAGATTTGCCGTCATTTTTGACCGCACTTTCATCTAATCGCATCGTCAATGCAATGCGTTTACGTGGCACATCCACTTCTAACACTTTGACTTTTACAATGTTGCCTGTTTTTACCACTTGATGGGGATCTTCCACGAATTTATCGCTTAATGATGAAATATGTACTAAACCATCTTGATGAACACCAATATCCACAAATGCGCCAAAATTGGTTACATTAGTCACTGTTCCTTCTAAAATCATTCCAGATTTCAAATCCGTGATTTCTTCCACCCCTTCAGCAAATACAGCAGTTTTGAACTCGCCTCGTGGATCACGACCCGGTTTTTCCAATTCTTTAAAAATATCTTGAACCGTTGGTAAACCAAATTGCTCATCAATAAATTGTTTTGCATCAAGCTGACATACCACACCGGCATTGCCCATTAAATCTTGGATAGATTGTGCGGTAGCTTGCAAAATTTTTTCGACCACAGGATAAGCCTCTGGGTGAACACCTGAAGCATCAAGTGGATTTTTCCCGCCTGCAATACGCATAAAGCCCGCACATTGCTCAAAGGCTTTTGGCCCTAAACGTGGCACTTTTTTCAATTCGCTGCGGCTTTCAAAACGCCCATTTTCATCACGATATTCCACAATGTTTTGTGCTAAGGTTTTTGTCATTCCAGCCACACGAGCGAGTAATGGCGCGGATGCCGTATTCAAATCCACACCTACTGCGTTTACACAGTCTTCCACCACCGCATCAAGTTTACGCGCAAGTTGGATTTGGTTTACATCGTGCTGATATTGCCCTACACCAATGGCTTTTGGTTCGATTTTCACTAATTCTGCCAATGGATCTTGTAAACGACGCGCAATTGATACCGCACCACGTAAAGATACATCTAAATTCGGGAATTCATTTGCGGCAAATTCAGAAGCTGAATAAACGGATGCACCTGCTTCGCTCACCACAACGGTTTGAGGTTTATTTTCTTTAATTTCTTTAATCACTTCTTTCGCAAAACGTTCAGTTTCACGAGAAGCCGTACCATTACCAATGGCAATTAATTCTACATTATGTTTGCGGATTAAGCTGAAAATCGCCACTTGCGCTTCGGCTTCACGCCCCGTGTGTGGATAAATGGTGGTGGTATCTAATAATTTACCTGTGTTATCCACCACCGCAACTTTAACCCCTGTACGCAAGCCTGGGTCTAAGCCCATGGTGCTTTTCGCGCCAGCGGGTGCAGCCATTAAAAGTGCGGTCAGATTTCGAGCGAAAACATCAATGGCTTCTTCTTCCGCTTTTTCACGTAAACTCGCCATTAATTCCGTTTCTAAATGCAACGACACTTTGATTTTCCATGTCCACGCAATCACTTGCTCACGCCATTTATCCGCAGGCTGCCCTGTGAAACGTACATCTAAATAATCACGAATAATTTCTTCACAATAACTTTGGCGACTTCCCTCTTCTACATCAGGATCCGCATTTAAGCTTAATTGTAAAATGCCCTCATTACGTCCACGGAACATCGCTAATGCACGGTGAGAAGGCACATTTTTCAATAATTCTTGGTGATCGAAATAATCTTGGAATTTTGCGCCTTCCGCTTCTTTGCCTTCGATTACTTTTGATACGATAACCGCATTTTTCGCTAAATAATCACGGACTTTCGCTAATAAACCTGCATCCTCAGCAAAACGCTCCATTAAAATATAGCGTGCACCATCAAGCGCTACCTTAGTATCTGTTATGCCTTTATCTGCATTCACAAATTCCGCTGCTGCCGTTTCAGGATCATTCTTCGGCTCGTTCCAAAGTAAATCAGCCAATGGCTCAAGACCTGCTTCAATGGCAATTTGCCCTTTAGTGCGGCGTTTAGGTTTGTACGGCAAATACAAATCTTCTAATTCGGTTTTGCTTTGTGTCGCATGGATTTTTTCACGCAGTTCATCGGTCAATTTCCCTTGATCTTCAATAGATTTCAAAATGGTTTGACGACGATCTTCTAATTCACGCAAATAAATTAAACGGGTTTCAAAATGGCGAAGTTGGGTGTCATCTAAGCCATCAGTGGCTTCTTTACGATAACGTGCAATAAATGGAATGGTGTTGCCATCATCTAATAATTGAATGGCGGCAAGGATTTGTTGGGGTTGAACGGTTAATTCTGCCGCAATAATTTGGCTAATTTGTTGATTTAACATTGTCATACTTCTTTGTTATAAAAAAACGAAGATAGAATACTGGTTTTAGCAGATTGGCTCAAATATAATTCAAAAAACTTTCTTTTATTTTCATTATGGCAAAATCAAATTATATTACTCGTCAAGGCTGGCTTGCGCTTGACCAAGAACTCAAGTTTTTGTGGAAAGAAGAACGCCCAAAAGTCACTCAAGCAGTCTCAGATGCAGCCGCACTAGGCGATCGTAGCGAAAATGCCGAATATATTTATGGTAAACGTCGCTTACGTGAAATTGATCGTCGTGTACGTTTTTTAACTAAAAGATTGGAAATGCTACAAATTGTCGATTACAACCCAAAGCAAGAGGGAAAAGTTTTCTTCGGTGCGTGGGTGGAATTAGAAAATGAAGAAGGCGAAATCAAGCAATATCGTATCGTCGGTTGTGATGAATTTGCCCCTGCGAAAAATTGGATCTCCATTGATTCCCCAGTTGCTCGGGCTTTAATCGGAAAAACATTAGACGACGAAGTGCGGGTAGAAACGCCCTCAGGTTTTATCACACTTTATGTGAATAAAATTTGGTATGAAAAATAACTTAGAAGAATAAAAGATAGTGAATATCTAAGCACAAAGAGAAAACTAATCAGCTAAATATAAACTATCTTACTTACCTCTTTCCTTATTCGCAGCAAAATCAGCACCTTTTGCAAGCATTCTCAATTGCAAAATCACTCGAGCTTTAAGTTGCTCACGTTCAGCTTTACTCATATCTAAGGCATTCGCCCCAGCAGTGAATACAATTGTTACGATGCCTTCCGCTTGAACATAAGCAACATATTGTGAATATTGATGTTTGTAGGAAATATATTCTGCTAACTCATCAACAAAATGCTTAATTTCACGTGCTGCCGCAGTACGAAAAGCTTGGGAAGTGCCTGAACTTTCTCGTAAAAGCAAGCGGAAAACGTTCGTACTGTTAGTGATAAATTCAAAAAATGTATCCACAGAAACAGAAATAACGCTACCGCCAGCATCAATACGTTTACGCGCTTGACGCATTAATTGGCGCAACATCAAACCTGCTTCATCCACCATTTCTAAGCCGAGTTCATCCATATCGCTAAAATGGCGATAAAAAGAGGTAGGTGCAATGCCAGCCTCGCGAGCAACCTCTCGCAAACTCAAATTAGAAAAACTTTTTTCTGCACTAAGTTGATTAAATGCTGCATCCACTAAAGCGCGGCGAGTCTTTTCTTTTTGAACAGCACGAACACCAGCCATTATTTCAACCTACCAAGAATAGATTTAACCTCATCACTTACCACTCTTGCAATACGTTCATAACGATTACGTAATGGCGAGCCGGGACGATAAACCAAAACGATAGCTCGTGATGGTTCTGGCGAATGACAAGAAATATATTTCACACCTTTACGCGTACCTTCATTAAGTACCGCCAATTCAGGCATAAATGTAATACCAGCATCTGCCGCTACCATATTGCGCAAAGTTTCAAGGCTAGTTGCTTGGAAATGGGAATTTTCTTTTGCACCAGCAGTAAAGCAATAATCTAATGCTTGATTACGCAAACAATGGCCATCATCAAGCATTAACATTTCTTGACCACTTAATTGATTCATAGGCACTTTACTTTCTACAGCCCAAGGATGATGCTCTGATACGGCAAGTAACATTTTCTCGTTGAAAATAGGCACTTCAATAAAAGATTCTGTTTCTGACACTGTAGCAACAATCGCACAATCTAAACGCCCTGTTTCCAATTGTTCTAATAATTGCTGCGTTTGTGCTTCATAAAGAAAAACTTCTAAATCAGGAAATGCCGCTTTTAATGTTGGAACAATATAAGGAAGTAAATAAGGCCCAATAGTTGGAATTAAACCAATGTGCAACGGCCCTGTCATATCCTTACCTTGATTACTTGCCATTTCTTTCAATAGTTTTACTTCTCGAAGCACTTTACGAGCTTGCTCAACCAATAACATTCCAGATTGAGTAAATAATACTTTACGGCTAGTACGTTCTAACAAAATAATACCAAGCTCATCTTCTAACTTACGAATTTGCCCACTTAATGTGGGTTGGCTCACATTACAAGAATCAGCAGCACGACGGAAATGTTTATATTCAGATAAGGCAACAAGATATTCTAAATCACGGATATTCATTCGATTTTCCCTGTGGAAAAATTAACTTCAAAGAATGGAATTAATGGCTTGGACTATACCATAGTTTTATGCATAATTCAGCCGATAATTTTTAATGGCAAGAAGAAAAACAATATCGAGTATGTAAGGAAAATATGGAAATGCGAGTAGCAGCTGTAGCCTGTTGTAAAAGGTCTCAGACCCACTCATTAAGGCGTGATGTCAGAATATTTTTATATAATTTCCGTAAGGTGGGCATAAGCCCACGCGTTTGTTATATCCCGCGTGGGCTTACGCCCAGCCTACAATTACTTTTCATTCTTTACATTACAGAAATTAATAATGGGGCGGTGGCGTTTCTTCAGATTGGCTTGCAATATTAGAGGGTTGAAAATCTTTTAATTTATTTGCCATATAACGCAATTGGACTTGCATTTTATCTATATCAAATTGCTGTTGAACTAAAGCGTGATTTAATTCATCTAATAACTGTTCCTGAAATGCAATTTTCATTTCAAGTTCTTCAATGCGATTTTCTAACATTTGTTGAATTTGCATAAATTTTTCTCTAAATTCTAAAAAAAAGTTGAGAATAGATAGAAAGCAATTTAATCTATTCCTCGTAGTATTTCATTCATTATAAAGGATTAACTTATATGTTAAAAATTCAAAAATTATCTATCGCAGCATTAATGGTAAGTGCGGTAATTTCTGGTCAAGTTTTTGCAGAAGATAACACATTCGATGAAAAAGCGGCATCTTATGCTGTAGGTACGTTAATGGGCAGTCAAATGAAAGATCTTGTTGATTCCCATAAAGATGTTATCAAATATGATAATGCTCGTATTTTAGATGGCTTAAAAGATGCTTTAGAAGGCAAAGTGGATGTGCGTAAAGATGAAAAAATCCAAAAAACCTTAGAATCTATTGAAGCAAAATTAGTGGCTGCAGCAAAAGCAAAAGCAGAAGCGATTGCTAAACAAGCAAAAGAAGAAGGCGATAAATTCCGTGCTGAATTTGCTAAAGGTAAAGATGTAAAAACGACGCAATCTGGTTTAATGTACAAAATTGAAAACGCAGGTAAAGGCGATGCAATCAAAGCAACAGATACGGTTAAAGTACATTACACGGGTAAATTACCAAATGGAAAAGTATTTGATAGCTCTGTCGAGCGCGGACAACCTGTAGAATTCCAACTTGATCAAGTGATTAAAGGCTGGACTGAAGGTCTTCAATTAGTGAAAAAAGGCGGAAAAATTCAATTAGTTATTGCCCCTGAATTAGGCTATGGCGAACAAGGTGCTGGTGCATCTATTCCACCAAATTCAACATTAATTTTTGATGTAGAAGTATTAGACGTCAATCCAAAAGCAGAAAAATAACGGATAAGTTTAACAGCACGCATTCTTTAATGCGTGCTTTTTATTATAAAAACGAGCGAAATTTTTACCGCACTTTTAACCTAAAGCTATGACATTAAACGATAAATATCCTTTCACTGACGAAGATCACGCTATCATAAATTCCTACAAAGCGGTCGTTGATGGTGTCAGCGCACTGATTGGTGAGCACTGCGAAATCGTGCTTCATTCTTTAGAAGATATTGAACATTCTGCTATTTGTATTGCCAACGGACATAACACGAATCGACAAGTTGGTTCGCCAATTACCGATCTTGCCTTACGTTCGCTACGAAATATGCAAAGCGAAAGTGTTTCAAAGCCTTATTTTACACGAGCAAAAGGTAGCGTACTGATGAAATCAGTCACTATTGCCATTCGTAATAAAACTCAACGTATTATTGGTTTGCTTTGTATCAATATCAATTTAGATGTACCCGTGTCTCAATTTTTACAATGCTTTATGCCAACGGAGCATACGAATGAAACATCTTCGGTTAATTTTGCCAGTTCAGTGGAAGACTTGGTTGCGCAGACTATTGAAAAAACAATAGAAGAAGTCAATGCAGATCGCGCTGTTGCCAATAATACTAAAAACCGACAAATCGTCCTTTCTCTTTACGAAAAAAGTATTTTTGATATTAAAGATGCGATTAATTTAGTCGCAGAACGTTTAGATATTTCCCGACATACGGTTTACCTATACATCCGCCAAATCAAACAAGAGCAAGAATAATGCGCTATGTTATCGCTGTCAAAAGCCCTATTTACGGAAAACAAGGGGCATTTTTAGCTTATCAATTTGCAAACGCCTTAATCAAAAAAGGGCACGAAATCTCACAGATTTTTTTCTTTCAAGATGGAGTGAGTAACGGAAATGCATTAGTGTATCCAGCCAATGATGAAGTTAATTTACAAAAACATTGGCAAATGTTTTCTATTACCCACAATGTTCCTTTGCATTTATGTGTTGCAGCCTCTCAACGACGAGGTGTTGTTGATAGCTTAACTACACCAACTACAGATCACTATAATCTTGCAGAGGGATTTATAATTGCAGGTCTTGGAGAATTTATAGCAGCAAGTTTAAATGCAGATCGAGTGATAACCCTATGAAAATAGCCTTTTTATTTCGCACATCTCCACATGGCACATCCATTTCACGAGAAGGCTTAGATGCAATTCTTGCCGCAACAGCTTTTTGTGATCCAGATGATATTGGCGTATTTTTTATCGATGATGGTGTATTAAACCTTATTAATCATCAGCATCCTGAAATCATTCAACAGAAAGACTTTATTAGAACCTTTAAATTATTAGATTTATATGATTTAGAACAACGCTTTATCTGCACGGAATCTTTACAGAAATTTAAGCTAGAGGATAAACAACTCATCCTATCTTGTGAAAAAATTGACCGCTCTTTATTGATAGAAAAGCTTAATCAAGAAGAAAAATTGTTTACTTTCTAAGGAATATTATGCTTTATACATTTTCCCAGTCAGACTACCCCAAAACTGAACTAGACGACTATTTTTCATATATTACAGAAAAAGATGCGGTAGTATTATGGCAAGATGGTGTGTTATTGGCAGTAAAATATCCTGATTATTTTGTCAAATGTAAAGGGAATTGCATGATATTGAAACAAGATATTTTAGCAAGAAATCTCACCGCACTTTTACCTCAAAGCAGCAAGATAAAATTAATTTCAATAGAAGAACTTGTTGGAATCACTGAAAATTATTCACCACAACTATCACTATAAAAATCAAATAATTTAGTAAATATTTACATATATAAAATAAAAAATGCGGAGAATTTTCTCCGCACTTTTCTTTTTGTTTTTTCTGTCTTTTATCTTTAAGACATTCAGGAATCCATCAATTACTTGATGATTTTCGCTACAACACCCGCACCTACTGTACGGCCACCTTCACGGATTGCGAAACGTAAACCTTGGTCCATCGCAATTGGGTGGATTAAGCTTACTGTCATCTTGATGTTATCGCCTGGCATTACCATTTCCACGCCTTCTGGTAATTCAATAGTACCAGTTACGTCTGTTGTACGGAAATAGAATTGTGGACGGTAACCTTTGAAGAATGGAGTATGACGACCACCTTCATCTTTTGATAATACGTACACTTCTGATTCGAAGTCAGTGTGTGGTGTGATTGAACCTGGTTTCGCTAATACTTGACCACGTTCGATTTCTTCACGTTTGGTACCACGTAATAATGCACCGATGTTTTCACCTGCACGACCTTCGTCAAGTAATTTACGGAACATTTCAACACCCGTTACAGTAGTTTTCGCTGTATCTTTGATACCGACGATTTCTACTTCATCACCTGTACGGATGATACCACGTTCTACACGACCTGTTACTACGGTACCACGACCTGAGATTGAGAACACATCTTCGATTGGAAGAAGGAACGGTTGGTCAATCGCACGTTCTGGTTCTGGAATATAAGTATCTAAGTGACCCGCTAATTCTAGGATTTTTTCTTCCCATTCTGCTACGCCGTTTAATGCTTGTAATGCTGAACCACGTACGATTGGAGTATCGTCACCTGGGAAGTCATATTGAGATAGAAGTTCACGAACTTCCATTTCTACTAATTCTAATAACTCTTCGTCATCTACCATATCGCATTTGTTTAAGAATACGATGATATATGGTACACCTACTTGGCGACCTAACAAGATGTGTTCACGAGTTTGTGGCATAGGACCATCTGTTGCTGCTACTACTAAAATAGCACCATCCATTTGCGCCGCACCGGTAATCATGTTTTTAACATAGTCGGCGTGTCCCGGACAGTCTACGTGTGCGTAGTGACGAGTCGGTGTATCGTATTCAACGTGTGAAGTATTGATGGTAATACCACGCGCTTTTTCTTCTGGCGCGTTATCGATTTGGTCAAATGCACGCGCTGCACCACCGTAATGTTTTGCCAATACGGTTGTAATTGCTGCTGTTAAAGTTGTTTTACCGTGGTCAACGTGGCCGATTGTACCCACGTTTACGTGCGGTTTTGTACGTTCAAATTTTTCTTTAGACATTGAAATAGTCCCTCTAAATAGACACGGTTATCGATGGGTAAATTAAACCACATTAACCAATAAATTTATTTGCTGATTGATATAAGGATGAGGAATTATAAGACTGGTGCTGATAGGCGGATTTGAACCGCCGACCTCACCCTTACCAAGGGTGCGCTCTACCAACTGAGCTATATCAGCGTCTGGAGCGGGCAGCGGGAATCGAACCCGCATCATTAGCTTGGAAGGCTAAGGTAATAGCCATTATACGATGCCCGCAAGTCCTAAATTCGTCTGTCCCATCAGGATCCATCTAAAAGATGGTGGAGGGAGAAGGATTCGAACCTTCGAAGGCTGAGCCAACAGATTTACAGTCTGCCCCCTTTGGCCGCTCGGGAACCCCTCCACACTAAATGAATACTTGATACGAAAGAATGGTGCCGACTATCGGAATCGAACTGATGACCTACTGATTACAAGTCAGTTGCTCTACCTACTGAGCTAAGTCGGCGTGTCGTAAGCAAGTAAGGCGTATTATATGGAAAAAACTTTAACTGACAAGTATTTTTTATAAAAAAGTTTATTTTTTTGATTATTCGTTTAAATCACAATCAAAAAAGTGATTTTTTAATCAAATTAGCGTACATTTAATGAAAAATGAATGCTAAATTTTTATTTATAGCGTATATTTTTCTCTGTTTATTTAGCCATCAAATAAAATTATTGTGGAATTTTCAACTCAGCAAACACCTTTTTTAAGCTTTAATCGTGAACAATGGGCGGAATTACGTAAATCCGTTCCATTAAAATTGACAGAGCAAGATCTCAAACCACTCTTAGGCTTTAATGAAGACCTTTCATTAGATGAAGTAAGTACAATTTACCTACCATTAACTCGTCTTATTAACTATTACATTGATGAAAATTTACATCGCCAAACGGTACTACATCGTTTTTTAGGCAGAAATAATGCCAAAACACCTTACATAATTAGTATTGCTGGCAGTGTCGCTGTTGGGAAGAGCACTTCTGCACGTATTCTACAATCTCTACTTTCTCATTGGCCAACTGAAAGAAAAGTTGATCTCATCACAACAGATGGGTTTCTTTATCCATTAAACAAGCTTAAACAAGATAATCTTTTACAAAAGAAAGGTTTTCCCGTTTCTTATGACACATCTAAACTCATTCGCTTTTTAGCGGATGTAAAATCAGGTAAAAGCAATGTTACAGCACCAATTTACTCTCATTTAACATACGATATTATTCCCGATAAATTTGATGTGGTAGATAAACCTGACATTCTTATTTTAGAAGGCTTGAATGTACTTCAAACGGGTAATAATAAAACCGATCAAACATTCGTATCAGATTTTGTTGATTTCTCTATTTATGTTGATGCAGAAGAAAAGTTATTGAAAGAATGGTATATCAAACGATTTCTGAAATTCCGCGAAAGTGCATTCAACGATCCTAATTCTTACTTTAAACATTACTCAAGCTTATCTAAAGAAGAGGCTATCTCGACGGCAAGTAAAATTTGGGATGAAATTAACGGGTTAAACCTTAATCAAAATATTCTTCCAACTCGTGAGCGTGCAAATTTAATTCTAAAAAAAGGTCATAATCATCAAGTAGAATTAATAAAATTAAGAAAATAAAAATTCGCACGTAAAAACGTGCGAATCTTAGTCAATGCCTAACTCAAAATCAGTTATTGATAAAAATATCGTAAAAAATTACCGCACTTTTTATCAAAATTTGACTTCTTGCACAATGCGCTTTGCCGTCGAGATTGGTAATTGCCCAATAAAAGTAATTTCTTTTCCACCGATCACTTCACTATAAATCGTATAGGCCCCTTGTTTCCAAGTATTTTCTGGTAAGTCATTAGAGCCTACATTAGAAACAAACAACGTAAAAGTAAATAAACCATCGCTATATAATGCGCTATCTATGATTTCATTTTCTAATACTTCTTGTGTATACCGTCTCAAAGAAAAACCTCTTGGTAACCATCCCGCTGACCAAGTTATATTTGAAGTTTGTTTATTTTTACTTTCTTTCAATAAAGGTGGCATTGACACTTTATTAATATAATCGGTTAATCCTCTTAATCTGTCATCAATATAAAGTGTTACGACTCTGAATTGATCGAGTAGCTTGCCTTCACGATCAAGCATATCACCGCGCAATAACAAGCCATTTTCTTCATCGACAAACACCAAATATTGATACCGAAAATCATCTTTAGGCACAATTCTAATCGTATCAACGAAACGCCCAGCAACACGATCTTTACCTAATTTTACGAAATCATAATCAGAAGAAAGCTTATCAAAATTTGCACGCACAACTGCTGGCATCGCATCAACTATATTGCTACTATTAAGCGTAAATGCTTGTGCATTTGGCTGAAAATAACTGACTAAATTATCACGCTGAATAATTTCTTGCTGACGGCCATCTAAAGTAACTAATTGTGCGTAAGTTTTGTTATCTTGTTTGATATGTCGATAACGAAACGAATCCATATTTGCGGGAGTAGTTTGCACAAAGGCAATTTCATAATTGAGATTATCCAATGCTTGTGTCATTTTATCTAAAGACTGCTTCGCAGAAAGCTCTTCAGCAGAAGCAATGCTACTTAATAGCAAAGAAAGAGAAAGTGCGGTAAATTTTAATGGGATTTTTTTCATAGAAATCTAAAGGATAAAAATTCACCACACTAAATAACAATTAGGTGGTGAATCAATAATCTGAACAAAGGAAACCAATTTATCTTACTTGACTGCTACTTACATCTAAAGCATCAGAGTGCATTCGACGTTGCAATTCATAATTTTGCAACATTGCGCCAATGCGACGACTTTTTTTCTCAAGCTGATCTGAAGTTAATGTATCTTTACTTGGCGCATTATAGCTAACCTCTTGAACCGCATTATTAAATGGCAAGGTTTGCAATACTGGAGTCTCAGGTAAATTAGACGCATCGTTTTTATTATTGAAAGATTGAACACCAAGTACTGCCACTAAACATACACCAGCAGCAACAGCAACTTGCGTCATTGGTGCAAAGAACGCTTTTAATTTTTGCATAAATACAGAATTATGTGCGTCTTCTGGTTCAGGTTGAGACACAGCAATGACATCAACTTTCTTCACGTCTTCTAACTCAATCAAATCTGCCATTTTAGCGGTAAAATCAGCCCCTAAAAAGACCGCACTTTCTTTACGCATTACTGAACGAACGGTATGAAATGAATGCCAAGACGCTTGTAATTCTTCGTCTCTTAATAAAGCATCTATCAAGTCAGTTTCGACTTGTTCTCCATCCATATAGGCTGAAAGCTGCTCTTTTTGCATAGTAAACTCCGATTGTTATTCGCTCTACATTAGAGGTTGAATTTTATTTTCGATCATTTCCCTTGCTCGGAAGATTCGGGAACGAACCGTACCAACAGGACAATCCATAATTTCTGCAATATCTTCGTAACTTAAACCTTCTAGTTCTCGTAACGTAATCGCAGTTTTTAAATCTTCTGGTAAGTTATGAATAGTATCAAAAACAATTCTTTCTAACTCACTAGACAACATCTCATTTTCGGGTGTATCCACATCCCTAAGGTGTGTTCCCACATCATAATTTTCAGCATCTTCTGCCAAAATATCTTCATTTGGTGGACGGCGACCTTGAGCCGTTAAATAATTTTTTGCCGTATTAACGGCAATTCGATAAAGCCATGTATAGAAAGCACTTTC
This sequence comes from Haemophilus sp. HN_Hi08, assembly GCF_049824455.1. Taxonomy (NCBI): domain Bacteria; kingdom Pseudomonadati; phylum Pseudomonadota; class Gammaproteobacteria; order Pasteurellales; family Pasteurellaceae; genus Haemophilus; species Haemophilus sp. HN_Hi08. The sequence goes on along the minus strand of NZ_CP187493.1, from coordinate 397,415 downwards.
GCCACGAAAAGATTCAATTGAGCGATAAGCCTTTATAAAGGATTCTTGCACCACATCAGGAATATCGTTACGCGATACATATCGGGTCAAAAGCCCTGCTACTTTATTTTGATAACGCGAAACCAACAAATTGAAGGCTTTTTTATCCCCTTGCTGTACTCTTTCTACCAAAGCCTGATCTGTTAGCTGTTCAGCCATATTTCTCCCATGCCAATATCTAACACGCCTTAATATCAAGACAGCAAGCTCTTGTTGCTTGTTCAGACAAAAGCGTGTTAAAAAAGTTCATTCGCTAATCAATAATTTTAATTTATGATGATTTTCTGCACTTTTTGAATATATTCAACCATCATTTGAAGCTCTACATCTTGTGATTTCACACGATTAAAAAACCACGAAAACAACTGCAAATCAGAACTTTCTAACAAGCGAATAAAAATATCTTTTTTGTCATCTGTTAATTCATGAAAATGCGTCAAATAAAAAGGCATTATGATTTTATCTAACTCCAGCATTCCTCGACGACAATCCCATTCAATGCGAAGTTTATTATATTTTTCCATTTTATTTCCCTAAAATTGAGGGCTGATTATAGCTTAAAAAATAGTAATAAAAAAAGTCAGCATTTCTGCTAACTTTCATTCTTTAAATATTATTTATTCTTTAATAAATCACGGATTTCAGTAAGCAATGTTTCTGCCTTTGGTGCAGTTTTTTTCTCCTCTGGTTTTCTTACCTTATTGATTACTTTGATCATCATAAAGATTGCAAAAGCAATAATAATAAAATCAATCACATTTTGAATAAACAAACCATAATTTAAAGTAACAGCAGGAACATCGCCTTGTGCTTGTGCTAATACAAATTTCATATCTTTGAAATCAATACCACCAGTTAAAATCCCCAACACGGGCGTAAAAATATCACTAACAAGTGAACTTACGATCTTGCCAAATGCGCTACCAATAATCACACCGATAGCCATATCTACGACATTGCCACGCATTGCAAATTCGCGAAATTCTTTAATAAAATTCATAATAATGTTCCCCTTCAAAAATTACATAAAAAGAGCGACTATTATAATAAATCACTCTGAAAAGTAAAAAAACTAAATAAAGAATGCGCTTGGTTGGAATAATTTCTCAATTTCTGGCACATTTTTCTTATCACTTAAATAAATCACTATATGATCGCCTTCTTCAATAATCACTTGACGACGAGCAATAATTACATCATTCCCTCGTAATAAAGCACCAATAATGGTTCCCATCGGCAAACGCAACTCACCAATTTTTCGCCCTACTATATTTGAAGTATTCACATTACCGTGTGCAACAATTTCAATGGCTTCGGCAATGCCATGTCGTAATGTTGCCACATTTTTTACATCGCCTTTACGCACGTGACCTAACAAAGCAGAAATCGTTACTTGTTGTGGAGAAACCGCAATATCAATCGTGCCTCCCTGAATAAGATTAATATAAGCAATCCGTTGAATCAGTACCATTGCTTTTTTCGCACCTAAACGCTTGGCTAACAAAGCTGACATAATATTCGCTTCATCGTCGCTACTTAATGAAAGAAATACATCCACACTTTCAATATGTTCTTCAAAAAGCAAGTTTTGGTCTGAGGCATCTCCATTAAATACTAACGTTTTTGGCAACTTTTCTGCTAAGGCTTGCGCTCTGTTTGAATCTCGTTCAATAAGCTTTACAGTACAAGAATTTTCCAAACGTTTTGCTACGCCAAAAGCAACATTTCCTCCACCAACAATCATTACTCGCTTATAAGGTTTCTCCAAACGTTGTAACTCTCCCATTACCGCCTTGATATGTTCAGTAGCGCAAATAAACGTGATTTCATCGCCAGCTTCTACAATGGTTGAGCCTTGTGGACGAATCGGTTTGCCATTACGTAAAATAGACATAATACGACAATCAATATGTGGCATATGTTCGCGAAATGCGGAAAGTGCATATCCAACCAAAGGCCCCCCATAATAAGCTTTCACTACAACAATACTAATACGATTATTGGCAAAATGGGCAACTTGTAATGCACCTGGATAAGCAATTAAACGCGTAATTTCATCAGTGACAAGATTTTCAGGCGAAATTAAATGATCAATAGGTATATTTTCATTGTTGAACAACTTGTCTTTTTCACGTAAATATTCTGAATTACGGATACGTGCAATTCGCGTTGGCGTATTAAATAATGTATAGCCCATTTGACAAGCGACCATATTAATTTCATCGGAGGCTGTCACGGCAACCATTAAATCGGCATCTGCCGCGCCTGCGTCACGAAGCACTTTTGGAGATGATGGAGAGCCTTGTACCACACGCAAATCGTGCTTTTCTTGCAATGTTTGTAACTGAGGTGATTCATTATCCACTAAGGTAATATCGTTATCTTCACTGACTAAGTTTTCTGCAAGCGTCGTTCCTACCTGACCTGCACCCAAAATGATGATTTTCATTATCGCTCTCCTTTATGCTCGTTTAAGCAATTTAGCATAATAGAACCCATCGCCACTATTTGGTTGCGGAATGAATTGAAAACCCACCGCACTTTTATCATCACTAACAGGTAATGGCAATAACTCCGCATCTGCGTGAGCATTTAAAAATGCTTGGATTTGTTCGCCATTTTCTTCTGGCAATACAGAACAAGTCGCATAAAGCAAAACACCGTTTGGCTTCAGTTTTTCCCAAAGTGCACTCAGGATTTTCTTCTGTAATTCAACGAGCTGAGCGATATCGGTTTCTTTGCGTAACCATTTTATATCGGGGTGGCGTCGAATTACCCCTGTAGCAGAACAAGGTGCATCAAGTAAAATTCGGTCAAATTTCACCGCACTTTTACCAATTTCAGCTAACCATTCGTCAGGTTTACTCGCATCGCCGCAAACCACTATCGCTTGCTGATTTAAACGTGCAAGATTTTCTTCTACTCGTTTTAAGCGATGAGATTCTACATCTAATGCAATCACATTAGCTTGAGGTGCCAGTTCTAAAATATGGGTCGTCTTACCACCGGGTGCAGCGCAAGCATCGAGGATCCATTCCTCATTTTTAGGCTCAAGCAACATTGCCGCCCATTGCGCACTCAAATCTTGTACCGTTACAGCACCTTCTTCAAAGTGCGGTAATTTTTGCACCGCAATCGGTATATCTAAACATAGCGCATTAGGATGGTGGCTTGTTTTCAAAGAAACACCTTGTTCTTCAAGTAAAGTGCGGTAAGTTTCAAGGGCGTTTTTTTGTGAATTCACACGTAGCCACATTGGTGGTTTCTGATTGTTCGCCTCAATGATCTCACGCCAATTCGGATAGGCTTTTTTTAATTTATTCACGAACCATTCAGGGTGAAGCGTTTGCCAATTTTTATCGATAATTGCCAAAATTTCATCTTGCTCACGTAAAAATCTACGCAAAACCGCATTCACTAATCCTCTAAAACTATCAGATTTTAATGATTTTGTTGCGTTCACAACTTCATCAACTGCCGCATGAGCAGGCACTCGCATATAAAGCAATTGGTATAACCCTACAAGTAACAGGCAATGAACAATGCGAGTTTTACCTTTAAGCGGCTTATCCACAAGACGTTTGATAATTTGCTCTAAGCGAGGCAATACTCGACACACGCCAAAACAAATTTCTTGTAGTAAAGGCAAATCTTGAGCTTTTACAGAAAGTTGCACTTCTGGAATTAACGCTGACAATGATTTGCCCTCATCCAATACTTGCAAAATTAAGTTTGCGGCAATAGCCCTGGTCGAAAGTGCGGTCATTTTTACTGAATTTTTTACTTTGATAGTTTTAGAAGAAAATTTTTTCATTATGCAAGCACCTTACCAATAGTAAACCACTCTGCACGGCCATTTAATAAATCTTGTGCAGACATAGGCTTTTTACCTGCAGGCTGTAATTGCAATAAGTTTAAGACGCCATCGACAGTCGCAATTTGAATGCCATTTTTATCTGCACTTAAAATAGTTCCCGCTGGTTTATCTTGATGAGGCAATACTTCTGCTTGATATACTTTTAACGTTTGAGCATTGCCATCCTTATCTTCTGTTGAAAAATAAGCAATAGGCCAAGGATTAAAGGCACGGATATTACGCTCAAGTTGCATTGCAGAAAGAGACCAATCTAATTGTGCCTCTTCTTTAGAAAGTTTTTCTGCATAATTGCTTTGGCTGTCATCTTGTTTTTCGGCTATAAATTTACCATTTTCAAGATTATCTAAAACATCGATTAACGCCGATGGAGCAAGCTCCGCCAGTTTGTTATAAAGACTCGTTGAAGTTTCAGTCGGTAAAATATCACAATAGACTTTGTGTAACATATCGCCTGTATCTAAGCCCTCATCCATTTGCATAATGGTTACACCAGTTTGTGCATCACCAGCCCAAATTGAACGCTGAATGGGTGCTGCACCTCGCCAACGTGGAAGAATAGAACCATGCACATTCAAACAACCTAAACGAGGGGCATCTAATACAGCTTTCGGTAAAATTAATCCATAAGCCACAACAACCATTACATCTACATTTAACGCTTTTAATTCAGTCTGTGCCTCTTCTTTACGTAAGGATTTAGGTTGATAAACGGAAATGTTATTTTGCTCAGCAAGTTGCTTGACTGGGCTTGCTTGCAGTTTTTTACCGCGACCAGCTGGTTTATCTGGTTGAGTATAAACAGCGATCACATTATGTTGAGAATTTAGAATAGCTTGTAAATGCTGTGCAGCAAAATCTGGCGTACCAGCAAAAATAATATTAAGTGATTTCATAATGTTCTACGTTACGGTGATTGATAGGAAGTAGGGTGGGCTTTAGCCCACCATTTTTTGAAATGATTGGTGGGCTAAAGCCCACCCTACGTTTTAGCTTTTCGCAATCTGCTTCTTATATTTAATTAACTTTTCTTTAATGCGTTGGCGTTTAAGTGGAGAAAGATAATCAACAAATAAAATTCCATTAAGATGATCGATCTCGTGTTGAATACAGATCGCAAGCAAACCATCAGCATCTAAAGTAAATTCTTTACCATCACGATCCAACGCTCTCACTTTCACTTTTTCTTTACGAGGAACCAACGCACGGAACCCTGGAATGGATAAACAGCCCTCTTCAATTCCCGTTTCGCCTTCAGAAGCCAAAATTTCAGGGTTAATCAAAACAAACTGATTCTGTTTATCGCCTTCAACATCAATAGTAATAATACGTTGCAAAATATCTACTTGAGGCGCAGCTAAACCAATACCTTTCTCTTGGTACATCGTATCAAACATATCATCAACAATTTTACGAATTGCATCATTAACTTCAGTAACAGGCTCACAGACAACCTTCAAATGATCATCAGGATAAATTAATACATTAAGTGCGGTCATAATTTCTCTTGTTTTTAAGGGTAGAATTTTAGTGGGATTGTAGCACAGGTAGAAAAAGATGTATAGAAAAGCCCCAAATGGGGCTTAGATTAATATTCGAATTTGGGGAGATTTTTTTAATTCTCTCTAAGACAGATGTAAAATAACCTGTAGCATATTTGATTTGATCTTAGGATATGGAACTAATAACTTACCAAAATTCTTTCTTAGCTAATCCATTTAATAAAGAAATATCTGATAGTCCTTGAATAATTTGAGACTTAGTTACACCATTACCATCATTGCGCAAAAGAAGCTCGATTCCTAATTTATCATCATCTGTTAAATAAAATTTTCCGAGTCTATAATCAATATTTATTTTATTCACTTTTCTTAATGAAAATCGGTTCTCATCATCGTCATACATGATACAAAATTGAATATCACCTCCATCATGGGGAACAACTACAACATTCGTACCTTGTAATCTAAACACCAAAAAATTATCTTGTATTACATTAATAGAATAACCTTCTTCCTTAAGAATATCTACGATTTCAGATACAGAATATTGATTATCAATACCTTTAATTTCTCCTTTATCAGAAAATAAAGAATTAAAGAAATTACTCATAAATTCCCCCTCCATTTGGATTTCGTGTTGTCGTAATAGATGATTTATCACGCATTTGTGCACTGAGATCTGTAGAATAAGAAAATTGATCCATTGAATTGGTTAAATCATACTGGTACTTATTACCAGAGCTATCTTGGTGTATTTTCTTACCATTTTCAAAAATTGGGATAAGCATACACTTTTCTCCTGATTTAAGTTCATTATTTACAAGATGTTTGTTTATTCCTTTACAGGAATAAACACTCTCATTATAATGAGAGCAAATTGATTATTTTTTATTCTATCTTAGTAAATAAGGTACTGATGTAAGGATAAGAGGTATCCCTGCCCAGTATTGCTATTGAGATATCGGCAGACACAAAGAGTGTTCTACTAATTTTTTAAAATTTAAAGATAGAAAAAACCCCAGCCTTTCGACTGGGGTTCTTCTTTTTTTATGTGATTTAGATTTTTATTTGATAACCCGGCGGTGCCCTACTCTCACATGGGGAAACCCCACACTACCATCGGCATTACAGCGTTTCACTTCTGAGTTCGGTATGGTCTCAGGTGGTTCCACCGCACTATCGCCGCCGGGATAATTCTTTAATAACTTCTCTCTTTGTTTCTTCTCTTTTACGACTTCACTTTTTTCGCTTTTCGTCTCTCTTCTTCTTATCGGCAACAAGCTGAACTCGATTTTCTTTCTATTTTTCCTTTCTATTAAGTCTTCTATATTTAAGTTGTTTGTCTACTCTTCTCTTTCGCTCTTTTCTCAAAAACACTTGAGCGTTGTATAGTTAAGCCTCTCGGGCAATTAGTATCTGTTAGCTCAATGACTCACATCACTTACACACCAGACCTATCTACGTCTTCGTCTTAAACAACCCTTACTGTCTTAAAGACAGGGAGAACTCATCTCTTGGCAAGTTTCGTGCTTAGATGCTTTCAGCACTTATCTCTTCCGCACTTAGCTACCCGGCAATGCGTCTGGCGACACAACCGGAACACCAGTGGTGCGTCCACTCCGGTCCTCTCGTACTAGGAGCAGCCCCAACCAATTCTCCTACGCCCACGGCAGATAGGGACCGAACTGTCTCACGACGTTCTAAACCCAGCTCGCGTACCACTTTAAATGGCGAACAGCCATACCCTTGGGACCTACTTCAGCCCCAGGATGTGATGAGCCGACATCGAGGTGCCAAACACCGCCGTCGATATGAACTCTTGGGCGGTATCAGCCTGTTATCCCCGGAGTACCTTTTATCCGTTGAGCGATGGCCCTTCCATTCAGAACCACCGGATCACTATGACCTACTTTCGTACCTGCTCGACTTGTCTGTCTCGCAGTTAAGCTTGCTTATACCATTGCACTAACCTCACGATGTCCGACCGTGATTAGCAAACCTTCGTGCTCCTCCGTTACGCTTTGGGAGGAGACCGCCCCAGTCAAACTACCCACCAGACACTGTCCGAGACCGCGTTCCGCAATCTTCGTTAGAACATCAAACGTTAAAGGGTGGTATTTCAAGGATGACTCCATAATCACTGGCGTGACTACTTCTTAGTCTCCCACCTATCCTACACATCAAAATTCAATGTTCAGTGTCAAGCTATAGTAAAGGTTCACGGGGTCTTTCCGTCTAGCCGCGGGTACACCGCATCTTCACGGCGATTTCAATTTCACTGAGTCTCGGGTGGAGACAGCCTGGCCATCATTATGCCATTCGTGCAGGTCGGAACTTACCCGACAAGGAATTTCGCTACCTTAGGACCGTTATAGTTACGGCCGCCGTTTACTGGGGCTTCGATCAGGTGCTTCTCTTTCGATTACACCATCAATTAACCTTCCAGCACCGGGCAGGCATCACACCCTATACCTCCACTTTCGTGTTTGCAGAGTGCTGTGTTTTTAATAAACAGTTGCAGCCAGCGGGTCACTTCGACCGGTTCAACCTTCGAGAGTAAATCTCTACAATCTACGCCGGCGCACCTTCTCCCGAAGTTACGGTGCTATTTTGCCTAGTTCCTTCACCCGAGTTCTCTCAAGCGCCTGAGTATTCTCTACCTGACCACCTGTGTCGGTTTTCAGTACGGTTTAGTAAAGCCTGTCGCTTAGTGGCTTTTCCTGGAAGTGTGGTATCAGTTACTTCAGCTCCGTAGAGCCTCGTCATCATCTCTCAGTGTTTAATAGAAGCCCGGATTTGCCTAAACTTCCCACCTACCAACTTAAACGCACATATCCAACAGTGCGATAACCTAACCTACTCCGTCCCCACATCGCAGCTTTACCAAGTACAGGAATATTAACCTGTTTCCCATCGACTACGCTTTTCAGCCTCGCCTTAGGGGCCGACTCACCCTGCCCCGATTAACGTTGGACAGGAACCCTTGGTCTTCCGGCGAACGGGTTTTTCACCCGTTTTATCGTTACTTATGTCAGCATTCGCACTTCTGATACGTCCAGCTAACCTCTCGATTAACCTTCATCCGCTTACAGAACGCTCCCCTACCCAACAGACTTTCGCCTGATGCCGCAGCTTCGGTGCTATATTTCAGCCCCGTTACATCTTCCGCGCAGGCCGACTCGACTAGTGAGCTATTACGCTTTCTTTAAATGATGGCTGCTTCTAAGCCAACATCCTAGCTGTCTAAGCCTTCCCACTTCGTTTCCCACTTAATATAGACTTGGGGACCTTAGCTGGCGGTCTGGGTTGTTTCCCTCTCCACGACGGACGTTAGCACCCGCCGTGTGTCTCCTGAGTATCACTCTTTGGTATTCGTAGTTTGCATCGGGTTGGTAATCCGGGATGGACCCCTAGCCGAAACAGTGCTCTACCCCCAAAGGTGTCACCTCAAGGCTCTACCTAAATAGATTTCGGGGAGAACCAGCTATCTCCCGGTTTGATTGGCCTTTCACCCCCAGCCACAAGTCATCCGCTAATTTTTCAACATTAGTCGGTTCGGTCCTCCAGTTAGTGTTACCCAACCTTCAACCTGCCCATGGCTAGATCACCGGGTTTCGGGTCTATACCTTGCAACTATTCGCCCAGTTAAGACTCGGTTTCCCTTCGGCTCCCCTATTCGGTTAACCTCGCTACAAAATATAAGTCGCTGACCCATTATACAAAAGGTACGCAGTCACCCTTTCGGGCTCCCACTGCTTGTACGTACAAGGTTTCAGGTTCTATTTCACTCCCCTCACCGGGGTTCTTTTCGCCTTTCCTTCACAGTACTGGTTCACTATCGGTCAATCAGGAGTATTTAGCCTTGGAGGATGGTCCCCCTTCTTCAAACAGGATATCACGTGTCCCGCCCTACTTCTCGTTAGCTTAGTACCACAATATGGTTTTTAGATACGGGATTATCACCCTCTTTGATTGTGCTTCCCAACACATTCTCCTAACCATACTGTTATCACTTACTGGCTCTTTCGCTTTCGCTCGCCGCTACTGACGAAATCTCGGTTGATTTCTTTTCCTCGGGGTACTTAGATGTTTCAGTTCTCCCGGTTTGCCTCAACAAACTATGTATTCACTTGTTGATAGTAGATTCTTCATCTACTGGGTTTCCCCATTCGGATATCTTGGATTAAACGCCTCTTATCGACTCATCCAAGCTTTTCGCAGATTAGCACGTCCTTCTTCGCCTCTGATTGCCAAGGCATCCACCTTGTACGCTTAGTCACTTAACTATACAACCTCAAATGTTTTCAATCACTTTAAGTTTTCACTTCAAAGTACGGTCAATTTGATGCGTATTTTCATTCAACTAAACACTTGATTGCTTTTGTTCAATCAAGATTTTATGCAAAACAGGTTTTGTTTTTAGAGTTTCCTTCTCAGTTCCCTCCTCTCACTTTCCTGTCTTGCCTACTCAGACTTTCTCTCGAAAATCTCTTGTTTTCAGCTTGTTTCCAATTTTTTAAAGAACAACAAGATAATCTAACAAAGTTATCTTTAATTGGCGTCCCCACGGGGATTCGAACCCCGGTTACCGCCGTGAAAGGGCGATGTCCTAGGCCTCTAGACGATGGGGACATCAATTAAAGATACTCTATCTTCTTTTTATCTTTTAACGTTTATTTTCAACGTTACTTTCGCTTCGCTTTTAATCTTGTCTACAACTATCAGCCAATCTGTGTGAGCACTCGCTGTCTCTCGTCTTCTGTAAGGAGGTGATCCAACCGCAGGTTCCCCTACGGTTACCTTGTTACGACTTCACCCCAGTCATGAATCATACCGTGGTAAACGCCCTCCTAAAGGTTAAGCTATCTACTTCTGGTACAACCCACTCCCATGGTGTGACGGGCGGTGTGTACAAGGCCCGGGAACGTATTCACCGCGACATTCTGATTCGCGATTACTAGCGATTCCGACTTCATGGAGTCGAGTTGCAGACTCCAATCCGGACTTAGACGTACTTTATGAGATTCGCTCCACCTCGCAGCTTCGCTTCCCTCTGTATACGCCATTGTAGCACGTGTGTAGCCCTACTCGTAAGGGCCATGATGACTTGACGTCATCCCCACCTTCCTCCAGTTTATCACTGGCAGTCTCCTTTGAGTTCCCGACCGTATCGCTGGCAACAAAGGATAAGGGTTGCGCTCGTTGCGGGACTTAACCCAACATTTCACAACACGAGCTGACGACAGCCATGCAGCACCTGTCTCTAAGTTCCCGAAGGCACATTCGCATCTCTGCAAACTTCTTAGGATGTCAAGAGTAGGTAAGGTTCTTCGCGTTGCATCGAATTAAACCACATGCTCCACCGCTTGTGCGGGCCCCCGTCAATTCATTTGAGTTTTAACCTTGCGGCCGTACTCCCCAGGCGGTCGATTTATCACGTTAGCTACGGGCGCCAGAGTTAAACCCCAACCCCCAAATCGACAGCGTTTACAGCGTGGACTACCAGGGTATCTAATCCTGTTTGCTCCCCACGCTTTCGCACATGAGCGTCAGTACATTCCCAAGGGGCTGCCTTCGCCTTCGGTATTCCTCCACATCTCTACGCATTTCACCGCTACACGTGGAATTCTACCCCTCCCTAAAGTACTCTAGTTACCCAGTCTGAAATGCAATTCCCAGGTTAAGCCCGGGGCTTTCACACCTCACTTAAATAACCGCCTGCGTGCCCTTTACGCCCAGTTATTCCGATTAACGCTCGCACCCTCCGTATTACCGCGGCTGCTGGCACGGAGTTAGCCGGTGCTTCTTCTGTATTTAACGTCAATTTGATGTACTATTAACACATCAACCTTCCTCAATACCGAAAGAACTTTACAACCCGAAGGCCTTCTTCATTCACGCGGCATGGCTGCGTCAGGGTTCCCCCATTGCGCAATATTCCCCACTGCTGCCTCCCGTAGGAGTCTGGACCGTGTCTCAGTTCCAGTGTGGCTGGTCATCCTCTCAGACCAGCTAGAGATCGCAGGCTTGGTGAGCCTTTACCCCACCAACTACCTAATCCCACTTGGGCTCATCCTATGGCAGGTGGCTAAAAGTCCCACCCTTTCGTCTCTCGACACTACGCGGTATTAGCGACAGTTTCCCGTCGTTATCCCCCTCCATAAGCCAGATTCCCAAGCATTACTCACCCGTCCGCCACTCGTCAGCAAGAAAGCAAGCTTCCTCCTGCTACCGTTCGACTTGCATGTGTTAAGCCTGCCGCCAGCGTTCAATCTGAGCCATGATCAAACTCTTCAATTCAAGTTCAATCGCTCAATATACTGCTTAGCTATAAATAAACACTACTTAAAAAAGTAATTATGAATTTTCAGTTAAGCACCTATTAAGACTTCAAAATTAAAAAATATTTTTAAAACAAGTCAATCAACAAGTGCCCACACAGATTGTCTGATATATTGTTAAAGAGCAAAAAAGAACGACGCACTTGGAAACTTAAAAACTTCACAACAGTGCGTCGTTGTGTGCGGTGCATTATAGGGATTTTCAAATCCCTTGCAAGTACTTTTTACAAAAATTTATTTGAATGAGCAAATTTTATTCATCATCTAATTTTCTATAGCCTTTCAAGCCATTTTTTCTCAAAACTTCGTTTAATTTCTTCAATAAACGCTCTTTTTCAGCTTGACTTAACATCTGACTATTTTTATTTTGCAAAGCACATACTAACTTCCAATAAAAATCAAGCGTAGCACCACTGCCATTTTTCTTTAATTCCACCAATGCATTTTCTGCACCAATTTCTCTTAGCATCACAACATCTGTAATACCAACTTTTATTAAAGCTCTTTCGTGTTTAATCGTTAAATTGGGTAAATCCTTTAATCGATTTAACTTTCTTAACGTATATTCTAGCTTCTGCTCAATAATCTGTTTAATAGAAAGAATAATCAATTTTCTACATAACATATTATTACGTAAAACCTGTTCAGTAAGTGCATAATATTGTGAAAGCACAAACCGTTTATTCAATTCATTCGTTGTAAAAGGTTCACAACCTAATTTTATTAATTGAGTTGCAAGCTCATCTTCACCTCGTAAATAAAGCTTTTTATTTTGCCAGATGGCAAACATTGTCTCTTCCTTGTGAAACAAACCGTAACCAGTAAAAAGATTTTTAAAGGTAACATTTCCTACTAACAGGTCTAGCAAAGAGCAAACTTTATCTATATGCCCATCCTTTATATTCATATATAACCTCCAATGAATAATTATTTTAAAAGAATCAGTAGAAGTACTTCTGATTTCATTTATATCATGAAGTTTTTACTACACCTAAATATAAATCTCAGATTTGTGAAGCAGATCGTAAATTTGAAATTTATTTTTATGTAAACGATTGGTTTATATATAAATATACTATATTTAAAACTTTTTTTGCGATTAAAAATTGTACATAATTTGATCTAATTATTCTATCAAAATTTTAATTTTTAGACTAACCCACCTTTTTTACTAGAATGTATACCCCATATTTTTTATTAATATAAATATTTTTCTTGATCTGTACATCAATACAGATATAATCATAAAAAATTGGACATTCAAACAGGAATTTAATTATGGCAACTCAAGAAGAAAAACAAAAAGCACTAGCGGCTGCATTAGGGCAAATAGAAAAACAATTTGGTAAAGGCTCAATTATGAAATTAGGCGATACTAAAACGTTGGATGTAGAATCTATTTCTACCGGATCACTTGGCTTAGATGTTGCACTGGGAATTGGTGGTTTACCTATGGGTCGAATTGTAGAAATATTCGGACCTGAATCATCTGGTAAAACAACATTAACTCTTTCCGTCATTGCTCAAGCGCAAAAAGCAGGAAAAACCTGTGCATTTATTGATGCAGAACACGCACTTGACCCTATTTATGCAGCAAAACTTGGTGTAGATGTAAAAGAACTTTTTGTTTCTCAACCAGATAATGGAGAACAAGCACTTGAAATATGTGATGCATTAGTTCGTTCTGGTGCAATTGATGTAATTATTGTGGACTCCGTTGCCGCACTGACACCAAAAGCTGAAATTGAAGGCGATATGGGGGATTCTCATATGGGTCTGCAAGCGCGTTTAATGTCTCAAGCTTTGCGTAAACTCACAGGTCAAATTAAAAATGCAAACTGTCTAGTTGTGTTTATTAACCAAATCCGTATGAAAATAGGTGTAATGTTTGGTAATCCTGAAACTACCACAGGCGGTAATGCATTAAAATTCTATTCATCCGTTCGCTTAGATATTCGCCGTACAGGTTCTGTAAAAGACGGGGAAAATATTATAGGAAATGAAACTCGCGTAAAAGTAGTAAAAAACAAACTAGCAGCTCCATTCCGCCAAGTGGATTTCCAAATTCTCTATGGAGAAGGCATTTCAAAAGCAGGTGAATTATTAGAACTTGGGGTAAAACACAAACTTGTAGAAAAATCAGGTGCGTGGTATTCCTATAATGGCGAAAAAATTGGTCAAGGAAAGGCTAATTCAATGAAATGGCTTAACGAAAATATAGAAAAATCAGATGAATTAGAAGCTCGTTTACGTGCTGAATTAGTAGCTAATCCAGAACAAGCCTTAATGGCGGATATTGAACAATCTGAAAATAATACTGAATTAGAAAGTGATTTTGAATAAAGAAAATTACAAATGCCAAAAGTGCGGTTAAAAATGACCGCACTTTATATCAACTCAATAAAAATAAAGGAATCATTCCTTGTCATCCCTTGCTTTTAATTACATAGTCAATCTTCTTACACGCAGAGAATATAGTGAATTTGAACTCCGCAATAAAATGCAGGAAAAGAACTTTTCGGAAGAAGAAATTGATGAAGCTTTATCTCAATGCCAAGCAAAAAATTGGCAAAGTGATCGTCGTTTTTCAGAAAATTATCTAAATTCACGCGCGCAAAAAGGTTATGGTGTAGGAAGAATTCGACAAGAATTACTCCAATTAAAAGGTGTGTCTTCTGATATTATTGATGAAGTTTTAATGGAATCAGAAATTGATTGGTATGAAATGGCTGAGAACTTGTTACGTAAAAAATTCCCAAATTACAACGAACAGCAAACGCCTAAAATGAAACAAAAAATTTGGCAATATATGCTATCACACGGATTTCGTAGCGATGAATTTGCTGATTTAATTGGGCAAAACCAAAGTGAATGGGATTAATGTAAAAGTTGAGAACAAATTTTATATATCCAAATGCCCAACCCAGTCATAGCTAAACATCCAAATAAATGCATAATCAATACACAAAATCCATTTAACCACTTGTCATTAAAAAATAATTCCACAACTTCGGAAGAAAAAGACGAAAATGTAGTTAGCGATCCTAAAAAACCGGTAATTAAAAATAACCGCCATTCAGAACTAATTTGTGGGAATTGCCAAAAAATCCCAAGTAATACACCAATAATTAAACAACCAAGCAAATTAGCGATTAAAGTCCCAAAAGCAAAGGAAGAAAATAAAGGATTAAATAACAATCCTATAGTCCAACGCAATGACGCGCCTAATATTGCACCACAACTTATGAATAATAATGCCTGCATTAATAATCTAATCCAAATTGAGTTCGCAAATAACAAGCGACTGATTCTTCTTTATTTGATCCAATAACTTCTAAATCTGGACAAGCCGTTTTTAAACGAATATCAGCATCTTTCATAATGCAACCTTTTCCAGCCCAAGAAAGCATTTCTACATCATTCATTCCATCACCAAAAGCAATACAGTCTTTTAACTCATATTCTCGTGATTCGAGTAAATGTTTTAATGCATCCCCTTTTGAAACATTCTTATTCATTACTTCCAAACAAGCTAATGCAGAATAAACAATTGTCGTTACATCACCAAATTTATCTCGTAAATAAGTTTCTACTTCAACTAAATCCTCTGGAGTTTTACCAATAAAAAAGACTTTTTCTGTCCCACGTCCATGATGTTTGGAAAAATCAACTACGTTATAATCAAATCCAGATTCTTTATGGAACTGACGCATTGCAGGAATATCTTTATTAGTAAACCAGCCTTCATCTTGATAGCTATTCATGCATACTTTGGACGTATCAAATGGCGTTTTGTAAAGCTCGAGAACTAATTCTTCAGGTAAGCTATTGCTATAAAGCAAATTACCCTGTAAATCCCGTACACGAGCACCATTTGATGTAATCATAACCGCACGTTCCGCACCAATTTTTCCAAGAATGGATGACACATCGGTATGATTACGTCCTGTTGCCAAAATAATATCTACGCCTTTTTGCTCTAATGCTCTCAGCGTATCAATGGTAAGATCACCCACTAAATGTTCAGGTGTTAAAAGCGTGCCATCTAAATCAGACACCATTGCTCGAAAAGGTAAATTCATAAAAACCTCAAAAAATAAACTATGCTTATCATATCACTAAATATACAAATGGTACTTGCTGAAGATCAATGTATTAAAAACTGTAATAAAAATAACCGCACTTTTATTAAGCATCAATAGACACATTCCTCTTTATCCAATAATAAGCTAAAACATATTTTCGTTTAAATTGATCTACTATTAGAAATTAAACAAATACCAATAAAGAGTTAGTTTATTTTTATTAGAATGAATATAAATTCTAATAAAGCTAAAAATCTCGCAATAAAATTCTACATACTGGAATTACCAGTTGAAAAACGATAACAAATTTCATTTTACCTCTCTTATAATACAAGTGTTCGAACAACAAGCAGTACCTCGAATGATGTATGTTTATTCCCCAATGGATAGTCAAAAAACAAGGAGATTATTATGGCTTTCAATATGAAAAACAGACATTTACTTAGTCTTGTTCATCACACAGAACGTGAAATTAAATATCTCTTAGATCTCTCCCGAGATTTGAAACGAGCCAAATATACAGGCATAGAACAACAAAAATTAAAAGGCAAAAATATCGCACTCATCTTTGAAAAAACCTCCACTCGCACACGCTGTGCATTTGAAGTCGCCGCTTATGACCAAGGCGCACAAGTCACCTATATCGACTCTAACTCCTCCCAAATTGGCCACAAAGAAAGTATGAAAGATACCGCCCGCGTATTAGGCAGAATGTATGATGGAATTGAATATCGTGGCTTTAAACAAAGTATCGTTCAAGAACTTGCTGATTATGCTGGGGTGCCAGTATTCAATGGTTTAACCGATGAATTCCATCCAACACAAATGCTTGCCGACGTACTTACCATGATTGAACATTGCGACAAACCATTAAGCGAAATTAGCTATGTCTATATTGGGGATGCTCGTAATAATATGGGTAATTCACTTTTATTAATTGGTGCAAAATTGGGTATGGATGTGCGGATTTGTGGACCTAAAGCTTTATTACCAGAAGCAAGTCTTGTGGAAATGTGCGAAAAATTTGCGAAAGAAAGCGGCGCTCGTATTACCGTAACTGAAGATATCGACAAAGCGGTGAAAGGTGTTGATTTTGTTCATACTGATGTGTGGGTTTCAATGGGTGAACCATTAGAAACTTGGGGCGAACGCATTAAATTATTACTTCCTTATCAAGTAACACCTGAATTAATGAAACGCACTGATAATCCAAAAGTGAAATTTATGCACTGCTTGCCAGCCTTCCATAACAGCGAAACCAAAGTTGGTCGTCAAATTGCTGAAAAATATCCTGAATTAGCTAATGGTATTGAAGTGACTGAAGATGTATTTGAATCGCCAATGAACATTGCATTTGAACAAGCAGAAAACCGTATGCACACAATTAAAGCTGTAATGGTAGCAAGTTTGGCATAAGGAAAACGTATGAGAATAGTGATTGCATTAGGCGGTAATGCGTTATTACGACGCGGAGAACCAATGACAGCCGAAAATCAACGACAAAATGTTCGCATTGCTTGTGAGCAAATTGCTAAGATTTGGCCAAATAATGAATTAGTGATAGCACACGGTAATGGTCCACAAGTGGGTTTGCTCGCTTTACAAGGTGCCGCTTATAC
This sequence comes from Haemophilus sp. HN_Hi08, assembly GCF_049824455.1. Lineage (NCBI taxonomy): Bacteria > Pseudomonadati > Pseudomonadota > Gammaproteobacteria > Pasteurellales > Pasteurellaceae > Haemophilus > Haemophilus sp. HN_Hi08. The sequence continues at coordinate 379,955 of NZ_CP187493.1, read as the reverse complement.
TGATGTGCCAACCTATCCTTTAGATGTATTGGGAGCAGAAACAGCTGGAATGATTGGTTATATGATTCAACAAGAACTCGGTAATTTAGTTCCATTTGAAGTGCCATTTGCAACGTTATTATCTCAAGTAGAAGTTGATATCAACGACCCAGCTTTCAAAAATCCAACTAAACCAATTGGTCCTGTTTATACGAAAGAAGAGGCTGAACGTTTGGCAAAAGAAAAAAATTGGTCTATCGCACAAGATGGAGATAAATATCGTCGCGTTGTGCCAAGCCCATTGCCAAAACGTATTTTTGAAATTCGCCCAGTAAAATGGTTGCTTGAAAAAGGCAGTATCGTCATTTGTGCGGGGGGGGGTGGCATTCCGACCTATTATGATGAACAGCATAATTTACAAGGTGTTGAAGCCGTTATTGACAAAGATTTATGTTCAGCTTTACTTGCAGAAAATCTTGATGCTGATTTATTCATCATTGCAACTGATGTTTCAGCAACCTTCGTAGATTGGGGAAAACCAACTCAAAAAGCAATTTCAGTTGCCTCACCTGAAGCAATTTCAGAACTTGGTTTTGCAGCAGGTTCTATGGGGCCAAAAGTACAAGCAGCCATCAACTTTGCAAAACAAACAGGAAAAGATGCAGTAATAGGCTCTTTATCTAATATTGTGGACATTGTGAAAGGCAAAGCTGGTACTCGTATTACGAAAAAAGCTGAAGGCATTTCTTACTATGCTTAAATAATAAAGGAACTTTGAGAAGCCATTCTCAAGGTAAAAAGTGCGGTCGGTTTAACCGATGTTTTTACCAACCGCACTTTAAACGTTACACATAAGGAGCTCGCTATGGATGCGTCCAAAAAGAAGAAAACGTTTAATTTCCCATCAGCGTTTACCATTTTATTTGCAATATTAATTCTCGCTGTTGGATTAACCTGGATAATTCCATCTGGTTCATATTCAAAATTAACATATAATTCCACTGATAATGTCTTTGTGGTCAAAGCTTATGGCGTTGATGATAAAACTTATCCCGCCACAACAGACACTCTTGATAATCTCAATATAAAAATTAAACTCTCCAATTTCACCGAAGGCGTGATCAAAAAACCAATCGCTATTCCTGGTACTTATCAACGTGTAGAACAACACCATAAAGGCATTGAAGATATAACCAAAAGTATGGTTGAAGGCACCATCGAAGCCGTTGATGTTATGGTCTTTATCTTTGTATTAGGTGGTATGATTGGTGTCATTAACCGTACCGGTTCTTTTAATGCCGGTTTGATGGCTCTCGTGAAAAAAAACAAAGGCAATGAGTTTTTTATTGTATTCAGCGTATCTGTTTTAATGGTGTTAGGCGGTACAACCTGTGGTATCGAAGAAGAAGCAGTGGCATTCTATCCGATTCTGGTGCCAGTATTCTTAGCTCTGGGATATGATGCAATAGTCTGCGTAGGGGCTATATTCCTTGCTTCATCTATGGGATCTGCATTCTCTACAATTAACCCATTCTCCGTTGTTATCGCATCAAATGCAGCTGGTATTCAATTTACTGAAGGTATTGGTTTCCGTGCTCTAGGTTTAGTTTTGGGGGCAACTTGCGTAATCGTATATCTTTATTGGTACTGTAAAAAAATCAAAGCTGACCCAAGTTTTTCTTTCACTTATGACGATCGCGAAGAATTTCGCCAACGTTATATGAAGAACTTTGATCCAAATGCAACTATCGCATTCTCAGCTCGTCACAAATTAATCTTAACGCTTTTCTGCATTGCATTCCCGATTATGATTTGGGGTGTAATGGTTGGCGGATGGTGGTTCCCTCAAATGGCTGCATCTTTCCTTTCCATTACTATCATCATTATGTTTATCAGTGGCTTGTCTGAAAAAGATATTGTGGAATCTTTCACTGAAGGTGCATCAGAATTAGTAGGCGTATCCTTAATCATTGGTCTTGCTCGTGGCGTAAACTTAGTGCTCGAACAAGGTATGATTTCTGACACCATTCTTGATTATATGTCTAATGTAGTTAGTGGTATGCCAGGTAGCGTATTCATCTTAGGTCAATTAGTCGTATTTATTTTCCTAGGCTTAATCGTGCCGTCTTCTTCAGGCTTAGCCGTGCTTTCAATGCCAATTATGGCTCCACTTGCTGACTCAGTGGGTATTCCACGCGATATCGTGGTTTCCGCTTACAACTGGGGACAATATGCAATGCTATTCTTGGCACCAACAGGATTAGTATTGGTGACTCTCCAAATGTTGCATATTCCGTTTGATAGATGGGTTAAATTCGTGATGCCTATGATTGGATGTTTATTACTAATCGGATCTATTTTACTGGTAGTACAAGTATCCTTATATAGCGTTTAATTAGTCAAATTGCCACCTAGATCACAGTTTTTCTAGGCGGTTTCTTTTATACTAGGTTATCTTTTTTGTTAACATAAAAAGGATTTACTATGCTTAAAAAACGCTTTGATAATATTGATACCCGTATTCTTAAAGCATTGCAACGCAATGGTCGATTACAAAATAATGAACTGGCTAACGAAATAGGACTTTCAAATTCAGCTTGTTTACGCCGAGTAAATCAACTGGAAGAAAGCGGCGTAATTGATAGTTATGTTGCCTTATTGAATCCCAAAAAAATAAATTGTCATCTTATTGTTTATGTATTAGGTTCTTTCTTTGAAGAAGATCCTGAATTAAAAGAGCGGTTTATTTTTGAAGTGAAATTAATCCCTCAAATTACTGAATGCCATTTTATGGCAGGAACCTTCGATTTTCTTCTGACATTTTGTGTATCAGATTTAGAAGAGTTTAACCACATTAAAACCACCTATCTTAATTCCAGGCTTGGCATTAAAACCTTAAAATCAGAAGTAACACTAAAAACGGTTAAATCAACAACTGAGTTGCCTTTATAAAAAAACTCGTATTATTTATACGAGTTTTTATAATAATTAACAAACTTCAGCCTGTTCTAATATAACTTTTTGTAAAACTTTAATTCCTGCCTCTATATCTTTCCAATCTGTAAATTCAAGAGGGTTATGACTAATTCCAAAATGAGATGGAACAAAAATCATACCTGTCGGACAAAGTATTGCCATATGCATTGCATCATGTCCAGCACCACTTGGCATTATTTCGTAAGAATAACCAAGGGAATGTGCTGTTTCAGCTATTTGGTTTACCATATTTTCAGGTAATACTATTGGATTATCTTTTGAAATAAGTTGCAACTCAATTAATAATCCTCTTTTTTCTGAAACTTTACTAACTTCCTCTTGTAATAATTCAAATACAGAATCTCTAGCTTGTACATGTGTACCTCGAATATCTACTAATAATTCACAATATCCTGGCACAACATTCATTACTCCTGGTTTAGCTGTAATATTACCTACAGTAGCTACTGTAGAATGTCCAGCTTGAATAGCCGCTTGCTCAATAGCAAGTGATAATTCAGCTCCTCCTAACAATGCATCATGACGATAATGCATTGCTGTTGCTCCTGAATGATCCGCTTGTCCTTTAATTTTAACAATTGCACGAATTGGAGCAGCAATACCTGTCACAACACCTATTGTTTTTCCTTCATTCTCTAAACGAGGGCCTTGTTCTATATGAAGTTCAAAAAAACATTTAAATTCCTTTGCATCACGTTTTGCTTGATTAATCAAATTAAAATTCATTCCTACTTCAGCCATAGCTTCTGATAAACCCTTTCCTTGTTTATCACGTAACAAACTTAATTTTTCTTGATTTACTATGCCACACATAACTTTACTACCCAATGTAGCAAAATTAAATCTACTCGATTCTTCACAAGTAAAAATTATCAATTCTAAAGGATAACGAGTCTGAATATTCTGTTCACACAATTGCAAAAGAATTTCCAGCCCAGCAACAGATCCCAAAGGACCATCAAATTTACCCGCATTCACAACAGTATCAATATGCGATCCGAATGCAACTGCAGGTAAAAAATCTTCTTTACCTGCCTTACGAATAAAAAGATTTCCAATTGAATCTCGACGAATAGATAAATCATATTCTTTACATAATTCAATAATCATATTATGGGCCTTTTCATCCTCCTCTGTAAAAGCTAAGCGAGTCAGCTCGTTTGGTACTGATGAAATAAAAGCCAGTTTTTCAATTAAATTTTGAACACGATTAAGATTAATTGACATAGTTTTCTCCTGATACGGTTTATTTTTTGATATTCGTCAAACAACAATAATTTTCTTTGAAAATTAACCTTTTCTAAGTGTAATATCGGTATTGCTAAATGCCTCTAAAAAGGAGTGGAAAATGAAAAACATGTTACTGCTCAGTAGCTCAAAATACAAGAACACAGGTTATCTTGAACACACTCTACCTTGGTTACAAAATTTCTTGGCGGATTATCGTGGTAAAACAATTGCTTTTGTGCCTTATGCTGGGGTATGCCGCACTTTTGATGAATATGAAAAAACTGTGCAAAATGCACTTTCTTATTTAGAGATGAATATTGTTTCCGTTCATCATGGTAAACAGCATCGAGATATTATTGAACAAGCAGATGTCATTGCTATTGGCGGCGGGAATACATTTTGTTTGTTAAAACAGCTTTATGAACACAATTTAATTGATATCATTCGTGAAAAAGTGAATAACGGTACGCCTTATTTTGGTTGGAGTGCTGGGGCAAATGTAGCGGGTGCATCCATTATGACAACGAATGATATGCCGATTACTTATCCTCCTTCATTTCAAGCATTACAGCTTTTTCCTCATCAAATTAATCCGCACTTTATTTCAGGTAAAATGCAAGGTCATAATGGCGAAAGCCGAGAAGAACGTTTGGCTGAATTTTTACTCGTTAATCCAACCGCACTTGTATATGCATTGCCTGAAGGTTCTGCACTTCATATACAAAATGAAATGGCAACTGTGTTGGGTGAAAATCCTATTTTGTGCTTCAGTGAAAATATGGAATGTGGCACATTTGATATCAATACAACTTTTTCTTATTAACTTAAAAGGAACATATAATGGAATTATTCAAATCCATCGTTGCAGTAATTGGCATTATTGCCACAATTTATTTTCTGATTAAAAAAGCCGAAACCCGAACAGTTTTGATTGGTGTCGGTTTAATAATGTCCATTCTGACGCTGAATCCAATGGGTGCATTAGATGCTTTTGCCAAAAGCATGACATCTGGCGGATTAATTATGGCTATCTGTTCCAGTATGGGTTTTGCTTACGTGATGAAATACACTCAATGTGATACTCATCTGGTACATTTACTTACTAAACCATTAAGCGGATTAAAATTCTTCTTAATTCCGATTGCAACCGTCATCACCTTTTTCATCAATATTGCTATTCCTTCTGCTGCTGGTTGTGCTGCTGCAGTTGGAGCAACATTAATTCCCGTTTTAAAAAGTGCGGGTGTTCGACCAGCTACTGCTGGTGCAGCTATTTTAGCAGGAACTTTTGGATCAATGATGAGCCCTGGTTCTTCTCACTCAGCAATGATTAGTGAAATGTCAGGTTTAACCATTACACAAGTCAATCTTTCTCACGCACCTTACAATATAATCGCAGGTGCAATAGGTGCTATTGTTTTAACAATTCTTGCGCTTGTTTTTAAAGATTATGGTGAACAACATCGCCAAGCTTATCTTGCAGAACAAAAAGAAAATGAAATTAAAGTTGTTGAAGGCGTCAATGTACTTTATGCCCTTGCACCATTAATACCATTAGTTATTTTAGTAATTGGTGGAACGTCATTACAACAAATACAGGGTCTTGAATGGACTAAAATGGGCGTTCCTCAAGCTATGCTTATTGGCGCAATTTACGGCATTATCGTAACTCGTATTTCCCCAGTAAAAATCACTGAAGAATTTTTCAATGGTATGGGAAATTCTTATGCAAATGTACTTGGTATAATCATTGCAGCCAGCGTATTTGTAGCAGGATTAAAATCTACGGGTGCAGTTGATGTGGCAATTTCTTTCTTAAAAGAATCCAACGAATTTGTACGTTGGGGTGCAACAATTGGACCATTCTTAATGGGCTTAATTACAGGCTCTGGCGATGCAGCAGCTATTGCTTTTAATACAGCCGTCACGCCACATGCTGTAGAACTCGGCTACACTCACGTAAATCTTGGTATGGCAGCAGCAATTACTGGTGCAATTGGTCGTACTGTTTCACCAATTGCAGGCGTAACTATTGTTTGTGCAGGACTTGCGATGGTAAGCCCAGTAGAAATGGTAAAACGCACCGCACCAGGCATGATACTTGCAGTTTTATTCTTAGCATTATTTATGTTGTAAAAATAGTAAAAAACAGACCGCACTTTATTGATCTGCACCCCAAAAGTTGGACTAACCAAACCAACAATTGAGGTGCAGATTTTTTATGGGTAAACACTACACAATCGAATTTAAATTACAGGTTATTCAACCTATTTTGAATGGGAAAATGAGTATTAGAGAAGCTGTGCGTTTTTATAATATTCCTTCCAACGCCTTAATCGGGACGTGGTTGAAACGGTTTGAAAAAAGTAGCATAAAAGGACTTATTCCCCGTAAACCATCAGGACGACCGCCGATGAAACCTAAATATGCAAAAATGCCACCGCCACCCAAAACTGAAGAAGACCGTTTACGTTTGAGAATTTTACAGCTTGAAGAGGAGGTAGCTTACCTAAAGGAGTTGAGAAGACTCAGACTTCAGGACGAAGCCGAGCAAAGGATTAAATAAAGCTTGTGGTGTCATTTTACATTCAGACCTGGGATGACAATATCAAATGGTAGCTTATCGTCGAATCTTGACTGAACATGGTATCATTCAAAGTATGTCTAGAAAAGGGAATTGCTTGGATAACGTTGCGATGAAAAGTTTCTTTGGACTATTAAAAAAGGAATGCTTTTATGGCAAGAAATTTAAAACAAAAGAAGAAATAGTTGAAGCAGTAAGGGATTATTTGGACTATTATAATCACCGTCGAATCCAACTGAAATTAAAGGGACTGAGTCCGGTACAATATCGAAAACAATCCTTTAAATGACAGTCTAACTTTTTGGGGTCAGATCATTTCAACCGCTCTTTTATACTTTAAGTTTATTACTACTCGAAAGAGCCTACATTAAGATGTAGGCTTTTCTTTTTTTAATTAAGCTTGAGATTTTTTAAGGTCAAATTTGTAAGAAACAAAACCATACAATGTCCAACCGATAAAGGTCACAATTGAACCATATAACATCGCTTGTTCACCGGCTGCATAAAGTGCATAGATACTATAGAGTGAACCAATAAAGGCAACAAAAACTGTTGTTTTATATTTTTGTGGCGCAACATTTTCCTCTTTCAATAACACTGCGAGAGCAGCCATTGAGAGCAAGTATGGGATGACGTTTGTAACCACTGCTAAGTCCACCAACACATTGAATTGTTTATTTAATGATGGGCTGATTGTCATTAAAGAAAGTAAAGTTTGTAACGCAGTAATAGTAATCATACCAACAACAGGCGCATCTTTACTGGTAACTTTTTTGAAAAATGCTGGGAAATAACCTTCTTCTGCTGAAGATTTGAATACTTGAGCAATAGTGAACTGCCAGCCTAATAATGAACCAAAGCAAGACATCACCATTAAGACCATGATAACTTTACCGACAGTTTCATCAAACATATGAGCAAAGGCTAAACCGAATGGCGCTGTTGAATTAGCGAGTTCAAGGTTAGGTACAATACCTGCAATCACGTTAGTTGAAACAATATAAATTACCGCGGCCCCTAAAGTACCACCAAGTACTGCTATTGGTACGTTTTTCTCTGGGTTTTCAACTGCATCTGCGTTAGCACAAGCTGATTCTAACCCTAAGAACGCCCATAATGTCATTGAAATAGATACACCGATCGCTTCAAAAGTTGGTACATTGTGTGGGTTCCAAGAATTTACATACATTGAACCATCAAACCATTTCCAACCAATAATAGAAATACCTACCACAGGAATAATTACGCCCCAAATGGTAAATGAACTGATATTACCGGTGATTCTTGCACCACCAAAGTTAAGAACGGTTGCAAGCCAAAGAGTGAAGATAGTCCATAATGCGATAGAAAGAGGTGAAAGGGTTGCACCGAAAAGCTCTGAACCATAACCCACCGCAGAAATTGCGATTGCTGTATTGGCAATAACTAATGATACACCGTAAGTATAGTTTGCCATGAAGTTACCGGCTTTACCGAAAGAGTATTCCGCATAACCGCCCATACCACCAGATTTTTTACTGAACATACCACATTGTGCAAATGCGTAAGCTAAGGCTGTTGAACCTACGGCTGTTACAAGCCAAGAAACAATGGAAATAGTCCCAATTTCAGCTAATTTGGTCGGTAACATAATGATACCGGAACCCATCATATTAACCATGGTAAGAATGGTGAGTTGTACTACACCAATTTTATTACTTTTAGCGCTCATAATTTATACTCCTACAAGTGCGGTCAAAAAATCAGATGTTTTTAACCGCACTTTCTTTTGTTTGTGCTGAGAGGGTTATGAGGAAGATCCTCACAACCTCACTTTATTAATAGTCAGTTAAAACATAGCCATATGCACGAGTACGTCCATCAGGGTCTTTTTGTAAGTAAACCCCTTGGATTTCAGGTGCGAAACCAGGTAATGTGTTGATACCTTCTTCTAATGCAAGGAAGTATTTTTGTGCAGTTGGACTCCATCTTTCTCCAGGCACCACACATAACACACCTGGAGGATAAGGTAATGCACCTTCCGCAGCCACACGACCAACAATATCAGTCAATGGAACGAGTTCAACTTTGTTACGTACTAACTCAATATTTGCATCATGTGGATTTAATACATATTCTGGTAATGTCGCTTTGCGGAATAAATCTTTTTGAAGTTGTTTCACATTGCGGCTTACATAAAGATCATGCATTTCTTGGCATAATTGACGGATGGTATAGCCTTTGTAACGGTCTTCATTGTTTTTATACACAGTTGGCAATACATCTTTTAATAAAGAGTCTTGTTTAATGTGTTTTTCAAACAAGGCGATTTGAGCGACCAAAGTTTGCATTTTGGTGAGGGTTTCTGCCGGAGTGAGCAAGAATAAGATTGAGTTCAAGTCACATTTTTCCGGAATAATACCGTTTTCACGTAAGTAGTTAGCAAGAATAGTTGCTGGTACACCAAATTTTTCATATTCGCCTGTTTCTAAGCTAATACCTGGTGTGGTAAGCAAGAATTTACAAGGGTCAACAAAGTATTGTTCATCAGCATAACCTTCAAATTTATGCCATGTATCTGTTGGGTGAAATTTGAAGAACTCGAGATTAGTTGCAATTTCTTCTGTATCATAATCTTGCCATTTTTTACCTTTAATTGTGGTTGGAATAAATGGACGAATTAATTCACAGTGATTTAACACTAATTTACGCGCTTCGATACCTACTTTCACACATTCATGCCATAAGCGACGACCCGCTTCGCTACCTTGAATTTTTGCATTCACATCTAACGCCGCAAATAATGGATAGAACGGACTGGTTGACGCATGTAACATAAAGGCATTATTGAAACGTTTGTGGTTTACATAACGATCTTGACCTTTAATGTGTTTATCTTTTTTGTGAATTTGTGAAGTTTGTGAGAAACCTGCTTGTTGTTTATGAACAGATTGAGTCACTAAAATACCAGGGTCATTTTCATTTAATTCAAGCAATAATGGAGAGCAGTCTTTCATCATTGGAATGAATTGTTCATAACCTACCCATGCAGAGTCGAATAAGATGTAGTCACAAAGATGACCAATTTTATCTACCACTTGACGTGCGTTATAAATTGTACCGTCATAAGTACCTAATTGAATAACGGCTAAACGGAATGGACGTTTTTGGTTTAATTTTTCAGGCGCCACTTCTTTAATTAATGATTTCAAATAATCTTCTTCGAAGCAGTGACTATCGATACCACCAATGAAACCAAATGGATTACGTGCAGTTTCTAAGTAAATTGGGGTTGCACCCGCTTGAATTAATGCACCATGGTGGTTTGATTTATGGTTATTACGGTCAAATAATACTAAATCGCCCGGAGCAAGTACTGCGTTTAATGCAACTTTGTTTGAAGAAGATGTACCATTTAATACGAAGTAAGTTTTATCTGCATTGAATACTTGAGCAGCATATTTTTGTGCATCACAAGCTGCACCTTCGTGAATTAACAAGTCACCTAATTTCACGTCTGCATTACAAATATCTGAACGGAAAATGTTTTCACCGTAGAAGTCATAAAGGAAACGACCTGCTGGGTGTTTACGGTAGTATTGACCACCTTGATGTCCCGGACAGTCAAAAGCAATATTACCCATTTCTACATATTCACTTAACATTTTGAAGAATGGAGGTAACATTTTTTCTTCATAAAGTCTTGCAGCAGTTTCGATTTGACGGCTATAAAGCTTAATGTCATAACCATTTAAATCTTGAATATGATAAATAGCATCATAGAATTTCGGATCAACTTGTTCTTCTTCAGTTTGAACAACAAATACTGGGATACCAAAATTTGTTGCTTGAATACGTTCAAGGTATTCACCTACATCCCCTGATGTCAACATGATAGCTGCAACATCAGTAAAGTCTGTTTTGGTAATTTCAACTAATTCTCTATTTGTAGAGAAATATTGTTCAACTTTTGGATTATATGCAATTTTTAAGTTTGGCATAATAAACTCCTTTTATTTATTTTTTTGACGTAAAGTTACCCTGCGCTATTAATTTTAATAACGCAATAGATTTATTTAGAATAAAACAACTCGCTCTAGTTTTTTAATATAAAAAACTAAAGTAAGAATTTTTATTTTAAATTAAATAAGATTAAGTTAATTTCACAAAATATTTCTTGCCTGTTCTAGACAATACAAAAATATTCAGAAATTAATCTATGGAGACTCTCTAAACAGAGAGAACAACTCTGTTTAGAGAGCCGTGTTGGATGGTTTATTTTGAGAAGCGAATACTGAGTATGAGAAGCAAGAGCGATGCGATGGCATCATAATATGGCGTGTACGACGGATATGCGCCATCAAAGAACGACCTTTTATCGGATTAAACCATAAAAGTCTCAATACTTTCGTATAGACGTATCTGTGTATATATGTACGAAGTAGCATAGAAAAATTCCCTCTTTCTATCTAAACTAACCTTAGTTAGGTATATTCTCTGCTTGTGTAAATATCATGTCAATAATATTTTTCAAAAAATGTGATCATTATCAAAAAATAAATTTAATTTTTATATAAAAATAAAACCACAAAAAGTATGGAGATAAATTATTCTTGATTGCCTTTTAATTTTTGTTGTTCTGTGCCTGCATATTTAGCACGTTTCAAATCACGTGATAAATCTAACAAATAATTAATTTCGCATTCTGAATGATGAACAAAACTCAATAGGTGTCTATTTTTAAGATTAAAAGCCATAGAGATCTCCTTATCGGATGCCATCAATAATGGCTACCTTACTGTGAATGAAGTTATTTTTACTGGATTGGATACCCTATTTTTGTCCCAAACGTGAAGTTTTGCAACCAAATTCAATCCCTTATTTTGTGATGCATATCACACTTCATTTCATAACTTTATATTTCACTTTCTTTATATATAAAAGAGCTTTAAAATCTTGCCGATTCTTACACAACAGGAGCTCATATGATCAACAGAAGATATTTCATCCAGCTTGGCGCAAGCAGCATTTTAGCGTTAAGTGCGAGCCGTTTTGCTTTTGCGAAAAGCGACACACAAGTTGATTTACGCATTGTGGCAACAACAGATGTTCATAGTTTCTTGACCGATTTTGACTATTATAAAGATGCACCAACAGATAAATTCGGTTTTACTCGTGCGGCAAGCCTTATTCGTCAAGCACGTGCTGAAGTGAAAAATAGTGTATTAGTAGATAACGGTGACCTAATTCAAGGTAATCCAATTGCAGACTATCAAGCTGCACAAGGCTATAAAGAGGGTAAATCTAACCCTGCGGTCGATTGTTTAAATGCGATGAATTATGAAGTGGGTACATTAGGTAACCACGAATTTAACTATGGTCTCAATTATCTTGCAGATGCCATCAAACAAGCTAAATTCCCAATTGTGAATGCGAACGTAGTAAAAGCGGGGACAGAAGAACCTTATTTCACACCTTATGTCATTCAAGAAAAATCTGTGGTGGATAATAATGGCAAAACACATAAATTAAAAATTGGTTACATCGGCTTTGTGCCACCGCAAATTATGGTTTGGGATAAAGCGAACCTTCAAGGTAAAGTAGAAACCCATGATATTGTAAAAACAGCGCAAAAATATGTACCTGAAATGAAGAAAAAAGGGGCTGATATTATCGTTGCATTAGCTCACACAGGCCCATCTGATGAACCTTATCAAGAAGGTGCTGAAAACTCAGCATTCTATCTAGCTGATGTACCACATATTGACGCCGTTATTTTTGGTCACTCACACCGTTTATTCCCAAATAAAGAATTTGCGAAATCACCAAATGCAGACATCGTAAATGGTACCGTAAAAGGCGTACCAGAAAGTATGGCTGGTTACTGGGCAAATAATATCAGCGTGGTGGATTTAGGCTTAACAGAACACAAAGGCAAATGGATTGTTACCTCTGGAAAAGCGGTACTTCGTCCAATCTATGATGCTAAAAATAAAAAAGTGCTTGCAGAAAATGACCCAGAAATTACCGCACTTTTAAAACCAGTTCACGAAGCTACACGTAAGTTTGTTTCTCAACCTATTGGTAAAGCCACAGACAATATGTACAGCTATCTTGCATTAGTGCAAGATGATCCAACCATCCAAATAGTGAACCAAGCACAAAAAGCGTATGTAGAAAAAGTTGCACCAAGTGTTGCAGCAATGGCTGGCTTACCTATTTTAAGTGCAGGAGCACCATTTAAAGCTGGTGGTCGTAAAAATGACCCAACAGGTTATACCGAAGTAAATAAAGGTGAATTAACTTTCCGTAATGCGGCGGATTTATACCTTTACCCGAACACGCTTGTGGTAGTGAAAGCGACAGGCGAACAATTAAAAGAATGGTTAGAATGTAGTGCTGGTATGTTTAAACAAATTGACCCTACAAGTGATAAACCACAATCATTAATCGACTGGGAAGGTTTCCGTACTTACAACTTTGATGTGATTGATGGTGTCAATTATGAATATGATCTAACTAAACCTGCACGTTATGATGGTGAATGTAAATTGATCAACCCAGAATCGCATCGTGTAGTGAATCTCACTTATCAAGGCAAACCGGTTGATCCAAAAGCAGAATTCTTGATTGCAACGAATAACTATCGTGCTTACGGTAATAAATTCCCAGGCACTGGCGATCAACATATTGTTTACGCATCACCAGATGAAAACCGTCAAATTTTAGCTGATTACATTAAAGTAACCAGTGAAAAAGAAGGTTCTGTAAACCCTCGCGCGGATAAAAACTGGCGCTTTACGCCAATCAAAGGCAACGATAAATTAGATGTTCGTTTTGAAACCTCACCAAGCGAACAAGCAGCTCAATTCATCAAAGAAAAAGCACAGTATCCAATGAAACAAGTGGGTACAGATGAAGTTGGATTTGCTGTATATCAAATTGATTTGTCTAAATAATAATTAGGAAAATAAAATGTCGCCTGAATATCAAAATTTAGGCGGCATTTTTTCTTCCCAAAGTGCGGTTAAATTTTTAAAGATTTTTGCTCAATTCACAATCTATCTTTATTTTACAAATTAATCCCAACCCCCAGCAAAGCTGCCGCTAACTTTGATAAAGAGACTATTTCTATCGAAGCCTAACAACCTATTATAGGTTCAATAAAGATGTAAATAGCTATCTGAACTACCATATAAAAAGTAATAATTATAAAACTAATGCACAATACCATTCTATTTTTAGAAATTTGGCTATAGAGGCAAACAACACATTTCTGGCATTTTTCGGAGAGATTATTTTATACTGTAGAAACTTCTTCTATTTTGTTTCCATCACTATTTTATTTATTCTTCAAGAAGAAGATAGTTTGTAGTAACTACAGTATCAAGTCATTAACTCTCATTAGAAAAAGCTCAGCATCAATAAAATTTTTATTGTGGATAACTTTATAAAAACCTGTCATAAAACTGTTTTTACTCATTTGGTAACTTTGAGAAAAAATAAAGTTGTTAATAACTTTCCATTTTACACACAAGATTTTTAAAGAAAATGATCGTATTTTCACAAGATCTTTAGATCCTATAACACCAGTTTCCGTAAGGATCTAATAAGGTTACTCACAATTACAAAGGATCTTAATAGTAACAATAATAAGATCTTTATATATAAAAAGAGATCTTATTTACTAATACAAACCTGATGTTTCAAAGGATCAATAGATCCATTCTTTTTTTGTCAGGTGTTTTAAATTTCTGTAGAATAACGCCAATTTTTTGATCCGAATAAATAGAGATAGATATGTTTTACACTGAAACTTATGATGTGATTGTGATCGGTGGTGGCCATGCGGGTACAGAAGCTGCGCTTGCACCAGCTCGAATGGGATTAAAAACCCTTTTATTAACACATAATGTAGATACTTTAGGGCAAATGTCTTGTAATCCTGCAATTGGTGGGATCGGTAAAGGTCATTTAGTAAAAGAAGTAGATGCTATGGGTGGTTTGATGGCGCATGCTGCAGATAAAGCAGGAATTCAATTTCGTACTTTAAATAGTAGTAAAGGTCCAGCAGTACGTGCTACTCGAGCTCAAGCTGACAGAGTTTTATATCGTCAAGCTGTTCGTACAGCATTAGAAAATCAACCTAATTTAGATATTTTCCAACAAGAAGCGACAGATATTCTAATTGAGCAAGATCGAGTTACAGGCGTTAGCACAAAAATGGGATTAATTTTTCGTGCTAAATCAGTGGTATTAACTGCAGGTACTTTCTTAGCCGGTAAAATTCATATTGGTTTGGAAAATTATGAAGGTGGTCGTGCTGGAGATCCTGCTTCTGTAAATCTTTCATATCGATTAAGAGATCTCGGATTACGTGTAGATCGCCTTAAAACAGGTACACCACCACGTATTGATGCACGCACGATCAATTTTGATATTTTAGCTAAACAGCATGGTGATGCTGTATTACCTGTATTTTCTTTTATGGGATCGGTA
The DNA here is from genome assembly GCF_049824455.1 of Haemophilus sp. HN_Hi08. Lineage (NCBI taxonomy): Bacteria > Pseudomonadati > Pseudomonadota > Gammaproteobacteria > Pasteurellales > Pasteurellaceae > Haemophilus > Haemophilus sp. HN_Hi08. The sequence goes on along the minus strand of NZ_CP187493.1, from coordinate 364,687 downwards.
TCTGATCACCCGCAACAAATTCCTTGTTATATTACTCACACCAATGAACAAACTCATGAAGTAATCCGTAATAATTTGGATCGTAGTCCAATGTATACTGGTGTAATTGAAGGGATCGGTCCACGTTATTGCCCATCTATTGAAGATAAAGTGATGCGTTTTGCGGATCGTAATTCACATCAAATCTATTTGGAACCAGAAGGATTAACCAGTAACGAAGTGTATCCAAATGGGATTTCTACCAGTTTGCCGTTTGACGTACAAATGGGCATTGTGAATTCCATGAAAGGTTTGGAAAAAGCTCGCATCATTAAACCGGGTTATGCCATTGAATATGATTATTTTGATCCACGTGATTTAAAACCAACGTTAGAAACAAAAGCTATTTCTGGTTTATTCTTCGCAGGCCAAATTAACGGTACAACCGGTTATGAAGAAGCAGCGGCACAAGGCTTATTGGCGGGGATTAACGCAGGTCTTTATGTACAAGAGAAAGAGGCATGGTATCCACGTCGTGATCAATCTTATACTGGAGTATTGGTGGATGATCTTTGCACGCTTGGTACCAAAGAACCATATCGTGTATTCACTTCTCGTGCTGAATACCGTTTGTTATTACGTGAAGACAATGCGGATATTCGTTTAACGCCAATTGCCCATGAATTAGGTTTAATTGATGAGGCTCGTTGGGTGCGCTTTAATCAAAAAATGGAAAATATTGAATTGGAACGCCAACGCTTACGCAGTATTTGGTTGCATCCGCGTTCTGAATATTTAGAAGAAGCCAATAAAGTGCTTGGCAGTCCACTTGTGCGTGAAGCCAGCGGTGAAGATTTATTACGCCGTCCAGAAATGACCTACGATATTTTGACTTCCTTAACTCCATATAAACCAGCAATGGAAGATAGAGAAGCCGTAGAACAAGTGGAAATTGCTATTAAGTATCAAGGCTATATTGAGCATCAACAAGAAGAAATTGAAAAACAAAAACGCCACGAAAATACGGCTATTCCAGCTAACTTTGATTATAGTAAAGTGTCTGGTTTATCTAATGAAGTACGTGCGAAGTTGGAACAACATCGCCCGGTTTCCATTGGTCAAGCGAGCCGAATTTCAGGTATAACGCCTGCTGCTATTTCAATTATTCTGGTTAATTTGAAAAAACAAGGCATGCTAAAACGTGGGGAATAAAGTTTTTTATTAAAAAACAAAAGTGCGGTAAATTTTAATCTAGTTTTAAGCCTAGAGTATATTGTTTAATTATTGACAATAAAGCGTAAAACTATTAAAATTCGCCGTCTATTTCTATATGGAAGTAGATTTTTTGAACAACATTCTATTATTGAATAACATTCTATTATTGAATAACATTTAAACTGGAGCTTTTTTAATGGCAACTATCAACCAGCTAGTACGCAAACCGCGTGTGAAAAAGGTTGTAAAAAGCAACGTTCCTGCATTAGAGGCTTGCCCGCAGAAACGTGGTGTATGTACTCGTGTATATACTACAACTCCTAAAAAACCAAACTCAGCGTTACGTAAAGTATGTCGTATCCGCTTAACTAACGGTTTTGAAGTAACTTCTTATATTGGTGGTGAAGGTCACAACCTTCAAGAGCATAGTGTTGTATTAATCCGTGGTGGTCGTGTTAAAGACTTACCAGGTGTGCGTTACCACACAGTACGCGGTGCATTAGACTGCGCAGGCGTTAAAGATCGTAAACAAGGTCGTTCTAAATACGGCGTTAAACGTCCTAAAGCTTAATGGTTCTCCGTTAAGTAAGGCCAAACGTCTAAATTAGCAAAAAAATTTAAACCATAAACTCCAGTCAAAAAGCACTTTGTGCTGCAAATTTTCTCAAAGAGAAATATTGCTGATGGGTTTTGGATATCCTGAAGATTAAAATACGGAGAAATTCGCAATGCCACGTCGTCGTAGTGTTGAAGCACGCAAGATTCTTCCAGATCCGAAGTTCGGTTCAGAATTACTTGCAAAATTTATTAATGTAATCATGGTAGACGGTAAAAAATCCGTTGCTGAATCAATCGTTTATGGTGCTTTAGAAACTTTAGCACAACGCACAGGTAAAGAGCCTTTAGAAGCGTTTGAAGTTGCACTTGAAAACGTACGTCCAACTGTTGAGGTTAAATCTCGTCGTGTTGGTGGTTCTACTTACCAAGTACCAGTTGAAGTGCGTCCAGTACGTCGTAACGCATTAGGTATGCGTTGGATCGTTGAAGCAGCACGTAAACGTGGTGACAAATCAATGGCTTTACGCCTTGCAAACGAATTATCTGATGCTTCAGATAATAAAGGTGCAGCAGTTAAAAAACGTGAAGACGTTCACCGCATGGCTGAAGCTAACAAAGCATTTGCTCACTACCGTTGGTAATAAGTTTTTGAATTTAAAGGGCTTCATCATTGATGAAGCCTTACCCTTATATAAACTGATATTAAATAAACAAGGTTATAATAATGGCTCGTACAACCCCTATTGAAAGATATCGTAATATCGGTATCAGTGCGCACATTGATGCGGGTAAAACCACTACTACTGAGCGTATCTTATTCTATACTGGTGTTAGCCACAAAATCGGTGAAGTGCACGATGGTGCAGCAACGATGGACTGGATGGAACAAGAACAAGAGCGTGGTATCACCATTACCTCTGCGGCAACAACTGCATTCTGGTCTGGTATGTCACAACAATTCCCACAACATCGTATCAATGTTATCGATACTCCGGGACACGTGGACTTTACTGTTGAAGTAGAACGTTCTATGCGTGTTCTTGATGGCGCAGTAATGGTTTACTGTGCGGTTGGTGGTGTTCAACCACAATCTGAAACCGTATGGCGTCAAGCTAACAAGTATGAAGTTCCACGTATTGCGTTCGTAAATAAAATGGACCGTACTGGTGCGAACTTCTTACGTGTTGTTGAACAATTAAAAACCCGCTTAGGTGCTAATGCGGTTCCACTTCAACTTCCAATTGGTGCAGAAGAAAACTTCACTGGTGTAGTTGATTTGATCAAAATGAAAGCGATCAACTGGAATGAAGCAGACCAAGGTATGACTTTCACTTATGAAGAAGTGCCTGCAAATATGCAAGCAGACTGTGAAGAATGGCGTCAAAATCTTGTTGAAGCGGCAGCTGAAGCATCAGAAGAATTAATGGAAAAATACTTAGGTGGCGAAGACTTAACTGAAGAAGAAATTAAGTCAGCATTACGTCAGCGCGTATTAGCAAATGAAATTATTTTAGTAACTTGTGGTTCTGCGTTCAAAAACAAAGGTGTTCAAGCAATGCTCGATGCAGTTGTTGAATACTTACCAGCACCAACTGATATCCCTGCAATTAAAGGTATCAATCCAGATGAAACTGAAGGTGAGCGTCACGCAAGTGATGAAGAACCATTCTCTTCATTAGCATTTAAAATTGCAACTGACCCATTTGTAGGTAACTTAACATTCTTCCGTGTATACTCTGGTGTTATTAATTCTGGAGATACAGTATTGAATTCTGTACGTCAAAAACGTGAACGTTTTGGTCGTATCGTACAGATGCACGCTAATAAACGTGAAGAAATTAAAGAAGTTCGTGCAGGTGATATCGCGGCAGCTATCGGATTAAAAGATGTAACTACTGGTGATACATTATGTGCAATTGATTCGCCAATTATCCTTGAGCGTATGGAATTCCCAGAGCCAGTAATTTCTGTTGCGGTAGAACCAAAAACTAAAGCTGACCAAGAAAAAATGGGCTTAGCATTAGGTCGTTTAGCACAAGAAGACCCTTCATTCCGTGTTCACACTGATGAAGAATCTGGCGAAACCATTATTTCTGGTATGGGTGAATTACACTTAGATATCATCGTTGACCGTATGAAACGTGAATTTAAAGTGGAAGCTAACATCGGTAAACCACAAGTATCTTACCGTGAAACTATCCGCACTCGTGTTAATGATGTGGAAGGTAAACACGCAAAACAATCTGGTGGTCGCGGTCAATATGGTCACGTTGTTATCGACTTATATCCATTAGATCCAGAAGGTCCAGGTTATGAATTCGTAAATGAAATCAAAGGTGGTGTAATTCCTGGTGAATACATTCCTGCGGTTGATAAAGGTATTCAAGAACAGCTTAAATCTGGTCCATTAGCGGGTTACCCAGTGGTTGATCTTGGTGTGCGTTTACACTTTGGTTCATACCATGATGTGGATTCATCTGAGTTAGCATTTAAACTTGCTGCGTCTTTAGCATTTAAAGCAGCATTCTCAAAAGCAAACCCAGTATTACTTGAGCCAATCATGAAAGTTGAAGTAGAAACTCCACCTGAGTATGTTGGTGATGTAATTGGTGATTTAAGCCGTCGTCGTGCTATGGTAAATGGTCAAGAAGCGAACGAGTTTGTTGTTAAGATCGATGCTGAAGTTCCACTTTCAGAAATGTTCGGTTATGCAACAGACTTACGTTCACAAACTCAAGGTCGTGCATCTTACTCAATGGAACCGTTAAAATATGCTGAAGCTCCAACAAGTGTTGCGGCTGCAGTAATTGAAGCGCGTAAAAAATAATTTTTGTAAACCAGCGGTGTAAAATATGATTGTTTTATACCGCACTTCTTAGGAAACATTAGAAATGTCTAAAGAAAAATTTGAACGTACAAAACCGCACGTAAACGTGGGTACAATCGGCCACGTTGACCACGGTAAAACAACTTTAACAGCAGCAATTACAACCGTATTGGCAAAACATTACGGTGGTGCAGCGCGTGCATTTGACCAAATCGATAACGCGCCAGAAGAAAAAGCGCGTGGTATTACCATCAATACTTCACACGTTGAATACGATACACCGACTCGTCACTACGCACACGTAGACTGTCCGGGACACGCCGACTATGTTAAAAACATGATTACCGGTGCGGCGCAAATGGATGGTGCTATTTTAGTAGTAGCAGCAACAGATGGTCCTATGCCACAAACTCGTGAACACATCTTGTTAGGTCGCCAAGTAGGTGTACCATATATCATCGTATTCTTAAACAAATGCGATATGGTAGATGACGAAGAGTTATTAGAATTAGTAGAAATGGAAGTTCGTGAACTTCTATCTCAATATGACTTCCCAGGTGACGATACTCCAATCGTACGTGGTTCAGCATTACAAGCATTAAACGGCGTAGCAGAATGGGAAGAAAAAATCCTAGAATTAGCGGGTCACTTAGATACTTATATTCCAGAACCAGAACGTGCGATTGACCAACCGTTCCTTCTTCCAATCGAAGATGTGTTCTCAATCTCAGGTCGTGGTACCGTAGTAACAGGTCGTGTAGAACGTGGTATCATCCGTACAGGTGATGAAGTAGAAATCGTCGGTATCAAAGATACAGCGAAAACTACTGTAACGGGTGTTGAAATGTTCCGTAAATTACTTGACGAAGGTCGTGCAGGTGAAAACATCGGTGCATTATTACGTGGTACCAAACGTGAAGAAATCGAACGTGGTCAAGTATTAGCGAAACCAGGTTCAATCACACCACACACTGACTTCGAATCAGAAGTGTACGTATTATCAAAAGATGAAGGTGGTCGTCATACTCCATTCTTCAAAGGTTACCGTCCACAATTCTATTTCCGTACAACAGACGTAACTGGTACTATTGAATTACCAGAAGGCGTGGAAATGGTAATGCCAGGCGATAACATCAAGATGACAGTAAGCTTAATCCACCCAATTGCGATGGACCAAGGTTTACGTTTCGCAATCCGTGAAGGTGGCCGTACAGTAGGTGCGGGTGTTGTAGCGAAAATCATCAAGTAATTGATGGATTCCTGAATGTCTTAAAGATAAAAGACAGAAAAAACAAAAAGAAAAGTGCGGAGAAAATTCTCCGCATTTTTTATTTTATATATGTAAATATTTATTAAATTATTTGATTTTGGATTAGAACTAAATGCTCACTGGTCATCTAAATATCCTGTTGCAGTTTGGTTTGTGTTACCCCTAGGAATGGTATTGCCGGTGGTATCTTTACCTCATCACTGACAACAGGCACAGGCATTGGCACAATGCTTTGGGATCTAAGTGGCGGTATGGTTGATCAACGTTTTTTGGTGATTTTATGTATGGCGGCATTTTTAGCTGGCTGCACACAATCGCCAGTTACAGCCAGTGTTGTTGTAATGGAAATGACAGGCGCACAACCCGTTCTCATTTGGCTCTTGATTTCCAGCATTATTGCATCCATAATCTCGCACCAATTTAGCCCAAAACCATTTTACCACTTTGCTGCAGGCTGTTTTCGCCAGCAAATGCAAGCTCGCCAAGCCGAAGAATTACGCAGCAAAACCGAACAAGAGAAATAAAAATGCTTCAAAATCTACCGCACTTTTACCGCTGCCGTTTTTCTGTTGCACCAATGTTAGATTGGACAACACGCCATTGTCGTTATTTTCATCGCCAATTTTCAAAGCATGCGTTACTTTACACTGAAATGGTCACCGCACCTGCGATTATTCATGCCAAATACGATCTCTTGGATTTTGATTTACAAGAAAATCCCGTTGCGTTACAGCTGGGAGGAAGCGATCCTGAACAACTCAAATATTGTGCAAAACTTGCTGAGGAACGAGGATATCACGAAATTAATCTTAATGTAGGATGCCCTTCTGATCGCGTACAAAATGGAATGTTTGGTGCTTGCTTAATGGCGAAAGCAGATTTGGTGGCAGACTGTGTAGAACAAATGCAAAGTGCGGTCAAAATTCCAGTCACTGTGAAAACGCGTATTGGCATTGATGAATTAGACAGCTATGAATTTTTATGTGATTTTATTGAAAAGGTTCAAGGAAAAGGTTGCCAAGAGTTTATTATCCACGCACGAAAAGCTTGGCTTTCGGGGTTAAGTCCCAAAGAAAATCGAGAAATTCCGCCATTAGATTATGCTCGGGTTTATCAACTAAAGCGTGATTTTCCACATCTAACTATCGTAATTAATGGTGGTATAAAAACCATTGAAGAAATGAAACAACATTTGCAATATGTGGACGGCGTGATGGTTGGGCGAGAGGTCTATCAAAATCCAAGTTTACTTGGGCAAATTGACCAAGCCTTATTTGATCCTAACGCACCAATTGTTACCGCTCATGAAGCGGTAGAGTCAATGCTTCCTTATATTGAACAACAACTTAGCCAAGGAATACACCTTAATCATATCGTCCGTCATATATTAGGCGCATTCCAAAATTGCAAAGGTGCTCGTCAATGGCGACGATATTTAAGTGAAAATGCGTTTAAACAAGGTGCGGGAGTTGAAGTAGTTGAAACCGCCTTAAGCTTTGTAGAAAGCTAATCCTAAAAACAAAACAAGCCGTAAAAGTGCGGCTTATTTTTCAGCTGTTTTTCTTACGCAATACGCATTTGAAAAATCACCAATTCAGCTTGACAACAGAAAGTGAAATTTGCCTTTAATAAATAGCCATCATCCACTTTTGTAATTTCAGATTGAATTTCACAAGATTCACTTTCTACATCACGCGCTTTCTGGGTAAAAAATGCGAGCGCTTCTTGCGCTTGTTCTTCACCGTCATAAATATATTCAATAACCTGACTACAATCACGATTATCGAAAAGTGATTTCATATCAAATGTGTTACAACCTACACATTCAATCGGTTTTTCAGTTTGAATTGCCATAATATTATCCCTTTTATTCAGATTATTTTGCAGCAACAAAACCTACTGCTTCATACACTTTCGCCAAGGTTTCTTGGGCTTTTGCACGCGCTTTTTCCGCACCTTGTCGTAAGATATTATCTAATAAAGCTTCATCATTACGATATTGATGGAAACGTTCTTGTAAACCAGCAAGTAAAGTTGAGACTTCATCCGCTACTGCAGTTTTTAAATGTCCGTACATTTTACCTTCAAATTCTTTTTCAAGCTCAGCAATTGGCTTATCCGTAACCGCAGAAAGAATATCTAAAAGATTAGATACCCCCGCTTTATTTTGCACATCATAACGAACAACTGGCGGCTCATCTGAATCTGTTACGGAACGTTTAATTTTCTTCGCCACAGATTTTGGATCTTCCAAAAGTGTCACCACGTTGTTGCGATTATCATCTGATTTTGACATTTTCTTTTCAGGATCTTGCAATGACATAATACGTGCACCTGCCTTTCCAATGAAAATTTCAGGAATGGTGAAAATATTGCCATAGAGCGCATTAAAGCGATTTGCAATATCACGCGTAATTTCTAAGTGTTGTTTTTGGTCATCGCCAACAGGCACGCTTTTTGCTTGATAAAGTAAAATATCCGCCGCCATTAACACAGGGTAATCAAACAAACCCACGTTAATATTTTCTGCATAACGCGCTGATTTATCTTTGAATTGCGTCATTCGGCTCATTTCACCGAAATAGGTGTAGCAGTTTAACACCCAGCTTAATTGCGTGTGTTCTGGAACGTGAGATTGAACAAAAATAGTACTTTTATTTGGATCAATTCCGCACGCTAAATAGAGTGCAAGCACATCGAGCGTTGCTTTGCGAAGGGCAACAGGATCTTGACGCACAGTGATCGCATGTAAATCAACTACGCAGAAAATACATTCATAATCCTCTTGCATTTTCACCCAGTTGCGCAACGCGCCCAAATAATTTCCGATAGTTAATTCACCAGAAGGCTGCACGCCACTAAAAACAATTGGTTTTGCCATAATCAATCCTTAATACCTTAAAACTGTTCGCTCATCATATCAGAAACTCTAGGCTTTTTTAATGTTCGAGTTCAAAAGCTAGGTTAAAAATGCTATATTTAACGGAAACGTTTTCCTAATATTTTCTAATGAAAAACTACCACGATATTGTTCTTGCCCTTGCTGGAGTGTGCCAATCAGCAAAATTGGTTCATCAACTTGCAACAGAAAGTCGAGCAGATTCAGATACATTTTTAACCGCACTTAATAGCCTTTTCATTACCCAACCACAACAAATCGAAGATGTTTTTGGTGGAGAAGTTCGTCATTTAAAATTAGGTCTGGAAACCTTAATTCATCAGCTCAACGCGCAAGGCGATCAAAATTTAACTCGCTATTGGCTAAGCCTTTTAGCATTAGAAGGAAAATTATCGAAAAATCCCGATGCCAAACAAACATTGGGCAATCGAATTTCTCGCCTAAAAGAACAAGAAATTCATTACGCTCGAGATAGTGAAACAATGCTATCTATTATGGCAAATATTTACAGCGACGTTATTAGTCCATTGGGCAAAAAAATTCACATCCTAGGCTCGCCTGATTATTTGCGACAAGAACTCGTACAAAATAAAATTCGTGCAGTGTTACTTGCAGGCATTCGCTCTGCTGTGCTATGGAAACAAATGGGCGGAACAAAATGGCAAATTTTATTTTTCCGCAGAAAATTACTTGCCACCGCAAAACAGATTTATTCTTCTATTTATTAATACAATTCTGGAGCAAACATTTATGCAACTCTCTACACTGACCGCACTTTCCCCTCTTGATGGCCGTTATCAAGATAAAGTAACGCCATTACGCACTATTTTTAGCGAATTCGGGTTAATGAAATTCCGTGTAGCTGTGGAAGTTCGTTGGTTACAAAAATTAGCTTCAACGGCAGAAATTACCGAGGTACCGCCATTTTCTACGCAAGCAAATGCTTTTTTAGATGGAATTGTGGCTAATTTTAATGAAACAGATGCTGCGCATATTAAAGAAATTGAACGCACAACTAATCACGATGTGAAAGCCGTTGAATATTTTCTGAAAGAGAAAATTCAAAATGAAGTGGAACTAGTAAACGTTTCCGAATTTATTCACTTCGCTTGCACCTCAGAAGATATTAACAACCTCTCTCACGCATTAATGTTAAGTACCGCTCGTGACGAAGTGATTTTACCAGAATGGCAAAAACTGATTGATGAAATCACTCGTCTTGCAGAAGAATATAAAACGATTCCATTACTTTCTCGCACACATGGACAGCCAGCTTCACCAAGCACAGTGGGCAAAGAAATAGCGAATGTCGTTTATCGCCTAAAACGTCAATTTAAACAACTTCAGAACGCAGAAATCTTAGGTAAAATCAATGGTGCGGTAGGTAACTACAATGCGCATTTATCAGCATATCCTAATATTGATTGGCATAAATTCAGCGAAGAATTTGTCACTTCATTAGGTATTCAATGGAATCCTTATACCACTCAAATTGAGCCGCACGATTATATCGCTGAATTTTTTGATGCTGTAGTACGCTTTAATACCATTATCATTGATTTTGATCGTGATTTATGGGGATACATTGCATTAAATCACTTTAAACAACGAACTATTGCAGGCGAAATTGGTTCTTCTACCATGCCACATAAAGTCAATCCAATTGATTTTGAAAATTCAGAAGGCAATCTAGGCTTAGCCAATGCAGTAATGACCCACTTAGGTCAAAAATTACCAATTTCACGCTGGCAGCGTGACTTAACGGATTCAACCGTATTACGTAATTTAGGCGTAGGATTAGGTTATTGTTTGATCGCTTATGCTTCAACTCTCAAAGGCATTAGTAAACTTGAAGTAAATCAACCGCACTTATTAGAAGAACTCAATCAAAACTGGGAAGTTTTAGCTGAACCAATTCAAACCGTAATGCGCCGCTATGGAATAGAAAAACCTTACGAAAAATTAAAAGAATTAACGCGAGGTAAACGAGTGACAGAACAAGCTATGCGTGAATTCATTGATAAGTTGGCTATTCCACAAGAAGAAAAATTACGTTTACAAAAATTAACACCCGCTACTTATATTGGGGCTGCAGTGGAATTAGTAGAGAAGCTATCATAGGAATTTGGCTCTTTTTCCAACAATATTCTTTACAAGAACATAGCTTTTCTCTATAATCCTGCGCCTGTGTTAGTCAATCTAACAAATTTCTGGTTGGTGCTTGACCTATTCAAGCCCCATCCAAGACCGTAGGGGAGTAATCTTAATTATCCTACGTAGATGGTGAACAGAATAAGAATTTTTCTTGCTTCTGGGCGCCGAAGTCATCCTAGTCTTAGGATTAGGTAAATTAATTCCGAGTAATCGGAGTGTATTCAGGAGCTAAAAGCCAATGGCATTAAATCTTCAAGACAAACAAGCAATTGTTGCTGAAGTAAATGAAGCAGCCAAAGGTGCACTTTCAGCAGTAATCGCGGATTCTCGCGGTGTAACTGTTGAGAAAATGACTGAATTACGTAAATCAGCACGTGAAGCTGGCGTTACAATGCGTGTAGTTCGTAATACTTTATTACGTCGCGCAGTTGAAGGCACAGATTACGAATGCTTAAAAGATACGTTTGTAGGTCCAACACTTATCGCGTTCTCTAACGAACACCCGGGCGCAGCTGCTCGTTTGTTCAAAGAGTTTGCTAAAGCAAACGATAAGTTTGAAATTAAAGGTGCAGCCTTTGAAGGTAAAATCCAAGATGTTGAATTCTTGGCAACATTACCAACTTACGAAGAAGCGATTGCACGTTTAATGGGCACAATGAAAGAAGCTGCAGCAGGCAAACTTGCTCGCACCTTCGCGGCATTACGCGACAAATTACAAGAAGCAGCTTAATCATTAAGCGTTTCTTACTTCATCTAACTTTATTTATTTTAGGAATTGATTGTTATGTCATTAACTAACGAACAAATCATTGAAGCGATTGCTTCAAAAACTGTAACTGAAATCGTTGAATTAATCGCAGCGATGGAAGAAAAATTCGGTGTTTCAGCAGCGGCAGCAGTAGCAGCAGCTCCAGCAGCAGGCGGTGCAGCGGCAGCAGAAGAAAAAACTGAATTCGACGTTGTACTTAAATCTGCAGGTGCTAACAAAGTAGCAGTAATTAAAGCAGTACGTGGTGCAACTGGCTTAGGCTTAAAAGAAGCTAAAGATTTAGTTGAATCTGCTCCAGCTAACTTAAAAGAAGGTGTTTCTAAAGAAGAAGCTGAAGCACTTAAGAAAGAATTAGAAGAAGCGGGTGCAGAAGTAGAAGTTAAATAATTTCTATTTTAACCACTTTAAAATTCAAAAAACTGATGGGAAACCGTCGGTTTTTTTCTTATCTAAAAGTCTGTTATAGCTTTTACTTAAAAACTTACCATTCGCTATCTTTCTACGATAGAATATTACCCATTATTGATGAATAAAGAGAAAATCTATGACAAAAAAAGCATTAAGTGCGGTAATTTTAGCAGCTGGAAAAGGAACTCGCATGTATTCCGATTTACCTAAAGTGCTACATACAATCGCTGGTAAACCAATGGTAAAACACGTGATTGATACCGCCCATCAATTAGGCTCAGAAAATATTCATTTAATCTATGGTCACGGTGGGGACTTAATGCGTTCCTATCTTACAAATGAACAAGTAAACTGGGTATTACAAACAGAACAACTTGGCACTGCACATGCAGTTCAACAAGCGGCACCTTTCTTTAAAGATAACGAAAATATTGTTGTGCTTTACGGCGATGCACCGTTAATAACGAAAGAAACATTAGAAAAATTAATTAAAGCGAAACCAGAAAATGGCATTGCATTGCTTACCGTAAATTTAGATAACCCAACAGGCTATGGACGAATTATCCGTGAAAATGGGAACGTTGTAGCAATTGTAGAACAAAAAGATGCAAATGCAGATCAACTAAATATTAAAGAAGTAAATACTGGCGTTATGGTATCCGATGGTGCAGGTTTCAAAAAATGGCTCGCTCGTGTAGGCAATAATAATGCTCAAGGCGAATATTACTTAACGGATCTTATTGCTCTCGCAAACCAAGATAATTGCCAAGTTATTGCTGTACAAGCAACAGATGTCATGGAAGTTGAAGGTGCAAATAATCGCTTACAATTAGCCGCACTTGAACGTTATTTCCAAAATAAACAAGCCTCCAAACTATTACTTGAAGGCGTAATGATCTACGATCCCGCTCGCTTTGACCTACGTGGAACATTAGAGTGTGGAAAAGATGTGGAAATTGACGTTAATGTTATTATCAAAGGTAGTGTTAAACTCGGCGATCGAGTAAAAATTGGCGCAGGTTGCGTATTGAAAAATGTTGTTATTGGCAATGATGTAGAAATAAAACCCTATTCAGTGCTAGAGGATTCTGTAGTGGGAGAAAAAGCTGCAATTGGTCCATTTTCTCGTTTACGCCCAGGTGCAGAACTCGCAGCTGAAACGCATGTCGGTAACTTTGTAGAAATTAAAAAATCTACCGTTGGTAAAGGTTCTAAAGTAAATCACCTAACCTATGTTGGCGATTCTGAAATCGGCTCAAATTGTAATATTGGAGCGGGTGTTATAACCTGCAACTACGATGGTGCAAATAAATTTAAAACGATCATCGGTGATGATGTATTTGTGGGATCTGATACACAATTAGTCGCGCCAGTGAAAGTCGCAAGTGGTGCAACTATTGGTGCAGGCACAACAATTACACGTGATGTAGGCGAAAATGAATTAGTGATTACAAGAGTTGCTCAACGACATATTCAAGGTTGGCAGCGACCAATAAAGAAAAAATAAAATAAAAAATCCTACGTTTTATCGTAGGATTTTTTTATAAACCAATTTTACAAATCGTAATTAAAACCACATAAAAAATGACCGCACTTAATATTAATAATTTATTTGCTAGTTTAGGTTTATGTTGATGAATAAGGTATAGTATTCGAGCTGTAATGGCTAGAATAAAGGGATAAACCCAAAAAAGTATTGAAAATAAATTGATTTGCCAGTTTGTTAGATGAGGATTTTTACTGAATGCCGTAGAAATTAATAATGCCATTGGACACAATAATATAGGCGAACAAAAAGCAGCAAGCCCCCAAGCAAACGGGCTAAATTTAGTTGGTAAAGATTGTTTTTTCATATTTTAAATGATTAAAAATAAATAGATGCAAGAAATAAATATAACAAATGTATTGAATAGTAAAGAATATTTTAATGAAAGTAATAATGTAGAAATGGCGCACCCGAAAGGATTCTAACCTTTGACCGCTCGGTTCGTAGCCGAGTACTCTATCCAGCTGAGCTACGGGTGCGTAGATGATGCTTTAATTATTCATAACCACTTTAATAAGATAGAGCCGTTTTAAAAATGGCGCACCCGAGAGGATTCGAACCTCTGACCGCTCGGTTCGTAGCCGAGTACTCTATCCAGCTGAGCTACGGGTGCAGAATAAATAAAACAAACAATGGCGGTGAGAGAGGGATTCGAACCCTCGATGGAGCTTTTTAACCCCATACTCCCTTAGCAGGGGAGCGCCTTCAGCCTGCTCGGCCATCTCACCACAATCAGTGTGAGCGGTATAATACGTTTTTTAGAAAATATGTCAAACCATTTTTTGAAAAACACACCTGTTTGAATATTTTATCTACACATTAAATATATTATTGAATAAAAATCTACTTATCATTCAAAAGTACTAAAATCTTAGATATTGTTTCCCGTCTTAATTCATCTTGCTCAAATAACACCTCATGTTTAGAATTTAGTGCTGTTAATGCCTCTTCGTTCTATTATTAAAAAAGAACCGCACTTTTTGAAGTGCGGTTATATTTTTAATAGTTTTACGCCACCTGTTTAGGTTGTTTAAATACCGTAACTTCTGGTGCTACACCTGTAAATTTCTCAATCTGAACGATACAAGTATTTGGAGAATTACCCTGTGCCAATTTAGATGTACCTTCATCTCTAGTTAAGACATTTGCACAACCATTTTTACACAATGGTTTTTCACTTTCACCTAAGTCCATTGGGTCATACCACGCGCCTTCATGGAGAGCGACAGTACCTTTGATGATGTTTTCTGTGACAACCGCACCTGCAAGCACTTGACCGCGTTTGCTATGAATGCGAACAATATCACCGTCTTTAATACCGCGAGCAGCGGCATCTTCAGGGTGAATCATCACTGGCTCACGATCATTTACCGCATATTTTTGACGTAATGAAGTATGTGCCAATTGGCTATGTAAACGATAGTAAGGATGTGGCGTCACTAAAGCTAATGGATATTCTTCTGTCACATTACCCGCAAATTCTTCTGGCTCCATCCAGCTTGGGTGACCTTTACAGTCGTTATAATGCATTTTCTCAATAACATCAGAGAAAATCTCAATTTTGCCTGATGGCGTGCCGAGCGGATTGAGCAATGGATCTTCACGGAATTCACCATAACGCACCCATTTCTTCGCGGCTTCGCCCACTTCAAAACTTAATGGTTTATTTTCTGCCCAGAATTTATCAAAACGTGGCATTGCTACACGGTTTGCACGTGCGGCAGTAAAGGCTGCATTGTAGAATTCTTCCAGCCATTCCATTTCCGTTTTACCTTCAGTGTATTGTTCTTCCACACCGGCACGTTTAGCAAGCTCAACGAAAATATCGTAGTCATTTTTCGCTTCAAATTGTGGTGGAACCACTTGTTTCATCGGGTAAACGCTCATCATGGAGTAGTCGCCTGCCATGGTTAAGTCATTACGTTCATAACTGGTAGTTGCCGGCAATACAATATCTGCCATGCGTGCAGTTGGCGTCCAGTTCACCTCATTGACAATCACCACATCAGGTTTCTGGAAAGCTTTCACTAAGGTATTGGTATCTTGATGGTGAACGAACGGGTTACCACCTGCCCAATATACCGCTTTGATGTCAGGATAAGTAATTTCAGTACCGTTATACTGAATTTTTTTGCCTGGATGGAGCAACACATCAGCAATACGAGCTAATGGGAAGGCAGATTTAGAGGTATCATCCAACCATGTTTTTGCACCCGCTTTGCCTGATGGACTTGCGGTAATGGAGCCGATAATACCCCCTGTCGCCGTTGGCACCCCACCATTTGAATAGTGATAACTTAAACCGAAACCACCACCTGGCAAGCCAATTTGTCCCAACATAGACGCTAGCGTTACTAACATCCAGTGGGTTTGTTCACCATGGCGTTGGCGTTGCATACCCCAGCCCCCCATTAACATGGTACGTTTGCTAGAGAAATCTGCTGCAAGCTGTTTAATCGTTTCTGCTGGTACACCACAAATTTTTGCCGCCCATTCTGCTGTTTTTGGTTGGCCATCGGTTTTACCTAATAAATATTCCTCGAATTTAGCATAACCCGACGTGTATTTTTTCAAGAAATCTTTATCGTGCTTACCTTGTTCAACTAAAGTATGTGCAATACCAAGCATTAATGGCACATCCGTTGCTGTATTCACCGGAATCCATTCTGCATTCAGCATTTGGCAAGTTTCGCTTTTTTGCGGGTCGATACAAATAATGCGTTTTCCACTCGCTTGGAATTTTTTGAAATATTCAATCCCTTTTTGGTCAGTAGACATCCAAGCAATACGCATGGTTGTGAGTGGATTTGCAGACCAAAGCACAATAATATCACTACTTTCTAATATGGATTCCCAGCTGGTTTGTTGTTCATAGACTTCAATAGTACCAAGCACATGCGGCATGATTACTTGCGCAGCACCCGTAGAATAATCTCCTTTATGCCCCACAAAACCACCGGTAGCGTTCATATAACGATGTAATAACGTACGAGAAGCATGTAATGAACCACAACTAAACCAACCATAAGAACCGGCAAAAATACCTGTTGGTCCATGTTCGTCACGTACACGTTTAAGTTGATTGTGTACCAAATCTAACGCTTCATCCCAAGAAACGCGCACCCATTCATCACAACCACGCATTGTAGTATCGCTTTTTCCTGGGTTAGCTAAAAAGCCTTTACGCACCATTGGATATTTCACGCGGGCTTCGTTATACAATTGATCGGCAACAACTGTTTGCAATTCGTTCGGCACTGCAGGCTCAATAGCAGGACCAGATTTCACGACCTTACCATCTTGTACAACAACCCCAAGAGATCCCCAATGAGCGGCAGTCACTACCGTTTTCATTTCAGCTTCTTTTGCTACAGCACTTTTTGATACAATGCCCACCATACCACCGGAAAGGGCACTACCAGCCACGCCTAAAGATGTTTTTTTCAGAAAATCACGACGTTGTTCGTTTACGTTATTTTTTTTCATTTCAGCCTCGTTAGATACTCAGTAATTATTTTTTTGCCATATCTTTGGCATTGCGTTGCAGATAAATAGTTAATGCACGTACTTCATCTTTGTTCATTGATGTACGGTCTTTCATAGAATTCACCACACCAATCCATTGGTTAGCCGTGTAATGATCCGCGCTAATTGCTGCGTGACAACTACTACATTGAGTTTGATTTAACTGACTACCGTATTGATTAAGTGCGGCTAAATCTGATGTCATTTTTTCTTTTTTAACATTCACCGCAACATTGATTTCTTTCCAGTCAGAATCTGTTACTGCATCATGAACTGTTTTTAATACTTGAACATGATTACGTGCATCTTCATCCAGTAAAGCAAGCGTGATACGTTTGCCTAACTCTTGATAAACAACCGCTTCAGCTCCTACTTGTTGCCAACCATGCAAGATGCCTTGAACTTGATCGCCATTTACTTTCCATTGCATTAATTCTGCATAAGGCATTAAGCGAACCTCATTTCCTTTATCATTAGTCGCTTTCATCATTTCAGTGGCAAAAATGGCTGAACCATCAGAGAGAGTACCACCTTGTACAGCAGAGGATTTTTGCGCATTTTGATCGCCATGTGCTTCAGGAAGGAAGTGAACAATACCTTTATGGCAATCAATACAGGTTTGGCCATTTTTTTGGGCATCTGTATGAGTTTGTTTTGCTAATTTAGTTTGTTTTGAAAGCTCCATTGCATCAAAACTGTGGCAGCTGCGACAGGTTTCTGAATCGTTGGCTTTCATATCGTCCCACACTCGTTGTGCCATTTCTTCACGATGAGCTTCATATTTTTCTTTATTCTCAATCTTGCCTTGAGCTTCATACCACAAATCTTTCAAAGCAATAAATTTAGCTTTAACATAATGCCAACCTTCTTTTGGAATATGGCAGTCTGAACATTGTGCTCGCACGCCTTTTGTATTCGCAAAGTGGCTCGAACCTTCCCATTCTGCTTTTGGATAGCTCATTGAATGACAACTTACACAAAACTCAGTTGTACTGGTTTTATGCATAACCCATTGCGTTCCCCACAATGCTACAACACCGACACCCACCAAGCAAAGTGCGGTGACAATTTTCTTCATTTTTGACATAGACACTCCAACTATACAAACAATAAAAAGTATAACTACAAATAAGTATTATGGATTGTAGGGATATAGTGAGAAAGAAACTATGATCTTGCTCAATAAAAGCTTAAACACTCATGAGATAAAAATAAAAAAACATTACATAAATAAATATATAATGTTTTATATTTAATCTAATTAGGAAAATTTAAGAATGAAGAAATTGATTCATGCGTTCAAGCACCGCTTTTCTCACGTTATCCTTTTCAAAAAGGATTTCATGTTTTGCTTGAGGTACAAGTATAGATTCTGCATGAGGAAAAAGAGCGGTCAATTTTTCAAGATTTTTGTTATCTACGATTTTTTCTTTTTCCGCTTGTAAAATTAGGATTGGAATTTCAATCTTAGGAATAACTTTCGGTAAGCGTTTAATTGCATTCAAACACAAATGCACCCAACGGAAAGTGGGGCCGCCTAAGTGAATAGCAGCGTGTTTTCGATTAACTCGGTTCATCCATTTCATTCGCGTTTTACAATGGCTAAGTTCATTAAGGTTTAAATCTGCCGGTTTGTAATGTCCTTTGCCAAAAACATAACGCTCGCCTTGTCCTAAAATATTCATTAGGGCAATAATCAGTTCATCTCTAATTGGATGTTTTAAAGAAATGCCGTAAAAAGGCGAAGAAAGTACCGCTTTATTAATGCGATGATCACAATTCGCCAAATAATAGGTGGAAATCAATGCGCCCATTGAATGAGCAAGCAAATGCTGCGTCGAATAGCTGAAAAGTGCGGTTACTTTTTTGATGATTTTCGCCATATCATCGACATAGAAACGAAATTCGTCTAAATGCCCTTTTTGAGGAATAATACGCTGTGAATAGCCTTGACCGCGATGATCAAATAGTAATACATCATAGCCTTGATGATAAAAATCATAAGCAAGCTCAGTCCATTTCAACATATTTTCAGCACGACCATTTACTAAAATCATCAATTTTCTGACCGCACTTTCAGGTTGAATTAAATGACGATAAGCTAATTTTATATTTCGTTCGCCAGAAAGATATTGGGTCGGAAATTGCTCAAAAAAAGGCAATAATTCTTTAAGAGCAAATTGATGAAAATAAGGTTCTCTGATCATAATTTTTAATCAAAAGGGCGTAGTAAATACGCCCTTTGTAGTGAAAGTAAAATTTATGCCACTAATTGTTTTAAGATACGGCGAACTGGCTCTGCTGCCCCCCATAATAATTGGTCACCCACAGTAAAGGCTGCCAAATATTCAGGCCCCATAGCCAATTTACGTAAACGCCCAACTGGCACGCTTAATGTACCAGTTACTTTCGCTGGCGTTAATTCACGCAATGTGATTTCTTTGTCGTTTGGAATTACTTTTACCCATTCATTATGTGATGCAATAATTTGTTCGATTTCTTCTAGTGGTAAGTCTTTTTTCAATTTAATGGTGAACGCCTGGCTGTGGCAACGTAATGCACCGATACGCACACATAAACCATCAACAGGAATTGGATTGTCGCTTAAACCTAAGATTTTATTGGTTTCTGCATAGCCTTTCCATTCTTCTTTAGTTTGCCCTGTTTCAGGAAGAAGTTTGTCAATCCAAGGGATTAAGCTACCGCCTAATGCTGCACCGAAGTTATCAATTGGGAAGTTATCAGTACGCATTTCTGCAGTCACTTTACGTTCAATATCTAAAATAGAAGAAGCTGGGTCTTTTAATTCACTTGAAACCGCTTGTTCTAATAAACCCATTTGTGAAAGTAATTCACGCATATTTTTTGCACCCGCACCTGAAGCCGCTTGATAAGTTGCGACAGATACCCATTCCACTAAATCTTTCTCAAACAAACCACCGATAGCCATCAACATTAAGCTCACGGTACAGTTACCGCCCACGAAAGTTTTAATGCCTTTTTTCAAGCCTTCAGAAATCACGTTTTGATTCACAGGATCAAGTACGATAATTGCATCATCTTTCATACGTAGCGCTGAAGCTGCATCAACCCAATAACCATCCCAACCTGTTGCTTTTAATTTTGGATAGACTTCATTGGTATAGTCGCCACCTTGGCAAGTCACGATAATGTCTAATTTTTTAAGTTCATCAATGTCGAATGCATTTTTAAGCTCACCCGCTTCTTTACCTGCAAATACAGGGGCTTTTTGACCTGCTTGTGAAGTTGTAAAAAATACAGGATTAAGATTTTCAAAATCATTTTCCTGCGACATACGATCCATTAATACGGAACCGACCATTCCGCGCCAACCGATAAAGCCTACATTTTTCATTGTTGTTTCCTTAGTTTGTTGTGTTTGAATAGAATTACTAATTACAAGATAGCGTTAGCAAAATCAAGTATTTTTAATGAAAATTGATCTGTTGTGAAAGAAATTAAATAAAAAATAAAAAAGTGTGGTTAATTTAAAAGAAAATTTAATTTAATCACTCTTTTTCTAGTTATCTACTTCCACACTCATTACACCTTCTTCCGCTTTCAACAACGCATACGCATCTTTCAACATTGTGGAATCAATGGAAAAACAACAGATTTGTAACCGCACTTCACCACTACTTTGATCTTTCACTTGTATATGTTCAATACGATACTGATTGTTTACTAACAATTGAGTGACTTTTCCAATACTTTCCGCACCATTGACAAGAATATTGAATTTTGTCCGACGACGTTGCGATTTACGATGTACCCAACGTTGAACCAACGGACTTAATCGAATAGACACCAAAATCATCACAGTTGCAATGACCGCATCGAATACGAAACCTGCTCCAGCAGCAATACCGATCCCCGCAGAAGCCCAAATAATCGCCGCAGTGGTTAAACCTGAAATCGCATCATTTTTCTTATGCAAAATCACACCAGCACCTAAAAAACCGATTCCACTAATCACTTGAGCCGCAAGACGCATCGGATCCGTACGAATATTGTCTGAAACTTGTGCATAATGCTCTGCGGCTTGAATCGAAACAATGGTTAGCACACAAGTGGTGACGGCAATAATAGCGCAGGTTTTTACACCCACAGGCTTACGTTTAAGTTCACGCTCTAAGCCAATAATACTACCAAGCACCATCGCCAATAGCATTTTGCTAAAAATAATTAAGTGATCAGGATCGAAAAGTGCGGTTAAAAGTAAAGATGAATTTTCCATAATGATAAAAATGATTCCGACATAACCATCTATTCTACATCACTTAGCTTAAAATCTTTACTCTTCCAAGCCTTTAATTTATCGCCTTTCTTGCGAAAATTGAGTAAAATCTTGCGCTTGAAATTTTATAGAGCGAAAAAACGGTTATTTTTATGCAAAATTCAACTCCAAGCATTGGCTTTGTAAGCCTTGGTTGCCCCAAAAACTTAGTAGATTCTGAACGAATCTTAACGGAACTACGCACCGATGGTTACAACATTGTGCCAAGCTATGAAAATGTTGATTTAGTGATTGTGAATACTTGTGGATTTATTGACAGCGCGGTGCAGGAATCCCTCGAAGCGATTGGCGAAGCATTAGAAGAAAATGGGCGCGTCATTGTAACTGGCTGTTTGGGGGCAAAAGAAGATCAAATTCGTGAAGTGCATCCTAAAGTTTTGGAAGTTAGCGGCCCACATAGTTATGAAACAGTGATGGCTCAAGTTCACAAATACGTGTCAAAACCGACACATAACCCTTACACCAGCTTAGTACCAAAACAAGGCGTAAAACTGACACCAAAACATTATGCCTATTTGAAAATCTCTGAAGGCTGTGATCACCGTTGTACGTTCTGCATTATTCCATCTATGCGTGGCGATTTGGAAAGCCGCTCTATTACGCAAGTTTTGGACGAAGCAAAACGTTTAGCCGAAGCAGGCGTAAAAGAATTACTTGTGGTATCACAAGATACTTCCGCTTATTCCATGGATTTAAAACGCCAAGAGGGCGGTGTAAAAACGGCTTTTTGGAATGGCATGCCAATTAAAAATGATTTAATGACCCTTTGTAAACAGCTTGGCAAACTTGGCATTTGGGTTCGCTTACATTATGTGTATCCCTATCCGCATGTGGATGATTTAATTCCATTAATGGAAGACGGCACGCTCTTGCCGTATTTAGACATTCCATTACAACACGCCAGCCCGAAAATCTTAAAAGCAATGAAAAGACCGGGCAGTATTGACCGTACTTTAGAACGCATTAAACAATGGCGTGAAATTTGCCCAGATTTAACATTACGCTCCACTTTCATTGTAGGTTTCCCAGGAGAAACAGAAGATGATTTCCAATTATTGCTCGATTTCTTAAAAGAAGCCCAGCTTGATCGCGTAGGCTGTTTCAAATTCAGCCCCGTTGAAGGCGCACCTGCAACAGATATGGCTGACCAAGTGCCAGAAGATGTGAAAGAAGAACGTTTCCATCGTTTCATGCAATTACAACAGGAAATTTCTGCAAACCGTTTAAAACAAAAAATCAGTAAAACTCTTGATGTATTAGTGGATGAAATTGACGAAGAAGGCATTATTGGCCGCTCCAAAGCAGATGCCCCTGAAGTGGATGGTTTAGTTTATGTAGATAATTTAAGCGGAATCAATGTCAAAGTGGGCGACGTGATTAAAGTAACCATCACAAATTCTGATGAATATGATTTGTGGGGAAGTTGTTAAATAACAACAATCTCAAGGAAATAAACAAAAAATCCATCTTCGTATTGAAGATGGATTTTTTATTAGCCAAACACTTTTTCCAAATGTGCTTGGTAGTCTGATAAATATTGTTCTACTTGTGGATTTTTAACCACATCGTTACATAAGAATGTCGGCAGACGGGTCAAGCCGATGAACTCATTGAGTTTGTGGAAAGGCATATACACAGCATCCACACCTTTGCCTTCAAAGAAATCGCCTTCGCGAGTAAAGGCTTCAATCGGCGCATTCCAAGTAAGTGAAAGCATATGTTTTTTGCCTTGCAACAAGCCGCCTGTGCCATAACCTTCAGTCGGATTGACGCTGTGTCTGCCATCGCTGTGATATAACTTGCCGTGTCCAGCGGTTAATACTTCGTCTATGTATTTTTTCACTGTCCAAGGTTCGTGCATCCACCAACCTGGCATTTGCCAAATCACGGCATCCATCCACAAGAATTTTTCAACTTCTTCTTCAACATTATAGCCGGCATCAATCACGGTTTCTTGTACATTGTGTCCGAGCGCGGTCAAAACCTCTTTCGCTTTTTTATGAAGCGTGTGGTTTAACCCGCCGTGAGAATGTCCGAACGCCTTACCACCGTCTAATAATAAAATATTCATCTTTTTGCTCCTAAAGCAATAATCCAAAGAGAGCTTTATTATGCTGTTTTACTTTATACTTAAAAAGTGCAAAAATAAAAAAACTCTTTTGCGTTAAACAGAATAATAAAATGAAAACAACTTCTGAAGAATTAACCGTATTTGTACAAGTAGTCGAAAATGGTAGTTTCAGCCGTGCGGCCAAACAGCTAGCGATGGCAAATTCTGCTGTAAGCCGTGTGGTGAAAAGGTTAGAAGAAAAATTAGGCGTTAACCTAATCAACCGCACCACGCGACAGCTAAGACTAACAGAAGAAGGTTCACAATATTTTCGCCGAGTGCAGAAAATTCTGCAAGAAATGGCTGCAGCAGAAGCTGAAATGTTGGCTGTGCACGAAGTACCACAAGGCGTACTACGCATAGATTCCGCCATGCCGATGGTGTTACATCTGCTAGTGCCATTAGCAGCGAAATTCAACGAACGTTATCCGCATATCCAACTTTCGCTAGTTTCTTCCGAAGGCTATATCAATCTGATTGAACGCAAAGTCGATATTGCTTTACGAGCTGGAGAATTGAATGATTCTGGGTTGCGTGCTCGTCATCTGTTTGATAGCCACTTCCGATTAGTTGCCAGTCCAGAATACTTGGCAAAACACGGCACACCACAATCAACTGAAGATCTTGCCAACCATCAATGTTTAGGCTTCACTGAACCTAGTTCTCTAAATACATGGGCGGTTCTAGATGCTCAAGGAAATCCCTATAAAATCTCACCGCACTTTACCGCCAGCAGCGGTGAAATCTTACGGTCATTGTGCCTTTCAGGTTGTGGTATCGCTTGCTTATCAGATTTTTTGGTAGACAATGACATCGCTGAAGGAAAATTAATTCCCCTATTTTCTAATCACATCACCGATGAAACACTCCCTTTCAACGCTGTTTATTACAGTGATAAAGCTGTCAACCTTCGCCTACGTGTGTTTTTAGACTTTTTAGCAGAAAAGCTGAGGGGATAATTAAAATTCATAAGCATCAAATTTTAAAGTCCATTTGTAAAAATACTTTAAAACCTAACCGCACTTTTTATTTCTTATTTTGTAATTCAAAGCTAGATTTCCTAGCCTCCTTTCAAAATCGCCCTCAATCTATCAAGTTGGTTTTGTGTTTTTTCTTGTTTTTGCTCGGTGGTTAGTTTTGGTTTATCACGTTCCCACAGCACATCGTCATTGGGTAATTCATCTAAAAATCGGCTTGGTTCTGGGCGAATTAATTCTCCATATTGACGGCGTTCTCGACACAAAGAAAAAGTGAGTTCTTTTTGCGCTCTTGTGATACCCACATAAGCCAAGCGGCGTTCTTCTTCCTCGTTGTCTTCATCAATGCTAGTTTGGTGGGGCAAAATGCCCTCTTCCATACCGATCAAATAAACATAAGGAAATTCCAATCCTTTAGAGGCGTGCAATGTCATCAGTTGAACTTGATCGCTCTCATCATCGTCTTCGCCTCGCTCCAACATATCGCGTAATGTCAGGCGGGTTACTACTTGATTAAGGTTCATCGGCTCATTGGTTTCATCGCCTTTTAACATATCCGCAACCCAGTCAAATAGCGTGGCAACATTCTTACTTTGCATTTCTGCCGCTTTAGGGCTTGTTGCGTATTCGTACAAATATTCTTCATAATGAATCACAGATAACATTGAACGTACCGCACGTTCTGGTTCAGAACGTTGAATTTCATCATTAAGTTCTACAATCCAACGGCCAAATCTTTGCAATGAATCATAGGCTTTTGGCGTGATGCGTTGAATAAGCTCAAACTCAAAAATAGCTTCAAACAAACTGATATGTTTTTCTTGAGCCAGCTCACCAAGTTTTTGTAACGTCGCGGTGCCAATTTCACGCTTCGGTGTATTCACAATACGCAGGAATGCGGCGTCATCATCTTGATTCACCACCAAGCGTAAATACGCCATCATATCTTTGATTTCTGCACGGGAGAAAAAAGAAGTACCGCCCGAAATTTTGTAAGGAATACGGTTTTGCATCAGTACTTTTTCGAGTAATCGGGATTGATGATTGCCTCGATATAAAATCGCGTAATCTTTATATTTGGTTTTACGGCTAAAACGATGGGCGATCAACTCTGCGACAATCCGCTCTGCTTCGTGTTCTTCATTTTTTGCTTCGATAACAAGCAATTTTTCTCCTTCTCCAATGGTTGAAAAAAGTTTCTTATCAAACACGTGCTCATTGTTATCAATTAAAATATTGGCGCAATGCAAAATACGCTGGGTTGAACGGTAATTTTGCTCTAGCTTAATCACGTTCAAACGAGGGAAATCATCGCGTAAACGCACCATATTTTCTGGTCGTGCACCACGCCACGAATAAATAGATTGGTCATCATCGCCCACCACAGTGAAACAAGCACGATCACCCACTAAAAGTTTAATCAGCTCATATTGGCTGGTGTTAGTGTCTTGATATTCATCCACCAACAAATAACGAATTTTTGCCTGCCATTTTGACCGCACTTCTTCATTTCGCTTGAACAACAACGTCGGCAGCATAATCAAATCATCAAAATCAAGGGCATTGTAAGCTCGAATTTGTGTGGTATAACGCTCATAACATTTTGCAAAAGTTTGATATTTTGCATCACGCGCCAACGCAAACGCCTGTTTTGGCGAAATCAAATCATTCTTCCAGTTAGAAATCACTGAAATTAACTCACGCAATAAATCCTTATCTTCTTTTAACACATCAGCGGTTAGCTCTTTTAACAACGCAAATTGATCCTGTTCATCAAACAAGGTCATATTTGATTTAAAGCCCAACGCTTTATATTCACGCTTAATAATGTCAAAACCGAGGGTATGAAAAGTGGAAACGAGCAAGCCTTTAGATTGTTCTTTGCCAATGGAATGTGCTACACGCTCTTTCATCTCACGTGCGGCTTTGTTGGTGAAAGTAACAGCAGCAATTTGTTTCGGAGAATAACCACACTTTCCAATTAAATGGGCTATTTTATTAATGATTACGCGAGTTTTGCCTGAGCCTGCGCCAGCAAGCACAAGACAAGGGCCTGTCACATATTCAACGGCTTGTTGTTGTTGAGAATTGAGTTTCATAAGAATTATTGAGCCCACGCATAGGGCAGTAATACGGTGTCTAATAAAAATGAGAGGGGCAAATCTAAGATTGGCAATCCCCATTGTTGAGCCATTTCAAGATCATAAGCCGCCCCTGCATAGGCGGTATATTTTTCTGTTGGATCGATAAGTTTGACCACGGAACCACAACCAGATAAAGCGATAAGTGCGGTTAAAAAAATAAAAGTTTTTATCATCGTGCTTTTAACGCATTGAACACAGACACAGGCACTAGCTCAGCCACATCTCCGCCATGTAAATAAATTTCACGTACAATGGTGGAAGAAACAAACGCCCATTTTTCTGCTGGTGGGAAAAACAGACTATCTACGCCTTTTGTGAGTAAACGATTAAGGGCAGCCAATTGCAGTTCATATTCAAAATCTGTTGTTGTGCGTACGCCGCGAATAATGGCAGAAATATTGTGCTGTTTAATCACATTGGCCAACAAATCAGAAAAGCCAAACACCGCCACATTGGATAAATGCGCAACAGATTGACGCACAAGTTCCACGCGTTCCTCCAAAGAAAAGAGTGGCTTTTTGCTTGGACTATTTGCCACCGCCACTAAAACACGAGGAAAAATTACCGCACTTCTTTCAATTATATCCAAATGACCGTTCGTAATCGGATCAAAAGTACCAGGATAAATCACGCTCGTCATACATTGCGCTCCAAATAAGGTTTTAATAAATCTAACAAACGCTGTAATGCACCACGGTTTTCCATCAGCACTTCATAGCCAGCATTGCCTAAATGTTCGCGGGCTTCTTTTGAGTTTAATAAGGCTTCTACTGCACGTTCTAAGGCATCTGCGGTTGAATTAACTTCCAACACACCTTGCACTTCCACCAACATTCGAAATATCTCAGGGAAATTAAAAGTATGCTTGCCAGTAATCACTGGCATTTTAAACGCAAGAGGTTCCAGTGGATTATGCCCCCCGTGTTTCACAAGGCTTCCACCCACAAAAGCAATATCGGAAATGCCATACATCAACATCAGTTCGCCCATACTATCGCCTAAAATCACTTGGGTATTTTCATTTGGTAATTCATTTTTGGAGCGACGAATAAATTGAAATTTTTCCTTTTTAAGTAAATCAGCCACCATATTAAAACGCTCTGGATGGCGTGGAACGAGCAATAACAATAAATTTGGGTATTTTGCTAACAAAGCGCGGTGAGATTTTAAAATGATTTCATCTTCTCCATTATGCGTGCTGGCAGCAATCCATATTGGGCGATCTTGCTTCCAAAGGGTACGCAATGAATCAATTTTACGTAATAGTTCATCATTCGTATTGAGATCATATTTAATATTGCCCGTGATATTCAATTTTTCCTTTGGATAGCCCAAAGTGGCATAGCGTTTTCCACTAATGTTATCCTGTGCTGCAATCAAGCTAATTTGTGACCACATTGTTTGTAAGTGTGCTTTTATTTTTCCGTAACGATGCGCAGAACGCGCAGATAAACGTGCATTAGCGATAACAAATGGAATATTGCGTAAAAATAATTGATGAATAAGATTAGGCCAAAGTTCTGTTTCCATCACGATACATAATTTAGGTTGTACAAAATTAATAAAACGATGGATCGAAAAAGGTAAATCAAGGGGTAAATAATAATGAAAAACGCTGTCTCCAAAAGTGGCTTTGACGCGCTCTGAACCTGTGGGCGTAAAAGTCGTAAAAGTAATGGATAAATGTGGATAATCTTGTTGCAATTGACGAACCAGCGGTGTCGCAGCAATCACTTCCCCTACGGAGGCTGCGTGGATAAAGATTCCTTGTGGTGGAGGGCAAGACGCATTGCCATAAAAACCATAACGTTCAGCCAAACGCTGACGATAACGTGGAGATTTAACACTGAGCAAGCCAATAAAACACAATATCAACGGCTGGCAAATTAAAAGCAAGCTGGTATAAAAAAAACGCCACATAAATGAAATTCGGTTATACTTGAAAAAATTTCGGCTAGTATAGCAAAAAAAGGATTGAAAATATGCCTACAATTAGCGTTGCAATGATTATAAAGAATGAAGCACAAGACCTCGCCAATTGCTTAGACACCGTAAAAGATTGGGTGGATGAGATTATCATTCTAGATTCTGGTAGCACAGATAACACTAAAGAAATTGCGCTCAGTTATGGGGCGAAATTCTATGAAAATAGCAACTGGCAAGGATTTGGTAAACAACGCCAATTAGCCCAACAATATGTAACCAGTGATTATGTACTCTGGTTAGATGCTGACGAACGCGTTACACTCAAGCTACAACAGGCTATCTTAAGTGCGGTTAAAAATGATCGAGAAAATACCGTTTATGAAATTCCACGAGTGAGTGAAGTATTTGGGCGTGAAATTCGCCATTCAGGCTGGTATCCCGATTATGTAGTTCGCCTCTATCGCACAAACTATGCGCAATATAATGATTCACTTGTACATGAAAAAGTGGAATTTCCAGCTGGCACAAAAGTAGAAAAATTAACAGGGGATTTAGAGCATTTCACTTATAAAAGCATCCATCATTATCTAGTGAAATCCGCAGGTTATGCCAAAGCATGGGCAGACCAACGCCAAGCTAAAGGAAAAAAAGCCACACTTTGGCAAGGAATTTCGCACGCGCTTGGTTGTTTTGTGAAGATGTATTTGTTAAAAGCAGGTTTTTTAGATGGCAAACAAGGATTTTTATTAGCGGTGTTATCGGCGCATTCAACCTTTGTAAAATACGCCGATTTATGGGAGCGCGATCAGCATAAACACTAGCGAGTTTTGCAAGGACAATTATTTAAATGATCGTCCACCAGCCCCATAGATTGCATAAACGCATAGCACGTGGTTTCGCCAACAAAGACGAAACCACGTTTTTTTAAGGCTTTAGAAAGTGCTTTAGATGCTTCTGTTTTAGCTGGTACAGTTCGCAAATCAGGCACATCATTGACAATCGGTTTATGATTTACAAATGACCAAACAAAATCACTGAAATTTTCACCGCACTTTTCCATCGCCAAATAAGCTTTCGCATTTTTAACAATGGCTTCTAACTTGGCTCGATGGCGAATTAATCCTGCATTTTTCATACAATCATCAATATCAAGTGCGGTCATTTTTGCAATTTT
The DNA here is from genome assembly GCF_049824455.1 of Haemophilus sp. HN_Hi08. NCBI lineage: Bacteria > Pseudomonadati > Pseudomonadota > Gammaproteobacteria > Pasteurellales > Pasteurellaceae > Haemophilus > Haemophilus sp. HN_Hi08. The sequence continues at coordinate 334,888 of NZ_CP187493.1, read as the reverse complement.
TTTCGGATCAAATTGATGAAAAGCCTCACGGTAAGATTCACGTTTTTTCAAAACCGTAATCCACGAAAGTCCCGCTTGCTGCCCTTCCAAACAAATTTTTTCAAATAGCTTTTGGCTGTCGAATTCAGGTTTTCCCCATTCTTTGTCATGATAATCAATATAAATAGGTTGTTCGCCAACCCAAGGGCATCTGGTTATTTGTTGCATATTAAAACTTGACAAAATAAAACATTTTGATATATTCCGAGCCAAGTGGATCGAGGGTGCTTGGTCGGCGTCATAGCTTCAGTGAGTTTCATTGAGGCTTTTCGCTTTTTAGGGCTAAGGAAATAGATGAAATACGTTCCATAAAACCTTCACGCTGTTCACGAGAAGTGAAAATATTAAAATCGCTGTATTTATTTTCCATTGCCAATTACCTTATTTTAATTGCTCATAAACCGCGACAAAATCTGGCATTATGCCTCGCCACAAATGGAAAGAATGTGCTGCTTGCGCGACTAACATTCCAAAGCCATCGCTAACATTGGTTAAACCTAAACTTTTGCATAATGCAATAAATGGCGTGTCTGTGCCTTTCGCATATTGCATATCGTAAAAAGCTGAACCTAATCTTAAAATTTCAGCATCAACTGAAGCCGTTCCACCACTTAATCCAGCGGAAGTTGCATTAATCACTACATCATAAGTTTGTAGTGGAATCGAATCCATAGAGACAGCTTGAATATTGCCGTAAGGCTGAAATCTTTCAGCTAATTCTTTGGCTTTCGAAAAAGTGCGGTTGGCAAGCATAATATTTTGTTGAGCTTGTAAAAGTGGCAATAATACGCCTTTTGTTGCTCCGCCTGCTCCTAGAATTAATATGCGTTGATTTGGATGAAGCCAATTCAAACGTTGTAAATCCGTCACTAAGCCAATCCCATCAGTGTTATCCGCATAAAGTTTTCCATCATCGAGTTTTTTTAGCGTATTGCAGGCTTCCGCCAGTTTTGCTCGTTGGCTATATTCGTCTGCCAGCTGATAAGCTCGTTCTTTAAAAGGCGAAGTAATATTGCAACCTTTCGCCCCCTCATCGAAAAATGCCAAAAGCTGGTGTTCAAAAGTATCAAGATCGCCTAATTTTGCAATGTATTCTATGGCTTGATGGGTTTGGGCGGCTAACTTATTTTGAATTAATGGCGATTTACTTTGCACAATCGGATTGCCCCATACAGCATAAAGATCCATAAATTATCCCTGTCTAAAAAGTTGATTTGTACGCAAGTCTCGAATTTCTGATGGATTGAGTGCACCGCCCACAATTTCATCTAATACTGGAAAATCTGAACCGAATTGTGACCGCACTTCATCGGCGATGCGGCAAGGTGGCTCTCCTGTCAGATTTGCGCTAGTCGAAGTTAATGCAAAACCCGTGATTTCACATAAGGCTTTCACAGATGGGTGATCGCACAAACGTACTGCAATGCTATCAAATTTTCCTGTGAGAAAATGCGGGGTGGTGGATTTAGCTGGCACAATCCAAGTAGTTGGGCGTTCATATTTGCCTTGCAGGCGAGAAAGCTGTTCATCGTTAATCTGCTCAAAATCGACAAAAGGACGGAAAAAATCCAAGCTAGGCGCCACTAAAATCAGCCCTTTTTCCACTGGGCGTTGCTTTAAATCAAGTAATTTTTTTACCGCACTTTCACTTTGCGGATTACAGCCTAAACCAAATACAGCTTCAGTGGGATAAGCAACCACTTGATTTTGTCGAAGGGTCTCGGCGATTTGTTCTCTATTCATTTCATTCTTTTACTTTTATTGCTCAAAAATATGACGGCAAGTTTTATTTGCACACTGGAAAATTTGTTTTTCCCCATTTTCGCTTTTTAACAAAGAAAGAGGAAAATGGCACGTTGGGCAAGGCACGGCATAAGGCTTGGCAGGCAAAGAAAATTTACATTTAGGGAAATTATCACAGCCGTAAAAAATCTTTCCTTGGCGACCTCGACGAGAAATCAAATGCCCCGTTTTACATTCAGGACAAGCAATTTTTTCCTCAGACTCAGATTCTTCCCGCACCACAAAATCGCATTCAGGATAATGGCTACAACCAATAAACATCCCAAAACTGCCTTGTTTCAACTGCAATAAATTACTGCACTTCGGGCAAATTTCATCAAGTGTTTTTAATACTTTATGCTCCGATCGTTGCAAAGGACGCAAATAATCACATTCAGGATAAGCAGAGCAACCTAAAAACAGCCCTTTTTTGCCTTGTTTAATTTGCAACGGCGCACCACATTGAGGGCAATATTCCTGTTGTTTGCTATGATGAAAAAGGCTTTGATTCATAATCTATCCTTACGCTTGAAGCATTTCTTCCAATTCTTCCTGTGCAGTCATCCATTCCGTTTCGACATCATCTAATGCTTTCTTCACGTCCACTTGCTGTGCCAAAAGTGCGGTCAATTTTTCTTTATTTTCCGCATTATATAATTCGGCATCTGCCAGTTGATTTTCTATGTTCGCAAGCTCAGAAGAAAATTTATTCATTTTTTCTTCTAATTGCGTGATTTTTTTACGTAATGGTGCAGTTTGTTGGCGTAACTCTGCTTCACGGCGTTTTTGTTCCTTACGATTTTGAACCGAATTTTCATTATCGCCCACTTTTTCTGAAACTTTATTTTCAGACGTACTGTTTTGTTCACTCAGCCATTTTTGATAGTCTTCTAAATCGCCTTTAAATTCTTCCACTTTTTTATCGTGAACTAAATAAAATTCTTCCACGGTATTGCGTAATAGATGACGATCGTGAGACACCACCACCAAAGAACCTTCGTAATCCACCAATGCTTCCGTTAATGCTTGACGCATATCCAAATCCAAATGGTTAGTTGGTTCATCAAGTAGTAACAAATTCGGGCGTTGCCAAACAATCAAAGCCAACACCAAACGAGCTTTTTCTCCTCCAGAAAAAGATTTCACTGCTTGATTTACTTTATCGCCGTGAAACGCAAAACTGCCTAAATAATCCCGAACTTGTTGCTCCGTTTGCTCAGGCGCGAGTTTTTGCATATGCCACAGAGCAGATTCATCTGCGCGTAAAGTATCTAATTGATGCTGGGCAAAATAACCAAGTTGAACACCTTTTGCCAACTGAACTGTGCCTGAAAGTGCGGTCAGTTCTCCAGCTAAAAGTTTAATCAAGGTTGATTTACCTGCACCATTTTTCCCGAGTAAACCAATGCGCGAACCAGGCACTAAATTCAGCTTAATTTTACTTAAAATTTCTACCGCACTTTCGCCACTACCATAACCTGCGCTTGCCTGTTCAATCATCACCAACGGATTCGGCAAGGATTGCGGTGGACGAAATTCAAAAGTAAAAGGATTATCCACATAAGCAGGCGCAATCAGCTCCATTCTTTCTAGTGCTTTCATACGGCTTTGCGCTTGTTTGGCTTTGGTCGCTTTGGCTTTAAAGCGATCAATATATTTTTGTAAATGGGAAATCTTTTGTTGTTGCTGACGATACATCGCCGTTTGTTGTGCCAGTTTAGTGGCTCGTTGCACTTCAAAGGAAGAATAATCGCCCGTGTATTCGTTGAGCTTCTGATTTTCGATATGAAGGATTTTTGTCACAATTGGATCAAGAAAATCACGGTCGTGAGAAATTAATACCAAGGTGCCTTGATATTGCACTAACCAACGTTCTAACCAAATAACCGCATCCAAATCCAAATGGTTGGTCGGTTCATCCAGTAACAATAAATCCGATGGACAAAGCAATGCCTGTGCCAAATTCAAACGCATCCGCCAACCGCCCGAAAAGGCTTTCACTGGCTGTATTGTTTCTTCTTGACTAAATCCTAAACCATGCAATAAAGAAGCGGCACGAGATTGAATTGTCCACGCATCCAAGGTTTCTAATTGCCCGTGAATACGCGCAATAGCGTTACCGTCATTGCGTTCATTTGCACGTTCAAGCTCTTGTTGCAAACGGCAATATTCACGATCCCCTTGAATCACATAATCAATCGCAGAAATATCCAATGCAGGCGTTTCTTGATTTACCCAAGAGACTCGCCAATTTGCTGGATAATTCACCTCTCCGCCCTCTGGCATTAATTCTTTTTTTAATAAGGCAAAAAGCGAAGATTTTCCACAACCATTTTTCCCCACCAAACCGACTTTTTGCTTGGGATTAATCATAGCAGAAGCATTTTCGAGAAGTTCCGTTTGCCCTCGTTTTAAAGATAAGTTACTAAATATAATCATTTTTCTACATAGGTCTTAATTTGAGGCTATTTTGCAATATTTTTTCTTTTCTCGGAACAGTCTATTCCGATTTTATCGATTTTCTAGTCAAAAAAGCCACGTATAATAAGACGCAATAAAAACTATTTATAATATAACAAGTCAAACGGGTATATCTTAGGCATTTTTTACCCTTAGAGGCACAATCGACAGGGTTTTCCCTAAAGGAGCGAGCAATTTTAACAACGTTTCAAGCTGAGGATTCGTTTGTCCTTTTTCAATGCGTGCAATCATAGGTTGCTTCACACCGCTTAAGGTTTCAAGTTGTTTTTGGGAAATCCCAAGTTGCTGGCGAGAAGTAATCAATTCTTTAATTAAGGCTACACGCAAATTACTTTCTCGGATTTCTTCTTCATTGAAAATTTGCTGTTCAAACTCATTCCAATTTGAACCTAATGGGCTAATTTTATTCATTTTTCAATCTCTCTTTTAATTCACTTAAGCGTTGTTGGGCTGTTTGGATTTCTCGTTTTGGCGTTTTTTGTGTTTTCTTCATAAATTGATGTAGTAAGACAAAGCGACCATCCATTAATCTTGCAAACAAGATGCGATCCCTAATTGGACGAAGTTCCCAAATTTCACCGTCTAAATGTTTCACATAGGGTTTGCCAACAGACGTCCCGAGTTCGCTTAATAACTTTACATAATCTCGAATTTTATTCAGTTTAATTCGACTATCTTTGCTTTCATTTTGAGCCAGAGATAGCAGATACTCTTTCACTGGCTCAATGTCATTTTGGTCTCTGTAAAAGAGAATCTCGTACATAATTTATCCTATTTATCTACTTATTTCAATAACTAATAAGTTATTAATTTTTGATGTGTAATCATAAATAGAAACTAAAAATTTGGCGAGATAGTCATTTCAATCTTTCGATCTAGATCGCAAAAATAGCTTGATTTTCAAGGAGATTTTGCACAAATGCCGATGTTTGAACATTGGCTTTGAAAGAGAGAGTAAAAGATAGATCCTTTCTTAAGAAAAAGTGCGGTAAAAATTTACCGCACTTTTGATTTTAGACAGGTTTAAAATTCAAACTGAACTGACATTTTATAATTTCTACCTGGGGCGTAGAAACGGTTAATGCCTAATCCTGTTGATTGATCTATAACATTACTTGTACCAAATGAACGAATTGAACGCGCAGAATCCCAAGTAATGTATTTACGGTTTGTAAGATTATATACACCAGCTCTTATGGTTAAGTTTTTAATTGGTTGCACATATCCAATTAAATCTAGAATAGTATAAGATTTACTGCGCCATTTTATGCTAGTGTTGGTTTGGTTTTTATCTTTCGCATAAATATCATAAGTATCTTCTGGATTTTTACTTGCTACGTGGGTAGTGTAGAAATTAAATCCAAATTTTTGGCTTGGGTGATCATAGCCTAAGCCATACACCATCGTTTTAGGCTGAATTGCATTCATAGGAATATTGCCATTCATTCTGCCTTTTTGATAGGTATATTTATAGCTCAGGTTAAACCCATCCATAAATTTTGCCATTTTACCAAGGAATACTTTTGAATTAATTTCAATACCTTTTAAAGACGCATTATCTCTATTTATATTTTGATAAAGAGAAAATGGTAATGAGCTACCTCCGCTAACTAAAGGGAAATCTTGTTCCCCTTTAAATATTAGGTCAATAAAGTTTTTATAGTTAGTCTTAAACAGACTTGTCGAGATAAATCCCCAATCATCATTATGTAATGTGAAAGCAATTTCTCTGGTTTTTGCTATTTCTGGTTTTAGATCAGTATTTGGCAAAATAGTGAAATCAGGGTGTTTAAAGGTGAAATACATTTCATCTGAAGTTGGTGTTCTAAAACCTTTAGAATATTTTAGTTGTAAACGAAGAAAACTCGTTGGATCAATCGTTGAAACAAAACTATAAGAATGTGCTTTATATTTTTTGTTCTGCTTAGCGATATAGTCAATATTTTGTTGTACATTTTTCTTAATATCTTCATCAGTCTTTGCATTTTGTTTTAATGGAATAAATAATCCTTTCACAATATCATCGGGTAATTTGGGTGTGATACCGTGTTTATATTTTGGTTGATAATGGATATTGTCATAACGATAACCCAAATCAAAAGATAAATAATCAGTTATAACAAAATTATCAAAGAGATAGACTGATTTTCCTGTTGTTTTAATGGGTAATAAGTAAGAAAATTCAGGATCAACTCGAGGACAAAGGTTAGCATTCCAGGTAGATGATCCTTCACAGGTTTCTGGAGTTTCTAGTGGTGCGTACCAACTTGTTTTAAAGCCTAAAGTACGTTCAGCCCACCATTGCACATCATAAGCATCATTGCCAGCACGATTAACCATGCGCTTCATCGCGGTATTATATGATCCACCATATTGTAGATTATGTTCAATATGCCAAGTTTTGAAGTCTTTGGTTAAATCTAAATTTAATTGTTGAGTGTTGGTGTCTAAATCTCTCTCTTGCCAGAGACGTTCTAAATAACCAGGTGAAGAGGGAAGAATAGATCTTATTTTATAACCCGTATCCTTTATTTTAGCGAATTTTTTGCCATTTAATGTTTTTGTTTCAAGTTCAACTTCTTTCCATTTTCCATCATGGCCATAAGAATTGTTACCCTCAAAAACTTTTATTTTTTTATCATCACAATTAAATATTGAACAATCATACCAAGTTTCAGAGGTGCGCCCTAGCTTAATTCCTTTGTCAATTACTTGACCATCAGTATCAATAAATCTATTGAAGTTATATTCATCATTATTGTTTTTGTTTTTTTTCTCAAATTGAAGTTCTGATCCATCTCGACGTGTTATTTTGCCATCTGTTAATTTTAGTCCCGTAGGATTGTCTGTGCCTTCACAATGTCTTACACCTGCATCACAATACTCATCTGTGCGTGCACGAGTTTTAATACGTTGATCAGAATAAGTGAGTTTTAGCGTATCCCAAAATGGAGTTTGGGAGAAATTTTCATAACTAAATGAAATATTACGTCTCTTTGTTTTATCATTGGTGTGTCTAGATTCAACCTCAGGGGTTTCATAACCACTACGTTGATATTTTAGTGTATAGGATAAATCTTGCCCACGAGAACGATGTTCATATAAATCAGCGGCAAAGGTAAAACGATGATTTTCTGTAGGATTGAAAGATAATTTTAATAATGTACTATCTTGTTCAATTTTATATGGATCTGCTTTTTCTCTTTTTTTACCTTGAATTTTATCGTTATAATTTTTATAACCATAGTTCTCAAGTTCATGTCCATTTCTGCTTGTTGTAACCACTAGCACATCGAACTTTTTATAACGTCCAGCAAGAGTAAGGGTATTGAATGATTGATTATTTTCCGTAGCGTATCCCTTTTTGTAACTTACATAGTAATCCTTGTTAAGGAGATAATCTCTCGCATCTTTTGTTTTATAAATTACAGAACCACCTAAGGAACCACTACCATTCTTAATAGAATCAGCACCTTTTGTGATATTTACTTCTTTTAAGGTTTCAATTTCTGCACCATTACGCGTGTTATTGAAGTTACCATAACCTTCAAAAAGTTCTTTAAAGCCTTGAGAAGATAAGGTTTCAGCTTGACGTAATCCATCAATATTAATCGCTACTCGATTTTCATCTACCCCACGAATCGCAAAACCGCTTTGTCCAAATCTTCCTGCTTCAACAACAGTAACGCCCGTCTCGTATTTAACGATGTCTTTAATGTTGTTTGCTTGTTCTCTTTCTAGCGTTTTAGCCGTTTTTACAGTTTCGGCAATTTTTGGCGGAGCTTTCGTATCAGTATTTTCGGTAGAGCCAGAAACATTTATTTGTTCTAGTTGTTCAGAAGCATTACTATTTTGGTTGGTTGGTTGGTTGGTTGGTTGGTTGGTTGGTTGGTTGGTTGGTTGGTTGGTTGGTTCAGCATAAGCAACACTTGCCGTTAGCCCAAGCATAACGGAATAGGCAAGCACGTTTAATCTAAAATTGGTCATATTTAATCCTATAAAAAAATAATAATAATTCTCAAATATATTATACGAGGAAGCATTTTCTCACAACAATAAAGATTGATTTTTGATAAAAATCAAGAAATAAAAACTATTCTTATTATTTTCTGTATTTAAACCTGCTTGTTTCCTATAATGCGAGCCATTGATTGTTGATTAGTAGTTGTAGGGTGGGCTTTAGCCCACCAATAAACAATTGTGAGATATTTTGGTGGGCTTCAGTAGTTGTAGGGTGGGCTTTAGCCCACCAACAAACAATCGTGAGATATTTTGGTGGGCTGAAGCCCACCCTACATTAAGTACGCATCATTCTATGCGTGCTTCTTTTTATTTTAGGAGCAATCATTATGATGATAGATAAACGCCTAATTAACACGGTGTCTGACAGCAAAAAATGGATTGGTGTCACAGTGTTATGGAATTGGGTGGCGTTAGTAGTTGTAGGGTGGGCTTTAGCCCACCAACAAACAATCGTAAGATATTTTGGTGGGCTGAAGCCCACCCTACGTTAAGTACGCATAATTCTTTCTATGCGTACTTCTTTTTATTTTAGGAGTAATCATTATGATGATAGATAAACGCCTAATTAACACGGTGGCTGACAGTAAAAAATGGATTGGTATCACGGTGTTGTGGAATTGGGTGGCGTTAGTAGTTGTAGGATGGGCTTCAGCCCACCATCAAACAGTCGTGAGATATTTTGGTGGGCTGAAGCCCACCCTACATTAAGTACGTATAATTCTTTCTATGCGTACTTCTTTTTATTTTAGGAGTAATCATTATGATGATAGATAAACGCCTAATTAACACGGTGGCTGACAGCAAAAAATGGATTGGCGTCACGGTGTTGTGGAATTGGGTGGCGTTAGTTGGCGGGATTATTAGTGCCGTCGTGTTTTCTTATATTTTACAGGCGGCTTATTTTCACGAATTGAGCCCGTTAAGTGCGGTCATTTTTGGCATCCTTTTGATTGCAGCATTGGCATTACGTGCTTTTGCGGGTAAAAAATCGGTGCAGGCGTCTTATTTTGCCAGCACAAAAGTGAAGCATGAATTGCGTAGCCTTATTTATCGTAAATTGGCTTCTATGCCGCTTAACCAAGTGAACCAGCAATCCACTTCAAGCATTATCCAAGTGGCATCAGAAGGTGTAGAACAGCTTGAAATCTACTTTGGGCGTTATTTGCCGCAGCTTTTTTATAGCTTGCTTGCACCGCTTACCCTCTTTGCTTTCCTGATATTTTTCAGCTTTAAAACAGCCATTATTTTATTAATTTGCGTGCCGCTTATCCCTATGTCGATCATTGCAGTAAATAAAATTGCGAAAAAACTCTTGGCAAAATATTGGTCGATTTATGTGGGATTAGGCAGTAGCTTTTTAGATAACTTACAGGGTTTAATTACGCTAAAAATCTATCAAGACGACGCTTATAAAGCGAAAGCGATGGATAAAGAGGCTGAGCATTTCCGCAAAATCACCATGAAAGTGCTTACTATGCAGCTTAACTCGGTATCACTGATGGATTTACTTGCTTACGGTGGTGCTGCAATTGGGATTTTAACTGCATTATTGCAATTCCAAGATGCACAACTCAGCGTGTTAGGCGTGATTTTATTTATTCTCCTTTCTTCTGAGTTCTTTATTCCGCTTCGTTTGCTTGGTTCATTCTTCCATGTGGCGATGAATGGCAAAGCGGCTTCAGATAAGATCTTCACATTGCTTGATACACCAGTGGAAATCCAACAAAGTGCGGTGGATTTTGAAGCCAAAAATAACCTTCAAGTGGAAATTAAAGATCTGCATTTTTCTTATAGTGAAGAAAAACCAGCAATTACAGGTTTAGATTTGAGTATCTTGCCAAACCAACTTTCTGTATTTGTGGGTAAAAGTGGTTGCGGTAAATCAACCTTGGTTTCGTTATTGATGGGCTTTAATAAAGCGCAACAAGGTGAGATTTTATTTAATGGACAAAACGCCCTCAATATTGACCGCACTTCTTTCTATCAAAAAGTATCGTTAGTAAGCCATAGCAGTTATGTGTTTAAAGGCTCGCTGCGTGAAAATATGACGATGGCGAAAATTGATGCCACAGATGAACAAATTTATGCTTGTTTAGAACAAGTGAATCTCGCCCAATTTGTACGCGAAAATGGCGGCTTAGATATGCAGCTATTAAGCCGAGGTGCGAATTTATCGGGCGGTCAAATTCAACGTTTAGCTTTAGCGCGTGCTTTGTTACACAATGCCGAGCTTTATATTTTTGATGAAGCGACCAGTAATATTGATGTGGAAAGCGAAGAAATTATTTTGCAGTTTATTCAACAATTTAAACAACAAAAAACCATTGTGATGATTTCTCACCGTTTGGCAAATGCTGTGAATGCGGACTGTATTAATGTGCTTGACCAAGGCAAATTGATTGAGCAAGGCACACACGAAAGCTTAATGGCAAAACAAGGTGCGTATGCTGAAATGTTCCAACAACAAAAAGATTTAGAACAAATTAGAGAGGTGGCAAATGCGTAAAAATGGTTTTGTTGTAATGGGGCATTTGTTGAAATTAGTGACTCCACTTGCACACATTATGGCGTTTACCATTACTATGGGGACGCTCGGTTTCCTTGCTGCCATCTTTATTATGGTGTTTGGTGCAATGGGGTTAGTAAATCTCTTAAACTTTGACACCCATTTAAGTTTTTCTGGCATTTTGACCGCACTTATCGTATTAGCGGTGGCTCGTGGTGTATTGCGTTATTTAGAGCAAATGTCTGGGCATTATATTGCTTTTAAATTACTCGCATTATTGCGTGACAAAGTGTTTTCTTCTTTGCGTCGTTTGGCTTTTGTGAAGTTGCAAGATAAACAAGCAGGGCAATTAGTGTCATTAGTAACCAATGATATTGAATTGCTCGAAGTATTTTATGCACACACCATTGCACCAATTATGATTGCGTTCTTTACCTCTGCGATTCTATTGTTGGTCTTTGCCCATCTTTCAGGTTGGTTTGTAGTTGTCGCATTAGCCGCTTATTTAACGGTAGGTGTGATTTTACCGATTATCACCACCAAATTGGCTCGTGAAGATGGCAGACGCTATCGTGAATTAGTCGGCGAAATGAATGATTTCTTCCTTGACAGCGTGCGTGGTATGAAAGAAATTCAGCTTTTTGGCTATGCACAACAACGTTTAGCAGAAATCCAACAACGTAGCCAAAAAATTGATACCGCCTTTGAACGCATTAAAGACCAAGAAGCGAAAGTTCGTGTTTATACTGAAGTGGCAGTATCTGTTTTCAACATCATTATGCTGTTTACTGGCTTAATTTTGTTTAGCTTAGATAAAATTGATTTCGCTGCCTTTTTAATCGGCGTTATTTTATTAATGTCGAGCTATGGGCCAGTTATCGCCTTAAGTAACCTTTCAAGCAACTTATTACAAACTTTGGCTTCTGGCGAACGAGTATTAAGTTTGTTAGCAGAAGAACCAGAGTTAAAAGACGTAGAAAGTGCGGTAGATTTAAAAGATGTTTCTCGCATTGATGTAGAGAACCTAAACTTCGCTTACGGCGAAGAACAAATTTTATCGGATGTCAGCTTATCTGTGAAAAAAGGCGAAATTTTAGGTATTCACGGCAGAAGCGGCAGCGGTAAAAGTACTTTGTTAAAACTGCTTATGCGTTTTTACGATCCTAAATCAGGTAGCATTAAAATTAACGGCGAAACTTTACCGAATATTAACACTCGTAGCTTGCGTGACAATATGGCATACATTACTCAGCAAACCTATATTTTCAACGAAACTATTGAGGAAAATATTCGCCTTGCTCGCCGTGATGCAACCTTAGAAGAAATTATGGAAGCAGCGAAGAAAGCCTCAATTCATGATTTTATTTTGAGTTTGCCACAAGGCTATCAAACAAAAATGACGGAATTGGGTGGCAATCTCTCTGACGGAGAAAAACAACGTATCGGTATTGCACGAGCATTCTTGCATAATGCGCCGATTATTTTACTTGATGAACCAACTAGCAATTTGGATAGCTTAAACGAAGCAATGATTTTGAAATCATTACTCAATGTTAAAGCTGAAAAATTGATTATTCTCGTCAGCCACCGCCAATCCACTATGGCAATTTGTGATCAGGTAATTGGTATAGAAAACGGTAGAATGTCCTAAATTAATATAAGAAAAAATCGCACTGTTAAAGGTGCGATTTTTTTGTTTCTAATACTAAATATTCAAAATTTTATAAAGGTCATCCAAATAATGAATGGATTGAATTTTACGAATTGTACGAGATTTTCCTTGAATTAAAATGGTTTCAGTATTGGCTAAATTACCTTTGCGGGAGATACCTTTAAGCAAATCGCCATTGGTAATGCCCGTTGCAGTAAATACAAGATTGTCATCACGCACGAGATCTCCCAGTTTTAACACTTCATTCACTTTTACGCCCAGTGCTGCACAACGCTGAATTTCATTAGCTGCAATTTTTTTATTTTCTTCGGTGTCGCCTTTTACTTCATTGCGTGGGATTAACCGCGCTTGCATATCGCCACCTAATGCTCGAATGGCTGCAGCAGCTGCCACACCTTCTGGCGCACCACCAATTCCATAAAGAAGATCGACTTCAGCATCAGGTAAGCAGCAAAGTACAGAACCTGCTACATCGCCATCAGGAATTGCCAATACTTTCGCGCCCAAATTATGTATTTGTTTAATTATGGCCTCGTGACGTGGTTTTGCTAATACCATTACGGTAAGGTCAGAAAGGGATTTTCCTAGTTTAGATGCGATGCGGCGAAGATTTTGTTCCAGTGGTAAATTTAAATCAATTATGCCTTTTACATTTGAACCCACCACTAATTTTTCCATATACATATCAGGTGCTTTTAAAAAGGTATTTTTGCCACCTGCAGCCAAGACAGAAATAGCATTAGATTGCCCCATTGCGGTCATACGTGTACCATCAATAGGATCTACTGCGATAGAAACTAATTCCCCTAAGCCAGAGCCGACTTTTTCGCCAATATAAAGCATTGGGGCTTCATCAATTTCGCCTTCACCTATAACGATTTCAGCGTCCATATGGATCAAATTCAGCATATAACGCATCGCTTTTACCGCTGCATCGTCTGCCGCATTTTTATCTCCTCGACCAAGCCACGTGTAAGCTGCTAGAGCGGCTGCTTCCGTCACTCGTGAAAATTCAATGGCTAATGCTCGATTCATTATTATTCTCCTTCTGCTTATTTTTCAAGATTATGGCAAAAATAGCATCATTCTATCACTGAGTAATCGTTTGCATAATAAATTTTTATTCAATGCTTTAAAAAGGTAAATTTACTGGGTAAAATACCCCTAAACTTACCCATATTTAAAAGGAAATCATTATGTCTTTAGAAATTTTAGACCAGCTTGAAGAAAAAATTAAACAAGCGGTAGAAACTATCCAATTACTTCAATTAGAAGTTGAAGAATTAAAAGAGAAAAACGCAGAATCTCAAAGAAATATTGAAAACTTACAAACTGAAAATGAACAGCTGAAAAACGAACATCGTAACTGGCAAGAGCATATTCGTTCATTACTTGGTAAGTTTGATAACGTTTAATCGTAATAAAAGGCTTAGATTTTCTAAGCCTTTTTATTATTAATCATTTCAATAATTTTCTTTTCTCTTTGAGAAGAAAATAAATATAGGATAATAAAATGCACATTTGTATTCTTTCAGGCAGCACTTTAGGTGGGGCGGAATATGTTGCCGAGCATTTAAACGATGTTTTAGAAACTCAAGGTTTTTCCACCGCACTTTTTCACGGACCAAATTTATCTGACATTGAAAACGAGAAAATTTGGCTGATTGTCACTTCAACGCACGGTGCAGGCGAATTACCAGACAATTTAAAACCTCTATTTGATGAATTAGCGAATAGCCAAAAGGATTTTTCAGATGTTCGCTTTGCGGTCGTTGGATTAGGTAATTCTGATTATGATACTTTCTGCTATGCTGCGGAACAAGTGGAGCAAACACTTCAAGCAAAAAGTGCGGTCAAAATTTGTGAGACTTTAAAAATTGACGTGTTAAACGTGGATGATCAAGAAAGTTATGCTGAAGAATGGTTACCGAGTTTTATTGAGGGATTGAAATGATTGCCCTAATTCAGCGTGTGTCTCAAGCAAAAGTGGATGTAAATGGCGAAACAATAGGGCAAATTGGAAAGGGGTTATTAGTTTTACTTGGTGTAGAAAAAGAAGATAACCAAGAAAAAGCGGATAAACTTGCTGAAAAAGTGCTTAATTATCGAATTTTCAGTGATGAAAATGACAAAATGAATTTAAATGTTCAACAAGTACAAGGGGAATTACTTATCGTTTCGCAATTTACATTAGCGGCGGATACACAAAAAGGTCTACGCCCGAGTTTTTCAAAAGGTGCGTCCCCAGCATTGGCTAATGAATTATATGAATATTTTATCCAAAAGTGCGGTGAGAAATTACCTGTTTCAACAGGGCAATTTGCAGCGGATATGCAAGTGAGCTTAACAAATGATGGGCCTGTGACGTTTTGGTTAAATGTATAACAAGAAAATCGAATTTGGTAATAAGCTCGCTGTTTTACATTTGTTTATTAAATGGTTTAGTGAATGGAATATTCTTGTTAAAACGTATAAATTCCATCAATTAATAATGAACCATATATTACCTAACAACAAGGTTGGTAAGCAAAAAGCGGACTGAAGCCCTCCATTGCTCCCTCACCTATAAATGGGCGTTTCCTTTCACCAATGACCACTTAATAATACCGAGCAATCGCTTATTATTTCACTGATTTGGGATAATCGGGAATGTCAGACAACAGCCCGCCAAACCCAATAGGTAAATTGCACAGTGCAATGCCAAACGGCGCAAACTTCCTTTCTTGCGCCGAAACCTTTTCATTTATTGTTTGTATTATCAACTACAAACTGACTGTACAAGAATATGGTATGCCTCTTCTTTGGTTAAAACTGTGATCCAGATCACAAAAATAAAAATGCGATGAAATTCTTTTAAAATTTCACCGCACTTTTAAGGATAGGCAATTATTGTCGGATTAAAAGGGCAACAGCTTCACAAGCAATTCCTTCTTGTCTTCCTGTAAAGCCTAATTTCTCGGTGGTCGTTGCTTTTACATTAACTTGCTCAATATCGCATTGGAGATCTTCAGCTATTTTGGCACGCATTGCATCAATATGTGGACGCATTTTAGGTGCTTGTGCGATGATGGTAACATCAACATTACCAATTTTATATCCCTTTTCTTGCACTTGACGAAACGCTTCACGCAGTAAGCCTCGACTATCCGCATTTTTATATTGCATATCGGTATCTGGGAAAAGTTTTCCAATATCGCCTAAAGCCGCTGCCCCCAAGATTGCATCAGTTAATGCGTGTAGTGCTACATCGCCATCAGAGTGCGCAATAAAGCCAGTGTGATAAGGCACTTCTACACCACCAATAATTAATGGACGATCTTCGCCAAAAGCGTGAACATCAAAGCCGTGTCCAATTCTGATCATAATTTATTCCTTGTTAAATAAAATTCTGCTAATGCTAAATCTTCTGGACGAGTCACTTTTAAATTATCGCCGCGTCCAGCCACCAAGTGCGGTCGAAATCCTGCCAGTTCCATTGCTGATGCTTCATCTGTTATATTCGCACCTCGTTGAATTCCTGTGGAAAGCGCATCTCTTAATATATCTACTGGGAAAAACTGCGGTGTCATTGCTTGCCAAAGCTGGCTACGATCTTCTGTTTTCACAATACATTGCTGATTATCCGCCCGTTTAATCGTATCTGTTGCTGGGATTGCCAAAATCGCACCCTGTTTATCTTCAATAGCTAACAATTTATCAATATCAGCATGTTGTAAACAAGGGCGAGCAGCATCGTGAACAAGCACCCACGCATTTTTTTCCGCAATTGCATTTAAACCATTTAAGACAGATTCAGCTCGCGTTGTGCCACCTTCCACTAGCTGAATTTTAGGATCGAGCGATAGTGTAGAAATATAAGGATCATCTTTGCTTACAGCCAAAATAATTTTAGATACGGCAGGATAAGAAAGCATCACATCGAGTGTATGTTCAAGCAGTGTTTTGCCAAGCAGCGTTAAATATTGTTTAGGTTTATCCGCTTGCATCCGTGAACCAACACCAGCCGCAGGCAAGACCACAATAATTGAACGAGCCATTATTTACTCTCTTTTACAATATGATAGAACACTTCATTTTCTTTCACTAAGCCATGTTGCATTCGTGCGCGTTCTTCGATCGCTTCAAAACCTTTTGTTAATCCTTGAATTTCTGCATTAATACGCTGATTACGTTGAGATAGCTTTTCATTTTCTGCTTGATTTTCCTTAATTTTCTCAGCATTTTGACGATAATCTAAAAAGCCGTTACTGCCAAACCAAAAATCATATTGAAACAATACTAATACTGAAAGAAGGATTAAAATAAGAAGTCGCATACGGATATTTGTTGTGAGTAAAATTTTAACCAGTTTACCGTGAAAAATTAGGAAAAACGATAAAATGAAAGAAAGTGCGGTTAAAAATTCTTTTATTTTAACCGCACTTTTTTGTGTAAAAATTATTTTCTAGAGAGAGGTGGAACAAAGGTTAAACCTAAATCCCAAGGTTGCTCAATCCAAGTATTTTGTGGAATATCAATCACGTAATCATCTACTAATTCCGCACCTGCAGGTTTTGCAAATACAGTGACAAATTTTGCATTTGGGTACATTTGACGAATTGCACGCGCTGTATTACCCGTATCAACTAAATCATCTACTACGATAAACCCTTCGCCGCCATTTGGCACTTGGGCTGCATGCAGAACTTGTAGTTCTCCCTGATTGTTATGATCGTGATAGCTTGCGATACAAACGGTTTCAATATGGCGAAGACCTAATTCTCTAGCCAACACAGCCGCTGGAAACAAACCACCGCGACTTACCGCAATAATACCTTTCCATTGGGAAGCTGGAAGTAAACGTTCTGATAATTTGCGGGCATGCATTTGAAACATATCCCAGGTCACCACATATTTTTCGCTCATAATTGCACCTTAGTTTAAATTTATCGAGAAATAAAAAATTGCGTAAGGATAACCCGAAATGGCGTTTTATGCTATTATTTCGTAAATATTTTCAGTAAAAGGAGCAATTATGTCTGAAATTACAACACTTCAACCCTCATTGTTATGGAAATGGTTTGATCAAATTTGTGCAATCCCTCATCCTTCTCATTATGAAGATGCGTTAGCTAACTTTATTGTAAATTGGGCGAAAGAAAAGCATTTTTTTGTGGAACGCGATGAAGTAGGCAATGTTCTCATTCGTAAACCCGCGACGAAAGGAATGGAAAATCACACACCTGTTGTTCTACAAGCGCACTTAGATATGGTGCCACAGGCTAATGAAGGTAACCCGCATGATTTTACCAAAGATCCTATTCAACCTTATATTGATGGAGAATGGGTAAAAGCGCGAGGTACAACATTAGGATCTGACAATGGTATCGGTTTAGCCTCTACTCTAGCTGTGTTAGAAAGCAATGATTTAGCGCATCCACCTCTTGAAGTGCTTTTAACAATGACAGAAGAAACGGGGATGGATGGTGCGAAAGACCTGCGTCATAACTGGTTACAATCTGAAATTTTAATCAATACAGATACCGAAGAAATTGGCGAAATTTACATTGGTTGTGCGGGCGGCATTAACGCAAACTTTGAAATTCCAGTTCAATATGAAACCAATACGTTTGAGCATAGTGTACAAATCACCCTTAAAGGTTTACGTGGCGGCCATTCTGGTGTTGATATTCATACAGGACGTGCAAATGCAATTAAAGTGTTAGCGCGAGTATTAGCAAAACTCTCTCAAAATGAACCGCACTTTACTCTCTCTGAAATTCGTGGTGGCTCAATTCGTAATGCAATTCCTCGAGAAGCTGTGGCTGTATTAGCCTTTAATGGCGATGTAAAAGCCATAGAAAGTGCGGTAGAAAATCTCGCAGTTGTGCTTAAAGAAGAATTAGCCATTGCCGAACCTAATCTCACACTTTTTGTAGAATTTGTAGAAAAATCTGCAACAGTATTCACAGCACAAAGTACTCAAACGGTAATTAATGCACTCAACGTATTGCCAAACGGCGTAATCCGCAATAGTGATGTAGTTAAAAATGTTGTAGAAAGCTCATTAAGCGTTGGCGTATTGAAAACAGAAGGTAACGCGGTAAAAAGCACCATTTTAATTCGTTCATTAATTGAAAGCGGTAAATATTACGTAACTGAAATGCTTAGCTCACTTGCAATCTTAGCAAATGCAAAAGTTGAGTTTTCTGCGCCTTACCCAGGCTGGCAACCAGTAAATGACTCAACTATCTTAGACGTTACTCGCAAACATTATGCTGAAGTGCTAGGCGAGCAACCTGTAGTGAAAGTCATTCACGCAGGATTAGAATGTGGTCTTTTAAAAGAACATTATCCACACATTGAAATGATTTCTGTTGGGCCAACAATCCGAAATGCTCACTCGCCAGATGAAAAAGTGGAAATCGCAACAGTACAAACCTATTGGGATTTATTGACAAGAGTACTTGCCGATATTCCTGCGAAGTAATCTAATATTAATTAAAAGTGCGGTTAAAATTTCTGGTGATTATGTAGTAGCTGCATAAAAGATCGAAATTTAGCTAGTGTTGCATAAGATACCCTTATTTTTATAAGGGTATCATTTTGTATATAGTTGTTTTTATGACTATTACAGATATCTTCTAAGCCTAAAATTAGTATCCCTTATTTTAGTAGATTTGAGCCCTAAGTCATATAGAGCTCAAATTTTCTGTTGGGATAGATTTTTTACTCGTATAAGCGAATTACATCATTCCGCCCATTCCACCCATACCGCCCATTCCAGCAGCACCTAAATCGGCTTTATCATCTTTTGGCAGATCAGTTACCATACATTCAGTGGTAATCATTAAGCCTGCTACGGATGCCGCGAATTGTAATGCAGAACGAGTTACTTTAGTTGGATCTAAGATACCCATTTCGATCATATCGCCGTATTGTTCTGTACCTGCGTTATAACCAAAGTTTCCTTCGCCATTTTTAACCGCACTTGCCACAACAGATGCTTCTTCGCCTGAGTTAGTGACGATTTGACGTAAAGGTGCTTCCATCGCACGTAATGCAAGTTTGATACCCACATTTTGTTCTTCGTTGTCACCTTTTAGGCTTGCTGCAACTTTCGCTGCTGCGCGAACTAATGCAACGCCACCACCGGCAACGATACCTTCTTCAACCGCAGCTCGAGTTGCATGTAATGCGTCATCTACACGGTCTTTTTTCTCTTTCATTTCAACTTCAGTTGCTGCGCCTACTTTGATTACTGCCACGCCGCCAGCTAATTTAGCAACGCGCTCTTGAAGTTTTTCTTTATCGTAGTCAGAAGTTGATTCTTCAATTTGTTGGCGAATTTGAGCCACACGACCTTTGATTTGAGATTCATCTCCGATACCATCAATAATGGTTGTGTTATCTTTATTGATAACAACACGTTTTGCTTGACCAAGATCTTCAAGTGTCGCTTTTTCAAGCTCCATACCGATTTCTTCAGAAATTACTGTACCCGCTGTTAAAATTGCAATATCTTGTAACATCGCTTTACGACGATCTCCAAAGCCTGGTGCTTTCACGGCTGCAACTTTTACGATACCGCGCATCGTGTTCACTACTAAGGTTGCAAGTGCTTCGCCTTCCACATCTTCAGCGATGATTAATAATGGTTTACCTGCTTTTGCAACACCTTCTAACACTGGAAGTAATTCACGAATGTTAGAGATTTTTTTATCTACAAGAAGAAGATATGGATTATCTAATTCAACCGTTGCAGTTTCTGGTTTGTTGATGAAATATGGAGAAAGGTAGCCACGATCGAATTGCATCCCTTCAACCACATCTAATTCATCTTCAAGACCCGTACCATCTTCAACAGTAATCACGCCTTCTTTGCCCACTTTTTCCATAGCTTGAGCAATTAATTGACCCACAATGCTGTCAGAGTTTGCAGAAATAGTCCCTACTTGTTCAATTTCTTTTGCTGTTTCACAAGGTTTAGATAAATTTTTAAGCTCAGAAACAACCGCACTTACTGCTTTATCAATACCACGTTTTAAATCCATTGGGTTCATGCCTGCCGCTACTGCTTTCAATCCCTCATTTACGATAGCTTGAGCAAGCACAGTTGCAGTAGTTGTACCATCGCCTGCTGCATCATTTGCTTTAGATGCTACTTCTTTTACCATTTGTGCGCCCATATTTTCGAATTTATCTTCTAATTCGATTTCACGAGCAACAGATACACCGTCTTTAGTGATAGTTGGTGCGCCAAATGATTTATCTAAAATTACATTACGACCTTTAGGGCCAAGGGTTACTTTTACTGCATCTGCTAATACATTCACGCCTTTAAGCATTTTTACGCGTGCGTCATTACCAAATTTTACGTCTTTTGCTGCCATTTTCTTTTTCCTTATCTAATTATTCTACAATTGCTAAGATGTCGTTTTCAGAAATAATTAATACTTCTTCGCCATCGATTTTTTCGCTTTTCACGCCGTAACCGTCGTTGAAAATTACGGTATCGCCAACTTTAACATCTAAAGGTTGAACCGTGCCATTTTCTAAAATACGACCTTTACCCACAGCTAATACTTTCGCACGGGTTGATTTGGTCGCCGCTGAACCTGTTAATACGATACCGCCAGCTGAACGGGTTTCGACTTCTTCACGTTTAATAATTACACGATCGTGTAAAGGACGAATATTCATAATTAATTTCCTTCTTAAGAGTTTGTAAGTGCGGTCTTTATATAAGGAAGATTTTTTTTCTTTCAAGGGGAGTTACAAAAAATTCTGACAAAATATTTTTCCTATTTTAGATTTTTTACGTAAAATTCGCTGACTTTCGTATAATAAATAAATTAAGGAATGAAAATATGCATTTAACTTCCAGAGAACAAGAAAAACTGATGCTTTTCCTCGCAGGAGAATTGGCGGCAAAACGCAAAGCACGTGGCGTTAAATTAAATTATCCAGAAACTGTTGCCTATATTGCGAGTCATTTACAAGAGGCGGCAAGAGATGGAATGAGTGTGGCTGAAGTCATGCAGTATGGTTCAACACTTTTAACCGTTGATGATGTGATGGAAGGCGTCGCTGAGATGGTACACGAAGTACAAATTGAAGCAACTTTCCCAGATGGCACAAAACTTGTTACCGTGCATAATCCGATTAGATAACCGTAGGGTGGGCTTTAGCCCACCAAAATAAAAATATTAATGGTGGGCTAAAGCCCACCCTACAAGGAACAAAGATATGATCCCAGGCGAATACCAATTAGCCGAAGGCGATATTCTCGCTAATGTCGGCAGAAAAACAGTGACAATTGAAGTAACCAACTCGGGTGATAGACCCATTCAGGTGGGTTCTCACTACCATTTTTTTGAAACCAATAATGCCCTTAAATTTGACCGCACTTTGGCGCGCGGTATGCGTTTGAATGTGCCTTCAGGCAATGCGGTACGGTTCGAACCAGGCGAAGTCAAAACCGTTGAGTTAGTGGCTTTTGGTGGTAACCAAATTATTTACGGTTTCCATAATCAAATTGATGGCAAATTATAAAGTAGGGCAAGATGACATTAACAATTTCAAGAGCACAATATGTAGCAACTTATGGCCCAACCGTTGGCGATAAAGTCCGTTTAGGCGATACCAATTTATGGGCAACTATTGAACAAGATTTATTGACCAAAGGCGATGAGTGTAAATTTGGTGGCGGTAAAAGTGTGCGTGATGGCATGGCTCAAAGTGGTACGGCAACTCGTGACAATCCAAATGTATTGGATTTTGTGATTACCAACGTGATGATTATTGATGCCAAATTAGGCATTATCAAAGCGGATATTGGTATTCGTGATGGTCGCATTGTGGGCATCGGTCAAGCTGGTAACCCTGACACCATGGATAATGTCACGCCAAATATGATTATCGGTGCAAGCACGGAAGTGCATAACGGTGCTCATTTAATTGCGACCGCTGGCGGTATTGATACGCATATTCACTTTATTTGCCCTCAACAAGCACAGCATGCGATTGAAAGTGGGGTTACCACGCTAATTGGTGGCGGAACAGGCCCTGCTGATGGTACACACGCGACTACTTGTACACCGGGTGCGTGGTATATGGAGCGTATGTTCCAAGCAGCAGAAGCATTGCCTGTAAACGTAGGCTTTTTTGGTAAAGGAAACTGCTCAACTTTAGATCCGCTACGCGAACAAATTGAAGCAGGTGCATTAGGTTTAAAAATCCACGAAGACTGGGGCGCAACACCTGCAGTAATTGATTCAGCATTAAAAGTGGCTGATGAAATGGATATTCAAGTGGCAATCCACACCGATACGCTGAACGAAAGTGGCTTTTTAGAAGATACGATGAAAGCAATTGATGGACGTGTAATTCATACCTTCCATACAGAAGGTGCGGGTGGCGGACACGCTCCTGATATTATTAAAGCAGCGATGTATCCAAACGTATTGCCTGCTTCAACCAACCCGACTCGTCCATTTACGAAAAACACCATTGATGAACATTTAGATATGTTGATGGTTTGCCATCACTTAGATAAACGCGTGCCAGAAGATGTGGCATTTGCCGATAGCCGTATTCGTCCTGAAACTATTGCAGCGGAGGATATTTTGCACGATATGGGCGTTTTCTCCATTATGAGTTCTGACTCTCAAGCAATGGGACGTATTGGCGAAGTCGTTATTCGTACTTGGCAAACCGCTGATAAAATGAAAATGCAACGTGGTGAGCTAGGTAATGAAGGAAACGATAACTTCCGCATTAAACGCTACATTGCGAAATACACTATCAACCCAGCAATTGCACACGGTATTGAAGATCATATTGGTTCGTTAGAAGTGGGCAAAATTGCAGATATTGTGTTATGGAAACCGATGTTCTTTGGGGTAAAACCAGAAGTAGTAATTAAAAAAGGCTTTATTAGCTATGCGAAAATGGGCGACCCAAATGCCTCAATTCCAACACCGCAACCTGTATTCTACCGTCCAATGTATGGCGCACAAGGCTTAGCGACAGCACAAACCGCGGTATTCTTTGTTTCACAAGCCGCTGAAAAAGCAGATATTCGTGCGAAATTCGGTTTACACAAAGAAACCATTGCTGTGAAAGGCTGCCGCAGTGTGGGTAAAAAAGATCTCGTTCACAACAATGCAACACCAAATATTACTGTTGATGCTGAACGTTATGAAGTTCGAGTGGACGGAGAGTTAATTACCTGTGAACCCGTGGATACCGTGCCGTTAGGACAACGATATTTTATGTTCTAAGCTGAAAAGTGCGGTCAAATTTTAAGGAGAATTTATAATGAAACTTTGGTACTCCACTACCAGCCCGTATGTACGTAAAGTGCTGGTAACGTTGAAATATCAACAACTCTTAGACAAAACAGAACTGATTAAAATTGGTTCATCATTTGATGCAAGCTCTCCGCATAATCAGGCAAATCCACTAGGTCGAGTGCCAGCGTTAGAACGTAATTGTGGTAATTGGCTTTATGGCAGTTTGCTCATTTGCGAATATCTTGATCAAAAAGGCAAGGTAGAGCCTAAACTCATTCCAGAGAGTGGCAAGCCACGTTGGGCAACGTTAGCGTTGCATAATTTAGCTGATGGCATTATGGAAAACACCGTGCCAATGATGGCGGAAAAAATGCTTCGCCCTGAAAGTGAATGGTGGACAGCTCGCCATCAACAACTAACCGAACGTAATCGTCAAAGTTTTGTAAGACTTGAGCAAGATTTAAAACCGTTTGGCACTGAATTAAACATTGGTACGCTAACGACAGTCGCAGTCATTGATTGGTTCTTATTCAGAGCTGAGAAAATTGGATTAGATCTTGCAAAAGAATTTCCAAATTTAACCGCTTGGGCGGCAGAGATGAATGAAAAATATGAGGTTTTGTTTAGCACAAAACCACAGGCATAAGACGAAATATGAAAATCCTCAACCCCATTTTGCCCATTATGGATACCATTTTGGGCGACTTAACTAGCCTTCAGGCTGAAGGCAAAATTACTAATCAGACTATTGAACGCGTGGCATTGCAGTGGTATGAAAGCGAACGGAATATTTTGCGTAAAACCACAAATACTGGGCGTGAAGTCGCTTTTCGCCTACTCAAAGAAGGGCAACGTTTAAAACACGATGATGTGGTGTTTATCAGCGATGAATTAGTGATTGCGATTGAAATTTTGCCAAGCGAAGTAATTGTACTGTCTCCGAAAACCTTGCCTGAAATGGCACGGGCGTGCTATGAAATTGGCAATAAACATTCGCCGCTGTTTTTAGATGGCGATGAAGTGACATTACCTTACGATAAGCCAATGTTTGAGTGGTTACAAGCGGCGGGATTTGAACCGAAAAAAGCAGAACGCCGTTTAAGCCAAGCGTTGAGAGCTAACTCTGTACAAGGGCACGGGCATTCACATAGTCATTCGCACGATCATCACGGTTATCATCATCACGGAGACGGCAATTGGCATCAACATTAAACCGGTCTTTAACGGATTTAGGTGCGTTGCTGCACTTGGTCGATCCCACCTTGCCGATTGGTGGATTTAATCACTCCAACGGCTTGGAAACCTTTGTGCAGCAAGGCGTTGTTTCCACTAAAGCAAGCCTCGAAGAGTATGTGCAAACCCAGCTTTTACAAAACTGGATTTACAACGACGGGGCATATCTTTCCCTTGCATTCGATGCAATGAATGAGGGTAATTTTGACCGCTTGTGCGAACTGGATTGGCAACTTTCCGCCACCAAAGTGGCACGTGAAAGCCGAGAAGGGAGTTTCAAACTCGGCGTACGATTGCTGAAAATTTTTATTCGCTATGAAACACATACGCTGCTTACGACTTACCAACAAGCGATTGTCGAAAAACGAGTACAGGGCTATTTTCCGATAGTATTTGCAATGGTTGCTCAAACAATGGGTTTAAGCAAAACCGACACACTCTATGCGTTCTACTACAACGCAGCAGTCGGTGCAATCACTAACGGTGTGAAGCTTATTCCCCTCAGCCAAATGGATGGGCAAGATATTCTGTTTTATTTGCGAGGCTCACTCGTGCAAGCGGTGGAATTAAGCCTTGAACCCGACGAAGAATGGCTTGGTGCGGCAACGCTGGCGAATGATATTCGGGCTATGCAACACGAAGTGCTTTATACCAGATTATATATGTCATAATCTGTGATTGCTGTGTTTTTATTTTTCAGGGGTAGGGTGGGCGTAAGCCCACGTGTTTATTTAACAATGAAAAGTGCGGTTGATTTTGACCACATTTTTTCCCTTTTTTCTAAAGAGCGTTTTAGAAGGAAAATAAAAACTCAGAGCTAAATGCGTGGGCTTATGTCCACCTTACCGCTTGTAGTAAATAATCACAGTTGCTAGGTTAATTAAAGGAAAGAAAAATGCGTAACTACATTAAAATCGGCGTGGCTGGCCCTGTTGGCGCGGGTAAAACGGCGTTAATTGAAAAACTCACTCGAGAAATCGCGTCAAAATATAGTGTGGCAGTCATTACTAACGATATTTACACTCAAGAAGATGCGGAATTTTTAACGAAAAACAGCTTACTTCCGCCTGAGCGAATTATGGGTGTGGAAACGGGCGGTTGTCCGCATACGGCGATCCGTGAAGATGCGTCAATGAACTTGGAGGCGGTAGATGAAATGGTGGCACGTTTCCCTGATGTGGAAATTGTATTTATTGAATCGGGCGGCGATAACCTCTCGGCGACTTTTAGCCCAGATTTGGCAGACGTGACGATTTTCGTGATCGACGTGGCACAAGGCGAAAAAATCCCTCGTAAAGGTGGCCCGGGTATCACTCGTTCAGATTTGTTAGTCATTAATAAAACAGATCTTGCTCCGTTTGTGGGGGCAGATTTAAGCGTGATGGAACGCGATGCCCGCCGTATGCGTAACGGTCAGCCGTTTATTTTCACCAACCTGATGAAAAAAGAAAATCTAGATGGAGTGATTGGTTGGATTGAAAAATATGCGTTGTTGAAGAATGTGGAAGAACCCGCATCTTTAGTTCGTTAATCGTAGGGGCAAATTACATTTGCCCAATTATTGGTGAAATATCGGGGCTAATATAATAATTAGCCTCTACAAAATCTATGAACAGCAAATTATCCCTTTCCACCAAACTTTCCTCCAACGGTAAAACCCAGCTTGCCGAATACTTTGCGATGCCACCGTTTAAATTGATAACGTTGCCAAGTTACGATGATGCGTGGGCGAATGGCTTGAATGCGATGCAGATGTCTTCCTCCCCTGGGGTGCTAGCGGGCGATGTGTTAGAGATTGACATTTCGTTGGCAAAATTGACCGCACTTTCGCTCAATACGCAGGCATTTACTCGGGTGCTGGCGATGAATGAGGGCGACAGTGCAGAGCAAATTACTCGTATTGCCCTTGCCGAAAACAGCCGTTTATTCTATTTGCCGCATCCACTGGTGTTGCATAAAGATTCCGTTTTTAAGCAGCAAACCCAGATTGAAATGGACGAACAAAGCGAGCTGATTTACGGTGAAATCGTGGCGATTGGTCGGGTGTTGAATGACGAACGTTTTGCTTTCCGTCAGTTTTCTTCCCATTTGAAGATTTATGCTTTGCAAAATGATGGTAAAAAACGACCGCTTGTCAGTGATTGTATTCAATGGCTGCCGTCTAAAATGAACCTTACCGCTTTGAGCCAGATGGAAAATTATTCCCATCAAGGTTCGCTAATTTATTTGCATTTAGGGAAAAGTTCACTTGAAATTAAGCAACAAGTGCAAGCCTTACAACAGCAGTTTATGGAAGAACAAGGTTTGTTGATAGGCATATCACAACTCAATGAATATGGCTTAATGGTGCGGATACTCGGGTGTCGTGCAGAGCAAATTCAGAATTTGTTTGAGAAAATTGGTAAGCTCTTGAAATCTACATAAGATTAATGGATATCTTATTTTTCCCTAAAAAAACTAATCCGAAAAATGAAAATATGTCTTGAGAGCATTTTTTGAAAATGTGATCTTCATCAAGTTTTTTCTTCTTGAAATTTCTATAATGACGATAAATTAACTAACCCAAAAAGGTAATTAAAATGACTCAATTTAGAAAAGAAGTAGATTTACTCGGCGAACGTGATGTGCCAGCAGAAGCATATTGGGGAATTCATACATTAAGAGCGGTAGAAAATTTCAATATTTCTAACGTAACCATTTCGGACGTGCCTGAGTTTGTACGTGGTATGGTAATGGTAAAAAAAGCAACGGCTTTAGCCAATGGCGAATTAGGTGCAATTCCAAGTGATATTGCAAAAGCGATTGTAGCAGCTTGTGATGAAATCCTTACCACTGGAAAATGCTTAGATCAATTCCCATCAGATGTATATCAAGGTGGTGCAGGTACGTCTGTCAATATGAATACTAATGAAGTGGTTGCTAATCTTGCCCTTGAAAAAATTGGTCATAAGAAAGGCGAATATAACGTGATTAATCCGATGGATCACGTTAATGCAAGTCAATCAACCAATGATGCGTATCCTACAGGTTTTCGTATTGCGGTATACAATAGCATCTTAAAATTGATCGATAAAATTCAATATTTACAAGATGGTTTTGACAATAAAGCAAAAGAATTTGCGAATATCTTAAAAATGGGGCGTACTCAATTGCAAGATGCGGTGCCAATGACGGTTGGTCAAGAATTCAAAGCGTTTGCTGTATTACTTGAAGAAGAAGTGCGTAACTTAAAACGTACTGCAGGTTTATTACTTGAAGTAAACCTTGGTGCGACTGCTATTGGTACTGGTTTAAATACGCCTCAAGGCTATACGGAATTAGTTGTAAAACATCTTGCTGAAGTAACAGGCTTGCCTTGCGTGCCTGCAGAAAATTTAATTGAAGCAACATCTGACTGTGGCGCTTATGTCATGGTTCACGGTGCATTAAAACGTACTGCAGTGAAACTTTCTAAAGTATGTAATGACTTACGTTTACTTTCTTCTGGTCCACGTGCTGGTATTAAAGAAATTAACTTACCTGAATTACAAGCTGGCTCTTCTATTATGCCAGCAAAAGTAAACCCAGTTGTTCCAGAAGTAGTAAATCAAGTATGCTTTAAAGTAATTGGTAACGATACAACGGTGACCTTCGCATCTGAAGCAGGTCAATTACAATTAAACGTAATGGAACCAGTGATTGGTCAAGCAATGTTCGAATCTATCGACATCTTAACCAATGCTTGTGTGAACTTACGCGATAAATGCGTGGATGGCATCACTGTAAACAAAGAAATTTGTGAAAACTATGTGTTTAACTCAATCGGTATCGTGACTTACTTAAATCCATTTATCGGTCACCACAACGGCGACTTAGTGGGTAAAATCTGTGCTCAAACAGGCAAAGGCGTACGTGAAGTTGTGTTAGAAAAAGGTTTATTAACAGAAGAACAATTAGATGACATTCTTTCTGTAGAAAACTTAATGAACCCAACTTACAAAGCGAAGTTAAATAAATAATTTAAGTAAAAATATCAAAAAAATTTACCGCACTTTAATCTGTGCCTTAAAGCTGAATAAATAAACCAGCTAATTCGGGCGCAGATTTTTTATGGTTAAAATGTTTTAAGTAAAACATAAAAGGACTAAATTCTGCGGATTATAGAACTTAGTCCTTAAATAAATGTATCTGATTTTTAAGTTTAGATTGATGTTTCTTTTTTATGTTTCTCTCTATTCATCTAAAAAACTTCTCAGTGTTTCAGAACGGCTAGGATGACGTAATTTACGTAATGCTTTTGCTTCAATTTGACGAATGCGTTCGCGTGTTACATCGAATTGTTTACCCACTTCTTCAAGCGTATGGTCGGTATTCATATCGATACCAAAACGCATACGTAATACTTTTGCTTCACGTGGTGTCAGACCTTCAAGCACCTCGTGAGTTGCAACTTTTAAACTTTGTGCTGTGGCAGAATCAAGAGGAAGTTCTAAGGTTGAATCTTCAATAAAATCCCCTAAATGCGAATCATCGTCATCGCCAATAGGTGTTTCCATCGAAATTGGCTCTTTTGCAATTTTCAGTACTTTACGGATTTTATCTTCTGGCATTCCCATACGTTCTGCCAATTCTTCTGGTGTTGCTTCACGTCCCATTTCTTGTAATAACTGGCGAGAAATACGATTAAGTTTATTGATCGTTTCAATCATATGCACAGGAATACGGATTGTACGCGCTTGATCCGCAATAGAGCGAGTGATTGCTTGACGAATCCACCAAGTTGCATAGGTAGAGAATTTGTAACCACGTCGATATTCAAATTTATCTACCGCTTTCATTAAACCGATATTCCCTTCTTGAATTAAATCTAAGAATTGTAAACCTCGATTTGTGTATTTTTTCGCGATAGAAATTACTAAACGTAAGTTAGCTTCAACCATTTCTTTTTTAGCTCGGCGTGCTTTTTGTTCGCCTCGTGCGACTGCATCGCAAATGTTACGCATTTGCGTAATGGTAAGTTTAGTATTTTCTTCTGTTATCGCTAGATTGTTTAAGGCTTCATAAATACGATCTTCATATTTAATTAAACGTTTAGCCCAAGGTTTGCTAGATTTTAATGCTTTTGTTACCCATTCTCTGTTACTGCCATTAGTAGTAATAATTTTTTCAAAATCATCCTTTGGCATTCCTGCTATATCCACTAATATTTTTTGTAGCTGACGTTCTTCATAACGTACACGTTTCATCATTTCTTTCATTGATAGAACGAGTAAATCAAATTGTTTTGGCACTAAACGGAATTGTTTAAAAATTTCGCCAAGTAGTGCAATTTGATCTTGAGCGCGTTTTCCAGAGCGACCGTGTTTTTCAATAACAGCAAGGGTTTTAGAGTGCTGTTCTCTTAATTGCTGAAATTTTTCGCGAGCAACTTCAGGATCAATACTGTTATCAGAGTCGCTTGAATCTGATGTGGATTCTGATTCATTGTCTTCCACATCTGCATTACTCGATCCTTCTTCTTCATCATCTTCATCTTCATCTTCATCTTCATCAGAAAAGTCTTCATCAAGTCCGTTGTGTTCTTCTATTTCGGCATTTGGATCAACAAAACCTGTAATTAAATCGGTCAAACGGAAATTACCTTTTTCTACATCATCATAGTTTTTTAGTAATCCATTTAATGCTTCAGGATAGGCTGCGATAGAGGTTTGAACTTCATCAATCCCTTCTTCAATACGTTTTGCAATGCTGATTTCATCTTCACGAGTAAGAAGATCAACTGTTCCCATTTCACGCATATACATACGGACAGGATCCGTTGTTCGACCGATTTCAGATTCTACATTAGAAAGAATTTGAGTTGCTTCTTCCACTGCATCTTCATCAGGGATGGTATCACTCAACATCATATCATCGCTTTCTGGTGCTTCATCTAACACAGGGATGCCTGCATCATTTTGCAACGTTTGTAGCAACTTGTCGTAATATTCAGGATCAATAGCATCTTCGGGCAATAAGTCATTGATTTCAGCAAAAGTTAAATACCCTTGTGTACGACCTAGCTCCATCAATTGCTCAATTTGTTCTGAATATTGTTCAGCCGTAGATTGTTGATTTTTTTCCATTTTTATACTCGTTTTGCTTGATGTGATTGAGAAGATAAGATTTTTTATGAACCTGAGATTCTACCATTGTTACAGCGGATTCACTAACTGTTTTTTCTGCTGTTCTTTACCAGCTAAAAGATGTACAAGTACCGTTTTTTCTTCATTAGTGAGACCCTCAGTTCGTTCTTTGGCAATAAGCATTTCAATATCGCGCTCAATAGCTTGAATATTTAAGCGACGGTAATTTTGTGAAAATGCGTTGATTATATCGGATTCGTCTAATAAATGATCCCAAGTTGCCAGTATTTCAAGGGGATTACTGTAAGATGTATTGCGGAAGTATTCCAAAATTTGCCCCGTAGTAATGCCCTCTCGTTGGCGACAAAGTGCGGTCAATTTTTCCAGAATTTCAAACCCTGCTTCCGCACGTAATGCTTGCACGCCACTTTCAGACATACGTTTTACTAATTCAGGATTTTGCAGAAGCAATGAAATGACCATTCGCATTGGTGTCTTTTTGATCTTATTATTAGCGACTTTTTGTTGTGTATTGGCTTGTTCTAATTGTTTTGGAATAAGATTTTCCAGCTGAGTTTGATCAAAAATCCCAAGTTTTTGAGCAAGCATATTGCGTAGCGATAAGCGAAGCATTTCTCCAGGAATTTGGCGAATTAACGGCGCAGCTAGCGCAACTAATTTTCCGCGCCCTTCTTTAGTGGAAAAATCAACCTGAGGACTTAAATGTGCAAACATAAACTCGCTTAAAGATTGCGCACTTTCGATATATTCTTCAAATTTTTCTTTGCCGTATTGACGAATGTAAGTATCAGGATCTTCTCCTTCTGGCAAGAAAATAAATTTGAGTTGTCTGCCATCTTCTAAATAAGGCAACGCATTTTCTAACGCTCGCCACGCTGCATCACGCCCAGCACGGTCGCCATCGTAACAACAAACCACTTGTTCGGTCGAACGAAAAATAAGTTGAATTTGTTCTGATGTCGTGGACGTACCTAAAGAAGCGACCGCATAATCCACGCCAAATTGTGCTAATGCCACCACATCCATATAACCTTCAACAACCAGTAATTGTTTTGGTTCATCGTTGGCTTGTAAGGTTTCATACAAACCATAAAGCTCGTTACCTTTATGATAAGTAATGGTTTCTGGCGAATTCAGATATTTCGGTTTTTCATCCGTTAATACTCGTCCACCAAAAGCCACTGTACGACCACGTTTATCGCGAATCGGGAACATTATGCGATTGCGGAATTTATCGTAAATATTGCCACGATCATTGCGAGAAAGCATACCTAACTCAATGAGTTTTTGTTGTTCTTCACGATTAACGCCAAATTTACGCAGTACAGTATCCATTGCATTCGGCACAAACCCAATTTGAAAACGCTTAATAATTTCAGCTGAAAGCCCGCGTTGTTGTAAATATTCTTGTGCTTGCGTATTTAATGGTAATTGGTTTTGATAAAACTTGGCAATCTCTTGCATTAATTCATAGAGATTTCGTTTGGTTTGATAATTAGCTAGAGGTTTTCCACTGTTATTAGCGCGTTTTTCGTAAGGTACTTCAAGTCCTGCCATTGCTGCAAGTTCTTCAATAGCTTCGACAAATTCAAGTTTGTCATAATCCATTAAAAAGGAAATGGCATTACCGTGTGCGCCACAGCCGAAGCAATGATAAAACTGTTTCTTTTGGCTAACTGTGAAGGATGGAGTTTTTTCGTGGTGAAAAGGGCAGCAGGCTTGATAATCGCGGCCAGCTTTTTTTAGTTTTACGCGCGTGTTAATCACATCGACAATATCGGATTTTGTTAGTAAATCATCAATAAAGGGGCGTGGAATAGAACCTTTCATTGTCGAGCCTCCGTGATCGTGGTGTGAAAGTGCGGTCGTTTTTGGCGTAGATTTTTGTTGTGCTTAAAGTAACAAAACCGTGAGTCCAAAGGATTCACGGTTTGTCTTAACTCGAGTCAGAAAATACTATAAATTAGTATAAACGGGTATTGCGCGCGTTTTCGCGAGCGTTGCGTTTTGCGTGACGTTTTGCAAGTGTTGCATTTTCACGTTTACGAATTGTAGTTGGTTTTTCGTAAAATTCGCGAGCGCGTACTTCAGCTAAGATTCCCGCTTTTTCGCAAGAGCGTTTGAAACGACGTAAAGCTACGTCAAATGATTCGTTTTCACGTACTTTAATTACAGGCATAAGCCAATCACCTCAATGAGTTTAATTTAATTGCAATTTAAAATTCTATTTTTGCCAAAGCACCTGTGTGCAAATGACAAATTTAATAAAGGATGCAATTCTAATCTACTTTTAGGCAAAAAGTAAAGGATAGAATGCCAATTCACCTTAATATTTGTGGTTTCAACTGGTTAAAACCGCTTAAACAGGGTAAAATCGCGCAACATTTTAGGTAATAAATGAAGAAAATCAATGAAAATATTAGGCATTGAAACCTCCTGCGATGAAACGGGCGTGGCAATTTATGATGAAGAAAAAGGGTTAATTGCTAATCAACTTTATACTCAAATTGCCCTGCACGTTGATTATGGTGGCGTTGTACCCGAATTGGCGTCACGCGATCATATCCGTAAAACAGCGCCTCTTATTAAGGCAGCATTAGAAGAAGCCAATTTAACCGCGAGAGATATTGATGGTGTTGCTTATACGAGTGGGCCCGGTTTGGTTGGTGCATTGCTTGTAGGCGCAACTATCGCACGTTCTTTAGCTTATGCGTGGAATGTCCCTGCGATTGGTGTTCATCATATGGAAGGGCATTTACTTGCGCCAATGCTTGATAAAAATTCGCCGCACTTTCCTTTTGTTGCTTTATTGGTATCGGGTGGTCATACTCAATTGGTACGTGTAGATGGCGTAGGAAAATATGAAGTGATTGGCGAATCCATTGATGATGCTGCTGGCGAAGCCTTTGATAAAACAGCAAAATTACTTGGATTAGATTATCCAGGCGGCGCAGCACTTTCTCGTTTAGCAGAAAAAGGTGCGCCAAATCGTTTCACATTTCCACGTCCAATGACAGATCGAGCAGGTCTTGATTTTAGTTTTTCTGGTTTAAAAACCTTTGCTGCGAATACGATTAATCAAGCGATTAAAAACGAGGGCAAACTGACAGAACAAACAAAAGCAGATATTGCTTATGCTTTCCAAGATGCAGTGGTGGACACACTTGCCATTAAATGTAAACGTGCATTGAAAGAAACCGGCTATAAACGTTTAGTGATTGCGGGGGGAGTGAGTGCAAATAAAAAACTCCGAGAAAGCCTTGCGCACTTAATGCAAAATTTAGGTGGAGAAGTGTTTTATCCTCAACCTCAATTTTGTACAGATAATGGCGCAATGATTGCTTACACAGGTTTTTTACGTTTAAAAAAAGGTCAGCATAGCGATCTGGCTATTGATGTTAAGCCTCGTTGGGCAATGACGGAATTAGAAGCGATTTAATGTTTATGTTTTATCGTGGGTAGGTATATCCACAGCTAATTATAGTAATAAACTTATCTTTTGGAGAACAATCACTTTATCCCAAAGGGATAACACTGAAATGAACCTAGGGTATACCTACCCTAGGTATGAAGGAAAAAAATGGCAAAACTCTACTTTTATTACTCCACAATGAACGCTGGAAAATCAACGACGTTGCTACAATCTTCCTATAATTATCGTGAGCGTGATATGAATACATTAGTTTATACGGCTGCGATTGATGATCGTTTTGGCGTGGGGAAAGTCACATCGCGTATTGGTATTTCGCAAGATGCCTTTTTATTTCGCTCGGAAACCAATTTGTTTGATGAAATCAATGAACACATAAAAAAAGAAAAAGTACATTGCGTGCTGGTGGATGAAGCGCAATTTCTTAGCAAACAACAAGTTTACCAGTTGAGTGATGTTGTTGATAAATTCAAAATCCCTGTGCTTTGTTATGGCTTGCGAACAGATTTCCAAGCGGAACTTTTTGAAGGAAGTAAATATTTACTGGCTTGGGCGGATCAACTCGAAGAATTAAAAACAATTTGTTATTGTGGCCGCAAGGCTAACTTTGTTTTGCGCTTAAATGATCAAGGTGAGGTCATTAAAGAAGGTGCGCAAATTCAAATTGGGGGCAATGACTCTTACCTTTCTGTTTGCCGTTTACACTATAAAGAAAAGTGCGGACAGATTTAAATTAGTTTTTAAACACAACATTATAAGGACAATTTTATGCTAAAAAACAAAACATTTGGGAGTGCGCTGATTATTGCAGGCACAACCATTGGTGCAGGTATGCTTGCTATGCCGCTTACATCAGCGGGCATGGGTTTTGGTTACACCGTGTTATTGCTCGTTGGCTTGTGGGCTTTGTTGGTTTACAGTGGATTGTTGTTTGTGGAAGTGTATCAAACAGCGGATCAGTTGGATGACGGTGTCGCAACCCTCGCTGAAAAATATTTTGGCGTTTCGGGACGAATTTTAGCAACGTTGAGTTTGTTAATTTTACTTTATGCGCTTTCTGCTGCATATATTACTGGTGGTGGCTCTTTGCTTTCAGGCTTGCCAACGGCTTTTGGAATGGACGCAATCTCACTTAAAACTGCGATTATTATTTTTACGGTGGTATTAGGTTCTTTTGTGGTTGTAGGAACAAAAGGCGTGGATGGCTTAACTCGCGTGTTATTTATTGGTAAGTTAATTGCCTTTGCTTTTGTGCTATTTATGATGCTTCCAAAAGTAGCAACAGATAATTTAATGGCATTGCCTTTGGATTATGCTTTTGTGGTTTCTGCTGCACCAATATTTTTTACCTCTTTCGGTTTCCACGTCATTATGGCGAGTGTAAATAGCTACTTAGGTGGAAGTGTTGATAAATTTCGTCGTGCCATTTTGATTGGTACTGCGATTCCATTAGCTGCTTACCTTGTATGGCAGTTAGCAACCCACGGTGTATTAAGCCAAAGCGAATTTGTGAGAATTTTAAAAGCCGATCCAACCCTAAATGGCTTAGTGAATGCAACACGTGAAATCACAGGTTCGCATTTTATGGGAGAGGTTGTGCGTGCGTTTTCATCACTTGCACTGATCACTTCTTTCTTAGGCGTAATGCTTGGTGTATTTGAGGGATTGGGGGATTTATTCAAGCGTTATCATTTGCCAAATAATCGCTTTGTATTAACCATTGCAGCATTTTTACCGCCACTTGTGTTTGCATTGTTTTATCCTGAAGGATTTATTACAGCATTAAGTTACGCAGGTTTATTGTGTGCGTTCTATTGCTTAATTTTACCAATTGGTTTGGCGTGGCGTACACGTATTGAAAATCCAACATTATCATATCGTGTTGTTGGCGGTAATTTTGCTTTGGTGATTGCGTTATTGATTGGCATCGTGATTATGATTATTCCATTTTTAATTCAATGGGGATATTTACCAGCCGTAGCGGGATAATATTTGATTTTTCCCTAGAGAAAACACTTTTCTCCCTCTGTTTGCAGGGGAGCTTCCGAAGGTTGAGGGGATATATAGAAAGCCCCCTTCCGCCCTTCGGGCACCTTCCCCCACAAGTAGGGGAAGGCAAGTTATTTTCTACAACTTATCGGAATGATGAATCATTACAAAGCGTTCCCAAAGCTGTTCTTCGGTTTCTTGATGTGCAGGGTCGGGCTTAATGCAGTTAGTGATTGGGCAAACTTTTTGGCAGGTTGGCGTGTCGTAGTGGCCGACACATTCCGTACAAAGTACAGGATCGATCACATAAATTTCATCGCCAATGGAAATGGCTTCGTTTGGGCATTCAGGCAAGCACATATCGCAGTTGGTACATTTGCTAGTGATGAGTAATGCCATTGTGATCCTTAATAGAAGTTGAAAGCGGCGAATTATAGCTGACAAAAACTTGATTGACAAAAACTAAACAAAATTTATGAAAAAACTTACTTCCATTCTTTCTCTTATTATCCTTGTTGTATTAGCAATTTGGCAATATTTTACTGATCCAACCAAAGCTAAACATCAATCGTCTTCTCCCGTAATCGAACAGGCTAAGCAAACAAAAGCACCTGAACCTAAATTAGAGCCTCAATTTGAGACAAAGCGGACAGATATTGAAAAAAGTGCGGTAAAAAATCCAGATGTTTTTGCAAACTATGATGTGATTATGCGCAATGATCATATTGGGCAAAATGCAAAGGCACCAGTCGATTATTATATGTTGGCATTATCTTGGTCGCCTGGATTTTGTGATATTCAGCGTGAAAAATATGGCGATCAGTTGCCTGCATCCTCCCAATATCAATGTGGAAATAACCGCACTTTTGGTTGGGTTGTACATGGATTATGGCCCCAAAATGCAAATGCTCGCGTTGTTTCAGATCATCCTCGTTTTTGCAAAGGCGATTTACTTGCTTTGCCAAAAGGTTTATTAGCACAATATTTGGCAATTTCTCCGAGCGAGCAATTATTGCAAGGCGAGTGGGAAAAACACGGTAGTTGTGCTTTTGATTCTGCCCAGCAATATTTTGCTAAGGAGCAGGAATTATTTAACGCATTAAAATTACCGAATCAAAAATTAAGCCGTAATGAACTTTTTGGTTGGATGAAACAACATAATCCACAATTAAAAAATGCGTATTTGAAGGCAAGTCGAAATGAATTATTTATTTGTTATGATAAAAAATGGCAGGTAATGAATTGCCAAAGCAAATAAGAATTTCTTTGATCTAAATCGTTACAACCTAGCACGAAGTAGGTATAATACGAAAAGTTTTCAATTTTAATTTTAACTTAACAAGAGGATAGATTATGTCAGTAATCAAAATGACCGATTTAGATTTAGCGGGTAAACGTGTATTTATCCGTGCAGATCTTAATGTGCCAGTAAAAGATGGCAAAGTGACCTCAGATGCGCGTATTCGTGCGACCATTCCCACTTTAAAATTAGCCTTAGAAAAAGGCGCAAAAGTGATGGTAACTTCTCACTTAGGTCGTCCAACTGAAGGAGAATTCAAACCAGAAGATTCTTTACAGCCAGTTGTTGATTACTTAAAAAACGCAGGCTTCAATGTGCGTTTAGAACAAGATTATTTAAACGGCGTAGAGGTTAAAGAAGGCGAAATCGTTGTTTTAGAAAACGTACGCGTAAACAAAGGCGAAAAGAAAAACGATCCTGAATTAGGTAAAAAATATGCCGCGCTTTGTGACGTATTTGTAATGGATGCGTTTGGTACTGCACACCGTGCTCAAGCTTCCACTTACGGCGTTGCAGAATTTGCACCAATTGCTTGTGCAGGCCCATTATTAGCTGCTGAATTAGATGCATTAGGTAAAGCATTAAAAGAACCTGCTCGTCCAATGGTGGCTATTGTTGGTGGTTCTAAAGTTTCAACTAAATTAGAAGTATTAAATTCTCTTTCAAAAATCGCTGACCAAATTATTGTGGGCGGTGGTATTGCAAATACTTTCATTGCGGCAGCAGGCCATAATGTAGGTAAATCTTTATATGAAGCTGATTTAATCCCAGTTGCGAAAGAATTAGCAGAAAGCACTGATATTCCTGTGCCAGTTGATGTTCGTGTAGGTTTAGAGTTCTCTGAAACGGCAGCAGCAACAGAAAAAGCGGTAAATGAAGTGAAAGATGATGAATCTATTTTTGATATTGGCGATAAATCAGCAGAACAATTGGCTGAAATTATCAAAAATGCAAAAACTGTTTTATGGAATGGCCCAGTTGGCGTGTTTGAGTTCCCTAACTTCCGTAAAGGGACTGAAATTATTTCTCACGCCATTGCAAACAGCGATGCATTCTCTATCGCTGGTGGCGGAGATACCTTAGCGGCTATTGATTTATTCGGTATTGCTGACAAGATCTCTTACATTTCAACGGGTGGCGGTGCGTTCTTAGAATTTGTAGAAGGCAAAGTATTACCTGCAGTAGAGATTCTTGAAAAACGTGCGAAAAACTAACCGCACTTTTCCTCTATAACATATTGATGGTGGCATCAAAAATGCCATCATCAATACAAATTCTTCAAATTGCGGGCTTGTCTCGCTAAACATAAAAAAGGAAACACAAGTATGGCTAAATTATTAGATATCGTGAAACCCGGTGTTGTAACAGGCGAAGATGTGCAAAAAGTTTTTGCTTATGCAAAAGAGCATAACTTTGCTATTCCTGCGGTAAACTGTGTGGGTTCTGACTCTGTTAATGCTGTGTTAGAAACTGCTGCTCGCGTAAAAGCGCCAGTGATTATTCAATTCTCAAATGGTGGCGCAGCTTTCTATGCAGGTAAAGGTATCAAACCAACGAGTGGTACTCGTCCTGATGTACTTGGTGCAATCGCTGGTGCGAAACAGGTTCATACTTTAGCGAAAGAATACG
Organism: Haemophilus sp. HN_Hi08; assembly: GCF_049824455.1. Lineage (NCBI taxonomy): Bacteria > Pseudomonadati > Pseudomonadota > Gammaproteobacteria > Pasteurellales > Pasteurellaceae > Haemophilus > Haemophilus sp. HN_Hi08. Next base: position 295,403 of record NZ_CP187493.1, on the reverse strand, counting down.
GTGTGCCTGTTATTCTTCATACTGATCACGCAGCGAAAAAATTATTACCTTGGATCGACGGTTTATTAGATGCAGGCGAAAAACATTTCGCAGAAACCGGTCGTCCACTTTTCTCTTCACATATGATCGATTTATCTGAAGAGCCAATGGAAGAAAATATGGCGATTTGCCGTGAATATCTTGCGCGTATGGATAAAATGGGGATGACCCTTGAAATCGAAATTGGTATTACTGGTGGAGAAGAAGATGGCGTAGATAATTCTGATGTTGATGAATCACGTTTATATACACAACCCTCTGACGTACTTTATGTTTATGACCAATTACGCCCAGTAAGCCCTAACTTTACCGTTGCTGCAGCATTCGGTAACGTACACGGTGTTTACAAACCAGGTAACGTAAAATTAAAACCATCTATTTTAGGTGCATCACAAGAGTTCGTTGCGAAAGAACGCAATCTTCCTGCGAAACCAATTAATTTCGTATTCCACGGTGGTTCTGGTTCTAGCCGCGAAGAAATCCGCGAAGCAATTGGCTACGGTGCAATCAAAATGAACATTGATACTGATACGCAATGGGCGTCTTGGAATGGTATTTTGAACTTCTACAAAGCAAATGAAGCATATCTTCAAGGTCAATTAGGTAATCCTGAAGGCCCAGATGCACCAAACAAAAAATATTACGACCCACGTGTTTGGTTACGTAAAATGGAAGAATCTATGTCTAAACGCTTAGAACAATCTTTCGAAGACTTAAACTGTGTTGATGTTTTATAATCTACAAAAATAACATAAAATACGACCGCACTTTATTAGTGCGGTTTTTTATTTTAGCGGAGAAATTATGGAAAAGATCTTAGTTATTCGTAACGATAAATTAGGCGATTTTATGCAAGCATGGCCTGCTTTTGCAATGTTGAAGTTATCAAATCCTTCTTTAAAATTAACCGCACTTGTGCCGAGTTACACTGCACCTCTAGCGGAAGTTTGTCCGTTTATTGATGATGTTATTATTGATAGCAAAAAAAATGATAAAACGGATTTCAATCGTCTTGTGCAGGAAATCAAAGCGCAGCAGTTTGATGGAATGATTAGTTTCTTTTCTAATACCCATAATGGAAAACTTGCTTGGAAAAGTGGGATTAAATATCGCCTTGCACCTGCGACTAAATGGGTTCAAATTCTCTATAATCACCGCTTAACACAACGCCGTTCTCGTTCTGAAAAATCGGAGGCTGAATACAATCAAGACTTAGTTCGGGCTTTTTTGCAAAAGCATAATATGTCAATTGTTGAACCTAAACCGCCTTATTTAACTTTCGGGAAAAGTGCGGTGGAAAATCAGCGTGTTTTCTTGCAAGAGAGTTTAGGGCTTTCCGCAAATAAAAAATGGATCTTTGTGCATAGTGGTTCCGGTGGTTCAGCAACGAATCTTTCTTTAGCGCAATATGCGGATTTAATTAAAGGCTTATTGGCTGAATTTGATTGCAATGTTGTGCTGACAGCAGGGCCTGGCGAAAGTGAAAACGCCCATAAATTGGCAGCTCTTGTGAATGATTTACGCGTAGTTGTTTACGATAAGAATAAAGGTTTAGTGGATTTTGCTCATTCTTTGGCTTGTGCGGATTTATTTATTGCAGGTTCTACAGGCCCATTGCATTTAAGTAGCGCTTTTAATATTCCGACCATTGGGTTTTATCCAAATAGCCGTTCTTCTCAGCCGAGACGTTGGAAGCCTATTAATGATGCAGATAAGCATCTTGCATTTTGCCCACCTGCGGGAAAAGAGACTCAAATGAATTTAGAGTTAATTTCAATAGACAATGCGTTAGCTGAAATATCACTTTTCATACGGAATATGTGGCAAACGAGCAATAATATTTAAGAAGAATTGAACAACGCTGCCTATGCTAGTGGCGAAAAGGACAGTACCCAAGCCAACGACACCTCCAAGTAAAAAACCAAGTAAACAAACCGAGATTTCAAGGCTTGAGCGTACCACGTTGATGCTTAAATGAAAACGTTGGCAAATACCAACCATTAATCCGTCTCGAGGGCCTGCGCCTAAGTGACAAGTGAGATATAAGGCAGTTCCAAAACCATAGAGTAATATACCGATCAGACAGAAGATCATTCGTGAAAAAAGTGCGGTTGGCGGCGTCAGTATTTTTGTTGTGATCCCTAGAAATAGAGCAATAATGATAATATTTAATAATGTCCCAAGCCCAAGGCGTAATTTGAGTGGTTTCCATACCAACATTACTGCGCAACTAATTAAAAAAGATGACCAGCCAATGTCAAAATTTGTCTGTATTGCTATACCTTGTGAAAGTACAGTCCAAGGTGTCGATCCTAAACCTGATAATACAATAAGCCCATCTCCAATACCTAAAATAGAAAGAGCAAAAAGTAAGATTGAAATGGTTTTATATTGCACTGTCCATAATGATGTGGCTGCCCAAGATGTGTGGGGGATAACGCGTGCTTTTTTCTTCATATTTATTACCTTTTATGTTCCGTTTTATCATAAAAGGAAAGACGCAAAAACAGAAATAATTTTGTCAGTTCATTTATATCAAAAACATATTATTTATTTTGAGTAACCGTTTGCATAATGTTTATTTTCTAAAACTGTGATCTTCCTCACGTTTTCAAAATTGTCTATTTTGTTACCATTGCGTACAATACAAAACCATTTTTAAAGGGGACGTTATGTTAGCTTCACTTCAAGATATTCTCGATACGGTTAAAGCCAATAATCTGACTTATCATCAAAAATTAATGACATTAGGCAATATTGCTGAGCGTTTATTTGATCCTCGCGATTTGCTTGGCTATACCGATGAAGAATGGAGCTTTTTACAGAATCAGATGATTTGTGATTTATGTGAAGGTTACGCGATTTATCGCCCTCGCTATATCCTGCCTGATTATAATGTATATATCCAAAAAGGCTGCGAATTTTTAGAGCTGCCGCCACCAAAAGATCTTGATGAGGCACTTGATGGATTATTGATTCTTTACTCCCACGTGCCATCCATTACAACTTATCCTGTTTATGTTGGTCGTCTTGATGTATTGCTCGAACCGTTCATTACTGATGAAGAAAAAGACTACATCAAAATTAAACGTTTCTTAAATCATATCGACAAAACTGTGCCTGATTCATTCTGTCATGCCAATATTGGACCTTATGATACGAAAGCGGGTCGCTTGATTTTACGCGCGGTGATTGAGCTTGAAGCGCCAACACCGAATATGACTATTCGTTATGATAAATCCAAAACGAGCCGTGAGTTTGCTGAACTTGCAGCAAAAGCCTGTTTATTAGTTTCTAAACCATCTTTTGCGAACGATGCTTACTATATTTCCGATCTTGGTGAAGAATATGGCGTAGCAAGTTGCTATAACGCACTGCCTGAATGTGGCGGTGCTTATACATTAACGCGTTTACGTCTAGGGACAATTGCTCGCACCTGTAAAAGTGCGGATGAAATGGTAAACGAATTATTACCACGTGTGGCAAAATGTGCTCTTTCGACGATGGATAAACGCCATAAGTTTGTAGTGGAAGAAAGTAATTTCTTTAACAGTTCATTCCTCGAAAAAGAAGGCTTTATCAAACGTACTAATTTTACGGGGATGTTCGCAATTGTAGGCTTGGCTGATGCCACAAATCACTTATTGCAATGTGAAGGCTTAAATGAAACCTTTGGTAAGAGCGTTCGTGGCGATGACATTGCCACAGCGATTATGGATAAATTGAAAGAAATTACTGATGCGCACGAAGGAGTTTATGCCGAACGCACTGGCAATCGTTATTTATTACACGCACAAGTGGGCGCAAGCAACCACGAAGAAGACAAACGCAACGCACCAGCGCATCGTATTCGTGTAGGCGAAGAACCGACTTTACTTGCGCATTTGAAACAGTCTGCACCGTTCCATAAATATTTCCCATCTGGTACAGGGGATTTATTCGCCTTTGATCAAACCTATGTAGATCACTGCGATGCGGTGGTAGATATTATTGATGGTGCATTTTCCTTAGGTTATCGCTACATTACCACCTATTTGAAAAATACAGATTTAATTCGTGTTACAGGTTATTTAGTGAAGAAAAGCGAAGTTGAAAAATATCGCAAAGGCGAAGTCGCATTACGCGATACAACTTGGTATGGCTCGGGTACGGATGAATGTGCCAACGTGTTTGATCGCCAATTACGCGATGAGAAAGATGTCATTGCTGAAAAATAATTGAAAAAATGACTGCACTTTCTGAGATTTTTGTGCCGTTGCATCGGATTATTCCGTTTTCAAATGTAGAAGGGCAAGGCAATCGTACCAGTATTTTTTTACAAGGCTGTAAACTAAATTGCTTGTATTGCCATAATCCAGAAACCATTCCACGTTATACGGAAAGTGCAAAATTAGTCAGTTTACAGTACTTATGTGATCAAGTGATGGAAGCTACGCCCTTTATTCGAGGTGTAACGGTTTCTGGTGGAGAACCCACTATTCATCACAAAAAACTTGTGCCACTCTTTAAGGCTTTACGTTCAAAAGGATTGACTTGTTATTTGGATAGTAGTGGCTTTTTTGAATTTGATCGTATTCGTTCGTTAATAGATGTTACTGACAAATTTTTATTCGATCTGAAAGGAGAGGGGGTTGGCTTGCAAACACTTTGTTTCGATCGGAAAAATCAAGCAGGAATCGTACCACAGCAAGTGATGCCAGAACGTTTACATATAAAAAACGACAAACTGGAGCGGAATTTGCAAAATTTAGCTACCTTATTGCCATTAAATAAAGTGGAAGAAGTGCGGTTGGTTTTTTTGAAGCATTTTTTTGATGCGGAACATTTAGTGAGCAAAGTTGCTCAACTACTACGAAATTATCCAGACGTGGCATTAAAAATTATCCGTGTGCATAGTAAAGGTGCGCGTGATGAATCAGGGTTATCAGCATATATTCCAAGTGTGGAAGAAACTAATGCCCTAGCTACTTATGCACGTCAATGTGGAATTAACAAGGTTTTGACTATTTTATAGACGTTTACAAAAAGTGCGGTGAAAATTCGCCGACTTTTCATAAGAAAACAAGTAGAATAAGCCGAATTTTATTAACTTAACTAATCTAGGGGAATCAAAAATGAGTGTGTTAAGCAGCATTTTGGGAATGGTCGTATTAATCGCTATTGCCGTGTTACTGTCCAATAATCGTAAAGCGATTAGTATTCGAACCGTAATGGGGGCGTTAGCAATCCAAGTAGGATTTGCCGCCCTTATTTTATATGTGCCAGCAGGTAAACAGGCGTTGGGTGCCGCTGCGGATATGGTATCTAACGTTATTGCCTATGGTAACGACGGGATTAATTTCGTTTTCGGCGGATTGGCAGATCCAAGTAAACCATCCGGTTTCATTTTTGCAGTGAAAGTATTACCGATTATCGTGTTCTTCTCTGGCTTAATTTCTGTGCTTTACTATCTCGGCATTATGCAAGTCGTGATTAAAGTATTAGGTGGTGCATTGCAAAAAGCATTGGGTACGTCAAAAGCAGAATCAATGTCAGCGGCTGCGAATATTTTTGTTGGTCAAACTGAAGCACCATTAGTTGTTCGCCCTTACATTAAAAATATGACCCAATCTGAATTATTTGCCATTATGGTAGGTGGAACAGCCTCTATTGCGGGTTCAGTAATGGCGGGTTACGCAGGAATGGGCGTGCCATTGACATACTTAATCGCAGCATCATTTATGGCAGCGCCAGCAGGTTTATTATTTGCGAAATTAATGTTCCCACAAACTGAACAATTCACAGATAAACAACCAGAAGACAATGATTCAGAAAAACCAACTAACGTACTTGAAGCAATGGCGGGCGGTGCGATTGCAGGTATGCAACTTGCATTAAACGTAGGTGCAATGTTAATCGCATTTGTTGGTTTAATTGCATTAATTAATGGTATTTTAAGTGGCGTTGGTGGCTGGTTTGGCTACGGCGACTTAACGTTACAATCTATCTTTGGTTTAATTTTCAAACCATTAGCATACTTAATCGGTGTAACAGATGGTGCTGAAGCAGGTATTGCAGGACAAATGATCGGGATGAAATTAGCGGTTAATGAATTTGTGGGTTATCTTGAATTTGCAAAATATTTACAACCAGATTCTGCGATTGTATTAACTGAAAAAACCAAAGCTATTATTACTTTCGCGCTTTGTGGTTTTGCTAACTTCAGCTCAATTGCAATCTTAATCGGTGGTTTAGGTGGTATGGCTCCAAGCCGTCGTAGTGATGTTGCTCGTTTAGGTATCAAAGCCGTTATCGCTGGTACTCTCGCTAACTTAATGAGTGCAACTATTGCTGGTTTATTTATCGGCTTAGGTGCTGCAGCACTTTAATTTATCTTAATCAATTAAAAAGTGCGGTAAAAATGACCGCACTTTATTCATTTTTATTCATTATCAAAAATTAAGGAAAAATTATGACTCCACATATTAACGCGCCTGAAGGTGCATTTGCTGATGTTGTTTTAATGCCTGGCGATCCACTTCGTGCAAAATACATTGCAGAAACTTTTTTACAAGATGTAGTTGAAGTAACGAATGTTCGTAATATGCTTGGTTTTACTGGAACTTACAAAGGTCGTAAAATTTCTATTATGGGACACGGAATGGGGATCCCATCTTGCTCTATTTACGCGAAAGAATTAATTACTGAATATGGCGTGAAAAAAATCATCCGTGTAGGGTCTTGTGGTGCTGTTCGTATGGACGTAAAAGTGCGCGATGTGATTATCGGTTTGGGTGCATGTACTGATTCAAAAGTAAACCGTATTCGTTTCAAAGATAACGACTTTGCAGCTATTGCTGATTTCGATATGGCACAAGCCGCAGTTCAAGCTGCAAAAGCAAAAGGCAAAGCCGTTCGTGTCGGTAACCTATTCTCCGCTGATTTATTCTATACACCTGATGTTGAAATGTTCGATGTAATGGAAAAATACGGCATCTTAGGCGTGGAAATGGAAGCTGCTGGAATTTATGGTGTGGCTGCAGAATATGGTGTGAAAGCATTAACGATTTGTACTGTGTCTGACCATATTCGTACACATGAACAAACCACAGCAGAAGAACGTCAATTAACATTCAATGATATGATTGAAATTGCATTGGATTCAGTATTAATTGGTGATGCACAATAATATCTTCTAGCAGATTTAAGAAGTGCTTGAAAAACAACCGCACTTTTTATATAATCCGCGCCCATTGTGAGCCGTTCGCGGCTCATATTTTTGTGTGGTGCAATGAATTTTGCACTAAAAATTATCGGGGAGCTATTTAATAGCGTTATTACCCAATTAGAGGAAAACTAAAATGGCAAAAAAAGTCCAAGCCTACGTTAAGTTGCAAGTTGCAGCTGGTATGGCAAACCCATCACCACCAGTTGGTCCTGCATTAGGTCAACAAGGTGTGAACATCATGGAATTCTGTAAAGCATTCAACGCTCGTACTGAGAGCTTAGAAAAAGGTTTACCAATTCCAGTTGTTATCACTGTATATGCAGACCGTTCATTTACTTTCGTCACTAAAACTCCACCAGCAGCAGTATTATTGAAAAAAGCTGCAGGTATCAAATCTGGTTCTGGTAAACCGAACAAAGATAAAGTGGGTAAAGTAACTTTAGATCAAGTTCGTCAAATCGCTGAAACTAAAGCAGCAGATATGACTGGCGCGTCTATCGAAACCAAAATGAAATCAATCGCTGGTACTGCTCGTTCAATGGGCTTAGTGGTGGAGGAATAATACGATGGCTAAATTGACTAAAAAAATGAAAGCAATCAAAGCTGGCGTAGATTCTACTAAAGCATACGAAATTAACGAAGCGATTGCGGTATTAAAACAATTCGCAACGGCTAAATTCGTAGAAAGCGTTGATGTTGCAGTAAACTTAGGTATCGATCCTCGTAAATCAGACCAAAACGTTCGTGGTGCAACTGTATTACCACACGGTACTGGTCGTGAAGTACGCGTGGCTGTGTTCACTCAAGGTGCTAACGCAGATGCAGCTAAAGAAGCTGGTGCTGATTTAGTCGGTATGGAAGATTTAGCAGAGCAAATCAAAAAAGGCGAAATGAACTTTGACGTTGTTATCGCTTCTCCTGATGCAATGCGTGTTGTTGGTCAATTAGGTCAAGTATTAGGCCCACGTGGTTTAATGCCAAACCCTAAAGTTGGTACTGTAACTCCAAACGTTGCTGAAGCAGTTAAAAATGCTAAATCTGGTCAGATCCGTTATCGTAATGATAAAAACGGTATCATCCACACCACTATCGGTAAAGCAAACTTCTCTGAAGTTCAATTAAAAGAAAATCTTCAAGCATTATTGGCTGCTTTAAATAAAGCAAAACCAACTACTGCTAAAGGTATTTTCATCAAGAAAGTAAGCATTTCTACCACTATGGGTGCAGGTGTTGCTGTTGATCAAGCTTCTTTATAATTTAAAGAATTGATAGATTTTAAACCGCACTTTTTGAAAGTGCGGTTTTTTTATTTCATAAAATTTATCCATACGTTTTAAACTTGACGAGAAAGCTACATTCATTTAGAATTTACCGCCTTAAAATTAGCAAAGATTTAGATTGATTTTTAATCAATTTTGACCTTTTATTGTTTAATTTAACCGTGTTTTTGATAGAAAGCACATCCATACAATGACAAATTCACCGTTATTTGTCGTTGTTTTGCTCAAGTTGTCGTCCTATGTAATTTGAGTTGTCACCCCACTATAGAAGTAAGGTTCAGAGTGCGGTCATTTTAACGGTCATTCACGTCACAGTTAGTTTGTGGCTAGGTCACTGAACAGTTAGCAGAGGAAAACCAATGGGTTACTCCTATTCTGAAAAAAAACGAATTCGTAAAGATTTCGGTAAACGTCCGCAAGTTTTAAATGTTCCTTATTTATTAACCATTCAGTTAGATTCTTTTGATAAATTTATTCAAAAAGATCCTGAAGGTCAGCAAGGTTTAGAAGCGGCATTTCGTTCTGTATTCCCGATTGTAAGCAATAATGGCTATACAGAATTACAATATGTAGATTATCGTTTAGAAGAACCTGAATTTGATGTACGTGAGTGCCAAATTCGTGGCTCAACTTATGCAGCAGGCTTACGTGTAAAATTACGTTTAGTGAGCTACGATAAAGAATCTTCTTCACGCGCAGTTAAAGATATTAAAGAAAATGAAGTTTATATGGGCGAAATCCCATTAATGACTGATAACGGTACTTTCGTAATTAATGGTACCGAGCGTGTTATCGTTTCACAATTACACCGTAGTCCAGGCGTATTCTTCGATTCTGACAAAGGTAAAACCCATTCTTCAGGTAAAGTGCTTTATAACGCACGTATTATTCCTTACCGTGGTTCTTGGTTAGATTTTGAATTTGATCCAAAAGATAACTTATTTGCACGTATTGACCGTCGCCGTAAATTACCGGCAACAATCATTCTTCGTGCATTAGGTTACACCACTGAAGAAATCTTAAACTTATTCTTTGATAAAATTACCTTTGAAATCGCTGGCGATAAATTGTTAATGACTTTAGTGCCAGAACGTTTACGTGGTGAAACAGCTTCTTTTGATATTGAAGCAAATGGCAAAGTTTATGTTGAACGTGGTCGTCGTATTACCGCACGTCATATCAAAGCATTAGAAAAAGATAATATCTCACAAGTGGTTGTGCCTTCTGAATATATTTTAGGTAAAGTTGCATCTAAAGATTATGTTGATTTAGAGTCTGGCGAAATTATTTGTCCTGCAAATGGCGAAATTTCGTTAGAAACCCTCGCAAAATTAGCACAAGCTGGTTACACCACAATCGAAACTCTATTTACTAACGATTTAGATTACGGTCCATATATTTCTGAAACGCTACGTGTTGATCCAACTTATGATAAAACCAGTGCGCTTTATGAAATCTATCGTATGATGCGCCCTGGCGAGCCACCAACACCAGAATCTTCAGAAGCGTTATTCAATAATTTATTCTTCTCTGCAGAGCGTTATGATTTATCTGCAGTAGGTCGTATGAAATTTAACCGTTCTTTAGCTTTTCCAGAAGGGGAAGGTACGGGTATTTTAAGCAATGAAGATATTATCGCGGTAATGCGTAAATTGATTGACATCCGTAATGGTCGTGGCGAAGTAGACGATATTGACCATTTAGGTAACCGTCGTATCCGTAGCGTGGGCGAAATGGCTGAAAACCAATTCCGTATCGGTTTAGTGCGTGTTGAAAGAGCGGTCAAAGAACGTCTATCTTTAGGCGATTTAGATGCAATCACGCCACAAGACTTAATTAACCCGAAACCGATTTCTGCGGCAGTAAAAGAATTCTTTGGTTCTTCACAGCTTTCGCAATTTATGGATCAAAACAACCCATTGTCAGAAGTGACACACAAACGTCGTATTTCTGCATTAGGTCCGGGTGGTTTAACGCGTGAGCGCGCAGGCTTTGAAGTGCGTGACGTACATAATACTCACTATGGTCGTTTATGTCCGATTGAAACCCCTGAAGGTCCAAACATCGGTTTGATCAACTCACTTTCTGCGTTTGCACGTACTAATGATTATGGTTTCTTAGAAACACCATATCGTAAAGTGGTTGATGGTCAAGTTACTGAAGAAATTGAATATTTATCTGCAATTGATGAAGCAAACTATATCATCGCACAGGCAAACTCAAACTTAGACGAAAATAACCGCTTTACAGATGCATTTGTTACTGCTCGTGGCGAACGTGGCGAATCTGGTTTATATAAACCTGAAGATATTCACTATATGGACGTTTCCACACAACAAGTGGTATCTGTTGCGGCTGCATTAATTCCATTCCTTGAGCATGACGATGCGAACCGTGCGTTGATGGGGGCGAACATGCAACGTCAAGCAGTTCCAACATTACGTGCGGATAAACCATTAGTTGGTACAGGTATGGAAAAACCAATTGCACTTGACTCAGGTGTTGCGGTTGTTGCAAAACGTGGTGGTACCGTTCAGTACGTCGATGCGTCTCGTATCGTGATTAAAGTAAATGAAGATGAAACCATTGCAGGCGAAGCAGGTATTGATATTTATAACTTAATTAAATACACCCGCTCTAACCAAAATACTTGTATTAACCAAATTCCTTGTGTGAATTTAGGCGATCCAATTAATCGTGGCGAAGTATTAGCAGATGGCCCTTCAACTGATTTGGGCGAACTTGCATTGGGTCAAAACATTCGTGTGGCGTTTATGCCTTGGAATGGTTATAACTTTGAAGACTCAATGTTGGTTTCTGAACGTGTTGTTCAACAAGACCGTTTTACTACCATCCACATTCAAGAGTTATCTTGTGTTGCGCGTGATACTAAATTAGGTTCAGAAGAAATTACGGCAGATATTCCAAACGTAGGGGAGTCTGCATTAAGTAAACTTGATGAATCTGGTATCGTTTATGTCGGTGCTGAGGTTAAAGGTGGCGACATCTTAGTAGGTAAAGTAACCCCTAAAGGCGAAACGCAATTAACCCCAGAAGAAAAATTGTTACGTGCAATCTTTGGGGAAAAAGCTTCCGATGTGAAAGATTCTTCATTACGCGTGCCAAATGGTACATCAGGTACGGTTATTGATGTTCAAGTCTTCACTCGTGATGGCGTAGAAAAAGATAAACGTGCATTAGAAATCGAAGAAATGCAACTTCGTGAAGCGAAAAAAGATTTAACTGAAGAGTTAGAGATTTTAGAAGCTGGTTTATTTGCTCGTGTGCGTAATCTTCTTATTTCTAGTGGTGCTGATGCAGCGCAATTAGATAAAGTAGAGCGTACTAAATGGTTAGAACAAACCATTGCAGATGAAGAAAAACAAAATCAATTAGAACAGCTTGCTGAGCAATACGAAGAACTTCGTAAAGAGTTTGAACATAAACTTGAAGTGAAACGTAAGAAAATCATTAAAGGCGATGATCTTGCACCGGGCGTATTAAAAGTGGTTAAAGTTTACCTTGCAGTGAAACGTCAAATCCAACCAGGCGATAAAATGGCGGGTCGTCACGGTAACAAAGGTGTTATCTCGAAAATTAACCCAGTTGAAGATATGCCATACGATGAAAATGGTCAGCCAGTTGAAATCGTATTAAACCCACTGGGCGTACCGTCTCGTATGAACATCGGTCAGATCCTTGAAACTCACTTAGGTTTAGCAGCAAAAGGTATTGGTGATCAAATCAATGCAATGCTTAAACAAAAACAAGAAGTGGAAAAATTACGTAGCTATATCCAAAAAGCATACGATTTATTAGGTAATGGTTCACAAAAAGTGGATTTAAGCACCTTTACTGATGAAGAAGTATTGCGTTTAGCGGGAAATTTACGTAAGGGCTTACCAGTTGCAACGCCAGTGTTCGATGGTGCAGACGAAGCGGAAATTAAAGAGCTATTAAAACTTGGTGGATTACCAACTTCAGGTCAAATTACCCTTTACGATGGTCGTACTGGCGAGAAATTTGAACGTCCAGTAACCGTGGGTTATATGTACATGCTCAAATTGAACCACTTAGTTGATGATAAAATGCACGCTCGTTCAACAGGTTCTTATAGCCTTGTTACACAACAACCATTGGGTGGTAAAGCGCAATTTGGTGGTCAGCGTTTCGGTGAGATGGAGGTATGGGCTCTTGAAGCATATGGTGCAGCCTACACCTTACAAGAAATGCTAACTGTGAAATCCGATGATGTGAATGGTCGTACGAAGATGTATAAAAATATCGTAAGTGGCAACCAACATATGGACCCAGGCACACCAGAATCTTTCAACGTAATTATGAAAGAAATCCGCTCACTTGGTTTAAATATCGAGTTAGATGAAGAGTAATTTCATTCTTGCCTTCCCCTGCTTGCGGGGGAAGGTGCCCAAAGGGCGGAAGGGGGCAATTCCCCCCTCAGCCTGCGGCAGCTCCCCCCGTAAACAGGGGGAGCGAAGAGAAAGAATGACGAAACAATAAATCGCCGAAGTGCGGTCAAAATTCTCCGAGATTTTTTAACCGCACTTTAAACCTTTAACTCCGACAGGAGAACATTTGTGAAAGACTTAGTTAAGTTTTTAAAAGCACAGTCAAAAACCAGTGAAGATTTTGATGTGATTAAAATTGGGTTAGCTTCCCCAGATATGATCCGTTCTTGGTCATTTGGTGAAGTGAAAAAACCTGAAACCATTAACTACCGTACGTTCAAACCTGAACGTGATGGCCTTTTCTGTGCACGTATCTTCGGGCCTGTAAAAGATTACGAATGTTTATGTGGTAAATATAAACGTTTAAAACACCGTGGTGTGATTTGTGAAAAATGTGGTGTTGAAGTTACCCAAACTAAAGTTCGTCGTGAACGTATGGGTCACATTGAACTTGCATCGCCAGTTGCGCATATTTGGTTCTTAAAATCGTTACCATCTCGTATCGGTTTACTTTTAGATATGCCATTGCGTGATATCGAACGTGTACTTTACTTTGAAATGTACATCGTGACCGAACCAGGTATGACGGATTTAGAGCGCGGTCAATTATTAACTGAAGAACAATATCTTGACGCTGAAGATCGTTGGCAAGATGAATTTGAAGCGAAAATGGGTGCTGAAGCCATCCAAGATCTATTAAAAGGTATGGATCTTGAAGCTGAATGTGAAAAATTACGTGAAGAATTACAAGAAACTAACTCTGAAACTAAACGTAAAAAAATCACTAAACGCTTGAAATTATTAGAAGCATTTGTTCAATCTGGTAATAAGCCAGAATGGATGGTTATGACGGTATTGCCAGTTCTTCCACCAGATTTACGTCCATTAGTACCACTTGATGGTGGTCGTTTTGCGACTTCAGATCTGAACGATTTATATCGTCGTGTGATCAACCGTAACAACCGTTTAAAACGTTTATTAGATTTAATTGCACCAGATATTATTGTGCGTAACGAAAAACGTATGTTACAAGAATCTGTTGATGCCTTATTAGATAATGGTCGTCGTGGTCGTGCAATTACGGGCTCTAACCGTCGTCCATTAAAATCATTAGCGGATATGATCAAAGGTAAACAAGGTCGTTTCCGTCAAAATTTATTAGGTAAACGTGTTGATTACTCTGGTCGTTCTGTAATCACTGTAGGTCCATACTTGCACTTACACCAATGTGGTTTACCGAAGAAAATGGCCTTGGAATTATTCCGTCCGTTTATCTATGCGAAATTAGAAAGCCGTGGTTATGCAACGACAATCAAAGCGGCGAAGAAAATGGTTGAGCGTGAAGATGCGATCGTTTGGGATATTCTTGCAGAAGTTATTCGTGAACACCCAATTCTATTGAACCGTGCGCCAACACTTCACCGTTTGGGTATCCAAGCCTTTGAACCAATCTTAATCGAAGGTAAAGCGATTCAATTACACCCACTTGTTTGTGCAGCGTTTAACGCGGACTTCGATGGTGACCAAATGGCGGTACATGTTCCATTAACCCTTGAAGCGCAATTAGAAGCTCGTGCGTTGATGATGTCCACTAACAACGTGCTTTCACCAGCAAACGGTGATCCAATTATCGTTCCATCACAAGACGTGGTATTAGGTCTTTATTATATGACTCGCGAAAAAGTGAACGGTAAAGGCGAAGGTATGTTATTGCAAGATCCTCGCGAAGCTGAAAAAGCATATCGTACAGGCGAAGCAGAATTACATTCTCGCGTGAAAGTGCGTATTACTGAATATGTGAAAAATGAAGCGGGCGAATTTGATGCGAAAATCACGCTAACCGATACAACTATTGGTCGTGCGATTTTATGGATGATTGCACCAAAAGGTATGCCTTATTCATTGTTTAACCAAACATTAGGTAAAAAAGCTATTTCTAAACTGATTAACGAAGCATATCGTCGTTTAGGCTTAAAAGAAGCGGTAATGTTTGCTGACCAAATTATGTATACCGGTTTTGCGTATGCGGCACGTTCTGGTTCATCAGTTGGTATTGATGATATGGAAATTCCAGCGAAGAAATATGAAATTATTTCTGCAGCGGAAGAAGAAGTGGCAGAGATCCAAGAACAATTCCAATCAGGTCTTGTGACTGCAGGCGAACGCTATAATAAAGTAATCGATATTTGGGCTGCGGCGAATGAGCGCGTAGCGAAAGCGATGATGGAAAACTTATCTCAAGAAGAAGTCATCAATTGCGAAGGTAATCCTGAAAAACAAGCATCCTTTAACAGTATCTTTATGATGGCGGATTCTGGTGCGCGTGGTTCTGCAGCGCAGATTCGTCAGTTAGCTGGTATGCGTGGTTTGATGGCACGTCCAGATGGCTCGATCATCGAAACCCCAATTACAGCGAACTTCCGTGAAGGTTTGAACGTATTACAGTACTTTATTTCAACCCACGGTGCGCGTAAAGGTTTGGCGGATACCGCATTAAAAACAGCGAACTCTGGTTACTTAACTCGTCGTTTAGTTGATGTAGCACAAGATTTAGTGATTGTAGAAGATGACTGTGGTACGCACGAAGGCTTAGTAATGACCCCATTAATCGAAGGTGGAGATGAAAAAGTGCCACTTCGTGAATTAGTATTAGGTCGTGTTGCTGCAGAAGATATTTTAAAACCAGGTACAGAAGAAGTATTAATTCCTCGTAACACGTTATTAGATGAAAAACTCTGTGATGTGTTGGATGCAAACTCTGTGGACAGCGTAAAAGTACGTTCTGTTGTAACTTGTAATACTAACTTTGGCGTGTGTGCGAAATGTTACGGTCGTGATCTTGCTCGTGGTCATTTAATTAACCAAGGCGAAGCGGTGGGCGTTATTGCCGCTCAATCTATCGGTGAGCCGGGTACACAGCTAACAATGCGTACGTTCCATATTGGTGGTGCGGCA
Source organism: Haemophilus sp. HN_Hi08 (assembly GCF_049824455.1). Taxonomy (NCBI): domain Bacteria; kingdom Pseudomonadati; phylum Pseudomonadota; class Gammaproteobacteria; order Pasteurellales; family Pasteurellaceae; genus Haemophilus; species Haemophilus sp. HN_Hi08. The sequence continues at coordinate 279,453 of NZ_CP187493.1, read as the reverse complement.
TCTGCGGCAGCGAAAGAATCTAGTGTGCAAATTAAAAACACTGGTACGGTGCATTTAATGAATGCAAAATTCGTCACTAACGATGAAGGAAAACTAGTATTAACTTCTCGTAACACGGAATTAACTATTACCGATGCATTTGGTCGTACTAAAGAACACTATAAAGTGCCTTACGGTGCGGTGTTAAGCAAAGGTGACGGTCAAGATGTAACGGCTGGCGAAACTATCGCAAATTGGGATCCACACACAATGCCAGTTGTCTCTGAAGTATCTGGTTTTGTGAAATTTGTAGACATTATTGATGGATTAACTGTGACTCGTCAAACTGATGAATTAACAGGTTTATCATCAATCGTCGTTCAAGATGTAGGGGAACGTGCAACTGCGGGTAAAGATTTACGTCCAACCATTAAATTAGTTGATGCAAATGGCAACGATATTTTCTTACCTGAAACTGATGTTCTTGCACAATACTTCTTACCGGGTAAAGCAATCGTAAGTTTAGACGATGGCGCAGCAGTGAAAGTAGGGGAACCATTAGCACGTATTCCACAAGAATCTGTGGGTACTAAAGATATTACTGGTGGTCTACCACGCGTTGCGGATTTATTTGAAGCACGTAAACCAAAAGAACCCGCTATCTTGGCTGAAATTTCTGGTATCGTATCTTTCGGTAAAGAAACCAAAGGTAAACGCCGTTTATTAATTACTCCTGTGGAAGGCGAAACTTACGAAGAAATGATTCCAAAATGGCGTCAGCTCAACGTATTTGAAGGCGAAATGGTACAACGTGGCGATGTAATTTCTGATGGTGCTGAAACACCGCACGATATTTTACGTTTACGTGGCGTGCGTGCAGTAACTGAATACATCGTGAACGAAGTACAAGATGTTTACCGCTTACAAGGGGTAAAAATCAACGATAAACATATTGAAGTTATCGTTCGTCAAATGTTACGTAAAGCAGTAATTACCAAAGCTTACGACTCTGAATTCCTAGAAGGGGAACAAGTAGAAGTGGCTCGCGTGAAAATTGTTAATCGCCAACGTGAAGCAGAAGGTAAACCACCAGTTGAATTTGAACGCGAATTATTGGGTATTACTAAAGCGTCACTTGCGACTGAATCCTTTATCTCCGCAGCATCGTTCCAAGAAACCACGCGTGTTCTTACCGAAGCAGCAGTAGCTGGTAAACGCGATGAATTACGTGGCTTGAAAGAGAACGTAATCGTAGGTCGTTTAATCCCAGCAGGTACAGGTTTTGCGTATCATCAAAATCGTCACAAACATCGTTTAGTTGATGATGTCGTAGCAAAATTATCTGAAGAAGATGAAGCTGCTATCGCTGATGAATTTGTCATGACTGCAGATGATGCAAGTGCAAGCTTAGCTGAAATGCTTAATATGGCAGATGATGCGGAATAATTAATTCCCTGTATAAGAAAACCCGAATGAAAGTTCGGGTTTTTTATTTTTATGAAAATGGGTAGAGGTTTTATTCCAGAACAACAAGTATGTTTCTCCATAGAAATTTCACAAACATTTGAGACTTTTAGAAAAGTCTGTTGTTGATAGTTATGTTACACTTTGCTCAGATTTTTCAAAATAAGGATCATATTATGAATACAACTAAACCTTTCCCTATTCCAACGGGATATTTCGGTATTCCTCTTGGTTTGGCAGCCTTATCTTTAGCTTGGCTTCATTTAGAAAACTTATTTCCTGCTGTGCGAATGGTAAGTGATGTTCTCGGCATTGTAGCAAGTGCGGTCTGGATTTTATTTATTTTAATGTATGCGTATAAACTTCGTTATTACTTTGAGGAAGTTCGTGCAGAGTATCATAGCCCAGTTCGTTTTTCCTTTATTGCATTGATTCCTATTACAACTATGTTGGTAGGCGATATTCTTTATCGTTGGAATCCTTTAATTGCTGAAGTTTTAATTTGGATTGGAACGATTGGTCAATTACTTTTCTCAACATTACGTGTCAGTGAATTATGGCAAGGTGGTGTATTTGAGCAAAAATCTACTCGTCCTCCGTTTTATTTGCCTGCGGTAGCTGCTAATTTTACCAGTGCAAGTTCATTAGCATTACTTGGCTACAACGATTTAGGCTACTTATTCTTTGGCGCAGGAATGATTGCTTGGATTATTTTTGAACCTGTATTATTACAACATTTACGTATTTCATCTCTTGAGTCACAATTTAGAGCCACCATAGGGATTGTTTTAGCGCCTTCGTTTGTATGTGTATCCGCTTATTTGTCACTCAATCATGGCGAAGTGGATACTTTAGTTAAAATCCTTTGGGGATATGGATTTTTGCAATTATTTTTCTTATTGCGATTATTCCCTTGGATTGTGGAAAAAGGACTTAACATTGGCTTATGGGGATTCTCATTCGGATTAGCGTCTATGGCAAACAGTGCTACCGCTTTCTATCATGGCAATGTTTTACAAGGTGTGTCTATTTTTGCCTTTGTTTTCTCAAATGTAATGATTGGCTTATTAGTTCTAATGACAATTATTAAATTAGCTAAAGGGCAATTTTTCCTAAAATAAGACATTTAAATTAACTAAGGCAGGGATTACCTGCCTTAATTATATATTCCATCTATTTGTCTTTTTCTATTTCAATTACTTCTACACAATCAAGCGTACCCGCTTTAATTCGCCATTTCACATTAAATTCATACAAACTCATTCCATAAATACGATTACTCGGTTTACCTTGTTGATAGGCTGGACGCGGATCTTGCTCTAGCACTTGGCGAATGAAACGACTTAAGTGCGGTCGTTTTTCTTCTCGTTTTTTTACCGCACTTTTGGCTTGTTCGGTAAATTCAACTGTCAGTTTTGCTGGTGGTTTTTCTTGGGCAAAGCTCGATTGCGCATTTGGCTCACTATCCGCATAGGCAATATAGGGTTTGATATCGAAAATCGGCGTGCCATCCACTAAATCCACCGCACCTAAATGGAGAAATACGTTACCGTTGATGCATTCTACTTGACGTAATTCGACTTTGGATAAACCGAGAGGATTTGAGCGATGAGTTGCGCGTGAAGCAAACACGCCAACGCGTTGATTACCGCCTAAGCGCGGAGGGCGTACGGTGGGTTGCCATTTTCCTTGTTGGATTTGGTCGAACTGAAAAATTAACCAAAGGTGACTGAATTGTTCCAATCCTCTCACAGCTTCAGGCGAATTATACGGCGGTAAGAGTTCTATAATGCCTACTCCGTCTTCAACTAAATTAGGTTGGCGTGGTACGGAGAATTTTTCTTTATAAGGCGTGTGGATAATGGCGATGGGCGATAAGGTTAAATCATTCATAAATTGGGTGTCTTAGTGTAGAATACGCGGTCTATTGTAATCAAAAGTGCGGTCAAAAAAAATGACAAATGAAAAATTGAAAATGTGGTGGGAAACGGCTCGACCAAAAACTTTGCCCTTAGCGTTGGCATCGATTTTTACAGGTTCGGCATTAGGTTATTGGGCGAATCCTCAAGGTTTTAATGGGCTTGTAATGGTGCTTTGTTTACTCACGACAATTTTATTACAGGTACTTTCTAATTTTGCCAATGATTATGGGGATCATCAAAAAGGTTCAGATACTGAAGAACGTATTGGGCCATTACGTGGCATTCAAAAAGGCGCCATTTCAGCAAAAGAACTGAAATGGGGATTAATTTTAATGGTGGTGGCAAGTTTTCTTTCAGGAAGTTTCTTGATTGGAACCGCTTATCAAAGCCTCTCCGATTTATTCGCTTTCGCTGGGCTTGGCATTTTAGCTATTGTTGCAGCCATTACTTACACTGTTGGCGCAAAACCTTATGGCTATATGGGATTGGGCGATATTTCTGTATTGGTATTTTTTGGTTTGCTTGGCGTTGGCGGCACTTATTATTTGCAAACTCACAGTATTGATAGCCACATTATTTTGCCTGCTATTGGCTCCGGTTTATTGGCAAGTGCGGTATTAAATATCAATAATTTACGCGATATTGAACAGGATGCAAAAGCTGGCAAAAATACCCTAGCCGTCCGTTTAGGTGCGTATAAAGGGCGTGTTCATCATTGTATTTTATTAAGTGTGGCGGCCCTATGTTATTTAGCATTTGCGGTGGCAACGGCCATTTCTTGGATAAATTATTTATTTGTATTAGCAATGCCATTGTTAGCTAAACACGCGATCTTTGTGTATCGCAGTCAGCAGCCAAGTGAATTGCGTCCAATGTTGGCTCAAATGTCTATGATTTCGTTATTAATCAATATCTTGTTTAGTTTAGGCTTGCTTATCGGCTAAATCGGCATATACTAAAGCAAACAAAATTTCAACAATCTATAGGGGAAAGTTATGTTTATTGATACTTCAGAACTTTGCGATCTTTATGCAGAACAAGTGGATGTCGTGGAGCCAATTTTTTCAAGCTTTGGTGGCGTAAGTCATTTTTACGGTAAAGTCACTACGGTAAAATGCTTTGAAAGTAATGGATTAATTGCTGAAGTATTAGAAGAAAACGGCGAAGGTCGAGTGCTTGTCGTTGATGGCGGTGGTGCGGTACGCCGTGGTTTGATTGATGCGGAATTGGCTCAACTTGCCGTTGATAATGGTTGGGAAGGAATTATTGTATATGGTGCAGTACGCCAAATTCAGCAATTAGAAAACCTCGATATTGGTATTCATGCCCTTGCGCCAATTCCAGTTAGTGCAGATGAAAGCAGTATTGGAGAAAGTGATATCCCTGTGAATTTTGGTGGCGTAACCTTTTTCCCAGAAGATTATATTTACGCAGATCTGACAGGAATTATACTTTCGCAAGAGCCTCTAGATTTAGAAGATTAATTTCTATTTGATTAGCATCTTATTTAAGCTTTCCCATTCTAGACTGTATATCATACTAAAAAATTAAATTATAACTATATGATATATAAAACCCCGTTCAATTTGAACGGGGTTAAAAGTGCGGTAAATTTTTAATGCGTTTTATGGCTCGTGCTATACAAAATTTTGTCCGTATAAGCCAAAGCAATTGCCGATACTAAAAAGCCCAAGTGCAACAATAACTGCCACATCATCGTTTTCTCTGGCATATTGCTTGCATTCACAAAAGTTTGCAACATATGGATAGATGAAATGCCGATAATAGACATAGAAAGTTTAACCTTCAATACAGTCGCATTTACATGGCTCATCCATTCAGGCTGATCGGGGTGATTACGCGTACGCAATTTGGATACAAAAATTTCATAGCCACCGATAGTTACCATCACAAGCAAGTTTGCGATCATCACAACATCAATTAAATTCAACACGCCTAACATAATTGTGTTGGAATCCATATCATTTACATTAATCACTAACTCCCATAAGCCTTTGATAAACTTATAAGAGTAGATTGCAAGGGTTACAATCAAGCCCAAATAAATCGGCACTTGCAACCAGCGACTAGCAAAAATTATTTTCGCGATAATATTCGATTGTTCGTTATATTTCGCATAAGGATCAACAGGTTTGTTTTCTTCCATAAGATTTTATTCCTAAATTAAACAGTGGGTTAAATAAACAAAAAAACCGCAAGAAAATAGCAGTTTTTTTGAAAATAGCAATAAGGAAATTGAGCTATTCTTATTTTATTTATATGTTTGAAGGGGTAGAAATTGATCCTCTCAAAATACAGGTCGGCTCTAACACTAAAGTGCGGTAATTTTCATTAGGATTTTTAATTCGTTGCAATAGTGCTTCTACAGCAAGTTTGCCAAGTTCAGCTTTCGGTTGGCAAATGGTGGAAAGGGGAGGTGAGAGATAACGAGCCAATTCAATGTCATCATAGCCCATAATTGAAAGATCTTGCGGAATACGTAAGCCTTGTTGCTGAATAGCTTGGTATGCACCAACAGCAATGGTGTCACTACAACAAAAAACTGCTGTTGGACGTGAAGATTGAGTAAGTAAAGATTGTATACCAAGGACACCGCCTTCAAAGTCAAAATGACTTTCGACAATCCAATGAGGATTTAACGCAATTTTTGCTTCCGACAGCGCATTTTTATAACCTTGCAAACGATTTTGTGCGACAGATTTTTTGAGATTTCCCGTAATAATGCCAATTTTACGATGTCCTGCATCAATTAATGCTTTTGTCGCCAAATAGCCACCAAGTGCTGAATTTTCGAGTATTTTATCTGCATTTAATTCAGTAAACCACCAGTCCATCACAACGAGTGGCAGCGAAATGGTTAACTCTATATCAGCCTGAAAACGGCTATCACCACACATCAACAGCAAACCATCCACTTGTTTGTGCATTAGAGTTTGCAGATTTTGTTGTAGGCGTTTGGCATCGCCACCAGTGGTGGCAATAATAAGATTATATTGATGCTGCTGACAATATTGCTCCACGCCAGCCATCACTTCCGCAAAGAATGGATTATTTGTTGCGGTGACAAGTAGCCCGATAGTTTTGGTTTCTCGCACCTTAAGACTTCGTGCAACAGCTGAGGGGGTGTAATTCAGTTCAGCGACAATACGCATCACTTTCTCACGAATTTCATCGCTAACAAAACGCGATCCATTAATGACATGTGAAACTGTGGAAGTCGAAACTTGCGCCAGTCGTGCAATATCTTTCATTGTCGCCATAAAAACACCCTAAAAATTCACCGCACTTTAAGCGTGTTCAAGAAAATCTAAAGTTTCTTGACGCATTGGAATAGAGGATTGAGCCCCTTTTTTCGTCACACTAATCGCAGCGGCAGCTTGCCCAAAACGAATGGCTTCATCAAAGGATTTTTCTTCCAATAAAGCCGTAACAAAACCGCCATTAAATGTATCACCAGCTGCGGTAGTATCTATTGCTTGCACACAAAAGCCCTTAATGATGCGGCTTTTACCTTTTCGACTGACAAACACGCCTTTCGCACCAAGGGTAATCATCACGGTTTCAATACCTTTATCGTGAAAAACACTCGCAGCTTTCACCGCACTTTGCTCGTCGGTTACCGCTACCCCCGTCAGGATTTCAGCTTCTGTTTCATTTGGTGTAATAATATCAATCAAACTCAATAATTCGTCCGATAAAATCTGCGCTGGAGCAGGATTTAGCATAACCTTAACACCATTTTTCTTAGCGATTTGAGCAGCCAGATCCACACCAGAAAGTGGGGTTTCTAATTGCATTAACAAGCAATCCGATTGTGCAATTTGTGCCTCACTTTGACGAACAACTATCTCACCCAAATGTGCATTTGCACCGCTAGCCAGTACAATACTGTTCTCGCCCGATTGGGCAACTTGAATAAATGCCATTCCCGTCATTTCCTGTGGAACGGTACTAATATGGGTTGTATCAATCCTTTCCTTGGCAAACGCATTTTTCATTGTTTCGCCAATGTTATCTGATCCAATACAACTAATGAACGCTACCTTTGCCCCTAAGCGAGCAGCCGCCACTGCTTGATTGGCACCTTTGCCACCATAGGCAATTTGATAATTTTGACCTGTTAGCGTTTCACCAGGTTTAGCAAAGTAAGGCACAGAAATAACGTGATCAGCATTGATACTACCGAGAACCGTGAGGGTTTTTCTCATTATTTTATCCTGTATTGTTATATTTTTTCTTTCTACACAATGGGACAAATATAATTTGCCCCATAATGTGATATAACGAGCTTATTCAGTAGATAGATTATTCGCTTATTACTTTCAAATCTACTGGAATTTTCGCTTCAACTTTTTCACCCTTTAAGATTTTATCAGCGGTAACAACACCTAATGAACCAATAAGCTCGGGTTGTTGTGCGATAGTTGCCGCCATTTTTCCACCTTTCACCGCTTTAACACCATCATCGGTACCATCAAAACCTACGATAAGGACTTTTTTATTTGCTGCTTTCACCGCACGCAATGCACCTAATGCCATTTCATCATTTTGCGCAAAAATTGCTTGAACATCACCTTTAGATGCCAACAAATTTTCCGTTACATTCAAACCTTTTGTTCGATCAAAATCTGCTGGCTGACTGGCAAGCACATTGAATTTATGAGCATCAATAGCTTGTTTGAAACCCTCGCCTCGTTCGCGTGCTGCAGATGTTCCCGCAATACCTTCAAGTTGAATCACCTTGGCATTATCGCCTAATTTCTGTGCGATAAAATCACCTGCCATTTTACCACCTGCGATATTGTCAGATGCAATATGGCTCACTACGTTTCCTTTAGCTGCGCCACGATCTAATGTAATTACTGGAATATGCTTACGGTTTGCAATCGCCACTGCGTTGCCAACTGCTTCAGAATCAGTTGGATTGATCAATAATATTTTTGCACCACGCACAGTTAAATCTTCGACATTAGCTAATTCTTTAGCAGGGTCATTTTGTGAATCAAGTACCACTAACTTATAACCTAATTCATCCGCTTTTTTCTGTGCGCCATCTTTTAACGTTACAAAAAATGGGTTATCTAATGTAGATACTGCCAAAGCGATTGTGTCTTGTGCAGAAGCAGAGCCAGAAACAGCCAAACCTAATAATACAGCAGAAGTAAGTGCGGTTAGTTTTTTCATAGTTTCTCCTTAAAGTGAGTTACAGTTTTTTTGTACCAAGATAGTTATCGGCTAAAACAGCAACCAAAATAACCAACGCTTTTGCTATCATTTGATAGTAAGATGAAATATCTAATAAATTTAATGCATTGTTTAAAAATCCAATGATTAATGCACCGATGAGAGTTCCCATTACACGACCTTTTCCCCCCATCAAACTGGTTCCACCGACTACCACGGCGGCAATTGCATCTAATTCATAAGATACGCCAGCAGTGGGTTGAGCAGAAGATAAACGTGAAGTAACAATTAAACCTGCTAATGCAGAAAGAAATCCACTGGCAGCAAAAACAAATACTTTGATTTTATTGACATTAATACCAGAAAGTTGAGTTGCTGATTCATTACCACCGAGCGCGTAGATATAACGACCAATAGGCGTGTGTTTTAAAATATACCAAGCGACAGCAAACACGATACTCATAATCCAAATTGGTACTGGGATACCTAAAAAATAGCCTGTACCAATACTGGCAAATAGATCAGCATTATCCGAAAAACCTGTCGTAATAGGACGACCATCTGTATAAACCATTGTCACCCCACGTAATAATGTCATCGTAACAAGGGTAGCAATAAACGCCTGAACTTTCCCTTTCGCCACAATTACGCCACTTATGCTACCAAGAAGTGTTCCAATCAATAAAACCACAGGAATTACTAAAAAAATAGGCAATTCAAGGCTTACCATTGAGGCTGCAATAGCGCCAGTCAATGCCAATACAGACCCCACAGAAAGATCTATACCTGCAATTAAAATAACGAAAGTCATCCCAACTGCAATAATCGCATTAACCGAAGTTTGACGTAAAATATTCAAAATATTATCTACACTGAAAAAATCGGGATTTATTACCGATACAATTGCGATAAGAATAATCAATGCAATAAAAGATCGTTGTTCAATCAAAAATTTGCCTATTTGGATAGAAGATGTTTCAGTTTTCATCATATTTACCTACGCTTATTTACCGATAGCTGCTGCTAATAATTTTTCTTGAGTTGCGTCTTTGCGAGAAAATTCTGCACTGATTCTGCCTTCTCGCATAACCAAAATGCGGTCACTCATACCAAGCACTTCTGGCATATCAGATGAGATCATTAAAATACTCAACCCCTCTTTCTTAAATTCGTTAATCAGCTGATAAATTTCTTTCTTCGCGCCAACATCTACGCCACGAGTTGGTTCATCTAAAATCAACACATTTGGGCGAGTCATTAATCCACGAGCGATTGCCACTTTTTGTTGATTTCCACCAGATAGCAAACCTACTTGTTGATCACGGTTAGGTGTTTTAATGTTAAACATCAAAATAAAGTTATCTACTGCCATTTTTTCCGCTTGATGGCGAATACTGCCTTTTTGTGAAAAATGATCGAGCGATGTGAGCGACATATTTTCTTTCACCGACATGCCTAAAACCAAGCCATCACCTTTACGATCTTCAGAAATATATACAATGCCATTATCCAAACCATCTTGCGGACTACGATTCTCAATCTCTTGATTTTTTAACCGCACTTTTCCCACTGTTTTTGGCAAAGCACCGTAAAGTAGCTTGCCGAGTTCCGTTCTACCCGCACCCATTAAGCCTGATACGCCGACAATTTCACCGGCATGCAATTTGAAGGAAACATCATCAATGCCGCTTCCGCTCACATGTTTCACATCCAATACACATTCGCCTTTTTCTTGTGATAAATGCGGATATTGTTCATCAAGACGACGACCAACCATCATTTCAATTAAATCATCTTCTGTAATCTCTGCCACAACGCGTTCACCGATAAATTGACCATCGCGTAAAACCGTCACATCATCACAAATTTTGAAAATTTCTTTTAAACGATGAGAGATATAAACAATGCCACGATTTTCTGCTTTGAGTTCACGAATCACATTGAATAGGGCTTCAGTTTCCGTATCTGTGAGCGCATCGGTTGGTTCATCCATAATGATAACTTTGGATTCAAAACTTAAGGCTTTGGCTATCTCCACCATTTGTTGCTCACCAATAGAAAGTTCAGCGCAAAGCTGTTTACTGCTGTGAGTTACCCCCAAACGCGCAAGCAGCTTGTCTGCTTCTTGGTGCATTTTCTGCCAGTTAATCGCTCCCCAAGGGGTTTTAAATTCACGACCAAGAAAAATATTTTCCGCAATAGTGAGATTGCCAACTAAATTAAGTTCTTGATGAATGATGCTAATACCAGCTTCCTGTGATGCTTTAGGTCCATTGAAATTAACTGATCGATTAAGATACTCAATCGTACCTGCATCTTTGGAATAAATACCAGTAAGCACTTTCATCAAAGTTGATTTACCTGCCCCATTTTCCCCCATCAATGCCATTACGCGTCCAGCGTAAACAGATAAACAGGCATTATTCAAGGCTTTCACACCCGGAAATGACTTATCAACACCACTAATTTTGAGTAAAGTTTCCATAATTTCACCCTAATTAAAATGGTACACCAGAATATAAAATGACATTGGCATAAGGTGAACATTCGCCAGTACGAACAATAGCTTTACTTTCGAGGGTAAATTTTTTAAAAGTTTCGTGCGATACAAATTCCACTTGTATTTGATTACCCTGATGACTTTCAAGTTGTTGAAGTTGTGTTAAAAGTGCGGTCAATATTTCTGGATTTTTTTCTTTAATTTCTTCTGCAATAACAACGCATTCAACATACATTTCATTCGTTACTACATTCAACGTTTGTAGAAAACTTGGTACACCTGCAGTTAATGCGAGATCGATACGTTCCACACTTAACGGAATTGGAAGTCCCGCATCGCAAATCGTCAAACTTTCCGTATGACCAAGTGTAGCAATGCAATGCGAAAGTTGCGCATTCAATAAAGCTGTTTTTTTCATCTAAAAGCTCCTTTTTTGTTATCGAAACGTTTCGATAAGACAAATATAGATAACAAAAATAGAAAAACAACTAAGAAATTTCAAATTTGGGATATTGATCACAAAATTTCTAGATAGGACAAAAAATTCTCCGACCAAATTTGCATTCAATCGGAGAATAAATTATTGAAGATTTTCTTGATTTAAGACATTCAACCTCGCCAAATCCACCTGATTATTTAACAACTCCACATCGGGCATCGTTTTATTGGCTTTTGCGGAAAGGGTTTTAAATCGTTCTACTTTGCCAACTAAGCCTTGTTGGCCAACAAGTGCGGTTACTGTGCTGTTGTATTGGTTGCTGACGGTAGAAAGCGTATTGCCGAGCTTACTCAAACGTTCTGCCACCAAGCAAATTTGGTTATAAATTTCGCCCGCTTTTTCGGCGATTTCTTTTGCCTCAGCATTACCACGTTCGATACGCCAGAGGTTTGCCACGGTGCGTAAAATCGGCATTAATGTAGTGTGAGAAACCATAATGACATTACGTTCATAACCATAATTAAATAAAGCAGGATCAGCTTTTAAAGCCTCAATATACGCAGGTTCCACTGCAATAAACATAAGAACAAAATTTGGGCTACGCATGCCAATCAGATTGCTGTAATCTTTTTTATGCAGATCGTTAATATGACTTTTCAATGCGGAAATATGCTCTTTGAGTAAACGCTCACGTTCAAAATCATCGTCAGAATTTACCGCACTTTCATAAGCCACCAACGACATTTTGCTATCGATAATTAAATGTTTCTCATCGGGTAAATTCAACACAAAATCAGGGTAATTGCGTCCACCTTGTTCATCTTTAAAATGCGCTTGAGCACGGTAATGCACATTTTCTTCAAGCCCTGTCAGTTGCAACGCTCGTTCTAATTGCACTTCGCCCCAGTTGCCTAAAGTTTTCTTTTCGCCTTTCAGCGCTGAAGTTAAATTACTCGCCTCTTGCGACATATTCAGACCAATTTCCAGCACTTTTTTGATTTCAGCTTCCAAGCCTGCATTGCCTTTCAGGGATTCAGAGTGAATTTCATTGACCCGTTTTTGGAAACCTTCAATTTGCTCACGGAAAGGCTTGAGCAAGGTTTCCAAGGCGGTTTGATTTGATTGACTAAATGATCGACTTTTTTCATCCAAAATCCGATTGGCTAGATTTTGAAATTCCACGCCCAACTGCTGCTTGGATTGTTCAAAGTTCTGTTGTTGTTCCGAAAAATGTTTTTCTTTCTCTGCTAACGTTGTTTTTAATCCTGTTAATTCTTGAGAAAGTGCGGTCAATTTTTCAGTCAAATTTTGTCGTTCTTGCGTGAGATGATGTATTTGTTCATCACGTTCAGTTAAACGATATTGCAGCCCTTGATTTTCAGTCTGTACTTTAATTGTTTGTTGTTCAAACTGGTTTTTAATGCCACTAAGTTCATCAAATTTACTAGCAAGTTGATTATAATCTTGAGTCGTTTTCGATAATTCTTGATGAAGATGTGTATATTTTTGCTGGCGTAGAATAAGTAATAAAATCAATATAATAACAACAGCTAACAAGCTGAAAAGTAAGAAATTTTCTGACATATCTCTCTCTTAATGGAAAACACAAATTGTAGTGAAAAATATTATTTTAATTCTGCTTTAAAGTGCGGTAAATTTTTTAACTGATTTAGAATTTATGCCCATACAAAAATTAATTATTCTAGTCAATTTTGATGGCAATGCTTTAGAAAAACATTGTTGTATTTTAACGGTATTTATCTAAAAACTTGTAATACTGCACACCAATCTTTGTCGCAAGATCTTTGATAATTCGACCACCATAAACAGAGGGGACTTTCAGGCCTTCAAAAATAGATAAACGTTCATCGTCTCCCAAAATCGCCTCCGCTACAATTCGTCCTGCAAGACCAGTCAAAGCAACACCGTGACCAGAATAACCATGAGCAAAATAAATGTGCGGAGAAATACGACCAAAATGTGGCGTTGAATTTAATGTCATATCAATGGGGCCTGCCCAGCCATAATCGATTTTGACATTTTCAAGTTGCGGAAATACGCGCAACATATTTTTCCGCATAATCGCGACCATATCTTTTTCTGATCTAGAATCACTACCAAAAAGCAGACGATTGTCCGCACTTAAACGATAATAGTCTAATAATAAATTGTTATCGCACACCGACATACCATTATTAATAATAGAATCAGCAACTGCTTGGCTTAACGGCTCTGTGGCGATAATAAAACTTTCTACAGGTAATATTTTACGATTAATGCCGTGATGAATAGATTTCGGGAGTGCATCAATATAAGCATTGGTGGCTAAAATAACGTCTTGAGAAATAACCGCACTTTTAGCTGTTTTAACCTCAACGCAACCATTTTTCTCAACCATATCCACTACAGGAGATTGTTCAAAAATCTGAACACCAAGATCAACACAAGCTTTCGCTAAACCTAAGCAATAATTTAGTGGATGCAAATGCCCAGAGTTACTATCAAATAAGCCGCCCACATAAATATCACTGCCTAAGTGCTGTTTTAATTTAGCCTTATCCCAAAGTTGCATATTCTGATAGCCAAAATTTTTATGACTTTCTTTTTCCATTTCGATTAAGTCATCCATTCGGCGTTCATTTAATGCCAATGTGGCGTAGCCTTTTTTCCAATCGCATTGAATGCCATATTTTTCAATACGTTCATCAATAATATCAATGGCCTCTAATGACATATTCCAAAGTTTATGTGCTTTATCTTCGCCAACTTGTTTAACGTATTCATCAATGCCTTCTTCAAAGCCATTAATTGCCTGCCCACCACTGCGACCAGAAGCCCCAAAGCCTACTCTAGCACCCTCTAATACAATGACTTTTTTCCCTTTTTCAGCCAGTTCTAATGCCGCAGATAAACCAAAAAATCCAGCCCCGATCACACATACATCAGTATGTTCAATTTGAGTAAGTGGGGGAAATTGAAAATCTTGGTTACGAGAATCGAAATAATAAGAGCGAACGTGTTCTTGATAGGCAAAATTAAGCATAAAAAATCTCTTAGGAAAAAACTGGCAAAATCTTACCCCTAAAGGGAAATATGTCAAACCTTTTAGGAAAAAATGCTATACTGTGCACGCACAAAATTTGTGCGTTGAATAATGAATCATAACCCTTGGAGGTCAATAAATTGAAAAAATTCTTTGCTCACTCACTCAAAAATCTTTTCCTTTCCACCACCGCACTTTTCGCGGTTTCAGCCTTTGCCAACAACAAACTTTACGTCTATAACTGGACAGACTATGTCCCTTCTGATTTAGTCGCACAGTTCTCTAAAGAAACTGGCATCGAGGTAATTTATTCTACCTTTGAAAGCAACGAAGAAATGTACGCGAAACTCAAACTTACTCAAAATACTGGCTCTGGCTATGATTTGGTGTTTCCATCAAGTTACTACGTAAATAAAATGATTAAGGAAAAGATGCTTCAAACGATTGATCAAAGTAAATTGACCAATATTCATCAAATTCCTAAACATTTATTACATAAAGAATTCGACCCAGAAAATAAATATTCATTACCCTATGTTTACGGCTTAACAGGTATTGAAGTTAATACAGATGAAATTGATCCTAAAACCATCACGAGCTGGGCGGATTTATGGAAACCTGAATTTAAAGGTAAAGTTCTTATGACCAGTGATGCGCGTGAAGTGTTCCACGTAGCATTATTACTTGATGGTAAATCGCCAAATACCACCAATGAAGAAGACATCAAAACAGCTTATGAGCGTTTAGAAAAACTTTTACCAAATGTAGCGACCTTTAACTCTGACTCGCCAGAAGTTCCTTACGTACAAGGCGAAGCTGCAATTGGTATGATTTGGAATGGTTCAGCTTACTTAGCTCAGAAAGAAAATCCATCTTTGCAATTTGTTTATCCAAAAGAAGGGGCTATTTTCTGGATGGATAACTACGCTATTCCAAGTTCGGCAAAAAATGTTGAAGGCGCGCATAAGTTTATTGACTTCTTACTTCGCCCTGAAAATGCAAAAATTGTTATCGAACGAATGGGCTTTTCTATGCCAAATAATGGGGCGAAAACACTGCTAAGTGCGGAAGTTGCTAATGATCCAAAATTATTCCCACCAGCGGAAGAAGTGGAAAAAGGAATTATGCAAGGCGATGTAGGAGAAGCTGTTGATATTTATGAAAAATATTGGAGCAAATTAAAAACTAATTAATTTCTCTATGCAGAAAACAAAAAAGTGCGGTGAAAATTTACCGCACTTTTTATATGTAAAATTTTTATTCTTAAAGAATAAAACGGCTCAAATCTTCATTTTCAACCACTTCGCCAAGAGCATCCGCTACATAAGCCGCATCAATATTGACGGTTTGACCATTCATGTCGCTTGCGCTGAAAGAAATTTTATCCATTAAACGTTCCATTACCGTATGCAAACGGCGTGCACCGATATTTTCCGTTTTTTCATTCACACGGAATGCAGCCTCAGCAATTTTCTTAACCGCCTCTGTTGTAAATTCAATATTCACGCCTTCTGTTGCCATCAACGCTTTATATTGTTCGGTTAAAGAGGCGTGAGGTTCTGTTAAAATACGCTCAAAATCTGCCGCACTTAATGCGGTAAGTTCAACACGAATCGGCAAACGTCCCTGCAACTCTGGAATCAAATCTGAAGGACGGGCAACTTGGAATGCACCAGATGCAATAAATAAAATGTGATCGGTTTTTACCATTCCGTGTTTGGTGCTAACTGTCGAACCTTCCACTAACGGAAGTAAATCACGTTGCACGCCTTCACGCGATACATCAGCCCCACTGTATTCGCCTTTCTTACAAATTTTGTCGATTTCATCGATGAAGACGATACCGTTTTGTTCTACAGCATCAATGGCTTTTTGTTTAAGTTCTTCAGGGTTAATTAATTTCGCTGCTTCATCATCAATCAACGCTTTTAACGCATCTTTAATTTTCATTTTGCGTTTTTTCGTTTTATCTGAACCTAAATTTTGGAACAATGATTGCAGCTGATTTGTCATTTCTTCCATGCCTGGAGGAGCCATAATTTCAACGCCCATAGACACGCCTGCAGACACATCAATTTCAATTTCTTTATCATCTAATTGACCTTCACGTAATTTTTTACGGAATGTTTGGCGTGTGCTATTGTTATCATTGCTTTCAACTTCGCCCCATTGATTTTTAGCTGGAGGAAGTAAAGCATCCAAAATACGCTCTTCAGCCGCATCTTCAGCTCTTGCTCTGTTCTTCGCAATTTCCTGCTGGCGAACAAGCTTCATCGCACTATCCGTTAAATCACGAATAATGGAATCCACCTCTTTCCCCACATAGCCCACTTCGGTAAATTTTGTTGCTTCCACTTTGATAAATGGTGCGTTAGCTAATTTGGCTAAACGGCGCGCAATTTCAGTTTTACCCACGCCAGTTGGGCCAATCATTAAAATATTTTTTGGCGTTACTTCGTGACGCAAAGGTTCTTGAAGCTGCATACGACGCCAACGGTTACGCAACGCAATCGCCACAGCACGTTTTGCATCGGCTTGACCAATAATATGTTGATCTAATTCAGAAACTATTTCACGAGGAGTCATTTCAGACATAGCTTTTTCCTTAATTTGGTAATTCTTCAATAGTGAAATGGGTATTTGTGAACACGCAAATATCGCCAGCAATTTTCAAAGATTTTTCAACAATTTCACGTGCAGAAAGTTCAGTATTTTCCACTAACGCACGTGCCGCAGATAACGCATAGTTACCACCAGACCCAATGGCTAAAATTTGATCTTCTTCTGGTTGAACTACATCGCCAATACCCGTGATGATTAAGCTTTCTTTTTCATCCGCCACAATTAACATCGCTTCTAACTTACGAAGTGCGCGATCTGTACGCCAATCTTTCGCTAATTCCACCGCACTTTTTAGCAAATGCCCTTGGTGCATTTCAAGTTTACGTTCAAATAATTCAAAAAGCGTAAATGCATCAGCCGTGCCACCTGCAAAACCAGCAAGCACTTTGCCATTATATAAACGGCGTACTTTACGGGCATTACCTTTCATTACGGTATTGCCTAAAGAAACTTGTCCATCACCACCCACGACGACTTGTCCATTGCGACGTACGCTTACAATCGTTGTCATTATTCAGTCCTTTTTATAAAGTGAAAAGTTGTTCGTTATATGGCGACAAATTGATTAAATTCAAGAGGAAAATTTATATTGACGATTTATTCTTCACTCATAAATAAAAATGTGAACTGGATCATACTTTGAACTAGCAAACGATTGCTAGTCATTGAATGCATATTAAAAAAGTGTATGATGTGGACGATTTTTAAATCAACATTTGTGAGGAAACACAATGAAAAACATCATGAAATTATCTGTAATCGCACTTTTAACTGCAGCTGCAGTTCCAGCGATGGCAGGCAAAACTGAACCTTATACTCAATCTGGCACTAATGCTCGTGAAATGTTACAAGAGCAAGCAATTCATTGGATTAGTGTTGATCAAATCAAGCAAAGTTTAGAAGGTAAAGCACCAATTAATGTAAGCTTTGATATTGATGATACTGTGCTTTTCAGCAGCCCTTGCTTCTACCACGGACAACAAAAAAGGCAAGCTAGGATTTCTAACTTGCCTTTTGTTTTGCTATTTAATTAATGTTTAGTCTGACTTTCTTCAGGTTTTTCTTCTGCATTTTCTGCTTGTTGGCGATTCATATATTCAACAAACAATGCATCAAAGTTTACTGGAGATAAGTTTAATGCAGGGAACGTACCACGATTTACTAAGTTAGAGACTAATTCGCGCGCATAAGGGAAAAGCATATTCGGGCATTGAGAAGTTAAACAATGTGCCATTTGAACATCTTCTAAACCACTAATAGTGAACACGCCTGCTTGTTTAACTTCGCAAATAAATGCTACATCGCCACTATCTTCAAGTGTAGTTTCAACAGAAATGTTTAATACCACTTCATATAAGTCATCACCAACTTGAGTCGTTTCAGTGCTTAAATCAAAACCAAGTTTTGGTTTCCATTCTTGTTGGAAAATATGCGGAAGATTTGGTGCTTCAAAAGACACATCTTTCACATAAATACGTTGAATTTGAAGAACCGGTTGTTGTTCTTCTGTTGCTGCAACGTCTTGTTTTTGTTCTGACATTTTCTATTCCTTATTATTTATGTTTTTTAACTAAAGGTAAATTTGCTGCTACCCACGCGGAAAGGCCTTCTTTCAACACAAATACAGAATTAAAACCTTGTTTGGTTAAAAATACTGCAGAAGCAGAGGCTGAAGTACCATTTGTATCGACTAATATAAGAGCTTTTTCTTTATGGGTCTCCAATTTTCCGATGTTTTGATTTTTAATTTCGCTTGGAAGCACATTAATACTATTAATGATATGTCCACGTTGAAATTCTTCAAGACTACGTAAATCTACCACAATGGCTTCATCGGAATTTATTAACCGAATAACTTCATTGTGCGTAATTACTTTAAATTTACTCGTTGCGCCTTTGTAGAATGTATAAATTACCATTACGAAAATCGCAAACCAAGAAACTGCTAAAAGAGTATGTTTTTGAGCAAACTCTGTTGCCATTGAGATAAATTCTTGCATTGTGTTCTCTATTAATACCGTATAAAAAAATAGTTCCCAAGTATAACCGCACTTGGGTTATCTTTCAAAAAAATTATGCTTAAATTCCGTACTTGCATAAAGAAAGGTTATACAATCAACAAAAAATTATGTGATCGAGATCATAAATTTGTTTTTCCATTGTTGATAAATAACTTAATTTAGTTAGATTACTTTTTGGAGAATTTTTATTCATCTGAGGAGAAATCTATGAAATTAACTAAATTAGCCTTATGTACTTTATTTGGTCTAGGTATTTCAATAGCAAATGCAGCAGACTTGCCAAATATTACAATCTTGGCAACGGGTGGTACCATTGCAGGAAGCGGGCAAAGTTCAGTAAATTCTGCGTATAAAGCTGGACAATTAAGTATTGATACTTTAATTGAAGCCGTACCAGAAATAAAAAATATTGCCAACATTAAAGGTGAGCAAATTGTAAAAATAGGTTCACAAGACATGAATGACGAAGTCTGGCTAAAACTGGCAAAAGCCATCAATGCTCAATGTAAAAGTACTGATGGATTTGTCATTACCCATGGTACAGATACCATGGAAGAGACGGCTTATTTCTTAGATTTAACCGTAAAATGTGAAAAACCGGTTGTTCTCGTAGGGGCTATGCGTCCTGCGACAGAAAAAAGCGCTGATGGCCCATTAAATCTTTACAATGCTGTCGTCGTCGCGGCAGACAAAAAATCGAGTGGTCGTGGTGTCTTAGTCGCAATGAATAATGAAGTACTAGGTGCTCGTGATGTCACAAAAACCAGTACTACCGCAGTGCAAACTTTCCATTCGCCAAATTATGGTTCTCTAGGCTATATTCATAACAGCAAAGTGGACTATGAACGTTCCCCAGAAAGCAAACATACCATCAACACTCCATTTAACATAGAAAAATTAGACCACCTACCAAAAGTGGGGATTATTTATGCTTATTCAAATGCACCAGTTGAACCATTAAACGCATTGCTAGATGCTGGCTATCAAGGGATTGTATCAGCTGGAGTTGGCAATGGAAATGTTAATGCTGCACACTTAGATCGCTTAGAAAAAGCTGCGAAAGATGGCGTCGTTGTAGTTCGTTCTTCTCGTGTACCAACTGGCTATACAACTCGTGACGCTGAAGTTGATGATAGTAAATATGGCTTTGTAGCATCAGGTACTTTAAATCCACAAAAAGCACGAGTTCTCTTACAATTAGCTTTAACTCAAACTAAAGATCCAAACGTAATTCAACAATATTTCGAAGACTTTTAAGATTAATAGTAACGGTAGTGCGGCTCGAAATAACCGCACTTTTGACCATAATTTATTGATCCAAGTTATGGAATCGCTACCTATTTGTTGCTATATTAAACGCCGTTTCAACAAATAAAACAAAGTGTTTTTTTATTAACTTAGGGGGCAGTATGTCTGCAATGTTTTTACTACAATTTGCCATCGTATTATTGTGTATCTTTGTGGGTGCGCGTGTCGGTGGTATCGGTTTAGGTGTATTTGGTGGTTTAGGTCTTGCCATTCTTTCTTTTGGCTTTGGCTTGAAACCAGCAGGTTTACCTATTGATGTTATGTTTATGATTATGGCTACTGTGGCAGCTGCGGCAGCAATGCAAGCAGCTGGCGGTTTAGACTACATGATCAAAATCGCAACCAAAATCTTACGCCGTAATCCTAAACACATTACGTTTATTGCGCCAGCAGTAACTTGGTTATTCACTTTCTTAGCGGGTACAGGCCACGTAGCATATTCTGTATTACCCGTTATTGCTGAAGTAAGCCGTCAAAATGGGATTCGTCCAGAACGTCCAATGTCAATGGCGGTAATTGCATCACAATTTGCTATCGTAGCAAGCCCAATCGCTGCGGCAGTGGTAGCGGTGGTTGCTTATCTTGAGCCACAAGGCATTCATCTTGGCGATGTTTTAATGGTAACCATTCCTTCAACTATTCTAGGACTTTTCCTTACTTGTTTATTTGTTAATAAAATGGGAAAAGAGTTAAAAGATGATCCAGAATATCAACGTCGTTTAAATGATCCAAAATACGAAGATGCTTTTTCAAGTAGCACATCAAACGAAGAAATCGAAGTCAGCAAAACAGCTAAAGTTTCTGTTTCTTTATTCTTATTTGGAGCTTTACTTGTTGTGTTAATGGGGGCAGTTCCTTCTATTCGACCTGTTTTTGATGGAAAACCAATGGGAATGGCACATACCATTGAAATTATTATGCTTTCAATTGGTGCATTGATTATCTTAACTTGTAAACCAGATGGCACAGCGATTACCAAAGGTTCTGTATTCCATGCAGGTATGCGTGCAGTAATCGCAATCTTCGGTATTGCTTGGTTAGGCGACACCTTAATGCAGGCACACATTACTGAAGTAAAAGAAATGGTAAAAGGCTTAGTTGAAACTGCACCATGGGCATTTGCTTTTGCGCTATTTGTACTTTCTGTATTAGTAAACAGCCAAGGCGCAACAGTAGCAACATTGTTCCCACTTGGTATCGCGTTAGGTATTCCTGCGCCAGTATTAATCGGTGTATTTGTTGCTGTAAATGGTTACTTCTTTATTCCTAACTACGGTCCAATCATCGCATCTCTTGACTTCGATACCACTGGAACAACCAAAATCGGTAAATACATTTTAAACCACAGCTTTATGCTTCCGGGTTTATTAAGTATGCTTTTCTGTTTGTTAATCGGTTTGGGTCTTTCTCACATTATTCTTTAAAATGTGATGCAATAACAAAGAACGGTGCTGAAATAGCACCGTTTTTATTGTTCTAATATCAACTGAAAATAACTCAAAAAATAACCGCACTTTGATTATAAGTGCGGTTATTTTTTATAATTTTTAAAGATTGCGTAAGGCTTCAATACGCTTTTCGAGTGGTGGATGGCTCATAAAGAGTTCACTGCGTTTACCATTAATCATAAAGGCATTTAAAGAACCTTCGAGATTTTGGGGTTCGTGAAGTTGTTGCAAACGTTGCAATGCCATAATCATCTTTTCTTTGCCTACTAAACTTGCGGAACCAGCATCTGCACGAAATTCGCGGTAGCGCGAGAACCACATTGCGATAATACTTGCAAGTACACCAAAGAGCATTTCCAATACCATCGAAACCAAGAAATAAATACCTGAACTGCGCGTTTCTTCTCCATTATTGTTACGCGAACTTGCTACTGCCGTTGCAATAACGCGAGATAAGAAAATCACGAAAGTATTTAATACGCCTTGCAATAACGCCATCGTCACCATATCCCCATTGGAAATATGGGAAATTTCGTGTGCTAAAACAGCTTCAGCTTCAGCCTCCGTCATGTTGTTTAATAATCCCGTACTCACTGCCACCAAAGAATTGCTTTTCGTTGCGCCTGTCGCAAAAGCATTCACATCGGGTGAATGATAAATCGCCACGTCTGGCATGGGAATACCCGCTTTCTGCGCTTGGCGACTAACGGTATCAATTAACCAACGTTCAGTTTGATTACGAGGTTGAGTAATCACCTCTCCATCCACAGAACGTAATGCCATCGTTTTAGACAGGAATAAGGAAATTAATGAACCAGCAAAACCAAATAGCAAAGCCATAATTAAAATACCGCCGGTGCTATTTCCTGCAATACCAGTCACATTTAAAATAATACCTAATACCAGCATTACAGCCATATTGGTTGCCAAGAAAAGAAGAATACGCATCATAATGTGTTCTCTCAAAGTTAGGGTTAAGTATTTCCTTAGTGAGGAAAATTCACAAAAAATTCAAGGTGTAATGTAAAATTTTTGTTATCAGCATACAAACAAAAAGCACGGTCAAAAACATGCGAGTTTATGACCGCACTTTTTTAAGCAGAAATTACCAAACAGAAAATTATTTTCTTACAGCAATCGCTTCAATTTCTAATCCCACATCTTTTGGTAAACGCGCAACTTCTACGCAAGAACGAGCAGGGAAGTTAGGATGATTATTTTCTTTAAAGAAACGTTCGTATTCTGCATTAACCGCAGCAAAATCATTAAGATCTTTCACGAAAACCGTTGTTTTTACAATATCGGCTGCGGTTAAACCTGCTTTCTCGATAATCGCTTTCACGTTTTCTAAAGATTGGCGTGCTTGTGCAACGATGTCAGCTGGCACTTCGCCTGTTGCAGGATTCACTGGAATTTGCCCTGAGGTTAAAACTAAATTGCCAAGATCAACCGCTTGAACATAAGGGCCAATGGCTGCTGGTGCTTTTTCAGTATGAATAATTTGAGTCATCATTTTCTCCTTAGTTGATAAAAAATTGGGTAATTTTTACCGCACTTTTCTGTTTATTAATCAATTTCTTTTAGTATATCATCGGGAAGTGATTCTTTGCTTTCGACTAATTTCCCATCGTTTACTTTAAATTGTAAATTTTGATAATAAGCTTCTCGGAAAGTGATATATGGATCTTGAGCTTGACGTAACAATTCTGCATTATTGATATTTTTCGCACGGGTATCCACTGCTTGTACACCATATTTCACTAACGACCACGGACCGCCAACCCATTGCCAAAATGGATACATATAAGCAGCATCAACCACAGCACCCGTTAATTGACGTGGCGTTGTTGCATTATAAATCGGTAGCACAATATAAGTGCCAGCATCTACGCCGTAGCTACCTAAAGTTTCCCCAAATCCACGTTGATTATCTACGCGTAATTCTTTGCTTGCACTTGCAAAATCAATAAAACCACCTAGACCAAATACAGTGTTAATCCAAAAACGATTAAAGTGAACAAATGCTTTTTTCGGTTCGCCTTCAATTAAGCGGTTTATGAAACTGACTGGCTCATCAAGATTATTTGCGATGCCAGCAAGACCAGAAGAAATCGGCTTAGGCACATAGTTGTTCCAACCTTTTGCAACAGGTTCTAATACATAGCGATCTAGCACATTATAGTTAAACTTCCACATAGCTCGATTGAAGCCTTCAAGGGAATCATTACGCTCACTCGCTTGTTTCGTGTCGTTGTTATTTGCACAACCTGTTAGTGCAATTGCACCCAAAAGTGCGGTCAAAATTGCCTTTGTTTTCATTTTTGATCCTTACATAAATATGGGATTATTCTACCTAATTTGTTAAATAACAACAAATTTTGCGTATAAAAACACTCTTTTATGCTGTTTCAACAAACATTAAAAATAAAAAACCGCACTACAAAAGTGCGGTTATCTTTTAATTATTTCTTAGTGTATTTTTTCAACTTGACCAAATTCAAGCTCAACTGGTGTTGCACGACCAAAAATTGATACAGATACTTTTAAGCGACCTTTTTCATAATCTACTTCTTCTACTGTACCATTAAAATCAGCAAATGGACCTTCAGTCACACGAACTTCCTCGCCTGGATGATATTCATTTCGATGACGAGGTTTATCAGTATTTTGTTCAAGGCGATTTAAAATAGTATCTGCTTCACGTTTAGAAATAGGCGCAGGTTTATCTGGTGTACCACCGATAAAACCCATCACTCTTGGCACGCTTTTTACTAGATGCCAGGTTTCATCATTCATTTCCATTTCTACAAGTACATAACCTGGAAAAAATTTACGTTCACTTTTGCGACGTTTTCCTGCTACATTTTCCACTACTTCTTCAGTTGGCACTAAAACTTCACCAAATTGATCTTCCATTTGTTGTTGTTTGATGTATTCACGTAAAGTTAGAGCTACACGACTTTCAAAGCCAGAAAACGCTTGTAATACATACCAACGTTTTTTTGATACTGTTGTTTCTTCAGTCATTTTAGAATCTCAAATCAGTTAAGAAATTAATCACTGTCACAATAATCGAATCTACTGCCCAAAAGAAGAGAGAAGCAATCATTGTTACCCCGATAACGATCAATGTTGTCTGACGCGCTTCAGCACGGGTTGGCCACACGACTTTACGCGCTTCTGTGCGAGAGTCATTAAAGAATGCGCGTGCTTTTGTTCCTTGATTAGTAATTGCCGCTAAAATAAATGCAATGACTAATGCAATAGCCATACCAATAACACGAATCGGTAAAGAATAGATTTGTTGGAAATAAATATTCCCAATTGCCGCAGCAGCAAAAAAGATCACAGCTAAAACCCAAAGGAATGTATTTAAACCTTTAGACTTGCCTTCAACGATCACTTCTTGCGTATTTTTCTTTTTATCAACAATTTCGGTTGCCATAGAATTGAATCCGTTTTAAATGGAAATGTAAGAATAATGCCATAAGAACGTGCGATTGTAGCATTTTCTTTTCGCCTTGCCTATTGAAAATAAGCATCAACATAGAAAATCTGGCGAAAACAACCGCACTTTTGCGATTAAATCTAATATTCTAATTTGGGCGCAAGATTATCTACAATTGTCGATTCATCAACGATAACTTTTTGTAAATTCTCAAGAGACGGTAGATCATACATAGTATCTAACAACACTGCTTCTACGATAGAACGTAAGCCACGCGCACCCGTTTTTCTTTCAAGTGCTTTTTTCGCCATTGCTTTTAATGCTTCTGGTGTGAAATCCAATTCTACTTTTTCCAATCCAAATAAGGCTTGATATTGTTTAATTAATGCGTTTTTTGGTTTTGTGAGAATTTGTATCAGTGCATCTTCGTCTAATTCACTTAATGGGGCAATCATTGGCAAGCGTCCAATAAATTCTGGAATTAAACCAAATTTCATCAAATCATCAGGTTCAACTTGACGGAATAATTCAGAAAGAGATTGTTGTTTTTCATCTTTTTCAACTTTGGCATTAAAACCAATACTCGTACTGGTTTGAGTGCGTTTATCAATAATTTTATCTAATCCTGCAAATGCACCGCCGCAAATAAAGAGAATTTTAGACGTATCCAATTTTACCATTTCTTGTTGTGGATGTTTACGACCGCCTTGAGGTGGAATGGAAGCGATTGTGCCTTCAATAAGTTTTAATAAAGCCTGTTGCACCCCCTCCCCTGAAACATCTCGAGTAATTGATGCGCCTTCCGATTTACGGCTAATTTTATCAATTTCATCAATATAAATAATGCCTTTCTCTGCTTTTTCAGTATCGTATTCACAATTTTGCAAAAGTTTCTGTAACACATTCTCCACATCTTCCCCCACATAACCAGCTTCCGTTAATGTGGTTGCATCCGCCATCGCAAAGGGTACATTTAAACGACGAGCTAATGTTTGCGCAAGTAACGTTTTTCCGCTACCTGTAGGGCCTATAAGTAAAATATTACTTTTACCAAGCTCTACATCATTGCTTTCATAGTTAGTTCGCAAGCGTTTATAATGATTATAAACTGCCACAGAAAGCACTTTTTTCGCATAATCTTGACCAATAACATAATCATCTAGATGAGCGCGAATTTCGTGAGGCGTTGGTAATTTTTCTTCATTTTCTACCGCACTTTCCTCTAAATTTTTATCATGACTTTCTTCAAGCATTGAGTGACAAAGTTCAATACATTCATTACAAATATAACCGTCTGTGCCAGAAATTAATTTATCTACTTCGCCTTTTTCCTTTCCGCAAAAAGAGCAGTGCAAATCTTTATCTTTGTCTGTCATTATATACCCTTAACGTTTAACCAAGACTTCATCCACCAAACCATACACTTGTGCTTCTTCAGCTGACATAAAATTATCGCGGTCAGTATCTTTCTCAATACGCTCAATACTTTGTCCTGTATGGAATGCTAAACGATCATTTAAGGTGTGTTTAATTTTCAAAATTTCTTGTGCGTGAATTTGAATATCCGATGCTTGACCACGGAAACCACCCAAAGGTTGATGGATCATCACTCGCGCATTGGGTAACGCAGCTCGTTTGCCAGCGGTTCCGCCAGCAAGTAAGAATGCGCCCATTGAACAAGCCTGACCAATACAAAGAGTGCGAATATCTGGCTTAATAAATTGCATTGTGTCGTAAATTGCCATACCTGCGGTCACAGAACCGCCTGGAGAGTTAATATAAATATTAATATCTTTAGTTGGATCTTCCGATTCTAAAAAAAGAAGCTGTGCCACAATTAAATTTGCCATACGATCTTCCACTTCTCCACTTAGGAAAATCACACGTTCTTTTAGTAAACGGGAATAAATGTCGTACGAACGTTCGCCACGCGAAGTCTGTTCAACGACCATAGGAATTACACTCATTTTCTTACCTTTTTCATTAAAACTGCTAATTATTTTATCGTAAATAACCCACAAATAAAAATGCGATCGCTTTTATTAAAAAGAGCGACCGCACTTTTATTCAATCATAATAATATTACTTATTATGCTTGTGGATTCATAATTTCATCGAATGAAGAAACTTTTTCTGTTACTTGTGCTTTTGCAAGTACTGCATCAACAGCTTGTTCTTCCAATACTACATTGCGAATATTATTCATTAACTCTTCGTTTTTACTGTAATATTCCACAACTTCTGCTGGCTGCTCGTAAGCTGATGCAATATCTGCAATCATTGCTTTAGCGCGTTCTTCATCAGCTTTTAATTCATTAGATTTAATCACTTCAGAGAATAATAAACCCACTTGCACACGACGAGTTGCTTCCGCTTCAAATAATTCACGTGGTAACTGTGCAGTTTGTTGTGCATTACCGCCAAAACGTTGAGCTGCTTGATTGCGTAATACATTAATTTCTTCTTCTACTGCAGAAGCTGGCACATCAATCGGATTTTGTTCAATTAAACCATTGATTACTTGTTGTTTAACACGAGAAACTAACGCATTTTTCAATTCACGTTCCATATTTTTACGGATTTCTGCACGCAAATCAGCAACAGACTTAGTATTAGGGCCAAATTTAGCAACAAATTCATCTGTTAATTCAGGCAACACCATATTTTCGATTTTTTTCAAAGTAATCGCAAATTTTGCTGCTTTACCTTTCAAGTTTTCTGCGTGGTATTCCGCTGGGAAAGTCACATCAATATCAAATTGCTCACCTGCTTTATGACCAATAATTCCTTCTTCAAAACCCGGAATCATACGACCTTGACCCATAAATAATACGAAGTCAGTAGCTTTACCACCTTCAAATTCTTCGCCATCTACAGAGCCAACAAAATCAATAGTGACACGATCATCTGCTTTTACAACATCTTGACTTTCAGCCCAAGTAGCTTGTTGTTTACGTAACACATCAATCATTTTATCAATGTCAGCTTCCGTGATTTCAACAGTTGGTTTTTCAACTTTAATATTTTCTAAACCTTGTAATTTAACTTCTGGATAAACCTCGAAAGTTGCAGTGAAAACTAAGTCTTTACCTTCTTCAAAAGTTTCAATAGCAAAAGTTGGACGACCTGCAATATTAATTTTTTCTGCAATAACAGCATCAAAAAAATGACGTGGTAATAAATCGTTTAATACATCTTGACGAATTGACGCACCAAAACGTTGTTCAATGATATGGGCAGGCACATGGCCTTTACGGAAACCATCTACGCGCACATTTTTTGCAGCACGTTTAAATTCTTCACGAACGGCTTTAGAGACAATTTCAGTTGGAACGGTAATCGCTACGCGGCGTTCTAAACCTTGAGTTGTTTCAATATTTAATGACATTTGTTACCTCAATTAATTTGCACTCGGTCAAATCCACACCGAACACGTTTGTTAAATAAAAAGACACTCAATTATAACGAAAGAAATCTACGCAGTCGATAAAAGAGTGATTAAAAATTAAATTTTGATGATTTTAAAATATGACTTACAAACAAAAGTGCGGTCAAAAATGATTTTCTTTTCTGCTCATACAAAGCAATTAGGATTTTGTACTTATTATACTTTTTTTTGATATTGATTAAATAAATTCAATTATTTAATATGTATAATAATTATTATCATTAAAAAATAAGGAAACCTATGACCAACTTTAAATTCAGCCTGCTTGCTTGCTCTATTGCATTTGCATTAAATGCAAGCACAGCCTATGCTGCCCAACCAACCAACCAACCAACCAACCAACCAACCAACCAACCAACCAACCAACCAACCAACCAACCAACCAACCAACCAACCAACCAAAATAGTAATGTTTCTGAACAACTAGAACAAATTAATGTTTCAGGAAGCACAGAAACAATTAATGTGAAAGAGAAAAAGGTAGGTGAAACCCAAATTTCTGCCAAAAAATTAGCGAAACAGCAGGCGTCAGATTCTCGTGATCTCGTTCGCTATGAAACAGGTATTACGGTGGTTGAAACAGGTAGAACGGGCGCAAGTGGTTATGCAGTTCGAGGGGTTGATGAAAACCGTGTGGGTATTATGGTTGATGGGCTTCGTCAAGCTGAAACCTTAAGCTCTCAAGGATTTAAAGAACTATTTGAAGGCTATGGCAATTTTAATAATACTCGTAATAGCATTGAAATTGAAAATGTTAAAACAGCAACTATTACCAAAGGTGCTGACTCCTTAAAATCTGGTAGTGGTGCATTGGGTGGCTCTGTTATATTTGAAACTAAAGATGCTCGAGATTATCTGCTAGATAAAGATTATTATCTTTCCTATAAACGTGGTTATCAAACAATGAATAATCAAAACCTTAAGACACTTACATTAGCAGGACGTTCTAAAAAATTTGATATTTTAGTCGTTGATACAAAACGTGATGGGCACGAAATAGAAAACTACGATTATAAAATTTATCCCAATAAACAGGCGGATTTAAGTGCGGTTGGTCCTACCCGTGAAAAAGCTGATCCTTATCAAATTACCCGCCAAAGCACATTAATAAAACTGGGCTTTCAGCCTAATGAAAACCATCGCTTGAGCGTAGCATTAGATGATTCTACTTTAGAAACTAAAGGAATGGATTTGTCTTATGTTTTTAGGCCATGCAAGGTTACATCATGCGCGGAAACACACGGTGAGCGTATTATTAACGATCAATCTAAAAGAAAAAATATCCAATTTAGTTATGAAAATTTCAGTCAAACCCCTTTTTGGGATCATATTAAACTAAGTTATTCCTCACAAAAAATTACCAATAAAGCACGTTCTGATGAATATTGTCATCAATCCACTTGTCCTGGTGTACTTAATCCGCAAGGGCTACATTTAGAAGAAAAAGATGGAGTTTATAAAATTGTGGATAAAAATGGGGATGAACTTACATACAACAAAAACGTTGGCTGGTATGGTCAATTTCAGAATAAGAATGGTGAAAATGTTGATAACGATATTGATTCCACTGGAGGCTCACTTGATTCGGTCTTAATTGATTGCGAAAAATTAGATTGTAATAAAAAATTTCGGGTTTTTGTTGGAAAAGATGAAGATGGGGAGGACAAATATAAGTATGAAGACCGAGAGATTAAAACTAAAACTTTAAATGGCAAAAAATATGGGGAAATTCCACTAAAATCAATGGATAAAAAATACAGCGACACTTGGACAGTTAAACAACAAGAAGAAGCTCGTTTTCTCTTTCCAAAAAGCTATGGCTACAGCACAGACTTCGTTAATGACCGTGATTTAAACACCCATACCCAACAAATTAAACTTGATTTAGACAAAGAATTTCACCTATGGCATACCCAACACCAACTAAAATATGGTGGTCTTTATGAAAAAACACTAAAAAGTATGGTGAATCATCAATACAACACCGCAGCCAATGTGCAATGGTGGGCTGACTACTTTTTCTGTAACAAATTTGCAAATGGCAAACATACTCCTGCACCTGATCATAGTGCTCACAGATGTAAATTAATGAATTCCGACATAGGCAAAGATACCTATTTAATCCCTGTTACCACTAAAAATAATGTGTTGTATTTTGGAGATAATGTGCAACTTACCTCTTGGCTAGGGCTAGATTTAAATTATCGCTATGACCATGTGAAATATTTGCCTAGTTATGACGAAAACATTCCAGTTCCGAATGGATTAATTACTGGGCTATTTAAGAAATTTAAGTCAACAGACTATGTTTATGGTAGTAAATATTCAATGCCTAAAGATAAAGGATATACTTATTGCGCTTACGACACACCGTGTTATAAACAAAATTTTAAAGACAATCTTGCCCTGTTATTACGCAAAACTGACTATAAACATCATTCTTACAATTTAGGATTAAATCTTGATCCCACAAATTGGCTTCGCGTGCAGCTTAAATATGCCAATGGTTTTCGTGCGCCAACCTCTGATGAAATTTATATGACATTTAAACATCCACAATTTTCCATTCAGCCTAACACAGATTTAAAAGCAGAAACCTCCAAAACAAAAGAAGTCGCGTTCACTTTTTATAAAAACAGCAGTTATATTACGTTAAATGCATTCCAAAACGATTACCGTAATTTTATTGACTTAGTAGAAGTGGGCGAACGTCCTATTGAAGAAGGCTCTACTATCACTTATCCGTTCCATCAAAACCAAAATCGAGATCGAGCAAGAGTCAGAGGTATCGAAATTGCTTCACGTCTTGAAATGGGCGATTTGTTTGAAAAACTACAAGGATTCCATTTAGGCTATAAATTTACCTATCAAAAAGGCAGAATCAAAGACAATGGATTACATCCAAAATATGAAGAATTTTTGAAATTGAATAAAGATAAATATCCAGAATACGAAGCCATTGCTCGTAAACCTCAACCAATGAATGCCTTACAACCAACCACATCGGTATACAATATTGGCTATGATGCACCAAGCCAAAAATGGGGCGTGGATATGTATATCACTAATGTTGCAGCCAAAAAAGCAAAAGATAGCTTTAATTCTCAATGGACAAGTATGGTCGCCAGAAAAGAAAAGCAATATACCGGCGAGGAAAAAGATATAAATGCATCAAAAGCAAACGGCAAAGAAGTAAAAGATTCTCGCGGATTATGGCGTAATAATCGCTATACAGTGATCGATACGATTGCCTATTGGAAACCAATTAAAAATCTTACATTTACCGCTGGTGTGTATAATTTAACCAATAAAAAATATCTCACTTGGGACTCTGCTCGCTCTATTCGACATCTTGGCACCATTAACCGAGTAAAAACAGAAACTGGTGAAGGCTTAAACCGCTTTTATGCACCAGGCAGAAATTACAGAATGTCTGTTCAGTTTGAGTTTTAATACTATGTAAAAATAATCCGCACATTTTACGTGCGGATTATTGTTTAAGATTATTTCTATTTTAAAGCGGTTTGTGAGTGTGTATTTAAACGAGAAAATTTCAATTCATCAAATTCATCCTGTATAACGTATTGGTAAATCAGTACCAAATTGCCTTGAATATGGCAATCTCGATAACCTTTCCACTCTCCTATTAATGCGTGATCTTGGTAGTTTTCGGGTAAAGGTAAACGATTTAATAAACAGTATATTGCAGTAATGTATTTTGAGCCAATTAACACATTGGGGGAGCGTTTAGCTAAATCAGTTAAATCTCTTACAAATTGTTTTGAATAGCTCACTTTTAATGGCTTCCCTTCAGACATTATTGACCACCATTAAGAATGCGTTTTGTAAATTCTTCGGCAGAATAATTTTCACTAGCTTCAATAAAAAAGCTCTCTGCGTTACCACTATCTAATTCATCAATAGCTGCTAGGGTTTCTTTATTTGGGCGAAGATAATTCAAATCAATAGGGATAGAGCGAGTCTTGGCAATTTGAGCCAAAAACATATTGAATACTTGTGATGGGGTAAGTCCATATTGTTCAATAACTTGATAAGCTTCTGATTTTGTTTGCTCAACTGTTCTAAAGCTGATAGAGGAATTCGTAAGTGCCATAATTTTTCTCCTTAGTATTACATTGAAAGACTATTATAATAAAGATGAAGTGCAAAATCTATAGTCTCTCATTTTTAATGTAATTAGGGATTTTGATTGCTATTCAAAAGTTAAAGGATTTAAATATCATTACCCTGTCTAAATTCTGGTTTAAATAATTCTTCTAGTTGCCCAAAATGGAGCATTAAATCTTGCTCTCCTGCTGCGTAAGGGGCAATTTCATAAACATCATAAATAAAATGTACACCTTTTGAATCTAAGTAAATATTGTTCGATAAACTAAAACTATCGGCTTCAATAATAGGTTCATATTCCTTATTGCTATTATTATATTGTTCCCATAAAAGCGTTTTTACTTTCGGTAAATCTTTTTCATTAAATAAATCATTTAATGTCAAAATATGGCGTGTAGTTAGATCAATTGTGAAATAGCGATTACCTTCAATACCGTGTGCTCCACCTTCATAGTCATAAAAACTAATCGCAAAGGTTGCAAGTTTTTCTTTTTGCCCGATAAAATTTGTCCATATAGAATGAGAAATTCCAAAAGATGGTGTTTCTTTCGCCTCTTTTTTGTCTTCCTCAAAAGCGGTTTGATAACGTGCTACAAATTGTTCACGAGAAATATTTTTCATTTCTTCGTTTTCAGTCAATTTTTTCCACAATAGATCATTAAGCCAATCAATATTGGTTTTTATTGTTGAAATTGAATACTCAATTTTGGTTTCTTCAGGCTGGTAATCTTCTTTCGATTTAGGATGTTTAATAATTTCAGATTGATTAAATATTTCATCATTTTCCACAAAAATTGCTGGAACTGTTTTTTCTATTTGCTCTTTTAATTTAGTATTTTCAGCACTGAGTTGTGCTACCGTTTGATTTAGTTGTTTTATTTTTGCTTCAGTATCTTTATCTTGGCAGCCTGTGAGTAAGATGACAGAACTAATTAATGCAGCAACGAGCGTTTTTTTCATACTTTTTTCCTTTTTAAATCATAAATCAAAAACATTCTTATCGCGTAGAATATGGCTATTACCTTTGCGACGTAAAAACCCCATTCGGTCGAAATATTCCATCAGTTGAACGGTAAGTTTGCGCCCGAAATTCAATTTATCACGTACTTCATTTACTGAAACTTTGCCTTTTTCTTCTGCGATTTGTTTAATAAGTCTTGCATAAGCATAGATAGTTTCAGTTAAGAAAAATCTATCTTTCACGATTGGCGTGAGGTAACCCAATTTCCCTGCTTTATACATAAAATTACGCATAATTGATTCATCAATAGCGAGAGCATTTGCCATATCACGTACCCAAATGGCTTGACCTTGGGCTTTTTCAAATTCATTCAACACATCCACCCAACGTTTTTGTTCTTCTTGGCTAAATTGGATTTTATGTTCGGGTAAGTGAAGCCAACCTCGAGTTTGCTGTAATCTTCCCTCTTCTAACATTTCATCAATAAAATGATTGATCAAGTTTTCAGGCTGGTTTAAGGCGGTCATTCGATATAATCTGGCTTTGCTTACACCAAGTTGATCATTATGTTGCTCGTGGTAAGTATTAAGTGTGGTTAAAATTTGCTGTGTTTTTTCTTGTATGTAATTAGTATTAAAACACCAATCTTGATAACGTACCGCGTCACGTTCGGAAAGAGCTTGGTCGAGTTGCGTTTCTGTTAGTTGTTCCGTCCACATTAATTGGCGTGCTGTTGTCGCATTATGTTGAAGGGTAAGCGCAATACGTTGCGAAGCGTTCTCTGCCAATGCTAAATTTGCTAGGAAATTTAACCGCACTTCAGTGCGTTTATGACGTTTTGGCGAGTTTATTTCCAATACTCGTGCGCCGGCAATTAAGGTTTTTGTATCGCCACTGCGTAAAATAAGTTTGTCTCCAAAAGCCAAGAATAATGGCGAATCTAATATGATTTCAGCTAAAGTGCGGTCATTTTTTGCGGTATTTTTTCCCTGTAATAAGGTGAGTTTACCCGTAGTGCGACTTGCTCCGTGATAAATATGCACAGGTTGGCTTTCATTTAATGGTACTTCAGCCAAAATTTGTACACTGATGCGATCTGTTGGTGGAAGTGGCTCATTCTGCAATAACCAATCGCCTCGTTTCATTGGCGTGCGGTCTAAATCAGCATTTAAATTTAACGCTAAACGTTGCCCCGCAATACCTTGTTCGCTTGATGTATTTTGTGCGTGAATCGCTTTTATACGAACTTTCTGTCCAGTGGAAAGGTAAATTTCATCGTTTACTTTCACTGTTCCTGAAAAGGCTGTGCCTGTCACGACGGTACCCGCCCCTTTTACGTTGAATACTCGGTCTATTGCGTAACGGAAAGGTTTCTGGGTATCAGCTAATTCAGGTAGATTAGCTAAGTAATGACGTAATTCATTGATACCTTGTCCCGTTTCTGCTGAGGTAACGAAGTAATTAGCACCACGTAAAAAACTATAATTTTGTTTAATTTCTTGGATTAACGATTCTATTTGCTCTAGATTTGTACGATCTGCTTTTGTGATGACAACAATAATTTCGTGGAATTGAAGTTGGCGTAAGATTGCTAAATGTTCTTTTGTTTGCGTTGCAACGCCTTCATCGGCAGCGACAATTAACATTGCATAATGCACACCACCTAAGCCTGCCTGCATATTTGACAAGAATTTTTCGTGTCCCGGTACATCAATAAAGCCAAGCACTTTGTTTTCTAACGGCAGATAGGCATACCCTAAATCAATGGTCATGCCGCGTTTTTTTTCTTCTGGTAAATGGGCGGTGCTTTTGCCAGTTAATGCTTTTAATAATGCTGTTTTGCCGTGATCAACGTGACCTGAAGTAACAATAATCATAGTTCATCCAATGTATTTAATAATGTTTCAATATCCGCAAGGCTACGTAAATCTAGCCAAATTTTTCCGTTTTCCATTCGCCCAATAATAGGTTGAGAAAGTTGTTTAAAGCGAGCTGAAAGTGCGGAAAGTTTTACGTTTGTTTTTTCTGCAATAGTGACAGCCACAGAAGGGATTCTTTCCATTGGTTGTGAGCCGCTACCGATTTGTGCTTGGCTAACTTCAATTTGAATCTCAAATTGTGAATTTAAGCGAGATTCTAACCGCTCTTTGAGACGCATAGCATTTATTTTGAGTTGTTCTAATGGTTGCGTGAGTAATCGCAAAGTTGGTAATTTTTCAGTTAATTTTTCAGGATTTAAATATAAACGTAATGTGGCTTCTAAGCCTGATAAAATAACTTTATCGCAACGTAATGCACGCTTGAGAGGATGTGCTTGTAATTGTTCGATCCATTCTTTTTTACCCACGATAATGCCTGCTTGCACGCCTCCAAGCAATTTATCGCCAGAGAAAGAGACCAAATCTACACCTTGGGCGACTTTTTCTTGCACGGTTGGTTCTTTTGGCAAGCCATATTGGCTTAAATCAACTAATGCACCGCTGCCTAAATCAGTTACTACGGGTACATTCATTTCTCGCCCTAGTTCCGCAAGCTCTTTTTCTGAAACTGAAGAGGTAAAACCACAAATTTGATAATTGCTACTATGCACTTTCATTAAAAAAGCCGTATTTTCAGTGATAGCA
Source organism: Haemophilus sp. HN_Hi08 (assembly GCF_049824455.1). Classification (NCBI taxonomy): domain Bacteria; kingdom Pseudomonadati; phylum Pseudomonadota; class Gammaproteobacteria; order Pasteurellales; family Pasteurellaceae; genus Haemophilus; species Haemophilus sp. HN_Hi08. The sequence continues at coordinate 242,893 of NZ_CP187493.1, read as the reverse complement.
TTACGATAATCTTTAAGGTGAGTACGATTAGTGGTGCCCACTTCCACTAAATGACATCCAGCTTGTTCCATAATATCTGGAATACGAAATGCACCGCCGATTTCAATTAATTCGCCACGAGAAATAATTACTTCTTTACCTTGAGCAAAGGTCGCTAACATTAATAATACTGCGGCGGCGTTGTTATTCACAATACAGGCTGCTTCAGCACCTGTGAGTTTGCATAATAATTCACTGATGTAATTATCGCGATGACTACGCTTACCTTCATCTAAATCATATTCAAGCGAAACATTTTTTTGCATCACAGAAAGCGCTGCTTGTTGTGCTGCTTCAGACCAAAGTGCCCGCCCAAGATTTGTGTGCAATACCGTACCTGTCAGATTATGCACCGCTTTGATTTGTACTTGGTTTTGTTTTTGTAGGCGAGAATGAATTTCTACAAAAGTGCGGTCAAAATTAGAAAAATATTCAGGAAGTTGATTATTTTTTTGAATAAATTGACGAGCTTGCGTTAATAATTCTCGAGACGTTGCCACGACTGCAGTGTGACCAAATTCGGTAATGAGTTGTGAGCCTTGAGATGTTTTGAGAATTTTATCAACGGAAGGTAGTTGTTGAAAAAGTGCGGTCATTTTTGAATCCGTTTAAAATAACGTTGAATTGCCGATTAATTTACGCTAAAGTAACTGCAATTTCAACCACGGAGGGGCGTCATCTCCGGTGAGGTGGCAGGATTTCAAATCCTGTTGAGGACGCCAGCGTTCTTGGGTGGGTTCAACTCCCATTCCCCTCCGCCAATCCATATAAACCCACATAAATCCACGTAAACAATCCACCAGTAAAACCTAGTGTACACACCTCTTTATCATTGCGTATGGTGGATAAAGCACCGCAAGCCTTTTAATTTCTAACTACTAGCGATAATCATCTTTCATCATGATCATACGACAGCCAACAGAAACAGAATAAAAGCTTATACATTTTTATACATTAAACGTATAATTATACATAGAGAGTATAAAACAATATAAAGAGGCTAAAAATGACACAGGTAGATCCCCTTTATTTCCCCCGTTCTGAATTAGCAGAACGATTACTATCAAGCCTAAAAGATGGAATATTACACGCCATAACCCTTTTTGCACCACGCAGAATGGGGAAAACCCAATTTTTACTTAATGACGTAAAGCCGAAAGCAGAGAAATTAGGGTTTAATGTGTTCTATTTTAGTTTTATGGATAGGACTAGTAACGAGTTGAGCAATGTTTTTACACGTGAGCTAATACACTTTCTTGATGTGGTGGACGGCAAAACCAATAACTTGTTTGATAAACTAAAAGCCATTGACTTAATGGGCGTAAGCGTTGAATTACAAGATAAAAATCAAACTAAACTTGATGAATTAAGCCTTGTTCAGATTATTAATGCCATTACAGAATCTAGCGATAAACCCGTTTTAATGTTACTTGATGAAGTTCAAGAACTGGCAAGAGTGAGCCATACTATAGGGCTAATCCGTTCATTGCGTACTGGTTTAGATATAAATCAACAAAAGATAAAAGTGATTTTCACAGGGAGTAGCACAAATGGATTGCGGGCAATGTTTAATGACAACAAAGCACCGTTTTTTCATTTTGCGCACCCTTTAGACTTCCCAAATTTAGGCAAAGATTTTACGGATTTTCTAGCCGATATTTATCACAGCAGAACAGGGCAAGAAATCGACAAGCATCAATTTTATGAACTCTTTGCACGATTTAATTTTACCCCTCTTTATATGCGTTCAATTGCTCAAGATATGATTATCAACCCTAATCTATCACTTAAACAAGCATCAGAATATAGGATTACTCAAATGAGTGAATTAGGCGACAGCGTGAAGATATGGCAAGAATTAAGCTCAATAGAACGGGAAATATTAAAGAGCGTTGTAAATGGCGAAAATGCACTATATAGCAAAGAAAAACGCGCCTATTTTGCTAAAGCGTTAGGGATAGAAGATATTAGCTCAAGCACAATACAAGGGAAAGTGAGAAAGCTAGAAAGAAAAGAGCTTATTACACGTAACGCAAACGGCACAATAAAAATAAACAGCCCATATTTTCAAACGTGGATTAAGGAAAATAGCTAAGGCAAATATCAAACAATAAAGTGCGGTCAAATAGATCGCATTTTTATTTTTTGCTGGTAGCTTTAAGATGTTTAAAGTTTGATTTTAGACACTGGCAAATCATCATTTAGGGTTGCTTTTAAATTTGATTAAAAAACAATCAAAAATCAACGAAAAAAAATTTTTAGTACTATATTTTGTACCATAATTTTAATGCTAAAAAATAATATCCTTATTTTTCATAAAGTTACAGCTCAAATTCAACTCCCATTCCCTACGCCAATCCATATAAGCCTGCATAAATCCACGTAAACAATCCACCAGCAAAATCCAGTGTACACACCTCTTTATCATTGCGTATGGTGGATAAAGCACCGCAAGCCTTTGAACTTATCGCTGGGATATAATATTTACCCCACCATTTTCTTTAACTGATACAAATATGCCAATGCTTGTTTAGGGCTTAAATCATCAGGATCAAGTTTTTCGATTGCCTCTCTTAGTGCATCCGTTTCTTGTTCAAACAATAATTCGCCCTGATTGTGATTGGCTTCACGCAACGCCTGAATTTGCTGATCAGCTGAATGGCCTGATGTTTTTTCTAATTGCGTCAATTTCTGTTTTGCTAGTTTAATAACAGATTGTGGCACGCCTGCCAAAGCTGCCACCGCCAAACCATAACTTTTACTTGCTGCGCCATCTTGTACAGCGTGCATAAAGGCGATGCTGTTGTTATGCTCAAGGGCATCTAAATGAATATTGACTATGCCTTCGAGCTGTTCTGGCAATGCGGTTAATTCAAAATAATGGGTGGCAAATAATGTAAGCGAGCGGATTTTTTTGGCTAACCATTCTGCACAAGCCCAAGCTAAGGATAAGCCATCATAAGTGGATGTGCCACGACCAATTTCATCAATAAGCACGAGACTTTGCGCTGTAGCTTGATGAAGAATATTTGCCATTTCGGTCATTTCCACCATAAAGGTTGAACGCCCCGAGGCTAAATCATCAGACGCACCAATTCGAGTAAAAATACGATCAATCGGCCCAATTCGTGCGTTGTCTGCTGGCACAAAGCTGCCGATATACGCAAGCAATGTAATTAATGCGGTTTGACGCATATAAGTACTTTTACCACCCATATTTGGCCCGGTAATAACTAACAAATGACGATTGTGATTTAACTCCACAGGGTTGGCGATGAAAGGATCTTTCAATACTTGTTCCACGACAGGATGGCGACCATTTTCAATTTTCACACTCACTTCATCACAGAATGTTGGCATAACGTAATTGAGGGTGTCTGCCCGCTCCGCAAGATTGACCAATACATCCAATTCAGAAAGTGCAAGGCTAGCCAGCTGTAACGCACCTAAGTGCGGTAATAATAAATCAAATAATTCATCGTAAAGCTGCTTTTCTAATGCTAACGCTGCACCTTTCGATTTCAGTACTTTGTCTTCATATTCTTTGAGCTCAGGAATAATGTAACGCTCTGCATTTTTCAAGGTTTGGCGACGTACATAATGAATGGGTGCTTTATGTGCTTGGCCTTGGCTAATTTGAATGTAATAACCATGCACTGCATTAAAACCGATTTTTAAGGTGTCAATGCCAGTGTTTTCACGTTCTCTTTTTTCAAGATTTTCCAAATATTGCGTTGCACCATCAGACAGCATACGCCATTCATCTAACTCAGTATTGTAACCTTCAGCAATCACACCGCCATCGCGAATTAAAAGCGGAGGCGTTTCAATCAATGCACGTTGCAATAAATCACATTGCTCGCTGAAATCGGCAATTTGGCTGAAAAGTGCGGTTAAAAATAGCGGTGTTTTTTGTTGCACAATCGTACGTAATGCAGGAATTTGTTCTAAGGCTGTGCGTAAGCGAGTAAGATCACGAGGGCGAGCAGAACGCAGAGCAACACGCGCTAAAATACGTTCCATATCGCCGACTAATTGCAAATAAGGTTGGAGTTCATCGACTAAATCAAAATTCAGAATTTCCGCAATCGCTTGTTGGCGTTGTTTTAATTTTTCCACATCACGAATAGGCTGATGAATCCAACGTTTCAGCAAACGACTGCCCATTGGCGTAACGCATTTATCCAAGACAGACGCTAGCGTATTTTCTGTGCCACCCGCAAGATTTTGCGTCAATTCAAGATTTCTGCGAGTGGCAGCATCTAACTGAATGCAGTCTTGGTTTTGAATTAAGCTAATGCTTTGAATATGAGGTAATGCGGTACGTTGGGTTTCTTTTGCATATTGCAATAAACAACCTGCCGCACTTAAGCCGAGAGGGGATTTTTCTACACCAAAGGCGCGTAAATCTTTTGTGCCAAATTGACGATTTAATAACGTAATGGCAGTGCTAAGTTCAAATTCCCAAATCGGGCGACGGCGTAATCCTTTACAATGTTCTATGGCTGCCATTTCATTAAATTCTTCACAATACAGCAATTCTACAGGCACAATACGTTGCAATTCCGCACGCAATGTTTCTTTATCTGCAGGTTCACAAAGCTGAAAACGCCCAGAAGTCATATCTAAAGTGGCTAATCCAAATTTTTCTTTTTCTTGATATACCGCAGCAATCAGATTGTCTTGGCGTTCAGGCAACAGTGCTTCATCACTGACCGTACCGGGCGTAACAATTCGCACAATTTGACGTTCTACAGGTCCTTTGCTTGTAGATGGATCACCAATCTGTTCACAAATCGCCACAGATTCGCCTAACTGCACTAATTTTGCTAAATAACCTTCCACCGCGTGATAAGGCATTCCTGCCATTGGAATGGGCTGTCCTGCAGATTGCCCTCGTTTCGTCAAAGAAATATCCAACAATGCCGCCGCTTTTTTCGCATCGTCATAAAACAACTCGTAAAAATCCCCCATGCGATAAAACAACAAAATATCTGGATTCTCTGCTTTGAGTTTTAGATATTGTTGCATCATTGGCGTGTGCTGTTGGAAATTTTCTTCGGAAATCATCTAATTACCTGCTTTGAAACTGAATAAAGATAGGTTTTGTGGCGGCTATTTTAGGTGCCGAAAGGGGAAAAAGCCAGATAAAAAAGTGCGGTAAAAATTTGTTGAGATTTTTTACCGCACTTAAAATTGATATTTTCCCCTTAGAACTTAAAGAAAGGTAAGCAGCCAAACATTGCAAGAAAATGGAAAATAGCTACAAAAACACCAAATAATGCAATAAAGATTATTAAGCCATTTCCACCACACACTCGGAATGTTGCAGCTGTATTTATTTTGCGGGATTTATAGGCAAGAAGAGCAGGAATTATACTTGTCCAAATCGTAGCTACCGCACCAGCATACCCAATAGCTTTTAAGAAACCCAATGGAAATAAAATTGACATAATTAGTGGAGGTAGGAAAGTCACAGCCCATGACTTTGTTCGTCCAATTTTACAATTATCAAATTTAAAGAAATCAGCCAAATAATCAAATACGCCTAATCCTACGCCAATAAAAGATGATAAAATTGCGGCGATAGAAAAGGCATTAATCATTTGTTTAACCGTGTTAGATTCGATTACTCCACCTAATGTGTTAAGTAAAATATCTAAATTACCATCACTGGCAATTACTGGAGCAAATTGATCTCGCGGTAAGTTGCCAAAAATAGAGAAAATCCAAAGTAAATAAAGCGTAAGAGCAATTGCTGTTCCACCTAAGATAGCGTATTTTGCTTTTTTTTCTTCCCCATAGTAAGCTCGCATCGTACAAACAGAATGATGATAACCAAAAGATGTTAATGCAACGGGAAACATTCCTACCGCATATTTTGCATAATTTGTCTCCTTTCCACCAATATCTAATAAAGTGTCTAAACTAATATTAGTTGCTAATCCATAAGTACTAAAAATAAAAGTAAAACCCATGCATACAATCAATAAAACAGATATTCTGTCTACAATGCGAGTGGAGTGCCAAACAAAGAAGGAAAAGACTAATACAAATACAGTGGAACAAATTGCCAATGTAGATGAACCAAAATCAATCCACGGTTTAATAAGGTTTTCTAGTATACCGCCAGATGCAGTGGTATAAGCATAAAGTAAAATACCCCCGACAAAATATACCGCAAGATTATTAATAGAATTGACAGTTGAACCGAGCATATCTTTAGTTACAGTACTAAATGAAGCTCTTAAATCATAAGTAGAGTAGGCCTCAAGTAATAACCAGCCTGACAATGTCATGACTATCATTGTTAAGCAAATTACTAATACTGACCATATTGTCCAAGCACCCGCGCCAGATGTCGGCAAACCAAGCATTCCTGCCCCAACACAAACACTAGCAATAATACACGCACCACCAAAGATGGAAGGTTGTTTTTTCATAGAACATCCTTATCAATAACAAATTATTGAGTTAGCTGTTGATAAAAAAATGCAGTTCAAAATGAACTGCATTTTTCGTGATATTATTCAACTTCTTTTAAACGTGCCGTAAAGTGGCGGAGAACTTTTGGTTCATAAGTAAAGGTTAAGCCCTTAATATTCTCTGCATTTTCTTTCACTTTTTGGAATGCCTCAATAATGAAATCCATATGCGTTTGCGTATAAGTTGCACGTGGTATAGTTAAGCGTAAAAGCTCCGCTGGACATGGTAGTTGTTTACCCGTCTTCGGATCTCGTCCTAATAAAAATGAGCCAATTTCTACCGCTCTTATACCTGCAACTTTATAAAGTTCGCAAGAAAGTGCTTGTGCTGGGAATTGGTCGGCTGGAATATGTGGTAATAATTTACCTGCATCTACGAACGCTGCGTGGCCACCTGGTTGTTGGCAAGGCACACCAATTTTTTCTAAGCCTGCAACCAAATATTCAATTTGCGCGATACGATAAGCCAGCCATTCTTGGCGCATACCATCATGCAAGCCAACAGCCAAGCGTTCCATTGCCCCCCCTTCTAACCCCCCATAAGTAGGGAACCCTTCTTGCACAACACAAAGCGTTCTACATTCGTGATAGACTTCCTCCATTGATTTATCTTTAAACGCTAAAATACCTCCCATTGGCACCATAGCATCTTTTTTGGCGGACATCGCTAAACCATCAGCATAGCGATAGCTTTCGTAAGTAATTTGTCCAATAGTCCAGTCTTTATAAGCTTCTTCACGTTGTTGAACAAAATAGGCGTTTTCTGCAAAACGAGCTGAATCCATGATGACTGGAATATCGTATTTACGCGCAATTTCATACATGCCTTTTAAGTTTGCAATAGAAACTGGCTGACCACCCGCAGAGTTACAAGTAATGGTACATACAATGTAAGGTACATTATGTGCTCCCACTTCTTGAATGCCTTTTTCTAATTTTTCTAAATCGAAATTACCCTTAAATGGATGTTTTGCTGTTGTATCAAATGCCTCTTTTATATAAACATTGCGAACCGTTGCTCCATTAATTTGGCTATGTCCTTGTGTGGTATCAAAGAAATAGTTAGAGAAAACCACCATTTTGCTGCGATCTAAACCTTTCTCACGTTCACGTTTAGCAATCAATACTGGAATATAAATTTGTTCAGCACCGCGGCCTTGATGAGTAGGAATTGTATATTCATAACCAAAAATATCTTTCACTGCTTTAGCTAACGCATAATAACTGCGACTGCCACTATAGGCTTCATCGCCACGTAACATTGCAGCTTGCATATCTTGTGTAACAGCGCCAGTACCGCTATCTGTGAGTAAGTCAATGAAAATATCTTCACTATCCAATAAAAATGGATTCATGCCTGATTTTAAGATCGCTTGCTCACGATACTCACGAGTAGTTCTTTTTACTGGTTCAATAACACGAATGCGGAAAGGTTCAGGTAAATGTTTAAAATTTTCCATAGCAAAATCCCCAAAAATTAATTTGCTTAGCTTAAATAAAAAATGATTTTCTAAAATGAAAACACTTTGATGGTTAATAAGAAAGGATTAATAAATTATGGGAAAATAAAAAGATAATCTTGGATCAACAAGAACCCAAGTTTGGTTAGGAGAGAGCAAGTTGAGCATATTAAACTCCTTTTAAGAGAAGAGAAACTTAATAAAACTTAACACTGACTTCTAACTACGAAGCATTATCAGAATAATATAAAATTTAATATTGTCATCTATTATTTTTTTATTTTGTGATACTCCTCACAGAATATTTTTAATAAAAAAGTGCGGTAAAAATTTGTTGAGATTTTTTACCGCATTTTTTACAGAGATCTTAACGTTTTGGTAGATAACGCACTGGATCTACTGATTTGCCTTTGTAGCGAATTTCAAAGTGGAGTTTCACGGTATTTGTACCAGAGCTACCCATTTTTGCGATGTCTTGACCTGCTTTGACTTCTTGTTGATCGGCGACAAGAATTTTATCGTTATGCGCATAAGCACTTAAGAAATCATCATTATGTTTGATGATGATTAAATTACCGTAACCACGTAAAGCATTGCCAGCATACACTATTCGCCCTGCTGCAGCCGCTTTTACAGCTTGTCCTCGTGAACCGCTAATATCAATCCCTTTGTTACCGCCATCTGTGCTTGAGAAACCTTGAATAATATTACCTGAAGTCGGCCATTGCCACGCAACATTTGAGGCGATTGGTGCAACGACATTTGCATTAATCGGTGTGCTATTCGCATTATTTACAGATGATGTAACCTGTGTTGATGAAGTTGCCACAGATACACTAGACGATATGCCAGCCTCTGATTTAATGGGGCCAATAATAGTACCGTCAGATCCTATTTGAGTACCGTTTGCGCCTGGAGTATAAGTGACGGCTGGTTTAGCTGGCATTGCTGTTGATGCCGTGACTGCAGGTTGTTTTACAGAAACCGTTGTAGTAACCGTTTTTGTGCCACAATTAGAAATCTTTAAAACTTGCCCTAAACTTAAATTATAAGGTTCGGATAGGTTATTCAACGCTGCCAATTCTTTTACATCAATTCCTGCTAAGTAAGCAATCAAGAACATTGTATCGCCTTTGTTTACTTTATAGGTATTGCCTTTGTAAGAGCCTTTTGAAATTTTGCTGTAATCTGGCGCATTGGTATTTGGATTACGTGGGATATTAATATGCTGTCCATCTACACAATCAGCAATTGTTTTGGTAACTGTTTTTGTTTGTACTGTCGGCGCGCTAACTACCGTTTTCGGAGAGGGTTGAAATGCAGGTTGCGCAGGTGCTGTTGGCATTGCTGGTTGTTGATTAATCGGTTGAAAATTTGGTTGTGGCGTGGCCATATTTCCCATTGTAGGTAATGAATTTTTTTGAATTTCAGGTTGCCAAGCACCACCTACATTACTGCCATTTACAGATTGCACTACACTAGGGGAAAGATTTCCATCTGCATCAGAAATAGGTGCAGGAGAATTAGAGGTACAAGCCGATAATACAACAAGACTTAAAGGGAGTAAGAGAAACGATTTGTTCATAGTTATTCCTTATTGTTCCGTTATTATTTCATTTGTGTTGGTATCGTATTTTTTTGAATTTCTGGCATAAAACTACCGCCAGCAACAGCACCTGTGCCTTCTACTGGTTGCATAATGCCATTTGGTAATGCATCTGGATCTTTAACTGGTTCTGATGCACATCCAACCAAAAGAAATCCAGCTACTAAAACAAGACTTAATTTGTTCATTTTCTATCCTAGTTTTTCAGTATAAAGTAAGCGATTATAGCCAGTACAACCACTGACCAGCCAATAATCTCAATAGATTTTCGCAATTTTGCTGCGAATTTCTCCCCGCCCCACGCGGCTAATTTTGCCACCAGCAAGAAACGCGCTAAACGTGAAATAAATGCGGTGATGACAAAAGGGAAAAATGCCATTTGCATCACGCCAGAGCAGAGCGTAAACACCTTGTAAGGAATTGGGCTAAAACCTGCCACAAACACAACTAATACGCCCCATTGCTTAAACCAACTGACGGCTTTTGCCCAATGCGCAGCATATCCCCATTGTTGTACAATGTTTTCCACCCAGTCCGTTGCATAAAAACCAATTGCATAACCAATAACTCCACCGATGACAGAAGCAATTGCCGTATAAAATGCAAATTTAACTGCACTTTTAGGCTTTGACATAGACATTGGGATCAACATCACATCGGGCGGAATAGGAAAAAATATAGCCTCGATAAAACTGACAAAAGAGAGCCAAAAAACAGCAAAACGATGTTTTGACCATTCCATCGTTTTATCGTACATCGTGCTGAAAATTTTCATATTTTTCTCTATTTGGTAAATTCCTGATCTAACCAATTTTGTAAAGAAAGCAATGAATGATGCGCGGTAAGATCCGCTTGAATTGGCGTAATAGACACATAGCCATTCTTCACGGCATAAAAATCTGTTCCCTCGCTTTCATCTTCGGGTAATGCTGAAGGACCAATCCAATAAATGGTTTCATCACGCGGATCTCTTTGTTTAATCACTTCAACGGAAGATGAACGATAACCTAATCGACATACTTTATACCCTTTTAATTCTTCAAAAGGTAAGTCTGGTACATTGATGTTAATCACTTCACGAGGGTTTAATAATTGATGCTGTAATTTAGGAATAAGATCACATACCACTCGCGCTGCTGTTTCATAATGCTGACGACCATCTAACGAAACCGCAATAGCGGGCAAACCTAAATGACGCCCCTCAAGGGCAGCAGCCAAAGTGCCAGAATAAATCGTATCATCGCCCATATTACAACCTGCATTAATGCCTGACACCACTAGATCTACTTGACCAGATAAAAATCCGTTTAACGCTAAATGTACGCAATCTGCTGGTGTGCCGTTCACACAATAATCGCCATTGTCTAAATGGCGTGGGCGAAGTGGCTCCACTAATGTGAGCGAGCTTGATGCTGCACTTCGATTACGATCAGGGGCAACAACAATGACTTTTGCAATTTTTCTTAATTCTGTTGCTAAAACTTGAATGCCTTCCGCGTGAAAACCGTCATCATTACTGACTAAAATTCGCATTGTACTTCCTTATGCTTCTGTATAATTTACTAACTCACGAACTAATGCCGTGGCATAACTGCCTGCAGGCAAATAAAATTTTAAACGCAAGCCTTCTGGCTCAAATGCCCAAGAAAACGCTTTTGCTTTCATTAACAATGGGCGACGTGCTGCCTTCATTCTTTCTTGTTTCATTAAAGGATCGAAAGCTGAATGTTGGCTCACAATTTCATTTTCAATATCACTTGCCGCCAACACATCTTCGCCAATTAAAGGAGCAGTAAGCAAAATATCTTGATTTTCTAACCGCACTTGCAAAGCAGTTAAGTCTTCTTTTTCATCCGCTTTGAACCAACTGTGCGAACCTGCTAATTGCACAATATCGTTTGGCAAAACTTGATTTGTTGCATCCTTTGCAATACGTGCAGCCACAACCAAATTAAAAATTTCACTACGCGCGGCGGAAAGATAAAAACTGCGTTTTTTGCGATCTTTTACCTTGATTTCCCCTTGCGCCCAACGCAATGCTTGCGTGAGGTTATGACCATCTCGACCAAAACGTTGTTCCGTAAAATAATTGGGGAAACCAAAATTTGCCACAAAATCTAACCGCACCTTAAGCTCATCAGATTCTTTCGCACCGCGTAATAAAATATCGAAATAATTTCCCTCAAGGCTACCCGTGCGAATTTTTCGGTTATGTCGAGTAACCGTTAAAATCTCTACGCCCTCTAATTCAAATTGACTGAAATCGGGCGTTTCCATTCCAGGCATTTGTAAACAAAACCATTGTTCTGTTACTGCTCGACGATCTTTCAACCCCGCATATCCCATATTGCGTTCAGAAACACCGGCAAATTTAGCTAATTTTTCGCCAACAAATAAGGTGTTGCAATCTGTTTTGCGTACATACAACGCAACAAACTCTCCATCGCCTGACATTTCATAGCCCAAATGCTCTTTTACAATAAAATCCGCGCATTCAGCCTTTAAAAGTGCGGTGGTTTTTGGCAGTGTTTTTAATGCCAAATAAGGGAGTTGTTCGAGCATAGTTAAGGGGTCTTTTTTATAGAAAATAATTGTGCGAAATTTTATGCGACTTTTCGTGATTTATCCACTAAAATAACCGCACTTTTGTTCTTGTTGAAGGATTTTATTATGTCAAAATTGGCAGAGTTACAAGCAGAAACCCGTGAAATTATCGAAGATTTACTGAATGATGGCAGTGATCCAAATGCCCTTTATATTATTGAGCATCACATCGCGCACTACGATTTTGATTTGTTAGAAAAAATCGCCGTAGATGCGTTTAAAGCTGGTTATGAAGTGTCCGAAGCAGAAGAATTTAAAGATGATGATGGCAGCCCAATTTTCTGCTTTGACATTATCAGTGAAGTAGAATTAAAAGCGGAAATTATTGATGCTCAACAAAAAAAAATCCTTCCATTATTAGAAAAACATAAAGGCATTTATGATGGTTGGGGAACTTATTTTGAAAACCCAAATGCTGATCACGATGAATACGGCGATGATGTGGAATTTTTTGATGATGATGACGATGAATACGGAGATGATGTGGAATTTTTTGATGATGATGACGATGAATACGGCGATGATGGGGAATTTTTTGATGATGATGAAGAAGAAGAGACTCGTGTGCATTAATCCTTAAAGCCTTGCGCGCGGAATAATTTTCGTTACAATGATACGGCTTTTTTAACGGATTTTTATAAGGAAAACATAATGAAAGTAGCAAAAAATGTAGTGGTGAGCATTGCTTACCAAGTTCGCACACAAGATGGCGTATTGGTCGATGAAGCACCAGCGAATCAACCACTAGAATATTTACAAGGTCACAATAATTTAGTAATCGGTCTTGAAAAAGCACTTGAAGGTAAAGAAGTAGGCGACAAATTTGAAGTACGCGTTCAACCTGAAGAAGGTTACGGTGCATACAGCGAAAATATGGTTCAACGTGTACCAAAAGATGTATTCCAAGGTGCCGATGAACTTGAAGTGGGCATGCGTTTCTTAGCGGATACTGACATTGGCCCAGTTCCAGTAGTGATTACTGAAATCGATGGCGATGAAGTTGTAGTTGATGGAAATCACATGTTAGCGGGTAAAGAATTACACTTCACCGTTGAAGTTGTCGCAACACGTGAGGCAACGTTAGAAGAAATCGCACACGGTCACGTTCACGGTGCGCACAGCCACGATGATGACGAAGAAGGCCACGGTTGTGGCTGTGGCGGTCATCATCACGAACATAATCACGGCAGCTGTGGTTGTGGCGGTCACTAATTAAAACAGCTCAAAAATTTACCGCACTTTAGCAATGAAGTGCGGTATTTCTTTATTAAAACCAGACAAAATCTGTTGAAAATCTTGGATCCTGTCGAACTTCTCGGTAGACTATAGGGCAATACATTCAAAACGTTTAGTCCTAAAATGAATAAAACACTGCTAAAACTCACCGCACTTTTTTTAGCATTAAATTGCTTTCCCGCATTTGCTGAACAAACCGTTGATATTGAAGTTCAAGGCATTCGTGGTTTCCGTGCTGTTCGTAATACGGATCTCAATGTTAATTTGATCAATAAAGAAGAAATGGATGGCTCCGAACGCTATCAACATTTGGTAACCAAAGCCGTGGATCGTGGTTTGCGTGTGTTTGGTTATTATGATTCTTCCGTGCGTTTTGAACGAAAACAGCGTCAAGGCAAACGCGATTTATTGATTGCACAGGTTACACCAGGCGAGCCAACAAAAATTGCAGGCACTGATGTACAAATTGAGGGAGAAGCGGCACAAGATGAAAATTTTAATGCATTGCGTAAAAACTTACCGAAAGATGGCGTTTTGGTTGAACACCAAACTTACGATGATTACAAAACAGCAATTTCACGTTTAGCATTAAATCGAGGATATTTTGATGGGGAATTTAAAATTTCACGTTTAGAAATTAGCCCAGAAACCCATCAAGCATGGTGGCGAATGTTATTTGATAGCGGCGTTCGTTATCATTATGGCAATATAACTTTTAGCCATTCACAAATCCGCGACGATTATCTCAATAATATTCTTAACATAAAATCTGGCGATCCATATTTAATGAATAATTTGTCGGATTTAACTAGCGATTTTTCATCTTCAAATTGGTTTAATTCAGTTTTAGTTCAACCTAATATCAATCATAAAAGTAAAACGGTAGATATAGACATCATTCTTTATCCACGTAAAAAAAATGCGATGGAACTCGGTGTGGGCTTTGCCACTGATGGCGGTGTACACGGACAAATTGGCTGGACAAAACCTTGGATTAATAGCCGTGGACATAGTTTGCGTTCAAATCTTTATCTCTCTGCACCGAAACAAACTCTAGAAGCCACTTATCGAATACCGTTGCTGAAAAATCCATTAAATTATTACTATGATTTTGCCGTCGGTTGGGAAGGGGAAAAAGAGAACGATACCAATACGAGAGCACTTACGTTGTCAGCGTTACGTTATTGGAATAATGCGCGTGGTTGGCAATATTTTGGCGGACTTCGTGCAAGATACGATAGTTTTACACAAGCGGATATCACTGATAAAACCTTACTTCTTTATCCAACTGTTGGATTTACTCGCACTCGATTACGTGGTGGTTCCTTTGCCACTTGGGGCGATGTGCAAAAAATTACTTTTGATTTAAGCAAACGAATTTGGCTATCAGAATCTTCTTTTATAAAAGTGCAAGCATCAAGCGCGTGGATTCGTACTTATGCAGAAAATCATCGTATCGTTGCTCGTGCTGAAATCGGGTATTTACATACAAAAGATATTGAAAAAATTCCGCCTACACTGCGTTTCTTTGCTGGCGGCGATCGTAGTGTACGCGGTTATGGCTATAAAAAAATTGCGCCTAAAAATAAAAATGGGAAATTGGTGGGTGGCTCACGTTTGCTGACAGGTTCTTTAGAATATCAATATCAAGTTTATCCGAATTGGTGGGCGGCAACCTTCGCAGATAGCGGATTAGCAGCCAATGATTACACAGCAAAAGAGCTGCGTTATGGCGCAGGCGTTGGTGTGCGTTGGGCATCGCCAGTGGGCGCGATTAAATTTGATATTGCCACACCCATTCGCGATAAAGATAACAGCAAAAATATTCAATTTTACATTGGACTTGGTACAGAAATTTAAGGTGAATTTATGACAAAACAACTACAACCATCAGATACTTCACCAAAAGCACCAAAACAAGCAAATAAAAAACACTGGGTACGCAAAGTTATTTGTATTGGAAGTGCGGTCATTTTTATACCTGTTTTAGGTGTTGCTGGTGCGCTCTCTTTCGATGCGGGACAAAAAAGTTTAATTCAACTAGCCGACAAAATGCTCGATAGTTTTTCCGTTGAGCAAATTGAAGGCGGATTACAAAATGGCTTAGTGCTAAATAATGTTCGATACCAAACTGCTGGGATTGATACACATATTGCACAAGCTCGTTTACAGCTTGATTTCGGTTGTTTGCTTTCACGTGAAGTTTGTTTACGTGACTTTACCTTAAATAAACCGACGATTGCGATTAATACCGCATTGTTACCGCCATCAACGCCTGATGATTCAAAGTCTAGCCCGATGAAGCGCATTTCCTTGCCAATTAGTATCAATGCAGAAAATTTAGTGGTGCAAGATTTATCCGTAAATGTTGATCAGACTAATATTACGCTTGGAAATTTTAAAAGTGCGGTAAGTTTAAATAATGAAAAAGGCTTAACTATTGCACCGACTGAAATTAACGATATTTCAGTGATTGCAAAAAAATTGCCTGAAGTTAAATCAGAGGCGAAAGCCGAACAGCCGAATAAGCCTGTAGATTGGGCTGCGATTGAGCAATCTTTAACGCCCGCTTTTTTAGGCAATGTATCAGAAATCATTCTTCCTTTTGATTTACATATTCCTGAAATTTCAGGCAAAAACTGGCAGTATCAAGCAGTCAATGAAAAAGGCGAAACGCTTCAATCTATTGAAATCCCAAGCCTGATTGCACAGGCGGATACCGTCGATAACCAACTGCAATTACAAAAATTAGCGGTAGAAAGCTCGCTCGGTAATCTTTATTCACAAGGTAAATTACAACTTGATGGCGATATGTCTCTCGATTTAACCTTAAAATCCCATTTGGAGCCGTTGAAATCCGATGAAAAAGAAATTCTGCCAGAGAGTGATGTGGATCTTACGCTTTCGGGATCATTGAAAAAATCCACCGCACTTTCTTTAAAAACAAAAGGTGTATTAGATGCTGAACTGAATGGCGACGTGCAATTAGCACAAGACAAAATGCCTTTAAACCTCACATTAAACGTGGCAAAAGGACAATACGCTTTTGTAAACACAATGACGCCACTCAAAATTAATGATGTGACGCTTAAGCTCACGGGGGATTTACTAAATTATCACGCTGAACTTAAGGGCAATGTAGCAGGAATGAATTATATTCCCGCATCTCAAGTAGAACTTAATACCGACGGTAAACTTTATGAAGTCACCGTAAATAAATTGGGGATAGCTTCATTAGACGGTAAAAGTGAATTTGTGGGTAATGCGAATTGGAAAAATGGTGCAAACTGGGATATTCAAGCCGATTTAGAAAAAATGAATATTGGTTTTTTTGTTCCAGTTATGCCTGCAATATTATCGGGTAAATTACATTCTCGCGGTTTTGCGGACTCTCAAGGTTGGCAAGTGGAAGTGCCAGTAGCCGATTTAAACGGAACGCTTTCTGCAAAACCTATCAGTTTAAAAGGTTCTGCAACGCTTAATCAAAAGGTACTTCTAACCGTGCCTGATTTACAGATTAGATATGGCGAAAATTATCTTAAAGCCAGTGGCGTATTAGATGATCATTCTGATTTTGTGCTAGATATAGATGCACCAAATTTACGTGGTTTATGGTCAGATTTAAAAGGGCGAGTAAAAGGTCGTGTATCGATTTCTGGTCAAATTACGACACCTAATCTTGATCTTGATTTAACTTCATCCAATTTACATTTACAAGGTTTTCAGTTAGCTAAAGCAAGTATAAAAGGTCATATAAACAATACCCCACTCTCGAGTGGAAAATTGAATATTAAATCAGAACAACTTCATTATGGCGAAAATATTAAACTCCATTTACTTGATCTTGATTTATCAGGCGATGAACAAAATCACAAACTAATCCTAAAATCTCAAGGCGAGCCAGTTGCTGCAAATTTACAAATTAACGGCCATTTTGACCGCACTTTGGAACAGTGGAAAGGCACACTTTCACAAGCAAAATTCGATACCCCGATTGGCGATGTAAAATCCAACCAAGCGATTGCGGTGTCTTACGATAACAAACAAACACAAGCCAATATTGCCGCACATTGCTGGCAAAATACAGATGTAGAATTATGTTTCCCCCAAACATTCAATGCAGGCAAGCAAGGCAATATTCCTTTCCAATTCAAACGTGTTAATTTAGATTTAATGAATAAACTTATCGAACAAGATAGCCTCAAAGGAAACTTGCAAGCGCAAGGTAATGTGGCTTGGTTTACGGATAAACCATTCCAATTTAGCACAAAAGTAGATGGCAATCATTTAGCTTTCTCTCAAAAATTGGATTACCGCACGTTTAAATTAGATATTCCAAAATTAACCCTTAATGCCGACATTCAAAATAATAATTTGGTTTTAAAAACAGACATCAATTTGCATAATCAAGGCAGAATTGTAGGCGATATTCGTTTAAATGATTTTGTTAAAACTCGCCAACTTGGCGGAACCCTTGCGATAGAACGATTAAACTTGTCGATCGCAAATCAGCTACTTACTAGCGGTGAATCAGTGAATGGTAAGGTAGTCTCGAAGTTGAGTTTCGGCGGGAATTTAGAGAAACCATTATTAAATGGTGACTTCAATATTCGTAATATTCGTACCAAATTGAAATCTATGCCAGTCAATATTACAGATGGCGATATTGCCCTACGTTTCAATGGTAACCGTTCAACATTACAAGGGAAAATCGAAACAGTAGATAGTCACTTAAACTTAACTGGACGTGCAAACTGGGCGAATATTGAACATTGGACGACAGAATTGAATGCGCAAGCAAATAATTTCAACGTGGATATTCCATCTATGGCAAAACTACGTTTCAGTCCAGATATCACGATAAAAGCCAATCCTAAGGAATTGAATTTAAGCGGAACAGTGGATATTCCTTGGGCGCGTATTAAAATTGACAGTCTGCCAGATACTGCTGAGCCAGTCAGCGAAGATGAAGTGATTTTAAACGGCCCGCACAAGAGCAAAGAAGAACTGATTAAACGTGAATTTGCCGCAAAAACGAAATCAGGAATGGATATTCGCTCTGATTTACGCATCAATATTGGTAAAGACGTCAGCCTTGATGCCTATGGCTTAAAAACCAATCTTGATGGTTTACTTTCTGTGAAACAAGACAAAGGCAATTTAGGTTTATTCGGGCAAATCAATTTAACCAAAGGTCGCTATGCTTCTTTCGGACAAGATTTACTCATTCGTAAAGGGCTTATTAGTTTTTCTGGGCAAGCGGCACAACCTACGTTGAATATTGAGGCTATTCGTAATCCTGAAACAATGGAAGACAGCAAAATTACTGCTGGAGTGAGAGTGATTGGCATAGCCGATAGCCCAGAAGTCACTATTTTCAGTGAACCAAGCAAACCACAAGATCAAGCACTTTCTTATTTATTAACAGGTCGTTCGTTAGAAAGTAGCGGTGAAGCTGGCTCCAGTGGTTCGATTGGCGCAGCATTGATTGGTTTAGGCATTTCAAAGAGCGGTAAATTAGTGGGCAGTATTGGCGAAGTTTTTGGTATTCAAGACTTAAACCTTGGTACATCTGGCGTGGGCGATAAATCTAAGGTTACAGTAAGTGGAAATATTACCAATCGCTTACAAATAAAATATGGCGTAGGTTTATTTGATGGTTTAGCAGAAGTCACCTTACGTTATCGCCTAATGCCACAGCTTTATTTTCAATCCGTTTCTAGCACAAACCAAGTGTTTGATTTGCTTTATAAATTTGAATTTTAGGAATGTTATGAATGACGTTATTTTAGAACCCAAGCATCGTGGCAATGTACGTGAAATTGCCGCGATTGATCTTGGCTCAAACAGCTTTCATATGATTGTTGCACGCATTGTAAACGGCTCAATCCAAGTGCTTTCGCGCTTAAAACAAAAAGTTAAACTCGCGGAAGGTTTAGACGAAAATGCCGTGCTTAATCAAGAGGCTATCACGCGTGGCGTGAATTGCTTAGCCTTATTTGCTGAACGTTTACAAGGTTTTTCCGTTGAAAATGTCAATGTAGTTGGCACTTATACCTTACGCAGAGCCATCAATAATGATGAATTTTTACGTCAAGCAGCCAAAGTTTTCCCCTATCCCATTAATATTATTAGTGGGCAAACGGAAGCTAAAACCATCTACGCAGGCGTATGCCATACTCAACCAGAAAAAGGCAGAAAGCTTGTTATAGATATTGGTGGTGGTTCGACAGAAATGATCATCGGCGATGATTTCACACCGCTTATGGCTGAAAGCCGCCACATGGGATGTGTGAGTTTTGCGACTCAATTTTTTACCGATGGCGTCATTTCTCCAGAAAACTTTCAACGCGCGCGTCAAAGTGCGGTCAATAAAATCGAAGATTTAGGCTTTGAATATCGCAAATTAGGTTGGCAATCTGTGCTAGGTTCATCGGGGACGATTAAAACTGTAGCGCAAGTCATTTCGACTAATCTTGATCCAAATGGAACCATTACAGCCGAGCGATTAAATGCTTTAATTGAGCAAACGCTACAAGCGAAGCATTTTACTGAGCTAAATATTAACGGTTTAAACCAAGACCGCATAGATGTTTTTGTACCGGGTTTAGCGATTTTAAGTGCGGTATTTGAAGTCTTTCATATTCAACAAATGCGCTATTCTGACGGTGCATTGCGTGAAGGTGTCATTTACAGTCTTGAGAAAAACTTCCAAGTTGCAGATATTCGAGCACGCACAGCTTGGGGATTAAGTGAACAATTCAATATTGACCAAGCCCAAGCTCATCGCGTTGCGGATAGTGCAAATTTACTCAGCGCGCAATATCAAAATTGGCAATCGACAGAATTTATTGAAGAAATGCGCGAAATCCTGCTTTGGGCAGCGCGCTTGCATGAAGTAGGCATTGTGATTAATCACAAAGGTTTACAAAAACATTCAGCGTATATCTTACAAAATATGGAATTACCTGGGTTTGATCGTGAACAGCAACGTTTGCTTACCGCGTTAGTACGTTGGCATATTGGCACGATTAAACCTGCTGAATTTTTTAAATTTGCACGTTATAGCGAGCAAGATGTGATGGCTTTAATGCGATTGCTTCGTCTTGCGGTTATTCTCAATAAATCCCGTCAAGCAACAGAAACAGCAAAAAATTTCACCCTTGAAACGCTCCGCACTTTAGATGATTGGACATTGAATTTTGAAAGCGGATACTTAGACCGTAACCCGTTAATTTGGAATGAATTGCGAGCTGAAAGTAATCTTCTGAAAGAGTTTGAAAGCAGTTTAGTTTTTTATTAATTATCTTTCTGCTTAATGTTTATGAGCGAAAAATTTAGGGCAAACGAAATACTTGCCCTATTTTTATAATTTGACGGTCTGAAATAATACTTTTATTTCATCCAATGATAATAATCTAAATGAGCCATTTGCTAATCCATCAATAGATAATGAGCCCTGACTTACTCTCACTAATCGTAAGGTGGGGAAGCCAATATGCGCAGTCATTCTCCGCACTTGGCGGTTGCGCCCTTCACTAATTTTAATTTCTAACCAGCTTGTGGGAATATTTTTTCTCTCTCGGATAGGCGGATTGCGTTGCCATAAATCTGGCTCTGAAATTAACCGCACTTGAGCCTGTTTAGTCATACCATCTTTGAGTTCTACACCCTTTCTGAGTTGTGCTAAATCGGTTTCTTCAGGGATACCTTCCACTTGCACCCAATAGGTTTTTTCTGTTTTAAATTTGGGATCTGATAAACGATGTTGTAATTCGCCATTATTGGTTAAAATCAGTAACCCTTCACTGTCTCTATCTAATCGACCTGCCGCATAAACATTTGGAATTGAGATAAAATCTTTTAAAGTGGCACGCCCTTGTTCGTCGGTAAATTGCGTGAGTACATCAAAAGGTTTATTGAATAACACAACTTTGGTTTCATCCAACGACAACGTTTTGGGTTTTAATTTTGGTTTAAAAGTGCGGTGAAAATTAACCGCACTTTTTCCTTTAAACGGCAATTTCCCCACTGAAAAATTCTTCTTCATTGAATTAGATTTCTATTTTGAAAGATTTGTAACATCATAACAAAACTTCAGCCTGTAGTAATGATGATTACTTGAGTGAACCTGAAAAACTAAAAAGGCTAAGCCAGTAAAAACTGAGCTTAGCCCCAAACTAAATTATATTTAAATTGGTTTTTTTAATGGAAAATTATTTACCATCCCAAGCTTGTACTGCATCTAAACGAGCTTTGATTTGGCCTTGTGTATCTTTTTTGAAATACCCTTCAGCTAAACCGCCTTCCCAGCCACCGTAGTTTGCGTTAGGTAACATGATGAAAGTTTTACCAAATTTGCCTTGGTTTTGATCAACGAATGCACGGCGGTCAGCGTTTAATTTGCCATATACGGTATTACCGAAGTCATCTAAGTTATCGCCTACATAAAGTACGATTTCATAGCCTTGTTTTTCAATTTCTGCAAAACGAGCCGCTTTAGCTGATTTGTCTTTTTTCAAATAAAATGCAGATTCTTCCACGCCATTGAAACCTAAGCGTTTCATATCATCAATAGTGCCTGCTTTTTCAGAGCTGTCTTTGCGGTTTGTTACGTAGAACACTTTACCTTTGTGGCTGTTTACATAATTATTAAATTCTACCGCACCCGGAACAGCACGAGATTGACGTGCGTCTACCCAACGAGTCCAATCTTTACCATCGAATGGTTTGTTATTTTGAACTTGCCAGCCAGCATAAGGGCTGTTGTCTAACATAGTTTCATCTAAATCAGCCACAACCGCTTTTTTCTTACCTTTTGCCACTTTTGCGTGATCAAATGCAACTTTTGCCGCATTGTACGCTTGATAAGCTAATGCTTTATATTCGCCAGAATCTTGCATCCAGTTTAAGCCAAGAACAGCTTGTTGTTGTAATTGCATATTTGCTTGTTCTTCTGATTTCATTTGGTGTGCACCACAGCCAGCTAAGACAAGAGCAGAAAGAGCCGTAAGTGCGGTCATTTTTAACGTTGTTTTCATATTATGTTCCTATTCATTAAGGATATAGTAAGTCTTTCTGAAAAACACTTTTCAATTGAAAAGATAATTTCATCATAGACGGCATTAATAACCGTAAGTAAACTTACCTACGGTTATAATAGAAATTATTTTATTCCTTTTAAGAATTCCACGCAAGTATCTGGGAAATCAGTAAATACACCTGTTACCCCTGATTTATTCAATAAGGCATCATACATTTTATTTACGTCTGTGAAAAACGCGGGTAGTGCATCTTTACGCAAAATTTAAACTAAGGTGCAATTATGAGCGAAAAATATGTGGTAACTTGGGATATGTTTCAAATGCATGCCCGAAAATTATCAGAACGTTTACTTCCAGCTTCTCAATGGAAAGGTATTATTGCGGTGAGTCGCGGTGGTTTATTTCCAGCGGCTGTATTGGCTCGTGAATTGGGTCTTCGTCATATTGAAACCGTTTGTATCGCAAGTTATCACGATCATAACAACCAGGGAGAACTACAAGTTCTTCATGCAGCCCAAGTGCCAAATGGTGGCGAAGGATTTATCGTGGTAGATGATTTAGTTGATACGGGTAATACTGCGCGTGCGATTCGTCAAATGTACCCTAATGCAAAATTTGTCACTGTATTTGCAAAACCTGCAGGTACGGAATTAGTAGATGATTACGTGATTGATATTCCACAAAACACTTGGATTGAGCAACCTTGGGATTTAGGTTTAACCTTTGTGCCACCTCTCTCTAGAAAATAATTTTTATACAGATACAGAATAAAAGAGCGGTCAAAATAAAAGAAGTTTTGACCGCTCTTTTTGTATGAGAATTAATTTATAAATTATTCTTCATCTTCTTTTGCCCATTCTAATGAGCGTTTAACTGCTTTTTTCCAGCCTTTGTAGCGACGTTCACGTTTTTCATTGTCGCTGTCTGGGCTGAAAGTGCGTTCTACACGGGCTTTATCGCGAAGCTCGTCTAAATCTTTCCAGAAGCCTGTTGCTAAACCAGCAAGATAAGCTGCACCTAGAGCGGTCACTTCTTTCACAACTGGGCGCTCTACATTTACATCTAAAATGTCAGCTTGGAATTGCATTAAGAAGTTATTGTTTGTCGCACCACCATCTACACGGAGATATTGTAATCGTTCACCCGAATCTGATTGCATAGCCTCTAAGACATCACGGGTTTGGTAAGCAATAGATTGTAAGGTTGCTCGAACAATATGATTACAGTTTGCACCGCGAGAAAGACCAAAAATCGCACCGCGCGCATATGGATCCCAATATGGTGCACCTAAGCCTGTGAAAGCTGGAACAACATATACGCCATTACTATCAGTCACTTTTTGTGCAAAGTATTCAGAGTCAAAACTATCGTGAACAATTTTGAGTTCATCACGGAGCCATTGGATTGATGCACCCGCGATAAATACTGAACCTTCTAAGGCATATTCTGGTTCGCCTTTTGCATTACAAGCAATGGTTGTGAGTAGTCCATTTTTGGATGTAATAGCTTTGTTACCCGTGTGGAGTAACATAAAGCAACCTGTGCCGTAAGTGTTTTTGGCTTGGCCTGCATGTACGCAAAGATGTCCGTAAAGAGCGGCTTGTTGGTCACCAGCAATCCCTGCAACAGGAATACGCACACCACCTTTACCACCGATATTGGTTTGGCCGTAAATTTCAGAAGAATTACGTACTTCAGGTAATATTGAACGAGGAATATTCAAGATTTCAAGCATCTTGTCATCCCATTGTTTAGTATGGATGTTAAATAACATGGTACGAGATGCGTTGGTATAATCGGTTACGTGCACTCGGCCTTGAGTCAATTTCCATACAAGCCAAGTATCAACGGTACCAAATAATAATTCGCCTCGTTCAGCTTTTTCTCGTGCGCCTTCAACGTTATCCAAAATCCATTTTACTTTTGTACCAGAGAAGTAAGGGTCAACCACTAAGCCTGTGGTATTACGAATATATTCTTCATAGCCATCGGCTTTTAATTTATCGGTAATGTCTGCAGTACGGCGGCATTGCCAAACGATAGCGTTGTAAACAGGTGTACCCGTTGATTTTTCCCATACAATGGTGGTTTCACGTTGGTTGGTGATACCGATAGCAGCGATTTCATCAGATGTAATGCCCGATTTTGCAACGACTTCGTTTAAGGTTGAGCTTTGAGTTGCCCAAATTTCCATTGGGTTATGTTCTACCCAACCAGCTCGAGGGTAGATTTGGGTAAATTCACGTTGTGCAATTTCAACCACATTCGCATTATGATCTAATAATACTGCGCGAGAGCTTGTTGTGCCTTGGTCTAATGCAATGATGTATTTTTTGTCTGTCATAGTATTACTCCTTCAAATAATTATTCGCAGCCGCAATTACAAGGTAAATTGCCGCCAATTGCTTTTTTGTATAACCATGCACCAGCTAATGTGCCTAAAACAGGTGCAACCATTGGAACGATAAAATAAGGGACTTCGCGTCCGCCAGTTAAAGCGAGTTCGCCCCAGCCAGCGAGATAAGCAAAGAATTTTGGTCCGAAGTCACGTGCTGGATTCATGGCAAAACCAGTTAATGGTCCCATAGCACCACCAATAACGGCTATCAAGATACCGATTAATAATGGGGCAAGTGGACCACGAGGTACTCCGTTTCCATCGTCAGTTAATGCCATAATTAATGCCATAAGAATTGCAGTAATCACGAATTCCACAGCAAAGGCGCCACCAATGCTTAAACTTGGATGAGGATAAGTGGAGAATGTACCCGCAAGGCTTAAACTTTCTTGTGTACCACGAACAATATTGTGGGCTGTTTCATAATCGATAAAAACATTGCGGTATAAGGCATAAACTAATGCGGCAGCAAAGAATGCGCCGAGCATTTGTGAAATGATGTAAGGAATTACTTTTTTGCCATCAAAGCAAGCAAATTTCCAAAGGGCAATGGTTACTGCAGGGTTTAAATGTGCACCAGATAACCCCGCTGTTGCATATACTGCAAGTGCAACGCCCATCCCCCACATAATGCTGATTTCCCACAAGCCAAAACTAGCGCCTGCTACTTTTAGTGCTGCAACGCAGCCCACACCAAAGAAAATCAATAAGGCTGTACCTAAAAACTCGCCAATACAGTTCGCTTTTAATGATTTATCCATAGATCACTCCTTAGAAGTGCGGTTGAAATGAAGAGTGTTTTCCCTAAGTAAAGGGGAAGAATTTATTAAAAAAGAATACGGAGTGTTTTGAAATAGCCTCCTTATTTGAATTCTAGGTTAGAACACCTAGATTGATTATGATGTTACTCTGTTAGAGTAGATTTTTAGTTTCTACGATATAGAAACCTAGTTAACCGTGGGTATGTTTACCTACGGTTATAATAGAAATTATTTTATTCCTTTTAAGAATTCCACGCCAGTATCTGGGAAATCAGTAAATACACCTGTTGCCCCTGATTTATTCAATAAGGCATCATACATTTGATTTACGTCTGTGAAAAACGCAGGTAGTGCATCTTTACGCACGGTGTAAGGATGCACTTCCACATTATATTGTGCAAGTTCTTTTACCAACGGAGTGTACACAATATTATCAGGTTTGGATTCTTCTTTATTAACTAACATATACCAACCTGGGCCAACACCATCGGCATATTTAACCACTTTTGCCATTGCACCAGGTTTAAACATCCAATCGTAATTATAGTTTACCCAATAACCCTTTGAATCTTTTTCTTGTGTTTCTTTCCAATCTGTATAAGCAATTAATTGAACTAATTTCAAATCCATACCCATTTGTGGAAGTAATTCCGTTTTGATACGTTTTAATTCATTAAAATCGAAAGTTTGTAAGTAAACCATATCGGTTTTCTTATCATAGCCATATTTTTTTAACACTTTGAGCGTTTCAGCAGCAATATCTTTGCCATTTTGATGGTGGAACCAAGGTGCTTTGATTTCTGGATAAATCCCTACTTTTTTGCCCGTCGATTTTTCTAAACCTTGAATAAATTCAATTTCATCTTCAAAGGTGTGAATACGGAAATGGGATTGCCAAAGGGGGAAACGATTAGGATAAACTTGTGTCTGTTTGCCATCTTTGGTTTCAAAGTTTTCTGTTATTTCTAAACTTTGAATTTCTTTTAAGGTAAAGTCGATGACATAGTAACGACCATCTTTACGGTGACGATGTGGGAATTTTTTTGCTACATCAGTCAAGCCATCTAAAAAGTGATCGTGAATAACCACTAAACGACCATCTTTAGTCATTGCTAAATCTTGCTCTAAATAATCTGCGTGTTGTGCAAACGCAAGTGCTTTAGATTCTAACGTATGCTCTGGTAAATAACCGCTAGCACCACGGTGAGCAATGATAATTTTGTGTGATTTCATTTGGGTATTTGCCATACTTGATGAATGGCTGCTGCAACCTGCAAGTACGCCAGTTGCTAATAAAGAAAGTGCTAAAGTTTTAAGTTTCATAAGTATCTCTCCTTAAGAGTGCGGTAAATTTTTATGAGGTTTTTAGATTTTAGTTACAAAAAAGGCGACTAAGCAATTTGCCCGTCGCCTTTTTTAAGCTAATTATTTAGTACCGTAAGTATCGCCTAATTTCGCTTTGTGTTTTCCTTCTTCAACCATTACGATTAAGAGTAATAACACTGCTAATACACCACCGCCGATCATGACGAAGAAACCACCGTCCCATCCATAATGTTGAGCAGCCCAACCGATAACTGCTGATGCAGAAACTGTACCACCTAAGTAACCGAATAAACCGGTGAAACCTGCTGCAGTACCTGCTGCTTTTTTCGGTGCTAACTCAAGCGCATGTAAACCGATTAACATTACAGGACCATAGATTAAGAAACCGATTAAAGTCATTAATACGAAGTCAGTTAATTGGTATGGGTTTTGATACCATGCGCTGTAGTTCGCTAATTCAGCTTCTGGTGTCGCAGGATTCATCCAGTATGCAACAACTGCTGCAGTGGTTAAGATCATGAAGATGAAACCAGTTAAACCACGTTTACCTTTGAATACTTTATCTGATACCCAACCACATAATAACGTACCTGGAACCGCTGCTAATTCATAGATTGTGTATGCCCATGCGGTACCTTTGATGTTGAAGTGTTTTACTTCACTTAAGTAAACCGGAGACCATTTTAATACGCCATAGCGAATTAAATATACAAATACGTTAGCCAGTGCGATGTACCATAACAATTTGTTTTTTAATACATAAGTGACAAAGATTTCTTTTGCAGTTAAATCGTTTTCGTAAGTTTTTTCGTTATAGTCATCTGGGTAGTCATTACGCCATTTTTCGATTGATGGTAAACCACAAGATTGTGGCGTATCACGCATCACGAAGTACACAGGAATTGCACAGATCATTGCAGCAATACCTGGGAAGTATAATGATTGTTGCCAAACATCTTTCGCCTGCGCTTCAATACCGTGAGTGCTGAAGAAAATTGCACTTGCTAATAGCACCATCGCACCCGGCACCATACCGCCGATATTGTGCGCCGTATTCCAAATTGACACGATAGAACCACGTTCAGATTTAGACCACCAATGCACCATAGTACGACCACATGGAGGCCAACCCATACCTTGGAACCAACCATTTAAGAAGATCATTACCCACATAATGGCAATGCCTGAAGTTGCCCATGGGAATAGACCCATTAAGGTCATACATAAACCAGAGAGCAATAAACCAAACGGTAAGAATACACGAGGGTTAGAGCGGTCAGACATACCTGCCATAACGAATTTTGATAAACCGTAAGCAAGACCAGCCGCTGAGCCGATAACACCTAGTTCCGCTTTTGAGTACAAGCCAGCTTGAATTAAACCTGGTTGTGCTAAGTCAAAGTTTGCACGCACAAAATAATATGCAGCATAACCGAAGAAGATCCCTGCAAACACTTGCCAACGTAAGCGTTTATACGTGGAATCAATTTTTTCCGCTGGAAGTTCCGCAATATGCGGAGCGGGTTTGAATGGTCCAAACATAATTTTTTCTCCAACTTTTTAATTATGTGTCATCTAAATTTCCCCTTTTGAAACAGTAAGGGATTTGTGAATCATAAAAGAAAATAAAAAATAAGAAAGTAAAAAAAATCAAAAATTTGAAGTGTTTCACAAAATTTTTACACCGCTTGAGCGAATGCGAAAATTATTGTGATCAATATCACAAAATAGTTTTCTTTTACGCTCAAAATGTTGTTAATTTTGCCGCACTTCTCTACAATGATTACACTTTTTATATTATTTTTTATTACATTTTGGGAATCGGGGGTAAACAATGGGATTATCGCCTAGTATCTATAAAGATGTTGGAGATCTTTCGTCACTTAGCACTGATGTGATCATTATCGGTGGTGGCGCAACAGGAGCAGGTATTGCGCGCGATTGCGCACTTCGTGGCATTGATTGTATTTTATTGGAACGTCGAGATATTGCGACAGGCGCCACAGGACGTAACCACGGATTATTACACAGTGGTGCGCGTTACGCCGTGAACGACCAAGAATCTGCTGAAGAATGTATTAAAGAAAACCGCATTTTGCGCAAAATTGCACGTCATTGCGTAGATGAAACGGAAGGCTTATTTATCACTTTGCCTGAAGATTCGCTCGACTATCAAAAAACCTTCCTTGAGAGCTGTGCAAAATCTGGAATTGATGCGCAAGCCATTGATCCTGAACTAGCTAAAATTATGGAACCTTCAGTAAACCCTGATTTAGTGGGCGCTGTTGTTGTGCCAGATGGTTCTATTGACCCATTCCGTTTAACCGCCTCTAATATGATGGATGCGACAGAAAACGGTGCAAAAATGTTCACTTATTGCGAAGTAAAAAATTTGATTCGTGAAGGTGGAAAAGTGATTGGCGTAAATGTGTACGATCACAAAAATCGCAGAGAACGCCAATTTTTTGCACCGCTTGTTGTAAATGCTAGTGGTATTTGGGGACAAGGGATTGCGGAATATGCCGATCTCAAAATTAAAATGTTCCCTGCAAAAGGCGCATTGCTCGTAATGGGCCATCGCATTAATAAACTTGTGATTAACCGCTGCCGTAAACCTGCTGATGCGGATATTCTCGTACCTGGCGATACAATTTGTGTTATAGGAACAACATCTAGCCGCATTCCTTATGATCAAATTGATAATATGGAAGTAACGCCAGAGGAAGTGGATATTCTTTTCCGTGAGGGAGAAAAACTTGCACCGAGCTTACGTCATACTCGCGTATTACGTGCTTATGCTGGGGTGCGACCATTAGTTGCGAGTGATGATGATCCATCAGGTCGAAATGTGAGTCGTGGTATTGTACTACTTGACCACGCAGAGCGTGATGGCTTAGATGGCTTTATTACAATCACTGGCGGTAAGTTAATGACTTATCGTTTAATGGCTGAATGGGCGACTGACCTTGTTTGTAAAAAACTCAATAAAACGGCTCGTTGTGTTACTGCTGAACAGGCTCTACCAGGTTCGACTGAAAGCCGCCAAGAAACTAATCAAAAAGTTATTTCATTACCAAGTACTATTCGTTATTCTGCCGTATATCGTCACGGTTCACGGGCTACTCGTTTGCTTGAAAAAGAACGTTTAGATCGTTCAATGGTTTGCGAATGTGAAGCGGTAACAGCGGGGGAAGTTCGTTACGCTGTTGATGAACTGGATGTAAATAATCTCGTCGATTTACGTCGTCGCTCCCGAGTTGGAATGGGAACTTGTCAAGCTGAACTCTGTGCTTGTCGTGCTGCAGGACTAATGAATCGTTTTGAAGTGGCAACACCACGTCAATCAACCACTCAACTTTCTGCTTTTATGGAAGAACGCTGGCGTGGTATTGAACCAATTGCTTGGGGGGAAGCTATTCGCGAAGCCGAATTTACTTCTTGGATGTATGGTAGCGTATTAGGTTTAAATGATGTGAAACCGCTTGATGAACAAGCACAACAAGGGACGGATAGCAATGAATTTTGATGTAGCCATTATTGGCGGTGGTTTGGCGGGTTTAACCTGTGGCATCGCCCTTCAACAATGCGGTAAACGTTGCGTGATTATCAACAACGGTCAAGCAGCCATTGATTTTGCATCTGGCTCTTTAGATTTATTAAGCCGTATGCCATCAACGACATATGGGGAAAGTCGCGCGGTAGAAAATTTAAAAGAAAATATCACCGCACTTCGTAATGAATTACCTGCCCACCCTTATAGTTTATTGGGTGCTGAGAAAGTGCTTGCTAAAGCACAAGATTTTGAACGTTTAGCCAATGAATTACATCTTGATTTAATTGGTTCTACGGAAAAGAACCATTGGCGTGTAACAGGCTTAGGCAGTTTACGCGGTGCGTGGCTTTCGCCAAATAGCGTGCCAACTGTGCAAGGCAATGAACCTTTTCCACATAAACGTATTGCGGTGCTTGGTATTGAAGGTTATCACGATTTTCAACCACAACTTTTAGCCGCAAATTTGGTGTTAAATCCACAATTTGAGCATTGTGAAGTAACAAGTGGTTTCTTAAATATTCCACAATTAGATGAACTTCGTAAAAATGCCCGAGAATTCCGTAGTGTCAATATCTCTCAACTTCTAGAACACAAACTCGCTTTTAAAGACTTAGTTAAAGAAATCATAGAATCAGCGCAAGGTGCAGAAGCGGTATTTTTACCTGCTTGCTTTGGTTTAGAAAACCAAGAATTTATGACCGCACTTCGTGATGCAACTAAACTTGCATTATTTGAATTACCAACGCTGCCACCATCATTGCTCGGTATGCGCCAACGTATCCAATTACGCCATAAATTTGAATCCCTTGGTGGTTTAATGATTAATGGCGACAGTGCATTGAATGCAACATTTGAAGGAAATAAAGTACGTTGTATCAACACTCGTTTGCTAGAAAATGAAGAAATCACTGCAGATAATTTTGTATTGGCTTCAGGAAGTTTCTTCAGCAAAGGGCTTATTTCCGAATTTGATAAGATTTATGAACCTGTTTTTGAATCCGATATTATCGGTGTTGAAGGTTTCAACCAGAAAGATCGTTTCACTTGGACTGTTCATCGCTTTGCACATCCACAACCTTATCAATCAGCAGGCGTAGCAATTAATGCTCAATGCCAAGTGCAAAAGTGCGGTCAATTTTTAACGAATTTATATGCCGTCGGTAATGTGATTGGTGGTTTTAATGCCCTTGAGCTTGGTTGTGGTTCGGGTGTCGCTGTTGTAACTGCCTTGGCAGTGGCAGATGAAATCTTAGCGAAATAAGGGGGAATAATATGGATAATAATATTCAACGACTCATTGATAGTGCAAAACAATCCCTTAATTCGCCTGAAAGCCATAAATATATCGACGAAAGTTTTGAAAGCTGTATTAAATGTACGGCTTGTACTGCTGTTTGTCCGGTTTCACGCAACAATCCGCTTTATCCTGGTCCAAAACAATCAGGGCCTGATGGCGAGCGTTTACGCTTAAAATCAGCAGAACTTTATGATGAAGCACTTAAATATTGCACCAACTGTAAACGTTGTGAAGTGGCGTGTCCGTCTGATGTGAAAATTGGCGATTTAATTGTACGTGCGCGTAATAATCACTTAGCGCAGTCTAAAAAACCGTTAATGAATAAATTGCGTGATGCGATTTTAAGTAACACAGATGTAATGGGTAAAATTAATACTCCACTTGCTCCCATTGTGAACACCATTACGGGTCTGAAAGCCACTAAATTTATGTTGGAAAAAACACTTAAAATCAGTAAAGAACGTACTTTACCTAAATATGCGTTTGGTACATTCCGTAGCTGGTATATGAAAAATGCGTTACAAGACCAACAAAAATTTGAGCGAAAAGTAGCATATTTCCACGGTTGTTATGTTAATTATAATAATCCACAGCTTGGCAAAGAATTTCTTAAAGTGTTCAATGCAATGAACATTGGGGTAATGTTATTAGAAAAAGAAAAATGCTGTGGTTTACCATTAATGGTAAACGGTTTTCCTAATCGCGCTCGTAATATTGCACAATTTAATACCGATTATATTGGAAAAATGGTAGATGAAAATGGAATAGATGTGATTAGTGAGGCATCAAGTTGCTCTCTTAATTTACGCGACGAATACCATCATATTTTAGGTATCGACAACGCCAAAGTCCGTCCGCATATCCATATGGTAACCCCATTTTTATATCAGCTTTTCAAAGAAGGTAAAACATTACCGTTAAAACCACTTAAACTTCGAGTGGCTTATCACACCGCTTGTCACGTAGATAAAGCTGGTTGGGCACCTTATACTTTGGAAGTGTTGAAAAAAATTCCGGGTTTAGAAATCATTATGTTACCTAGCCAATGCTGTGGTATTGCGGGGACTTACGGTTTTAAATCAGAAAACTATGAAATTTCACAATCTATTGGTAAAAATCTATTCGATAATATTAACGAGGGTGGATTTGATTATGTTATATCTGAATGTCAAACCTGTAAATGGCAAATTGATATGTCATCTAACGTGACCTGTATTCATCCATTAACTTTACTTTGTATGTCGATGGATGCTTAAATAAGAAAAATGCACGTTGTAATTAACGTGCATTTTTATGATTAATTTTATCTATGAAAAAACCGACTTTATATTGATAAAGTCGGTTTTTAATTTAGTTCAATTTAACATTAACCTGCAACAGCAATACGTTTCATATCTGTCATATAACCACGTAATTCTTGACCGATTAATTCAACAGGGTGGTTACGAATTGCATCGTTTACATCGCGTAAGGTGATGTTATCGATTTCCGCTGCTGGAGTAGGCTCGCCCAAGTCACCTTTTTGAAGGTTAGGGATAATTTCTTTTGCAAGAATTGGGGTTGCTACGTTAGAGAATAAATAGTTACCATATTCTGCAGTATCTGAAATTACCACGTTCATTTCGTATAAGCGTTTACGTGCGATGGTGTTCGCAATTAATGGTAATTCGTGAAGTGATTCGTAGTAAGCTGATTCTTCATAAATACCGCTTGCAACCATCGCATCAAAGGCTAATTCTACACCAGCTTTAACCATTGCAATCATTAATACGCCGTTATCAAAGTATTCTTGTTCGCTAATTTTGCCATCATATTTTGGTGCATTTTCAAAGGCTGTTTTACCTGTTGCTTCACGCCATGCGAATAAATCTTTATCGCCATTTGCCCAGTCTGCCATCATGGTTGCAGAGAAGTGACCGCTGATGATGTCATCCATGTGTTTGTAGTATAAGAAACCAAGGCTTTCTTTGATTTGTTCAGCTAGTTCAAATGCACGTAATTTTGCACTGTTTGATAGGCGATCCATCATTAATGTGATACCACCTTGTTTTAACGCTTCGGTAATGGTTTCCCAACCGTATTGGATTAATTTACCTGCGTATGCAGGATCTTTACCGTCTGCCACTAATTTGTCATAACATACGATAGAACCTGCTTGTAACATACCGCAAAGGATAGTTTGCTCACCCATTAAGTCGGATTTTACTTCTGCCACGAATGAAGATTCTAAAACACCTGCTTTATGACCGCCAGTTGCAGCAGCCCATGCTTTTGCGATCGCCATACCTTCGCCTTTCGGGTCATTTTCAGGGTGAACCGCAATTAATGTTGGCACACCGAAACCACGTTTGTATTCTTCACGTACTTCAGTACCCGGGCATTTTGGTGCAACCATCACAACAGTAATGTCTTTACGAATTTCTTCGCCTACTTCAACAATGTTGAAACCGTGTGAATAACCAAATGCAGAGTCTTTTTTCATTAAAGGCATCACATCAACAACTACTTTAGAGTGCTGTTTGTCTGGCGTTAAGTTTACGACTAAATCTGCAGTTGGAATTAATTCTTCATAAGTACCCACTTTAAAACCATTTTCGGTTGCACGTTGGAATGACGCACGTTTTTCTGCAATTGCTTCAGGGCGTAAGGCATAGCTAATATCTAAGCCAGAATCACGCATATTCAAACCTTGGTTTAAACC
This sequence comes from Haemophilus sp. HN_Hi08, assembly GCF_049824455.1. NCBI lineage: Bacteria > Pseudomonadati > Pseudomonadota > Gammaproteobacteria > Pasteurellales > Pasteurellaceae > Haemophilus > Haemophilus sp. HN_Hi08. Next base: position 208,383 of record NZ_CP187493.1, on the reverse strand, counting down.
TTGTGCACCACAGCCCACGATAACGATTTTTTTGCCTTTTAAGAAGTTTGCTTCATCTGCAAATTCTTCGCGATCCATAAAACGACAACGACCTAATTGGTCTAATTTTTGACGTAAATTTAAAGTGTTGAAATAGTTAGCCATTTTTTGTCCTTAATTGTGTAAGGTTGATAATTGTATGATGTTGTGTTTGCATATTTTTTTGTTGTGGTTTGATTATAGGATTTTTTATGATTGCGTAAAGTGATATTATGGGAATGTAATGTTGCGATTTGTGCAATCATGTTGTTTTTTTGTGGATTGGTATCGTATTTCGCTCGATGAGCGACCTACTTTCTTTTACTCGTGTAAAAGAAAGTAGGCAAAGAAAACACGCCCCAATTAAATCGCAGCTCTTTGCTTTGTTTCAATTTTCTTAACGGCAATTTGCTGAACTCGCTACGCTCAAACAGACGAAAATTTCCGTTAAGCAAGTTTTCAATTTCTCAGGAAATAAGGCAAAGCAGGGCGTGTTTTCTTTTTGCCTACTTTTGCTTTGCACGAGCAAAGAAAAAGTAGGTCGCCATCGGCGAAACCCGAAATTAAATAAAATAAAAGAAGAAATTATGGAATTTACTGACCTACAAATATTCATTCATCTCAGTGACACAAAAAACTTTGCTAAAACCGCCACCCAAAACCACATGTCCCCCTCCACGCTTTCCCGTCAAATTCAACGGTTGGAAGACGAGTTAGGGAGGACACTTTTTATCCGTGATAATCGCCAAGTCAAACTTACTGAATATGGCGAGAAATTTTTGCAATTTGCTAAAACAGAATGGCAAAACTGGCAACAATTTAAACAACAACTTAAAGATGAATCCGATGAACTTTGCGGTGAAATTAAACTTTTTTGCTCTGTAACAGCATCCTATAGCCATCTTCCGCAGGTGCTTAAACAGTTTCGCCAGCGTTATCCTAAAGTGGAAATTCAACTGACTACGGGTGATCCAGCGTTAGCACTAGAGTTAATTCAAGCACAACAAGTCGATCTCGCACTTGCGGGCAAACCGAATAATCTGCCGTCTAGTGTAGTGTTTCATAAAATAGATGATATTAGTTTGTCCCTAATTGCCCCACGGGTGGCTTGTTTGGCGACACAATTACTGCAAGAAAAACCTATTGATTGGCAGCAAATGCCTTTTATTTTCCCTGTTGAAGGACACGCTCGGCAGCGGATTGAACAATGGCTACGAGAGAAACAAATAAAACATCCGAAAATTTATGCAACTGTTGCGGGGCACGAAGGAATTGTGCCGATGGTGGGATTAGGATTTGGATTAGCAATGTTACCTGATGCAGTAATTGACAGCAGCCCAATGAATAACCAAATTTCCAAACTTAATCTTGATAAGCCTATTGAGCCTTTTGAATTAGGTATTTGCACCCAAAAAAGAAATCTCGAACAGCCCCTAGTCCGTGCATTTTGGGCGATGTTAGAATAGAATAAATAATGGTTTAAAATAAGGATTTCTTATGTTTAAAGGTATTCTCGTTTCATTATTAGCCTCTTTTCTATTTGGCTATATGTATTATTTTTCTACGTTACTCAAACCTTTGAGTGGTACAGATATTTTCGGTTATCGGATGATATTTACTTTTCCTTTTGTCCTGTTGTCCGTCACATTATTTAAACAAAAAGCGGCTTTAATTGAACGTTTAAAACGCATTCAAAAACGACCGTACTTAGCATTGTCGTATTTACTTTGCGGATTATTAATGGGTTTTCAAATGTGGCTTTTTCTTTGGGCACCGAATAATGGCAGTTCATTAAGTGTATCTTTTGGTTATCTACTTTTACCAATTGTAATGGTGGCAGCAGGTCGCGTGTTTTTTAAAGAACGCATTTCAACATTCAAATTTATTGCAGTTATCATTGCAACATTAGGCGTAATTTCTAATATTGTGTTAAAAGGCGGTCTTTCTTGGGAAGCCATTGTTATCTGTTTAGGTTACACCGCGTATTTTTCTATCCGAAAAGCGTTAAAAAATACCGATCTTGCTTCCTTTTGTTTAGAAATGTTAAGCCTTATTCCTGTCAGTATTTATTTTGCGATGCAAACAGATTTCTCAGTGGTCGAACAAAGTAATCCTAATATTTGGGGGCTGCTTGTATTACTAGGATTAATCAGCGGTACTGCGTTAATTGCCTATGTAATAGCCAGTAATATGCTTCCTATGAATTTACTCGGTCTGCTTGGTTATGTTGAAACTATTATGATGCTATGCGTATCATTTTTGATCGGAGAACAAATTGATAGCGAAAGCTACCCACTTTTTATTTGTTTAGTCATCGCGATGATTCTTGTTATGATTGATGGCGTGTACAAACAACACGCAAAAAGAAGTTTATAAATGTCATTTAAAGAAATAATCCCACAGAAAGCTTGGGAAATGATGCAACAAGGCGCGATATTAGTCGATATTCGAGATAATATGCGCTTTGCTTATTCACATCCTAAAGGTGCTTTTCATTTAACCAACCAAAGTTTTTTGCAATTTGAAGAGCTAGCAGATTTTGACTCGCCTATTATTGTGAGTTGTTATCACGGCGTGAGTAGTCGCAATGTAGCGACTTTTCTCGTGGAACAAGGCTATGAAAATGTATTTAGTATGATTGGCGGATTTGATGGATGGTGCAGAGCAGAATTACCGATTGATACCGCTTACTAACCCATTCATCAAAAATATATAAGATATAAAAAAGTGCGGTAAAAATTTACCGCACTTTTGTTGTTATTCTAATTAACTGAAAATTAGTTTTTTGCTGCTGCCGCTGCTTTTACAATTACTGCAAATGCAGGAGCTTTTAATGATGCGCCACCCACTAATGCACCGTCGATGTCTGGCTGAGTAAATAATTCAGCGGCATTTGCATCATTTACAGAACCACCGTATTGGATAATCACTTGCTCTGCCACGGCTTGAGATTTGGCAGCGATGTGACCACGGATAAATGCATGAACGGCTTGCGCCTGTGCTGGAGTCGCAGATTTACCCGTACCGATCGCCCAGATTGGTTCGTATGCGATCACTGCACCGTTGAATGCTTCAACACCTAATGCGTTGATTACTGCATCAATTTGACGTGCACACACTTCTTCTGTTTTGCCTGCTTCATTTTCTGCTTCCGATTCGCCGATACATAATACTGGCACTAAACCTGCTTCTTTAAGTGCGGCAAATTTTTTCGCGATAAATTCGTCGCTTTCTTTATGATAAGTGCGGCGTTCAGAGTGTCCAATAATGATATATTTTGCCCCGAAATCTTTTAACATTTCAGTTGAAATATCGCCAGTAAATGCACCTTTTACGTTCACATCAACGTTTTGTGAGCCTAATTGAACCACACTTTTACCGCCACAGCTGCAACCACAACCAGAAAGTGCTGCTTCAGCCGTACCTAAATACATAACGGGGGGGGCAATTGCTACATCACAACCTGTTACATCATGTAATTCTGCTTTTAATCCCTCGATTAATTCTTTGGTGAACGCTTTGGAACCGTTTAATTTCCAGTTACCCATCACTAAAGGACGACGTGCCATTTTTGTTTCTCCATAGTTGATAAAATTAACTTGCTTACTATACCAAAATTTCACCACGATTCTTTGCAGAAGATCATAAAATTAAAAAAATTCTCATAGAAAGATGATTATCTTGTGCTAAAAAGCTACAATTACCTGTATGGAACCAATAAAAAATAACCAATTATGAAACTTTTCAAAGCTGAACAATGGAATATTGACGTGCTTCTTCCTCTTTTTGAAGCCTATCGCCAAGCCTATGGACAAGCAGAGAATCCAGAACGCACCTTGGCTTTTTTAACTAATCGTATGCGTTTTAATGAAAGCCTGTTTTTTATTGCGGTGGATGAAAATGAAAAGGCTATTGGCTTTGTGCAGCTTTTCCCTCGCCTTTCTTCTTTACAATTACAACGCTATTGGCAAATTACCGATATTTTTGTGTTAGAACATCCTCAACAAACAGAAATTTATGCGGCGTTGATTTCTAAAGCAAAAGACTTTGTACATTTTACGCAATCAAATCGTTTAGTAGCGGAATTAGCGCAAAATCAATATTCAATGTTGGAATCGGAAGGGTTTAAATTGAACCCAAAAGAACGTTTATTTGAATTGAGTCTGTAATGCTAACTGCGTTAAATCGTTATTGGGATTATTTGCGGATTGAACGCCAAATGAGCCCTCACACGCTCACCAATTATCAACATCAACTTGATGCCATCATCAAAATCTTAGCACAACAAGACATTCATGCTTGGGCACAAGTGACACCCAGCGTGGTGCGCTTTATTTTGGCGGAAAGCAAAAAACAAGGCCTAAAAGAAAAAAGCTTGGCTTTACGTTTATCCGCATTGCGTCGATTTCTCAGTTTTTTAGTGCAACAGGGAGAATTGAAAGTAAACCCTGCTACAGGTATTTCCGCACCAAAACAAGGCAAGCATTTACCGAAAAATATGGATGGCGAGCAAGTTCAACAGCTGCTTGCAAACGATAGCAAAGAGCCGATTGATATACGTGATCGTGCGATTTTGGAATTAATGTATAGTTCAGGTTTACGTTTATCTGAATTACAAGGCTTAGATTTAAACAGCATTAATACCCGAGTGCGGGAAGTGCGCGTTATCGGGAAAGGCAAAAAAGAGCGTGTAGTGCCGTTTGGGCGTTATGCTTCGCATGCCATTCAGGAATGGTTAAAAGTGCGGTCGTTATTTAACCCAAAAGATGAGGCGTTATTTGTTAGCCAGCTTGGAAATCGCATTTCTCATCGAGCCATTCAAAAACGTTTGGAAACCTGGGGCATTCGCCAAGGCTTAAATATCCACCTCAATCCGCACAAACTGCGTCATTCCTTTGCGACGCATATGTTGGAAGCTAGTTCTGATTTGCGTGCGGTACAAGAATTGCTCGGGCATAGTAACCTTTCCACCACACAAATTTATACCCACTTAAATTTTCAACATTTAGCGGAAGTGTATGATCAAACACACCCAAGAGCAAAAAGGAAGAAATAAAAAGTGTTATATAAAAAGAGAAACTATTAAATGATGAAAGATTAGAGTGTGTCAATGAGACGTAAAGTGAGGATTGCTGAATATTGGAAATGAATTGTGTAAGTTTGGTAATAGTGAAAGCTCTATTTTTTAGCGTCATTTATATAATGTATTTATGAATTTCCTTTTTGAAGAGTTTATATTTTGTGTGATAAGCAAAGTTTTCCGTGTTGAGATGGTTGGGGATAGTATTTTTGGAAAAATAGGAAGTATGTTTGAACATAAATCTTATTGTTTTATTTTGAATGCAAACGTTTGCTTTGTTCGTTATAATGCGTCCGTTTTTTTACTTTTCTTTTATACGGAACTGCAATATGACTGTCAAAACCTTTCGTGGCTCGCCTGCGCTTTCTGAATTTCGTTTAACTCAGCTTCAACAAAAATGTCAGCAATATCAATTGCCTATTACGTCAGTTTACACAGAGTATTTGCATTTTGTTGAACAAAAAACATTGCTTGTAGAAGATGAAATCGTTAAATTACAAGCATTGTTGCATTATGGATCAATGTTTTCTGAACTCAAGCCCACAGAATATTGTTTAATTGTGACTCCACGAGTGGGGACAATTTCCTCTTGGTCTTCAAAAGCGACAGACATCGCTCACAATTGTGGTTTGTCAAAGGTAAATCGTATTGAACGTGGTATAGCCTATTATTTCAATATTGAACGTAATTTAACCGAAGCAGAATTGGCTACGCTGAAAGATTTATTACACGACCGTATGTTAGAAACCGTGTTAAATCACGAAACAGAAGCAGCCTTGCTTTTCACTCAACAAGAACCTAAAGCATTAACCACCATTGATATTTTAAATGGTGGTCGTCAAGCATTAGAACAGGCGAATATTGCCTTGGGCTTGGCGTTGGCAGATGATGAGATGGACTATCTAGTCGAAAACTTCACGGCGTTAAACCGCAATCCACACGACATTGAACTTTATATGTTTGCACAAGCAAATTCGGAACATTGCCGTCATAAAATTTTTAATGCCGATTGGATTATTGATGGTAAAAAACAGGATAAATCGCTGTTTAAAATGATTAAAAATACCTTTGAGCAAACGCCTGATTTTGTGCTTTCTGCTTATAAAGATAATGCTGCAGTAATGGAAGGTTCGAAAGTCGGGCGTTGGTTTCCTGATCCAGATGGGCAATATCGTGTTCATCAAGAAGATGCGCACATTTTAATGAAAGTGGAAACACATAACCATCCCACTGCCATTTCGCCATTTCCCGGTGCGGCAACAGGTTCGGGCGGAGAAATTCGTGATGAAGGGGCTACGGGGCGTGGAGCAAAACCAAAAGCGGGTTTAACAGGTTTCTCGGTGTCTAACCTCGCTATTCCAAACTTTGAACAACCTTGGGAAGATCCATTGTCTAAACCAAATCGCATTGCTTCAGCTTTAGATATTATGATAGATGCGCCTTTAGGTGGTGCGGCATTTAATAATGAATTTGGTCGTCCAGTATTATCGGGGTATTTCCGTACTTATGAAGAAACAGTAAACAGTTTTGCTGGTAAAGAAGTGCGTGGTTATCACAAGCCGATTATGTTGGCGGGCGGAATCGGTAACATTCGTGGCGAACAGGTTCAAAAAGGCGAAATTTCAGTCGGTGCTAAATTGATTGTGCTGGGTGGGGCAGCGATGAACATCGGTTTAGGTGGTGGTGCAGCTTCTTCGATGAATAGTGGAAAATCAAAAGAAGATTTAGATTTTGCTTCTGTTCAACGTGAAAATCCAGAAATGGAACGCCGTTGCCAAGAAGTTATTGACCGCTGTTGGCAATTAGGGGAAGAAAATCCAATCCTGTTTATTCACGATGTGGGGGCGGGTGGTTTATCTAATGCGATGCCTGAATTGGTGCACGATGGCAAGCGTGGAGGAAAATTTGATCTGCGTTCTATTCTTTGTGATGAAAAAGGTATGTCGCCATTGGAAATTTGGTGTAACGAATCGCAAGAACGTTATGTATTAGCCGTTGCGCCAGAAAACCTCGAATTATTTACCGCACTTTGTGAGCGTGAACGAGCCCCTTTTGCAGTGATTGGCGAAGCGACTGAAGAGGAACATTTAACTTTGCACGATAGTTATTTCGATAATAATCCAATTGATTTACCAATGAATGTGTTATTAGGCAAAACGCCTAAAATGACACGCGAGGTTTCCTCAAAAACGGTGGAAAATCAATCGATTACAACGGAAAGTATTCAATTAAAAGAAGCATTTCACCGTGTATTACGTTTACCCGTTGTTGCAGAAAAAACTTTCTTAATTACTATTGGTGATCGCTCGGTAACAGGAATGGTAGCCCGTGATCAAATGGTGGGACCTTGGCAAATTCCTGTATCTGATGTGGCAGTTACTACAGCTTCATTAGATAGCTATCACGGCGAAGCAATGGCAATGGGAGAACGCTCTCCAGTTGCCTTGCTAGATTTCTCGGCTTCTGCACGTTTAGCGGTGGCGGAGGCGATTACTAACATTGCAGGCACCCATATTGGCGAGATGAAACGTATTAAACTTTCTGCTAATTGGATGAGTGCAGCAGGTCACACAGGAGAAGATGCAGGACTTTATGAAGCAGTAAAAGCTGTGGGCGAAGAACTTTGTCCTGCGTTAGGCTTAACTATTCCTGTGGGTAAAGATTCAATGTCGATGAAAACCACTTGGATCGATAATGGCGAACAAAAATCAGTGACCGCCCCACTTTCATTAGTAATTTCCGCTTTTGCTCGTGTAGAAGATGTACGTAAAACGCTTACGCCACAACTTCGTATCGACAAAGGTTTATCGCGCTTATTATTAATTGATTTAGGCGAAGGCAATAATCGATTAGGTGCCACCGCACTTGCTCAAGTGTACAAACAGTTAGGAGACAAGCCTGCCGATGTGGTAAAGGTTCAACGCTTAAAAGATTTCTACAACGCAATGCAAATTTTAGTCGCAGAAAGAAAATTACTTGCCTATCACGACCGTTCGGACGGTGGTTTAATCACAACCCTTGCAGAAATGGCGTTTGCAGGGCATTGTGGGGTAGAAGTTGATATTTCCGCCTTAGGCAAAAATGATTTAGCGGTATTATTTAACGAAGAATTGGGGGCGGTTATCCAAGTTGCCGACAGCCAATTAGAAAGCGTACGTGAGGTGTTGAAAGCTCACAATTTGCTTGGTATTACCCATCAACTTGGTACGGTAACTGCTGATGATCGCTTTGAGATCAACCGCGGCAGCCATAAATTATTCAGCGAAAAACGCACTGAATTACGTAGTATTTGGGCGGAATTAACTTACCAAATGCAACGCTTACGCGATAATCCAGATTGTGCTGAGCAAGAGTTTGAAGCTAAGAAAAACCCTGACGACAAAGGTTTATCCGCATTTTTGACTTACGATGTGAACGAAGATATTACTGCACCATTTATCAATAAAGGTGTAAAACCAACCATTGCAATTTTGCGTGAACAAGGTGTAAATAGCCATTATGAAATGGCAGCAGCATTTGATCGTGCAGGCTTTAATGCAATTGACGTGCATATGTCTGATTTAATGACTGGCCGTCGCAATTTAGCTGAATTCAATGCAATGGTTGCTTGTGGCGGTTTCTCTTACGGGGATGTGCTTGGCGCAGGGGGTGGTTGGGCAAAATCCATCTTATTTAACCCGAAATTACACGAGCAATTCAGCCAGTTTTTTATCAATCCAAACACACTGACCTTAGGTGTATGTAATGGCTGTCAAATGGTCTCTAACTTGGCGGAAATTATCCCTGGTACAGAAAACTGGCCACGTTTTGTACGCAACAAATCTGAATGCTTTGAAGCGCGTGTGAGTTTAGTGAAAATTAATGAAGTGGCTTCAGCTTGGTTTGCAGGAATGGCTGGCTCACATATGCCCATTGCGGTTTCCCACGGGGAAGGGCAAGTTAAGTTTAAATCAGCTGAACAGCTTGTAGGCTTAAAAGCACAAGGCATCATTGCCGCACAATACATCGACAATAACGGTAACCCTACCGAACTATATCCTGCCAATCCGAATGGCTCTGTGGAGGGCATTACTGCAATTACAAATCTGGATGGGCGAGTTGCTATTATGATGCCACACCCTGAACGCGTGTTCCGTGCTGTGAGTAACTCTTGGCACCCAGAAAACTGGACAGAAGACGGTGCGTGGATGAGATTATTCAGAAATGCAAGAATGGTATTTTAGAGAAATAAATGGAGTTGAACGCTAAAAAAGTGCGGTGGAAATCTAACAGATTTTCACTGCGCTTCGGTGTTTTCAATTTTATGTAATTATTTTTATTGTTAAGTTAGCGATATAATCATCAAAATAGAAATATAGAAATGATTAATATGAAACCTCAATATTATCTTGGTATGATGTCTGGCACTAGCTTAGATGGTGTGGATATTGGGTTGGTTGATTTTTCTCAAGATCCTCAACTTATCTTATCTGATTTTTTTCCGATGCCAGAAGATTTACGTGAGAAATTAACTACACTTGTTCAAGCAGGCGAAACAACTCTACAAAATTTAGGCGAACTGGATCATAAACTTGCCTTGCTATACAGTGATTGTGTCAATGCTTTTCTACAGAAAAATGCTCTTTTGCCAAATCAAATTCAGGCTATTGGTTGCCACGGGCAGACGGTATGGCATTCTCCAAATTCACAATTTCCCTTTACAATGCAATTAGGCGATATGAATTTACTTGCCGCTAAAACAGGTATTTCGGTTATTGGCGATTTTCGCCGTAAGGATATGGCTTGGGGAGGGCAAGGTGCACCTCTTGTACCTGCGTTTCACGAGGCGGTATTTTCAAATTCTAATTTTGCTACAGCTGTTTTAAATATTGGCGGGATTAGTAATGTGTCTATTTTGTTTCCAAATCAAGCTGTTATCGGTTTTGATATGGGGCCAGGCAATACCTTATTAGATCAGTGGATCGAAAAACATCAAGGGCTTCGTTATGATGAAAATGGCAAGTGGGCTGCAAAAGGCAACGTGAATAAAGTTCTGCTTGATGAATTATTAAATGAACCTTTCTTTTCTTTACCTGCGCCCAAGAGTACTGGGAGAGAGCTATTTAATCTTGATTGGTTAAATCAAAAAATAGCAAAAACAAGGGAAAAATTGACCGCACTTTCAGTTGAAATGTCTTTGCGTCCAGAGGATGTGCAAGCGACCCTTGTTGAATTGACGGTAACAAGCATTGTTAATGCACTAAATCAGCCTCAAACAGATTTACCAAAACGTTTATTAGTATGTGGTGGCGGTGCCAAGAATAGTTTAATTATGTGTGGATTGCATGATAATTTACTCGATTGGCAGGTTGGTACAACGACAGAGCAAGGTTTTGATATTGATTATGTAGAAGCCGCTGCTTTTGCTTGGTTGGCTTATTGTCGAATGAACAATTTACCAGCAAACCTGCCTAGCGTAACTGGCGCAAAAAGTGCGGTTAGTTTGGGGGCTATTTTTCCTAAAGACTAAGGTCAAAATATGAATGACATTATATTAAGAAGTTTATCCACGTTAATTACGGAACAACGAAATCCGAATTCAGTTGATATTGATCGTCAAACTGCTTTAGAAATTGTTCGATTAATGAATGAAGAAGATAAACTTGTGCCACTTGCGATTGAAAGCTGTTTACCGCAGATTTCGTTGGCGGTAGAGCAAATTGTGCAGGCTTTTCAACAAGGAGGGCGTTTAATTTATATTGGTGCAGGCACAAGTGGTCGTCTTGGCGTATTGGATGCGTCAGAATGTCCCCCTACATTTGGTGTATCTTCGGAAATGGTCAAAGGTATTATTGCGGGGGGCGAACATGCTATCCGTCATCCTGTTGAAGGGGCGGAAGACAATATGAAAGCTGTACTTGAGGATCTACAAAGTATAAATTTCTCAAAAAATGATGTATTAGTTGGTATCGCTGCAAGTGGCCGCACACCTTATGTTATTGCAGGTCTTCAGTATGCTAAATCTCTTGGTGCATTGACAATTTCTATTGCGAGTAATCCAAAATCTGTGATGGCTGAGATAGCCGATATTGCGATTGAGACTATTGTTGGCCCTGAAATATTGACGGGATCTAGTCGCTTAAAATCTGGTACCGCACAAAAAATGGTACTGAATATGCTGACTACGGCAAGTATGATTTTATTGGGTAAATGTTACGAAAATTTGATGGTCGATGTACAAGCCAGTAATGAAAAGCTTAAAGCACGCGCCGTGCGTATCGTAATGCAAGCAACGGATTGCGATAAAATGCTCGCTGAGCAGACATTAATTGAAGCAGATCAAAACGCCAAACTGGCGATTATGATGATTTTAAGCAATTTATCAAAATCAGAAGCGAAAGTATTGTTAGAAAGGCATCAAGGTAAATTGAGAAATGCGCTTGTTAAATAAGATAAAAAACTAATTTAAACATCAGTTTTTTATTTTGGTACGCCTCGTAATAATTCTACAGGCTCAAAAGGTCCCATTGAGGTTGGCGCTGGCATTTCGCTGAATAATAAAATAAATGGCTTGGGCGGAATAACTTTTTCATTTCGCCATAAATTTCCCATTCCGACTAATTGAATATCTTCGGGTAAATTACGAAGTCCTGCTTGTAACACCGCAATGGTATTTGGTCGAGGATGACCAATGACAATGGCGGTGCCGTGTTTTCTGGCATAGTGAATTGCTGCTTTAAATTGACGTTGAACGTCTGCGAATTCGTTACTATCATCTAAAAATATATGGCGATCTAATGAACGCACGTCTTGTTCTTTTGCTATTTTTCCTGCGACAGATTTTCCTATTGTTCGACTATCTAAAAAGAATAAATGTTTTTCTTGAAGTGCGGTCATTAAATAAGTCATTAATTGGGGATCGGCCGTTGCTGCACTGCCCATATGATTGTTCATACCGATGGCATCACGTACAATATTTTTAGCGGTATTAACGCGATCATTTACTTGTGTTGCAGACATTCCTAAATGTAATCCACCGTCTTCGATTTTAATTGCACTAATTGGTTGCATCGGCATATGGATTAAAATATCTCTGCCTTGAGATTTCGCTTCTTGGTTACGTACTCGAGCATAGGGTGCTGCAGGGATAATTGCCACCGATATTTCACGCGGCATCGCAAAAATTGCTGCATCTTCCTTGGAATGATAGCCTACATCATCAATGACAATCGCAAGTTTGCTTTGAGCAAAAGAAAAAGAGGCATAAAGTGCGGTAGAAAAAATAATGAAATTTTTTACCGCACTTTCTATCAGAATATTCATCAACGAATCCACCCTGCAGGATTTACTGGCGTTCCTTTACGGCTAATACCAAAATAAAGCGCAGAACGTGATATTTCCCCTGTATTTCCTACTTGAGCAATAACCTGCCCTGCTGAAACAAGCTGACCAACCTTCACTGACACCGCTTGATTAAAGCCATATAAACTTAAATCAGTTTCACCGTGTTTAACAATAACCATATAACCATAGCCATTCAAATATCCTGCTAAAATGACACGTCCAGCAGCAATTGCTTTAACAGGCGTGCCTGCTGATGCGCCAATTACCATACCTTTCCAACGTACTTCGCCTGCTTGGATAGAACCAAAAGTATGCAAAATTGAACCAGACACTGGTGAGGAATATTGTTTTTTTGCCGCCCCTAAACCGCTTGTACTATTAAGTAATTGTCGTTCTTGCACAGTGGGTTGATAAGGTTTTGATGTTCGTTTTTCTTCAGCTTTTTGGCGTTGCGCAAGTGCCTCTCTTTCACGTTTTTCTTGTTCGCGCGCTGCTTGTTCTGCTCGTTGAATTTCTTGACGAAGTGCTTGTTCGTTTGCTTTTAATGCATTCAATTTATCTTGATCTAGGGCTAAATTTTTATTGAGTTCATTCAGCGTAGATTGATGCTCTTGCTGTGCTTTTTGCAATGCTTGTTGTTGTTTTTTTTGTGTGGAAAGTTGATTTCGGTGGTTTTTTTGTTGAGCGAGAATCGCCTCTTTTTGTACTGCAATTTGTGCTTGCGTTGCTTTTAAATGATCAATCATTTCAATCCGAACTTGATTTAAATGCTGATAATAAACTTTCATTCGCTCTGCTTTTGTTGGATCTTGGGCAAACATTCGTTCAATCAGCGATGGATTAATGCCTGAACGGTAAATTATATCCGTTTGTTTAGCTAATCGTGTTTTTTGCTCACGTTCCTGTTTTTCTAATTGTTTGAGCTGCTTATCTGCATCGGCAATTTGCTTACGAATTTCCTTTAAACTTATTTGGGTTTCAAGCAGTTCTCCCTTAACAGTGTTAATTTTACTCTCGTGTTTTTTTAAATTCGCTTGCAACTTAGCTTGCTCACGTTTTTGCTTCTCAATTTTAGATTCTTGTTGCTTAATTTGTTTTTGAATTTGATTGAGATCGGAAGATTGGCTGACAGGCGAAAATATTAATAAACCGCAGCTTAAAAGTGCGGTTAATAATAATGATGTTTTTTGATTAACGCCTAAACGCAACATAATTCATCCTAAATCCGTAAAACTCGCAAATCTTATCATATTTGTGAAAAGGCGAAAAAGTTTGATGGTTATTTTTTGTTAAAGATCAGGAAATCATCCCTTTTAACTTTTAAAGCTAAGGATTTTTTGCTATAAAATGTGCGTTCTTTTTATTTGAAAACATTAGGAGATTCTTATGGAATTAGTATTTATCCGTCACGGTTTTAGTGAATGGAATGCGAAAAACTTATTCACGGGTTGGCGTGATGTAAATTTAACAGAACGCGGCGTAGAAGAAGCAAAAGCTGCGGGTAAAAAGTTGTTAGACAAAGGTTATGAATTCGACATCGCATTTACCTCTGTTTTAACTCGAGCAATCAAAACTTGTAACATCGTGTTAGAAGAATCCCACCAATTATGGATTCCGCAAGTGAAAAACTGGCGTTTAAATGAACGTCACTACGGTGCTTTGCAAGGTTTAGATAAAAAAGCGACTGCGGAGCAATACGGTGACGAACAAGTTCATATTTGGCGTCGTTCTTATGATATTTCTCCACCGGATCTAGATCCACAAGATCCAAACTCTGCACACAATGATCGCCGTTATGCTAATGTTCCATCTGATGTTGTGCCAAACGCAGAAAATTTAAAATTAACATTAGAACGTGCACTTCCATTCTGGGAAGATCAAATTGCGCCGGCAATGCTTTCTGGCAAACGTGTTTTAGTGGTTGCTCACGGTAACTCACTCCGTGCGTTGGCAAAACATATTATCGGTATTTCTGATGCTGAAATTATGGATTTTGAAATTCCAACAGGTCAGCCTTTAGTTTTAAAACTTGATGATAAATTAAATTACGTAGAACATTATTATCTTTAATTAAGTTCAACGTATTGTAGTGCTAGTTTTATAAAACAAACCCCCGCAAATTGGCGGGGTTTTTAAACAAGTCCAAATTATTTTGTGCTTGGAATTTTGAAACGGCTGTTGAAACGCTCAACACGACCACCAGTATCAACAACACGTTGTTTACCAGTGTAGAATGGGTGGCAGTTACCACACACATCAAGGTTGATGTCTTTGCCTAAAGTTGAACGTGTTTTGATCACATTACCGCAAGAACAAGTCGCAGCAATTTCTTTATATTCTGGATGAATACCTTGTTTCATAGAAAACCTCAAAATGAAGCCACGCCGCTATAGGAACTTTCTCCCTACACCGCGTGAGTGAATAATACGCCATAATTGGCACCAAATAGGTTGCGAATTATACTGAAAAAATACAGATAAACAAGCTCTATTTTCGTGTAAAATCATCCCCATTTTTAACCGCACTTTTCTTTTTATGTTAGCAAAATCTTCCATCAATGCGCCATTTGCCAAATCTGTTTTAGCTTGGTACGACAAGTTTGGACGTAAGCATTTACCTTGGCAGCAAAATAAAACGCTTTATGGTGTATGGCTTTCTGAAGTGATGTTACAGCAAACGCAAGTTGCGACGGTAATTCCTTATTTTGAGCGGTTTATCAAAACATTTCCAAATATCATCGCACTTGCCAATGCTTCACAAGATGAAGTGTTACATTTATGGACGGGCTTGGGCTATTATGCACGAGCGCGTAATTTACATAAAGCCGCTCAAAAAGTGCGGGATGAATTTAATGGAAATTTCCCAACAAATTTTGAGCAAGTTTGGGCATTATCTGGAGTGGGACGTTCGACTGCTGGTGCCATTTTATCTTCTGTTTTAAATCAGCCTTATCCAATTTTAGATGGTAATGTGAAACGTGTGTTGGCGCGTTATTTTGCTGTTGAGGGATGGAGTGGAGAGAAAAAAGTAGAAAATCGCTTGTGGACATTAACAGAGCAAGTTACACCTACGACGCGTGTGGCAGATTTTAATCAAGCAATGATGGACATTGGTGCAATGGTTTGCACGAGAACTAAGCCCAAATGCGATCTTTGTCCGTTAAATATGGATTGTCTGGCTTATAAAAATGCAAACTGGGAAAAATTTCCAGCTAAAAAACCTAAAAAAGTGATGCCAGAAAAAACTACCTATTTTTTAATTTTGTCGAAAAATGGCAAAGTATGTTTGGAACAGCGAGAAAACTCGGGATTATGGGGCGGATTATTTTGTTTTCCACAATTTGAAGATAAAGCCTCGTTGCTTCGTTTTTTAGCCCAAGAAAAAGTCACGCATTATCAAGAATGGTCGAGTTTTCGACATACATTCAGCCATTTTCATTTAGATATTCATCCAATTTACGCCGAAATGGAGAGTACTTTATGCGTGGAGCAGGCTAATTTGGACTGGCGAAAAGTGGCGGAAAGTTCAAAAGAATACCAATCAAACCTATCAAGTGCGGTCAAATATTGGTATGATCCGCAAAATCCTGAATCGATCGGGCTGGCTCAGCCTGTGAAAAATCTTTTAATACAATTTGTAAGGAATCATTATGGCAAGAACAGTATTTTGTGAATATCTCAAAAAAGAAGCGGAAGGCTTAGATTTCCAACTTTATCCGGGAGAGTTGGGCAAGCGTATTTTTGATTCAGTAAGTAAACAGGCTTGGAGCGAATGGATTAAGAAACAAACGATGCTTGTGAATGAAAAAAAACTTAATATGATGAATGCAGAGCACCGTAAATTATTAGAACAAGAAATGGTTAATTTTTTGTTTGAAGGTAAAGATGTTCATATTGAAGGCTATGTTCCACCATCAAATTAGTTATCTATCCTACAATGAAAAAATATTTATTATTGGCATTGTTGCCTTTTTTGTATGCTTGTAGTAACTCACTGAATCAAGGTATTAACTATGATGAAGCCTTTGCTAAAGACACGCAAGGGTTAGATATTCTCACTGGGCAATTTTCACATAATATTGACCGTATTTGGGGTGTCAATGAATTATTAGTGGCAAGCCGTAAAGATTATGTGAAATATACAGATTCTTTTTATACGCGTAGCCACGTGAGTTTTGATGAAGGTAATATCGTTATTGAAACCCAACGAGATCTAAATCGTTTACATAATGCGATTGTTCATACCTTGTTAATGGGTGCCGATGCAAAAGGTATTGATTTATTTGCATCTGGAGATGTGCCGATTAGCTTTCGCCCATTCCTTTTAGGGCAGGTTGTGGATCATCAAGGGCAACAAATTGCTAATCAAGTTATCGCAAGTAATTTCGCCACTTATTTGATTCAAAATAAATTGCAAACTCGTCGGTTACAGAATGGGCATACCGTGCAATTTGTCTCTATTCCTATGATTGCAAATCACGTAGAAGTGCGTGCGCGAAAATATTTACCATTGATTCGTAAAGCTGCACAACGTTATGGCATTGATGAAAGTTTGATTTTGAGTATTATGCAAACAGAATCAAGTTTTAACCCTTATGCGATTAGTTATGCCAATGCCATTGGTTTAATGCAAGTAGTGCCTCACACCGCTGGTCGAGATGTGTTTACAATGAAAGGCAAAGGTGGACAGCCATCTACGCGCTATTTATATGATCCTGCGAATAATATTGATGCTGGCGTGTCTTATTTGTGGATTTTGCAAAATCAATATTTAGATGGAATTACGAATCCAACCTCAAAACGTTTCGCAATGATTTCTGCATATAATAGTGGTGCTGGTGCTGTATTACGTGTTTTTGATAATGATAAGGATACGGCGATTTACAAAATCAACCAAATGTATCCAGAACAAGTTTATCGCATTCTAACGACTGCTCACCCATCATCACAAGCTCGCAATTATTTGTTGAAAGTAGATAAAGCACAGAAAAAATTTCGTGTAAGACGATAATTGAATTTTTTCAGATAATCAAAATGCTCTCTGGCTAACACCATCGAGCATTTTTTATTAAAAAAGTGCGGCAAATTTTAAAATAGTTTTTATTATTTCGTTGTTTTAATAAACATATTGATGATTAACTATTCAAATGAAATGTTTTTTCCATTTTTTTTGAATTTAGTTATTGACCGAAAACCGAAAAAATAGTTTAATACGCCCCGTTGTCAGGCAGTAGCCAATAACGATAACGCCTCGATAGCTCAGTCGGTAGAGCAGGGGATTGAAAATCCCCGTGTCGGTGGTTCGATTCCGCCTCGAGGCACCATTTCCTCCTTAGTTCAGTCGGTAGAACGGTGGACTGTTAATCCATATGTCGCAGGTTCGAGTCCCGCAGGAGGAGCCAAATTCAGAAAGGCCGCTAAAGAGATTTAGCGGCTTTTTGCTTTCTTTTACTGCTATTTGTTAAAATCCTTAATAATAATTTAGATGAGAAATATTGATCTGATGATTGTTTGATTGTGCTAATTTTTACCGCACTTCTCAATTAGTTTTCTTGTTTTTTCACTTCATCCCACAACAAATCTAACTCAATAAGTGGCACATCATTAACTTGCTTACCTTGTTGTTGAACCGCTTGTTCTACCGCTCGAAAACGACGTTCAAATTTTAAATTTGCTTTCCGCAATGCATCTTCAGGATCACATTTTAAGTGGCGAGCAAGATTGACAGTTGAGAACAATAAATCGCCGATTTCTTCTTCCACTTTATTTTGTTCAATCGAAGTGCGGTTAATTTCAGCGTGAACTTCTTCTAATTCTTCCCGCACTTTGTCAAATACGGGTGAAATTTCTTCCCAATCAAACCCTACTTTTGAACAACGTTTTTGTAATTTT
This sequence comes from Haemophilus sp. HN_Hi08, assembly GCF_049824455.1. Classification (NCBI taxonomy): domain Bacteria; kingdom Pseudomonadati; phylum Pseudomonadota; class Gammaproteobacteria; order Pasteurellales; family Pasteurellaceae; genus Haemophilus; species Haemophilus sp. HN_Hi08. Next base: position 190,071 of record NZ_CP187493.1, on the reverse strand, counting down.
GCCGCTCGCGTAAGAGAAGGAAAAGCACGAGGCACATTATCTAAAATAGAGGTTTCTTCACTTTTACCTTGTTTTTCTTTGGCTTTCATTTCGTTCCAACGGGAAAGGGCTTCTGTTTCGTCCCCAGCTTTTGCATCGCCAAATACGTGAGGATGACGGCGCACAATTTTTTCAGCGATATCTTGCAATACATCATCAAAAGTAAAGTATTTATCTTCTGTAGCAAGCTGGCTGAAGAAAACGACTTGTAACAATAAATCCCCTAATTCTTCGCGTAAATTTGGTATGTCTTTCTTCTCAATCGCTTCGATTACTTCGTAAGTTTCTTCCGTTAAGCAAGGAATCATGGATTGATAATTTTGTTTTAAATCCCAAGGGCATCCGCCATTTGGATTACGAAGTTGGGCAATGAGTTGAATAAAATCTTGAATGGAGTAGCGCATAATTTTATTTCCTTTGATGGAATGTTTTGGATAGTATAACGAAGGATAAAAATGGTGCAAATACCATCGCTTTTTAGGCGTATTTTCTTTATACTTTGCGCATTGAAATACTATTGATAAAGCTGGGAAAAATGGAAAAAATTATTATCGACCACGATCGTTTTCTTCGCACGATTTCGCGTATTTCTCACGAAATTATTGAAAAACATCAAACGTTAGATGATCTTGTGATTGTTGGGATTAAACGCCGTGGTGCGGAAATTGCTGAATTATTACAACGTCGAGTTGAAGAATTAAGTGGTATAAATTTACCCTCAATGGAGCTGGATATCACTTTTTATCGCGATGATTTAACTTTGGTGGATCAGGAAGATAAAATGCCAGTTTATAGTGGTTCATCACAATATTTGAATATTCAAGATAAAACCGTCATTTTGGTTGATGATGTGTTATTTACTGGTCGAACCATTCGAGCGGCAATGGATGCGCTTACTGATTTTGGACGAGCGGCAAAAATTGAATTAGTGATTTTTGTTGATCGTGGTCATCGTGAATTACCAATTCGTGCTGATTACGTAGGTAAAAATGTGCCAACAAGTCGTGATGAACTTGTCCAAGTTCGCACTGAAAAACAAGATGGCAGTTACGAAGTCGTTATATTAGGGAAATAAATTTTGTCTATTGTGAACCTTCAGTAGAATTGTTACTCTAACCAACGTTATTGACTCTTTTTGGATGAGATGAAAATGAAAAAATTTGTTTTAAGATCTTTTTTATTGGCTGCTTTGGGATGTGTCGCTTTCGTTTCTATGGCACAAGCGGAGGAACGTGTCGTAGCGACAGTGGATGGTATTCCTGTATTAGAAAGTCAAGTACGTGCGAATATGGGTAAAAAAGGCGATCGCCAAAGTGCGATTGATAAAATTATTGATGATATTTTAGTGCAGAAAGCAATTCAAGAATCGGGAGTCAAAATTGATCCTCGTGAAATTGATCATATTGTGGAAGACACCGCAGCTAGAAATGGCTTAACTTATGGTCAATTTTTGGATGCACTGGATTATCAAGGTATTTCATTAAATGCATTTCGTCAGCAAATTGCCAATCAAATGATGATGGGGGCTGTACGCAACAAAGCTATTCAAGAAAGCATTGATGTGACGCGTGAAGAAGTTGTCGCACTCGGTCAAAAAATGTTAGAAGAAGCGAAAGAAAAGGGTACGGCACAAAAAGTTACAGGTAAAGAATATGAAGTTCGCCATATTTTGTTAAAACTTAATCCATTGTTAAATGATGCTCAAGCAAAAAAACAATTAGCTAAAATTCGTTCTGATATTATTACAGGTAAAACAACTTTTGCAGATGCGGCTTTAAAATATTCTAAAGATTATTTATCGGGGGCGAATGGCGGTAGTTTAGGTTATGCGTTCCCAGAAACTTACGCGCCACAGTTTGCGCAAACCGTCGTAAAAAGTAAACAAGGTGTGATTTCTGCACCATTTAAAACTGAGTTTGGTTGGCATATTTTGGAAGTAACTGGCACACGTGATGGCGATCTTACATCAGAAGCCTACACACAAAAAGCATATGAACGTTTAGTAAATACTCAATTACAAGATGCGACGAACGATTGGGTCAAAGCATTGCGTAAAAGAGCGAATATTCAGTATTTTAATAAATAACAAAGTATCAAAAATAAAGGGGCTTAATTGCCCCTTTTGTTGTTTTTTATTTTCTCTTTCTTATACCCTATGAAGAAATTTTTAATTGCGATTTTACTTTTAATTTTGATTTTAGCGGGCGTGGCGAGTTTTGCTTATTACAAAATGACTGAATTTGTGAAAACACCAGTAAATGCGCAGGCAGATCAACTTTTAACTATTGAACGTGGCACAACAGGTTTAAAATTAGCCGCACTTTTTGAGCAAGAAAAGTTAATTGATGACGGGAAATTATTGCCTTATTTGCTGAAGTTGAAACCTGAGTTAAATAAAATAAAAGTAGGGACTTATTCTCTTGAGAACGTTAAAACTGTGCAAGATTTGTTGGATTTGCTTAATTCAGGTAAGGAAGTGCAGTTCAATGTAAAATGGATTGAAGGAAAAACCTTTAAAGATTGGCGAAAAGATCTTGAAAATGCACCGCACTTGGTGCAAACCTTGAAATATAAAAGTAACGAAGAAATTTTCACATTACTTGATTTGCCAGATGTTGGTAGAAATCTTGAACTAAAAAATGTGGAAGGTTGGCTTTATCCTGATACTTATAATTATACCCCGAAATCTACGGATTTGGACTTGTTGAAACGTTCTGCCGAGCGAATGAAAAAGGCGTTAAATAAGGCTTGGAACGAGCGTAACGAGGATTTACCTTTAGCCAATCCTTATGAAATGTTGATTCTAGCGTCTATCGTAGAAAAAGAAACGGGCGTGGCTGCTGAGCGAGCAAAAGTGGCATCTGTATTTATCAACCGCTTAAAAGCAAAAATGAAATTACAAACGGATCCAACGGTAATTTATGGTATGGGCGAAAATTACAATGGTAATATTCGCAAAAAAGATCTAGAAATGCCAACGCCTTATAATACGTATGTGATTGATGGATTGCCACCAACGCCAATTGCTATGCCAAGTGAAAGTTCGTTACAGGCTGTTGCGCATCCAGAAAAAACAGATTTTTATTATTTTGTGGCAGATGGTTCTGGTGGGCATAAATTTACCCGAAATTTGAATGAACATAATAAAGCGGTACAAGAATATTTACGTTGGTATCGCAGCCAGAAAAATGCCAAATAAAAGTGCGGAAGAAAATATGAAAGGAAAATTTATTGTTATTGAAGGTTTGGAAGGCGCGGGGAAAAGTTCCGCTCATCAGTCTGTTGTGCAAGTTTTGCATGAACTGGGGATTAAAGATGTGGTGTTTACTCGAGAACCGGGTGGAACGCCATTGGCAGAGAAATTACGCCATCTAATTAAACATGAAACCGAAGAACCCGTGACAGATAAAGCAGAGTTATTAATGCTTTATGCAGCACGTATTCAGTTAGTAGAAAATGTGATTAAGCCTGCTTTAATGCAAGGAAAATGGGTGGTGGGCGATCGTCACGATATGTCATCTCAGGCATATCAAGGTGGTGGGCGCGAATTAGATCCGCATTTTATGCTTACTTTGAAAGAAACTGTATTAGGCAATTTTGAGCCAGATCTCACAATTTATTTGGATATAGATCCGATTGTCGGTTTAGCGCGAGCTCGTGGACGTGGCGAGTTAGACCGTATTGAGCAAATGGATTTAGATTTTTTCCACCGCACTCGAGCACGCTATTTAGCATTAGTAAAAGATAATCCAAAAGCAGTCGTAATTAATGCAGAGCAGACTATTGAACTTGTTCAAGCTGATATCGAAAGTGCGGTAAAAAATTGGTGGAAATCAAACAAAAAATGACCGCACTTTATCCTTGGCTAATGCCAATTTATCATCAAATTGCTCAAACCTTTGACGAGGGTTTGGGGCATCATGCTGTGCTGATTAAAGCGGATTTTGGTTTAGGTGTGGAAAGTTTATTTGATACACTTACACAGAAAATAATGTGTGTGGCTCAAGGCGATAAACCTTGTGATCAATGCCATTCTTGTCATTTAATGCAAGCCCATAGTCATCCTGATTATCACGAGTTAAGCCCGATTGACGGTAAGGATATTGGCGTTGATCAAGTACGCGACATTAATGAAATTGTTGCTCAACATGCACAACAAAACGGCAATAAAGTGGTGTATGTGCAAGGAGCTGAACGTTTAACGGAAGCAGCTGCCAATGCGTTATTGAAAACATTGGAAGAGCCTCGTCCAAATACTTATTTTTTACTTCAAGCGGATAGTTCGGCAAGTTTGTTGGCAACTATTTACAGTCGATGTCAAGTGTGGAATCTGTCCGTGCCTAATGAACAAATGGCTGTTGATTGGTTGAAATCAGAAAGTGCGGCTGAAAATCAGGAAATTTTGACCGCACTTGCGATGAATCTTGGGCGACCGCTTTTAGCCTTAGAAACGTTACAACAAGGGCTGATTGAACAGCGTAAAAACTTCTTACGTCAATTTTGGGTTTTTTATCGCCGACGTTCGCCATTGGAATTGCTTCCGTTGTTTGATAAAGAACGTTATGTTCAGCAAGTGGATTGGATCTTGGCTTTTCTTTCCGATTGTTTAAAACATAAACTTGAAATTGATAGCTATCGACAAGTGGCTGATCTCGGGCGTGGTATTGAACAATTCAGCGATGAGCAAACTGCTCTTGGTTTATTACAAGCAATCAAAATTATGCAAAAAGTGCGGTCAGATTTGCTGACGATTAATGGTGTGAATGTTGAATTAATGCTATTAGATGGCTTGACGCGATTAGTTACAGAAGTGTTTAAGGGTTAATTAATTTACCCAAGGTACAAATTAGGAAAATAATTATGTTTATTGTTGATTCCCACTGTCATTTAGATGCGTTGGATTATGAAAATTTACACAAAAATATCGCAGATGTGGTGGAAAAAGCGTGCGCACGTGATGTGAAACATTTGCTTGCCATTGGTGTGACCTTAAGCCGCTTTGAGCAGGCTTATGACTCTTTACGCGAATTTAATAATGTCTCCCTTGCTTGTGGTGTGCATCCCCTTGATTTTGAAGAAGAACCTTATGACGCAGAACGCTTATTGCGTTTGGTGCAAGATCCGAAAGTGATTGCGATTGGCGAAATTGGATTAGATTATTATTACAGCTCAGACAATAAAGCGGCACAACAAGCGGTGTTTGGTAGCCAAATCGATATTGCAAACCAATTAGATAAACCTGTAATTATTCATACACGTTCGGCAGGCGATGACACCATTGCAATGTTACGCCAGCACCATGCTGAAAAGTGCGGTGGCGTTATTCATTGTTTTACGGAAACCATGGAATTTGCGAAAAAAGCGTTGGATTTAGGTTTTTACATTTCTTGTTCTGGTATTGTAACCTTTAAAAATGCCGAAGCGATTCGTGAGGTTATTCGTTATGTGCCAATGGATCGCTTATTGGTGGAAACGGATTCGCCTTATCTTGCGCCAGTGCCTTATCGAGGAAAAGAAAATCAACCAGCTTATACGAGAGAAGTCTGTGAATACGTGGCAACCCTAAAAGGCGTTTCTGCAGAGGCGTTTGCTCAAATCACTACAAAAAATTTCGAGCGTTTATTTAAAATTCGTGTAGAATAAATGAACAGTTCTGACAAGGGAAAAGTATGCGAAAGTTTTTTAAATATTTCTTATTTATTGTTGTTTTTTTATTCCACGGTTTTATGTTTTCTGTGGTGAATTATGTGTTCCCCCATTATGATGTGACGCGTGTTACTGGCGTAGAAGTAAAACGTGTTGATAAAGATGGGCCAATCACAAAATCGAATCCAGCTGATAGCCCAACACGTGATGTGTATTACATCAATACGCAAAATGATGATGGCAAAATTATGGTGTATCGCAATGAAGATACACGTTGGGGTTTCCCGTTCTACTTCAAATTTGGATCAGCCAATTTACAGGCTGAAGCGCAGGCTTTGGGTAATGACAACAAACTTGTGCAAATTAAATACTATGGTTGGCGTATTACGATGATAGATGAATATCGTAATGCAACCTCAATTAAAGAAATTACTGCTGATGATACACCAAGCAATCCGATTGTTTCGTGGATTTTATATGTATTCTTGCTGGCGACATTATTTTTGTCTATTCAATTTATTCGCGGCTGGTTTGACAGCGACAAGTAATATCCCAAACGGCCGCAAAGTGCGGTCGTTTTCTTTTATATTTTTGAGTAATGATTATGGAATTATTTCATACTATTTTGGCAATTGTGGCTTTAATTTTAAGTAGCGCAGTTGTTTCTTCTGCTGAAATTTCTCTGGCGAGTTCTCGCAAGTTAAAATTGCAATCTCTTGCAAATGAAGGTGACGTGCGTGCGCTTCAAGTGCTTAAATTACAAGAACATCCCGGTCGTTTTATTACGGTGGTTCAAATTTTGTTGAATATGGTGGCGATTTTGGGTGGGGGAATTGGCGAAAGTGCGCTAAGTCCTTACATTGCAGATATTTTAAATCGTTCTTTTGAAGGAAGTTGGATTGAACCAACCGCCTCTACAATCGCTTTTATATTAGTGACTTGTTTGTTTATTTTATTTGCTGATCTTATTCCAAAACGTATTGCTATTACTTATCCTGAAATGGTGGCGTTGCGCGTTGTGGGTATTATGAATTTTAGTATGTATGTGTTTAAACCGCTTGTGTGGTTATTTGATACGCTTGCTAATGCCTTTTTTCGTCTATTTCGCATTTCTACTGTGCGTGAAGATGGCATGACCTCTGAAGATATTTTCGCCGTAGTTGAAGCAGGCGCAGAAGCTGGTGTGTTGAAAACTCAAGAGCATTATTTGATCGAAAACATTTTCGATATGCAAGCCCGTACAGTAACTTCCACCATGACAACCCGTGAAAACATCGTATATTTAGACCGCACTTTTTCTCGCCAAGAAGTCATGGATACGCTTTCTCGTAATTCTCATTCTAAAATTGTGATTTGTGACAATGGCCTTGATAAAATCTTAGGTTATATCGAATCCCATACTTTGCTCACACTGTATTTGCAAAATGAAAATGTGTTGCTGACTGATCCCAAACTACTCCGTAAAGCCTTATTTGTGCCTGATACGCTTTCTCTTTACGAAGTGTTGGAATTGTTTAAATCTACTGGCGAAGATTTTGCCATTATTGTGAATGAATATGCCCTTGTAGTGGGTATTGTTACGCTAAATGATGTGATGAGTATTGTTATGGGGGAATTGGTTTCTAACGAAGAAGAATATATTGTGAGCCGTGATGAAAACTCATGGCTGATTGATGGTGCAACGCCATTAGAAGAGGTTACTCGAGTGTTAGATATTGCTTATTTTCCCGATGAAGAAAACTACGAGACCATCAGTGGTTTTATGATGTATATGTTACGTAAAATCCCGAAAAAGACCGATTCTGTGGTTTACGGAAAATACAAGTTTGAAGTGATAGATACAGAAAACTTTAAAATCGATCAAATTTTGGTGTCTTTAGTAAAAGAGCAGGAGTAGAAGTGCGGTAAATTTTTATCCATTTCTCTACAAAATTATGTTATAAAACCATAAAAATATGAGGTTAAATATGGAACTAAGACAACAAATTCCAACAGGCTGTATTAAGCAATTTGGGCAATTTGGCGTGCCTTATGTGGTTGGCGAGGTTGCGGAATTTTTGCCAGATGGCGATGCGTTGGTAAATATCACATTGTTACAATCTGGAGAAAAAGATATTTATCGCTTATCTCACTTACTTGAAGATCCCGAAGCTGAATAAGGAAAACTATGTACGCGATTGCTTTTGATTTAGTTGTAAAAGACACTCAAGATTATCATCCAAAAGGTGTTCAGCAGGCTTATACAGACATTGGTGCGGTTTTAGCAAAATTTGGTTTTGTTAGAACACAAGGAAGTTTATATACCAATACAAATGAAGATATGGCAAACCTTTTTCAGGCAATGAATGAACTAAAACAGTTGGCGTGGATTTCTCAGTCGGTACGAGATATTCGTGCTTTTCGTATTGAGCAATGGTCTGACTTCACTGACTTTATACGAAGTTAAGCATTTGTTTAAATGGGGCTTATAGGCTTCCTTGCTTAATCCCACGCAGCCAGTATAATGGCTGCGTTTTTATTGGTTCTCAATTAGGTATGACTATGTTTAAAAAAATCTCTGTTTTATTTTTTACGTTAATGTTGGCAGGTTGTTCTTCTTGGTCGTCTATTACTAATTATGTTCCATTTATGGGGGATGATAAAAAAGTGATTGATTTAGATAAAGATAAAATCGATCAGAAATCCTATGCAGCAGCTTATGAAGCGACTGTGGCGACATATAAAGGTCGTGTGAATGAAAATTTCTTTGTAGATAATTTTGCAAGTGGTGCGAATGACTGGTATTTAGGTCGTATTTTAGTTCCTGTGAAACAAATTCAGGATAAACTTTATACAGGCGGTCATGATTCTGATGTATATGCTTATTATAGCGGTGTGTTACATGCGGAAGCATTGCAAGCTAATCTTAAACGTTTGAGTGCAAATTGTTGGGAAAAAGTGGATTCGCAAAGTATGGCGCAAGGTATTTATGATGCGATGCGTGATTTACAAAAAGGCGAAGAGCGCGGAGAAAATGATGAATATATTGTGCAAGGTAGTGAAGTGCTGCTGAAAGCCTGTACATCTAAATAATTGTTTTTCAATAAGCTGCTGGTCGATTTGTTTCATCCGCAGCTTTCTTTTTAAATTATTAAGGAGCAAGAATGTTAGAACTTTCGGAAAGCAACATTCATTTAAATGCTAACGCAGCTGATAAACAACAAGCAATTGAAATGACAGCGTCCGCATTAGTTCAAGCAGACAATGTGGAAAATGGTTATTTGCAAGGAATGTTAGTGCGTGAGTTGCAAACCTCTACCTTTTTAGGCAATGGTATCGCGATTCCTCACGGCACCTTGGATACTCGTTCGATGGTAAAGAAAACGGGCGTGCAAGTGTTTCAATTTCCTCAAGGCATAGAATGGGGCGAGGGAAATATTGCTTATGTCGTGATTGGTATTGCGGCGCGATCTGATGAACATTTGTCTTTGTTACGCCAACTTACTCAGGTTTTGAGCGATGAAGATACCGCAGCGAAATTAGCAAAAATAACTGATATTGCTGAATTTCGCACGATTTTAATGGGCGAGAAAATTGAGCCATTTGAAATTCCTGCTGCCAATATCAGTTTAGACGTAGATACCCAAAGTTTATTAACTTTAGTCGCGATTAATGCGGGTCAATTACAGGTGCAAAGTGCGGTAGAAAATCGCTTTATTTCTGAAGTGATTAATAATGCGGCATTACCGCTTGGCAAAGGATTATGGGTAACGGATTCTGTCGTAGGAAATGTGAAAAATGCCTTAGCATTTAGTCGTGCCAAAACGATCTTTAGCCACAATGGCAAAGCCGTAAAAGGCGTGATAACTGTTGCAGCTGTCAGTGATCAAATTAATCCAACTTTAGCGCGTTTATTAGATGATGAGGTTCAAACAACCTTGCTCAATGGCAATTCAACAGAAATTTTGACCGCACTTTTGGGTTTAGCGTGTGATGTTAAAACTCAATCCGTAGAAGGTGCTGTTGTAGGAACTTTTACAATTCGTAATGAACACGGTTTACATGCTCGTCCAAGTGCAAATTTGGTTAATGAAGTGAAAAAATTCACTTCTAAAATTACTGTGCAAAATCTTACTCGTGAAAGTGAAGTCGTCAGTGCAAAAAGCTTAATGAAGATTGTTGCACTCGGTGTAACGCAAGGACATCGCTTACGTTTTGTGGCTGAAGGAGAAGATGCCAAACAAGCGATTGAATCATTGGGCAAAGCGATAGCCAATGGCTTGGGCGAGAATGTTTCGGCAGTGCCACCGTCTGAACCCGATGCTATTGAGATTATGGGCGATCAAATTCACACACCTGCGGTAACAGAAGATGATAATTTGCCGGCAAATGCCATTGAAGCCGTATTTGTGATTAAAAATGAGCAAGGTTTGCACGCTCGCCCAAGTGCGATATTGGTAAACGAAGTGAAGAAATATAATGCTTCCGTAGCAGTTCAAAATCTTGATCGTAATTCTCAATTAGTCAGTGCTAAAAGCTTGATGAAAATTGTGGCATTAGGCGTAGTGAAAGGGACACGTTTACGTTTTGTTGCGACGGGCGATGAAGCGCAACAAGCTATTGACGGAATCGGTGCTGTGATCGAATCGGGTTTAGGGGAATAGTATGGCAAGCGTCGTAACAATTACCTTAAATACCGCTTATGATTTAGTCGGGCGTTTAAATCGTATTCAACTTGGCGAAGTAAATACCGTAGAAACTCTTGGTTTATTTCCTGCTGGAAAAGGCATTAATGTTGCAAAAGTACTAAAAGATTTAGGCGTTGATGTTGCAGTAGGTGGTTTCTTGGGCGAGGATAATTCAGCTGATTTCGAGCAAATGTTTAATCAGCACGGTTTGGAAGATAAATTCCACCGAGTTGATGGCAAAACGCGCATCAATGTAAAAATTACCGAGACTGAAGCGGATGTGACAGATTTAAATTTCTTGGGATATCAAATAAGCCCACAAGTTTGGCAACAATTTGTGACGGATTCTTTGGCTTATTGTTTAAATTATGACATTGTCGCAGTGTGTGGCAGTTTACCTCGAGGTGTGTCTCCTGAATTGTTTGCTGATTGGTTGCATCAGCTTCATCAAGCTGGCGTAAAAGTTGTGCTTGATAGTAGCAATGCTGCGCTCACCGCTGGATTAAAAGCGAAACCTTGGCTAGTAAAACCCAATCATCGAGAACTTGAGGCTTGGGTTGGTCATCCATTAAAGAGTCTTGAGGAAATTATTGCCGCTGCACAGCAACTCAAAGCGGAAGGCATTGAAAACGTGATTATTTCAATGGGCGCAGAAGGTTCTTTATGGATTAATAATGAAGGCTCGCTCAAAGCAGAACCACCAAAATGTGAAAATGTAGTGAGTACCGTTGGGGCAGGGGATTCAATGGTAGCAGGCTTAATCTATGGTTTTGAAAAAGGTTTATCGAAAGCTGAAACCTTAGCTTTTGCTACGGCTGTGTCCGCTTTTGCAGTGTCTCAAAGTAATGTCGGTGTGAGTGATTTGAGTTTACTTGACCTCATTTTAGAAAAAGTACAAATAACGATGATTGAAGGATAGTATGAAGTTATTTTTAACCCAATCAGCTAATGTAGGCGATGCGAAAGCCTATTTATTACATGAAGTTTTTCGAGCGGCTGCGCAAAAAGCGAATGTCTCTATTGTAGAAACACCAGCCGAAGCAGATCTTGTTCTCGTATTTGGTTCTGTATTACCAAATAACCCTGCTTTAGTTGGTAAAAAAGTCTTTATTATCGGTGAAGCTATCGCCATGATTTCTCCTGAAGTCACGCTGGCAAATGCCTTAGCGAATGGAGCTGGTTATGTTGCACCGAAAAGTGCGGTGAGTTTTACAGGTGTTTCTGGTGTAAAAAATATTGTTGCGGTAACCGCTTGTCCGACAGGCGTTGCGCATACGTTTATGTCAGCCGAAGCGATTGAAGCCTATGCGAAAAAGCAAGGTTGGAATGTAAAAGTTGAAACCCGTGGTCAAGTTGGGGCTGGTAATGAAATTACTGTAGAAGAAGTCGCGGCGGCTGATTTGGTATTTGTTGCAGCAGATATTGATGTGCCTTTAGATAAATTTAAAGGTAAACCCATGTACCGCACTTCAACAGGATTAGCCTTGAAGAAAACCGAGCAAGAATTTGATAAAGCATTTAAAGAAGCCAAAATTTTTGATGGTGGAAATAATTCGGAATCGAAAGAAGAAAGCCGTGAGAAAAAAGGTGTGTATAAACACTTAATGACTGGTGTTTCTCATATGTTACCGTTAGTGGTTGCTGGAGGGTTGTTGATCGCGATTTCCTTTATGTTCAGTTTTAACGTAATTGAAAATACAGGAGTTTTTCAAGATCTTCCCGATATGTTGATGAATATCGGCGGAGGTGTGGCGTTTAAATTAATGATAGCCGTGTTTGCTGGTTACGTTGCATTTTCTATCGCTGATCGTCCAGGGCTTGCAGTTGGTTTGATTGCTGGGATGTTGGCAAGTGAAGCGGGCGCTGGGATTCTTGGCGGTATTATTGCTGGTTTTTTAGCCGGCTATGTGGTGAAAGGGCTGAATGTGATTATTCGATTGCCAGCAAGCTTGACTTCATTAAAACCGATTTTAATTTTACCGCTCTTAGGTTCGATGATTGTTGGTTTGACGATGATTTATCTCATCAATCCACCAGTGGCTGAAATTATGAAAGAGCTAAGTAATTGGCTTACTTCAATGGGCGAAGTGAATGCGATTGTGTTAGGCGCAATTATCGGTGCAATGATGTGTATCGATATGGGCGGACCGGTAAATAAAGCAGCGTACACTTTTTCGGTTGGATTGATTGCTTCCCAAGTTTATACGCCAATGGCTGCGGCAATGGCAGCAGGTATGGTTCCACCAATTGGTATGGCAGTTGCGACTTGGATTGCTCGCAATAAATTCACAGTTAGCCAACGCGATGCAGGGAAAGCATCATTTGTCCTTGGTTTATGCTTTATTTCTGAAGGCGCATTACCATTTGTGGCAGCAGATCCAATTCGTGTCATTATTAGCTCAGTGATTGGTGGTGCGGTGGCTGGTGCGATTTCAATGGGATTAAATATTACATTACAAGCTCCGCACGGCGGATTATTTGTCATTCCATTTGTATCTGAGCCGTTGAAATATCTTGGTGCAATTGCGATTGGTGCTTTATCAACAGGTGTAGTTTACGCTGTCATTAAATCGAAAAACAATGCGGAATAATACCGCACTTTGAATGTAAAAAAGCCGATTCATTTGAATCGGCTTTTATTTTGGAATAGATTTATTTTTCACGATCATCGATGGTTTGTAGTAAATAATTTCCTTCGGCATCAGCAAGACTGCGGAAACCTACATTTGTGATTTTGTAGGGATAGTTTGTTCGATAAGTAAAGTTTTCGTGATGATGTCCGTGGAATACTTGCTTAACCCCCATCTTCATTGCCAAATCATTAATTACTTGGAAACCCATCGGATGTGGCTTAGGAGCTTCGTGACAAATCAACACATCCGCTTGTTGGTTTTCTAAGATTTCAATATCTGATGGAAAAATTGACGTGCGATGACGCAAAGGCACACCGCCTCGCCAGATTTTCTCTTGTGGACTATATTGACAATAATGAATAGGATCAAAAAACATGGGGCGATTTGGCGGAATCCAGATTTGCCCGCGGAATACACCGCCTAATCCCGCAATGCGGGTTCCTTGAATATCAACTACGCGATTGTGTAAATTACGTGATTGCCACTCAGAACCCCAAATTGAATCAAAAGCACTAATGGTTTTGCTATCATGATTACCATGAATAAACCAAATATCACAATGTTGTGCGAGTTTATCCAATTCATCTGCTGTCGTGAGCTGTAAATCGCCTAAAATTATCAGTGCGACATTTTCCTGTTCTTTTATAAAAGGGTAAATGTGATCATAGCTTCCGTGCGGATCTCCAGCAAATAAAATCATTGAGATATCCCCTTTATAGGAAAAGTTGTGTTTTGTAATTCACTGATTTCTTCTTCATTTAACACTTTCTCAATGACGGCTTTAACTTGGTTATAACGTTCAAGATAACTTGGCGATTCAATCTCTATGTAAGGAACTTTATATTTATCTAACAGTTTTTTGAGTAGTTGTTGAAATTGTTGGCGTTGCTTTTGTGAACCTAAGCTACGCAAGCCATCATCCACCCATTCAGTATTATTTTTAAGCAAAATAGTGACATCGAAAGGATATTCTTTAATCATTGAGTCTAAAAATGGGTGGGCTTTTCCTTCATATTGAATACAGAACGCTTGCGTAGTGATGAAATCCGTATCAATAAATGCAATTTTATGTGCATGGCGAACTGCATAATCAATGTATCGTTGATGACCAAGAGCCATTTGCGGATAATCAGAATATTGCATGGCCTGCTCATTGCCACCTAGCTTTTCAAATACAAATTCACGTCCGTATTCCCACGCGGAAGTGGTATTAAATACGGCGGCTAATTTATTCACAAGCACGCTTTTACCACTGCTCTCTCCTCCTAAAATCGCTACCGTTTTGGCAAAGAAAGGACGAACTTCTTTCGGAATAAATTTCCAATATTGGAATGGTGTCGTACGAATTTTAGTGGCGGACACATTAAAGAAAGTGCGGTCAGGATCGACTAACGAAACTTCTAAACCTAAGTATTTCTCGTAAGGTGCTTTATCTTGAGGTTCGCTACTAAATACGATTGAAGGTTCAAAATGTTTTTCATGAAATAGGGTTTTAACCGCTTCACTCCAAGATTGCCAGCCATTTGGATAACTTGGAATACCGTCTTCAACCAAATGATGAATAAAAATCTGATTTTTTTGATATTTGAAAATTTGCTGCATCCAACGCAAACGATCCTGTACGGTTGGCATACGTTTCATTTTACTATCGTAAAACAATTTCAAATCGCGCTCCGTATCACTACACACGATAACGTGCAGTTCATCCACTTTACTGAACGCTTCATAAATCATATTTATATGGCCTGTGTGTACGGGATAAAATTTCCCGAAAATGACACCGACTTTTTTCTCTTTTGCTTTTGACATAATCTGCTCTTGATAGCGTAAGAATTGAGTGTGTTTATTGTAGGATAAATGAAAATATTTTTCACGTTCTGATTTAGTGACTAGGTATTTTGCGTTATACTTAGCGCGCATTCTCAGGGCAGGGCGAAATTCCCTACCGGTGGTAAAGCCCACGAGCGTTTAAAAGTGCGGTCAATTTCAGGCAAGTTTTTTCTGCGAAATTGCCCTGACATTCATTTTTAAAGTCAGCAGATTTGGTGAAATTCCAAAGCCGACAGTAAAGTCTGGATGAAAGAGAATAAAACGAATTGGGTTCCCAAATCGTTCATTTTATTTGCATTTCTCAGCCCTGATTCTGGTATTTAATTGAAATCTCAAATTAGGAAATTACTATGAATCAGTCAATTTTATCTCCATTCGGCAATACCGCTGAAGAACGCGTACTTAACGCAATTAATGCCTTCAAAAAGGGAAATGGCGTATTAGTTTTAGATGATGAAGATCGTGAAAATGAAGGCGATTTAATTTTCCCAGCAGAAACAATCACGCCAGAACAAATGGCAAAATTAATTCGTTATGGCAGTGGCATTGTTTGTTTATGTATTACCGATGAACGTTGCCAACAACTCGATTTACCGCCAATGGTAGAACACAATAATAGCGTAAACAAAACGGCTTTTACGGTGACGATCGAAGCCGCGAAAGGTGTTTCTACAGGTGTATCTGCCGCAGACAGAGTCACAACTATTCAAACGGCGATTGCTGATAATGCACTTCCAACAGATTTGCATCGTCCTGGTCATATATTTCCACTTCGTGCAGCAAATGGTGGCGTACTTACTCGCCGCGGACACACTGAAGCTTCCGTTGATTTAGCTCGTCTGGCAGGATTTAAAGAAGCAGGTGTGATTTGTGAAATCACGAATGATGACGGCACAATGGCTCGCACCCCCGATATTGTAGAATTTGCAAAGAAATTTGGTTATTCTGTGCTTACCATTGAAGATTTGGTTGAATATCGTTTAGCACATAATATTTAATTTTAGAGAGAAAAGTGCGGTTAAAATTTCTATGATTTTCACTGCACTTGTTATATTATATCATTCCATCTTTTTATTTATTTTGGTAACTTTTATGTACAGTACAGTACAGCACAATTATGTCATTAGTTTAACTACTGAACAAAAACGCCGAAAACATATTACAGAAGAATTCGGTAAGCAGAATATTCCTTTCGTATTTTTTGATGCTATCACGCCCGAAATTATTGAAGAAACTGCTAAAAAATTCAATATTACATTAGATCGTTCTCCTAAAGCCAAGTTATCGGATGAAGAAATTGGTTGCGCATTAAGCCATATTGTTTTATGGGATTTAGCATTAGAAAATAATTTAAACTATATCAATATCTTTGAAGATGATATTCATCTCGGAGAAAATGCTAAAGAATTATTAGAAATTGATTATATTTCTGATGATATTCATGTCTTAAAATTAGAAGCAAATGGCAAAATGTTCTTTAAACAGCCACAATCTGTAAAATGCAATAGAAATATTTATCCTATGACAGTGAAACAATCAGGATGTGCGGGATATACTGTTACAGCGAAAGGGGCTAAATATTTACTTGAATTAGTAAAAAATAAACCACTTGATGTAGCAGTTGATTCCCTTGTTTTTGAGGATTTTTTACATTTGAAAGATTATAAAATAGTACAACTTTCCCCCGGTATTTGCGTTCAAGATTTTGTGTTGCATCCAGAGAATCATTTTGAAAGTAGTTTAAAAGAAGGACGAGCTAGAGTACACGGAAATCAACGCAAGTTCTCTATTTTAGAAAAAATCAAAAACGAATTTGGACGAGTAAAAAGAAAAATGTTCGGAAAACAAGTTCCATTTAAATAACAAAAGTGCGGTTAAAAATCTTATTAAATTTTAACCGCACTTTTTTGTTTATTTTACTTCTGGTAAATTTACCGCACCTTTATAGCCTAATTGTCGCCAAGCTTCATAAACCGTTACTGCAACCGAATTAGACAAGTTCATACTGCGGCTATTGGCTGTCATTGGAATGCGGATTTTTTGTTCCAGCGGCATTTCATTTAAAATTGACATTGGAATGCCACGAGTTTCTGGGCCAAACATTAAATAATCCCCAAGTTCAAATTTTACTTGGCTATGTGCTGGACTGCCTTTTGTTGTGAGTGCAAAGAGACGCTTGGGTTTTTCGCTTTCTAAAAAGGCTTCAAAAGTCTTGTGACGTTTGATTTCCGCAAATTCGTGATAATCCAAACCTGAGCGGCGTAAGCGTTTATCATCCCAAGTGAAACCTAGGGGTTCAATTAAGTGCAAGCGAAATCCTGTATTGGCACAAAGGCGGATAATGTTACCCGTATTTTGGGGAATTTCTGGTTCATATAAAACGATATCTAACATAATTTTCTCTCTAATTCTGATATAAACGATAACTCACCATTCCTGTCGTTTTTTCTTTCAATAACGTCCAGTTTTCTGGTGTGATGAGCGGTTTGTCTTTCTCTGTTTCTACGTAAATTAACGCATTGGGTTTTAGCCAATTATTTTCACAAAGCAAGTTAATTGCTTGTTCTGCTAAATTAAAATGAAAGGGAGGATCTAAAAACACCACATCAAAGTGCGGTTGATTTTGTGGCTGTTTTAGAAAATCCAAACTACTTTGATTAATCACTTCAGCCTGTTCTGATGAGCATTTGAGCGTTTGTAAATTCTTTTTTAATTGATTGGCGACGGTTTTATCTAATTCTAAAAAAATCACTTTTTTCGCTTGGCGAGAAAGTGCTTCAAAACCTAATGAACCACTCCCTGCAAAGCCATCTAAACATTCAGATTGGTGGATATAAGGCATTAACCAATTAAAAAGCGTTTCTTTCACTCTATCGCCAGTTGGGCGTAAGCCTTCAGAATTTAATACTGGAAGTTTTCGACCTCGCCATAGCCCAGCAATAATGCGAACCTCGCCCTTTGCATTTGGCGTTTGTATTTTTTTCATAAAGATTCGATTTTTATTGAAAATTGTGCTTAGTTTAGACGATTTTTTGCTAGAATAAACGACATTTTTATCGGATTACAGTTAAGAGAGCATTTTATGGCTGAAGAAAATAAAAAAGGCGGATTTTGGGCATCGTTATTTGGACGTAATAAAAAGCAAGATGAACCTAAAATTGAGCCGAAAATTGAAGAAGAAAAGATTACAGAAGAAAAGATTAAAGATGTCGAGCCGTCTATTGAAAAATTTGAAGCTAATGATTTAGTTGAAGAAGAAAAAATACAGGAAATTTCAACCGCACTTGAGCCAGTCGAAGAAATCATCAAAGCGAAAAATTTAGAAGATGATCTTCAGCCCGTTGTTGAAATTGAAACTCGCGAAAAACCAAGTGAAGGGGGCTTTTTTAGTCGTTTAGTTAAAGGATTACTGAAAACTAAACAAAATATTGGCGCGGGTTTTCGTAGTTTTTTCTTAGGAAAGAAAATTGATGATGAGTTGTTTGAAGAATTGGAAGAACAACTTTTGATTGCGGATATTGGCGTGCCGACAACAAGTAAAATCATCAAAAATTTGACTGAACATGCAAGCCGCAAAGAATTACAAGATGCCGAGCTTTTATATCAGCAATTAAAAGTAGAAATGGCGGATATTCTTGAGTCAGTAGCACAACCGTTAGAGATTGATAGCACGAAAAAACCTTATGTGATTTTAATGGTGGGCGTAAATGGTGTGGGTAAAACGACGACAATTGGTAAGCTCGCACGTAAATTTCAGGCTGAAGGAAAATCAGTGATGCTTGCGGCGGGCGATACTTTCCGTGCAGCGGCTGTTGAGCAGCTTCAAGTTTGGGGAGAACGTAATCATATTCCAGTTGTTGCGCAAAGCACGGGTTCTGATTCTGCATCGGTGATTTTTGATGCGATGCAATCAGCGGCTGCACGCAATATTGATATTCTTATTGCGGATACGGCGGGTCGTTTGCAAAATAAAAATAACTTAATGGACGAACTGAAAAAAATTGTTCGTGTTATGAAAAAATATGACGAAACTGCGCCACATGAAATTATGCTTACGCTGGATGCTGGCACGGGACAAAATGCTATTAGCCAAGCGAAATTATTTAATGAAGCTGTGGGTTTAACAGGAATTTCACTCACAAAATTAGACGGCACGGCAAAAGGTGGTGTGATTTTTGCCATAGCCGATCAGTTTAAGTTGCCTATTCGCTATATCGGTGTAGGCGAGAAAATTGAAGATTTACGTGAGTTTAATGCCAAGGAATTTATTGAAGCATTATTCATTCATGAAGAAGAATAAAAAGAATAAGGAAAAATTGTGATTAAGTTCTCAAATGTTTCTAAAGCCTATCATGGTGCAACGCAGCCAGCGTTACAAGGCTTGAATTTTCATCTTCCAGTGGGAAGTATGACTTACTTAGTTGGGCATTCAGGCGCAGGGAAAAGTACATTACTCAAGCTTATTATGGGAATGGAAAAAGCCAACGCGGGTCAAATTTGGTTTAACGGACACGATATTACTCGCTTGTCAAAATATGAAATTCCATTTCTGCGTCGCCAAATCGGTATGGTTCACCAAGATTATCGTTTATTAACAGATCGTACGGTGGTGGAAAATGTGGCATTGCCATTGATTATTGCAGGTATGCATCCAAAAGATGCGCATACACGTGCTATGGCATCTTTAGATCGTGTAGGATTGCGTAATAAAGCACACTATTTGCCACCACAAATTTCTGGCGGTGAGCAGCAACGCGTTGATATCGCGCGTGCGATTGTGCATAAACCTCAGCTCTTACTAGCAGATGAACCAACGGGTAATTTAGACGATGAACTTTCTTTAGGCATTTTTAATTTGTTTGAAGAATTTAATCGCCTCGGAATGACCGTGTTAATTGCTACTCACGACATTAATTTAATTCAACAAAAACCAAAACCTTGTCTTGTGCTTGAACAAGGTTATTTACGTTATTAAGGAATAATCATGAGCCGACCAACGGATGCATCCTTTTTTGTTCAAACAGCCTATACTTTGCGTGCAGTATGGGCGGATTTATGGCAACGTAAATTTGGCACGCTGCTCACGATTTTGGTGATTGCTGTTTCTCTGACGATCCCAACCGTGAGCTATTTAATGTGGAAAAATTTACATTTAGCGACCACTCAATTTTATCCTGAAAGTGAATTGACGATTTATCTTCACAAAAATTTAAGTGAAGAAGATGCGAATTTAGTGGTAGAGAAAATTCGTCAGCAAGAAGGGGTGGAATCCCTTAATTATGTTTCTCGCCAAGAAAGCTTGAGGGAATTTAAAAGCTGGTCTGGCTTTGGAGAAGAATTGGAAATTTTAGATGATAATCCATTACCTGCGGTCGTGATGGTAAAACCGACGAGCGAATTTAATGTGTCAGAAAAACGTGATGAGTTACGTACCAATTTAAATAAAATCAAAGGGGTACAAGAAGTTCGCTTGGATAACGATTGGATGGAAAAATTAACCGCACTTTCTTGGTTAATCGCCCATGTGGCAATTTTCTGCACTGTATTAATGGCGATAGCGGTATTCTTGGTTATTGGTAACAGTATCCGCTCTGATGTGTATAGTAGCCGATCAAGTATTGATGTGATGAAATTGCTTGGTGCAACAGATCAATTTATTCTCCGTCCTTACCTTTATACAGGGATGATTTATGCTGTATTAGGTGGATTAGCCGCTGCAATTTTTAGTAGTTTTATTATCAGCTATTTTACCTCTGCAGTGAAATATGTAACGGATATTTTTGCCGTCCAATTCAGTTTGAATGGATTAGGCGTTGGCGAATTTATATTCCTATTAGTGTGCTGTTTAATTATGGGCTATGTTGGGGCGTGGATTGCCGCGACAAGGCATATTGCGATGATGGAGAGGAAAGAATAATTGGATATCAAAAGAAAAGCGAATTTCTTAAAAGAAATTCGCTTTTTTAGTTAGAAGTGAAATATTTCGCTGTTGTAGTTTAGGAAGTAAATGGTTATAAGCGTTCTACAATCATAGAAATACCTTGACCACCGCCAATACAAAGTGTAGCAAGCCCAAGTTTTTTATCTTTTTCGATAAGATTGTGCAATAACGTTACTAAAATCCTTGCACCACTCGCGCCGATTGGATGCCCAAGTGCGATAGCTCCACCATGAATATTGGTTTTATTCATATCCAAATTGAGATCTTTGCCAACACCTAAGAATTGTGAGGCAAAGGCTTCATTTGCTTCTATCAGATCGATATCATCAAGATTTATTCCTGCTTTTTTCAATGCTTTTTGCGTTGCTGGAACTGGACCTAATCCCATAACAGATGGATCTACCCCACCGCTGGCATAGCTTCTAATTTTTGCAATGGCTTTTAATCCAAGTGCATGAGCTTTGCTTTCGCTAACTAAAATAAGTGCTGCAGCACCATCATTAATGCCAGAAGCGTTACCTGCGGTGACAGTACCCTCTTTTTTGAAAGCAGGTTTTAATTTAGCTAAACCTTCAGCTGTGGTATCTGCTTTAGGATACTCGTCTCGTGAAACAATAATGTCTCCTTTGCGAGTTTTTACCATAACAGGGACAATTTCCTTATCAAATACACCTAATTGCACGGCTTGAGATGCTAAGGTTTGTGAACGTAATGCGAGTTCATCTTGTGCTTGGCGGCTAATGCCATATTGTTCTGCAATATTTTCGGCAGTAATCCCCATATGATAGTGATTGCTAGCACAAGTTAGTCCGTCTTCAATCATTGTGTCCCTTAATGTGAGATTACCCATTTTGACGCCTTGTCGTACTTTGCTATCTAAAAGATAAGGTGCTTGGCTCATATTTTCCATGCCACCCACAACAACAATATCAGCATCACCACTGATAATAGACTGTGCACCTAATGCGACACTTTTTAGACCAGATCCACATACTTTATTGATTGTTAAAGAAGGGATTTCTTTCTCTATTCCTGCTTTTAATGCTGCTTGACGGGCTGGATTTTGCCCTAGTCCTGCTTGTAATACGTTTCCCATGATGACTTCATTAACTAATGCACTTTCAATATTGGCACGTTTGATGGCTTCTTGTATCACAATTGCACCTAAATCAACCGCACTTACGGAAGATAATGCACCATTAAAGCTGCCGATCGGTGTTCTAACTGCACTAATAATAACAACATTTTCCATTTTTAACTCCTTTTCTATAAGAAATATAAACCAATAATAAAAATTGGTGCGGTGAAGATAAGTGCGGTCATGCAGAAGCCCATAATATCTCTCACGCCAAGCCCTGCGATACCCAGTGCTGGTAATGCCCAAAATGGCTGAGCCATGTTCATCCACTGCTCACCATAGGCAATTGCCATTGTAGACTTACCTAGATCTGCACCTAATGCTTGAGCAGCAGGGATAACAAATGGTCCTTGGATGACCCAGTGACCGCCACCAGAAGGCACTGCAAAGTTAATAAAGGCAGAACTAAAGAAGGTTAATAATGGGAAAGAATCTTTGTTAGCAACATTGATAAAGAATTCGGTGATTAAACCACCTAAGCCTGAATGCTCCATCATTAGTTGCACACCCGCATAGAATGGGAATTGCACTAAGATCCCTGCTGTGCTTCGTGTGGCATTAATAATTGCTCGCATATAGGCCATTGGCGAGCCATGAAGCACAATTCCTGTGATTAAGAAAATAAGGTTTACATTATTAATTGTGAGATTGAATCCGTTTTTGTAGAAATACATACCGAGGTAACTATATCCTAATGCCCCGATTGTATAGGCTAAGAAGCGGCTTTCTTCCATTTTTTCAGCAAGTGTTGCATCTTTATCCAATTTTTTATCAAATGTTGGATCGGGCGCAATAAGTTTTGGATCAATACTTTTTGCTTCGCCATTTTTGGGCATCATCATATAGGTAATGAAAGGCAAGCAAATGACTAAACTTAACGTGATAAAAATATTGTACCCAGAGAAAAGCGTACTAACTGCAGGAATAATACCTTGTGGGTTGCTTTCGCTCACCATTAAATGAGCAACTGGGTTGCCTGGTGTTGCGGCTAAAAGTGGCATTGAGCCTGAAAAACCTCCACCCCATGTCATAAATGCAATATAGGCGCAGGCAATCAGTAAGGCGTAGTCACTGCCTTTTATTCTCCGTGCGACTTCTTTTGCAAACATCGCACCAACGACCAAACCGAAGCCCCAGTTAATGATACAGGCAATTGAACCCATAAACGTAACTAAGACAACACCTTGTGCTGGTGTTTTTGCTATTGAAGCGATTGTAGAAAGAAACTTACGAATTTGTGGTGAGGTTGCAAGAGCATTACCAGTTACGACAATTAATGCCATTTGCATACCAAAACCAAGTAAATTCCAAAAGCCATTACCCCACATATTAACTAAATCAACAGGTGTACTATCGGTTAATCCCCAAGCACAAATGAATGTGACAAAGGTGAGTAACACGGCAAAAATAAGTGGGTCTGGCAGGTATTTACTGACGAATGTCGTCATAAAACGAGAAACGCGACTAATCATAATTAAAGTCCTTTTTGGCTGATTTGCATTTCTTTGAAATCATCGGCAACAATGAAATCGGCTTCTGTTTTGGCTTTAATTGTTTCTAAATCCACATGAGGAGCGTGTTCTTTTAGAACTAATCTGCCTTCAATGAAGTTAAATACCGCCAATTCGGTAACCACCATGGCAACTTTTTTACTTGCTGTGAGCGGTAAAGTACATTTCTTTAGAATTTTTGAGGAACCTGACTTGGCACAATGTTCCATGCCAATAATCACTTTTTTTGCACCCGTCACTAAGTCCATTGCTCCGCCCATTCCTGGTACCATTTTGCCAGGCACCATCCAGTTAGCGAGATTTGCTTCTTGATCAACTTCAAGTCCACCTAGCACACAGGCATCAACATGACCGCCACGAATTAAAGCGAAGGAAAAAGCACTATCAAAAGTAGCGCCGCCTTTTTTAATTCCACAAGGCTGACCACCAGCATTTACTAAGTTTGAATTAGCATTTTCTGGGTCAAATGCAGTTAAACCAAGAAAGCCATTTTCTGATTGAAGTGTAATATTGACATTATCAGGTAAATAATTAACAACCTGTGTTGGTAAACCAATACCGAGATTAACAATATCTCCATCATGTAATTCCATCGCAATTCGGCGAGCGATTAATTCTTTTGCATTCATGGCGTTCTCCTTATTCTGAACAAACAATGTAATCAATTAATGCGGCTGGCGTGATGACTTCATCTGGGGGTAACTGACCGACCTCTAGTAGATTATCAACTTGGGCAATGACAGTTTTGGCTGCTAAAGCAACGAGTGGATTAAAGTTTCTAGCAGATAATTCATAAGCTAAATTGCCATTCATGTCACCTTTTTGAGCATGGATAATGGCAATATCAGCTTTTAGTGGGAGTTCAAGCAAATATTCTTTGCCATCAATTTGAATTTTTTGTTTTCCTTCTTCAACAACAGTGCCGACACCCGTAGGTGTTAAAATACCACCTAATCCAGCACCACCTGCACGAATCCGTTCAGCTAAGGTACCCTGTGGAACGAGTTCTACATCTATTTCACCAGTAATCATTTTTTTACCAGTTTCTGGATTTGTACCAATATGGGATGTAATTAAACGTTTGACTCGATTATTTACAATTAAAGGGCCTACGCCAGTGTCAATAAAGGCTGTGTCATTGCCTATGAGTGTGAGATCCTTTACGCCAGAATCTAAGATTTGTTGGACAAGTTTGGCTGGAGTGCCGATACCCATAAATCCACCAAACATGATGCTCATACCATCATGTAGGTGTTGATTTAGATTATTAAGCTTAAGATGTTTTTGTGTCATAGAGACCTCCTAATAACGAGATTAAAAGAAAGAATATCAACAAATAAGTATCTTATATTTCAAATGGATATGTTTCTTGTGATGATCCTTGATAGGCGATAAAGGAACTAGATTGATATTAAAAATAGCAAAAAAAATTTCGTAAAAGAAATACATCTTTCTTAGGGGGGTATAAGTTATTTTGATAGTGTTTTAAACAATCCTTGTGCTATATTTTATAAAAATGGCAGCCCTTAGGGGGGTGAAAATGATGGATATTAGGCATCTAAGATATTTTGTTTCAATCGTAGATAATGATTTTAATTTAAGCCGAGCGTCTCAAAATTTATATGTGTCTCAACCTGCATTAAGTATGATGATTACGGAGTTTGAGAATCGTGAAAATATTCAGATATTTAAACGGGCATCAGGAAAAATTATTGGACTAACCTTTGCGGGGGAAAATTATTATCGTGATGCAAAAGAAGTGATCAAGCGTTACAATGATATGAGAACAAATCTTTATAAATCAAAAGATTGTAAGAAAGGCACGATAACAATTGGTATTCCTCCCTTAGTTTTATCAGCCGTGTTTTCTTCTGTATTGCCTAATCTTATTCTTAAGAATCCAGATATTAATTTCATTATTAAAGAAATTGGAGCTTATGCTCTAAAGAGTGAACTTCTTTTAGATAAAGTTGATTTAGCCGTGTTGTTATATCCCGAGCGAATATCAAAAAATATTATTGATTCAATTGAAATTCATAGTTCTGAATTAGCCTTATTTCTTTCACCAAAGCATGTTTTAGCAAAAAAACAACAAATCACATGGGCCGATTTACATCACCAGAAAATGGCAATTTTCGATCAAACATTTATGATTCATCATCATTTGAAGGAAGCTTTTGAGCGCAATAATTGTTATCCAGATATTGTTTTGGATTCGAGCTGTTGGGATTTTCTGCTAAGTGCGGTTAAAACAAACAAAGAATTATTAACTATTCTACCGTTACCTATGGCTGGGCTTTATCATTCAAAAGAATTTTTGTGTCGTAAAATCGAAAGTCCTGTTCCGTGGAAAGTGACACTATGTCGTCAAAGAAAAACGGTCTACACACATCTTGAAGAATATATTTTTGATAAATTATTAGAGGCTTTTAGGCCAACAAAATAGCTAAAATAAAAGCTTGCAAATAGGGTTGTCTTTCTATAGAATCTACGAGCCCTTAATATGAGAGCCGTTTAATGTAATCATTTATTAAACGAGCATGACGATATGTCACGCTGAACAATGTTTCCGATTTGGAGACTATATAACAGGTAACTTGCACCTCCTTTTCTATTTTGAAGTTAGAATTGTGATTGGTGTTAGTTTTTTTATTAGCTAAATTTTATTGGAGCTCTGGTCTAATGCAGAACCAAAGAATCCGTATCCGCTTAAAAGCGTTCGATCACCGTTTGATCGATCAATCTACTGCGGAGATCGTAGAAACAGCTAAACGTACTGGTGCACAAGTTCGTGGTCCAATTCCTTTACCAACTCGTAAAGAGCGTTTCACCGTGTTGATTTCTCCACACGTAAACAAAGACGCACGTGACCAATACGAAATTCGTACACACAAACGTTTAGTAGATATCGTAGAGCCAACAGAAAAAACTGTTGATGCATTAATGCGTTTAGATTTGGCTGCCGGCGTGGACGTGCAGATCAGCCTAGGTTAATTAAGAGGTTATTACAATGATTGGTTTAGTCGGTCGTAAAGTTGGTATGACCCGTATCTTCAATGAAGACGGTGTTTCTGTACCAGTTACCGTTATCGAAATCGAAGCCAACCGCGTAACTCAAGTTAAAACTCTTGAAAACGATGGCTATACTGCAGTTCAAGTTACTACTGGTTCTAAAAAAGCGAATCGTGTAACTAAACCTGAAGCAGGTCATTTCGTGAAAGCAGGTGTTGAAGCTGGTCGCGGTTTATGGGAATTTCGTACTGAGGGTGAAGAATTCACTTTAGGTCAAGAAATCAATGTTGACATTTTTGCAGATGTTAAAAAAGTAGATGTTACCGGTACTTCTAAAGGTAAAGGTTTCCAAGGTGGTGTTAAACGTTGGAACTTCCGTACTCAAGATGCGACTCATGGTAACTCTTTATCACATCGTGTACTTGGTTCTATTGGTCAAAACCAAACTCCAGGCCGTGTGTTTAAAGGTAAAAAAATGGCGGGACATTTAGGTGCTGAGCGTGTAACCGTTCAATCACTTGAAGTTGTTCGTGTAGATGCTGAGCGTAAATTGCTATTAGTAAAAGGTTCTGTGCCTGGTGCTATTAATGGCGATGTTATCGTTAAGCCAGCAGTTAAAGCATAAGTCTAGGAGATAGAGATGGAATTACAAGTTGTAGGTGCAAACGCACTCACTGTTTCTGAAACTACCTTCGGACGTGAGTTTAACGAAGCGTTGATCCACCAAGTTGTTGTTGCTTATGCAGCAGGTGCGCGTCAAGGTACTCGTGCACAAAAAACTCGTGCTGAAGTGTCTGGTTCAGGTAAAAAACCTTGGCGTCAAAAAGGTACAGGTCGTGCTCGTGCTGGTGATATTAAATCACCAATCTGGCGTTCTGGTGGTACAACCTTCGCGGCTAAACCACAAGATCACAGCCAAAAAGTGAACAAGAAAATGTACCGTGGTGCTATCAAAAGCATTCTTTCTGAATTAGTTCGTCAAGACCGTTTGGTTGTTGTGGAAAAATTCGAATTAGATGCACCAAAAACTAAAGTTTTAGTACAAAAATTAAAAGATTTAGCCGTTGAAGATGCGTTAATTATCACAGCAAGTTTAGATGAAAATCTATTCTTAGCAGCGCGTAACTTATACAAAGTTGATGTACGTGATGTTCAAGGTATCGATCCAGTTAGCTTGATCGCTTTCGATAAAGTGATTGTTACTGTTGACGCTGTGAAACAAATTGAGGAGATCCTAGCATGAGTCAAGAACGTTTGCTAAGCGTGCTACGTGCACCGCACATCTCTGAAAAAGCAACGAACAATGCTGAAAAATCTAACACTGTTGTACTTAAAGTTGCTTTAGATGCGAACAAAGCTGAAATTGCTGCTGCTGTTGCTCAATTATTTGAAGTAAAAGTTGACTCTGTTCGTACTGTGGTTGTTAAAGGTAAAACTAAACGCCGTGGTAACAAAATGGGTCGTCGCAGCGACTGGAAAAAAGCTTATGTAACTTTAGCCGAAGGCCAAAATTTGGACTTCGTGGACAGTGCAGAGTAATCGGAGGAAATTAGAGAATGGCTATCGTTAAATGTAAGCCGACCTCCGCTGGTCGTCGTCACGTTGTTAAAATCGTGAACCCTGAATTACACAAGGGTAAACCTTACGCACCTCTTCTAGATACTAAATCTAAAACTGGTGGTCGTAACAACTATGGTCGTATTACTACTCGTCACATTGGTGGCGGTCACAAACAACACTACCGTTTAATCGATTTCAAACGTAACAAGTTAGACATCCCAGCGGTTGTTGAGCGTTTAGAATATGATCCAAACCGTTCTGCTAACATTGCTTTAGTGCTTTATAAAGATGGTGAACGCCGTTATATCTTAGCACCTAAAGGTTTGTCAGTAGGCGATCAAATCCAAGCTGGCATAAACTCACCAATTAAAGTGGGTAATTCATTACCAATGCGTAATATCCCAGTTGGTTCAACAGTACATAACGTTGAATTAAAACCAGGTAAAGGCGGTCAAATCGCTCGTTCTGCTGGTGCTTATGTACAAATCATCGCACGTGAAGGCAACTATGTAACTTTACGTTTACGTTCTGGCGAAATGCGTAAAGTATTAGCTGAATGTGTTGCAACAATCGGTGAAGTTGGTAACTCAGAACATATGCTTCGCGTATTGGGTAAAGCTGGTGCTAACCGCTGGAGAGGCATTCGCCCTACAGTTCGTGGTACTGCAATGAACCCAGTAGATCACCCACACGGTGGTGGTGAAGGTCGTAACTTTGGTAAACACCCAGTAACTCCTTGGGGCGTTCAAACCAAAGGTAAGAAAACTCGTCACAACAAACGTACTGATAAATATATCGTACGTCGTCGTGGCAAATAATAGATTAAATTAAAGAGGATTAGCCATGCCACGTTCTCTCAAGAAAGGTCCTTTCCTTGACCTACACTTGTTGAAGAAGGTAGAGAAGGCGGTGGAAAGCGGGGATAAAAAACCAATCAAAACTTGGTCCCGTCGTTCAATGATCATTCCATCAATGATCGGATTGACCATCGCAGTCCATAATGGTCGTCAGCACGTTCCTGTTTATGTATCTGATGAAATGATCGGTCATAAGCTTGGTGAATTTGCACCGACTCGTACATACCGCGGTCACGCGGCAGATAAGAAAGCTAAGAAATAAGAGGTAAATAGATGGAAACTATTGCAAAACATCGTTACGCTCGCACTTCTGCCCAAAAAGCTCGCTTAGTTGCCGATTTAATTCGTGGTAAAAAAGTTGCGCAAGCATTAGAAATCTTAACTTTCACTAACAAAAAAGCAGCAGCTTTAGTGAAGAAAGTTTTAGAATCAGCTATTGCAAACGCAGAGCACAATGACGGTGCAGATATCGATGATCTTAAAGTTGCTAAAATCTTCGTTGATGAAGGTCCTAGCATGAAACGTGTTATGCCACGTGCTAAAGGTCGTGCAGATCGTATTTTAAAACGTACTAGCCACATTACTGTGGTTGTGTCAGATCGTTAATAAGTAGAGGAATAGCAATGGGTCAAAAAGTACATCCACATGGTATTCGCCTAGGTATTGTTAAACCTTGGAGCTCTACTTGGTTCGCGAATACACAAGACTTCGCTGACAATCTTGAAGGCGATTTCAAAGTACGCAAATTCTTAAATAAAGAATTAGCAAATGCTTCAGTTTCACGTATTACTATTGAGCGTCCAGCTAAAAGTATTCGTGTAACTATTCACACAGCTCGTCCTGGTATCGTAATCGGTAAAAAAGGCGAAGATGTTGAAAAATTACGTAACGCAGTGTCTAAAATCGCTGGCGTTCCTGCTCAAATCAACATTGCTGAAGTGAAAAAACCTGAATTAGATGCGAAATTAGTTGCAGATAGCATCGCTTCTCAATTAGAACGTCGTGTAATGTTCCGTCGTGCAATGAAACGTGCGGTACAAAGCGCAATGCGTTTAGGTGCTAAAGGTATCAAAGTTGAGGTTAGCGGTCGTTTAGGTGGTGCAGAAATCGCACGTTCAGAATGGTATCGTGAAGGTCGTGTACCTCTACATACTCTTCGTGCGGACATCGATTATAACACTGCAGAAGCTCACACAACTTACGGCGTAATCGGCGTTAAAGTGTGGATCTTCAAAGGTGAAATTCTTGGTGGAATGGCTGCCGTTGCGCAATCAGAACAACAACCTACCGACAAGCCTAAAAAGGCTCCTCGCGGTAAAGGTCGTAAGTAAGGAGAAACGCTAAATGTTGCAACCAAAACGTACAAAATTCCGTAAAGTTCACAAAGGCCGCAACCGTGGTATCGCGGGCGGTACTGAAGTTAGCTTCGGTACTTACGGTTTAAAAGCAGTTGGTCGTTGTCGTTTAACCGCTCGTCAAATTGAAGCGGCACGTCGTGCAATGTCACGTGCAGTAAAACGTCAAGGTAAAATCTGGATTCGTGTATTCCCAGATAAACCAATTACTGAAAAACCATTAGAAGTCCGTATGGGTAAAGGTAAAGGTAACGTTGAGTACTGGGTAGCCTTAATCCAACCGGGTAAAGTGCTTTATGAAATGGATGGTGTGTCTGAAGAAGTAGCAAGAAACGCATTTGCATTAGCAGCTGCTAAATTGCCAGTTAAGACCACTTTCGTAACTAAGACGGTGATGTAATGAAAGCTCAAGATTTACGTACAAAAAGTGTTGAAGAGCTGAATGCTGAATTAGTAAACCTTTTAGGTGAACAATTCAAGTTGCGTATGCAGACAGCCACCGGTCAGCTTCAACAAACCCATCAGGCTAAACAAGTGCGTCGTGATATTGCACGTGTAAAAACTGTATTAACCGAAAAGGCGGGTGAGTAATGACTGATAAAATTCGTAGCGTACAAGGTAAAGTTGTTAGCGACAAAATGGAAAAATCTTTCGTTGTTGCTATTGAACGTAAGGTAAAACACCCTTTATATGGTAAATTTATCCGTCGTACAACTAAATTACACGTACACGATGAGAATAATGAAGCCAAAGTTGGTGATACCGTAGAGATTCGCGAATGTCGTCCTCTATCAAAAACCAAATCTTGGACTTTAGTTCGCGTTGTTGAGAAAGCGGTAATCGCTTAATTCACAATATAACAATGAAAGGCCAATGGTTAATCCATTGGCTTTTTTACATTCAAAATCTTGTAAATTTTAACCGCACTTTTAATAAACGAGTTGAGAGGATAAAGGTAAATTATCATTGCCTTTCTCTTTTTCTTTTGATAGAATCCGTCGCCTGTCCGCCATTCTATCTGAGTAGTGCGGATGGGTTCGTCCCGAAAGGGTGTTTTTTTAATCTTAACGGAGCACTAATATGATCCAAGAACAGACTATGCTGGATGTTGCTGATAATTCAGGCGCTCGCAGCGTAATGTGTATCAAGGTTCTAGGTGGATCGCACCGTCGTTATGCTGCGATTGGTGACATCATCAAAATTACTGTAAAAGAAGCAATTCCACGCGGTAAAGTAAAAAAGGGTGATGTATTAAAAGCAGTTGTTGTGCGCACCAAGAAGGGTGTTCGTCGCCCAGATGGCTCAGTTATTCGTTTCGATGGTAACGCTTGTGTAATTTTAAATAATAACACTGAGCAACCAATCGGTACTCGTATTTTTGGACCAGTGACTCGTGAACTTCGTTCTGAGAAATTCATGAAGATCATTTCTTTAGCTCCAGAAGTACTGTAAGGGGAATGTAATGGCTGCTAAAATCCGTCAAAATGATGAAGTAATTGTTCTTACTGGTAAAGATAAGGGCAAACGTGGCAAGGTAACTAAAGTGTTACCAAACGGTAAAGTGTTTGTTGAAGGTATCAACATCATTACTAAACATGAGAAACCAGTTCCTGCATTAGGAAAAGCTGGTGGTTTAGTGAAAAAAGAAGCTGCAATTGATGCTTCAAATGTTGCGATTTTCAATCCTAAAACAAATAAAGCTGACCGTGTAGGTTTTAGATTCGAAGACGGCAAAAAAGTACGTTTCTTCAAATCTAACAATGAAATTATCTAACAAACTGGAGTAATGCGATGGCGAAACTGCATGATTACTACAGAGATCAAGTAGTAAGCGAATTAAAAAATAAATTCGGCTACAAATCTGTCATGCAAGTCCCACGAATCGAAAAGATTACCCTGAATATGGGTGTGGGTGAAGCATTGACCGACAAAAAATTGCTAGACAACGCAGTAGCGGATTTAGCAGCAATCAGCGGTCAAAAACCTTTAGTAACTAAAGCTCGTAAATCTGTTGCTGGCTTTAAAATCCGTCAGGGATATCCAATCGGTTGTAAAGTAACACTACGCGGTGAGCGTATGTGGGAGTTCTTTGAACGTTTAATTACAATTGCTGTTCCACGTATTCGTGACTTCCGCGGTTTAAGCGCGAAATCATTCGATGGTCGTGGTAACTATAGCATGGGTGTGCGTGAACAAATCATCTTCCCTGAAATCGATTACGATAAAGTAGATCGTGTACGTGGTTTAGATATCACTATCACAACTACTGCTAAGAATGATGAAGAAGGTCAAGCACTACTTGCTGCCTTTAATTTCCCATTCCGTAAATAAGGCAGGTTATAATGGCTAAACAATCAATGAAAGCACGCGATGTAAAACGCGTTAAATTGGCTGAAAAATTCTACGCAAAACGTGTTGAATTAAAGAAAATCATTTCTGATGTCAATGCCTCTGATGAAGATCGTTGGGATGCAGTGTTAAAGTTACAAACTTTACCACGTGATTCTAGCCCATCTCGTCAACGTAACCGTTGCCGCCAAACTGGACGTCCTCATGGCGTTTTACGTAAGTTTGGTTTAAGCCGAATTAAGGTTCGTGAAGCTGCAATGCGCGGTGAAATCCCTGGCCTTAAAAAAGCGAGCTGGTAATATACCACTTTATTTTGGAATCGGAGAAAAAGTACAATGAGTATGCAAGATCCAATCGCAGATATGCTGACCCGTATTCGTAACGGTCAAGCTGCGAACAAAGTTGCAATCAATATGCCTTCTTCCAAGCTAAAAGTGGCAATTGCCAATGTATTAGCTGCTGAAGGTTATATCGAAAGCGTAAAAGTTTTAGAAGGTGCTAAACCTGAATTGGAAATTACTTTAAAATATTTCCAAGGCAAACCAGTTGTAGAAAGCATCCAACGTGTAAGTCGTCCTGGTCTTCGTATTTACAAACGTAAAGATGAATTACCAAAAGTTATGGGCGGTTTAGGTGTTGCAGTTATTTCTACATCTAAAGGTGTTATGACTGACCGCGCTGCTCGTCAAGCAGGTTTAGGCGGTGAGATCATCTGTTATGTAGCTTAATAGAGAGGTAGGAAAATGTCTCGTGTTGCAAAGGCACCTGTTAATATTCCTGCCGGCGTTGAAGTTAAACTCGACGGTCAGCTATTAACAGTAAAAGGTAAAAATGGCGAGTTATCTCGCAAAATTCATGAATCAGTTGAAGTAAAACAAGATAACGGACAATTTACGTTCACTCCACGTGAAGGTTTTGTTGAAGCAAATGCTCAATCGGGTACTGCACGTGCATTAGTTAATGCAATGGTTATCGGTGTTACTGAAGGTTTCACTAAAAAATTAGTATTGGTGGGTGTAGGTTACAGAGCTCAACTTAAAGGCAATGCAATTGCATTAAGTTTAGGCTATTCTCACCCAGTAGAGCACACTTTGCCGGCAGGTATTACAGCAGAATGTCCATCTCAAACCGAAATCGTGTTGAAAGGTACAGACAAACAGTTGATCGGTCAAGTTGCAGCAGATATTCGTGCTTATCGCCGTCCTGAACCTTATAAAGGTAAAGGGGTACGTTACGCTGATGAAGTAGTGCGTATCAAAGAGGCTAAGAAGAAATAATTAAGGTAACACTATGGATAAGAAATCAGCTCGTATCCGTCGTGCAGCTCGTGCACGTCATATGATGAGAGAGCAAGGTGTAACTCGTTTAGTTATTCACCGCACTCCACGTCATATTTATGCACAAGTTATTGCACCAAACGGTTCAGAAGTGCTTGCCGCTGCTTCAACTGTTGAGAAAGCAATTCGTGAGCAAGTAAAATACACCGGTAATAAAGATGCAGCTGCTGCAGTAGGTAAAGCTGTTGCAGAACGCGCATTAGCAAAAGGCGTTCAAGTTGTTGCTTTTGATCGTTCCGGTTTTAAATATCATGGTCGTGTCCAAACTTTAGCGGACGCTGCACGTGAAGCTGGTCTACAGTTCTAATGAGGTAAATTGAGATGTCAAACATCGAAAAACAAGTTGGTGAACTGCAAGAGAAGCTAATCGCAGTAAACCGTGTATCAAAAACTGTAAAAGGTGGTCGTATTATGAGTTTCACTGCATTAACTGTGGTGGGCGATGGTAATGGCCGAGTAGGTTTTGGTTATGGTAAAGCGCGCGAAGTTCCAGCAGCGATCCAAAAAGCGATGGAAAAAGCACGTCGCAATATGATTAATGTCGCTTTAAATGAAGGTACATTACAACATCCAGTTAAAGGTGTTCATACTGGTTCACGTGTATTTATGCAGCCAGCAAGCGAAGGTACAGGTATCATCGCTGGTGGTGCAATGCGTGCGGTATTGGAAGTTGCAGGTGTACGTAACGTTCTTTCTAAAGCGTATGGTTCTACCAACCCAATTAACGTTGTTCGTGCAACTATTGATGCATTAGCAAATATGAAATCACCAGAAATGGTTGCTGCAAAACGCGGTAAAACTGTTGATGAAATCTTGGGGTAATGAATAATGGCTAAAACTATTAAAGTAACACAAGTTCGTAGCTCAATTGCTCGTTTACCGAAGCATAAAGCTACCTTGCGTGGTCTTGGTCTTCGCCATATGCACCACACTGTTGAGTTAATTGATACGCCTGCAGTACGTGGTATGATTAACCAAGTTTCATACATGGTTAAAGTGGAGGAGTAAGAGATGCGTTTAAATACTCTATCTCCGGCTGAAGGTGCAAAGCATAGTGCTAAACGCCTCGGTCGTGGTATTGGTTCAGGTTTAGGCAAGACTGGTGGCCGCGGTCATAAAGGTCAAAAATCTCGTACTGGTGGCGGTGTTCGTCGCGGTTTCGAAGGTGGTCAAATGCCGTTATACCGTCGTTTACCAAAATTTGGTTTTACTTCAATGAAATCTGCAGTGACTGCAGAAGTTCGTTTAAATGAATTAACCAAAGTTGAAGGTAATGTAGTAACTTTAGAAACATTAAAAGCAGCAAATATCTTAACTAAAGATATCCAATTCGCTAAAGTAATTTTAGCAGGAGAAGTGAAATCTGCAGTAACGGTACGCGGTTTACGTGTAACTAAAGGTGCAAAAGCAGCAATTGAAGCTGCTGGTGGTTCAATTGAGGAATAATTAGCAAATGGCTAAACAACCAGGTTATCAAGCAAGAAGTACTAATAGCGGTAAAGGTGAATTAAAAAGCCGATTACTTTTCGTTTTAGGTGCACTTATCGTTTATCGAATTGGTTCATTCATTCCGGTTCCTGGTATTGATGCGGCTGTTCTAGCTCAATTAGTTGAACAACAAAAAGGCACTATCATTGACATGTTTAACATGTTCTCTGGTGGTGCTCTAAGCCGTGCATCCATTTTAGCATTAGGAATCATGCCATATATATCGGCATCTATTGTAATTCAATTGCTTGCAACGGTTTCTCCTGCTTTAGCAGAATTAAAGAAAGAAGGTGCTGCTGGTCAGCGTAAAATTTCTAAATATACTCGTTATGCGACAGTTGTTTTTGCAACGATTCAGGCAGTAGCTATTTCAACAGGTTTACCAAATATGTTGTCTGGCTTAGTGCCAAATGTTGGATTTAGTTTTTACTTTACTTCAGTTGTTAGTTTAGTCACTGGTACAATGTTCCTTATGTGGTTGGGTGAGCAAATAACTGAAAGAGGTATTGGTAACGGTATTTCAATTCTTGTTTTTGGCGGTATTGTAGCTGGTTTACCATCGGCTATTCTTCAAACT
Organism: Haemophilus sp. HN_Hi08; assembly: GCF_049824455.1. Lineage (NCBI taxonomy): Bacteria > Pseudomonadati > Pseudomonadota > Gammaproteobacteria > Pasteurellales > Pasteurellaceae > Haemophilus > Haemophilus sp. HN_Hi08. The sequence continues at coordinate 154,131 of NZ_CP187493.1, read as the reverse complement.
ATTGAGCAGGCTCGTCAAGGACAGATGCATCCATTAGTTCTTCTTCTGATCGCAGCTATTGTATTTGCAGTAACTTATTTTGTTGTTTTTGTTGAAAGAGGACAACGTAGAATTCGCGTTGAATATGCGAAGCGTCAGCAAGGTCGTCAAATTTTAGGTGGTCATTCAACACATTTACCATTGAAAGTGAATATGGCAAATGTAATGCCAGCAATTTTTGCTTCAAGTATTATTTTATTCCCAGCTACATTAACACAATGGTTTGGGCAAAATGATAAATTTGAATGGTTAAATAATTTATCAATGTTATTGAATCCTGGTCAGCCACTTTATTTGCTTGTTTATGCTGTCGCAATTATTTTCTTCAGTTTTTTCTATACAGCAATGCAATATAATCCTCGTGATACAGCAGATAATCTAAAAAAATCTGGTGCATTTATTCCAGGAATTAGACCCGGTGAACAAACATCACGTTATATTGATAAAGTGATGACTCGTCTTACATTAATTGGCGGTCTCTATGTAACGTTTGTATGTTTAGTTCCTTATATTATGACATCGGCTTGGGATGTTAAATTTTACTTCGGTGGAACATCTCTTTTAATTGTAGTCGTTGTAATTATGGATTTCATCGTTCAGGTTCAAAGTCATTTAATGTCTTCTCAATATGAATCTGCGTTGAAAAAAGCAAACCTTAAGGGTTTTGGACAATAATTGTTCATTTAAAGTAAAAGGATAAGCAATGAAAGTTCGTGCTTCCGTAAAGAAAATGTGTCGTAACTGTAAGATTGTTAAACGTGAGGGTGTTGTACGCGTATTGTGTAGCGACCCTAAACACAAACAACGTCAAGGTTAATTAACATTTTTCTTGCCAAGAACCAGTTGAGTAGTTATACTGCTCAACTCATTTATGTCCTTGATATTCTGTTTGAGTATCCTGAAAACGGGCTTTTCAAGATCAGAATATCAAATTAATTAAAATATAGGAGTGCATAGTGGCCCGTATTGCAGGCATTAACATTCCTGATCATAAACACGCTGTAATCGCTTTAACTGCAATTTACGGTATTGGTAAAACTCGTTCACAAGCTATTTGTGCAGCAGCGGGTATTGCTGAAGATGTTAAGATCAGAGAATTGTCTGAAGAGCAGATTGACAAACTGCGTGACGAAGTTGGTAAATTTACCGTTGAAGGTGACTTACGTCGTGAAGTAACACTAAACATCAAACGTCTTTTAGACTTAGGATGCTATCGTGGTTTACGTCATCGTCGTAGTTTACCAGTACGTGGTCAACGTACTAAAACTAATGCGCGTACCCGTAAGGGTCCACGTAAGCCGATCAAAAAATAGTCGGGGTAAATAAGAATGGCTAAAACACCAGTTCGTGCACGTAAACGTGTAAAAAAACAAGTTGTAGATGGCGTAGCACATATTCACGCATCTTTCAATAATACAATCGTTACTATTACTGACCGTCAAGGTAATGCTCTAGCTTGGGCAACTGCAGGTGGTTCAGGTTTCCGTGGTTCTCGTAAATCAACTCCGTTCGCAGCGCAAGTTGCGGCAGAGCGTTGTGCTGAAATCGTTAAAGAATTTGGCTTAAAGAACTTGGAAGTTATGGTTAAAGGTCCGGGTCCAGGTCGTGAATCTACAATTCGCGCGTTAAACGCAGCGGGTTTCCGTATCACGAATATTACTGATGTGACTCCGATTCCTCATAACGGTTGTCGTCCACCGAAAAAACGTCGCGTTTAAGACGTATATAGGATAGTTGGAGAAAGAAAATGGCAAGATATTTGGGTCCTAAACTCAAGCTCAGCCGTCGTGAAGGCACTGATTTATTCCTTAAATCAGGCGTGCGTGCGATTGATTCAAAATGTAAAATTGATACAGCACCGGGTCAGCACGGTGCTCGTAAACCGCGTTTGTCTGACTATGGTAGTCAGTTACGTGAAAAACAAAAAGTTCGTCGTATCTATGGTATTTTAGAACGTCAATTCCGTAACTACTATAAAGAAGCAAACCGTTTGAAAGGTAACACTGGTGAAAATTTATTAGTGTTATTAGAAGGTAGATTGGATAACGTTGTTTATCGCATGGGATTTGCTGCAACTCGTGCAGAGGCTCGTCAATTAGTGAGTCATAAAGCAATTGTTGTGAATGGTCGTGTTGTTAATATTCCATCTTTCCAAGTTTCTGTAAATGATGTAGTTGCTATTCGTGAAAAATCGAAAAAACAAGCTCGTATTAAAGCATCATTAGAATTAGCAGAGCAAAGAGAAAAACCAACATGGTTAGAAGTTGATTCTGCAAAAATGGAAGGTGTATTCAAACGTGTTCCTGAACGTTCTGATTTATCAGCAGACATTAACGAACATCTGATCGTTGAGCTTTACTCTAAATAATAGTTAAGCTTAAAACCAAAGAGAGGATAAAATGCAGGGTTCTGTTACAGAATTTTTAAAACCACGTTTAGTAGATATTGAACAAATTAGTTCAACACATGCTAAAGTGATCTTAGAACCGTTAGAGCGTGGTTTTGGTCATACTCTAGGTAATGCATTGCGTCGTATCCTTCTGTCTTCAATGCCGGGTTGTGCTGTAACTGAAGTAGAAATTGATGGCGTATTGCATGAATATAGTAGTAAGGAAGGTGTTCAAGAAGATATTCTTGAAGTACTTTTGAACCTTAAAGGTCTAGCGGTTAAGGTACAGAATAAAGATGACGTTATTCTGACATTAAATAAATCTGGAATTGGCCCTGTTGTTGCAGCGGACATTACCCATGATGGTGATGTTGAAATTGTAAATCCAGATCATGTGATTTGTCATTTAACTGATGAAAATGCTTCAATTAGTATGCGTATACGTGTTCAGCGTGGTAGAGGATATGTTCCTGCTTCATCTCGTATACATACGCAAGAAGAGCGTCCAATTGGTCGTTTGCTTGTTGATGCTTGTTATAGTCCGGTTGAACGAATTACGTATAATGTAGAGGCAGCTCGTGTTGAGCAGCGTACAGATTTGGATAAGCTCGTTATTGAGTTAGAAACTAATGGTGCACTTGAGCCAGAAGAAGCAATTCGTCGTGCAGCAACAATCTTGGCGGAGCAACTTGATGCATTCGTTGATTTACGTGATGTTCGTCAGCCTGAAATTAAGGAAGAAAAACCGGAGTTTGATCCGATTTTATTACGTCCTGTAGATGATTTAGAGCTGACAGTTCGTTCTGCTAACTGTTTGAAAGCAGAAACAATTCATTATATCGGTGATTTAGTACAACGTACTGAAGTAGAATTATTAAAAACCCCTAATCTTGGTAAGAAATCTCTTACTGAAATTAAGGATGTTCTTGCTTCTCGTGGCTTGTCACTTGGTATGCGCCTTGAAAATTGGCCACCAGCAAGTATTGCTGAAGACTAGTTTGGTCATAGGTTAAGATTTTTCTGAGAAGGATAAGATCATGCGCCATCGTAAGAGTGGTCGTCAACTAAACCGTAATAGTAGTCATCGCCAAGCGATGTTCCGTAACTTAGCAAGTGCTTTAGTTAGTCATGAAATCATTAAGACTACTTTGCCTAAAGCTAAAGAATTACGCCGTGTAGTTGAACCGTTAATTACATTAGCAAAAGTAGATAGCGTTGCTAACCGTCGTTTAGCATTTGCTCGTACTCGCAACGTTGAAACTGTTGCAAAATTATTTAATGAATTAGGTCCACGTTTTGCTCAACGTGCAGGTGGTTACACTCGCATTTTGAAATGTGGTTTCCGTGCAGGCGATAATGCACCAATGGCATACATTGAGTTAGTTGATCGTCCAGAAGTTGCTGAGGCAACAACTGAGGAATAAAAATTAATTCTAAAAATAAGCTCACTTTATATAGTGGGCTTTTTTATTTTATATATAAAAAAATCTTTATCTGATTTAATCATTACTTAGATATATTATTTACAATCAGTGAACAGTAGCAAATTTTAAGAGCATATTCGTAGATGTCGTGTATTTTTATCTAAAATTCCTTGTTTTTTAAGCTCTCTACTAATACGAATTGCGGTTTCAGTTTCACATCCACAAAATTCCGCTACTTCTCGGTAGGTCCAAGGGTAATCGGGATAACTTTCTGTTAAATTTTCAATGGCATCAATAATACGTTCGTAACTACGCTTATAAGCTGTATTACTTATTCGGTGTTCTGCATCATATAATTCATTAGAAAGTTGTTTCATAAGATAACAAGAAAAATCAGGGTTATTTGTAATAAAATTTGCGTGATTACCAGGAAATATTCTAACGATATCGGCTTCCATTAATACTTTTGCACTGCAATGATAAGATGTTTCACTAAAAATAGTACGAAAACCAAAATATTCATTAGCGTGATAAAGTCGAGTCAATGTTTCTTTGCCATTTTCTAGACTATGATACAGACCAACTAGCCCTTGTTTTAAAAAATAAAATTCTTTAGGCTTCTCGCCTTGTGCATAAATTAAGCTGTTTTTTTCTAGAGTTTTACTTTCAGAAATAATACATTCATTTAAGTTTTGTGGTAAATAATAGGGCAATGTAAACATAAAGGCGTCTTTTAATATATAAATAACTTCAGATTACTATACAAATTTCTATATTTTTCTGCTATAAGCAAATTATAAAAATGTGAAGTGTTTAACAAAATTTTAAGCTAGATAAATATTATTTTATTTTGCCAAATGATTTTGCAAATGACTTTAAATATGGATCCATATGAGAAAGTGCAGAATAATATGCCTCACAAAGTTGATTATGTGCTTTACCAAATCCTTGAATTGTACGATGTTTTGGGCAGCCTCCGTGACAGGCAAAGCGAAACTTGCAGATTTTACACTGTTCGGAAAGAAAAGATTTTGCTGCGCCAAAATTCTTTTGTTTAGTATTATTATCAAGGAGCTGTATTAGAGGGGTTTCAATAAGATTTCCGAGTTTATATTCAGGATAAACATAATGATCGCAACTATAAATATCGCCATTTTGTTCAATAACCAATTGATCGCCGCAGGTTTCACGAAAAATACATAAACTTGGTTGTAAACCAAGGTAAGCCATAAACCATTGTTCAATAAATTGAATACCAATTTTGCCTACATCATTGGCATACCATTCATCAAAAATATCAATTAAAAATTGACCGTAGTCTTTTGCTGTAGCTTGTTGCTTGTAATCGCCCATTAGTGGAATAAATTGCATATAAGATGAACCTATTCTTTTCAAGAAATGGTAGATTTCTTTAGCATATTGGACATTGAGATTATGTACCACAGTTAGTGTATTAAAAGAAACTTGGTAATTATAGAGTAAATCGAGAGCATTTATTACTTGTTGAAATGAGCCTTTTCCATTTTTAGTTAAACGATAGGTATCGTGTAAGTGCTTAGGTCCATCTATAGAAAGCCCTACAAGAAAGTGATGATCGTGAAGAAAACGGCACCAATCGGCATTAAGTAATACTCCATTCGTTTGTAGAGAATTTTCAATTTGTTTGCCATTAGCATATTTATGCTGAAAATTGACCGCTCTTTTGTAGAAATCAAGACCTGCTAGGGTTGGCTCGCCGCCTTGCCATAGGAAAGTAACTTGTTGTTGAGGCGTTGTTTCAATATAGGATTTGATATAGGCTTCTAATACTTCATTAGTCATAGCCCGTTGGTTTAAGTGAGGTTTTTCCAAGTAAAAGCAATATTGACAATCTAAATTACAAATTGAACCAGTAGGTTTTGCCATTAATTGAAATGAATTCATATCTACGTATCCTCCTTATTCTTTTTATCATAACAGAATAATTTTAACTGTATATGATAGCGATCATAAGCTGAGCATATGCTCTTACGTCAAAATGAAGTATGATTAAATGAATTTTTAAATAGGATCTAAGATGGCACTTAGCACAATTTTTATCTTACTGATTTGCGGTATTTGTACCAATGTGGTTTCTGCTATTTTTGGTATTGGCGGTGGGGTGTTGATGGTGCCAATTTTACGTACATTATTTCCTGAATTGCCGATTCAAGTTATTTCAGCTACATCACTTACCATAGTGATGTGTACTGCATTGATTAATTTATTATTTTTCCATAAGCAAAAAATTAAAATTGATTATATCAATATGATTTTATGGTCTATTGCTATGGTAATTGGCGTGCAAATTGGCTTTGAATTAAGTTTTTATTTTTCTACTGTGGTAATTAGTTTAATTTTTACGGTTAGTTTAAGTGTGCTAGCGATTAAAACATTTTTAAACAGATCGAGAACACAAATAGAAGTGTCTAATATGTCTCCTATGGAACGAGCTAAAGGTAGTATTAGTTGCTGTGGAGGAGGCTTAATTGCGGGTATTACAGGTATTGGAGGCGGATCTATCCTTGCTCCGCTTGTTGGCCAATTAAAAGGGGTAAAAACACAACAAATTGCCGTTTATACGAACTACATGATGATTATTGGCGGTATTGGTAATTTATATGGTTATCTCACAAGAGCCTTCCCTTATGATGTCAGCCTAAGTGGTCAATTAGGGTATGTAAATTTTCTTGTAGTTGGTGTCGTTACCTTGGGTTCATTTGGAATGAGTTTCTTCTCAATGAAATTGCGTGGATTAATGAATCCAGCTTTAACAAGAAAATTATTGGCGATTATCTTATTTTGTATTGCAGCCTATATGTGCATTTTGGAATTTGTATTCCATTAAATCGAATAAACTAGACCTAGTTATTCTAGGTCTATTTACTAATTAGCGTTTTCGCAATCTCTCTTGCTTGTGCATCAATTTCGAGTACATCATCAATATTTTGAATGGTATAAGGCGAAATTTTCTCAATTGTTTTCGAATTAATTTTTGCAATATCCATAAAACTAATTTGACGATCTAAAAATGCTTGTACGGCAATTTCATTAGCTGCATTCATTGCTGTTGTTGCATATTGACCCACAGCAAAGGCATCAATAGCCAGTTTTAAATTTGGATAACGATTAAAATCAGGTTCAATAAACGTCAGTTCTTTGACTTTAAAGAAATCGAGTGGTTCTACTCCAGCAAAAGTGCGGTGAGGATATGCCATAGTTTCTGCAATTGGTGTACGCATATCTGGATTTCCCATTTGAGCTATGACCGAGCCATCAACATACCGTACCATAGAATGGATAATAGATTGTGGATGAATAATGACTTCCATTTCTTCCGCATTTGCGTTGAAAAGCCATCGAGCCTCAATGTATTCCAAACCTTTATTCATCATTGTGGCTGAATCGACAGAGATTTTTTTACCCATAGACCAATTAGGGTGTGCAACCGCTTGTTCAGGTGTGATGTTGGTGAATTGTTCAAGTGGCGTGTAACGGAATGGTCCGCCAGAACCAGTGAGTATAATGTTACTTACGCCTAATTTAGAAAGTGGGCAAAAACCGATTTTTTCTTGTGCTTCTGGCGGTAACGATTGAAAGATCGCATTATGTTCACTGTCTACTGGTAAAAGCTTCGCGCCATAGTTTTTTACGGCATCAATAAAAAGCTGTCCGCAGGTTACCAATGATTCTTTATTTGCTAGTAATACCCGTTTCCCCGCTTTAACTGCTGAAAGAGTCGGTAACAATCCTGCTGCACCAACAATCGATGCCATTATCTGATCGGCATCAGGGTGTGCTGCGAGTTCACAAATAGCTCGTTGTCCTGCTAATACTTCTGTTGGAATATGATGTGCAATTAATTTTTCACGTAAAATTTTAGCTGCATTTACATTATCAAGAGCCGCAAAGTGCGGTCGGAATTTTATGCATTGTTCAAACATTGCTTCTACATTTTTTCCGCCTACGAGTGCAAATGCATGATATTTCTGAGGGTTATTTTCGATAACAGAAAGGGTACTTTTACCGATTGATCCCGTTGAACCAAGAATGACAATGTTTTGTTTTTGCATAGAATCTTCACCGCACTTTTGTTGATTATATTTTCATTGGTACGTCTAAATTCGCATACCTAATAAAATAAAGGCAGACAAAACTGTCTGCCTTTCGCATTTTTGATGATTAGAAATCCATTAATTCTTTTTCTTTATCCGCTAATACTTCATCTACCTTTTTAATGTAAATATCGGTGATTTTTTGGATTTGTTCTTCTGCTTTATGTTGTTCATTTTCGCTGATTTCTTTGTCTTTTAATAATGCTTTGATTTTATCATTCGCATCACGACGCACATTACGAACCGCAACTTTACCTTGTTCACCTTCGCCTTTCACAATTTTGATTAAATCACGACGGCGTTCTTCTGTTAATGGAGGAAGCGGAACGCGGATTGTTGTGCCAGCTGAAGATGGATTTAAACCTAAATCTGAGGTTAAAATTGCTTTTTCTACTGCAGAGATTAAAGAACGATCAAAAACAGTTACAGCTAAATTACGTGCATCTTCTGCCACTACGTTTGCTAATTGGCGAAGTGGGGTCGCAGCACCATAATATTCAACTTGAATTGCATCGAGTAAACTTGGTTGTGCGCGACCGGTACGGATTTTTGAAATATGGCCTTTTAATGCTTCAAGGCTTTTTTCCATACGATCTTGAGCATCTTTTTTGATTTGGTTAAGCATTGCATTGTCCTTTTAATTGACGAAAGTTAAAACACAGTGATTTTACTGGATTTTTGTCAATTTTTGAATACATTTATCAGCTTGAAAACAGATAAAAAATGACCGCACTTCAGTTACCCAAAGTGCGGTTAATATTTTTAGTATTTTTAATTAAGCTTTAGGACCTGCTGCAATTAACGCTTTACCTTCTTCGTTAGTTGCATATTTAACAAAGTTTTTCACAAAACGACCAGCTAAGTCTTCAGCTTTTGATTGCCATTGTGCTTTATCTGTGTAAGTATCGCGAGGATCTAAGATTGCAGAATCTACACCTGGTAATGCTTTAGGAATTGCTAAGTTGAAGATTGGCAATTCGCCCATTTCAGCTTTTTCAATTGAGCCATCTAAGATTGCATCAATGATTCCGCGAGTATCTTTGATTGAGATACGTTTACCTGTACCATTCCAACCAGTATTCACTAAGTAAGCTTCAGCACCTGCTGCTTGCATACGTTTTACTAATACTTCAGCATATTGAGTTGGATGAAGGGTTAAGAATGCTGCACCGAAACATGCTGAGAAAGTTGGCGTTGGTTCAGTAATACCACGTTCAGTACCTGCTAATTTTGCAGTGAAACCTGATAAGAAGTAGTATTTAGTTTGTTCTGGTGTCAATTTAGATACTGGTGGTAATACGCCAAATGCATCTGCAGTTAAGAAAATAACTTTAGTTGCGTGACCTGCACGAGAAACTGGTTTTACAATATTATCGATGTGATAAATTGGGTAAGATACGCGAGTATTTTCTGTTTTTGAACCATCATCGAAATCAACAGAACCATCAGCACGAACAACCACGTTTTCTAATAATGCATCGCGGCGGATAGCGCGGTAAATATCTGGTTCATTTTCTTCTGAAAGATGAATGGTTTTCGCATAACAACCACCTTCAAAGTTAAAGATACCAACATCATCCCAACCGTGTTCATCATCTCCGATTAATTCACGTTTTGGATCGGTAGAAAGGGTTGTTTTACCTGTACCAGATAAACCGAAGAAGATTGCTACATCGCCATCTTTACCAACGTTAGCTGAACAGTGCATTGCACCTACACCTTTAAGTGGTAGGAAGTAGTTCATCATTGAGAACATACCTTTTTTCATTTCGCCGCCGTACCAAGTTCCACCGATTAATTGGATACGCTCAGTTAAGTTGAATGCAACAAAGTTTTCTGAATTTAAACCCTGTTCTTTCCAGTTTGGATTAGTGACTTTAGAACCGTTCATTACAACGAAATCTGGTTCAAAATTTTTGAGTTGTTCTTCAGTTGGGCGAATAAACATATTTTTTACAAAATGTGCTTGCCACGCTACTTCAGTGACAATACGCACTGCAATACGGTCGTGTTCGCTCGCACCACAGAAGCCATCAACTACAAATAAGCGTTTACGAGAAAGTTGGTTAGTTACCAAGTCTTTTAAGCTTTGCCAAGTAGCCTGGTTCATTGGCTTGTTGTCGTTTTTTGCTACTTCAGATGTCCACCAAACAGTATCTTTGGTTTTTTCATCTAACACGATATATTTATCTTTTGGAGAACGACCTGTGAAGATACCTGTATCTACTGCCACTGCACCAGTCGTAGTTAAAGTACCTTTTTCAAAGCCTTCTAAACCTGGTTTAGTTTCTTCTTCAAACAATTGCTCGTAGCTTGGATTGTAAACAACTTCTTTTACATCATAAATGCCAAGAGCTTCAAGTTCTTTTACCACTTTATTTAAGTCTGTCATAAGTCACCTCTAATATGTAAGATTAAAATTTAACTGTGGTTTATTCTAATGGATATCAATATAAAAAAATGTTAAGTAGATCTCATTTTTGAACATTTCTTTAAAAATTTTACCTCTTTTTAGTGATGTTGTAATATAGATCAAAAATCCCAACATTGTGTCGGGATTGTTTTTAAAGTCTTGTTGATTTTAATTTTTCAATCGCTTCTTTATTAAAGAAGTAGTGTGTGCCACAACACTCACATTGCATATCAATACTGCCTTTATGCTCGGCTAATATTTCATCAATTTCTTCATCAGAGATTAAAAGTAATGCTGAACCAGAACGCTCAGCAGAGCAGCCACAGAAAAATTGTACATCTTGTGCTGGATAAAGATTAACGGTTTCTTCGTGATATAAACGATAGAGTAACTCTTCTGCAGGGAGACCAAATAATTCTTCATCTTTTACTGTTGCTGCGAGCGTAGTTAAATGCTCAAAATCTTCTGATGTACCAGAACCATCAGGCATAATCTGTAATAACATCCCTGCTGCCACTGGCTTGCCGTCATATTCTCCAGTACGAATAATTAATTGAGTTTGAAGCTGTTCTGAGCGTACAAAATAATCTTCTAAGCATTCCGTGATCGTGGGTTTATCCAAGCTAATTACACCTTGATAGCGTTCGCCTTCTTTTGGTGCAATAGTAATGACCAATACGCCTTTACCAATCATATTATGTAGGTTCATATTTTCAGTGATGTCCCCATCCACTCGAGCAAGGGCGCGGATTTGTTGTTGATCATTGCCATTTACTAATGCTAAGCGTAATGGGCCATCGCCTTGAATTTGTACGGTAATATTGCCGTCAAATTTTAGTGTGGCAGTAAGCAAATTAGTCGCTACCATCATTTCTCCCAATAAATCCTGTACTGCTTTAGGATACTGATGGGTATTTAATGTATCAGTAAATGTTTTATTTAAGCGAACCCATTCCCCACGAACTGAACGATGTTGGAAAAGATAACGGTAAAGTTTGTCATTATCTTGAGTATAGTCTTGTTGATTGGTCATTGAATATTCCTAATTGAGATAAAAAGTGCGGTGGTTTTTTCCGCACTTTTTGTCTTGATTGTTTTATTTAAGCGTTTTTGCTTATAAATAGGTGGCACTTAGAGGCTTGTAAAATCCAATGTGATCTCTAAGTTATAATATTAATTAAGCAAATCTTATTTTGGCTTCTGCAATAGCTTCGGCAACACGTAATGGCGATACGCCACCTTTTGCACAACGTTTGTCTAAGCAAGATTGGAGAGAAAGAATCTCGTAAACATCATCTCCCACTACTTCACTAAATTGGCGGAATTCAGGGATAGTCAGATCTTCTAATCCTTTGCCTTTCTCGATTGCATAAACTACCGTTTCGCCCACGATATGATGGGAATCTCGGAAAGGTACGCCCTTAGAGACTAAATAATCCGCTAATTCAGTTGCGTTTGAATAGCCTTTTAACGCAGCTTCACGAGTACGTTCAACATTTACTTTCAATTCATCTAATACGAACGTTGCCATATCCACACAGTTTTGCCAAGTATCTAAGGCATCAAAAATACCCTCTTTGTCTTCTTGCATATCTTTATTATACGCAAGTGGCAAGCCTTTTAAGGTAATTAACATGCCTGTTAATGAGCCAATCACTCTACCTGCTTTGCCCCGAATTAACTCACATGCATCAGGATTTTTCTTTTGTGGCATTAATGATGAGCCAGAAGTCACGCGGTCGGATAGTTCTACGAAATTTGCCTCTCCGCTGTTAAAGATAATCATATCTTCAGCAAAGCGGGAAAGATGCGCCATACTAAGAGAAGCGATAGAAAGTAATTCTACGACATGATCGCGGTCAGAGACGCTATCTAAGCTATTTCTAGTCGCGAAAGCGAAACCAAGATCGTGGGCGAGTGAATCACGATCTACAGCATAAGCCGTACCAGCCAAGGCACCACTACCAAGTGGGCAGGTATTCATTCGATTATAAGCATCTGTTAAACGTGAATAGTCGCGGTCGAACATTTCCACATACGCCATACACCAATGCGCAAAAGTTATTGGCTGAGCCCGTTGTAAATGGGTATAGCCTGGCATTACTGATTGCTGTGTGTTTTCTGCGGTTTGAACTAAGTGGCGTTGCAAATTGCGAACTGATTCTTGTAATTCAAGTACACGTTGTTTGCACCATAGTTTTATATCGACTGCCACTTGATCGTTACGGCTACGACCAGTATGTAATTTTTTACCAAGATTGCCTACTTTATCAATTAGCTTACTTTCAACCCAACTATGAATATCTTCAGCGTCATCTTGTAAAATTGCTTGCGGATTTGACCGCACTTCAACAAGTAGTTCATTTAGTGCTTGTTCAAGTTGATGCTGTTCTTCGATAGTTAATACATTGACTTTCGCCAAGGCTTTGGACCAACCAATCGAGCCTTGAATATCCTGCTCTGCCAAACGGTAATCAAACCGTAATGAATCATTAAAATCTTTAAAACGTTTATCTGCGGCTTGTGTAAAACGCCCACCCCAAAGTGCCATAATTCTTCCTTTTTATTTTAATTTTAATTATTCTACCGCTATGTATAGTAGCAATATGCTATTGAATAATAAAACAAAATGGACAAAACCTCTCATTTTGTCCATTTTATCTATATTGGTGCTATTTATAGGGTTTTCGCCAAATTTTTGATAAAGGATTTAAATTCTTTACCTAATTTTTCGTGACGAATACCATATTCTACGAAAGCTTCCATATAGCCAATTTTATCGCCGCAATCAAAAGTTTTCCCTGTCATATGAAATGCTTCAACGGTTTCTTTTTCAATTAGCATATCAATAGCATCGGTTAATTGTATTTCATCGCCAACACCAATTGGTGTTTTTTCCAACAAGTCCCAAATTGCTGCTGAAAAAACATAACGCCCAACCACTGCAAGATTTGATGGTGCGTCTTCAATAGAAGGTTTTTCAACAATACTATTAATTTTTGCACTTTCGCCGCCATTAAGCTCAATGTCACCACAATCTGCAACACCATAGCTACTCACATTTTCTTGCGGAACTGGGGTTACCATAATTTGGCTTGCGCCAGTTTCATTAAAGCGTTGAATCATTGCAGCAAGATTTTCTTTTTTCTGATCTGCACTAAATTCAGCTAATAATACATCTGGTAACATAACGGCAAAAGGTTCATTTCCTACTAAAGGACGACCACATAACACGGCGTGACCTAGGCCTTTCGCATTACCTTGACGAACGTGCATAATCGTTACATTTTTTGGACAGATAGAACGAACTTCTTCTAGAAGCTGACGCTTCACACGTTTTTCCAGCATCGTTTCTAATTCAAAAGATGTATCAAAATGGTTTTCGATAGCATTTTTTGATGAATGTGTTACCAGCACAATTTCTTTTATGCCAGCAGCTACACATTCATTTACCACGTATTGAATTAACGGTTTATCCACCAAAGTGAGCATTTCCTTCGGAATCGCCTTCGTGGCGGGCAACATACGTGTGCCAAGACCGGCGACAGGAATAATTGCTTTCATATAATCATATCCATTGTTTAACTAAGAGGAACCTAAATAGGGTTCATCTTTCGTTTGTTTAATTCGTTGGTAAATTTCTTCTCGGTGAACGGATACTTCTTTAGGCGCTTCAACACCGAGTTTAACTTGGTTTCCACGTACACTCAAAACCGTGATAGAAATATCATCTCCAATAAGTACACTTTCGCCAACTTTTCGAGTTAAGATTAACATCTTTTATCTCCTTAGTTTGCATTTATTAGATATCCTATCAATCAAGGAACGGTTGGCATCCCACCAACCAGCTTGTACTACAGATTTTTGTTTAACCAGTCTTGTGCCACTTTAATTGCTTGTGTCACATTTTCTGGTTGGGAACCTCCTGCCATTGCCATACCTGGACGACCACCGCCTTTTCCTCCAACTTGTTGAGCCATTAAATTAACAAGTTCTCCAGCTTTTATTTTGGCGGTTAAATCATTTGTCACTCCAACGACGAGATTAACTTTTTCATCTAATATTGATGCAAATGCAATTACGCCTGATCCGAGTTCATTTTTTAAATCATCGACCATTATGCGTAATGATTTTGTTTCTATACCATCTAATTGTTGTGCAATAACAGAAACACCGTTGATTTTGACCGCACTTTTTACAAAATCAGAACCAGCCTGCATTGCGGCTTTTTCTTTTAGACCTTGTAATTCTTTTTCCACTTTCTTCGTTTTGTCTTGAAGTTGTTGGATTTTTTCCACTAAGGTATTTACGTCTGATTTTAATAAGTCTGCGCTTTGGGTCAGAATGCGTTGTTGATTATGTAACCAGTCAATGGCATTTTGACCTGTTACAGCTTCAATACGACGAATGCCTGCAGCCACTGCATTTTCAGTAATAATTTTAAATAAACCAATATCGCCTGTGCGTTTTGCGTGAATACCGCCACACAGCTCAATTGAGAAATCGCCCATCGTTAATACACGAACCTTATCGCCATATTTTTCGCCAAAGAGAGCCATTGCTCCTTTCGCTTTTGCGGAATCAATATCCATAATATCCGTTTGAACAGGGAAGTTAGCACGGATTTTTTGGTTTACTAATGTTTCAATTTGAGTTAATTGTTCTTTTGTAATGGCTTCTGGTTGTGCAAAGTCAAAACGCAAGGCTTTATCTGAAACAAGCGAACCTTTTTGCACAACGTGTAAACCTAGAATTTGACGTAAGGCGGCGTGCAATAAGTGTGTCGCTGAGTGATTAAGTGATGTGTTGTGGCGACGTTTAGCATCCACAATCGCATTCACTGATTGTCCAACTTTTAAACTTCCTTGCGTTAATTCCCCAATGTGTCCAAATACTTGCCCATATTTTTGGGTATCTTTCACATTAAAGGTTACACCTTGTGCACTTAAATATCCGCTATCGCCAATCTGACCACCTGATTCTGCATAAAATGGCGTATTTTCTAAAATAACGACTGCACTTTGACCTGCTTCGATACTTTCTACTGATTTTCCATCATAGAAAAGAGCGGTGATTTTTGCTTGAGATTCAACTTCAGTATAGCCTTCAAACTTAGTTTCGCCATCTACACGAATAATGCTGTTGTAGTCCACGCCAAACTGGCTCGCTGCTTGCGCGCGAGTGCGTTGTGCTTCCATTTCACGGTCAAACGCTTGTTCATCAATAGTGATATTGCGTTCACGACATACATCAGCTGTTAAATCCAATGGGAAACCGTAGGTGTCATAAAGTTTGAATGCAACTTCTCCTGAAAGAACGCTGTTTTTCACTTGAGTAAGGGCTTCATCTAATAAGCTCAATCCACGTTCTAGAGTGCGAGCAAATTGTTCTTCTTCTAAACGTAATAGTTTTTCAACATTTGCTTGTTTGGCTTTTACATCTTTCCCAGCTTCAGCCATTACTTCAATTAGAGTTGGCACGAGTTTATAGAAAAAGGCTTCTTTAGCACCTAATAAATGACCGTGACGAACTGCACGACGAATAATACGACGTAATACATAACCACGACCTTCATTTGATGGAATAACGCCATCGGCGATTAGATATGCACAAGAACGAATATGGTCAGCAATAACATGTAATGATTTATTACTTAAATCTTTTGTACCTACAACTTCAGCCGTTTTAGCGATTAATGTTTTGAAAATATCAATCTCGTAGTTTGAATTAACGTGTTGCAATACAGCAGAAATACGCTCTAAGCCCATACCGGTGTCAACTGATGGACGTGGTAATTTTTCCATTGTGCCATCGGCTAAACGGTTGAATTGCATGAACACAACGTTCCAGATTTCGATATAACGGTCGCCATCTTCTTCTGGAGAACCCGGAGGGCCACCCCAAATATGATCGCCGTGATCGTAGAAAATTTCAGTACAAGGACCGCAAGGACCCGTATCGCCCATTGCCCAGAAATTGTCTGATGCGTAAGGTGCGCCTTTATTGTCACCAATGCGAATAATGCGTTCAGCAGGAACACCGACTTCTTTATTCCAGATATTGTAGGCTTCGTCGTCGGTTTCATACACGGTTACCCAGAGTTTTTCTTTAGGTAAACCAAGCCATTGTGGAGAAGTTAAATATTCCCAAGCAAAATTAATGGCATCCTGTTTAAAGTAATCGCCAAAACTAAAGTTTCCGAGCATTTCAAAGAAAGTATGATGACGTGCGGTATAACCAACATTTTCTAAGTCGTTATGTTTACCACCAGCACGCACGCAACGTTGCGCTGTGGTCGCTCTAGAATAAGGGCGTTTATCCATTCCAAGGAATACATCCTTAAATTGGTTCATCCCAGCATTCGTGAAAAGCAAAGTCGGATCATTTTCCGGTACAAGTGAACTACTTTCTACAACTTGATGACCTTTGCTATGGAAAAAATCAAGGAACGATTGTCTTATTTCTGCTGTTGTTTTCATTAAAAGGAATCCTTGTTACCCATAATAAAATAAAAACTAAATCGCCTTATTTTTGCATATTTTTGAAATTTATAAAAAGGCTTTTTGCCAAAACCCCAAAATAAAACCGCACTTCACGACGCTATTTGAGAAGTGCGGTTAAAATTTAAGTTATTTCAGATTATTCAAAAAACAATTTCTTGTTAATTATTCATCTCTAAGCGGAACAACCAACATATCAATTTTTATTGTATTCATCACTTGACGTGTTGAAGACATTAACTTACTCCAAAAATCCTGATGATGTCCCGTCACTAATAAATCCACATCATATTGTTCGATGGCATCACTTAAAACTTGTCCTAAATCGCCGCTGCCACTCAATTTTTCTGAAATTGGATAATCCTCACTTTCAGCTAAATCTAATAAGGCTTTTTGTGTTTCTGTGGAAATCCTGTCTTGCATTGAAGACATATTTACATCAATCAATCCAGTATAAAGATCCGAGAAGTTCACATCAACGTGGATGATAGAAAGTTTTGCGTCGTGGCGTTTGGCAATTCCAACTGCTTTTTTAAGTAAAACTGGACTTTCTTCAGAAAGATCTACTGCCACTAAAATGTGTTTGTACATAATCGACTCCTTAACTGATTGGTTCGGTTTTTAACTGGTTCTAATGCTAACATTTTGAGCAATAAAAAACTGTGTACTAGATCACAATTTAAACATTTTTATTAAAAATTCATTAAATTTTCAATATCTGCAATTTCTTTAGGGGCCGCTGCAGTTAGGATTTTATTACCGTATTCAGTCATCAGTAAATTGTCCTCAATGCGCACACCAATGCCTTTGTATTGCTCTGGCACATCAGCATCTTCTGAAATATAAATACCTGGCTCAACGGTAATTACCATACCGATTTCGAGTATCCGTTGCTTATCTTGTCCATAACTGCCCACATCATGCACATCTAAACCGAGCCAGTGCCCTAATCCGTGCATATAAAATTGTCGATAAGCTTGTTGTTCAATAAGTGTATCCACATCTCCTTTCAAGATGCCTAAATCCACTAATCCTTGGGTTTTAATACGAATAACTTCATCATTGGCTTGCTTGATGGAATTACCAGGTACAAGCAATTCAATCGCACGTTTTTGTGCTTTTAAAACTAACTCGTAAATTTCACGTTGAGGCTGGCTAAATTTTCCATTTACAGGAAAAGTGCGGGTAATATCGCCTGCATACATAGCAAACTCACAACCAGCATCAATCAGCACTAAATCCCCATCATTTAGTGGGCAATCATTTTCTGTGTAGTGCAAAATACAGGCGTTATTTCCCCCTGCAACAATGGAATTGTAAGAAGGAAATCTGGCGCAATGGCGATTAAATTCATGCAAAATATCGCTTTCAATTTCATATTCAAAGCGATTTGGACGTGTCGTTTTCATCGCTTTAATATGACCAAGTGCCGTAATTTGCCCCGCTTGTTGCATTAAGCGGATTTCATTCGGCGATTTTATAAGGCGCATTTCGCTGAGCATTGGTCGCCAATCTAAAATCTCGTTAAAACTTACCGCACTTTCTGTCACTAATTTATCGCCCCAAGTATGAATTTCTGGCACATAGTAAAGTGCGGTCAAATTTTTCAGTATTTTTGGCAGTACGGTATCAAATTCTTCAATAGAATAGGCTTCATTCACATTAAGTTGTTGTGGTGCAAGCTCAACACCTAATCGGCGACCATTCCAAGTTTCAAGTAACGGATCACGTGGACGGAGAAAAATAATGGCTTTTTCAGTTTGTTCTGTTTTTAGTAATAGCAGCGCAGCATTCGGTTCAGTAAAGCCTGTTAAATACCAAAAATAGCTATCTTGACGGAAAGGATAGGTACAATCATTATTACGGCGTTTTTCGATTTCAGAAAAAAGCAATAATGCCGAATTAGGTTGCATTTGAGTGAATACTCGTGTGCGGCGTTCCTCAAATTCTTCTTTAGGCAATTCAGCCATATAAGCCAATTCCATTCGAGATCTCCTTAATGTAATACAGGTTTGCTCTCAATTTCTCCTTCGTTGAAATGAGAATAGAACAACATTGCAATGGTGCGAACATATTCAATGATTTCCTCTAGTGCTTCCGCGAGTTCCTCTTCGTTATCGTCTTCATCGTAACCAAGTTGGCAAATATTTTGTAAATCATCAACCGCTTCGCCAATTTCGCCTTTTTCTTTTGATAATTCAGGTTGTGCTAAGCCAAGACCAAGTAAGAATTGGTTTGCCCAATCGGATAAGCTATCTGCTTGTGCAAAGACATTTTCATCTTCGGTTAAACCAAGTTCAAAGGTAAAGCCTTCAACATCTGATAAGGTTTGACTAATTTGTTGATAAAGTGCTGTAACGGGTTGAACTAATCCTGTTGGGTAAGCGTGATTATCATTGCTGAATTGATATAAGAGCGGTAGCCAACTTTGATCTTTTAAGCCACCACAAAGTAAACCACTTAAAAAACCGTGTAGTTCTGTTGCATTAAAGCCGATTCCAGCAGATTTAAGTTGTTGGTTAAGGTCGGAATAAGAAATAAGCATAATAGATTTCCTGAGTAAATTTGAAATTAGTGTAAACCTTTGTAAATAAAAAAGCCATTGCTTGACCAATTAAATTAGATTAAGGGGCTGGTGGTGTATTACCGCTTTTAACGCTAGAAATGAACCTAATTTATAGATCTTATAATGACATTTTTATTATAAATAATGGCTTATTTAAATTTAAACTCCGTCCAATGATAATATTGCTCGCCTGCTTTTTGAATTCCGCCGTAATTTTGCCATTCAGGATGATTAGGGGTGTCGGGTAAGCATTGAGTTTCTAATGCTATGCCAGAAAAATCGGCATATAATTCGCCATTTCTCGTTGGTGTACCTGCAAGATAATTACCCGTATAAACCTGCAATGCAGCTTGCGAGGTTCTTACTTCCAAACTTAAATCGCCAGCTGGAGAAGTCAGTAACACACAAGGCTTTTGCCAAGCTTTATTGACAATAAAAGAATGGTCGTAACCTTTTGTTGCTTGCTGATCCCCTTGTAAAAAATTTTGTTTGATGGGTTTAGCAATACGGAAGTCAAAACTTGTATTCACTACATGCTTTAATGGAGAATTAGGAATCCCCTCATTATCTACAGGTAGATAAAAATCAGCATTTAAACGTAATGTATGTTCACGCACGTCACTGCCTTGTGCTGCATTTTCTAAATTGAAATAGGCATGATTCGTTAAGTTCAATGCGGTATCCTTATCACAGATCCCAGCATATTCAATTTTTACGCTATTATCATTTGTTAGCGTATAGGTTACAGACACATCCACATTACCAGGAAAACCCTGATCGCCATCCACTGAATGTAATGAAAAACACACAAAATTCTTACCGCACTCTTGAATTTTCCAACGGCGTTTATCAAAGCCCTCTCCACCATGAAGCTGGTGTTTACCTTGATTATTACTTAATTTAATAAGTTCGCCATTCAATTCAAATTGAGCATTTGCAATTCGGTTTGCATAACGCCCTACGCTTGCGCCTAAATAGCTTTGATGAATGGGATAACCCTCTACCTTACAACCCAATAAAACCTCGCATAATGTGCCATTTATTGGCACTTTACAAGAAAGCCAAGTTGCGCCCCAATCCATAAATTGAACACGCATTCCATTTTCATTTTGCAGAGTTATAAGCTGATAAGGTGCACCATCAGGCGCATTAAAAGTGGTTTGTTCTAACATCATTTTCTCTTAAATCACTTGAACACCTTGTGATGCAGTGCATACATAAAAAGTTTCTTTTAAACCTATGGTTTTCTCGTAATTATCCGCAATAATTTTACGAACTGCATCGACTTTATCATGCGGCGCAAGTGCAACAATACAGCCACCAAAACCGCCGCCCGTCATACGCGCACCGCCATTTTTGCCAATAACAAGTTGAGCCAATTCAACTAAATAATCAATTTGTGGCACGGTGATTTCAAAATCATCACGCATTGAGTTGTGAGATGCTTCCATTAGTTTACCTAAAAGAGTCAAATCATTGTTCTTCAATGCTTCTACAGCATCAAGTACTCGTTGATTTTCTGTTACGACATGACGAGCACGTTTTGCCACTAACGGAGAAAGTGCGGTCAATTCCGCTTCTCTTTTTCGGAATTGCTCAACTGAAACATCACGCAAGGCTTTTACTCCAAAAAATTTTGCCGCCTCTTCACATTGCTGACGGCGAGTATTGTATTCGCCTGTTACTAAATCGTGCGGTACATTTGAGTTCACAATAATAACGGCGACATCTTGTGGCACGGGTGTTGGAATGGTTTCAAGACTACGACAATCAATCATCAATAAGTGATTTTCCTGCCCAAGTGCGGAAATTAACTGATCCATATTGCCACAATTTGCCCCAACAAATAGGTTTTCAGCCTTTTGCCCATTCAATGCAATATCCGTGTGAGAAAGCGGTAAATCGCCAAGTTGTTGGCAGAATTTACCCACCGCAACCTCTAACGCAGCAGAAGAACTTAATCCTGAAGAAAGAGGCACATTTCCAGAAATCACTAAATTTGCACCTTGTTGAAAGTGGGGGTAACGTTCTTGGATAAATTTTACCACCCCACGCACATAATTAGCCCATTTGTGTTCACTCTTAGGAATTTCAACATTGAGAGAAAATTCATCAGTTTCATCAAGATCCGCCGCATAAACATTCCAAATATGATCATCTCGTTTTGTACCTGAAACGGCCGTACCAAAATTAATCGCACAAGGCATAACAAATCCGTCGTTGTAGTCGGTATGTTCGCCGATGATATTTACGCGGCCAGGGGCATAGACGGTAATTTCTGGCAAATTTTTATGCTGTCTATTGAAAATTTTTTGAGCATTTTGGATTGGGGTCATATTCTATCCTTTATATTAAATCTGTACTCGATCTGCACCCCTCTTTGCTAAAGAGGGAGACTGGCTATATTATTTAGTTCTTTCTTTATAATGAACTTCACTCAAGGCACGCAGTCTTTCTGCAGCCTGTTCTGCCGTTAAATCGCGTTGGCTTTCGCCTAACATTTCATATCCCACCATAAATTTACGCACGGTTGCTGAACGTAAAAGAGGAGGATAAAAATGAGCGTGTAGCTGCCAATGTTCGTTATCTTCGCCATTAAATGGTGCAGCATGAAATCCCATTGAATATGGGAAAGAGGTTTCAAAGAGATTATCGTATTTGGTCGTCAATTTTTTCAAAATAACCGCAAGATCTTTTGATTGTTCGTCACTTAATTCAGTTAAACGTTTTACGTGAGTTTTTGGCAAAAGCAATGTTTCAAATGGCCAAACAGCCCAATAAGGCACTAAAGCTACCCAATATTCAGTTTCAACGACAATACGTTCTTTTAACTCTAGTTCTCGTTTTACATAATCAACTAACATTACTGAACTATGTTTTAATAAATAATCACGTTGTGTACGATCTTCACGAGCAACTTCATTTGGCAAGAAACT
This sequence comes from Haemophilus sp. HN_Hi08, assembly GCF_049824455.1. NCBI lineage: Bacteria > Pseudomonadati > Pseudomonadota > Gammaproteobacteria > Pasteurellales > Pasteurellaceae > Haemophilus > Haemophilus sp. HN_Hi08. The sequence continues at coordinate 131,731 of NZ_CP187493.1, read as the reverse complement.
ATTCGCCCAAATTTGACCATGCGGATGTGGGTTAGAACACCCCATTGCCGCCCCTTTATTTTCAAAAATTTGCACCCATTGGTATTTCGCACCAAGCTCACGAAGTTGTTCTTGCCATACTTTAATCACATCTTCAATCTCAAGTGCGGTCAATAATGGCAATGTTTTACTATGATCTGGAGAGAAACAAATAACTCGACTTTCGCCACGAGCTTGAGAACTTCGGAAAAGAGGATCGGAGGATTTTTCAGGGGCTGGCGTATCTTCTAAAAGCGCGGAAAAATCATTTTTAAACACATAAGGTTTACGATAATCTGGATTTAATTCCCCTGTAATACGCTTATTGTTTGGGCAAAGATAACAAGTTGGATCATAACTTGGTTTTTGTTCTTCATTCACTTTTTCTTGTTGTCCTTGCCACGGGCGTTTGGCACGATGTGGCGAAACTAAAACCCATTGATCGATTAACGGATTGTAGCGACGATGTGGATGTTCTGTAGGTTCAAAAAGTGCGGTCATTTTGACTCCTGTTTTTTAGCAATGTAAGCGATTACATTAATTTATACTAAATTATTGTGAATAAACCGTGATCTTTGTCACAAAATAAGAAAATAAGCAAAATTTTTTATGATTTAGTTCATAATTATAAAAGTAACCGCTTTCAATTTGGCGCAAATTATTTATGATCAAAATATAAGATTTATAGATTATAACAAGGGAAAACGTTATGAGTACCATTCGAGATGTCGCTAAATTAGCCAATGTTTCTGTCGCCACGGTCTCCCGAGTATTAAATCACTCGATTTCCGTCAGTGAAAATACGCGTCTTGTGGTGGAACAAGCTATTGCGCAGTTATATTATCAACCTAACGCGAATGCTCAAGCCCTTGCTGTGCAAAACACGGATACAATTGGCGTGGTAGTGACCGATGTGACTGATGCCTTTTTTGCGATTTTAGTGAAAGCGGTGGACAAAGTAGCAGAAGCGCATCAAAAAACGATTTTAATCGGCATTGGTTATCATCATGCGGAAAAAGAGCGGGAAGCAATTAATACCTTATTGCGTAAACGTTGTAGTTCTCTTGTTGTACATTCTAAAGCCTTATCTGATGATGAATTAAGCCATTATTTAAATACCGTGCCGGGAATGGTGATCATTAACCGTGTTATTAAAGGTTATGAACATCGTTGTGTCAGTTTAGATAATCAAAAAGGCACCTATTTAGCCACTGAAATGCTTATTCGTTATGGGCATCAACATATTGCATATATCGGTTCAAATCACGCCATTTTTGACGAAGTTGAAAGACGAAATGGTTATCTTGCCGCATTAAAAGATCACAATTACCCCATCATTGAACAGGCGATAACTCTCAATACGCCAGATTTTGAAGGCGGTGAAAAGGCAATGATTGATTTACTCAGTTATAACAAAAATCTTACTGCAGTCGTTGCCTATAATGATTCAATGGCAGCAGGCGCAATTTCTGTGCTTAATGAAAACAGTATCAGTGTACCAAGCCAATTTTCAATTGTTGGTTTTGATGATATGCCGATTGCCCGTTATTTGATCCCAAAACTAACCACAATTCGCTATCCTATTGATTTAATGGCAACTTATGCCGCTAAATTAGCATTAAGTTTAACCGATGAGAAAATAATTACCCCACCAATGGTTCAATTTAACCCTACTTTGGTACGCCGTTTTTCAGTGGAATCTAAAATATAATATTAGCGATAAAATGTGATCTAGATCACAAATATTAATTTTTAATGTAATCGTTTTCATTTCTGTGAGTTCGATCACAGATTCTGAAAGAAAATTCAGTTATGATGCGAGCAGTTGCCGTTCTGAGCAACATTTATCAGTGAATATCAACATTCCAAATATAGGAGCGTTATTATGAAAAAAACAGTAGTATTAAGTGCGATTGCTTTGGCTATTGGCTTAGGTAGCACATCTTCAAGTTTTGCAGCCGATAATAAAATTGGTGTAACTATTTATAAATACGATGATAACTTTATGTCTTTAATGCGTAAAGAAATCGATAAAGAAGCAAAAGCAGTTGGTGGCATTAAACTTTTAATGAATGATTCACAAAACGCACAATCTATTCAAAATGACCAAGTTGATGTATTGCTTTCTAAAGGTGTGAAAACACTTGCTATCAATTTAGTGGATCCTGCTGCGGCTCCAACTATCATTAATAAAGTCAAATCAGATAATATTCCTGTCGTATTCTTTAATAAAGATCCTGGTAGAAAAGTCATTAGCTCTTATGACAATGCTTACTATGTGGGCACTGATCCGAAAGAATCTGGTTTAATTCAAGGGGAGCTTATTGCAAAACAATGGAAAGCTAATCCAGCTCTTGACTTAAATAAAGATGGCAAAATCCAATTTGTATTATTAAAAGGTGAACCTGGTCACCCAGATGCGGAAGCTCGTACAAAATATGTTGTAGAAGAACTTAATGCTAAGGGTATCCAAACTGAGCAATTATTTATTGATACTGGTATGTGGGATGCTGCAATGGCGAAAGATAAAGTGGATGCTTGGTTATCTAGCTCTAAGGCGAACGATATTGAAGTTATCATTTCTAACAATGATGGTATGGCTTTAGGTGCTTTAGAAGCAACAAAAGCACACGGTAAAAAACTGCCTATCTTCGGCGTGGATGCATTACCAGAAGCATTACAACTCATTAAAAAAGGTGAACTTGCTGGCACAGTATTAAACGATGGTGTTAATCAAGGCAAAGCGGTTGTTCAATTATCTAATAATCTAGCGCAAGGTAAATCTGCAACTGAAGGCACAAAATGGGAATTAAAAGATCGTGTTGTACGTATTCCTTATGTTGGTGTGGATAAAGACAACTTAAGTGACTTCTTAAAATAATTTTCCATCGATTTTTGTTGTAATCTAAGGGGAAGTTTTCTTCCCCTTTTTAAAGAGGTTGGATATGACAGCTCAAACTCAATGTCAAGACAGCCAAGTGCTGCTCACTATGACCAATGTCTGCAAGTCCTTTCCGGGTGTCAAAGCCTTAGATAACGCAAACTTAACTGTTCGTTCTCATTCTGTTCACGCTTTAATGGGTGAAAATGGTGCAGGTAAATCTACATTACTAAAATGCCTGTTCGGAATTTATGCCAAAGATGAAGGCGAAATTCTTTTCTTAGGCAAACCTGTCAATTTTAAAACATCAAAAGAAGCCCTTGAAAATGGTATTTCAATGGTACACCAAGAACTCAACCTCGTGCGCCAAACTAGCGTAATGGATAACTTGTGGCTTGGACGCTATCCACTTAAAGGGCCTTTTGTTGATCACGCGAAAATGTACCGTGATACTAAAGCAATTTTTGATGAATTAGATATTGATGTAGATCCGAAAGAAAAAGTCGCAAAACTCTCCGTTTCGCAAATGCAGATGATCGAAATCGCGAAGGCGTTCTCGTACAACGCGAAAATAGTGATAATGGATGAACCCACATCCTCACTTTCTGAAAAAGAAGTCGAGCATCTATTTAAAATTATTGACAAATTAAAACAACGCGGTTGTGGCATTATTTATATTTCTCACAAAATGGATGAAATCTTCAAAATTTGTGATGAAATTACTATTTTACGCGATGGCAAATGGATCAATACGGTCAATGTGAAAGAATCCACTATGGAACAAATCGTGGGAATGATGGTTGGTCGCGAATTAACACAACGCTTCCCTGAAAAAACCAACGTGCCAAAAGAAGTGATTTTGCAAGTAGAAAATCTTACTGCAAAAAATCAACCCTCTATTCAAAATGTCTCTTTTGAGTTGCGTAAAGGAGAAATTCTCGGTATCGCAGGGTTGGTGGGGGCTAAACGTACTGATATTGTTGAAACAATTTTTGGTGTGCGAGAATTAACTGAAGGAACCATTAAGTTACATGGAAAAACAGTAACAAATCACACCGCACTTGAAGCAATTAATAATGGCTTTGCATTGGTAACTGAAGAACGTCGTTCAACGGGGATTTATTCTAATTTAAGCATTGAGTTTAATTCACTGATTTCAAATATGAAATCTTATCTCACTCCGTGGAAATTACTTAGCACGAAGAAAATGAAAAGTGATACCCAGTGGGTAATTGATTCAATGAATGTTAAAACACCATCACACAGAACTACAATCGGTTCTCTTTCTGGTGGTAACCAACAAAAAGTCATTATTGGTCGTTGGCTTTTAACTCAACCTGAAATTCTGATGCTAGATGAGCCGACACGGGGTATCGACATCGGGGCAAAATTTGAAATTTATCAACTCATTCAAGAACTCGCTAAAAAAGATAAAGGCATTATTATGATTTCATCAGAAATGCCAGAATTATTGGGCGTAACTGACCGCATTTTAGTGATGAGTAACGGTAAATTAGCGGGTATCGTTGAAACTGCAAAAACATCGCAAGAAGAAATTTTGCAACTCGCGGCAAAATATTTATAAACATAAGGAATGAATTATGAGTGCCTTAGAAAAAAACAAATCCTTTGATCTCTTAAAACAAAATGCGATTTATTTTGTGCTATTGATTTTGCTCGGCATCATCATTGCACAAGATCCAACATTCTTAAATTTAGTCAATTTCAGTAATATTCTCACTCAATCTTCTGTGCGTTTAATTATTGCTTTAGGGGTTGCAGGTTTATTGATTACACAAGGGACAGACTTATCTGCTGGTCGTCAAGTTGGTTTGGCTGCAGTTATCTCTGCAACAATGTTACAATCAATGGATAATATAAACCGTGTGTTCCCTGAAATGGGGGAAATTCCAATTCCTGTCGTAATTCTCGCAGTATGCGTTGTGGGTGCGCTAATTGGTTTGATTAATGGTTTAGTTATTGCGTATTTAAATGTTACCCCATTCATTGCGACAATGGGTACAATGATTATCGTATATGGTTTCAACTCACTATACTATGATGCTGTAGGTGGTTCGCCAATCGCAGGTTTTAGTGAAAATTTCTCAACATTTGCTCAAGGATTCTTCCGAGTCGGCAGCTTTAAACTCTCTTACATCACTATCTATGCCACGATAGCTGCATTATTAGTATGGATTATGTGGAATAAAACGCGTTTTGGTAAAAATGTCTTTGCCATTGGGGGAAATCCTGAAGCTGCAAAAGTATCTGGTGTAAATGTTGCACGTAATTTAGTTGTAATCTATATGATTGCAGGTATGTTCTATGCCTTTGGTGGTATGCTTGAAGCGGGTCGTATCGGTTCTGCAACTAACAACTTAGGTTTTATGTATGAATTAGATGCTATCGCCGCTTGCGTAGTGGGTGGTGTATCTTTCGCTGGTGGGGTAGGTACAGTAATTGGTGTTATCACTGGGGTTATTATCTTTACTGTTATCAACTACGGTTTAACTTACATCGGTGTAAACCCTTACTGGCAATACATCATTAAAGGTAGCATTATCATTCTAGCGGTAGCCATTGACTCGTTAAAATATGCGAAGAAAAAATAAAGCTGACGCAATCTTAATAAAATGAATGAAAAGTGGGCAAATTTGTCCACTTTTGTTTTATCTATTCAATTCTGAATTAAGGATATTTATGCAATAATCGGCAAACCCTGTATAATTGCGCCACCATTTTCATAGAGAGAAAAAAATGCTAATTAACTTTACACAAGTATTGCAAGACAGTTGGAATTTCTTCCGTAATCAGAAAAAAATTATGCTGCAATTTGTCGCAATTTTATTTATTGTGCAAAGTGCGAGTGCACTTTTAAGTTTCCCTGTTAATGATGAAAATAAAGGCGATGTATTAAATCTCGCGAATGCAAGTATCACGAATTTTGTGTTTTTTGTTGCTATTACTCAGATTTTAACGAGTTTTATCGCCGCTTGGGGATTAACCTCAATCCATAAAATTAGCCTACAAAATTACCGCACTTTAGGTGAAACCTTCTCACTTACCTTGCGCCGTTTTGCAGGCGTAATTCTGTTAGATCTATTAATGGTTGCACCAATGTTACTTGGTCTTGGTGAAGCCTTTGCTGCATTACTCACAAAAAAATCGCCCTCTATTATGTCACTTATCGCGATGCTTGTTGGCGTTTGGTTCTTTGTCCGTTTAAATTTAACGGTAGTACATTATCTTTCTACTCAAGAGGCACTTTCGCAAACTATCCGAAAAATTTGGATGAGGGGAAACGCTAGAAAAGGCGTATTGTTTATTTACACCTTACTGGTTTATTTTCTCGTGCCAATTCTTATTTTCCAATTAAGTTCGCTTTCAAATAATGCTGTGTTTGATATGGCGATAGGTATTTTCAGCGCATTACTTAATATTTTTATGCTAGTAGTGACTTATCGTTTCTACAGCTTATTTATGAAGGATTAATCAATATGAAACAACTCCTTGACTTTATCCCTTTAATTTTATTTTTTGTCACTTACAAACTCGGTGGTGTACGTGAAGCAGCCATCGTATTAGTGGTTGCAACAATTTTGCAGATCGTGATTTTAAAATGGAAATACAGAACCGTTGAAAAACAACAAAAAATTATGGCAAGTGCGGTCGTTTTTTTTGGACTTTTAACCGCTTACTTTAATGAAATCCGCTATTTGCAATGGAAAGTGACGATTATCAATGGCTTATTTGCCATTGTTTTACTTATCGCACAATTTCAATTTAAAACCCCATTAATCAAAAAGTTACTTGGTAAAGAGCTACAACTGCCAGAAAAGGCTTGGAATACATTGAATTTCGGCTGGGCAATATTCTTTATTATTTGTATGTTGGTAAATATTTATATCAGCCATAATATGTCGGAAGAAGCTTGGGTTGATTTCAAATCTTTCGGAATTATTGGTATGACGCTGATTGCAACCATTATTTCGGGGGCTTATATCTACCGCTATTTACCTAAAGATGATTCAAATTCAAAAGATGGAGAAAAATAATGTCTGCCAATTTTATTGATAAAAATGGTCGCCAATCAAAAGGTGTTCTTTTACTACGAACTTTGGCTATGCCTTCTGACACCAATGCCAACGGAGATATTTTTGGTGGCTGGATTATGTCTCAAATGGATATGGGCGGTGCGATTTTAGCAAAAGAAATCGCACACGGACGCGTGGTTACTGTTGCTGTTGAAAGTATGAATTTTATTAAACCAATCTCGGTAGGCGATGTGGTTTGTTGCTACGGACAATGCCTCAAAGTTGGGCGTTCTTCCATTAAAATTAAAGTAGAAGTATGGGTGAAAAAAGTGGCGAGTGAGCCAATTGGCGAACGTTATTGTGTAACCGATGCGGTATTTACTTTTGTTGCAGTTGATAATAATGGTCGCTCTCGCACGATTCCTCGTGAAAATAATCAAGAGTTAGAAAAAGCATTAGCCTTAATTTCAGAACTAGAAGCAGAACAACCCTTGTAAATAAAAGGAAATCATTATGTACTATGTTATTTTTGCCCAAGATATTCCCAATACGTTAGAAAAACGTCTTGCCGTACGAGAGCAACACTTAGCTCGTTTAAAACAACTTCAAGCGCAAAACCGATTGCTTACTGCGGGTCCAAATCCTGCAATTGATGATGAAAATCCGGGGGAAGCTGGTTTTACTGGTTCAACCGTAATTGCACAATTCGCAAACTTACAAGCAGCAAAAGACTGGGTGGCACAAGATCCTTATGTAGAAGCTGGCGTATATGCGGATGTTATTGTAAAGCCGTTTAAAAAAGTCTTTTAATTTAAATAACGTAATATGAAAAAAGTTGCCTTAATTTCTCTCTGTATTTTGACCGCACTTTCTGCTTTTGCCGAATCATCTAACACGGCAAGTAGTTCCATTAATCTTGAGCAAGAAAAGCAAAACTGGGCGTCTACACAGCATCAAGACTATTTAAAACGTTTAAAGCAACGTGAAATCTTCTTGCAAGTTGAAGGAATGCTAAAAAGTGCGGTAAAAAATCAACAGTTTTCTGAAGCAACTCAAAATATTACAAAAAACTTAATAGATTTATTGCAAGGCTACCCTTTGCAATACGATTTACTAGCACGCTTTTGGGAAACCAAAATCGCCTTTTTAAAAAGTGATGACATTCAAGGCAAACAACAAGCAATAAATGAACTGAATGCATTAGTGCAACAAAATTACCCTTTTGTAACGCCAGCATTTCAAGCCTTATTACAAAAGCTATCCACTTTAAACGAACAGCAAACATCAGCAACGTCGGATAATGCTAAAGAAAATAACACGAATCAAAAAGAACAAAATCCAGTAGAAAATCCTAAACAACTTGCTGAAATTGTAAGAAAAAGTGATCCTAACACTTTAGATAAAACCGTATTAATTGATGCTTTCCCACGTTATCTTAAAACGCTACCTGAACAAATGAATAACCCAAATTTTGAATTTTATCAAAAGTGGGCGAATACTTGGCAGCTTTCAGAGGATGAAATTAAACAGTGGAAAGTCGCTTTTTTAAATCGTTTTTTTGATAATGAAAACGCTGATTTTCAAAAATGGCGTGATGAACAAATCCAACAATTAAAAACTGATAATCTAACCGAACGCCGTTTACGAATGGCAATTTGGCAAAAAACTGAATTAACCTCTTGGCTGAATTTGCTTTCTGCTGAATCAAAAAGTAAGCAAGAATGGCGTTACTGGGAAGCGAAACAAGATATATCAAAAAATACAGAAAAACTGACCGCACTTTCCAAAGAGCGTGGCTTTTATCCAATGTTAGCGGCAATACAATTAAAACAAATATATCAACTGAATGTCCCTGTCGCACCAAGTTTTACTCAAGCTGAACAACTTCCTTTTAAGCAAGTTTTTGCAATGATTACAGAATTAAGAGAACTTGGACGAAATGGTTTAGCAAAACAACGTTGGCGAATTATGCTGGATAATGCGGATTTCATAACTCAGCTAAAACTTGCACAATATGCCAAAAATCAGCAATGGTTTGAATTAGCTGTTGATGCTTCTATTGTGGCAAAAGCGTGGGATTATCTGTCCCTTCGTCTGCCAAATGCTTATTCTGAATACTTCAATGCGGCATTGCAAAATTTGAATATCAGCAAAACTTTTGCTATGGCAATCGCTCGTCAAGAAAGTGCTTGGAATCCAATGGCACAATCTTCAGCAAATGCGCGGGGCTTAATGCAACTTCTGCCAAGCACGGCAAAATTGACAGCAGAGAATAATCAACTACCTTATCAAGGCGAACAAGATTTATTTAAACCATTAAATAATATTTCGCTCGGCACAGCACATCTGAATGAACTTAATGGAAAATATCCTAATAATCGAATATTGATTGCAGCTGCTTACAATGCAGGAGCAAATCGAGTAGAAAAATGGTTAGCACGATCTAATGGAAAATTAGCATTAGACGAATTTGTAGCATCTATTCCTTTTTATGAAACTCGTGGTTATGTGCAAAATGTCGTCGCTTATGATTTTTACTACCAAATTTTACAAAACAAAGCACGCCCAAAAACTTTTCGCTATGAAGAATGGGATCGGCTATACTAAACATACTAGTTTAATAGTATAAGGTGATCATTATGTATATTAGTCGTAATTTGGAACAATGGAACACATTTTTGACTATGCTGAAGACAGCATTTGAGCAAGATAAAGCCCAAGAATTTCTCACTTTATTATTAACAGCTGATGAACGAGATGCCGTAGGATTACGCTTGCAAATTGTTTCTCAACTCTTGGATAAAAATCTCCCACAACGAGAAATTCAGCAAAATTTGAATACAAGCGCCGCCACCATTACTCGAGGTTCCAATATGATTAAAACGATGGATCCTGATTTTATGCAATGGATGAAACAACATCTTGATCTCATTGAAAAAAACTAAGCGAATTTTTACCGCACTTTCACGCTTATTTAGTCCTAAATGGTGGAAAAGAAACTGGCAGCGAGTTGTCTTTCGTTTTTTTTTCGCCGTTTTTGCTTTGTTACTGATTTTTCGCTTTGTCCCTATTCCATTTTCCGCTTATATGGTACAACAAAAAGTCGCTAATCTTTTACAAGGCGATTTTCGATACCAAATTCAATATAACTGGGTCAGCCTAGAAAATATTTCTCCCAATATTCAGCTAGCCGTGATTGCATCAGAAGATCAGCGTTTTCCTGAACATTTAGGCTTTGATTTTGAGGCTATCCAAGGAGCAATTCGGTATAACGAAAAATCTAAAAAAGGAATTAGAGGAGCATCAACCATTTCCCAGCAAACCGCTAAAAACTTAATGCTTTGGCATGGACAAAATTGGCTAAGAAAAGGTTTAGAAGTTCCAGCAACTATGTTGCTCGAGCTGACTTGGTCAAAAAAACGTATTTTAGAAGTGTATTTAAATATTGCAGAATTTGGGAACGGCATTTTTGGTGTGGAGGCGGCAAGTCGCTATTACTTTAGAAAATCAGCTAAAAATTTATCTCAAAATGAAGCCGCACTTTTAGCTGCTGTGTTGCCTAATCCAATCATTTATAAAGTAAATAAGCCAAGCTTATTAGTTCGTAAAAAACAAGCTTGGATTTTGAGACAAATGGGAAATTTAGGTACCGAATACTTGAGCCATTTATAAAAAATCCAATCAAATTTCTAAAGTAAAACAAACTAAAAAATGTTTACTTGATATATAAAATAAAAAAACGAGTCTTAGACTCGTTTTTTTATTTATATCATTTTTATTACAGGTTTATTACCGCAAATAACACCCAAACAGTATAAATTGTGGCTAAACCATAAAAGATAAATCCACCTGCTGGCACATGCACTTTAAGATCGTGCATACCATGATGAATACGGTGTAAACCACACCACATTGGAAAAATAGTAAGCACTAAAATAACTAATTTACCAATCCAAGAATAAGCAAAAGTAATTAAATTATGCGCATCGACTAAACCAAATGGTAATAACAAACCGATGATTAGAATAACGACAGGAAGGAAAATTGCACTCACTGTGCCGCCTGCACCGAACATTAACCATACTGGCGGTTCGCCGGAGCGTTTTGGATTTTGATCAACCATTTTTTCTCTCCCTTAGATATAAACTAAAACTAAAGCAATCACGCTAACTAATGCTGTTACCGCCCAAAGTGCATTTCTTACCACAGTATGTGGTAGGCGTTCATTTTTCACAATGATATTCATCACTTTTGGTGTCATTAAGAAATATGTCACCGTATGATAAAGCGTTGCGATAAGCGTAATAATATTTAAGAAAACCACAATTGGGTTTCTTAAAAACTCAATAAAGCTCAAAATGCCTAAGCCTGGTATTGGATTGCTTGCGAGGCAAAGAACACCATAAAGCAATACAATACAAAACCATACAGCAAAGATTGAAGTCGCTTCACGTAGCATATAAGCTTTGTAGAAGTCCAATTTTTGCCACCAAGTCGCTGTCATTGGACGAACATATTTTTTACGTTTACTCACTGTTACTGACATTCCTTCCCCCTTAGCTTTTTGGTTTTAGCATAGAGATAACATAATCTTTGGCACTTTCCACTTTTCCTTGGTTAATTGCAGAAGCTGGATCCACATGTTTTGGACAAACTTCTGAGCAATAGCCAACGAAAGTACAACTCCAAACCCCATTTTTACCATTTAATAATGACATACGTTTTGCTTTACCATGGTCACGGTTATCAAGATTATAACGATGAGCCATAGTAATAGCTGCAGGGCCTAAGAATTCAGGATTTAAACCAAATTGAGGGCAAGCGGCATAGCATAAACCACAGTTGATACACATTGAGAATTGACGATATTTCTCAAGCTGTGCTGGCGTTTGTTTAGTACGGCTTACTTGCAACTCTTTTGATGGATGTGGTTTACCATCTAATGCTGGCGCTTCGTTACCAATAATATAAGGTTTAATTGCCTCTAAACTTTCGATAAAGTGGCTTAAATCAACCACTAAGTCGCGTTCAATTGGGAAGTTTGCTAACGGCTCAATACGCATATGACCGCTGTAATCACGTAAGAACGTTTTACACGCCAATTTCGGTTTGTTATTTACCATCATACCGCAAGAACCACAAATCGCCATACGGCAAGACCAGCGATAAGAAAGAGATGGCTCAAGTTTATCCTTGATATAACCTAACGCATCAAGCAATGAAGTTTGATTATCATAAGGTACTTGATAAGTACTTAAATGCGGCTCTTGATCGATTTCAGGATTGTAGCGTAATACTTCTACATTCATTACTGGTGAATTAGCCATTTGCTTGCTCCTTAGCTTTCGCAGCTGCTTCTTGAGCTTCTGCTTCCGCACCGTAAACACGTTTTGCAGGTTGAGATTTGGTAATTTTCACTGGGCTATATTCAATGCGCGGTGCGCCATTTTCATTGTAGAAAGCAAGTGTGTGTTTTAAATAATTTACATCATCACGTTCAGTGTAATCTAAGCGTTGATGGGCACCACGAGATTCTTTACGTTCAATCGCTGAATTTGCAATAGATTGTGCAACATCTAGGATGTAACCCAACTCAACGGTGTAAAGCACATCTGTATTGAACACACTTGAGTTATCTGATATGCGAATACGTTTGTAACGTTCTTTTAATTCTGCAATTTTATCTACTGCTTTTTGCATGCTTGCTTGGTCACGGTAAATACCACAACCTTCTTCCATCACAGTACCCATTTCATCACGGATTTCAGACCAAGATTCATTACCTTCCTGTTTATGAAGGGCTTCTAAACGAGCAACAACATCTTTTGCTTGAGCATCAACCGCACTTTGATTTACCGATTGAGCCTCAACTGCACGTTGTGCCGCATATTCCCCTGCTACACGACCTAACACAACAAGTTCAGCTAAAGAGTTAGATCCTAAACGGTTTGCGCCGTGTAAACCTGAAGATGCACATTCTCCTACAGCAAATAAACCTTTGATACGAGTTTCGCTGTTAAAATCAACCTCAATACCGCCCATTGTATAGTGAACAACTGGACGAACAGGGATTGGTTCATTTACTGGATTTACACCTTCATAAGCACTTGCTAATTCACAAATAAATGGCAGACGCTCGTGTAAATATTTTTCGCCAAGATGACGTAAATCTAAATGCACAACATCCACGCCTTTCGCGGTTTTTAAGGTATTGCCTTTTTTCCATTCTTGCCAGAATGCTTGAGAAACTTTATCACGAGGGCCAAGCTCCATATATTTATTTTGAGGTTTGCCAATTGGCGTTTCAGGACCTAGACCGTAATCTTGAAGATAGCGATAGCCATCTTTATTCACTAAGATGCCGCCTTCGCCACGACAACCTTCGGTCATTAAAATACCCGTATTCGGTAAGCCTGTTGGATGATATTGAACAAACTCCATATCACGAAGTGGTACACCGTGACGATACGCCATAGACAAGCCGTCACCTGTTACAATGCCGCCATTGGTATTAAATTTAAATGCACGACAACCACCGCCAGTTGCAATCACAACCGCATTGGCATTAATTTGAACTAGCGAACCTTCCATCATATTCATTGCAACCATACCACGAGCATGGCCATCATCAACAAGAATATCTAATACGAAGTGTTCATCAAAACGTTGGATTTGTGGATATTGAATAGAAGTTTGGAAAAGTGTGTGTAGTAAATGGAAACCTGTTTTATCTGCTGCAAACCAAGTACGCTCAATTTTCATTCCACCAAAACGACGCACGTTTACATCGCCATCAGCTTTACGACTCCAAGGGCATCCCCAACGTTCTAATTGAGTCATTTCTACAGGGGAATGTTGTACGAAATATTCCACTACATCTTGCTCACAAAGCCAGTCCCCACCAGCAACGGTATCTTGAAAGTGTTTATCGTAAGAATCTTCTTCTTTGATAACTGCCGCTGCGCCACCTTCTGCTGCCACGGTATGGCTACGCATCGGGTATACTTTAGAAACTAATGCAATTTTTAGGTTAGGATTTGCTTCTGCTGCGGAAATCGCTGCACGTAAACCACCGCCACCAGCACCAACAATCGCAATATCGACATTAACTGTTTGCACGATATCCTCCAATCAATAGAAAGTAAAAATAAATCCCCTAAAAGGGTAATATTACGTGGGCATTGTGCCATTTTTTGTTACAAATTAATAACGTTTTTTATGTCTAAAGATGGAAAAGATCGTATTTTGTGATCTACCTCAAAAAAGCTAAGATTGAGTTGAGAGCAGCTCTCGTTTACAATGTGCAAAATTTTTAAAACAGGATTAAAAATGACCGCACTTAATCATTGGCAACCTTCTGCTGATATAAAAAATCTTCTTAAACGGGCAAAAATTATTGCTGAAATTCGTCAATTTTTTACCGAACGAGGCTTGCTTGAAGTAGAGACGCCTGTTCTAAGTAAATTTGGCGTCACTGATTTACATCTTTCCACATTTAGCACAGAATTTCTCGCGCCTTTTGATAATCAATCCAAAACACTTTGGCTTTCTACAAGCCCTGAATATCATATGAAACGCTTGCTTGCTGCAGGCAGTGGAGCGATATTCCAAATCAGCAAAGTGTTTCGCAATGAAGAGGCTGGAAATCGTCATAATCCAGAATTTACTATGCTGGAATGGTATCGACCACACTTTCATATGCATCGTTTAATTAATGAAGTGGATGATTTGCTCCAACAAATTTTAGATTGTCCACCAGCAGAAAGTTTAAGCTATCAGTTTGTTTTCCAAGAATATGTAGGCTTAGATCCCTTATCTGCAGAACGTTCAGAATTAATTGAAGCGGCACGTAAACATAATTTTATGGCTGAAGATGATGAAGATCGCGATACTTTATTACAGTTTTTATTTAGTGAAGTCGTTGAGCCTCAAATTGGAAAAGAACGACCTATTGCGGTTTATCATTTCCCTTCAACGCAAGCCGCCCTAGCACAAGTTAGCCCAGAAGATCAACGTGTGGCAGAACGCTTTGAGTTTTATTACAAAGGGTTAGAATTAGCCAATGGTTTTCACGAACTTGCCGATGCGCAGGAACAACGTCATCGCTTTGAATTAGATAATCAACAAAGAAAAAAATGTGGATTGCCTACTCGAGAAATTGATGAACGCTTTCTTGCTGCTTTAGACGCGGGTATGCCAGATTCTTCTGGTGTCGCATTAGGAATAGATCGTCTAATGATGATCGCTTTAGATTGCGAAAAAATTAATGACGTCATTTCTTTTGCTGTGGACAATGCTTAAAGGTAAAAGTGCGGTAAAAATTGTCATCATTTTTATTTACTGATCCATAATGGCAATTTTATATTCATTGATAGCCCACCTAATGGGCTTTTTTCAGCCCAAACACTTCCTTGATGCTCTTTTATTACATTAGATACAATTGCAAGTCCTAATCCTGTGCCTCCAGTCGCTCTAGTTCGCGCTTCATCGACGCGATAAAACGGAGTGAAAATTTTTTCAAATTCATTCGGATTTACCCCAGATCCGTTGTCATTGATACAGATCCTGAGGAATTCTTCTTGGATAAAAATATAAAGCTCGATCTTATCCTTTGTGTATTTAAGTGCATTTGTCACGATATTTTCGACCGCACTTTCTAGTAATCTAAAATTACCGTTAAGTTGTAATTCATTTTTTGGTAGATGAATATTTGTGAGAAATGCTATACCTCGTTGTTCCGCTTCAAATTGTGCATCTTTAATAATCTCTTCCCAAAGAGAGTTTGCATAAAAAATATCACGCTTTACTTGACTATTCATTTGCTGACGAGAAAGAAGAAGTAGTTCGCTAATCATTTTATCCATACGCTCAATTTCTCTTTCAATACGTTTCACACTATCGGTTTCTCCACATTGGCGGCGGACAAGAGCTGTAGCCAATTGTAAGCGTGTTAGTGGTGTTTTTAATTCGTGGGAAATAGATGAAAGAAGCCTTTGTTGATTTGAGATTAAATTATCAATAGATATAGCCATTCGATTAAAACTTTGACCGCCTTGGCGGAGTTCTAACGGGTCTTTAATACTTAGTCTTTTATCAATTTTGAATTACCTAATGCCACTGAATTAGCTGCATCTCGTAAACGTGAAATTGGTGTAGTGAGCATTCTTGTAAACCACCATAATAATGGAGTGGTAATTAAAAGAATTAGAAAAATTAATATCATAGGTCGATCAAAAAGATAATTAAACATCTCCCGCTGTGGATTCACGTATGAAATAAAATATAAGGCATAAGAATTTTCTCCATTTCCCAAGTAAACTTGAAAAGGGCCTGAAATTTGGAGTTCATTAAAATTTTTGCGTTTAGGATATGAAAAATTATTTGATACATCTGAAAATCTTTGGATATAAGGCATTTCTTCGGGAAGTTCGCCAAGAATATCTTTAGTTTTTAAATCAATAAGAACGGGTCTAGAAGGTTGGAATTTATCAGCAGGTAAAACAGGCACGCCTGCAACGATTTCTTGTAGTTTTCCAATACGGATAATCTGAAGAATTTCTTTTTGGTAATTAACAATATTCGCTTCTTTTAATGGGGAATAAATTCTGAGATCGAAATTAGGTACGGCGATCACAAGGCTCATCATTATGAAAAAAGAAAACCAAAACATAAGAAATGTTTGGATAGTGAGTTGATTTAAATTAAAAAATAACGTAATTTCATAAAAATTAGGTAACTAAAGCGTATCCTTTTCCGCGTAAAGTTTTAAACCAAGAGGGCTTGTTTTTTCGTTCTGGTAATTTGCGTCTTAAATTAGAGATGTGCATATCAAGAGAACGGTCAAATGGAGTGAGCGGTTTTTCCATTACTTCTAAACTTAATTCTTCTCGACTTACCACATTTCCCTTAGATTTAAGCAATAAACAAAGGATCTTAAATTCATAATCAGTTAAATTGAGATTTTCTTCATTATAGGTTGCAATTCCGTGAGAAAAATGGAGAGTTATTCCGTCAAAAGAAAGGATTTCTACATTTGCGGTATTATTTGAAGGAGATGCACTACGACGCAAAATTGCCTTAATTCTTGCAATAAGCTCACGATCGTTAAAAGGTTTGGGTAAATAATCATCCGCTCCCAATTCTAAGCCTAATACGCGATCAATGTCTTCGCCTCTTGCTGTTAGCATCATCACTGGCACGTTAGAGACTTTACGAATTTCTTTTAATGTTTCGATACCATTTAACTTTGGCATCATTACATCAAGCAAAACCAGCTTATAGCTTTCATTGAGTTTTTGTAATGCTTCTAATCCATTGTTTGCTGTTTCAACGTCAAAACCCTCAAGCTCTAAAAGTGTAGAAAGTAATTCAGTCAATTCAATATCATCATCAACGAGCAAGAGTTTTGACATTGGGGATTCCTTTTACCAATTATTATTGTAGTGCGGTGAAAATAAAAAGATTATTTCCAGAATTTCCACCAACTTGATTTTGGTTTCTCACCTGTTTCAATGATGGTGTTATTTTCGCCTTGTTGTGAAACCTCTGGTAAAGGTTTATCAAGATGGGTTTCTGTCACAATCCCACGTTGATCGAATTTTACGGTTAGCGTATGTTGAGCTGGTGTTTCATAGGCACGTTGTTGTAAGAATATGTAATACCAAGTGTAGTTATTATAAGGATCGATTAATATTGGCGTTCCCAACAAATATTGTACTTGTTGAGCAGTCATGCCTTCTTTAACTTGCGCAACGGTAGTCGCTTCTAAATAGTTGCCTTGCGGTACATCAATTCGATATACAACTTTTTCAACGGTGGAACAAGAAGCGAGGCTTAATGCTAAAAATGTTGCGCCTAAAAGTGTTTTAACTTGCATTTTCTTTACCTTAATTTGTGCAAAAGTACTGTCAAATAATACCCAAAGTTGGCTATGTTTCCAAATTAATTCTCTGATTTTAAAGCCTTTTGTAATTGATCTTTTAAATTTGGCGGTAAACCTTTGATGGTTAGGGTATCTGTCATAGGATCCCATTGAATACGTGTATTCAATAATTCCGCATCAAAACTTAGGGTAACGCCCTTTCCTGACCCAGAGAATTTTGTTAGCGATTTCAATGCTGAACGAACAGGAGGAATGCTCTCTTCCAAACCATAATTCTGTTCTTCCGTAAAGGCGACAAAAGGCTGTTCGTTTAGAGTGGGTAATGAATCAGAAAGTTCCCTTAATTCAATATTGTTACCGTTTGAAAGCTGACCTTTACAATATTCAAACACTTGTTTTTTTACCGCTTGAGTTTGCTCTTTGTTGAGTTCGCCTTGATCGCAGTAATCACTCACAGCTTGCAATAAACACTGATTTTGAACCTGTGGATTTAATCCTTCTTCAGCACCTAAAAAATCCATGAAAAAATCACTAATTTTGCGACCTACACGGCCTTTTATGAAAGTTAAATAACGATTAGAGTTCGCATTTACTTGCAAATCCGTCAAATTTATCCGTGCCGCAATATCAAACTGAGTTATATCAAGATATTCTGTACGGTGAATATCTAAATGCTCATCGACTAACATACTATGGCGGCTATCAAGCAATGCAATAAACAAATAATCTGTCGCTAAGAAATTATATTGGCATAAAATCAAGGTGCCACTTTCCGCAAAGTTATATTTACCTAGCTCATCAGCAAGCAATTTTGTTGAATATTGACTAAAACCTAAAAACTCAATTTCTTGTTCTAATAAACGATTTAAATGTTGTGCAAAGATAGACTTTTCCTGAAACACGCCAAAAGCCTTAGCTTTATTTTGATAGCCTTGATGAAGTTGCAACATCATTTGCTCTACTTCTGGCGTAATTGACAGCAACTCATCGCGTAATACGCTTTCCATTTTTATGCTGTCGCCATCCACATTTTTGACTAACTGATGCAAAACAATTTGATTAACGATAATACTCATTTTTGTCACCTTTGAAAAATTTGCCGCAAATTATAACCGCACTTTTTAAGCAAGAAAAAAGAAATTATTTAGGTTCTACCAAATAATCGGGTATCATAAGCCAAATTTTTTGTTTTATTTTTGACATTATGGCTCAACATTCTAAATACTCTGATGCTCAATTAAGTGCGATTGTAAACGATATAATCGCAGTGCTAGAAAAGCATAAAGCCTCGGTAGATCTCTCCTTAATCGCATTGGGTAATATGGCAAGTAATCTATTAACTAGCAGTGTGCCGCAAACTCAACGTGAGGCATTGGCTCAAGCGTTTTCTAATTCCTTAATCAATGCAGTAAAAACACGTTAATATGAAATGGATTAAAAAAGGCACCTTCAGCGGCAAACAATACCGCGATGACGTTTCACGAAAAATTTCGTGGGGTCATTGGTTTGCCTTTTTTAATATTATTGTTGCTATTCTTATTGGCGCACGTTATGCCTTTATCATTGACTGGCCAGACACTCTCGCAGGAAAACTTTATTTCTTTGTAAGTTTGCTCGGGCATTTCAGTTTTAACGTTTTTGCGTTGTATTTACTTGTGGTCTTTCCACTGAGTTTCATTGTTAAAAATCACCGCACTTTTCGCGGATTAACCGTGATTTTTTCCACGATTTGTACAACCTTATTATTATTTGATACCGCTGTTTTCAGTCGTTTTAATCTGCATTTATCCTCTGTGGTATGGAATTTGCTGGTTAATCCAGAAAATGGTGAAATGTCACGCGATTGGCAAATTTTCTTTGCACCAATGCCAATAATTTTACTGGCACAAATGTTATTTTCTCGTTGGAGTTGGGAAAAATTACGTAGTCTTGAACGCCAAAAATGGCTAAAAGCTGTCGGTGTATCCTTAACTTCCATGTTTATTACTACGCACTTAATTTATGCTTGGGCAGATGCTTATTTATATCGTCCAATTACGATGCAACGCTCTAATTTTCCTCTTTCTTATCCAATGACAGCTCGTTCTTTTTTAGAAAAACACGGTTTCATTGATGGCGAGCAGTACGCACAAACATTAAAACAAGAGGGGCGTTTAGATGCCTTAAAGATTGATTATCCTAAAAAAACACTCACTTTTGCACCAATTGACAATAAACCAAACATTTTGATGATCACTGTTTCTGGATTGCGTTACGATGCCATTTCTCAAGGCAAAATGCCCAAGTTAGCTGAATTTGCAACAAGTTCAACGGAATTCACTAATCATTACAGCACAGGTAATAGTAATAATGCAGGCTTAATTGGGTTATTTTACGGGCTAAATGCAAATTACACCGATAGCATTTTAAGCAATCATACCCAATCTGTTTTAATCGAAAAATTACGTGCTGAAAATTATCAATTGGGTTTATTTTCTGCTACGAATTTCAAAGATAGCGTCTTCCGCCAAGCATTATTTCGTGAAATAAAACTTTCATCGAATAAAACCAACAAACCAAATAATGAAAGTGCGGTAAAAAATCTCAATGATTTTATTAAAGCACAAAAAATAGACTCCCCTTGGTTTGCTTATTTGGATTTAGCCTTGGAGGCTAAAAACCAAGCAGATTATGACCGCACTTTACAGGACGTGGATTTACTTTTAGCAAAAGTGCTAGAAAATACACCGCTTGAAAACACATTAGTGATTATCACTGCTGAACACGGTTTAACTTTCAATGAAATGAATGAAAAAGAACGAGAAAATTATTTTGGACGTGATGAAATTCAAGTGCCATTGCTTGTATATTGGAAAGATTTACCAGTAGGCAAACAAAATGGATTAAGTAATCATGCTGATATTTTCTCTGCGTTAATGCAGACAGTATTCCGTGTAGAAAACCCGTTGATGGATTATAGTCAAGGACGCAATCTCTTTGATCTTAAGGAGGATGACTGGGTACTTGCCTCTAATTTCCACTGGAATGTGGTGATTCAACCTGATGGAACACAATACCATATTGATCGCAAAGGTAATTACAAAAAACTCGATAAAGATTATATTGAGCAATCTTCAGACAGACCGCCACTTGGAATCTTCTTAGAAGCTTTCCAATTACAAAATTTCTTCTTTGAAAAATAATCTATAAAGGTAAAAAGTGCGGTTAATTTTGACAGTATTTTATATCCTTTTATTCATCTCGTGGGCTTGTATCCACGCTATGGAAGTTGTGTAGATAAGTCTAAGTTATGTAGGGTGGGCGTTAGCCCACGCATTTATTAAGTTCTTATAGAATAGTGATTATATCTAATTAGATATGTGAATGCCCGCATTACGACAAATAACCTATAAGTGCATAAAAGAATGGATTTTTTGCCCTTAAGTCTTTATACTCACGCCTCAGTTTAAGACTGAAAAATGTTATTAATGAAAATCCGTGAGTTTTTCATAACATTATCATAATGCTTCTCGCCGTACTTACAGCACCTTTCAATTAATATACATTCTCGTCTTTTTATCCTTTCTTTTTTACGGAGTTTGTATGAAAAGCCACGTTCGTAGTTTTAAAACCTATATTCGCGATGAAATTATCAAAAAAGGCGGATGGGTAAATGCCCATGCACATGCTGACCGCGCTTTTACGATGACGCCAGAGAAAATTGGGATTTATCATAGTAGTAATTTGCAACAAAAATGGGATTTAGTGGATGAAGTAAAACGCACTTCCAGTGTTGATGATTATTACGCACGTTTTTGCCAATCTATTGAATTAATGATATCCCAAGGTGTAACCGCATTTGGTACCTTTGTCGATATAGACCCAATTTGTGAAGATCGTGCAATTATTGCCGCACACAAAGCCCGCGAAGTGTATAAACATGACATTATTTTGAAATTTGCCAATCAAACTTTAAAAGGAGTAATCGAACCCACTGCGCGTAAATGGTTTGATATTGGTGCAGAAATGGTAGATATGATTGGCGGCTTACCATATCGTGATGAATTGGATTATGGACGCGGCCTAGAGGCAATGGATATCTTGTTAGATAAGGCCAAATCTCTTGGAATTATGTGTCATGTACATGTAGACCAATTCAATAACCCAAGTGAAAAAGAAACTGAGCAACTTTGCGACAAAACCATTGAACACGGAATGGAAGGGCGAGTTGTGGGTATCCATGGTATTTCCATTGGCTCACATTCAAAAGAATATCGCTACAAACTTTACGAAAAAATGCGTAAAGCTAAAATGATGATGATCGCCTGTCCAATGGCATGGATTGACAGTAATCGCAAAGAAGATCTTATGCCATTCCATAATGCACTCACGCCAGCAGATGAAATGATCCCCGAAGGTATCACTGTTGCCCTAGGCACAGATAATATTTGCGATTATATGGTGCCATTATGTGAGGGGGATTTATGGCAAGAATTAAGCCTATTGGCTGCAGGCTGCCGTTTCCCACACTTAGATGAAATGGTCAATATCGCAAGTATTAATGGTCGTAAAGTGTTAGGACTAGAACCAATTTAGCTTTTTATTCCGCCCAATCAAAAGTGCGGTCAAAATGGGCTACATTTAAAAGTTGATTACAAAATCTAGCTTTTAAATGTAGCCCATTTTCGTTGTCCTTTTTTATTTTTAACTTGCCAAAAAACAAAAAATAAATAAAATGAACGTCCATTCATTTTTGGGCGATTATTGCTCTTTATTTTATTCAAGGATCTTATGCGACAAGCTAAAACTGATTTAGCCGAACAAATTTTTCTTGCTACCGATCGTTTAATGGCAAAAGAAGGTTTAGACCGGCTTTCTATGCATAAAATCGCAAAAGAGGCAAATGTAGCGGCGGGAACGATTTACCTTTATTTCAAAAACAAAGATGAGTTGCTTGAACAATTTGCACACAGGGTGTTTTCAATGTTTATGGCAACACTTGAAAAAGATTTTGATGAATCTAAGCCTTTTTTCGAACAGTATCGACAAATGTGGAAAAACATTTGGTATTTCTTACAAGAAAATCCCACTATTCTATCCAATTTAAAGCAATATGAATCTTTGCCGAATTTCAAGGATATTTGTAAAAACGTTAAAAATTGTCGTTGGGATTTATTTTGTGACCAAGCCAAAAAAGCTGGCTTATTAGCCGAATTACCTGAAGATATTCTCTTTTTATTAAGTTTGAAAACGGCGATAAATTTGGCCTCTGATGCAAAATTTATCGATTTCGATCTTAATCCTGAAATTTTAGAATCTGTGATTGAACGCTCTTGGCGTGCGATTCAGAAATAATAGTTGTTATTTTATAACGGAGCTTTAAACATGAGTCAAACTCAACATCAAAGACCAAAACGCTTACATATTTTCTTGATGAAAGTTATTTTAGCTGTATTTGTCTTAATTTTTGCTGGTGTCATCGGTTTTAATGTATTTAAAGGTGTAATGACAAGTCGAGTGATTGCTAGTATGCCAGAACCTTCAAGTCCCGTGACCGCACTTGAAGTACAACCACGCGAGTGGACACCTGTTATCAATACAACAGGGCTAATACGTCCACATCAAGGTGCTATGCTTAGCGCACAAAATGCGGGTACGGTTTCACAAGTGCTTGTTCAAAATGGACAAAATGTGAAAAAAGGTGAGGTGCTTGTGGAACTTGATAATTTTGTTGAACGTGCCAGCCTACAAGCTGCTCAGGCACAATTATCAGCACTTCGTCAAACTTACCAACGTTATGTGAGCTTATTAAATAGCAATGCTGTATCACGTCAAGAAATGGATAACGCAAAAGCGGCTTATGACGCTCAAGTAGCTAATATTGAATCTCTAAAAGCAGCAATTGAACGTCGTAAAATTGTGGCACCATTTGATGGTAAAGCGGGTATTGTGAAAATCAATATTGGACAATATGTGAATGTTGGAACAGAAATTGTGCGTGTAGAAGATACTAGCTCAATGAAAGTAGATTTTGCTCTTTCACAAAATGATTTAGATAAGTTGCATATTGGTCAGCGTGTTACGGCTACCGTTGATGCTCGTTCTGGAGAAACATTTTCTGCACGTATTACGGCGATTGAACCTGCCGTAAATGCAGCTACTGGGCTTGTGGATATTCAAGCAACATTTGATCCAGAAGATGGACGTAAACTGCTTTCAGGTATGTTCTCTCGTTTGCGTATTGCGCTTTCAACGGAAACAAATCAAATTGTCGTGCCACAAGTCGCTATCAGCTACAATATGTATGGTGAAATTGCTTATTTACTCACACCATTATCTGATGAAGATAAAGGAAAAATGTCAGGTAATGAAAAATTGGATCGTCTCTATCGTGCGAAACAAATCACCGTATTTACTAAAGATCGTCAAGGTGTTTATGCTCAATTACAAGGAAATGAAGTTAAAGCAGGAGATAAAATTATTACAGGCGGTCAGCAAGGTATTGGTAATGGAAGTCTTGTGGAATGGATTAAAAAAGACATTGTGGGTGCAGTAGAGCCTGCACATAAAACACCACTTTAATGTATGAGGAAATCCGAATGAAATTTACCGATATATTTATTCGTCGCCCTGTTTTAGCAGTTTCAATTAGTTTGTTAATGATTATTTTAGGGTTGCAAGCAATCTCGAAATTGGCTGTGCGTGAATACCCTAAAATGACGACCACAGTCATTACAGTGAGTACCGCATATCCAGGGGCAGATGCGAATTTAATCCAAGCATTTGTTACCTCAAAATTGGAAGAATCTATTGCACAAGCCGATAATATTGACTATATGTCTTCGACTAGTGCGCCTAGTAGTTCGACCATTACAATAAAAATGAAATTAAATACCGATCCTGCAGGTGCGTTGGCAGATGTGTTAGCCAAAGTGAATGCAGTAAAGTCGGCGTTACCAAATGGTATTGAAGATCCTAGTGTATCCTCTTCTTCAGGTGGGAGCGGTATTATGTATATCAGTTTCCGATCTAAAAAACTGGATTCTAGTCAGGTGACCGATTATATCAATCGTGTAGTCAAACCACAGTTTTTTACCATTGAGGGTGTTGCTGAAGTACAGGTATTTGGTGCCGCTGAATATGCATTACGTATTTGGCTTGATCCACAAAAAATGGCAGCTCAAAATCTTTCTGCTCCAGCAGTAATGTCTGCGCTTTCTGCTAATAACGTACAAACGGCTGCGGGGAACGATAATGGCTATTATGTGAGTTATCGTAACAAAGTTGAGACCACAACGACATCTGTGGAACAACTCAGCAACTTAATTATTTCATCAAATGGCGATGATTTAGTGCGTTTGCGTGATATTGCAACCGTTGAATTAAATAAAGAAAGTGATAATTCGCGTGCTACGGCAAATGGCGCAGAATCCGTCGTGTTAGCCATCAATCCAACCTCCACAGCAAATCCTTTGACTGTCGCAGAAAAAATTCGCCCTTTATATGAAAGTATAAAAACACAACTGCCAGACAGTATGGAAAGCGATATTCTTTATGACCGCACTATTGCTATTAATAGTTCCATTCACGAGGTAATAAAAACTATTGGAGAAGCCACTTTAATCGTTTTAGTGGTAATTTTAATGTTTATCGGTTCGTTCCGCGCCATTTTAATTCCAATATTAGCTATTCCAATTTCTCTTATTGGCGTGTTAATGCTGCTACAAAGTTTCAACTTTTCTATTAATTTAATGACCTTGCTCGCTTTAATTCTTGCCATAGGTTTAGTTGTGGATGATGCTATTGTAGTGCTGGAAAATGTTGATCGTCATATTAAAGAGGGGGAAACGCCATTCCGAGCGGCGATTATTGGTACGCGTGAAATTGCAGTACCCGTTATTTCTATGACTATTGCATTGATCGCAGTTTATTCGCCAATGGCTTTAATGGGGGGGATTACTGGCACATTGTTTAAAGAGTTTGCTTTAACTCTAGCTGGTGCGGTATTTATTTCAGGCATTGTGGCATTAACTCTTTCTCCGATGATGAGTAGCAAGTTGCTTAAATCAAACGCCCAACCAACTTGGTTAGAACAAAAGGTTGAACATACATTAGGAAAAGTTAATCGTATTTACGAATATATGCTTGATCTTGTTATGCTCAATCGTAAATCAATGCTGGCTTTTGCTGTGGTAATTTTCTCAACGCTCCCATTTTTGTTTAATGCGCTTTCGAGTGAATTAACACCAAATGAAGATAAAGGCGCATTTATTGCGATTGGTAATGCGCCATCTAGTGTGAATGTGGATTACATTCAAAATGCAATGCAACCATATATGAAAAATGTAATGGAAACACCTGAAGTTTCTTT
Organism: Haemophilus sp. HN_Hi08; assembly: GCF_049824455.1. Lineage (NCBI taxonomy): Bacteria > Pseudomonadati > Pseudomonadota > Gammaproteobacteria > Pasteurellales > Pasteurellaceae > Haemophilus > Haemophilus sp. HN_Hi08. The sequence continues at coordinate 105,566 of NZ_CP187493.1, read as the reverse complement.
TGGGATGAGCATTGCTGGTGCGCCAACTTCTAATAGCTCGTTAAATATCATCACATTGAAAGATTGGAAAGAACGTTCACGTAAACAATCCGCAATAATGAATGAAATTAATGAAAAAGCAAAATCAATTCCAGAAGTGTCAGTATCAGCATTTAACATTCCTGAAATTGATACAGGGGAACAAGGCGCTCCAGTCTCTATTGTATTGAAAACTGCGCAAGATTATAAATCTTTGGCAAACACCGCAGAGAAATTCCTCAGTGCGATGAAAGCCTCTGGCAAATTTATTTATACAAATTTAGATTTGACCTATGACACGGCGCAAATGACAATTTCAGTAGATAAAGAGAAAGCTGGTACTTACGGCATCACGATGCAACAAATCAGTAATACTTTAGGGAGTTTCTTATCTGGTGCGACAGTTACGCGTGTGGATGTGGATGGACGCGCTTATAAAGTCATTTCGCAGGTAAAACGAGATGATCGCTTATCGCCAGAAAGTTTCCAAAATTATTATTTAACTGCATCTAATGGTCAATCAGTGCCATTAAGTAGTGTTATTAGTATGAAATTAGAAACTCAGCCAACATCATTACCGCGTTTCAGCCAATTAAATTCGGCTGAAATCAGTGCTGTACCAATGCCGGGTATATCAAGTGGTGATGCCATTGCTTGGCTTCAACAACAGGCAAATGATAATTTGCCACAAGGATACACTTATGATTTCAAATCCGAAGCTCGTCAATTAGTACAAGAGGGTAATGCACTTACGACGACTTTCATTCTTGCTGTTGTAATTATTTTCTTGGTGCTTGCCATTCAGTTTGAATCTATACGTGACCCAATGGTAATTATGATTTCCGTACCATTAGCCGTAAGTGGTGCATTGGTGAGCTTAAATATTTTATCCTTCTTTAGCATCGCAGGAACAACATTAAATATCTACTCTCAAGTTGGGTTGATTACTCTCGTGGGATTAATCACTAAACACGGTATCTTAATGTGTGAAGTGGCAAAAGAAGAACAGCTAAACTATGGTAAAACTCGAATTGAGGCAATCACTCACGCGGCAAAAGTGCGTTTGCGTCCAATTCTAATGACAACGGCGGCAATGGTAGCTGGCTTAATTCCATTACTCTATGCAACAGGTGCAGGAGCGGTATCTCGCTTTAGTATTGGGATAGTGATTGTAGCGGGATTATCCATTGGTACTATTTTCACCTTGTTCGTCTTGCCTGTGGTATATAGCTATATCGCAACTGAACACAAACCATTACCGGTTTTTGATGAAAATAAAACAACCCACTAATTAAAACATAGAAAAAACAAACCGCACTTAGGTTATCTTACGTAATTTGTACTTATAAATAGTTGTTTTATCCAACTTTTTTGAGCATAACCTGTATAAGTGCGGTATTTTTTTATTCTGTTAATTATATAAATAATCCACTTATGTTAGTCTTTATTTAAAGACTATTTTTCAGTAAACTTAGCGAATTTTGTTGAATTATTAAAATTATCACTTCAAATCTAGGAATTTATTGTGGCACATCGAGATTTTGCTGCGCGTCGTAGCTCAAATAATAAGAAAAAAAATAAGAAAAAGAATACAAATGTCTTGATTTTTCTTGCTTTATTTATTGTTCTAGTTTTTGTTGTTGGACTTTATTTGTTGAAAAATCAGAACAGTAAGGTAAGCGTGCAGCAAGCTATAACACAACAGGAAAAAGCTCAACCTAAAAGTGTGTTACCTAATCGTCCAGAGGAAGTGTGGAGTTATATTAAAGCCTTAGAAACGCGTACTGTACCTGTAGATAATAATCCAGCGAGTGTAGAACAAAATATGCGTTTAACAGAAGAACAACGTCAAGTTTTAATTCAAATAGAAAGAGATAAAAAAGCGGCTGATGAAGCTAGAAAACTGGCTGAGCAACAGAGAATAGAAGATGCAACGAGAACTCAATCCAAAAAAACGGAAGATATGAAAAATACAGAGGCAGAAATCGTAAAATCGGAATCAATTAAAAAGCAAGACTCACAGAAAATTGAAAGCGCAAAAAAAGTAGAACAAATAAAAACGGTTAATAATGTACGGGATAGCAAGAAATTTGGTTTACAATGTGGTGCTTTCAAAAATCGAGCGCAAGCTGAAAATTTGCAAGGTCGTTTACAGATGACAGGATTAAATGCTCAAATACAAACTAACGGCGAATGGAACCGTGTTCGTGTAGCAAGTTTTGATACTCGAGAGCTTGCAGTACAGGCGCAAAGTAGAGCTAAAACTGTTACCGATTGTGTTGTGATTGGTATGTAATATATATTTATTTTAATGCCGAGTACCAAAAGGTGGTTTTGCAAACCAAATCACAATAAGCAATCCTAAGAATCCCATAGCTGATAACCAAAATATTTCATTTGCGCCAATAATAAATCCTTGCGATGTTATTTGTTGAGCGAGGTAAGCTGAAGTTTGCGTATCACTTAAACCAAATTGATTCATTTGATGGTAAAAACTTTGGGAAATTGGGTTATAAGGATTAATGTGTTCTGTTAATTGAGTGTGGTGAACAGCTTCACGGTTATACCACATAAATGTGGTTAAAGATGTCCCTACAGAACCCGCTAAAGTTCTCAAGAAGTTAAATAAGCTAGAGGCTGAAGCCATTCTATGCGCAGGTAAGCCAGACAGCGTTATTGTGGTAAGTGGCATAAAGAAACAGGCTACCGCTAAACCTTGCACTAATTGTGGTAAAGCAACATCAGCAAAAGTCATTGATGGCTCGAAAGTCACCGCTCTCCAATAAAATGTTATTGCATATACAATAAAACTTATCGTCACTAAAATTCGCATATCGATCTTATAACCGAAACGTCCAATAATCGGTGAAAGTAAAATAGGGAATAATCCAACTGGGGAAGCCGCAAGCCCAGCCCACGTCGCGGTGTAATGGAAGACTTGTTGTAGCAAGAGCGGAATTAATACCACAGAACCTAAATAAATCAAAAAGGCTAAACTGGTACATAAACACCCTACGCTAAAATTACGAGAATGGAAAAGCGAAATATCTACTACAGGATTATCATCTGTCAATTCCCAAATAACCAAAGCAATCAGACAAACAACAGCAACAACAGCTAATATAATGATTTCATTAGAATTAAACCAATCTTGCTCACGACCCTGATCAAGCATTAATTGCAAAGATCCCACACCTAAGACAAGTAAGACTAAACCGACTTTATCAATAGGTTGATGAACAATTTCACTTTCTCGGCTACCCAAAATCTTCCAACTGATTAGCACAACTAGCAAACCAATCGGAACATTAATAAAGAATATCCATCCCCAATGGATATTATCGCTAATCCATCCGCCTAAAATTGGGCCAAAAATAGGTGCAACCACAATAGTCATTGACCAAAATGCCAATGCCATTCCGCGTTTTTCTGGCGGATAATTATTTAATAATAAACTTTGCGAAAGAGGGATCACGGGGCCTGCTACAGCACCTTGAATGACGCGAAAAATAATTAATGCCTCAAGACTATCTGCAATCCCACAAAGCCAAGAAGAGACAGCGAATAAAAAAGTTGAGACTAAAAATAACCGCACTTCGCCAAAACGTTTTGCTAACCAACCTGTTATTGGAATAGAAATCGCATTTGCAACACCAAAAGAAGTAATTACCCACGTACCTTGACTAAAAGATGCGCCTAAATCGCCCGCAATAGTAGGAATCGCCACATTTGCAATAGTAGAATCTAATACTTGCATAAAGGTGGCGAGAGATAAAGCCAGCGTTAATAAAATCAGCGCACCACCTTGAATAGGTGGGAATTTTTTTGTGGAATTGTCCATAACGCCGCCTTAATGGCTGTTTTGCTGAATGATAGATTCAATCAAATTTTCTACCGCACTTTCATCATATTTAAGTGTATCAGTAGAAAATAAAGTCTTCGGTTCTGATTTTTCTCGTAGCATTGCGCCAGATGAATCTGAAATTCTTACTTTTGCCGTTGCAGAAAGACCAATTCTCAATGGCGTTTCGGCAAATTGTTGTGGATCTAATTTAATTCGCACAGGTACACGTTGCACCACTTTAATCCAGTTACCAGTAGCATTTTGTGAAGGTAAGAGAGAAAATGCATTACCAGTCCCCATTTCAATACCATTTATCACGCCATCAAATTCTTTATTTTTACCGTATAAATCAAAATGAATTTTCACCGGCTGGCCAATGCGCATATTCGTTAATTGGGTTTCTTTGAAGTTAGCTTCTAACCACATTTGTTCATTAGATACCACCGCCATTAACGCGCCACCCACTGAAACGGCTTGCCCAACTTGAACATTACGACGCGCCACATAGCCATCAATTGGACTTCTAATTTTTGTACGTTGCAAATTTAACCAAGCCTGTTTAAGCGAGTTTATCGCATTCTGTATTTGCGGTTGTTCACGTAATGGAACGTTACGCAATAAAGCCTGATTAGCAGCCAATTGATTTTTAGAGGCATTTAAATTTGCTTTGGCAAGCTCGACAGCTTCTTTTGCGTGTTGGAAAGATTCTTTATCAATCGCACCCATTTTTTCAAGTTGAACTCGGCGCGCCAAATTGCCTTGAGCTTGAGCTAAAGAAATTTCATTGGCGTGCACAGCTGATTGCAATTGCTGCACAGTGAAACCCAGTTGTTCTACCTGACGTACAGCATTGGCGAGATTGCTTTTGGCCTGTTCAAAACTAAGTTTCGCATTGGTATCATCCAATTCAACTAGAATATCACCTGCATGGACTTTATCCATATTGTCTGCATTAATCTTCGCTACATTACCTGCAACTTGTGATGATACCATTACTTGATTTCCACCCACATAAGCATCTTCTGTTTCTTCAAAATCCTTCAAGAAGAAAAACCAATACAAAGCACAAGCAATACCAATAATAAGCAGGACAAGAATAAAAATGCTTAAGCCTTTTTTACGGTCAGTTTTATTTGATACAGATTTAGTTGATGGGTTTTCAGTTGCAGTTTGCGTCATAATGCCTTCCCTAATTTGGGATAATGTTTAAAAATGGGATATTTAAAACTATCAAAAATAAAATGAAAGGTCATTATGAAACTTTAAAAAGGGGAACTCAAGGGGAAATCATCATCTCTTTATTTTCTAGATTAATGAATATTCTAAAGATATAGTCTCATTAATTTGATTTATTTTCGTGTAAGAATCAAAGATCGACAATCATAGCGATTTTGTTCATCCGCCTTACGATATTCATCAAATTCAATTTCCCACTCCTCCCAATTTAATTGAGGGAAAAAAGTATCGCCATCTAGTTCTGTTTGAATTTGAGTAAGGTATAACTTGTCCGCTTGTGGCAAATATTGTTTGAATAACTCTCCCCCACCAAGCAGCATAATTTCATCAAAATCTCTGACAAAATCGACCGCACTTTCAAGGCTATCTTTCCATACCACGCCTTCTCGTTCAAAGGGCTGACGAGAAAGTACGATATTAGTGCGTTTAGGTAGCGGGCGACCAATACTTTCAAACGTTTTACGTCCCATGATGACAGGTTTGCCAGTCGTGTTCTGACGAAACCATGCTAAATCAGCAGGCAAGTGCCAAGGCATTTGGTTATCTTTACCAATCACGCTATTTAATGTCGTCGCTACAATTAAACTAAATGTCATAAATCCCCCTAAAATTTGCTGTTATTATACCTGATATTAAGTGATTTGTCATTGATTTAGTGATAACGTTAATACCAATTTTAAGAACTTGGGAAAGGACTATGAACAAAAAAACAATTGTTGTGAAATTCGGTACAAGCACGCTAACTCAGGGTTCGCCAAAACTGAATTCGCCACATATGATGGAAATCGTTCGTCAAATTGCACAACTGCATAATGATGGATTTCGTATAGTGATCGTGACTTCTGGTGCCATTGCTGCGGGTCGCCATTATTTAAATCATCCTCAATTACCACCCACTATTGCCTCAAAGCAACTGCTTGCAGCGGTTGGTCAGAGCCAATTAATTCAGGCTTGGGAAAAATTATTTGCTATTTATGATATTCATATCGGACAACTTTTATTAACACGTGCCGATATTGAAGATCGCGAACGTTTTTTAAATGCACGAGATACTTTACACGCACTTTTAGACAATCACATAATTCCTGTAATTAATGAAAATGATGCGGTGGCAACCGCAGAAATTAAAGTTGGCGATAATGACAATTTATCTGCATTAGTCGCTATTCTTGTTCAAGCGGAACAACTTTATTTATTAACTGATCAACAAGGTTTATTTGATAGTGATCCGCGTAAAAATCCTGGAGCGAAATTAATTCCAGTTGTAGAACAAATCACGGATCACATTCGCTCAATCGCTGGTGGCAGTGGGACTAATCTTGGCACTGGAGGAATGATGACTAAAATCATTGCAGCCGATGTTGCCACTCGCTCTGGAATTGAAACCATTATTGCACCAGGTAATCGCCCAAATGTAATCGCTGATCTTGCTTATGAACAAAATATTGGTACAAAATTTATTGCACACCAATCTGATCGATTAGAAAGCCGCAAACAATGGCTTTTCGCCGCGCCATCGGCAGGCATTATCACTATTGATGATGGAGCGAAAAATGCCATTCTTGAACAAAATAAATCTTTATTACCCGCTGGTATTATTAACGTGGAAGGACTTTTTTCGCGTGGTGAAGTAGTCAAAATACGCACTCAATCTGGTAAAGACATTGCACTAGGTATGCCACGCTATAATAGCGATGCCCTACAATTAATTAAGGGCAGAAAATCAGCAGACATTGAAAATGTTTTAGGCTATGAATACGGTGCAGTAGCAATGCATCGTGATGATATGATTATTTTGTCATAATGCCCTTTGGTTGATAAAAGCACTGATTTATGAAACAATCTTGAGCTATTTTTATAGGAAAAATGTAAGGTAAAACGATAGTGATCGATTTTGATGGCTACCGTCCAAATGTGGGTATTGTGATTTGTAATCGCAAAGGGCAAGTGCTTTGGGCGAAGCGTTGTGGGCAAAATTCGTGGCAGTTTCCGCAAGGTGGCATTAATGATAATGAAAGTGCCGAGCAAGCGATGTATCGCGAACTACACGAGGAAGTTGGTTTACAACCTAAAGATGTGCGTCTGTTATATGTTTCTAAACATTGGTTACGCTATAAATTGCCAAAGCGTTTATTGCGTTATGACAGCAAACCGATGTGTATTGGGCAGAAACAACGCTGGTTTTTGCTACAGCTTGTTAGCGATGAAAAAAACATCAATATGCAAACAACTAAATCGCCAGAATTTGACGGGTGGCGTTGGGTAAGCTTTTGGTATCCTGTTCGTCAAGTTGTGTCTTTTAAGCGAGATGTTTATCGAAAGGTAATGAAAGAGTTTGCTTCGGTATTATTTACGGATAATCCACCAATATTTTCCGCATCTCGTGAAGCAAATTCACAGCATTATTCGGCAAATAAAAAATATTCTCAGACAAAATACACAAAACGCTATTTTTACAAATCAAAAGGTCAATAATGCTCACTTTTATTCTTCTTTGTTTGCTTGTTGGTGCATTAGCGGGTTTTCTTGCTGGATTATTTGGTATTGGCGGAGGGTTAGTGATTGTGCCAACCTTAGTGTATTTACTGCCCATTGTGGATGTACCAGAATCTTTGTTGATGTCTACCGCACTTGGCACATCATTTGCTACCATTGTGATTACTGGCATTGGATCGGCACAACGCCATCATAAATTAGGTAACGTAGTCTGGCAGGCTGTTCGCATTTTAGCTCCGGTTATTATGCTTTCTGTCTTTATTTGTGGTTTATTTATTGGAAGACTTGATCGTGAAATTTCTGCCAAAATTTTTGCTTGCTTAGTGGTATATTTAGCCACAAAAATGGTACTTTCGATTAAAAAAGATCAAGTCACAACAAAACCACTTACCCCTCTTTCTTCCGTAATTGGCGGTATTTTGATTGGTATGGCATCTAGTGCTGCGGGAATTGGCGGTGGTGGATTTATTGTACCGTTTTTAACTGCTCGTGGCATTAATATCAAACAAGCTATCGGTTCTTCCGCATTTTGTGGGATGTTATTGGGCATATCAGGGATGTTTAGTTTTATAGTGAGTGGTTGGGGAAATCCATTAATGCCTGAATATTCGCTCGGTTATATTTATCTTCCCGCAGTGTTAGGCATTACTGCCACTTCATTTTTTACTTCCAAATTAGGCGCAAGTGCAACCGCTAAATTGCCTGTTTCAACCTTAAAAAAAGGTTTCGCCCTTTTCTTAATTGTGGTTGCGATCAATATGTTTCTGAAATAAGGAAAATTATGAATTCAAATTATTTACTTCTTCCCCACTTTGATCCGAGTATTTTTACGCTCGGCGATAGCAATATCGGCTTACGTTGGTATGGTTTGATGTACCTTTTGGGTTTTATTTTTGCACGTTGGCTTGCGGTTCGCCGTGCTAATCGCCCAAATAGCGGTTGGACAGTAGATCAAGTTGATACCTTACTTTTCAATGGTTTTATGGGGGTGTTTATTGGCGGACGTGTTGGCGATGTATTTTTCTATAATCTCGATCATTTCTTACAAGAACCACTTTATTTATTCCGCGTTTGGGAAGGTGGAATGTCGTTCCACGGTGGCTTAATTGGTGTAATTGTTGCTATGATTTGGACATCCTATTCACAAAAACGTAATTTTTGGCAAACGGCTGATTTTGTTGCGCCTTTGATTCCGTTTGGTTTAGGTTTAGGCAGAATTGGTAATTTCATTAATCTTGAACTATGGGGACGCGAAACGAATGTGCCTTGGGCAATGATTTTCCCGAATGATCCTCTTTTACTGCCTCGTCATCCATCACAACTTTATGAAGCCTTTTTAGAAGGTCTGGTGTTGTTTGCGATTCTGAATATTTTTATTAAAAAGCCACATCCAATGGCTTCTGTTGCAGGTTTATTCTTAATTGGTTATGGTGTCTTCCGTTTTATTGTGGAATATGTGCGAGAACCTGAAGTTGAAAATTTCTTTGGGATTATTACACGAGGGCAAGCACTTTGCTTACCAATGATTATTGGTGGCGCTTTAATTATGGCTTGGGCGTATTCACGCAAAAGTGCGGTCATAAAATAGGAGATTTTTTATGAAGCAATATCTTGATCTTTGTCGTCGCATTGTTAATGAAGGTGAATGGGTTGCTAATGAACGTACAGGTAAGCATTGCCTCTCGGTCATTAATGCAGATTTAGAATATGATGTGGCGAATAATCAATTTCCGCTGATTACTACCCGTAAAAGTTATTGGAAAGCGGCCATTGCTGAATTTCTAGGTTATATTCGTGGATATGACAATGCCGCTGATTTCCGCGCACTTGGCACGAAAACTTGGGATGCTAATGCGAATGAAAATGCAGCTTGGCTTGCAAATCCGCATCGTAGAGGTGTTGATGATATGGGGCGCGTATATGGTGTGCAAGGCAGAGCATGGCGTAAGCCTAATGGAGAAACCATCGATCAGCTACGTAAAATTGTTAATAACTTAACGAAAGGTATTGATGATAGAGGAGAAATTTTAACTTTTTTTAACCCTGGGGAATTTGATCTTGGTTGTCTTCGTCCTTGTATGCATACGCATACTTTTTCTCTTGTGGGCGATACTTTACATCTTACTAGCTATCAGCGTTCCTGTGATGTTCCGCTTGGATTGAATTTCAATCAAATCCAAGTGTTTACTTTCTTAGCTTTGATGGCACAGATCACGGGCAAAAAAGCCGGCAAGGCATATCATAAAATTGTGAATGCGCATATTTATGAAGATCAGCTTGAGTTAATGCGTGACGTACAACTTAAACGCGAGCCTTTCCCATTGCCAAAATTAGAAATCAATCCAGATATAAAAACCCTTGAAGATTTGGAAACTTGGGTCACGATGGATGATTTTAAAGTCGTTGGATATCAATCTCATGAGCCGATTAAATATCCTTTTTCCGTCTAATGGATGCTGCAAAAGTGCGGTCAGAATTTGACGAGAAAATGATGCGCTACGCCCTTGAGCTTGCCGATAAAGCGGAAGCGTTAGGTGAGATTCCTGTGGGGGCGGTGCTGGTGGATGACGCTGGAAATATTATTGGAGAAGGTTGGAATCTCTCCATTGTTCAAAGTGATCCTACTGCACATGCTGAAATTATCGCTTTGCGTAATGGCGCAAAAAATATTCAAAATTATCGCCTACTGAATACCACGCTTTATGTAACATTAGAGCCTTGCACAATGTGTGCTGGGGCGATTTTGCATAGCCGTATTAAACGTCTTGTGTTCGGTGCATCTGATTATAAAACTGGCGCGATTGGATCACGTTTTCATTTTTTTGATGATTACAAGATGAATCATACCTTGGAGATTACATCTGGTGTATTGGCAGAAGACTGTAGTCAGAAATTAAGCGCATTTTTTCAGAAAAGACGTGAGGAGAAAAAAATAGAGAAAGCATTATTAAAAAGTTTGAGTGATAAGTAATTCTTTATTTTTTCTTATATTTGAAACTTAAAATCCAGGATTGATCGCTATCTCAAATCCTGTTACTTGCGGAAACTCTTCTTGAATTAGTGTTAATAATTCAATTTGTTTAAATAGAATCCCCTGCCGAAAAATAGCATTAGACACTTCAATAAAAATTAAATGATCTGTTATGTTACCAATACGAAATTTGCCGTGAAATTCCTGTGGAAAAATGCGGTTAAATTTTTGATTGAGTTCATTGATAGCAAGACCTTTTTTCATTATTTTGGCAAAGGGCGATTGCTCAAGCACATCCATAATATTGACTGCTTTTTGATAACGATCAGCCTTGTTTTCCATAAAGACTGCCCCCAGTAAATGACATTAGTTTAGATTTCCGCTACAATACACGCAATTTTCATAATAAACAACGAGACGATGATTTCAGGCACTGTCAAACCAAATTTTTGGTCGCGATTACTTTTAAGTATTATCGCGATTTTTGCTTTGCCTAACGCACAAAGTTTTGAAAATCAAAATAATGCGGAAAATTATTCCTCGAGTGTTTCCATTCAACAGGCGTTAGAAACGGTAAAAGTTGCACGTGAAGTGCAACGACAAGCCATTCCTCAACCTTTAATTTCCCACCAAACTGAAAAACAACTTAAAATTCAACCGCACTTTTTAGCGGATGTGTTGAATCTTAGTGCGCCAATTCGAGCTGGCCCCTTGCTTATTTAATTTTTCTGTTTTTTGTGAAGAATATTGCTATTGAAATAGCGATATTTTAAAAAATTATTGTGCATGAAATAAAGTATTTCATAAGCATTTAACTATTTAACTTATATATTTAAAAAGAGAAATTATGAGCATTTTAACAAGAATTTTTGGTAGTCGTAATGAACGCATTCTACGTAAATTAAAAAAACAAGTCGTAAAAATTAATAAAATGGAGCCTGCTTTTGAGGCATTAAGTGATGATGAATTAAAAGCAAAAACACAAGAGTTTCGTGATCGTTTAAGTGCGGGCGAAACTTTGCAACAAATTTTACCAGAAGCATTCGCAACGGTACGTGAAGCAAGTAAGCGCGTGCTTGGTATGCGCCATTTTGATGTTCAGCTTATTGGTGGGATGGTATTGACTAACCGCTGTATCGCAGAAATGCGTACAGGAGAGGGGAAAACATTAACGGCAACTTTGCCTTGTTATTTAATCGCACTTGAAGGTAAAGGCGTCCACGTGGTAACCGTGAATGACTATCTTGCTCGCCGAGATGCAGAAACGAATCGTCCGTTATTTGAATTTTTAGGCATGAGTGTAGGCGTGAATATTCCCGGTTTACCGCCTGAAGAAAAACGTGCAGCTTATGCGGCAGATATTACTTATGCAACCAATAGTGAACTTGGTTTTGATTATTTACGTGACAACTTAGCCCACTCAAAAGAAGAACGTTTTCAACGCACATTAGGTTATGCGCTGGTGGATGAAGTGGATTCTATCTTAATCGATGAAGCTCGTACACCATTGATTATTTCAGGTCAGGCAGAAAACAGTTCAGAGCTTTATGTTGCGGTAAATAAACTGATCCCAAGTTTAATTAAACAAGAAAAAGAAGATACTGAAGAATATCAAGGCGAAGGGGACTTTACTTTAGATCTTAAATCTAAACAAGCGCATTTAACCGAACGTGGTCAAGAAAAAGTGGAAGATTGGTTGATTGCACAAGGTTTAATGCCTGAAGGGGATTCTTTATATTCTCCTAGTCGAATTGTGTTACTTCATCACGTTATGGCGGCATTGCGTGCGCATACATTGTTTGAAAAAGATGTCGATTACATTGTGAAAGACGGCGAAATTGTGATTGTTGATGAACACACTGGTCGTACAATGGCGGGGCGTCGTTGGTCTGATGGTTTGCACCAAGCTATTGAGGCAAAAGAAGGGGTGGATATTAAGAGCGAAAACCAAACTGTTGCGTCAATTTCTTACCAAAACTACTTCCGTTTATATGAGCGTCTTGCGGGCATGACGGGGACTGCGGATACCGAAGCATTTGAGTTCCAACAAATTTATGGCTTGGAAACCGTTGTAATTCCAACAAATCGTCCAATGATTCGTGATGATCGCACTGATGTGATGTTTGAAAATGAACAATATAAATTTAATGCGATTATTGAAGACATTAAAGATTGTGTAGAACGCCAGCAACCAGTATTAGTGGGGACGATTTCAGTCGAAAAATCAGAAGAATTATCTAAAGCGTTAGATAAAGCAGGTATAAAACATAATGTGTTGAATGCGAAATTCCACCAACAAGAAGCGGAAATCGTGGCTGAAGCAGGATTTCCTAGCGCAGTGACTATCGCAACGAATATGGCTGGGCGAGGTACGGATATTATTCTTGGTGGTAACTGGAAAGCGCAGGCTGCTAAATTAGAAAATCCAACTCAAGAACAAATTGAAGCACTTAAAGCTGAGTGGGAGAAAAACCACGAAATTGTAATGAAAGCAGGTGGGTTGCATATTATCGGTACAGAGCGTCACGAATCTCGCCGTATTGATAACCAGTTACGTGGTCGTTCAGGTCGTCAAGGTGACCCCGGTTCTTCTCGTTTCTATCTTTCTTTAGAAGATGGTTTAATGCGCATTTATTTGAATGAGGGTAAGCTCAATTTAATGCGTAAAGCGTTTACAGTAGCAGGCGAGGCGATGGAGTCGAAAATGTTGGCGAAAGTGATTGCATCTGCTCAAGCAAAAGTTGAGGCGTTCCATTTTGATGGCCGTAAAAACCTACTTGAATATGATGACGTGGCAAATGACCAACGTCATGCAATTTATGAGCAACGCAATTATTTGCTTGATAATGATGATATTTCTGAAACCATCAATGCCATTCGCCACGATGTGTTTAATGGTGTGATTGATCAATATATTCCACCGCAATCTTTGGAAGAACAATGGGATATTAAAGGGCTTGAAGAACGTTTATTTCAAGAGTTTGGTATGGAATTACCGATTTCTAATTGGTTAGAAGAAGATAATAATCTTCACGAAGAAAGTTTACGCGAACGCATTGTGGAAATTTCAGAAAAGGAATACAAAGAAAAAGAGGTTTTGGCTGGCGAAGACGCTATGCGCCATTTTGAAAAAGGTGTTATGTTGCAAACCTTAGATGAACTTTGGAAAGAACACTTAGCTTCGATGGATTATTTACGCCAAGGTATTCATTTACGTGGCTATGCACAAAAAGATCCAAAACAAGAATATAAAAAAGAATCTTTCCGTATGTTTACGGAAATGCTAGATTCCTTAAAACACCACGTTATCACGACTTTAACCCGTATACGTGTGCGTACTCAAGAAGAAATGGAAGAAGCTGAACGTGCTCGTCAAGAAATGGCGGCACGTATCAATCAAAATAATTTACCTGTGGATGAAAATAGTCAGACAACTCAAAATTCAGAGACTGAAGATTATTCAGATCGTCGCATCGGACGCAATGAGCCTTGTCCTTGTGGTTCGGGTAAAAAATATAAGCATTGTCATGGCAGTCGTGCTGCTCGCCATTAATGATTAGCCAAAGTGCGGTGATTTTTCACCGCACTTTTTTCATAGGTGCTATTGGATAGAAAAAATGGATAAAAAAATTATACAAGTTGCTGCGGGGATTATTCGTAATGAATTTGGTCAGATCTATTTAACGCAGCGTTTAGAAGGACAAGATTTTGCGCAATCTTTAGAATTTCCCGGTGGAAAAGTGGATGCGGGAGAAACCCCAGAACAGGCTTTAAAACGTGAATTGGAAGAGGAAATTGGTATTGTTGCATTAAATGCTGAACTCTATGAACGCTTCCAATTTGAATATCCAACAAAAATTATTTCTTTTTTCTTTTATCTGGTAGATGAATGGATTGGCGAACCTTTTGGGCGAGAAGGTCAAGAAGGTTTTTGGATCGAACAACGCGAACTAGATGCAGGACAGTTTCCACCTGCGAATGCAAAATTAATTCATCGGTTACTAAATGAAACTCACAATTTCATATAAAATAAATGTGGTTTAAAGTTATATTAAAAGATTTAGTATGATTTATCACATATAACTTTTTAATATACTCGCCAAAATATTTGTATTTTTTGCATTATGGGAGTCATTATGTCTCAACTTGCCAATCCAGAACTGATTAAAGTCGTTATTTTACTCGCATCTAGTGTAACAATTGTGCCGTTATTTAAAAGACTCGGGTTGGGTAGCGTGCTAGGTTATTTAGTCGCAGGTTGTTTAATCGGCCCATCTGTCTTTGGCATAGAGCAAGATCCAACAGCAGTGGTACATTTAGCGGAATTAGGTGTGGTAATGTTTCTTTTTATTATCGGGCTTGAAATGTATCCAGAACGCCTTTGGGCAATGCGTAAAGCTATTTTCGGCAGAGGTTTGTTACAAGTTGGATTATGTGGTTGCTTACTCACTTTTTCGGGTATTTATTTATTAGGATTAACAAAAGAAGTATCATTTATTGCTGGTATGGGTTTCACGCTTTCCTCTACTGCTATTGTAATGCAATCACTAGAAGAAAGGGGGCTTACTTCTACGTCAAAAGGACAACGCGTAATTTCGACATTAATTTTTGAAGATATTGCTATTGTACCACTTTTGGCTTCTGTCGCTTTTCTTGCTCCCCATTCGAAAGAAGCTACACCACACACTAATTGGGTATCAATTGGCATAGCATTAAGTGCTGTTGTGGGGCTAATTGTGGCTGGAAAATGGTTAATGAACCCACTATTTCGTTTAATTTCTAAGGCACGTATTCGTGAAATGATGACAGCGGGCGCATTATTGGTCGTTTTAGGTGCCGCATTAGCAATGGAAATTGGCGGGCTTTCAATGGCAATGGGTGCGTTTGTTGCTGGTGTGATGATGTCTGAATCAGCTTTTCGCCATCAGCTTGAAGCGGATATAGAACCATTTCGCGGTTTATTACTTGGATTATTTTTTATGGGCGTAGGAATGTCCTTAGATTTGCATTTAGTGTTTAATCATTGGATCTTGCTACTTGGAATTGTTTTTCTTTATATACTGGGAAAAGCCAGTGCTGTTTATATTATTGCCCGAATTACTCGTCTTGATCATCGAGAAGCCATAGGGAGAATGTCTTTGATGGCACACGGTGGCGAATTTGCCTTTGTGCTTTTTTCAGCCGCAGCGACCGCGGAAGTAATCAGTAATGAAGAACAAGCGACATTCACTGCTGCAGTGATTATTTCGATGCTTTTTTCGCCTATTATCGCTCAAATTGCTCGCAAACTTATACAGCGTACAGAGCCTAAACATCTTGATCAACTTGATGAAAATGATCTAGACACCATCGTGGATTTGGAAGATAACGTTTTAGTTATTGGTTTTGGACGTTTTAGTCAAATTGTCTGCCAAACATTATTAATTCGTGGAATTAGCGTTTCAGTAATTGATCGCAATATCGAAAATATCCGTGCTGCTGCAAAGTTTGGTTTTAAAGTTTATTATGGCGATGGCATTCGATTAGATGTTTTACGAGCCGCAGGAATTGAAAAGGCGAAATGTGTCGTATTAGGTATTAACGATACACAAAGAATTGAACATATTGTCAGTCAAATGAAAGAGGCTTATCCAAATTTACCGATTTTAACCCGAACTTATGACAGAAAAACAACAGTTAGTTTGATTAAGCAGGATGTAGATTTTATTGTGCGTGAAACTTTTGAATCAGCAATTACACTTAGTCGAGCAACATTGATGAAATTAGGTATTGATAAAATTGAAGCGGAAGAAATTATTAAGGAAGTACGAACATTAGATCAAGAACGGTTAAATGAAGAAGTTTTACACGGTTTTTCGAATGAAATAGTAAAAAAATATTGGACACCAAGACCATTTATTAAACCGCATCTTGATACAAAAGCATTAAATAAAGAAACAGAAGAAATTCTAAGTGAGAAAATTGAAGAAGAAATATTAAATGATCATTCATAAAATTATTTTTTATCTTTAGTGATATTTGTTTTATCTAAAAATATTAAATTTTAACTTCTCTTTTAAATATTTATTTTTGAGTATTTTAAATTACATAAATTTTTATTTTAAGGCAATAAATGAATAATAAAATTAGTGTTTATGATAAAGATAATTTCTTTGAGCTTTATCAGAAACTCCGTTCAAATCCAATTAGCCTCAATGAAATTATCGAAAAGCCCACCATGCTCTCACTGTTGCCTGATTTAAAGGGGAAAAAATTACTCGATTTAGGCTGTGGCACTGGAGGGCATTTACAACTTTATTTAGAACGAGGGGCGGCTAAAGTAATTGGAACCGATCTTTCCGAAAAAATGCTCGAACAAGCTGAAAAAGATCTACAAAAGTGCGGTCAATTTTCAGGACGTTTTTCCTTATATCACTTACCAATGGAAAAATTAGCTAAGTTACCAGAAAGTCATTTTGATGTGATTACTAGCTCTTTTGCTTTTCATTATATTGAAGATTTTCCTGCTTTATTAGCTTCCATTGCCAACAAACTTAAGCCGAATGGCACATTAGTTTTTTCCCAAGAGCATCCGATTACAACTTGCCACAAAGAAGGGGAACGTTGGGAAAAAAATGACAAAAAACAGCAAGTTGCTTATCGTTTAAATCATTATCGAGAAGAGGGCGAACGTAATAGAAATTGGTTCAAACAACCTTTTCAAACCTATCATCGAACAACAGCGACAATTATCAATAATTTAATTCATGCAGGGTTTCAAATCGAGCAAATGGAAGAACCTATGCTTGCCGATCAACCGCAATGGCATAATGAATTTAAAGATTTATCACACCGCCCACCGTTGTTATTTATCAAAGCAAGAAAAGTAGAGAAATAAACAAAATAAACTGGTTTTTAACCGCACTTTATGGTATAAATCGCCCCGCTGTTTTTGCCTTTCAAAAGCAGCTTTTTAATTACTAACAACACACACATATCAACAAGGCTTAATCGGGGTGCCAAACGGTCGATTAGCTGATATGTGGAGGCTCAACCCCAACAAAAGGAAAATATTATGGCACAAGTTTCAATGCGCGACATGATCAACGCAGGCGTACACTTCGGACACCAAACTCGTTACTGGAACCCACAAATGAAACCTTTCATTTTTGGTGCTCGTAACGGTGTTCACATCATCAATCTTGAAAAAACTTTACCTTTATTCAACGAAGCTTTAGCGGAATTAACTCGCATTGCTAGCAACAACGGTAAAGTATTATTCGTTGGTACAAAACGTGCAGCGTCTGAAGCGGTTCAAGCAGCAGCATTAGATTGTCAGCAATATTACGTAAACCACCGTTGGTTAGGTGGTATGTTGACTAACTGGAAAACCGTTCGTCAATCAATTAAACGTTTAAAAGATTTAGAAACTCAATCTCAAGACGGTACTTTTGAAAAATTAACCAAAAAAGAAGCGTTAATGCGTAGCCGTGAGATGGAAAAACTTGAATTAAGCCTTGGCGGTATCAAAGATATGGGCGGCTTACCAGATGCGTTATTCGTTATCGGTGCGGACCACGAACATATCGCAGTTAAAGAAGCAAACAACCTAGGTATTCCTGTATTTGCTATCGTTGATACTAACTCAACGCCAGCTGGCGTAGATTTCGTTATCCCAGGTAACGATGATGCGACTCGTGCTATCCAACTTTACGTTTCTGCAGCTGCAGCAGCGGTTAAAGAAGGTCGTGGTAACGAAGCTCAAGTTGCTGAAGAATTAGCAGCTGACGCAGAATAATTTAAGTTTTGCAATAAGGCGAGGCCCTTAATAATCAAACGATTAATTGGCATAGGGGCTAAAATTTAGCCCCTATATTTTTATCTAAAAGTGCGGTCAAAATAAACCGCATTTTCGACAGAGGATTTTAAAAATGGCTGAAATCACAGCATCATTAGTAAAAGAACTTCGTGACCGTACTGGCGCAGGTATGATGGAATGTAAAAAAGCATTAGTTGAAGCAAACGGTGATATTGAGTTAGCAATCGACAATATGCGTAAATCTGGTCAAGCTAAAGCAGCTAAAAAAGCAGGCCGTGTTGCCGCTGAAGGTGTTATCCTTGCTCGTGTAGAAAATGGTTTCGGTGTATTAGTTGAAATGAACTGTGAAACTGACTTCGTAGCAAAAGATGCAGGTTTCTTAGGTTTAGCAAATGAAGTAACTGATTTCGCAGCAGCAAACAAAGGTACGACTATCGAAGCATTACAAGCGCAATTTGAAGAAAAACGTGCGGCATTAGTGGCTAAAATCGGTGAGAATATGAACATCCGTCGTGTTGCTTACTTAGATGGTCAAGTAATTGCTCAATACTTACACGGCGCGAAAATTGGCGTATTAGTTGCGGGCGAAGGTTCTGCAGATGAACTTAAAAAAGTGGCAATGCACGTTGCAGCGTCTAAACCAGAATTCGTAAATCCAGAAGATGTATCTGCTGAAGTGGTTGAACACGAACGCCAAATCCAAATCGACATCGCAATCAACTCTGGTAAACCAAAAGAAATCGCAGAGAAAATGGTTGAAGGTCGTATGAAGAAATTCACTGGTGAAGTTTCATTAACAGGTCAAGCATTTGTAATGGATCCTTCTGTATCTGTAGGGGATTTCTTAAAATCGGTAAATACTTCTGTTTCTAACTTCATTCGTTTAGAAGTAGGCGAAGGTATCGAGAAAAAAGAAGAAGATTTTGCTGCTGAAGTAGCGAAAATCACTGGCGGTAATGCATAATTCTTTAAAGATAAGGAATATATGCTTATAAGCCCAACTTAAAGTTGGGCTTATTTATTTTTAAAAGAATTTCAGCTTATTTTTGTTAAGTAAATTTTATACACATAAAATCTGCATCTTAATCAGTTATTAAACTTTTAAAATGCAGATTAAATGATGGGGTATCAATTAAGAAATTTTCTTTTCTAATGCTTTTAGGCGTTTGTGTATGCCATCAATGCCTAATGTTAGAGCTGCCGTTTTACGCCACTCTTTATTCGTTTGTAATGGGATACCAGAGGAATATACGCCAGGTTCTGTGATTGGACGCATTACCATCCCCATTCCAGTAATGGTTACTTTATCACAAATTTCCATATGACCATTAATCACACTTGCACCACCAATTAAGCAATAGCGACCAACAGTTAAGCTACCTGCCATAATAACGCCACCCGCAACCGCTGTACCAGTGCCGATATGAACATTATGCGCAATTTGACAAAGGTTATCGATAATCACGTTATCTTCAATAATCGTGGCATCTAATGCGCCTCTATCAATACAAGTATTCGCACCAATCTCAACGTTATTACCAATTATTACTTGCCCTACTTGTGGGATTTTAATCCAACGACCACGATCATTTGCATAACCAAAACCATCACTACCGATAACTGTTCCTGATTGGATTAAGCAATTTACGCCAATCTCAACGTTATGGTAAACAGTGACATTAGCCCAGAGCTGGGTGCCTGAACCAATTTTGGTATTTTTACCAACAAAACAATTTGCCCCGATGATTACGTTATCGCCTAGAACTACACCTTCTTCAATCACTGCGTTCGCACCAATAGATACATTTTCGCCTAATAAAACGCCATCAAAAATGACCGCACTTTGTGCAATTCCTTGTGCTGCTTTTGGCGTGCTATCCATATATTGAGCTAAAATTGCGTAAGCTACATAAGGATCTTTAACAATAAGTAAATTGCTTTCTGGAGAACAGTGTTCAATATCCTCTTGAGATACAACCAAAATCCCTGCTTTAGAATCTTTCAATAATGCACGGAATTTTGCGTTAGAAATAAAAGTAAGTTGATTTGATTGGGCTTTATCGAGTGGCGCGATATTCTCAACAACAACATCGGCGTTACCGCGAACGGTAGCGCCGATTTGAGTTGCCAATTCTTGTAAAGAATAGGATTTTTGCATTATGAGAACCTATTATTTTTTCTCTTGTGCTTTTTCAGAAGCAGGGATAGATTTTAATACTTCTTCAGTAATGTCTTTACCCTCTACCGCAAATACAACTGAATTTGCATCAAGCACATAAGTATAACCTTTTGCTTTTGCTAAATTATTTGTCGCAGTTTGAATGCTATCTAATAATTTACCACGTTCTTCAGCTTGACGTTTTTCATTTTGAGCTTGGAATTCTTGAACTTTTTTATCTTGTTCTTGCATTAATTTTTGTAATCCAGCATCTTCAGTCGCGCCTAATTTATTAATTTCCTCTTGGCGTTTTTGAATATCAGCTTGACGTAAGCGAGGTGCATCTTTTTCTAAAGCCGCAACTTTTGCTTCTACTTTTTTACGAGCAGCTGCAATTTTATCATCAACTTCTTTTTTACTCGCTGCTAATTTCTCAGCTACAGGTTTAAATTCAGCATCAAGTTTATCTGCTACCGCTTGGCGATCTGGGTGATGTTGAAAAATATAACCTGCATTAATAAAAGCAATTTTCTCTTCAGCTGCAGCATAGCCTGAAGCAAGTGCAATACCTAAAGCAAGTGCGGTTACTTTTGCGATGTTTTTCATTTGATAAAGATCCTTAATTAAATAGAGGTTTGTTTAATATTTTCTCTGCCCAATTAAATTAGGCAGAGAACGTTGTTTTTGAGTTCTGATGACGAAAAAAGTTCAATTTATTAGAAAGAACCCCCAATACTAAATTGGAACTGTTCGACATCATCATTTTCATATTTTTTAATTGGTTTAGCATAAGAAAATACCAATGGTCCAATAGGAGATTGCCATTGGAATCCGACACCTGTAGAGGCGCGAATACGGCTTGATTTGCCATAATCAGGCAATCTTGCTAATACATTGCTATCTAATCCAGTTTTATCTGATTTCCATTTTGTATTCCATACGCTTGCCGCATCAACAAATAGGGAAGTTCGGACTGTATTTTGGCTTTTATCACTCACAAATGGAGTTGGCACAATTAACTCTGCACTAGCTGTAGCTATTGCATTACCGCCAATCACATCTGGGTGGTCTTTTTTAAATTCACCCTTTTCATCTTGGTAAATTGCATTAGGCCCAATACTACCATAAGCAAAACCACGTAATGAGCCGATGCCACCCGCTGTATAAGTTTGATAGAATGGTAAACGCTTGTTTCCGAAACCATTTGCATATCCTGCAGATGCTTTTGCAGATACAACCCAGAGGTGATCTCTGTCTAATGGGTAGAAACCCTGTACATCTGCACTTAATTTATAATATTTATTGTCTGATCCTGGAATAGTAACTCGTCCACCAAGACTTGCTTTTACCCCTTTGGTTGGGAAATAGCCTCTATTAAGGTTGTTATAGTTCCAACCAAAAGAAAAATCAAAGTCATTTGTTTTAATGCCATTACCTTTAAACTTCATTGATTGAATATATAAATTACGGTTATATTCTAGAGCAAAGTTACTAATTTTATTATAGGTATGGCCTAATCCTACATAATAGGAGTTATTTTCATTTACAGGGAAACCTAAAGTAACATTACTTCCATAAGTCGTACGCTTATAGTTAGAGGATGTATCACTTTTAGAGTTATCGTAGTTTTCAAAGAAAACATTTCCACCAAGACTTACACCATCTTTAGTAAAATAGGGTTCGGTATAACCCAAATTGACACTAGTACCATAATCATTTTTCGTACCAGCTATACTTACTGCCGCCCCTGTTCCCAAGAAATTATCTTGTTTAATACTTGCTTGATAACTAATACCACTCTCTGTACCGTAACCAATACCAAAGTTGATACTACCCGTGTTACGTTCTTTGACTTTATATACGACATCCACTTCATCATTGCTACCATTGATAGGATCAATTCGGTTTTCAACTGTTTCGAAGAAACCTGTACGATCTAAGCGAATTTTTCCTAACTCAACTAATTGTGAATTATACCAAGTTCCTTCTTGTTGGCGCATTTCTTGACGTAAAGTACTATCTGCTGAAACAGTATTTCCTTCAAAGCGAAGTTGGCGAACAGTTAAACGTCGTCCAGCATCAACAACAAAGGTTATCGCTAATGTTTTATTTGCATCGTCAAAATCAGGTACAGAATTTACTGTTGTGTTACCGTAACCTCGTTCCCCAAGTTTTGCTTTAATTGCATTTTCTACATCTGCAATATCACTACGGCGGAAAGTATCATTTAAATGTAATGCTGAAAGTAAAGGTTCAAGCTCGGCAGACATACCGCCCACATTACCTACAATGCGTGCGCTACGAAGGTCATACTGTAAACCTTCATTTACATCAATGGTCACATTAACTTTTGTTTTTTCATCATTTAGCTGAACATCCGTTTTAGTGATTTGTGCTTTGGCATAGCCATTATTTAAATAATAATCACGAATTGCCTGCAAATCTTTCTCGAATTGCGCACCTTCAAATTTATTTCCCCATAACTTCCACCAAGAATCAGGTTGTAATTCCATTTGTTCTTGTAATGTACTGCTACTAACAGATTCGTTCCCCTTGAAAGTTAATGATGCCAATTTTGCTTTATCATCTTCATTGATTTGAATTAAAATTTCAGCGCGATTATTTGGTAGCGTATTTACAATAGGTTCAACTGTTGCGTTATAACGACCTACGCTTACATAGTGTTCTTTTACGCTTTTAGCAAATTCATTTAATTTTTCTCGAATTAAAATGTCGCCAACTCTAAAGCCGTTAGCATCTAGGTTTTGTTTAAGTGCATCTGTAGGTATAACGGAGTTACCTTTAATTTTCACATCTGCGATAATCGGTTTGGCGACAACGCTAATAACAAGCACATCGCCTTCTTGACGTGCTTTGACATTATCAAATCGACCACTTACGAATAGAGAGTGAACAATATTTGTTACATCATTATCTGTAACACGCTGACCTGCACGAACTGGTAGTGTTGCTCGGATTTGTTGTTCTAAATCACCTTGAACACCATCTACACGAATATCTTTTGCCACGAAAGGTGCGGCAAACACAGTCGTTGTCGTACCGAATAATAAACTTGCGATTAGAAGTTTTTTCATCGATTGTATCCTATATAAATTATAGACGTAAAAAATCATTAAATAATGCAAACACCGTTAAGCTTAATAACAGTGCTGCACCAATTCGATAACAGATGCTTTGCACCCGCTCAGAAACAGGTTTTCCTTTAACAGCTTCCATTGCTAAAAAAACTAAATGACCGCCATCTAATACTGGTAATGGAAATAAATTCATAATCCCTAAATTTACACTAATCAATGCCATAAAACTTAAAAAATACACCAATCCAATATTTGCTGATGCACCAGCACCTTTTGCAATAGAAATTGGCCCACTTAAATTATTTAATGACAAATCGCCAGTAAGTAATTTCCCTAATATTTTCAAGGTTAAAAGGGAAAGCTGCCCTGTTTTTTCAATGCCTTTTTGTAAAGATTCAAGAATACCATATTTTAATTCAGTACGGTATTCATCCGCTAATTTTGTTAAGGTTGGGCTAACTCCTACAAACCATTTGCCATTTTGGTTACGCACTGGAGTCAGGGCTTTGTCAAATGTTTCGCCATTACGTTCAACTTTAATAGAAAAAGTTTCGCCTTGTTCGACCTGTTTTACAAAATTTTGCCAACTAAGTGCGGTGAAATTTTCTGTTAAAATTTTGTCTCCTATTTGTAAACCCGCTTTCTCCGCTGGAGAAGCCTGAACAACTTTAGAAAGTACCATTTCCACTTTTGAATGAATTGGAACAATCCCTAAAGCAGTGAACGCACTTTCTTTTTCAGGATCGAATGTCCAATTTGTAAGATTTAAAGTCCGTTGTTGTTCAATATTAGAATTGAAAGGAGAAAGGGCAATCTCAACATTAGGCTCCCCCATTTTTGTGGCAAGTAGCATATTGATGGTTTCCCAATCTTGAGTTTCTTCGCCATCAATTGTAAGAATTTGTGTATTGGGTTCAATGTGAGCTTGTGCTGCTATTGAGTTTGGCGTTATCGATTCAATCACTGGTTTAACCGTTGGCATTCCATAAAGGTAAATGACCCAATAGGCAAAAATTGCAAAAATAAAATTAGCTAAAGGACCTGCAATAATTACAAATGACCGTTGCAATACGCTTTTGCTGTCAAATGCTTGTGACTTTTGCTCTGCAGGAACTACTTCATTACGTCCATCAAGCATTTTTACATAGCCGCCTAAAGGAATCATTGAAACCGCAAATTCTGTACCCTGTTTATCGATACGTTTCCAAATTACCTTACCAAAACCAATTGAAAAACGATGGACTTTTATACCGCACTTTCTAGCAGCCCAAAAGTGACCGTATTCGTGAACGGATACTAATACCGCAATCGCAATGATAAAAGAACCTAGTGACCACAAAAATGACATTAAAAATCCTTATAATACAAAGAAATAGAAATAGCTGAAAAAAGGTATTGCAGCAGTCAAGCTATCAATACGATCTAATACACCACCGTGACCTGGAATTAATTGACTGCTGTCTTTCACACCAGACTCACGCTTGAACATACTTTCAGTTAAATCGCCCAATACTGAAATTGCAACTGTGGCTACAGAAAGAATGATAAATCCAGTAATATTTCGATCGCCTACTAAAGTATCGCCAGAGAAATGAATAAAGATAAAAGCAAGTACTAATGCTGTAATTAAGCCGCCAATGACCCCTTCCCAGCTTTTACCTGGCGATACTTTAGGGGCAAGTTTACGTTTACCAAAGGCGCGTCCGCTAAAATAAGCACCAGAATCAGCCGCCCAAACAAGTACAAATACGTAAAGTAATAAAAATAATCCGTGATAAGGATTATTGGTATAGTGTTCTAAACGTAAACGTAATACACCTGCGATAAAGGGAATCAACGTAGAAAAGGCAAATAAAAGTTGTAAAAGTGGATTTTTAGACCAAAATTTAGCTGATTTAGGATAACTGATTACTAGCAATAAAGCTAAGCCCCACCAGCTTACAGCATTTATCAATAAAAGCTGAAGATGTTGTTCAAACACACGCCCGGCATCTAAATAGTTACCCTCAGTATAGAGCCATAAGAAGATAAATACGCCTAAAAAGGTAGTCACAAAAAAACGTATCAAAGGTTGTTTAAGACGAGCAAATTGAGTCCATTCCCAGATCCCCAAAGCAGCTACCATACCTAACGCAAGGGCAAAATAAAAAGGTGTGAATAAAAATAGTGCACATAAAACTGCAGCAATTAACACAATAGCAGATAAAACTCGTTGTTTAAGCATAATTTTAATCCGTTGAATTATTCTGTCCCACCAAAACGGCGATGACGTTGTTGATAACTTGCAATAGCACGATTAAATTCTAATTGATTAAAATCGGGCCAAAGCACATCGGAAAAATATAATTCCGCATAGGCAATTTGCCATAATAAAAAGTTGCTTATGCGTTGTTCTCCACTGGTGCGAATTAATAAATCTACAGGTGGTGCATTTTGCGTTGCAAGATGATGTTGAAACGTCGAGTTATTAATATCTGAAACTGACATTTCTTCTTTTTTAACTTTTTCTGCAATTTGTTTAGCTGCTTGAACAATATCCCAACAACCGCCGTAATTTGCCGCAATATTGAGCGTAAGTGCGGTATTTTTTTCTGTTAAATTTTCCGCTTTTTTGATTTTTTCTTGTAAAGTTTCACTAAAACGAGATACATCGCCAATAATTTTCAGACAAATATTATTTTTATGTAATTTTTTTACTTCTCGATCTAAGGCTTGCATAAAAAGCGACATTAACGCGCTGACTTCTTGTTCTGGGCGACTCCAATTTTCGCTACTAAGGGCATAAAGTGTGAGCACTTTCACACCGATTTGTCGCGCATAAGCCACAGCCTTGCGTACTGCAGTAACGCCATTGGTGTGTCCAAAAATTCGCATTTTATTTTTCTGTTTTGCCCAACGCCCATTACCATCCATAATAATGGCAATGTGTTTTGGAATATTGTTTTGATCGAGTTCTATCATTATTTTTATTATAAAAAGATCCCTATAAATTCGGTTGTGAACTATATCATAAGTTGTATTTGCTTGCTATGGATTCCTTTGTTCGAATCTGTTCTGTAAAAATTGAAAATTTATTGTGAAAAACAACTAAAAAAAAATCACCGCACTTTTATTTCTCTCCCTATTAATTTTTGCCGTTTTACGGTATTCTATGCCACATTTTCTATTGTCAAAATGCTGCAAAAGTGCGGTTAAAATTTAAGGTGATTTTATGCAAGAACAATATCGTCCCGATATGATCGAACCAAAGGTTCAACAATATTGGGCAGAAAATAAAGTTTTCAAAGCAATCAAAGACGAATCTAAAGAAAAATATTACTGTCTTTCTATGTTCCCATATCCATCAGGTCGCCTGCATATGGGACACGTACGTAACTACACTATTGGCGATGTAATTTCTCGTTATCAACGTATGCTAGGTAAAAACGTGTTGCAACCTTTTGGTTGGGATGCTTTCGGCTTACCGGCAGAAGGTGCGGCGATCAAAAATAAAACTGCGCCTGCTAAATGGACATACGAAAACATTGCCTGCATGAAAAAACAACTTCAGCTTTTAGGCTTTGGTTTCGACTGGGATCGTGAAATCGCAACCTGTAAACCAGAATACTACAAATGGGAACAATGGTTCTTCACAGAGCTTTACAAAAAAGGCTTGGTGTACAAAAAAACCTCAACCGTAAACTGGTGTCCAAATGATGAAACCGTACTCGCAAACGAGCAAGTACACGAAGGTTGTTGCTGGCGTTGTGATACACCTGTGGAACAAAAAGAAATCCCACAATGGTTTATCAAAATTACTGACTATGCAGAGCAATTATTAGGTGGTTTAGATACCCTTCCACAATGGCCTGATATGGTAAAAACTATGCAGCGTAACTGGATCGGTCGTTCTGAAGGGGTAGAAATTACCTTTGATGTTGCAGATACTAACGAAAAAGTAGCAGTTTACACCACGCGTCCAGATACCTTTTACGGCGTAAGTTATTTAGGCATTGCCGCAGCACATCCATTAGCAAGTTTAGCGGCTCAAAATAATCCTGAATTAGCCACCTTTATCCAAGAAGCAAAAAATGCCAAAGTGGCAGAAGCTGATCTTGCGACAATGGAGAAAAAAGGAATGGCAACGGGCTTATTTGCGGTTCATCCATTGACGGGTGAAAAATTGCCAATTTGGGCCGCGAATTTCGTGTTAATGCACTACGGTACTGGCGCAGTAATGGCGGTTCCAGCTCACGACCAGCGTGACTTTGAATTTGCTCAAAAATACGGTTTACAAATTAAGCAAGTTATTGAACCCATTGCTGATGAAGAAATTGATTTAACTAAACAAGCTTTCGTTGAGCACGGTAAATTAGTGAACTCAGCTGAGTTTGATGGTTTAGATTTTGAAGGTGCATTCAACGGCATTGCAGATAAATTAGAAAAATTAGGTGTAGGAAAACGTCAAGTGAATTACCGTTTACGTGACTGGGGTGTTTCTCGCCAACGTTATTGGGGAGCACCAATTCCGATGCTAACCCTTGAAAATGGCGATGTAGTACCTGCACCAATAGAAGATTTACCCATTATTCTGCCTGAAGATGTGGTAATGGATGGCGTGAAAAGCCCAATTAAAGCGGATCCAAACTGGGCGAAAACAACTTTCAACGGTGTACCTGCATTAAAAGAAACGGATACCTTTGATACCTTTATGGAATCCTCTTGGTATTACGCGCGCTACACTTGTCCACAATATCAAAATGGCATGCTTGATGCGGAAGAAGCAAACTATTGGTTACCAGTGGATCAATATATCGGTGGTATTGAACACGCAACAATGCATTTGCTCTACTTCCGTTTTTTCCACAAATTGTTACGCGATGCAGGATTTGTAACCAGTGACGAACCAGCCGATAAATTATTGTGTCAAGGTATGGTGCTTGCAGATGCTTTCTATTACACCAGTCCAACCAACGAGCGTATTTGGGTAAGCCCAACCCAAGTGACCCTTGAGCGTGATGAAAAAGGCAGAATTATTAAAGCCACAGCTCCTGAAGGGCGTGAACTAGTCCACAGCGGCATGACCAAAATGTCGAAATCCAAAAATAACGGTATTGATCCACAAGAAATGGTAGAAAAATATGGTGCCGATACTGTTCGTCTATTTATGATGTTTGCCTCTCCAGCAGAAATGACCTTGGAATGGCAAGAATCTGGCGTAGAAGGTGCGAAACGTTTCTTAGGGCGTGTTTGGAATTTGGTATATCAATATCAACAAAATCCAGCAAAAACTAGCCTAGATTTGACCGCACTTTCCGCAGAACAAAAAGTGCTTCGTCGTGAAGTACATAAAACAATTGCGAAAGTGAGTGATGATATTGGTCGTCGTCAAACATTTAATACTGCGATTGCAGCAGTAATGGAGTTGATGAATAAACTGACTAAGGCTTCCTTAGAAAGCGATCAAGATCGAGCAGTCATGGCGGAAGCATTAAGTGCAGTTGTTCGTATGCTTTATCCAATTACGCCGCATATCTGTTTTGAATTATGGCAAGCTCTTGGCAATGAAAGTGCTATTGATACCGCAGAATGGGTAAAAGCCGACGAAGATGCAATGGTAGAAGACGAAAAACTTATTGTGGTACAAGTAAACGGTAAGGTTCGTGGCAAAGTTACCGTTGCGGCAGATGCGGATGAAGAAACAGTCAAAACGATTGCTTTCGCGGATGAAAATGTGAAGAAATTTGTTGATAATCAACATATTGTCAAAGTGATTTATGTCGCAGGTAAATTATTAAACGTAGTAGTGAAACCATAATACGTGGGGTGTGTGAATTCAAAATTCACGCACTATTTTTTATACGTACGTGAAATATTTACATTTTACACGTCCTACAATTAAAGGTAGTTTTTATGATCAAATCAATCAAGACTTTACTGCTTATCGCAACATTAGCAATTCTTTCTGCTTGCGGTTGGCATTTTCAACAGTCGGTTACTATGCCAAATGAATTGCGAACATTAGCCCTTGAAAGTGATGACCCTTATAATGATTTCACTGTTATTATGCGTCGCAAGTTACAGGAAAATCAGGTTAATATTGTTAATGTAAAACAAAATATTCCCATTTTACGTATTAATAAACAGATTACTTCAGATCAAGTCGCATCTATTTTTAAGCACGGACGTGAAGCAGAAAAACTTTTAATGTTGGAAGTTGAAGCCACTTTTCGCCTTGCTAATGGCGAAAGCTATCCAATCAATGCGAAAGTAAATCGTACTTTCTTTGATAATGCGCGTGCAGCATTAGCCAAATCGGAAGAACGCGAGGTAATTTGGAATGATATGCGCGAGCAAGTAGCGCGTCAATTAATCGTAAAAATAATTGCGTTACAAAATCAAATAAAAAGCAAATAATGAACCGTATTTTTCCAGAGCAACTAAATTATAATCTTGCTCAAGGTTTAGCTAGAGTTTATCTCTCGCATGGGCAAGATCCTTTATTACTTAGTGAAACTGAGGATACTATTTGTCAAGTGGCAAACCAGCAAGGTTTTGATGAAAAAAATAGCATTCAGGTTGATAGCCAAACTGATTGGGTGCAACTTATAGAATCTTGTCAATCTATGGGGTTATTTTTTAGTAAACAAATACTAAGCTTGAATTTACCTGAAAATTTCACCGCACTTTTGCAGAAAAATCTGCAAGAACTTATATCCGTATTGAATAAAGATGTCTTGCTTATTTTACAGGTAGCAAAATTGACTAAAGCGATTGAAAAGCAAGCGTGGTTTATTGCACTTAATCAACATGAACCAAATGTAATACTGATAAATTGTCAAACACCGACGGTAGAAAACTTGCCACGTTGGGTAAAAAATCGTACTAAAGCAATGGGATTAGATGCCGATAATGAAGCAATTCAACAACTTTGTTACAGTTATGAGAATAACTTGCTCGCACTCAAACAAGCTCTGCAGCTTTTAGATTTGCTCCATCCTGATCATAAACTTAACTACAATCGTGTCATTAGCGTGGTGGAACAATCCTCAATTTTTACACCATTTCAATGGATTGATGCTTTGCTAATGGGAAAAGCAAATCGTGCTAAACGTATTTTAAAAGGTTTACAAGCTGAAGATGTGCAACCTGTTATTTTATTACGCACACTACAGCGAGAATTATTTACGTTGCTTGAACTCACAAAACCACAGCAACGTATTATGACAACGGAAAAACTTCCAACTCAACAAATTAAGGCTGAATTTGATCGTCTAAAAATCTGGCAAAATCGCCGACCGCTCTTTTTAAGTGCAATTCAGCGTTTAACTTACCAAAAACTCTACGAAATTATCCAAGAACTCGCCAATATTGAACGCCTTGCTAAACAAGAATTTAGCGATGAAGTGTGGATTAAACTCGCTGATTTATCTGTGAAAATTTGTTTGTAGTCACAAGGCAAATAAAATAGACAATATTGAAATAAGATTTTTGATAAAAAAGAGATTTTTGGCTGGAAAAAATGGTCCCCCCTACCGGACTTGAACCAGTGACCAAGCGATTATGAGTCGCCTGCTCTAACCGACTGAGCTAAGGGGGGAAATTGCGGTAATTATAGAGAAATAATCACTTGAAGTCTATAAAAGAAAGGATGATTGATGAAAAATCAACCATCCCTTTTTACATTATTGAAGCACTGAAATATCAGCTACTTGTAAGAATAACCCTTGTAACGTATTTAAAATCGCTAAGCGGTTTTGGCGTAATGCTGGATCTTCAGCATTTACCATTACGTTGTCGAAGAAACTGTCTACTGGCGTGCGTAAGTTCGATAATTTATCTAATACTGCCGTGTAATCGCCTTTTGCAATAAGCGGTTGTACTTCAGTGCGTAATGCAAGTACCGCTTCAGCAAGTGCTTTTTCAGCTGGCTCTACGCAAGCGGTCAAATTGATCTCACCAATTGCAGCATCCACTTTGGATAAGATGTTGCTTACACGTTTGTTTGCTGCCGCTAACGCTTCCGCTGAATCTAAAGTACGGAAGTGTGAAACCGCACGCACTCGCGCATCAAAATCAGCTGGACGGGTTGGACGACGAGCCAATACCGCTTGAATCACATCCACCGCAATGCCTTCATCTTGATACCATGCACGGAAACGACCGAGCATGAAATCTACCACATCGGCAACCACGTTTTTATTCGTGAGTTTATCGCCGAAAAGAGCGGCTGATTTTTTCACTAAATCTTCTAAATCCAGTGGTAAATTTTTCTCTACAATAATACGTAACGCACCTAATGCCGCACGACGCAATGCAAATGGGTCTGCACTGCCTTTTGGTGCTTGCCCGATTCCAAAGATACCCGTTAAAGTGTCAAATTTATCGGCTAAAGCGACCGCACTTGCAACGAGTGATTTTGGTAATTCATCGCCTGCAAAGCGTGGCATATATTGTTCGTTTAATGCTACTGCTACTTCTTCATCTTCGCCGTCGTGACGAGCATAGTGCATGCCCATTACGCCTTGCGTATCGGTGAATTCGAATACCATGTTGGTCATTAAGTCACATTTTGACAGTAAACCTGCACGTTTTGCTTTCGCTTCGTCTGCACCGATTTGTTTTGCAATTTCGCCTGCAAGTTGTTCGATACGATCAGTTTTGTCTTTTAATGTACCGAGTTGTTGTTGGAACAACACGGTTTCTAAACGTGGTAAACGATCAACCAGTTTTTGTTTTAAGTCAGTTTTGAAGAAGAATTCCGCATCAGTTAAACGAGGGCGAACCACTTTTTCGTTCCCTTCAATAATCGCGGTTGGATCTTCTGGGTTGATGTTCGAGACAAAAATAAAGTGCGGTAATAATTTGCCGTCTTTGTCATAAATTGGGAAGTATTTTTGGTCGCCTTTCATGGTGTAAACCAAGGCTTCCGCAGGCACTGCTAAGAAACGTTCTTCAAATTTTGCCGCTAACACATTTGGGTATTCCACCAACGAAGTCACTTCTTCAAGCAAGCTTTCTTCAATGTCAGCCACGCCACCAAGTGCGGTCGCTTTTGCTTGAGATTTTGCAAGGATTTCGGCTTTACGCTCGTTAAAATCCGCTACCACTGAACCTTTTTCACGCAATAATTGTGGATATTGGTCTGCATGTTGAATTTCAAATTCTTTCTCGCCTAAGAAACGGTGACCACGAATAGTACGCGCACTTGCTACACCTAAAATTTCGCCTTCGATTAACTCATCACCTAACAACATAGTCACAGTGTGAACTGGACGGATAAATTGTACGGTTTTATCTGCCCAACGCATTGGTTTTGGAATTGGCAATTTCGCCAACGCATTTGCCACAATATCGTTCAGCAAGTTTTTAGTCGGTTGACCTTCAATTTTTGCACGATGAACGAGCCATTCTCCTTTATCAGTCGCAATGCGTTCTGCTTGTTCAACAGTAATGCCACAACCACGCGCCCAACCTTCTGCCGCTTTGGTCGGTTTACCTTCTGCATCAAAGGCTGCAGATACTGCCGGCCCGCGTTTTTCGATTTCTTTGCTTGGTTGTTGTGTAGCTAAGTTCAACACTTTCACCGCCAAACGACGCGGCGCTGCAAACCATTCGATTTTGTCGAAGGTTAAACCTGCTTGATTTAATTCCGTCTCAACGTTATCCGCAAAAGAGGTTGCTAATGTTTTGAGAGCTTTTGGTGGCAGCTCTTCTGTGCCAATTTCTACTAGGAAGTTTTGGGTTGTCATTTTGTTTCTCTTATTTAAAAATTCTGTAGATTTAAATTCTTATTTTCTTCGTTATCACTTCATTCTTTCTCAATCGCATTACTGTAAAACTCAGTGAATTTAATTCTGCATTTCGTAACGTTGATAATCAGGTTCATAGTGCCGGCTAGCATTCGATAACCAGCTTTGTTTTCGCACAATAAAAATCAAAGATATAACTTAGAAGTGGCTTTTGTCGATTAAATCGAAATCCTAATAATTGATCTCGATTGATACGTTGCCATAATTTTCTTTCCGCATCCGTTTGATCCACTCGCAATTTCTGCGAATTCAGCTTTAAGTATTTTTCATAGGGTTGCATGAAAACCGCTATTCTATTTTTTCCTAGAACTCAAAAATCGTGTTTAACTTTGATGGATCTAAAACAACATCGCCATTTGGTAATAACAACGCTGGAATGCCTAAATAGCCATTTGCTTTCGAGTTATCAAATTCTGCACTACTATCGCGTAAACGAATAAATTGTTTGAGATTAGGTAATGAAGTCATAATTTCAACTTCATCGTAATCCACGCCTAAGCGATCTAACTCTGCGACAAATGGCTCGGTATCTGGGCATGTTTCTGCATAAAAAAGAATGGGTTTGTTCATTTTGCTCTCCTAAAGTGCGGTCAAATTTCACCGCACTTTTGTGAATTTGTTTAAGCCTTATTTTTTACAACCAGGGAAACCTAAGGCTTCACGGCTTGCATAGTATGCTTCAGCCACGCCTTTGGTTAAGGCACGAATGCGTAAAATATAGCGTTGGCGTTCAGTGACCGAAATTGCTTTACGTGCATCTAACAAGTTGAAGCTGTGTGCTGCTTTTAAAATACGTTCATAAGCTGGCAATGGTAACGGTTTTTCTAAGGCTAATAACTCTTGTGCCTCTTTTTCGTATTGATCGAAGCAGTAGAATAGGAAATCGGTGTTTGCGTGTTCAAAATTATAGGTTGATTGCTCAACTTCATTTTGATGGAAAACATCGCCATAAGTGGTTTTGCCTAATGGACCGTCAGACCAAACTAAGTCATACACAGAATCTACGCCTTGAATGTACATGGCTAAACGCTCTAAACCGTAAGTCACTTCGCCCGTTACAGGTTTACATTCTAAGCCACCTACTTGTTGGAAATAGGTAAACTGGGTCACTTCCATACCGTTTAACCATACTTCCCAGCCTAAGCCCCATGCACCTAAGGTTGGGTTTTCCCAGTTATCTTCCACAAAACGAATATCGTTTTTGGTCGGATCGAAACCAAGCATTTCAAGTGAACCTAAATAAAGTTCTTGAATGTTATCTGGAGAAGGTTTGATCACTACTTGGAATTGGTAGTAATGTTGTAAACGGTTTGGGTTTTCGCCATAGCGACCGTCTGTCGGGCGGCGTGAAGGTTGCACATAAGCAAATGCCATCGGCTCAGGGCCTAATGCGCGCAATGCGGTCATTGGGTGAGAAGTACCTGCGCCCACTTCCATATCAAAAGGTTGCACAATGGTGCAGCCTTGGTTTGCCCAATATTCTTGCAGGGCTAAAATCATACCTTGGAATGTTTTTACGTTGAATTTTGTGTTCATAATCATTTATCTAATATTATTAAAAATGTTGGCATTATACTTGAATCCGTAAAACGGATAAAGACGAAAAAATGCAGTTGAAAATCAGGGTTTATAAAATATATCTAGTAAGCAATTTTGAATACTTAGGTAGATTTTAAGCCTTATTTTTAGTATAGTTTTTTTTTGATTGATTTAATAGATTTCAATTGTTTAAACCTTTCTATATGATACGCAAGAAATTCATTTCAACCTAACTAAATTTATTAACTTTACAAGGAGTCTACAATGAGTTCTCAATGCCCTTTCTCGCACTTAGCTGCGACAAACTTAACAATGGGTAACGGTGCACCCGTTGCTGATAACCAAAACAGCTTAACAGCTGGTCCGCGTGGTCCATTACTTGCACAAGATTTATGGCTTAACGAAAAATTAGCTGATTTCGTACGTGAAGTAATCCCAGAGCGTCGTATGCACGCAAAAGGTTCTGGTGCATTTGGTACTTTTACTGTGACACACGATATTACTAAATATACTCGTGCAAAAATTTTCAGTGAAGTGGGTAAAAAAACTGAAATGTTCGCACGTTTTACTACCGTGGCAGGCGAACGTGGTGCAGCAGATGCTGAGCGTGATATTCGTGGTTTTGCATTAAAATTCTATACTGAAGAAGGTAACTGGGATTTAGTAGGTAACAATACGCCAGTATTCTTCTTACGTGATCCACGTAAATTCCCAGATTTAAACAAAGCAGTAAAACGCGATCCGCGTACTAATATGCGTTCAGCAAAAAATAACTGGGATTTCTGGACATTATTACCAGAAGCATTACACCAAGTAACTGTTGTAATGAGTGATCGTGGTATTCCTGCAAGCTATCGTCATATGCACGGTTTCGGTTCTCACACTTATAGTTTTTGGAACGAAGCGGGCGAACGTTTTTGGGTAAAATTCCACTTCCGTACTCAACAAGGCATTAAAAATTTAACGAATGCTGAAGCCGCAGAAATTATTGCAAATGACCGTGAAAGCCATCAACGTGATTTATATGAAGCGATTGAACGTGGTGATTTTCCTAAATGGACATTATTTGTACAAATTATGCCAGAAGCTGATGCAGAAAAAGTATCTTATCATCCATTTGACTTAACCAAAGTATGGTCAAAAAAAGACTATCCATTAATTGAAGTAGGGGAGTTTGAATTAAACCGTAACCCAGAAAACTTCTTCGCTGATGTAGAACAATCTGCATTTGCACCAAGTAACTTGGTTCCAGGTATCGGCGCAAGCCCTGACAGAATGTTACAAGCTCGTTTATTTAACTATGCGGATGCACAACGCTACCGTTTAGGTGTGAATTACCGTCAAATTCCAGTGAATCGTCCGCGTTGCCCAGTTCATAGCAACCAACGTGATGGTCAAGGTCGTGTAGATGGTAACTACGGTAGCTTGCCACACTACGAGCCAAACAGCTTCAGCCAATGGCAACAACAACCAGACTTTGCTGAACCACCACTTCGTATCAACGGAGATGCAGCACACTGGGATTATCGTAAGGATGATAACGATTACTTCAGCCAACCTCGTGCATTATTTAACTTAATGAATGCAGAGCAAAAACAAGCGTTGTTTAATAACACTGCAGCTGCAATGGGCGATGCACCTGATTTCATCAAATACCGTCATATTCGTAACTGTCACTGGTGTGATGCAGCATACGGTGAAGGCGTTGCGAAAGCATTAGGTTTAACCGTTGAAGATGCATTAAAAGCTCGTGATACTGACCCTGCATTAGGTCAAGGCGGATTGTTATAATCTTTCGAGTTAATTACTTTAAATAAATAATAGTAGTAATTAATCTGCACCCAAAAGTTAGACTAAGGTTTAATCAATTTGGATGCAGATTTTTTTTTAATGAAATATTACTAATTAGTTACATAATACGTGAACGATTTTGTAATCGGTTAAAAATTTGAATGTGAAAAATAACCTATAATAGCTTCCATTCTTATGATAAATATTGCATTTGAGTAATAATGATAAATATGTATCAAGGTACAAAATAATGAGGTATAAAATGACTATCATTCCCCGTTACTGCAGTAAAATCTTCGCGTAATCCCATACCGCAAGCCACATCACCCACAACCCAAGAGCCGATAATTGGATACATTCCATCAAAACTTGGTAATTCAAATTTTTGTTGATAAACATAACCTGAATTAGCATAAAACGTAGAGTGTTCGCTTCCTTTCGCTGCAAATTCTACGCCATTGTTTTTCTCATAATAGAAGACATTGGCACCTTCTCGACCTAACAATGGTTTTTTCACCCACATCGATAAATCTTTTGGTAATTCGAAAGGCGTAAAATAAGCAGGCAATAAATTCGGATGATTCGGATAACGCGCCCAAAGTTTTGCCAATAGCGCTTTATTACTTAACAACATTTTCCACGCAGGCTCAATAAATCGTGTTTCAGCGGTTGTAATATGGCGAGCAAACTCAGCGTGGCTTAGCCATTCCAGCGGATACAATTTAAATAACATTTCAATAGGCTGATCATTTAAATCTACAAATTTTTCTGTTTCGCTGTTATAGCCAATATCTTCCACCGCTAATTGATGAATATTCCAACCTGCGTTATAAGCCACATCAGCTAAATAATCCACATTGCCCCAATCTTCACGGCCAGCATCTTGCATAGCACTCAAATGGAAATCTGTTTTACCACTTTGTTGTTTCAAAAATTGGAAATGTTTAATTAATTCTTCATGAATCCAGTTAAATTGATCACGATGTTTCAAGCCCTCAATTTGTTCCAACCACTGCCATTGAACAACCGCAGCCTCCAACAAAGATGTTGGCGTATCGGCATTATATTCAAACATTTTTAGGTTGTCGCCATCATAGCCAAAATCAAAGCGTCCATATAAATAAGGATCTTGATTACGCCAAGAGCTTTCAATAAGCTGTTTTTGCAACTCCGTAAAACGATAATTTTCATAATCGCCTTTTTTAATTTCATCCGCCGCAAAATCTAAACACATTAAATGTAATTCATTAGTTGTATCCTCAATGCGATCAATTTCCGCTAAAGTAAATTCATAGGCAACATTATCAGACCAATAATGAGAGCCATCACTAGAAGGCAAATTATAGTAATCAAATCCAACATTAAGTAGCTGTTGCACCATATCTGGTCGAATAGGAAACCCGGTTACACGTTTCATTTAGCCCCCACTGCTACGATTAGTATTATTTGGGCTACTAAAACCACCACGAGATACAGGTTTGCTATTCATGCTTCCTG
This sequence comes from Haemophilus sp. HN_Hi08, assembly GCF_049824455.1. Taxonomy (NCBI): domain Bacteria; kingdom Pseudomonadati; phylum Pseudomonadota; class Gammaproteobacteria; order Pasteurellales; family Pasteurellaceae; genus Haemophilus; species Haemophilus sp. HN_Hi08. The sequence goes on along the minus strand of NZ_CP187493.1, from coordinate 67,329 downwards.
CATTTCCTTTCACAAGCATTGGTTTTCCAACAGAACGATTTGTTTGCGGTTGCACAACTTGCCCTGCTGGTGTGGTGACAGCTCGATTTCCAGGATGATAGCTCGGGCCAAGGAAACTACTAATTGCACGAGCTGCCATATACCCTATAACGCCACCAGCAATTGCGGCCCCTAAAGAAGGATCGGTACTTTCAGCTTTTGCAGTCGATTCAGCATTGTTCTCACTTTGATTAGCTTGTGCATTATTTTCAGCTGGATTTTTTACCGCACTTTCTGCATTACCGTTATCACGAATATTTAAACCAAGCCCCTGCGGTGGTGTAGTTTCAGTTTTCTGAGTACTCTCGGTATTTTTATCTGCCTCACAAAGCTCAATTTTTTTCCAATCCGCTAAACAATCGTCTAAAGACTGATACACATCACGTTGTACTTGTTCTTCTGAACAGCCTCCTAATAAGGCCACAATAGATAAACTCACTAAAATCTGATTTTTCTTTTTCATTGTTCTCAATTTTTATCGAATGGTTTTCACGCCTAGCCATTGCTCGGCCTGTTTATTGGTAATTTCTTCACGAGTCCACATACTCATTAGATCTGGTTGTGGATATTTATTGCTGTTATAGCCGACTAAACGAGCAAAATCAAATACGGCATGAGGATAGCCATTAATAAGCAACAAGGCTAAGTAACCACTTTCATCCCAACAAATTTCAAGTTTTCGAGCCTCATGATGATTAGAGGTTGAATCAACATTATACACGTGCAACATATCAACTATCGGTTGAGCATTTTGACGCATATCAAGTGCATAAAAATAGCCTGTTTCACCGTCATCTTCAAACATTACGGCAAAATGCTCAAATACCGTAGAATGCGTTCCTACTTGCTTTGGCATCCCTAAAAAGAGTGAGTCCTCTAAAGTTAAATGTAACATTCCCTTTCCTTTAAATATTAGATATAAAAACACCGCACTTTTATACAAAGTGCGGTGAGATTTTACAGTAAATTCAGCGTGAATTACGCTTGACCTTTAACCGCTTTTAAGCCTGGGAATGCTGCTGGAGTACCTGCGCGTTCTAATGCTTCTTCGATACGGATTAATTGGTTGTATTTCGCAATACGGTCAGAACGGCTCATAGAACCAGTTTTGATTTGACCTGCTGCTGTACCAACCGCTAAATCAGCGATAGTCGCATCTTCGGTTTCACCTGAACGGTGAGAGATTACAGCGGTATAACCTGCATCTTTAGCCATTTTGATTGCCGCTAAAGTTTCAGTTAAAGAACCGATTTGGTTGAATTTGATTAAGATAGAGTTTGCGATACCTTTTTCGATACCTTCTTTTAAGATTTTGGTGTTAGTTACGAATAAGTCGTCGCCCACTAATTGAACGCGGTCGCCTAACACTTTAGTTTGGTATGCAAAACCTTCCCAGTCAGATTCATCTTGACCATCTTCGATAGACACGATTGGGTATTGTTTGGTTAATTCTTCAAGATAGTGTGTGAACTCTTGAGAAGTGAATGAACGACCTTCGCCTTTCATTTCGTATTTGCCAGTTTCTTTGTTGTAGAACTCAGAAGATGCACAGTCCATCGCTAAGGTTACATCTTTACCTAATACGTAACCTGCTTTTTCAACTGCTTCTTTGATACATGCTAAAGCGTCTGCGTTAGAGGCTAAGTTTGGTGCGAAACCACCTTCATCGCCAACTGCCGTGCTCATGCCTTTAGATTTTAATACTTTTGCAAGATTGTGGAATACTTCAGCACCGATACGAAGTGCTTCACGTAACGTTTTCGCACCCACTGGTTGAATCATAAATTCTTGAATATCGACATTGTTATCTGCGTGTTCGCCACCGTTAATAATGTTCATCATTGGTAATGGCATAGAATAAACACCAGCAGTGCCATTTAATTCTGCGATGTAAGCGTAAAGAGGTAAGCCTTTAGATGCTGCAGCTGCTTTTGCGTTTGCTAAAGATACCGCTAAGATTGCATTTGCACCAAAGTTAGATTTGTTTTCAGTACCGTCTAAATCGATCATAATTTGGTCGATTTCAGCTTGATTTGTTGCATCTTTACCAACGATAGCTTGTGCAATTTCGTTGTTCACTGCAGACACGGCTTTTAATACGCCTTTACCTAAGAAACGAGATTTGTCGCCGTCACGTAATTCTAATGCTTCACGAGAACCAGTTGATGCACCAGATGGAGCCGCAGCTAAACCAACAAAACCACCTTCAAGATGAACTTCAGCTTCAACAGTTGGGTTACCGCGTGAGTCGATGATTTCGCGACCAATCACTTTAACGATTTTTGCCATTTTTATTTTCCTCAATTAAGTTAATTAAAACGGGTTAGGCCAGCCTAAAACAGGCGATATGATAAAGCTATTTTGAGATTTTGTCTTGTAAAAAATGCGTATGCTTTGATCTTTATCTATTTATTGTCTTGAGATATTCGTTGCACAAGCATAAGCTGAACTCCACGCCCATTGAAAGTTGTAACCGCCTAGCCAGCCTGTTATATCTAGCACTTCGCCAATAAAATACAAACCTTGTACAAGGTTACTTTCCATCGTTTTAGAAGAAATCATTTTGGTGTCCACACCGCCCATAGTGACTTCAGCCGTACGATAGCCTTCTGTGCCATTTGGAGTAAATTCCCAGTGATGAATAAAATCCACCAGATTTTTTACCCGCACTTTGCTGATGTTAGCGATAACTTCATCTTGCACAAGACCTTGCTCAAGCCAAAGTTCAACCAATTTTTTCGGAAGTAATCGAACCAAGATAGTTTTCAACATTTGTTTTGGTGAAGATTGTTTTGCTTGATTAATTTCCTCTTCCAAATTGTGGTTAGGTAATAAATCAATTTCCACTGACTCAGTAGGCTGCCAATAATTGGAAATTTGCAACACCGCAGGGCCTGAAATTCCACGATGGGTAAACAAAAGCTGGTTGTGAAAAGATTTTCCGCACTGGGCTGTGATCGTGACTGGCAAGCTAATGCCTGAAAGTGCGGTTAAAAATTTATCTGTTTCTCGATAAGTAAAAGGCACTAAACTCGCGTGCGGAGGAATAACTGGAATGCCAAATTGTTCCGCAATTTGATAGCCAAATGGCGTTGCGCCGAGCCCTGGCATAGAAAGCCCACCTGTCGCAACAATCAAATTTTTACATTGCCATTGGGTTGAATTTACCCGTAAAACAAACCGCACTTTTTCATCATTTTGAATCCGTTCAACTTGAGAAACTTCGCTACGCAATAAAATCTTAGCACCATATTTATCGCATTCAGATTTCAGCATTTCAACGATTTGTTCTGCGCCCTCATCGCAAAATAATTGCCCTAATTCCTTTTCGTGATAAGCAATCCCCTGCTCCGCCACTAAAGAAATAAAATCCCAATTGGTATAACGAGCAAGGGCTGATTTGACGAAATGAGGATTTTGAGAAAGGTAATGAGCAGGCGTAACCTCTAAATTAGTGAAATTGCAAAATCCACCGCCTGACATCAAAATCTTACGTCCGATTTTTTTGCCGTTGTCGAAAACTGTCACCGACTTGCCTAATTTAGCCAACTGTGCCGCGCAAAATAATCCTGCTGCACCAGCACCAATAATAATATTTTCAGAATATTGGCTCACGGATTTTGTCCTTTTTCCCCACGTTGTAAAAAATCCAACATCTTCATTCGTTGAATAACTGAACGACGATCCACTGCAGCATTACCAGAATCTAATAATTGCTGTAAATATGCACTGGCTTGTGGATATTGACGATTTTCTAAGGCAATCGTCGCCAACAAAGAAAGACTTGACACTTCATTTTTATCTTTTGCCAAAGCTTCATTCAAAAGTTGTTCTACTTTTGGGGTTATTTGCTGACCTGCTTGATAATAAAGTGCGGTGGCTGCCAAACCTAAAATATTAGGTTTACTTCCCGACAATTTTTCCGCATTAGAATAGGCCACAAGCGCACTGTCAAATTCATTATTCTGCACATAGGCTTCCCCAAGTTGAAGCCAAGTTTCCGCATTATTTGGATCAGTACGCAGTTTATTTTGGATCTTCTCAATTACATTTTCATTTTTGTGTTCATCATTCATTTCAACATTTTGATTATGTTGCTCAATCATTGATTGCTCGCCTTGTTGAACACGACTAAAACGATCAAGAGAAAAATAATAAGCGGTTGGAATAGCGATGAGTAAAGTAAAAAGCACAAAATAAATTTTACTATTCACTTTTCCCCTAGAAAGTTTGCTTGGCTCCTCTTGCTTGTGGGGGGGGCTGCCAAAGGCTGAGGGGAGGGAAATTATTTCATCATTCTCTAGTTGTTGTGCAACTATTTTTTCTGAAAACTGTTTTTTTCTATTTGAGAAATAAAGCAGTGCAGCAGCTAAAATTAAAAGAGCGACTGGTAATAGCCATAACAACGCCGTATTCCATTTGAACGGTGGTTTATAGTTCACAAAATCACCAAATCTAGCGGTCATTTGATCGATAATTTGCTGATTACTTTTGCCCTCATCCACCATTTTGTACACTTCAAGACGCAAGTCATACGCAATAGGTGAATTAGATTCCACCAAATTTTGGTTCTGACATTGGGGGCAGCGTAAAGATTTTGCCAACTCTACGGCGCGAGTACGATCATCTTGATTTTGGAATTGATAGGTATCCACCATTTCCGCTTGAGTAAACAAGGAAAATGCGAATAAAAGTGCGGTTGCAAAAACAAATGTTTTTTGAACTCGAGTAAAAATATCTAATAGGCTTTTCATTTATTCTTCAATGCTTCAATTTTTGGCAAAAATACCGTTTGCCAAGTTTCTTTATCCAATAAACCAGAATGGCGATAACGAATCACACCATTTTCATCCAAAAGATAAGTTTCTGGCGCGCCATCCACGCCTAATTTGAGGGCAAGTTCTCCCTGACTATCATTAATGGTTAAGACGAACGGATTGCCCATTCGCTTAAGCATTTCAATGCCATTTTGCGGATTGTCGCGATAATCTACACCCACAATAGGCAACGTTTTTGCAATCTCAATTAACAACGGATGTTCTTCTTTGCAATAACCACACCAACTGCCCCACACATTTAATAAAAATGGCTGTTTAGGAAAATCTTTCAGGCTTACGATTTGTGATGGCTCATGTAAATTAGCCTGATAAAACTCTGGAACGGGTTTATCAATTAAAGCCGACGCAATTTTTTTCGGATCTTGATTTAACCCAGCAATTAATAATACACACACGCCTAAAAGCACAAAGAGCGGTGCAAAAAAGAGAAGTTTTTTGTTCATTATTTTTCCTGTTTTCTGCGTAATCCGAAGACGCTAAAAAGTGCGCCAAACGCCATTAAAATACCGCCAGCCCAAAGCCAACGAATCAGCGGTTTATAATGTAAGCGGAAAGTAAATTCTCCTTTGCCGAGAGAATCTCCCATCACAATATATAAATCGCCCCAAAAACCGCCATTAAGCCCCACTTCACTCATTGTCATTGTACGAACATCGTAATAACGGCGTTCGGGGATAATTTCTGCATAAGGTTTACCATTTTCAGTTACGTCAAAAAAGGCGATTTCTGCCGTAAAGTTTGGTCCGATTTCATTAGAAAATTGGCGATAGTGAAATTCATATTGTCCCAGCGTTTGACTTTGTTGCGGTGCTAAACGCACACCAATTTCACTGCCAAAATAACCGCTCATTATTGCGCCAATAGTCACAATCGCCACGCCACAGTGTGCTAAAATCATACCAAATTGAGACAAACGAATTTGTCGCCAATTTTGCCATAAAGTGACCAACAAAAGCCAAATCGCAAGAGTTAATAACACAAAAGCGAAAGCGTGAAAATTCAACGCAGAATTATGGCGTAGCTGTTGCCAAATCATCAAGCTGGCGAGAATCAAAGACGGAATAAGCAACCATACGTAACGTATCAATAATACGCGATCAAATTGCACTTTACGTATGCTAAGCGAAATTACCATTAAGATTAAAATTACCGTAATGATTGGGAAGAAAATACTATTAAAATAAGGACTTCCCACCGAAATTGAGCCCCAATTCATCGCTTGGAATAACATCGGGTAAAAGGTGCCTAAAAAGGTAGAAACAGTGGCAATGGTCAGCAAAATATTCAGCAATAAAATGCCACCCGATTTAGAAACGAACTGAAAATTCACCGCACTTTCTGACAAACTGCCCGCACGCAAAGCGAATAAACCAAAGGCTAACACTGTCAAAACAAAGAAAATTAATAACAATACATAACCGCGCGTGTTATCCAATGCAAAAGCGTGCACAGAAGTGAGTGCACCAGAACGAACAATAAACGTGCCTAATACGCTAAAGGCAAAAGCGAGCAAAGAAAAAAGCGTTGTCCAATAACTAAATACACCTTGTTTTTCTGTTGCCATTAAACTGTGTAATAACGCCAAACCAAGCAACCAAGGCATTAAAGATGCATTTTCTACGGGATCCCAGAACCACCAACCGCCCCAGCCAAGTTCGTAATAAGCCCACCACGCACCAAGCACAATGCCAATGGTTAAAAACAACCAAGAAACCAACACCCAGCCACGCATTGAGCGTGCAATTTGTCGTGCAGATTGGTTATAAATCAACGCACTCAAACTCATTGCAAAATTTACCGCAAAGCCCACATAGCCAACATATAATAAAGGCGGATGGAAAATTAATCCCACATCTTGCAACATTGGATTGAGATCGCGCCCTTCTGCGGGAGCAGGAAAAATGCGTCCAAATGGATTGGAATAAAATAAAATAAACACCGCAAAACCAAAGCAAATTAATCCCAATAAAGATAAAGATTGAGCGGAAAAAGTGCGGTCATTTTTTCGATTAAAAAAAGCAAAAGCAGCAAGCCATAAACTCAATGAAAATAACCAAAACAACATTGAACCTTCATGTCCGCCCCAAGTGGCAGCCACTTTAAAAAATGTAGGTAATTGGGAATTAGAATGTGCCGCTACATATTCAAGGGTGAAATCATCCACCGCAAAAGAATAAGCAAGCAAACCAATTGAGAACGTCGTCGCAAGGGTAAAAATATAACTAAGCGGCCAAGCAGCATTAATTAAAGTCGAATTTTTTTTGAATAACCCAAATTGAGGCACTAACGCAAGAAAAAACGCGCTAGCTGTTGCGAGTAAAAGAAGGAAAAAGCCAAGTTCTGGAAGCATAATGTCGTCGTTTTTTTTCGTTGATGCGCAGATAAAGTCGCTAATCAAGTATGTTTCATTAATAAAATTAAAAATAGCACCTTGATAGGTGCTATTGTACTTATAAAAATTAATGATTAAATTCAGCACCTAAACAAGGGCGGATTTTATTTAACATTTCTTTTATTACGCGTGATGGGGCTGCGATGATATTGCCACTGCGTAAGTAGCCGTTACCTGCATCAAAATCACAGACTAAACCACCTGCTTCACGCACGATTAAATCGCCAGCTGCGCAATCCCATGCTTTTAAGCCCATTTCAAAATAGCCATCAATACGATTTGACGCCACATAGCATAAATCTAATGCAGCAGAACCAGTACGACGGAAATCCGCAGCATCTTCAATTAAGGCATTCATCATTGCAAATTGAGTTGGCATTAATTTTGGTTGTTTGAATGGAAAACCAGTGGCTAAAATTGAACCTTGAAGTTCACGTTTACTATCTACACGTAAACGTACTTCATTTAATTTTGCACCTTCGCCACGCACAGCAGTAAATAATTCATTGCGGATTGGATCGTAAACAACCCCGACTTCAGTGCGATTTTTTACACGAACTGCGATAGACACAGAAAAGTGGGGAAGTCCTGTCATAAAATTCCGGGTACCATCTAGAGGATCAATAATCCATTGTACATCGCTATCTTTGCCTTCAATTGCGCCTGTTTCTTCCGTAATAATTGTGTGATCAGGATAAGATTTACGAATAACTTCAATGATTTCTGCTTCAGACGCTTTATCAACGTTTGTCACATAATCATTAATACCTTTTTGTGTGCTTTCGATAGCATCACGGCGTTCATAATTTTTAGCAATCACATTGCCCGCTTTTCGTGCCGCACGAATAGCGATATTTAACATTGGATTCATATTTCCACCAGATTTTAAAGAACAGAAAAATTCCGCGTCATTATAGCGAGATTTGCCAAAATAACCAGTTGAAAATCATAAAACAATGGTTTTTATAGGTTTTCAGGAAAAATTTGCGATACAGATCGCAAAAATCATATCAAGTGATTTTTCTACTCATTATTTATCATTAAAGTGCGGTAGAAAATTGGAGCGTTTTATGCAGAAAGGTATGACATTAGTGGAATTATTAATTGGGTTAGCCATTATCAGCATTGTGCTGAGTTTTGTCGTGCCATTATGGCAAACCGATTTACCTAAAACGATTTTAGCTAAAGAGCAACATCGCCTGTATTTATTTCTACGACAAATTCAGGCTCGTGCAGAAAATTCATCGGAAGTGTGGTTTTTACTTATCAATCGGAACCTTGCGACACAACAATGGTGCTTAACGGCACAAGTAAAAAATAACCAAACTTGTGATTGTTTAAATCCGATAAATTGCCCGAAAGAGGTTTATGCACATTTTTACTATCCTTATTTTCCTAATAAAACGATGATTCAAAGCCATTATATTTATCCGAAAGAAATCACGAGATTTGATGGCATTCGTAATACTATCGTTACTCGTTGTTTTATTTTGCAAGCAGAAAATGAACGTACGTTATTTTTATTTTTCAATGTTGGTAGTATTCGTTTAAAAACCAATCAATTTGATAGTGCTTGTAATTAATGATGAAAACATTATTAAAAGGGCAAACCCTATTAGCACTGATGATTTCACTGGCTTTGTCTTCTTTATTGCTGCTAAGCATTTCGCATTTTTATGTGCAAATACAAACACAAAACCAACAAATGTTATTACATTTAAAATTACAAGCTGAATTACAACGAACATTACAGTTAATAGGTAAAGATCTTCGCCGATTAGGATTTCGAGCATTAAATGCAAAACTGACGGAAAGCAATTTATCTTTATTTGAATTAGATGAACAAGGCACAGCCATTTTCATTAGCCAAGAAGATAACGCCCCACCTAATAGCTGCGTGTTGTTCTTTTATGATTTAAATAAAAATGGGTGTATTGGCAAAGGTTCGCCGAAAACCTGTATGAAAAATGGGAAAAATACATCTAAAAGTAGTACTGAAGAATTATTCGGCTATAAAGTGAGTAACAAAATGATAAAAACCAAACTGACTTATCAAAGTGTTATTCCTACTAATTGCACGGCAGAAACTTGTAAACGTGCTTTTCAACAAACCGCTTGCAACGCTGGGGGAGGTTGGGCAGATTTATTAGATAACAACGAATATGAAATCACTAAGCTACAATTTAATTGGTTAATCGAAGGAAAAGGATTAGAAATCAAGCTAAAAGGAAATTTAAAACAAGCTCCAAATATTAGTTATGAAACATCCCTTGTCGTTGCTCTCTGGAATCAAAAACAATGACAATACAAAAAGGCATTATTACGCTGACTATTCTGATTTTTATTTCAGGCTTATTAAGCGTAATCTTATTGTTAGATGACAGCCATTTAAGTTTTTTTCGGGCACAACAAAATCAACGAAAACACTATGTGGAAAGAACATTACAATTACAAAGAATAACAGCCTTGAAAAAACAAACTGCCTGCCTTGATTTACCCTTAAATAATAATGAAAGTGTAAAGCAAATCAGCATTACGCTTGATGGTGCCACAGATTCAATTCAATATTTTCTTTGGTGTGAAAGAATGAGCCTATTTAAAAAATCGCCTAAACAGGGAGATAATCAAGGCGCATTGAAAGATTTTGTGAGTGGCGAAAAACTTGCCTATTTTCGACCGCACTTTTCTTCCCCTCCTAAAATTTTAAATGCGAATAAAACGCCTAAACTTTATTGGTTTTCAGATTCACAAGCAGAAGTTGAAATTAATGGCACGGTGTCTGCCGTATTAATTGCAGAGAGCGATTTAAAATTGACTGGCAAAGGGAGGATTATTGGCGCAGTGATTACCAACGGGAATTTAACTTTAGATGGCGTAACTTTAGCTTATGGGAAAAAGACGGTGGTTGCTTTAGTGCAACAATATAGTCAGTGGAAGTTAGCAGAAAAAAGTTGGAGTGATTTTAATGTTCAGGATGAATAAAGGAATGTCTCTTATTACATTGTTATTTTCTTTAGCTTTATTTAGCGTTTTATTTCTTGTTTTTAATCAATGGACGGCAGAACAGCGAAAAAGTGCGGTAAAAATTTATCAAGATTTTCAGGCAACACAAATTGCAGAGAATCAAGCTCAACGCCAATTTTTAGGGTTAGCTTGTGAACAATTGATACAACAAAATGGCTTAACTTTTCGTATTCGATGTGAAAATGAACGCATTATTGTGCGTTATCCTACGAGTGAAATTTTGATAAAAACTCAGTAAAATGGCGTTGTTTTTTCTAGGTTAAATCATCAAAAGGTCGCCATTGTGTTCATTGTTTATTATTCCAATCAGCTTGAAAAACAAAAAGAAATTCTTTCTTCTTTATTCAAATCTTTACCACCTGAAGATCCTTTTCAACAAGATATTATTTTGGTGCAAAGCCCTAATATGGCGCAATGGCTACAAATTGAACTCGCCAAAGAAACAGGCATTTCAGCGAACCTAAAATTTCCTATGCCAGCAAGTTTTATTTGGCAGCTTTATGCTCAAAATTTACCCGCAACGGCATTGGAAAACCCTTTTGATAAAGATTCAATGATGTGGCGTTTAATACGCTTAATTCCGACTTTTCTCGAGAAAGAAAATTTTTTGCCTTTACGCAATTATTTAGCATCTTCGCCACATTCTGAACAATACAAACTTTATCAACTTAGCAGTAAAATAGCCGACTTATTTGACCAATATTTAGTTTACCGAGCTGAATGGATTTTTGCTTGGGAAAAAGGCGAAGATGAACAAATCACTGCGCAAATACAAAAGCAACAACCTAACCTAAACGATACGTTGTTTGAGCAAATTCAAGGCAATACAAAATGGCAAGGGGAGCTATGGCGTGCGTTGGTCGTCGATGTTAAATCAGATGTTGATGATGCTACACATCGAGCGGCTTTGCATAATCAGTTCTTAGCCTTGCTTGCGGATAAAAAAGCACCGAAAAAATTACCTTCACGCATATTTATTTTTGGTATTCCAGCACTTCCAACTGCTTATCTCAATATTTTGCAAGCGATATCCTCTGAAGTGGATATTCATTTATTTTTTAATAATCCTTGCCAAGAATATTGGGGAGATATTAGCGATTTACGCCTCGATTATTTGCGTTCTCGTCAGCGTTATCAATTCAATAAACAAAATGAAAATCAACCGCTCTTTTCTGAGGAACAACTTTCTCAACTAGAAAACGCTCAGTTTGACGTCACTTATCAAAATGAAAACCTTCAAGTAGGCAATCCATTGCTGGCGGCTTGGGGGAAAATGGGACGAGATTTTCTCTATACCTTAGTGCGAGATGAAGAGCATATTCCAACTTATCCCGTCAATGCTTATCAAGAAATTAAATCGAACAGTTTACTTGGACAATTGCAATCTCAAATTCTGCATTTAGAAAATAAACCGTTAAATATCGAAAAAAATGACCGCACTTTAACCCTACATTCTTGCCACAGTGCTATGCGGGAAGTGGAAGTCTTGCACGATTATTTACTCGATTTATTCAATCAGGATCCTAACCTTACGCCAAAAGATGTAGTTGTTATGGTGGCAGATATAAATCAATACACGCCTTATATTCAGGCCGTTTTCGGGCAAAAAAATGGAAATGCTCCACAAATTCCATTTTCACTTTCGGATAATAAACTTTCAGAAAGCGATGTGTTGGTCTCAAGTTACTTAACTTTATTACGCTTAAAAGAAAGCAATTTTAGTGCGGAAGATGTGTTAGCGTTGTTGGATATTCCTGCGATGCGAGAACGATTTAATATTTCTCTTGCTGATTTACCATTAGTGCGAGAATGGGTGGCGGATTCAGGGATTCGTTTCGGTCTGCAAAAAAATCAAGATGGCATCAATTTCAATTCTTGGCAGGCTGGATTAGAAAGAATGATTTTAGGATATGCGATGCGTGAAGAACAGGGCATTTGGCAAGATAGTCTGGGGTTAAACAGCAGCTATGGCTTAAAAGGTGAACTCGCTGGCAAGTTGTCACAGTTTTTTACCGTACTTTCCGCGCTGCATGAAACGCTGCAACAAGCACATTCCATCGAAAAATGGCAAGAAATTTTAACCGCACTTTTATCAGATTTCTTCATACAAAATGAAGACACTAGCGACACGATTTTCTATATTCAAGAGAAAATTAATGAATTAGCTGAGCATCTAAAATCGCTCCATTTTACTGAAGAATTACAAGCAGATGTGATTGCCGATGTCATCACAATAAAATTAGAAGATTCACCAAATAGCCTCAAATTCCTTGCAGGAAAAGTAAACTTCTGCACCTTATTGCCAATGCGTTCAGTGCCATTTAAAGTAGTTTGTTTACTTGGAATGAATGATGCCGATTACCCTAGAACACAAACACCAAACAGTTTTGATTTAATGCAATATCATCATCAAAAAGGCGACCGTGTTCGTCGTGATGATGATCGTTATTTGTTCTTAGAGGCCTTATTAGCCGCACGTAATTATTGCTATATCAGCTATGTTGGGCGTTCCATTACAGATAATCAACCGAAAGAACCATCCGTATTGGTAAGCCAACTCGTGGATTATATTAATCAAGGTCAAAGTGAAAATGTCCTTACTGTCATTGAACATCCAATGACCGCATTTAGCCCAGATAATTTCAAATATAACGAGATATTTACCCGCTCTTTTGCGACAAAATGGTTGCCAATGGCTCAATTTGACGCAAGTGCAAGTAATTCGGAATTTGCGGTCACGATGACAGAAAACCCAGAAAAAATCGAAGAAATTGAACTGGATCGTTTAGTCAGCTTTGTGGAAAACCCAGTGAAATTTTTCTTTGAAAAACAACTTGGTGTTTATTTCCGCGATGAAGATAACCGTATTGCTGACAGCGAAAACTTTACCTTAAATGGCTTGGATAATTATTCGTTTAATAATGATTTAATCTATATGGATGAACAAAATTTTGCTGATTATTTTAGACAAGCAGAAGTTAAAGGTGTGTTGCCTCGGGCTAAATTTGGAAAGGTTTATGCTGAAAATATTCGTAACAATGTTCTAGAATTTAAAGAGAAAATAGTGGATCTTGGCGAAGCCAAACATGCTTCTATTGATTTAAATATTGCCGTAGATTGGCAAAACGAAAATCAAGAAATTCGTCTATTTGGTTATATGGAGCCTTTATTTGGCGATGATTCACAAGTAATTCAGTGGCATTTTGCAAAATACAAAGATCGCTATTGTATCCGTCCTTGGATTTATTATTTGATTCAATGTGTTACACAAGAAAATACGGTGCCAGCAAAATTAATTACACAAGATCAAGTGATCGAATTACCGCCTATTGAGCGTGAAGCCGCTCTCTCTCAATTACAAACTTACGTAAAAGATTATTTACAAAGTCAAATTGAAATCCAATTGGTGCCAACCATAAGAAATATTAATGATTTTATTGTAGACGATAAAAGTGCGGTAAATTTTGACAATGTTTCTGAAAAACTTCAGGAATTAACTGAAAGTAATGGTTTCGGGTCAAAAGCTGATCCATATTGGTCACGGGTATTAGCGCAGACCTCAAGATTTAAACAAACTGAAAATCTTGCAAAATTATTAGCACAAACGAAAGCTTGGTTTGGTTTATTATTCGCACAAAAGAAAAAAAGAAAGGCACAAAGCTAATCGTCAAATAACCTATTTTTTAGTAGAATAACGACCTTTTATGGAGAATTATCTATGCGCTGTCCATTTTGTGATACAGAAGAAACTAAAGTCATTGATAGCCGTTTAGTATCTGATGGTTATCAAGTTCGCCGCCGCCGTGAGTGCGGTCATTGTCACGAACGTTTTACTACTTTTGAAATGGCAGAATTAATCATACCGAAAATTATCAAAACTGATGGTACACGTGAGCCATTCAATGAAGATAAATTGCGTAGCGGTATTCAACACGCCTTAGAAAAACGTCCTGTAAGTGCAGATGATGTAGAAAAAGCAATTAACCATATAATTTTTCAATTACGTGCGACGGGTGAACGTGAAGTACCAAGTAAACTGGTTGGAAAACTCGCGATGAATGAGTTAAAAAAACTCGATAAAGTGGCTTATATTCGTTTTGCATCAGTCTATTTGAGTTTTGATAACATTAATCAATTCACCAAAGAAATTGAGAGCTTAAAGGATTAACCATGAGCGAATTTTCCTCACAAGATCACGTATTTATGCAACGCGCCTTAGATTTAGCCACCAAAGGACAATATACCACCACACCGAACCCATCGGTGGGATGCGTATTGGTAAAAAATGGTGAAATTGTGGGAGAAGGCTTTCATTTTAAGGCTGGACAACCTCATGCCGAACGCGTTGCTTTAGCTCAAGCTGGCGAAAATGCCAAAGGAACAACAGCTTACGTCACCTTAGAGCCCTGCTCTCATTATGGTCGCACCCCACCTTGTGCATTAGGATTAATTGAGGCTGGCGTAGTAAAAGTCATTGCGGCTATGCAAGATCCAAATCATCAAGTCGCAGGGAAAGGTTTGAAAATGTTGTCTGATGCCGGCATCGAAAGTGCGGTGAATTTATTGAGCGATCAAGCAGAAAAAATAAATAAAGGCTTTTTAAAACGAATGCGTCAAGGTATGCCTTTTGTTCAACTCAAACTCGCGATGAGTTTAGATGGACGAACAGCAATGGCAAGTGGAGAAAGTAAATGGATTACGGGTTCAGATGCTCGTTCAGACGTACAAAAAATGCGTGCAAAATCATCCGCACTTTTATCTACTTCTGCGACAATAATTGCAGATGATCCAAGCCTTAATGTACGCTGGGACGAATTTCCTGAAAATCTTAAAACAGAATATAAAAAAGAAGATCTTCGCCAGCCTGTGCGAGTCATTTTAGATTCACAACATCGCATTCAGCCGACTCATAAACTTTTTTTAACGTATTCTCCTGTTTGGTTAGTTTCTAATGAACCACGAGATTTAACAGGCTTTCCTGATTTCTGTGAACAAATTATTCTTCCAAAAGAAAATTTACTAAAAGAATTAATGCAAGAATTGGGAAGACGACAAATAAATACCCTTTGGGTAGAAGCTGGAGCAAATTTAGCAGGGAGTTTAATTGATGCGAAATTAGTAGATGAATTGATTATTTACGTTGCACCCAAATTACTTGGCGACAATGCTCGTGGTCTATGCCAATTACCGAATTTAACTAAACTTGCCGATGCACCATTATGGCAACTCAATGAATTAGAACAAATCGGTGACGATATAAAATTAACTTACACGCCGAAAGGAATCTAAATGCTTAAAAAACTTTTCCATTCCGCCCTTTGGGGCTTGGCTGCTGCGGGCGTGATTTTGTTTGCGGTTCCAAGACTGAATAACAGCAACATCTTCACTACTGATGATATTGTATCATTCAAAAATGCCGTGCGTATTGCCTCTCCAGCAGTAGTGAATGTTTATAACCGCTCTTTTTCTTCCAGCATTAATGATAATGAGCAACTACAAGTGAATAACTTAGGTTCTGGCGTAATTATGAGTAAAGACGGTTATATTTTGACAAATAAACACGTTATCCAAAATGCCGATCAAATTGTAGTAGCGTTGCAAAACGGAAATATTTTTGAGGCCAGTCTTGTTGGTTCAGATAATCTCACTGATCTCGCTGTTCTCAAAATTCGTGCAAATAATCTTTCAACTATTCCACAAAATTCAAATCGTCAAGCTCAAGTCGGCGATGTAGTGTTGGCAATCGGTAATCCTTACAATTTAGGACAAAGTGTGTCTCAAGGAATCATTAGCGCAATGGGTCGTAATGCGGTAGGTGATTCTGTTGGCAGACAAAACTTCATCCAAACCGATGCATCAATTAACCGCGGAAACTCAGGCGGTGCCTTAATTAATTCTGCAGGAGAATTGGTAGGAATCAGCACACTTAGTATTGGTAAAACCGCCAATGAAATCGCAGAAGGACTAAATTTTGCCATTCCAATAGATATTGCAAATGATGTACTACGTAAAATTATGCGTGATGGACGTGTGATTCGAGGTTATTTTGGTGTGCAAAGTGATATTAGTTCAAGTAGTGAAGAAGGAATAGTTATCACAGACGTAAGCCCGAATAGCCCTGCAGCAAAAGCAGGTATTCAAGTTGGCGATGTGATTTTGAAATTAAATAATCAAGAGGGGATTTCAGCCCGAGAAATGATGCAAATTATCGCAAATACAAAACCTAATTCAAAAGTTCTTGTTACTATTTTACGGTTAGGCAAAATCTTACAAGTTCCTGTTGTCATTGAAGAATTTCCAGTAAACTAAAAATAGCGGTCTATTTTGACCGCTGTTTTCATTATATTTAATACTTTCTTTTCAATTTGAAAATTTATTTGTTCTAACCCCTTTTCTGACATTTCGGGCAAAAGAAACTATTACGCTGCCCAATAACTAAACTTTCAATTTTTCCACCGCACTTTGGACAAGGTTTATCTTTATTGCCATATACCAATAATTCTTGTGCAAAATAACCTGGGCGACCATCTGGCTGTAAAAAATCTTTAAGTGTCGTTCCACCTTGAATAATGGCTTTTCTCAAAACATCTTTAATCGTGTTCACTAAGGAAATACATTGATTGCGGGTCAGATTTTTAGCGAGTTTAAGTGGATGAATACCACAAATAAACAAACTTTCATTCGCATAAATATTTCCAACACCCACCACCACAGCGTTATCCATCAAGAAGGTTTTAAGTGCGGTTGATTTTTGACGAGATTTTTTGAATAAATATTCTGCATTAAATTCATCAGAAAGCGGTTCAGGCCCTAGCTTTAAGAAAAGATGAAAGTCATCTAGATTCTCCGTCCACAACCATGCACCGAAACGACGAGGATCGTTATAACGTAATAATTTGCCATTATTCATCACAATATCAATATGGTCATGTTTATCTATTGCGCTATCCTGTGGCACAATTCGCACCGAACCTGACATGCCCAAATGCCCGATGATATAGCCTTTTTCCGTGTGAATAATCAAATATTTTGCTCGACGAGTGAGATCGACAATTTTTACCTTTTTTAGTGTTATCAATTCTTCTGATACAGCCCAGCGCAATTTAGGCTGGCGTACGGCAACTTTCTCAATCGTAAAATTTTTAAGATAAGGGCTAATACCACGTAGTGCAGTTTCAACTTCGGGAAGTTCTGGCATAATTTTTAACTTAGTGAGTAGATTGAATAATGATATAAAGTGCGGTTAGTTTTACCATTTTTTATATTCTTTGAAAATTAAAATGATGAATATTTCAAAAATATAGGTAGTTATCTAATGGATAAAATTTATATATCTCGTTTAATCTATGCTAAAAGATTTTTATTTTACAGAATAACCGCTTGTCTTCAGATACAAGCGGTTATTTTTTGTGTTAATTGACTAATTAATCAATGGGTGGTGTGTAAGTGCTATTTTTGATGTCGTCTTTAATACGATTTGCTTCTGTTAGTACTTGAGTTAATAACGCTTTAACATTTTCCAATGTTGCAATCGGGCTTAGGGTAGTCATTTTCAGTGATTGTTTGTCGCCTACTTTAGTCACGCCAATATTCGCTTCGCCTCGTGCAAAGAGTTCATCTGCCACGTTTTGGTTTAGTGCATCAATAAATTCAGCTGGATAGTCTTTTGGTACGACACGGAATAACACCGATGCAAACTGACTTGGTACAAGCATCTCTAAGGCTGGAGTATCGTTGATGTATTGCTCGACTTCTTTGGTTAGTTTTACGCCGTGATCGATCATTGAAGCGTAAAGATCTTCTCCCAATGCTTCAAGGGTAAACCATAATTTTAATGCGTCAAAACGACGAGTTGTTTGTAGCGATTTTGCCACTAAGTTTGGCACGCCGTGAGCTTCATCATATTCCGAATTGAGATAATCAGCTTTGTAATCGATGAAGCGATAGTTTGCTGGATCCTTGAGCAAAAATGCACCACAGGAAATGGTTTGGAAGAAGTGTTTGTGGAAATCTAGCGTGATTGAGTCGGTTAATTCAATACCAGCTAAGAAATGGCGATAATCTTTGGAAAGCAATAATGCGCCACCCCAAGCAGCATCAACGTGTAACCACGCTTGATATTCATCGGCAAGTTTGCGGATTGCTTTTAAGTCATCAATTGCACCCGCATCTGTTGTGCCTGCGGTAGCAACAATACAGGCAGTAATTTTGCCTTCGGCTTTAAGCTGTGCAAGTGTTTGCCTAAGTGCAATCACATCCATTTGTGCATTGGTATTTGATGGCACAGTAACGACTGATTGGAAACCCATTCCCATCATTGCCATATTTTTTTGTACAGAGAAGTGTGCGTTTTCTGAACAAATTACTTTCACTTTTTGTATTGCTTCCGCTGGAATACCATCACGTTGTACTGACCATTCGGAGCCATCATTATTTTTCCAATGTTTCGCAATCGCCCAATCACGTGCCAGCAACACACCCATTAAATTTGATTGCGTGCCACCAGAGGTAAACACGCCCGAAGTGCCTTCGCCGTAGCCTGCTTTTTGGCGTAGCCAGTCGATCAAATGCTCCTCCATAATTGAACCTGCTGGGCTTTGATCCCACGAATCCATTGATTGGTTGGTCGCATTAATCAGTACTTCCGCAATTTGACTTGCCACTATTGTTGGGCAATGTAAATGGGCAAGTGAGTGTGGATGATGCACTTTAAGGCTTGGATTGAGGAAAATTTCCACCAAATGATCGAGTGATTTCTGTACACCCATACCCTCTTTCGTCGGATTAAAACCGCTTATTAAGGCTCGCATTTGTTTGATTGAACCGCCTGTGTACATTTTTTCATTTTTCAGCCAAGCAGAGACTGCTTGCACCGCATTATGCATCGCTGTTTCATAATCAGTAATTGCTTTGCTATCGTTGCAAAACAAAGCTTGTTTGTGTTGTTTGAGGTTTGACACTGTTATCTAATTTCCTAAAAGATTCCCCCTCTTTAGCAAAGAGGGGGTAGGGGATATTTAGCAGAAGAAAATTCAACTTTGTGAGTAATTAAACATTGTAATCAAATTTCCCCCTTGCCCCTATTTTTAAAGAGGGAGGATAATTACTAAGCGGTCAAAATTCACAAAAATTTTGAAAAATTTAACCGCACTTTAGCCTCTCACGGCTTTTAATGCGTCTGCTACAGATTGCTTGAAACGTTTGATAAATTCTTCGCATTCACTTTGGTTGATGTTTACTGCACAAAGCACGCGAACCACGTTGCCACCGCGTCCGCCACGTTCGAGCAAGAGTTTGTTTTTGAAGCAAGCTTTTTGGATTGCTGCCGCTAATTCACAATCGCGTGGGTAAGCCCCTGTTGCATCTTTTGGCTGGCGTTCATCAACAATATCAATGCCCATCATTAAGCCACGACCACGCACGTTACCAATACACGGATATTCTTTGCTTAATTCACGTAATGTATTGGTTAAGTATTCGCCACGTTCTTGCGCATTTTGTGCAAGGTTTTCATCACGCATAATTTTAAGTGACGCATAACCCGTTGCCATCGCTAATTGATTGCCACGGAATGTACCTGTATGTCCTGCAGGTTGCCACGCATCAAATTCTTTACGGATAGCTAATACAGCTAATGGTAAGCTGCCACCAACTGCTTTTGACATCACAATAATATCAGGCTCAATACCTGCGTGTTCAAAGGCGAACATTTTTCCAGAACGACAGAAACCAGCTTGTACTTCATCTAAGATCATTAAAATACCGTGTCTTTGGGTAACTTCACGTACTTTTTGTAAGAAGCTGATTGGTGCTGGCACAACGCCACCTTCCCCTTGGATTGCTTCTAAGATCACCGCAGCAGGTTTTACCACGCCGCTTTCTACATCTTCGATGAAGTTTTCAAAATAATGTTCAACTGCTTTCGCACCCGCTTCTCCACCAATGCCAAATGGGCAGCGGTATTCGTGTGGATATGGCATAAATTGTACGCCCGGCATTAAATTTTCAACGGCATTTTTTGCACCAAGATTACCTGTTAAGGCTAATGCCCCTTGGGTCATACCGTGAAAACCGCCTGAGAAAGCGATGATATTGCCACGCCCTGTGTAAGTTTTGGCTAATTTGATGGCTGCTTCATTTGCATCTGCACCAGAAGGGCCTGTGAATTGTAAGATATATTTATCTTTCGGGAAGAATGACAATAATTCTTCACTAAACGCATCTTTAAGTGGAGTGGTTAAATCTAAAGTGTGTAACGGCAATCCGCTATCTAATACGTCTTTAATGGCTTGCATTAACACAGGATGATTATGTCCTAATGCAAGGGTTCCTGCGCCTGCTAAAAAGTCGAGGTATTCATTACCTTCAACATCAGTAACCCAACAGCCTTGTGCTTTTGCATAGGCAAAAGGTAATTTGCGAGGATAACTACGTACGTTGGATTCCATTACATCTTGGCGATCTAAAAAATGTTGGTTTGAAGCAAGAATTGCTTGTACAGGGGTGATCATTGTCATTTTGATTAAAACCTTCTAAAAGAGGTGAAAAAAATAAGTCGGGTGCCTTGCGATAAATTTACCGTTTATAAAACAGATACATAGGGCATTTGACTCGCTACTTATTAAAAAAAGCGTTTCAGCTTTTTTGTTTTTACCCTAGTTTGCCCACAGGACGGGCTAGGTTGGAAACAGGTTTTGATGTAGGGTTACGTCAAAACGGGGACAATTGTACATTTTTTTTACAATATGAAAAGCAAATTTAACTTTTTACGAGTCAAACGGTTAAATAAGAAGCAAACGTTTGTAATAAGAACAAATAAAAAACCCGAGTTTTTACTCGGGTTTAAAATAATTAAATCAATATTATTTGATTTTTGCTTCTTTATAGATAACGTGTTTACGCACTACTGGATCAAATTTTTTGATTTCCATTTTTTCAGGCATATTACGTTTGTTTTTATCAGTTGTGTAGAAGTGACCTGTCTCTGCAGTAGAAACTAAACGGATTTTCTCACGAGCACCTTTAGCTGCCATTTTTTAGCTCCTTAGATTTTTTCGCCACGAGCACGGATTTCAGCTAATACTGCATCAATGCCTTTTTTATCAATAATACGCATACCTTTCGCAGTTAAACGTAAGGTTACGAAACGGTTTTCACTTTCAACCCAGAAACGGTGAGTGTGAAGGTTTGGAAGAAAACGACGACGTGTCGCATTCATTGCGTGTGAGCGGTTATTACCCACAGCTGGACGCTTGCCTGTTACTTGACAAACTCTAGACATAATAATCTCCAATAATTAAATATAAGCTCGAGCTTACGGTTCGGATGTTTAAAGCTGGTTAAACCTAGCTTGCTACCTCGTCAGGTCGCGCTAATCCGACCCGCTTACTATATTAAAGGTCGCAAATTATACTGACTTTGTTTTCATTTCTCAAGTGTAAATGCGATTTTCCTGAATGTAATCGGTAAAAAAATGGTCAATATTATAAAAAATTATAATAAACAATTCTCCGCGAAAGAATAACAATCGCTTTTCCCTACAATTAAATGATCAAGCACGCGAATTTCCATTAGTTCAGCCGCATCTTGAATTTTTTTAGTAATAAGTTGATCCGAATAACTCGGCTCCGTTATACCTGAAGGATGATTATGTGCCAAAATTAAAGCTGCCGCATTACAATAGAGTGCTTCTTTAATAATTTCTCGCGGATAAACCGCTGATACATTAATTGTACCTAAAAATAACCGCTCTTTTTTAATCAAACGATGTTGATTATCTAAAAATAAAACCATAAATACTTCTCTTTCCTCGTGTTGCAATTCAGTGAGTAAAAAAAGTTTTACCGTTTCAAGATCATTAATAATCGGCGTACTTAACATCTCTTGCTTTAAATAACGCTTGGTCATTTCCGTAATCGCTTGCAGTTGAATAAATTGCGTAATACCTAAGCCTTTTACAGAACAGAAAGCTTTTTTATCTGCGGAAAGTAAAGCGTGCAAGGAGCCAAAATGCGTTAATACATTTTTAGAAAGTGACATAACAGGACAATCTTTGATACCAGTACGTAAAAAAATCGCAAGTAGTTCATAATCACTTAATGCTTTTGCTCCGAATGCCAGCAATTTTTCCCGTGGCATTAATTCATCATTGTTTTCCATATATTTATAAAAGAAAAATAAGAAAGATTTTGACCGCACTTTTTAGGTTTGACGAGCAAGTGATTCAAAATCTGCGATGCATATCGTAAAAATAGCGTTGGGCATTCAATAAAATTAAAGTAAAATAACGAAATTGTGGTTAAGTACTAACAAGGGAAGAAAATGAATTTAAACGGAAAACGTGTTGTCGTCGGTATTACGGGCGGCATTGCAGCCTATAAAACAATAGAGTTGATTCGTTTATTACGCAAAGCAGAAGCTGAAGTACGTGTAGTATTAACCCCAGCTGCAGCAGAATTTGTTACTCCTTTGACACTTCAAGCCATTTCTGGCAATGCTGTATCGCAATCTTTACTTGATCCACAAGCAGAGCTGGCAATGGGGCATATTGAACTTGCCAAATGGGCTGATGCCATTATTATTGCGCCAGCTAGTGCAGACTTTATTGCCCGTCTTACTGTAGGCATGGCGAATGATTTACTTTCAACAATTTGTCTTGCAACTGATGCGCCAATTTTTCTTGTGCCAGCAATGAATCAGCAGATGTATCACCAATCCATTACTCAACAAAATTTAACGACTCTTCAAACACGTGGGATTGAGCTTATCGGCCCCAATAGTGGTTTTCAAGCTTGCGGCGATATGGGGAAAGGGCGTATGTCAGAACCAGAGGAAATTTTTACCGCACTTTCTGACTTTTTCTCTCAAAAACAAGATCTACAAGGATTAAATGTCGCCATTACAGCAGGCCCAACGCGTGAGGCAATCGATCCCGTTCGTTATATTTCTAACCATAGTTCAGGGAAAATGGGATTTGCGATTGCTGAAGCATTTGCCAAACGTGGGGCAAACGTCACACTGATTTCAGGCCCAGTGAATTTAACAACACCAAAAAATGTAAATCGAATTAATGTCATCTCAGCACAAGAAATGTGGCAAGCCTCTCTTGAAAGTGCGGTAAAAAATCAAATTTTTATTGGTTGTGCGGCTGTTGCTGATTACAGAGTAGCTGAAGTTGCAGAACAAAAAATCAAAAAATCTGGCGATGAAATATCTATCAAGTTAATTAAAAATCCCGATATTATCTCAGATGTAGGACATTTAAAAACACATCGTCCTTTTACTGTTGGATTTGCAGCCGAAACCCAAAATATTGATGATTATGCAAAAGATAAACTTGAACGCAAAAATCTTGATATGATTTGTGCCAACGATGTATCTGGCGGACAAGTTTTTAACGCGGATGAAAATGCCTTGCAGCTTTTTTGGAAAAATGGTCATAAAAAATTATCGCTAAAATCAAAAGTAGAACTTGCCGCTGATTTAGTCAATGAAATCATCGAACGCTATCAAAAAACCTTATAATTCCAACCGCACTTTTACCTAAAAATGAATTTCAAACGGAGTATTAAATGAAAAAAATTGACGTAAAAATTTTAGATTCTCGCATTGGAAATGAATTTCCTCTGCCAACTTACGCAACTGAAGGTTCAGCAGGTCTTGATTTACGTGCGTTGATCGATGAAAGCTTTGAAATTCAACCAGGCGAAACCAAATTAATTCCGACAGGGCTATCAATTTATATTGCGGATCCCAATTTAGCTGCCGTGATTTTGCCTCGCTCGGGTCTTGGCCATAAACACGGCATTGTGTTAGGAAACCTTGTGGGATTAATTGACTCCGATTATCAAGGGCCATTAATGGTATCAATGTGGAACCGTGGAAATGAACCATTCAAAATTGAAGTCGGCGATCGTATTGCTCAACTTGTTTTCGTGCCAGTAGTACAAGCTGAATTTAATATTGTAGAAGATTTTCAACAAACCGAACGTGGAGAAGGCGGTTTCGGTCATTCAGGTAAACAATAATTTATGGTAGAAGAACAATTATCTTTATCAGGCGTAGAAGAAATTGCGCCTAAAATTGAAACACCGAAAATTGAAAAAAGAACGGTAAAAGAACGTCGTCAGCAAGTGCTTACAGTATTGATACATATGCTTCATTCTGAACGTGGAATGGAAAGAATGACAACCGCTCGTCTAGCAAAAGAAGTTGGTGTGTCGGAAGCTGCGTTATATCGTTACTTTCCAAGCAAAACAAAAATGTTTGAAGCACTAATTGAACATATTGAAAGTACTTTGCTGAGCCGAATTACAGCGTCAATGCGTAACGAAACTCAAACAATGAATCGCATTCACGACATTTTACAAACAATTTTGGATTTTGCTCGAAAAAATCCCGGCTTAACACGTGTTCTAACAGGTCACGCGTTAATGTTTGAAGAAGCGCAATTACAAGCACGTGTGGCACAATTTTTCGATCGTCTTGAGATGCAGTTTGTCAATATTTTGCAAATGCGTAAATTACGTGAAGGGCGTGCTTTCAACGTGGATGAACGTATAATTGCCTCACATTTAGTGACACTCTGCGAAGGACAATTTATGCGCTATGTTCGTACAAATTTCCGTCTGAATTCAAGTCAGTCTTTTGAACAACAATGGCGTTTTATCGAGCCACTTTTTGCCTAATTGACTTTACCGAGTAAATATATGATTATTCCTTGGCAAGAACTGGAAGCAGAAACATTAGATAATATCGTAGAAAGCGTGATTTTACGCGAAGGAACCGATTACGGTATAGAAGAACTTTCACTCAACCAGAAAAAACAACTTTTACTGACTCAAATTCGCAATGGAATTGCGTTGATTGTATGGTCTGAATTACATGAATCCATTGACATCAAAAATAAAACGGAATTTTTGAAACAGGAATGTAAGGAGCAAGAATGTCAAATGAATTAACCGAAATTGATGAAGTTGTAACCTCCTCTCAAGAAGAAGCAACTCAACGAGATCCCGTTTTAGATTGGTTTCTTACTCACTGCCATTTGCATAAATATCCTGCAAAATCAACTTTAATTCATGCTGGGGAAGATGCGACCACGCTGTATTATGTAATTAAAGGTTCTGTAATGGTATCTTCAAAAGATGATGAAGGCAAAGAGATGATCCTCACTTACTTAGGAGCAGGACAATTTTTTGGCGAAGCGGGATTATTTGATGAAGGTTCAAAACGATCAGCTTGGGTAAAAACAAAAACAACATGTGAAATTGCTGAAATTTCCTATAAGAAATATCGCCAGTTGATTCAGGCAAACCCTGAAATCTTAATGTTTCTCACTGCACAATTGGCAAGACGTTTGCAAAATACATCACGTCAAGTCACGAATTTGGCATTTTTAGACGTCGCAGGTCGCATCGCTCAAACTTTAATGAACTTAGCTAAACAGCCTGAAGCAATGACGCATCCTGATGGTATGCAAATCAAAATTACACGCCAAGAAATAGGGCAAATGGTGGGTTGTTCACGAGAAACTGTGGGGCGCATTATTAAGATGTTGGAGGATCAGAATCTTATCCACGCTCATGGAAAAACAATCGTTGTATATGGCGCAAGATAATTTTTCATCATAATTTATTCAAAATAAAACCATCCGAAATTAATTTGGGTGGTTTTTGTTTAATTGGAAATAATATTCAAAACATTAATTGACAATTAATATAAAGGATTTTATCATTGCTCCAATTCTTACGGATATTGTAGGAAGACAGGATTGGTCTCCTGATATAGTGGCTTTAAAGGTTTAAACCTTATTGCATAGTTTTATGCTGCAAAAGCTAGAACACCGAGATGCATTTTTTAATCTATGGTGGACTGGGTAGAAATCCCGCAGGGATGCGTGCAGTAAGCCACTTGCTGTTAAGACCAATTCTGCTTAGTTCCACCACCCTTCTTTCAAATTCCCTAGCCTTTTCTAGCTTACCTTAATTAATCTTTTTTCTTTCTAGTAAAACTAATACTTCATAGTGAGATGTTTGCGGAAACATATCAAAAAGTTGAATTTTCAATGGTTTATAACAAGTTAGATGCTGTAAATCTTTACCCATTGTCATGGCATTACAGCTGGAATACAAGATAAAGTGCGGTTGAATTTGGTTGAGAAATTCACTTAATTCCTTTCCAATTCCACGACGCGGCGGATTTACAATCACAAGATCTGGCTTATTTTTATTTTTATTTTCAATCACGCTTGCTGCATCTAGAGATTGGAAATTTACATGTTCTAAACCTAATATTTTCGCAGAATGACTGGCTGCCAAAATAGCAGAGGAAGAAATTTCAATTCCTGTTAATTTAATGGGTTTTCCCCATTTTTCCTGCAACGCTTTAGCACAATGTAAGCCAAATCCCCCTACGCCACAAAATAAATCCCACAGGTTATAAATAGGGAATTCAGCCACCCATTGTTGAGCGGTTGCATATAAACCTGCAGCCACTTTAGGGTTAGTTTGAAAGAAGCCTTGTGGACGAATAAAGAGTGGAATACCGTTAAAATTTTCAGGCAAAAATTGTTGTTCTGTCAGAAAAATTTCTTGTTCGCCCTCTAAAATAGCCGCGTGCTGTGGTTGTAAATTAATACTAATCACTTCTAAGTGCGGTAATTTTTCCAATAATTTGGGCAATTCTCGACGAATTAATGGCAATTTATTTTCTGTACGTAACACAAAACGCAACATCAATTTTTCCGTCGCGATACTTTCTGTCAGCAAAATATATTTAAGCTCGCCTTTTTGTTTAGCAATGTTATAAGGTACTAAACCTGCGCGACCAATAAAATCTTTGAGAATTGAAAAAATTGCTGAAAAATGTGTAGGATAAAGAGGACAATCACACAAATCAATCGCACTTTGTGGATCATTATTTTTTAAAATGCCAAGTATCGGGCGTTCAACACTACCACTAACAACCATTTTAGCTTTATTACGAAAGCCTTGTTCATTAGATTGAAAAGGAGCCACCCATTGAGCTTCATCGTAATTAATAGAAATCAGTTGCTGCTTTAAATGATATTGTTTTTCAGTTAGCTGCTGACTATAAGGTATTTCAAGCAATTGGCAAGAACGACATTTATTTTGTTGATAGTATCGACAATCAATCATTTTTTGCTGCCTGAATGTCTAACCAACGGCTTTGAATATCAGCTAATTTTTGATAATTAAGTCTCCAACGTTGATCTGAAATTAAGTCGTTCCAATTAATCACTCTACGTTTAAATAAACTTTGTAAGCGAGCTTGACGAGCCATAAAGTGCGGTTGATTTTCAGTAAGTTTTAGATTATCTAATACTTGAATGACACCCTCACGTTCATTACACAGTAATAAAAGATCGCAACCTGCATTGAGTGCTTTTTTACTACGCTCTACAAAATTCCCCATTACTCCCGCGCCTTTCATTCCTAGATCATCGGAAAAAATTGTACCTTGGAAATTTAATTTCTTGCGTAAAATTTCTTTCAACCAATATTTTGAACCACTTGCAGGCTGACTATCACATTGCGAATAAATTACGTGAGCAGGCATAATCGCATCGAGTTTATTTTGTGAAATCAACTGTTGGAAAGGTTGGAGATCGAAACTAAAAATTTCGTCTTTTGTGCGATCATCATAAGGTGTTTCTAAATGAGAATCGGCTAATACATGGCCATGACCGGGAAAATGTTTACCTGTAGATGCCATACCTGCTTGATGCATACCATCAATAAAAGCGGTGGCTAAATTTACCGCACTTTTTATATCAGATGAAAAACTGCGATCGCCAATCGCTCGACATTCATGCCCCAAATCCAACACAGGAGCAAAACTCAAGTCAATATCCAAGGCAATCATTTCTGCTGCCATTTGCCAACCTGCTTCTTTAGCAAAACTCACTTGTTCAGTTGCTGACAGAGTTTCTTGAAAAGCCTGCATTGAAGGCAACATTGTAAATCCATCACGGAAACGTTGAACTCGTCCACCTTCTTGATCCACCGTAATTAATAAAGGCTTTTTCACTCGTTGGCGAACAGAACGAATTAATTCTTGAATTTGTTCTCTGTTTTCAAAATTTCGAGTAAATAAAATTAATCCTGCAACAAGAGGGTGAGAAAGTAACTCAACTTCCTCTTGTTCCAACTCTTTTCCGTTTAAATCAATTAACAACGAGCTCATAAATTATTTTAAATAAAGGCGATAATTTTTACTTTCTACAGTAGGTTTAGTTAAATCAATTGATTTTTGCTCTTGTGGTTTTAGCAAAAATTGAGCGGAATAGCTTTCTTGCTGATTTTCCCAAATTTGGGTTACCCCTAAATGATCGTACCAATACAAATGGTAACTTATATTCAAAAGTTGCTGACTTTTATTTTTTATAACCGCTGATTTTTGAGTCGTTTCAACTTGAATCAAAGGCGAAAGAGACGACGTAATATTCAAAATCGGCTTTGTTGAATAAGTTAAGTTTTGTTCTGAACTTGAACAAGCCACGAGCATGAAGCTCGCTAAAATTAGAAAATATTTTTTCATTATTTCGCTAACATTCTACCTAAAGGTTCTCCACCAACTAAATGCATATGTAAATGGAATACTTCTTGCCCACCATGTTTATTACAATTCACAATTAGGCGGTAACCATCTTCCGCAACACCTTCTTCTTTAGCGAGTTTAGCCGCTACGCTAAATAATCGACCTAGCGCTACTTCATCTTGCTCCGTCACATCATTCACTGTGGGAATGACTTTATTTGGAATAATCAAAATATGTGTTTTAGCTTGAGGGGAAATATCACGAAATGCAGTGACTAATTCATCTTGATAGACGATATTTGCCGGAATTTCTTTACGGATAATTTTACTAAAAATTGTTTCTTCTGCCATTGTTTGCTCCCTATAAAAAGTGCGGCGAATTAACCTGTCCATAATTGTTGCTTATTTAGTCTAACTTTTAAGGACAGAGCAAATCAATCGCACTTTTTGTTTTACAATGAATTTAATTATGCAAAGTATCGAACTTCTCCATTGCCCACTACATTTTCTACACAACGTGCACAAAGTGTTGGATGTCCTGGGCTTACCCCAATTTCGTCAGAATAATGCCAGCAACGAGGGCATTTTTCTGCGTTAGAACGTGT
Source organism: Haemophilus sp. HN_Hi08 (assembly GCF_049824455.1). Lineage (NCBI taxonomy): Bacteria > Pseudomonadati > Pseudomonadota > Gammaproteobacteria > Pasteurellales > Pasteurellaceae > Haemophilus > Haemophilus sp. HN_Hi08. The sequence goes on along the minus strand of NZ_CP187493.1, from coordinate 37,871 downwards.
TACGCTTACCGCAATACCCTCTAATTCGCTGTCCGCTAAATCAGCAGGTTTTTCCGATAAAGATTTTACATCTACTTTTGAGGTAATTAATACGAAACGTAATTCATTACCTAATTGTGCTAACAATGCACGATATTCGTCATTAGCATAAACGGTCACTTCTGCTTCTAAACCGCCGCCTATTTCTTTATTGTTACGAGAAATTTCTAATACACGGTTTACTTCTGAACGAACTTTAATCAGTTGTTGCCAGTAAGCATCATCTAATTTTTCATCCTCGCCTAAACCAAATAAGCCTTGATAGAATTCTTCAGTAAATACGAATTCCGCACGAGCACTTTTGGTTTGTGGCAAGTGTTGCCAAATTTCATCGGCAGTGAAAGATAAGATTGGTGCCATCCAACGAACTAATGCTTCAGCAATATGCCATAACGCAGTTTGACAGCTACGACGTGCAAGGCTGTTTGCTTTGGTGGTGTATTGACGGTCTTTGATAATATCTAAATAGAACGACCCCATTTCTACCGAACAGAAACGCATTAAACGTTGTACCACTGTGTGGAATTGGTAGTTATCGTACGCATCTTTAATTTCATTTTGTGCATCTAATGCACAAGCGACTGCCCAACGATCTAGACTAATCATTTCTTCTGGTTTAACTAAATCACGTTTTGGATCAAAACCATTCAAGTTTGCCAATAAGAAACGCGCGGTGTTACGAATACGACGATAGCTGTCCGCTGCACGTTTTAAGATTTCGTCAGAAACAGTCATTTCGCCTGTATAGTCTGTTGAAGCAACCCATAAACGTAAAATATCGCCACCAAATTTATCCATTACTTCTTGTGGAGTCACGATGTTACCGATAGATTTTGACATCTTACGGCCTTGACCATCCACCGTGAAGCCATGGGTTAATACTTGTTTATATGGTGCTTTGCTGTCTGTTGCCGTAGAAAGCATTAAAGAAGACATAAACCAACCACGATGTTGGTCAGAACCTTCCAAATACATATCAATATCTTGACCATTAAATTCTGGACGATTTGCGACAACAGAAGAATAAGTCGATCCTGAGTCGAACCATACATCAAGGGTATCTGGCACTTTGCGATAGGTTTCTGCGTCCGCACCTAATAATTCTTTTTCGTCTAAATCCCACCATGCTTGAATACCGGCTTTCTCTACACGTTTCGCTACTTCTTCAAGTAATTCTAATGTTCGAGGATGCAATTCTTCTGTTTCTTTATGCACGAACAACGTCATCGGCACGCCCCAAGTACGTTGGCGTGAAATACACCAGTCTGGGCGATTTTCCACCATTTTCTCGATGCGTGCTTGACCCCAATCTGGAATCCAGCGAACTTGTTGGATTTCGCCTAATGCTTGTTGGCGTAAACCTTGCGTTTCCATACCGATAAACCATTGCGGTGTCGCACGGAAAATAATTGGCGTTTTGTGACGCCAGCAGTGTGGATAGCTGTGTTTGATTTTTTCAACTTTTAATAAGTTACCCACTTCTTGTAATTTTTCTATCACAAGCGGATTGGCTTCAAATACACCTTTGCCAGCAAAGAACTCGGTAGTTGAAATGAATTTACCGTCATTAGCTACAAGACCCGCCATCGGTAAATCATATTGTTTACCCACGACAAAGTCGTCTAAACCGTGATCAGGTGCGGTATGTACTAACCCCGTACCGCCATCAGTGGTCACATGATCACCTAAAATCACTGGCACAGTGAAATCATAGAATGGATGGTTAAAGCGTACTAACTCAAGTGCTTGACCTTTTACTGAACCTAAAACTTCAACTTGTTCTACTCCCACCGCTTTCGCTACTGATTCAACTAATTCAGCGGCCAAGATCACGCGCTCATCGCCAAGTTGTACTAAGTTGTATTCTAAGTCTGCATTTACCGCAATCGCACGGTTAGATGGCATTGTCCAAGGTGTGGTAGTCCAAATCACCGCAGATAATTTGCCATGGCCTTTGCCTACTGCATTAAATTTCTCTTCAATTTCAACCGCACTTTCCGCAGGGAAACGAACGTAAATTGACGGAGAAACTTTGTCTTCATATTCTACTTCTGCTTCAGCCAAAGAAGAACCGCAGTCTAAACACCAATGAACTGGTTTTGAGCCTTTATACAAATGACCATTTTTAATCACTTTACCTAAAGTACGGATAATATTCGCTTCAGTATCGAAATTCATCGTGAGGTATGGATTATCCCAATCGCCCAACACACCTAAACGGATAAAGTCTTTTTTCTGACCTTCGACTTGTTCCGCAGCATATTCGCGACATTTTTGACGAAATTCAGCCGCCGTAATTTTCTCGTTTGGTTTACCTACTAAACCTTCAACTTTAAGTTCAATTGGTAAACCATGACAGTCCCAACCTGGGATATAAGGCGAATCAAAACCTAATGCTGTTTTGGATTTAATAATAATATCTTTCAGAATCTTGTTTACAGCGTGACCAATATGAATGTTACCATTCGCATACGGAGGGCCATCATGCAAAATAAAAGATTTTTTACCCTTACTCGCTTCACGAATTTTTTGGTAAAGATTTTTCTCGTACCAATTTTTTAACATTACAGGTTCGCGCTTAGCTAAATCGCCACGCATTGGAAAGCTGGTTTCCGGTAGGTTAAGAGTGTTTTTGTAATCGACTGTCATTTTATTTTCCAATTTTTACATTTTAAAATTAACTGTTAAAAAACGCTTTCGCTGTTTCTACATCGTTCTCAATTTGCAGTTTTAAATCATCAAAAGACGGAAATTTAATCTCGTTTCTAATCTTGTGGCAGAATTCGACTTCCACCATTTGGCCATAAATATTCTGAGAAAAATCAAATAAATGCACTTCTAATAATTGCATTAATCCATTTATAGTTGGGCGTCTTCCCATATTTGCCACGCCGTTAAAAATCTCACCCGATTTTAACCGCACTTTTACGGCATAAACACCTTTGATTGGATTGACTTGTCTATGCAAACGAATATTTGCCGTTGGAAATCCAATTGTTCTGCCCAACTTATTCCCATGAATCACACGCCCGAAAATACGATAAGGTTTACCGAGTAAATTTTTTGCAAGTTGTAAGTCATCATTCGCTAACGCTTCGCGAATTGCAGTACTACTAATTCGCTGTTCATCTAGACAAAAGCTACGGTTATCTTCAACAACAAAACCGAAACGCTTACCAGCTTCTTGCAACATTGCAAAATTGCCTTGGCGTTTTGAACCAAACTTGAAATCATCGCCAATGCTTAAAAATTTCACATGTAGATGATTAACAAGCGTTTGCTCAATAAACACATCAGCTGGTTTTTCGGCAAAAGTGCGGTCAAATTTCGCCACAATTACGACATCAACCTTCGCTTTTTCGAGATAACAAATTTTGTCACGCAAACGCATTAAACGGGCTGGAGCATTTTCCCCCATAAAATATTCACGCGGCTGAGCTTCAAATAACAATACCGCCATGGGTAAATTTAATTCGTCAGCTTTTTGACGCAAATGGCGAAGGACGGCTTGATGCCCTAAATGCACGCCATCAAAGTTGCCGATCGTTAGCGCACAACCTTGTAAAACACGATTTGCATTGTGAAGCCCGCGAATTAATTGCATGTCCTTATCCATGAAAATAAGAGAATTTCGGCATTATAGCGAGAAGTTAGTTTTTTGTCAGCAAATGGTGTTTTCGAACGCCTAATAAAATCAACGTTGCGCCATAAACTATGGCGGCTAAGACAATCAACCAAACAAGCCAATAAACACGCATAAAGAAATCCATTTTCGCCCATTGGTTGATTTCAGGCACGTAATACCAAACTGCTGCCCCCATTGCGATTGCCGCCACTAAAACTTTCACGAAAAAGACCGCACTTTTACGTGAGAAATGATAGACATCCGCTTTGGCTAAGCCGCGATAGAGCAAATAAGCATTAAGAGTTGCGGACATCGCTGAAGCAATGGCTAATCCTACATAGCTGAAAGGAATTGCCAATAGGTTAAAGCCCATATTGCTTATCATTGCAATAATGCCAATTTTTACTGGCGTTTTGGTATCTTGGCGGGCGTAATAGCCATTGGCAAGGATTTTAATCAACATAAAGCTAAGTAAACCCGCATTAAATGCCCATAAAGAATAAGAGGCGGCATGAACATCATTTAGCATAAAATTTCCACGCATAAAGAGCGTAAGTAACATTGGCTGAGCCAATACAGCAATACCAATGGCTGCGGGAACGCCAAGTAATAAAATCATTCGTACGCCCCAATCCATTGTATTACGAAAATCAACCGCACTTTTAGCTGAATTTCCTTCACGATTAACGTGGTGGCGAGCAAGCGTTGGCAAAATTACGGTAGAAATAGCAATACCAAATAAACCAAGAGGAAATTCCAGTAGGCGGTCGGAATAATACAGCCAGCTAATAGAGCCTGTCATTAAGAAACTCGCAATCACTGTATCCAGCAAAAGATTAATTTGACTTACCGATACACCAAATAACGCAGGGATCATTAATTTACGAATTTTGGTTACGCCTTCATCCCGCCAAGCCCATTTGGGTTTCACCAGTAAACCAGCTTGTTTCATAAATGGAATTTGGAATAAGAACTGTAATAATCCGCCTAGAAAAATCCCGATAGCCAGTGCAAGATCTGGGTTATCCATTTGTGGTGCAAGGAAAAGTGCGGTGGCAATCATCGCTATATTTAATAACACGGGTGAAAAGGACATCACGCCGAATTTTCCAATCGTGTTAAGTACAGCTCCAAAAAGCGCGACAAAAGTAACAAACCATAAATAAGGAAAAGTTATTTTAAGTAAAAGGGAAGCTTGTTCAAACTTATGTGCATCAGGGCCATCATTCATCCAATCGGTAAACCAGCCCATCCCAAATAAAGCGGCAACGACAGGTGAACCAACCATCGCCAAAATCGTAACAATACTCACCAATCCCCCAAGCGTACCAGAAACTTTTCCAATAAATTCACGGGTTTTATTCATATCGCCAGATTTTTGATATTCTGCGAGAACAGGGACAAAAGCCTGTGAAAAAGCCCCCTCAGCGAATAAACGGCGAAGAAAATTTGGGATACGATTAGCAAATAAAAAAACATCCGCCGCAGCGCCAGCCCCAATGAGATGAGCGATAACTACATCGCGCACAAGACCTAACACTCTTGATAATAACGTCATAGAACTAACAATAATGCTAGATTTTAAAAGTCGTTTACTCAAAATATTCTTCTCAAGCCTAAAATTTTTGCCTAATTGTATAGAAATTTTATTTTTGTGCTATATTCCGTGAAAAAAAACTGATAAAATCCGCCGCACATCGTTTGTGTGAGCCCCTATTGAAAGAGCTTGTAAAAATAACGATACTTACTTTCGGTTGTGTCTCACCGAAATCAACACAAATTTTCCATTGACAAAAGTATAAAAAATCGGCATATTGGTGCCCTTTATTTTGTCTATCAATCAACAGAAATTTTAGGAGTTTGACCTTGGCTAATATCAAGTCAGCAAAAAAACGTGCGGTTCAATCTGAAAAACGTCGCCAACACAACGCAAGCCAACGCTCTATGATGCGTACTTATATCAAAAAAGTATATGCTCAAGTAGCAGCAGGCGAAAAATCAGCAGCTGAAGCAGCATTCGTTGAAATGCAAAAAGTTGTAGACCGTATGGCTTCTAAGGGCTTAATCCACGCTAACAAAGCAGCAAACCACAAATCTAAATTAGCTGCACAAATCAAAAAATTAGCGTAATTTTTAGCTAGAAAGAATGAAAAAATAAAACCGCACTTTTTTAAAGTGCGGTTTTTTATTGCATCGAATTTTAGACTAAAGTAACAACATCGATCCCCATTTGATAATATCAAAGAAGAATTTATTTTGATTGGTTGCAATGCCATCAGAATTTTTTGGTGTGCCATCTTCATTTTTTTGCACTTCCACCATACCATTTTTATATTGACCTTTCACGACAGCCAAATCATCGCGCGCTTCGTTACGCAACTTCAAACAAGACTGTTTAGTTAAAGGTTCAACATTGCCCACTCCGGTACGGAATTTTTTAAACTGATAGCTTGCATAATTCATTGATTTTTCATCGGCTTGGATAATCTTCACATATTGTTCGCCAATAATTTTTTCCAACGGATAGAAAAAGACATATTGTGAGTGAATATAGCTATCTTCTTTTGAAAAATGCTGTTGCAAAATTCGAGTTAAATTTGGGTAAACGCATTGTTCTACTTGCTTACTTGCAATCGCCCATTGTTTTGCATCTTGATCGGAAAGTTGGTAATCAGCCCCCGCAAATTCCGCTGGAATTGCGGATTGTTGGCTATCAAACATTGAACAGCCAGACAGCAATGCTGCCATACCTAAGGTTGCAATTAATTTCACATTTGATCCTTATAAAAGAGAGAATACGCAAAATTCTAGCAATATCTTCACAACAGATAAAGCAGCAAATGAATTTAGTTTTCCTGATCCGAAAAACTTCCGCTATAATGACCGCACTTTTTTACGTTAATTAAAAGGAATTCTTATGCAAAATCCAAAAGATGATGTGTTATATGCGCCTGTTGAATGGGTCGATCACAGTGAAGGCTATAGCGATATTCGCTATCATAAATCCACTGATGGCATTGCAAAAATTACCATTAACCGCCCTGAAGTTCGTAATGCGTTCCGCCCACAAACAGTGAAAGAAATGATCACTGCATTTTCTGATGCACGTTTTGATGAAAACATTGGTGTCATTGTATTAACTGGCGAAGGCGAAAAAGCATTCTGTTCTGGTGGTGACCAAAAAGTGCGTGGCGATTACGGCGGTTACAAAGATGACAGCGGCGTACATCACTTAAATGTATTAGATTTCCAACGCGATATTCGTTCTTGTCCAAAACCAGTTGTAGCAATGGTGGCTGGTTATGCAATTGGTGGTGGTCATGTATTACATATGCTTTGTGACTTAACGATTGCTGCTGAAAATGCCATTTTCGGTCAAACAGGGCCAAAAGTCGGTTCATTCGATGGTGGTTGGGGCGCAAGCTATATGGCTCGTTTAGTGGGTCAGAAAAAAGCGCGTGAAATTTGGTTCTTATGCCGTCAATATAATGCACAAGAAGCATTAGACATGGGCTTAGTCAATACTGTTGTGCCTTACGCTGATCTTGAAAAAGAAACCGTGCGTTGGTGTCGTGAAATGTTACGCAATAGCCCAATCGCAATCCGTTGTTTGAAAGCGGCATTAAATGCGGATTGTGATGGCCAAGCAGGTCTTCAAGAATTAGCGGGTAACGCAACAATGTTGTTCTACATGACTGAAGAAGGTCAAGAAGGCCGCAATGCGTTTAACGAAAAACGCGCCCCAGACTTCAGCAAATTCAGACGTAACCCTTAATTTATCGTTCTAAAGTGCGGTTAAAAATCTTCGTGAATTTTGATCGCACTTTTGTATTGGGAGCAAGCATGGCTGAAAAATCATTTAATCTTTACCGTTATTCGATCCCCGTTGATAGCCAACTTATTCTGCGTGATCGTTTTTTAAAACGCCGTGAAGGCTTAATCGTAAGAGTGAGTTGCAGCCGAGACGGTTGGGGAGAAATCGCCCCGCTACCTGGTTTTAGCGAAGAAACCTTAGACCAAGCTCAAGAACAAGCAATTGAATGGCTAACAACATGGTGCAATGCAAGCTGTGACGCACCTCGCGTCCCATTAGATGGCACCTATCCCTCCGTTGCTTTTGGTATCAGTTGCGCAATGGATGAAATGAAAGGTTATTTACAAGCTGAAGGCAATTATCATACGGCACCACTTTGTTATGGCGATCCAGATGAATTGTACGCCAAACTTGCGAGCATGGAAGGCGAAAAAGTGGCAAAGATGAAAGTGGGCATATACGAAGCCAATCGCGATGGATTAATTGCCGATATGTTTTTAGAGGCAATTCCCGATTTACAATTACGACTGGATGCAAACCGCCATTGGTCGTTAGAAAAAGCGTTACAGTTTGCCGCTCAAGTCAAACTGCAACATAGAAAACGTATTCAATTTTTAGAAGAACCTTGTAAAACACAAGAACTCAGCCGTGAATTTGCAGCTCAAACCGACATTACTATTGCGTGGGATGAATCCGTGCGAGAGCCTAATTTTTGTCTAGAAAAAGAACCGCACTTATCGGCTGTCGTCATCAAACCCACTTTAATTGGTTCAATTCAACGTTGTACTGAGCTCATTAACCAAGCACATTCGTTAGGTCTAAAAGCGGTTATTAGTTCAAGTATCGAAAGCAGTTTAGGGCTCTCTCAGCTCGCGCGAATTGCACAACAATACACTCCGAATGTGACTCCAGGCTTAGATACTTTAGATTTGATGGAATATCAAGTACTACGTGCTTGGCCTAGTTCTGATTTACCTATTGTTGATTTAGAATCTGAATTTATCACTAAAATTATCTGATTCGACCACCAAAAATCGAAAAAACCAGTATAATGCACCACACAAAAAGGATTAAAAATGTCGCAAACACACAGAATTTTGCTGTTAAATGGCCCGAACTTAAATATGTTAGGGGCTCGCGAGCCAAAACATTATGGCAGTATTTCTCTTGCATCCATTGAAGAGAAAATACAAACTTTAGCCACTCAACACAATGTAAAAGTGGAATGTTTTCAAGCCAATAGTGAAGAAAAATTAATTAATAAGATCCACGAAAGTTTTCAACAAGTCGATTTTATTTTAATTAATCCTGCGGCTTACACCCATACCAGTGTAGCATTGCGCGATGCACTTTTAGCTGTTTCAATTCCTTTTGTGGAGATTCATTTATCTAACGTGCATAAACGTGAACCATTTCGTCATCATTCTTATTTTAGCGATGTGGCTGAAGCTGTTATTTGCGGTTTGGGCGCAAAAGGTTACGAGTTTGCCTTTTTATTTGCTATGGATTACCTTGCTAAAAAATAGAAAATCGAGCATTTTTGGCGAAATTCACAGAATTTTATCGCAAATTTGAAAAAATTAAGGTAATCTTTGCAACACAAAAGTAAGTTTATTCATAACCGCACTTTTTCCTTTAAAAGTGCGGTTAAAATTTCAATCTTTTTAGGAAGAACGTATGGACATTCGTAAAATCAAAAAATTAATCGAATTAGTAGAAGAATCGGGCATTACTGAATTAGAAGTGCAAGAAGAAGAGGGTACAGTACGTATTAGCCGTGCTGCGCCAGTAGCAGCCGTTCAATATGCTGCAGCACCAGTAGTAGCACCGACTCCTGCCGCTGCACCAGCTCAAGTTCCAGCAGCTGCGACATCCGCACCAGCCGCATCGGATGAATTATCAGGTCATCTTGTACGTTCTCCAATGGTGGGAACCTTCTATCGCAGCCCAAGCCCAGAAGCAAAAGTATTCGTTGAAGTAGGTCAATCTGTGAAAGTTGGCGACGCGCTTTGTATCGTTGAAGCAATGAAAATGATGAACCGCATTGAAGCGGACAAAGCTGGCGTAGTAAAAGCAATTCTTATCAACGACGGTGACGCTGTTGAATTCGACGAACCATTAATCGTTATTGAATAATTTCCAATATTTTCGTCGGGCGGACTTTAGTCCGCCTATTTCATATACAAACCATTAGAGCGAATTTATCGTAGGCAATATAAATTGAAATCTGTTCACACCAAATTTTATAGGGAGAACAATATTTCAAGAACCTACATAAAAATTCACGTCTATCTGACTAAACGGACTCTTTTATGTTAGAAAAAGTTGTGATTGCTAACCGCGGTGAAATTGCACTACGCATTTTACGTGCTTGTAAAGAATTAGGTATTAAAACAGTGGCGGTTCACTCCACTGCTGATCGTGATTTAAAACACGTTTTACTCGCTGATGAAACCATTTGTATCGGCCCAGCACCTTCCGCAAAAAGTTATTTAAATATTCCAGCTATCATTGCTGCTGCCGAAGTAACAGGTGCGGATGCAATTCATCCTGGATACGGTTTCTTATCTGAAAACGCTGACTTTGCTGAACAAGTTGAACGTTCAGATTTCACTTTCATCGGCCCAACTGCAGATGTTATTCGTTTAATGGGCGATAAAGTTTCAGCTATTAAAGCAATGAAAAAAGCAGGCGTGCCTTGTGTACCGGGTTCGGATGGCCCTGTAGGTAATGATATTGCTAAAAATAAAGAAATCGCCAAACGTATTGGTTATCCAATCATCATCAAAGCATCAGGCGGTGGTGGCGGCCGAGGAATGCGTGTTGTTCGTAGCGAAGACGCATTAGAAGAATCTATTGCAATGACAAAAGCAGAAGCGAAAGCTGCATTCAATAATGATATGGTCTATATGGAAAAATACTTAGAAAATCCACGTCACGTGGAAATTCAAGTATTAGCAGATACTCATGGCAATGCAGTTTATTTGGCTGAACGTGACTGCTCAATGCAGCGTCGTCACCAAAAAGTTGTGGAAGAAGCGCCAGCGCCAGGTATCACAGAAGAAGTTCGCCGTGATATTGGTTCACGCTGTGCAAAAGCCTGCGTAGAAATCGGCTATCGCGGGGCAGGTACGTTTGAATTCTTATATGAAAATGGCGAATTCTATTTCATTGAAATGAATACGCGTATCCAAGTGGAACACCCAGTAACTGAAATGATCACAGGTGTAGATTTAGTGAAAGAGCAATTGCGCATTGCGGCAGGCTTGCCAATTTCCTTTAAACAAGAAGACATCAAAGTTAAAGGCCATGCAATGGAATGCCGTATTAACGCAGAAGATCCAAAAACATTCTTACCGTCTCCGGGCAAAGTAAATCACTTACATTCGCCTGGCGGTTTGGGCGTTCGTTGGGATTCTCATGTTTATGGCGGCTATACTGTGCCTCCACATTACGACTCGATGATCGCAAAACTTATCACTTATGGTGATACACGTGAAGTGGCAATCCGTCGTATGCAAAATGCATTATCTGAAACAATTATTGATGGTATCAAAACCAATATTCCACTTCATGAATTAATTCTTGAAGATGAAAATTTCCAAAAAGGTGGAACAAACATCCACTATTTGGAGAAAAAATTAGGGATGCATGAATAATTAAAATTTTAAATGGCTAACAGGTGTTAGCCACTTTATTATTTATTTTATAGCCCTTATTATAAAAGACAAATAACATAAAGGATTTATTAAGACAATTAATAGTTTTTTATATATAATCCCCACCATTAGTTATTTTAGAAGAAATTATGAACATCAATTTAAAAAAATTTAGTTTAACGATACTTGCAGCCTTAACATTAACGGCTTGTGGAAGCGGTAGTGGGGCATCAGCATCAAATGCTCCTACAGCTCAACCAAGCACTCCAGCAACTCAACCATCAGAACAAGCTGTTCTAGAAATGCCCAAACGTTCACCGACTAATACAGGTTTAGTCTTTTCTATAAAAACAGAAAGTGAGGAAGATAGCGTAGGACAAATTAACACAATTAACAATGAACAAGAGCTATCTAATAGAACCTTAACCAGCATTGATGTTGATGGAAAACAAATCCCTATTGCTTTTACTGAAAATTGGAATGAAGCTAAATATATTGAGCAACCGCTCAATGGAGTTCCACACATTTGTTGTAATAAATATACTGCTATGCGCTTTGGTGCAATTGCAAGTAATGAAGCAGGACAAAATGATATTCTTTTTTATAATGGAATCCCGACTGAAAAACTACCTGATTCAGGCGAAGTCACTTATGAAGGTGAAAGCATAATGACATCAAAGGAAAGTGTTATACCTGATGATTATATGAAAGGAAGTTCAAAGTTTATTGTTAATTTTGGCGATAAAAAATTATCAGGTAGTTTAATCATTGATACAACAAAATCTACAAGTTCCTCACAAAAAGTCAAAATTGATATTGAAAAAGCTAAAATTACAGGAAATACTTTTTCTGGTACTGCTCAATCAGATTCTTTTAAATCTCAGGGTATTGCCGAAGGTAAATTTTACGGCGATGGTGCTAAAGAACTAGGTGGAATGGTGAAAGCTAAAGATAATTCTTGGGCTGGAGCCTACGGTGCAAAAGCACAGTAATAAATTGTTTAATCATTTAAAGCAAGCTCAGGCTTGCTTTATTTTTTCCCAATAAGGATAAAAATGAATATACGAACTAAATTTATTTTATTTCTCGGCTCATCATTATTTCTTACGTCATATTCTATTGCCGAGGAAAAATCCCCACAACCACATGATGGGCGTTTAGATGAGCAGCTACATTTGGCCAAACCAAATTTACCACAAAAACCAACCGCACTTTTGACCAATAATAATCCATCAAAGTTATCGATTACAAAAGAAGAATTAGCCAAACACCCAGACTTGATTATTCGCGGTCTTATCCCTGCCGTATTACAAAATAATGGTGAGGCGGTACAACTTTTATTGCCTCTATATCAACCCCTTCCTAAAAAAGATCCGTTCTTGTTAGAATGGGCGGAAGCAATTGACTTACGAGAAAAAGGGCATTTTTCTGATTCCGTTAAAGCTTATCGACACTTATTTTCACAAAAAACTGATCTTTTACCTTTACGCTATCAATTAGCCCAAGCCTTGTTTTTGAATAATGATAACGAAGCGGCAAAAGATCAATTCCAAAAGTTAAGAGCAGAGCAAGTTTCCCCTGATTCTGTAAAAATAATTGAACAATATCTTTCAGCCTTAAATCAACGAGATCAATGGAAAGTCCAGGGTGGATTTAGTTTTTTAAATGAAAGTAATATTAATAATGCGCCAAAAGCCGGAACCAAAATTGGCAACTGGAGTGCTTGGGAAAAAGAAAGTGCCAGAGGATTTTCGTATTTTGGGAATGCTGAAAAAAAATGGTCATTACCTCACAACTACTTTACAAAATTGTCCTTGGAAGGTAGTGGGAAATATTATTGGGATAACAAGAAATATAATGAATTTAACGCGAGAGCTGGTGTAGGTCTTGGATACCAAACTGCACGATTTGAACTCTCATTAATGCCATTTACTGAGAAGCGTTGGTATGCGGGCGGCTCATCTGGCGGAAATGCGATGAAACAATACTCTAAAAATTCAGGTGCTAGATTGGATTTATCCAATTGGCTAAATGAAAAATGGCAAATTTCGACCGCACTTGAGTATGGTGAACAACGCTATGAAACTCGTAAACATCTAAATGGAAATAACTATCTAGCTTCCGCTACACTACTTTACCTGACAAAAAGTGGACAGTATTGGTTTGGTGGAGCTGATTATAATCGCGAAAACACTCGAGATTTAGATAATGCTTATCAACGAAAAAATGTCCGATTAGGATGGGGACAAGAATGGAAAGCGGGTATATCAACTCGTTTAATCCTGAATTATGCACAACGTGCCTATAAAGAAAAAGATCTTATTGGTATTCGCCAGAAAAATAAGGAATATGCATCAGTGTTTACTATTTGGCATAGAAACTTTCATATCTGGGGAATCTCACCGAAATTATCTTGGTCGTATCAAAGGGTAACCAGTAATCATCCTTTTTATGAATATAATAAAAATCGAATTTACTTAGAAATCAGCAAAACATTTTGAATTATTCAAAAAAGTTGTAATATGCATAAGTATAAGGAGCGTAGGATATATGTGCCCCCTTATACCATTCAAAAAATATATTTTCACTTATAAAAAATTTAAGGAAAAAATATGACATTAAAACAACGTTATCAACAAGCTGGTAAAGAAGCCAGTTGGGCATTGAGCTTATCTATTTTATATGTGATAGGTTGGTGCTTATGTGCTTATTTACCTAAAGAAACTCAAGGCCCTATCGGCTTTCCCCTCTGGTTTGAACTCTCCTGTATTTACTTACCCATTTTATTCATCGTGATTGGTTATTGGATTGTCAAAATTATTTTTCAGGATATTTCTCTTGAAATTAACGATCAGGGGAATCAAAAATGAATTTAGGTATTATTCTTCCTTTAATTATTTATCTCACTTTTGTTTTTGGTGCGGCAATTTTTGCCTATGTAAAACGTACAAAAGGCGATTTTTTAACAGAATATTATGTGGGAAATCGTTCGATGACTGGTTTTGTGCTCGCAATGACAACTGCATCAACTTATGCCAGTGCAAGTTCTTTTGTCGGAGGGCCAGGAGCTGCTTATAAATACGGATTAGGTTGGGTATTACTTGCGATGATTCAAGTGCCAGTCGTATGGCTTGCATTAGGTGCATTAGGTAAAAAATTCGCGCTATTATCAAGAGAAACCAATGCTTTAACTATTAATGATCTTTTCTTTTATCGCTATAAAAACAAATATTTAGTTTGGCTATCAAGCCTTGCTCTTCTTCTCGCATTTTTTGCGGCTATGACCGTGCAATTTATTGGTGGTGCGCGTTTATTAGAAACAACCATCGGCATTTCTTATACTCAAGCATTACTCTTATTTGCTTTAACGGTAGGTATCTATACTTTTATCGGGGGCTTCCGTGCCGTCGTACTGACGGATACCATTCAAGGTACCGTAATGATTTTTGGGACTATAATCCTCCTTATTGGCACGATTTATGCCCTCGGTGGTGTAGAAAGTGCGGTTAATAAATTAACTGAAATTGATCCTGACTTAGTCACGCCTTACGGGCCAAATGGAATGTTAGATTTCCAATTTATGGCTTCTTTCTGGATACTTGTCTGTTTCGGGGTGGTTGGTCTTCCACATACCGCAGTTCGATGTATGGCATTTAAAGATAGTAAAGCCTTACATCGCGGTATGCTGATTGGAACCATTGTACTTTCAATTATTATGTTGGGTATGCACTTAGCTGGTGCGCTTGGCAGAGCGGTTATTCCAAATTTAACGGTATCAGATCAAGTAATTCCAACATTAATGATAAAAGTATTGCCGCCTATTGTTGCGGGGATTTTCTTAGCTGCGCCGATGTCTGCAATTATGTCTACAATTGATGCACAACTTATTCAATCCTCTTCTATTTTTGTCAAAGATTTATACCTTTCTACGAAGCCAGAAGCCGCAAAAAATGAGAAAAAAGTGAGCTATTTTTCATCAATTATTACGCTGATTTTGACCGCACTTTTAATCTTTGCCGCCCTCAATCCACCAGATATGATTATTTGGTTAAACCTATTTGCCTTTGGCGGACTGGAAGCCGCATTTTTATGGGTAATTGTACTGGGTATTTATTGGGATAAAGCAAATGCTTATGGTGCGTTAAGCTCAATGATTATCGGCTTGGGGAGTTATATCTTACTCACTCAACTTGGCGTCAAATTATTTAACTTCCATCAAATCGTGCCATCATTAGCATTTGGATTGATCGCTTTTTTAGTAGGTAATAAATTGGGCGAACGTCGAATCGAAAAAACTCAATTAAAAGCTACCGCACTTTAAGCGTCAATCAATATGCTGTCACCTTCTTCTAAACTTAGAGGAAGGTGATATTTAATTTTCTCACTTTCAGCAATTTCTAGGCTAAAACATAGAATTGGAACTATTCACAGGGATACATCAATGCTCTATCAAATTCTCGCGCTACTTATTTGGAGCAGTTCATTAATCGTCGGTAAGCTCACTTATTCGATGATGGATCCTGTGCTTGTTGTGCAAGTGCGGTTAATTATTGCAATGATTATTGTCATGCCACTCTTTTTACGTCGTTGGAAAAAAATTGATAAACCAATGCGTAAACAGCTTTGGTGGTTGGCATTCTTTAACTATACCGCCGTATTTTTATTGCAATTCATCGGGCTAAAATATACATCTGCGTCCAGTGCAGTCACCATGATTGGGCTAGAACCGCTGCTCGTTGTATTTGTCGGGCATTTCTTCTTTAAAGACAAAGCAAAATGGTTTCACTGGCTATTTGGCGCAATGGCATTTATTGGCGTGGCGATTTTAATTAATGGTGGAAAAAATAATGAAGGCATTGATAACATCAGTTTATTCGGCTGTTTATTAGTGCTAAGCGCAGGGATCATCTTCGCTGCCGTATTACGTTGGACACAGCGAGTTGTAGCCAAAGTCTCAACGCAAGCCTATACCTCCGTCAGCATTGTACTTGGCACCATCACAACGTTGCCATTTACGCTATTACTCACAGAAAACTGGCAAATATCATTAAATTCCACAGGTATTGCTGGTTTATTATATCTTGCCATTGGTTGTAGCTGGCTTGCCTATTGGTTATGGAATAAAGGCCTTAATAGTGTAGATGCCAATATCTCTGGTATTTTAGTCGCACTTGAGCCACTATTCGGCATCTTATTTGCCATATCATTACTTGGCGAAACACTGTCATTTTCAGCCGCACTTGGTATAACAATCATCATGCTCGCCACACTTGGCTCGACTTTACTGCCGAGACTTTTAAAAAAATCGGTATAATATGCCCCAAAATTTTGGATTTATCATCATTGTGAAAAAAATTGATCAACAAAGTTTAGAAAATGCCTACCGTTTATTTGAAAGCGGTGATATTCATCAAATTGAAATTGGTTCAACAAAAGGGCTGCAACAAATTCATCATTACCTATTTAATGGTCTTTATGAATTTGCTGGTAAAATTCGTGAACAAAATATTTCAAAAGGTCATTTTCGTTTTGCTAATGCACTTTATTTAAAAGAGGCATTAGGAAAAATAGAGCAAATGCCAGAAGATACTTTTGAAAATATTATTAATAAATATGTAGAAATGAATATTGCGCACCCTTTTTTAGAAGGTAATGGTCGTTCAACTCGCATTTGGTTAGATTTAGTTTTAAAGAAAAATTTAGGTAAAGTTGTTAATTGGCAAAATGTGGATAAAACTCAATACTTACAAGCAATGGAGCGTAGCCCAATTAACGATTTAGAAATTCGTTTTTTATTACAAGCGAATTTAACAGATGATGTAAATAACCGAGAAATTATTTTTAAAGGTATTGAGCAATCTTATTATTACGAAGGTTACGAGAAAGAATAAAGTGCGGTGAAAATCCGCAAATTTTTGAAAGGAAAAAACAAATGGCTTGGATTCAAATTCGCCTAAATAGCACCAATGAAAAAGCAGAACAAATGAGTGATTTTTTAGAAGAAATCGGCTCCGTCTCTGTAACTTTTATGGATAGTCAAGATACACCGATTTTTGAGCCTTTGCCGGGCGAAACGCGTTTATGGGGTAATACTGATGTTATTGCGCTATTTGATGCAGAAACAAATATGGCAGAAATTGTCCGCTTATTAAAAGAAGCAAAACACTTAGATAGCAATACGGCATACAAAATTGAACAAATAGAAGATAAAGACTGGGAGCGTGAGTGGATGGATAACTTCCACCCAATGCAATTTGGTAAGCGTTTATGGATTTGTCCAAGTTGGCGTGATGTGCCTGATGAAAATGCCGTCAATGTGATGCTCGATCCAGGTTTAGCATTTGGTACAGGCACTCATCCTACAACCGCACTATGTTTAGAATGGCTAGATGGTCTTGATTTAAAAGATAAAAGCGTCATCGATTTTGGTTGTGGATCTGGTATTTTAGCCATTGCAGCATTAAAACTTGGTGCGAAAAGTGCGGTGGGAATTGATATCGATCCACAAGCAATTCTAGCCAGTCGCAATAATGCCGAGCAAAATGGCGTGGCAGATCGCCTACAGCTGTTCTTATCTGATGAAAAACCCTCTGATTTAAAAGCTGACGTCGTGGTGGCAAATATTCTTGCTGGCCCTCTCAAAGAACTTTACCCAATCATTAGCCAACTTGTTAAACCGAATGGCGATCTTGGTTTATCGGGCATTTTAGAAACTCAAGCTCAATCGGTATGCGATGCCTATACGCAAACATTTGCGTTAGAGCCCGTCGCGGCGAGAGAAGAATGGTGCCGAATTACGGGTAAGCTAAAAACGCTTTAATTTCTTTTTGTCAATCAAAAAAAGTGTATTTTTTAAACAAATTTCACTTTGCAAAGCAAGGCAAAATGCGTATTATAGCCAGCCTTGTCGGTTGTCGAGCAGTTCGATATAAATTAGATTTAGGCTTGCTAGGAAAGGAACGTAAAATGCGAATCGGTTCATACCAATTAAAAAATCGTGTTTTACTTGCACCAATGGCAGGTATTACCGACCAGCCTTTCCGCCGTCTTTGTGCATATTATGGTGCGGGGCTTACATTTTCAGAAATGATGTCCACAAATCCGCAAGTTTGGCATACCGAAAAATCCAAATTGCGTTTGGCACATAGCGAAGATTTAGGTCTCAATGCGGTGCAAATTGCAGGTAGTGATCCACTCGAGATGGCGCAAGCCGCTGCTATTGACGTGGAATATGGCGCTCAAATCATTGACATTAATATGGGATGCCCTGCCAAAAAAGTAAATCGCAAACTCGCAGGCTCTGCGTTGTTGCAATTTCCAGATTTGGTGGAAAAAATCTTGCGAGAAGTAGTGTCCGCCGTCAATGTGCCAGTGACCTTAAAAATTCGTACAGGCTGGGATAAATCTAATCGAAACTGCGTTCAAATCGGCAAAATTGCAGAACAATGTGGCATACAAGCATTAACGGTACACGGTCGTACACGTGCTTGTCTTTTTGAAGGGGAAGCGGAGTACGATAACATTAAAGCCGTTAAACAAGCGATTGCTATACCAGTTATAGCTAATGGCGATATTGATTCTGCTCGGAAAGCAAAATTCGTTCTTGATTATACTGGAGCGGATGCCATTATGATCGGTCGTGCTGCCTTAGGTAACCCTTGGTTATTTCAAGCGGTAGAAAACCTAATTGAGCATAACTCGATAAGTCAAATGCCAAGTTTAAAGGAAAAGTGCGGTCAGATTTTGCGTCATATTCAAGAATTACATCAATTCTATGGCGAACAAAAAGGCTATCGCATTGCGCGTAAACACGTAGCTTGGTATTTACAGGGAATTCAACCTGATTCCGTTTTTAAACAGACTTTTAATGCAATTAGTGATCCTAAAGAGCAGCTGATTGTATTGGAAGATTTTTTCAATTTAATTTTGGATAAAGAAAAATGTTAGAACAACAACGTAATTCTGCCGATGCCTTAACGGTATCAGTATTAAATGCGCAATCACAAGTGACCAGCAAACCATTACGCGATTCAGTCAAACAAGCGTTGCGTAATTATTTAGCACAATTAGATGGTCAAGATGTGAATGATCTTTACGAGCTAGTATTAGCGGAAGTTGAACACCCTATGTTAGATATGATTATGCAATATACTCGTGGTAATCAAACCCGTGCAGCAAATATGCTTGGTATCAACCGTGGTACATTACGTAAAAAATTAAAAAAATACGGTATGGGATAAGGCGATATTCTTTTATTAACAAAAAGATTGAATGTTTTTCATTCTATTTTAAAAATTAGCCCCAAGTAATTTGGGGCTAATTTATTATTACAATTTAAGATCTTCGATGTGCATTTTTCATAATGCGATCTTTTGTTACTTTCCATTCACGTTCTTTAATATCATCACGTTTATCCTGTTGTTTTTTACCTTTGGCTAAACCAATTTTGACTTTTGCCCACGCACTTTTCCAGTAAAGAGAAAGTGCAACTATGGTAAAACCGTCTCGGTTTGCTTTGCCAAATAGGGATGCTAATTCGCGTTTATTTAACAATAACTTACGAGTGCGAGTTGGATCACAAACAATATGCGTTGATGCAACATTTAATGGCTGAATGCTTGCGCCGAATAAAAAGGCTTCGCCATTTTTAAAAATAACATAACTATCACTAATATTTGCCTTGCCTGCGCGCATAGATTTGACTTCCCAGCCTTGTAATTCAAGACCTGCTTCAATTTCATCTTCAATAAAATAATCGTGTCTTGCACGTTTATTCAGTGCGATAGTATTTGAATTGGGTTTTACTTTTTTCTTTGTCATAATTTTATCCCTTATTTTGCCTGAGGCATTTTATCGGATCTCTATTTTGATAGCAAAAAGATCATCTAGGTAGAACTGGCAGTCGCATTTATTTTCAATCTTTAAAAATAAATGATTTGTAGAAAATAAGAGAAAAACTGACCGCACTTTTTCAGAAAAAACAGACACATTGTTGTGTCCGTTTGAGAAAGATAAAAAGATGAATTAAGTGTTAGTGATTTATATAGTGGAATAAAGGATTATTCCAAACGTTTTGCCACTTTAAGCCAATCAGCCTTAAATACACGCTGCATATTATTAATGGCATCAATAATATCGTGATGAACGAGCTGTTCATTTTGGATACCTACGCAATAGCCGCCCTTGCCTTGTAGCAATAAATCTACTGCGTATGCGCCCATACGTGAGGCAAGAATACGGTCAAAAGCACAAGGAGAACCACCACGTTGAATATGCCCTAAAACGGTTGCGCGAGTTTCGTGGCCTACGCGAGCTTCAATTTCTTTTGCCAGAGAATGAACATCAGTTAAAAGTTCAGTGATAGCAATAATAGCGTGGCGTTTACCGCGAATAATGCTACGTTCAATTTGTTGAATTAATTCTTCGCGATTAAATTCAATTTCTGATGCGACGATATATTCACAGCCACCAGCAATACCCGCAGAAATCGTTAAGTCACTACAATGGCGACCCATAATTTCAACGATAGAAATACGTTGGTGTGAGCTTGATGTATCACGTAAACGGTCGATTGCATCCACTGCAGTTTGTAATGCGGTTTGATAACCGATGGTATAGTCAGTACCTGCAACATCATTATCAATAGTACCGGGTAAGCCAACACAAGGGAAACTGTGTTCTTCGGTTAATAATTTTGCCCCCATATAAGAACCGTCACCACCGATAACCACAAGCGCATCAATGCCGTGAGAACGTAAAATTTCTGCGCATTTCGCACGAACATTTGGATCTTTAAATTCAGGAAAGCGTGCAGAACCTAAGAAAGTACCGCCACGATTAATTACATCAGATACGCTATAGCGATTTAATTGTTTGATTTTATTGTTGTATAAGCCTTGGTAACCATCATAGATACCAAACACTTCTAAGCCTTCTGCAAGTGCAGAACGTACTACGCCACGAATTGCGGCATTCATACCCGGCGCATCGCCACCACTTGTTAAAACTGCAATTTTTTTAATCATAATTTACCTACTTTTAACCATAATTGAAAATGGGCATAAGATTACATCATTCAAAGAATCTGCTCTAGCAAAATCTGATGAGATTTTGATCTACATTATTTTTCACAGAACAACTGCCATTTCAAATTTTGTAAATGTTTTCTTTCTATATCCACAATGTATTTTTGCAAATGTTGTTGCACTTTATCGACTGATAAATGTTTAGAAAGTGTTGGTTGTTGCACTTTTTGCGAATATTGATACTGAACAAAGCCACATTGTGGTAATTGTCGTCCTTTCATCACATTGACTTGCCAAGATGGATTTTCTTTCGTTGGCGAATAGATGACATATCCATTTAATTCATTTGGATTGGTTGAATTTTCTGGAATAGCATCGAAATGGAAATCTTTTACGCCTGTATTACGATAAATACGTTCTCTCAATGCGATCCGCTCTTTAATTGAGCGCACTGGTTGATTGCGATCAAAGAGAATTTCAATTTCAGATTGCCAATTTTCTAGCGTATCTGGCTTAGATATATACGCATAGCGAGCAATGGTTTCTAAATCTTGGCTGCCAGTAAGGGCATAATTTTTACCGTTGTGCTCTAACTGCGTAGGCACATTTAATTGCGTCAGCTTAGTTGCACAGCCAGAGAGTATAAGTGCGGTCAAAATAACAAAAATTTTATTCATTAATATCTCGCTTAAATACAAATTCGGTTTCAGTGGAGGATGCTGAATCAAACCAATAACCACCTAAATCAAATTCTTTTAATTGTTCAATGTCGGTTAAACGATGTTGAATAAGATAACGGCACATTAAGCCTCGTGCTTTTTTAGCATAAAAGCTAATTACTTTGTATTTTCCATTTTTATTGTCTAAGAAAACTGGCTTGATAATTTTGGCGTTAAGTTGGTTTTCTTTAACAGATTTATAATATTCATCAGAGGCTAGATTGACTAATACATTATCGCCTTGTGCATCAATAGCTTGTTGAACTGCTTGGGTAATCACATTTCCCCAAAAGGCATACAGATCTTTTCCTTTCGGATTGGCTAATTTTGTCCCCATTTCTAATCGGTAAGGTTGCATTAAATCAAGTGGTTTTAAAAGCCCATAAAGCCCAGACAGCATACGTAAATGGGATTGTGCAAAAATGACATCATCTTCCGAAAGGGAATCAGCATCTAAACCCGTATAAACATCGCCTTTAAATGCAAAGAGTGCAGGGCGGGAATTGTCTTCATTGTGAATTTTTGTCCATTCTGCAAAGCGTGCGGCATTTAAACCTGCCAACTTATCGCTGATAGACATTAATGATGAAAGATCTTGCGGAGAAAGTTTACGACAAACCTCAATAAGTTGTTCGCTGTAATCAGTAAAGTGCGGTTGAGAAACAGGAAAATTTTTTACCGCACTTTCAAAATCAAGGGTTTTGGCAGGGGAGATAATTGCTAACATAATCGTCCTTTTATGAAAAAAGAATGGGCGTATCTTAGCATAAAAATTTACGTTAAACGCGTTTATATAAGCCATTTTCACTTATGATAAGATCTTGTAGCTCAAGATCGAGCAATTGAACAAGTAAAACATCGACACTTAAATTAAATTCTTCAGCTAAATCATCAATGCTCACAGGAGTATAGCCAATACGTGAATAAAGTTTCGGGTGGCTTGGTGCTTCTACTAATCGGCGAGGATCGGGTGGTGGCGTGTAATTAGGCACGGCGATCTGGTCAAAATCAATTTCAGTTTGGCTGTGGATAGAATGTTGGTAGAGCGTTTCCAAAATATCCTTTGCATTTTCTACCAACATTGCGCCTTGTTTAATCAGGCGATGACAACCTTGACTTGATTCATTTTGAATATTGCCTGGCACAGCAAAAACCTCTCGGTTTTGTTCCAACGCATACCGCGCAGTAATAAGAGAGCCGCTTTTTTCGGTGGCTTCAACAACAAGCGTGCCGACTGAAAGCCCACTAATAATCCGATTACGGCGTGGAAAATTAGCAGCAATAGGTGCTTGGTTTGGTAAAAATTCAGAGACTAATGCACCATTATTTTCGATGATTTGTGCTGATAATCTTTGATGTTTAGAGGGATAGATTTGTTCTAATCCACTGCCTAAGACCGCAATAGTTTGCCCTTGAATATTAACGACAGCCTGATGACAATGACCATCAATTCCTAATGCTAAACCGCTTGTTATGGTAAAACCCGCTAATGAAAGTTCTGTTGCAAAATGTTTTGCCCAATATTCTCCATAAGTCGTGCAATAACGGCTCCCAACCATTGCCATTTGGCGTTGTGAAAGTGCGGTTAAATTTCCTTTTACAAATAATAGTGGCGGAAAGTTTGCGGTTTGTTTCAATAAAAAGGGATAAAAAGGGGAAAAATAATTTACTAAATGATTTCCCTCTTTTTGTGACCACGCGAGTGCTGGCTCAATAAATTTTGCTTCAGGTTTGAACCAACGGCGAATTTGAATGGCTCCCCATCCCATTTGTCGGAAAGCAACATCATCATAATTAAGTAATTCATTTAAGGTAATATTGGACAAAATTTTATCAATGCCAACGCCGCCAAGTTTAGGCACTTGCATTAAACGGAGTAATGTGTAGGTAATGTCATTCATATTTTTTCCTTTTTATTTGAAAATCTAGTATGGAAAAAACGAGGGAGAGAAACGATTAATTTAAAAGCATTTTGCGATGTAGATCGCAAAAATTCTTTTTAGTGAGTAAAAAATTGCAAAATTTTTCTTATTTTGAAAATGTAAAAAATCCAATAAGAAAAATTTGTTGATGATGATTAAATTGGTTAAATATTCTGATTTTATTAAATTTATTAGTTAAATATATATTTAATAAAGTGTGAGTAGGTTTATTTTTAATATAAAATGCCAAAAAATAGTTTGACAGCCAGTTTTTTATTCGTAATATGGAAAACGTTTTACACAGAAGGATTTTTATTTATGTCTCGTATTGTTTCTTTATCTCTCAACCTGCTGCTCTCACATTTTGCGTGCGGCTAAGTTGTGGATAAAAAACAGTCAGATGTAAATACCCAATTTTAAACCCGCACTTTATAAGTTGCGGGTTTTTTGTCTAAAAAATACAGGAAAAACGCACCGCACTTTTGGAGTGATTTTAGAGGAATTTTTAGTAAGGAAATTGTTATGACAGATCGCGTTATTATTTTTGATACGACTTTGCGTGATGGGGAACAGGCGTTAAAAGCAAGTTTGACGGTAAAAGAAAAATTACAGATCGCTTTAGCACTTGAACGCTTAGGCGTGGATGTAATGGAAGTGGGGTTCCCCGTTTCTTCTCAAGGAGATTTTGAATCTGTTCAAACCATTGCGCGCCATATCAAAAACGCTCGTGTTGCCGCGTTATCTCGAGCCGTAGATAAAGACATTGATGCCGCATACCAAGCATTGAAAGTCGCTGAAGCATTTCGTATTCATACTTTTATTGCAAGCTCGGCATTACACGTTGAAGCGAAATTAAAACGTTCTTTTGATGATGTAGTAGGAATGGCAGTTGCAGCAGTGAAACGCGCACGTAATTATACGGATGATGTTGAGTTTTCTTGCGAAGATGCGGGGCGTACAGGCATTGACAATATCTGTCGTATTGTTGAAGCCGCAATCAATGCAGGCGCAACTACAGTAAATATTCCCGATACAGTCGGTTTCTGCTTACCAAATGAATATGGCAACATTATTGCTCAAGTGCATAATCGCGTGCCGAATATCGACAAAGCTGTGATTTCTGTGCATTGCCACAATGACTTAGGTATGGCAACGGCTAATTCTTTAACGGCAGTGCAAAATGGTGCGCGTCAAATTGAATGTACTATTAATGGAATTGGGGAACGTGCGGGCAATACTTCCCTTGAGGAAGTCGTGATGGCAATGAAAGTGCGTCAGGATTTTATGGATGTGGATACTCGTATTAATACCCAAGAAATTCATCGCGTGAGTCAAATGGTTAGCCAGCTTTGCAATATGCCAATTCAACCGAATAAAGCCATTGTAGGCTCAAATGCTTTTGCCCATTCTTCTGGTATTCATCAAGATGGTATGTTGAAAAACAAAAATACCTACGAAATTATGTCTCCAGAAACCATTGGTTTGAAAAAAGAAAAATTGAATTTAACCGCACGTTCTGGGCGTGCGGCTGTGAAAGGTCATATGGCGGATATGGGCTACAACGAACAAGATTATGATTTGGATAAATTGTATGACGCGTTCTTAAAATTGGCGGATAAAAAAGGTCAAGTGTTCGATTATGACTTGGAAGCCTTGGCATTTATCGATATGCAACAAGGGGATGAAGATCGTTTGGTATTAGATAAACTTTCTGCGCATTCAACCAAAGAATATCCAGCAACAGCCTTTGTTCAATTGAAATTAGATGGCGAAAAATTAAGTACGTCTTCAATTGGCGGAAATGGCCCAGTAGATGCGGTTTATAACGCCATCTTAAATTTAACGGGTTTAGAAATTAAAATGTCTCACTATAACTTAACCGCCAAAGGCGAGGGTGCAGAAGCATTAGGGCAAGTGGATATTGTGGTGGAACACGAAGGGCGTAAATTCCACGGTGTTGGTTTAGCAACAGATATTGTTGAATCTTCCGCACTTGCTTTAGTCCACGCTATCAATGCCATTTATCGCACGCATAAAGTGGCAGATATTAAGAATCATAAACAGCATTAATCTATCGAGTTCCCCTTTTTCGCAAAGAGGGGAAAAATACGAAAAAACTAACCGCACTTTTGCAGTAAAAAATAGGAAAAATAATATGCAATCATACAACGTAGCAGTATTAGCAGGCGATGGTATTGGCCCTGAAGTAATGGCGGAAGCCATTAAATTATTAAATAAAGTTCAAGAAAAATTTGGTTTTAAACTTAACTTTAACGAGTTTTATGTGGGCGGTGCTGCCATTGATCATTGCGGTTATCCATTACCAGCAGAAACCTTAAAAGGCTGTGATGAAGCGGATGCCATTTTGTTTGGCTCTGTAGGCGGCCCTAAATGGACAAATTTACCGCCAGATCAACAGCCAGAACGCGGTGCATTATTGCCATTGCGTAAACACTTCAAATTATTCTGTAATCTTCGTCCTGCAACCCTTTATAAAGGCTTGGAAAAATTCTGTCCATTACGTGCAGATATTGCTGAAAAAGGCTTTGATATGGTGGTGGTGCGTGAATTAACGGGCGGGATTTATTTCGGTCAGCCTAAAGGTCGTGAGGGGGATGGCGTACAAACCAAAGCATTTGATACGGAAGTGTATTACAAATATGAAATCGAACGCATTGCACGTGCGGCTTTTGAGGCAGCAATGAAACGCAATAAAAAAGTCACTTCTGTAGATAAAGCGAACGTATTACAGTCTTCCATTTTATGGCGTGAAACTGTGACAGAAATAGCAAAAGACTATCCTGAAGTGACTTTAGAGCATATCTATATCGATAACGCCACAATGCAATTAATCAAAGCACCAGAAGCTTTTGATGTTTTACTTTGCTCTAACATTTTCGGCGATATTATTTCTGACGAAGCAGCGATGATCACAGGCTCTATGGGAATGTTGCCATCTGCCAGCTTAAATGAAGAGGGTTTTGGTTTATACGAGCCTGCTGGCGGTTCAGCCCCTGATATTGCAGGCAAAGGCATTGCCAACCCAATCGCACAAATTCTTTCTGCCGCGATGATGTTGCGTTATAGCTTCAACTTAAACGAAGCAGCAGATGCCATTGAAAGTGCGGTTCAAAAAGTTTTGGCAAACGGACATCGCACCGCCGATTTAGCCGATGATTCCACACCAGTTTCAACGGCAGAAATGGGTACATTGATTACACAAGCAATTTAATACTTGCCTTCCCCCGTTTACGGGGGAAGGTGCCCGAAGGGCGGAAGGGGGGCAATCTCCCACCCTTAGTTATTTAGAAATATCCCCAATAAACAGGGGGACAAAGTATTTAAAGTGCGGTTGAAAAACACCTTGAATTTTAACCGCACTTCCCTTAACGAATAGAGAAAAATATTATGGCAAAAACACTTTACGAAAAATTATTTGATTCACACATTGTTTATGAAGCAGAGGGCGAAACGCCAATTTTGTATATTAACCGTCATTTGATTCACGAAGTAACTAGTCCGCAGGCTTTTGATGGGTTACGCGTCGCAAATCGCCAAGTACGCCAAGTAAACAAAACTTTTGGCACAATGGATCACAGCATTTCTACTCAAGTACGCGATGTCAATAAACTTGAAGGTCAAGCGAAAATTCAAGTGTTAGAATTGGATAAAAATACCAAAGCAACAGGTATTAAATTATTTGATATAACAACCAAAGAGCAAGGCATTGTACACGTTATGGGGCCTGAACAAGGCTTAACCTTACCGGGTATGACAATTGTTTGTGGCGATTCACACACCGCAACGCACGGTGCATTTGGTGCCTTGGCATTTGGTATTGGTACTTCTGAAGTAGAACACGTATTAGCCACTCAAACTTTAAAACAGGCTCGCGCAAAAAGTATGAAAATTGAAGTGCGTGGTAAAGTTGCATCAGGTATTACGGCAAAAGATATTATTCTTGCCATTATCGGTAAAACCACGATGGCAGGCGGAACAGGACACGTTGTGGAATTTTGTGGCGAAGCGATCCGAGACCTTTCTATGGAGGGGCGTATGACCGTCTGTAATATGGCAATTGAAATGGGCGCGAAAGCAGGCTTGATTGCACCAGATGAAACCACATTTGCATATTTGAAAGATCGTCCACACGCACCGAAAGGCAAAGATTGGGATGATGCGGTTGCTTATTGGAAAACCTTAAAATCTGACGATGATGCACAATTTGACACTGTGGTAACGCTAGAAGCAAAAGACATCGCACCACAAGTCACTTGGGGGACAAACCCAGGGCAGGTAATTTCTGTGAATGAAACCATACCAAATCCGCAAGAAATGGCAGATCCTGTACAACGTGCTTCGGCGGAAAAAGCCTTACATTATATTGGCTTGGAAGCTGGCACTAATTTAAAAGATATTAAAGTTGATCAAGTGTTCATCGGATCTTGCACCAACTCACGTATTGAAGATTTACGCGCAGCAGCGGCTGTAATGAAAGGTCGTAAAAAAGCGGATAATGTAAAACGTATTTTAGTAGTACCAGGTTCTGGCTTAGTGAAAGAACAAGCGGAAAAAGAGGGCTTGGATAAAATCTTTATTGCCGCAGGTGCAGAATGGCGTAATCCAGGTTGTTCAATGTGCTTAGGAATGAACGACGACCGTTTAGGCGAATGGGAACGCTGTGCTTCAACGTCAAACCGTAACTTTGAGGGGCGTCAAGGTCGTAATGGACGTACCCATTTAGTAAGTCCTGCAATGGCGGCAGCAGCAGGAATGTTCGGTAAATTTGTTGATATTCGTGAAGTGGCATTAAATTAAAGCTTAAAAAGAGGAAAAAGAAAAATGGCAGGATTTAAACAACTTTCAGGCTTAGTCGTACCATTGGATGCGGCAAATGTAGATACCGATGCAATTATTCCAAAACAATTTTTACAAGCCATCACTCGCGTAGGTTTCGGCAAACACTTATTTCACGAATGGCGTTATCTTGATGTGGACGGCACCAAGCCAAATCCAGAATTTGTCTTAAATTATCCGCAATATCAAGGTGCAACAATTTTGTTGGCGCGTAAAAACCTTGGTTGTGGTTCTTCTCGTGAACATGCCCCTTGGGCATTAGCAGATTACGGTTTCAAAGTGATGATCGCTCCAAGTTTTGCAGATATTTTCTACAACAACAGCTTAAATAATCATATGTTACCAATTCGTTTAAGCGAAGAAGAAGTAGAAGAAATCTTCCAATGGGTATGGGCAAATGAAAGCAAGCAAATCCATGTAGATTTAGAAGCGATGACGGTCACTGTTGGGGATAAAGTTTATACTTTTGAGCTTGATGAATTTCGCCGTCATTGTTTGTTAAACGGATTGGACAATATCGGCTTAACCCTGCAGCACGAAGACAAAATCTCAGCATACGAAAAAAATATTCCAGCGTTTTTACGTTAAAAATAAAAAATGAGCTGATTTTTCACCGCACTTAATCACTGAATTTCATTCAAAAATAAAGCCCTGTAATACACAGGGCTTTGTCGTCTATAACGCTAATTTAAACAGGCTTATTAAAAACTAAAACTTAGTTTCACTTCCGCTGTTTTTTGTTTTTCCGCTTGTTTTGCTTTTGTTAATCCACCAATTAGACTTAATTTCACATTATGATATTTCAATTTAAGTCCTGCGTTATATTGCTGTTGGTTTTCCACGTTGTAAGCAAAATTATATTGATTTACATTAATTTTTCCGCTGCCTTGATTTGCATCATATCGAGCAGACAAAATTGGCGTAACGGAAAACCCGCCTAAGTGATAAGTATAACTTAAATCAACTTGAGCAAAGGCCGTTTTGACAGATATTGGATTTACTTTAATGCGATCTTGATCTAATGCAAAATCAGCGTTTGATAAGTAGCTATAACGCACGCCTACTATTGGCGTAATACCAAAATTGCCAAGATTAAATGCTTTGCCTGCGGTTAAACCAAATTGTGCAGTATGGCGAGCAAATTTTGCATTATGATTAGTTTGTAAGTTGCTTTGGAAATTACCATAGCCTAAATCCACCGCTAAATACCAATGATTATCCGCATAATATTTAGAATAGAGATTTGCTTGTGCTAAGGTATTTTTACTGCTTGCCTTATCAAAGTTGTTACTATTGCGAACATAAGTAAACACGCCACCTAACTGAACATTGTTTGAGATTGTTTGATCCCAACCAAGTTGAGTTTGCGCACTTTTAGAACTAAAACGACGATATTGACTTGAGGAATAATTTTCGTTCATTGAAGTATTAGATACCCAAACGTTATATTGCCCCTCGTTATTCATTTCTAACTGGCTAATATGTTGAGAAACTGCTTTCCCTACATTTAATGCAACAAATTGTGCTTTTGCCATGGCATCAGAAAGTACCGCATTGGTGTTTGTACTTGTGAGATCGCGCAATGCTACTGCAGAACGATCGCTGCCACTTGTAACAGTTGGTTCCGAGCTAACACTTCTTCTACTTCTACGATTTGGCTTACTGCTTTTTGAATTATCAGCTACTGTTGTTTCGTCAGTAGAAGTTGCTGTTGTTTCGTCAGTAGAAGTCACTTTAGGCTGGCTAACAACAGCTTCTGTTGTTGCTGTTTTTGATTGAACTGCTTCTGAATTAACTGCAGATTTAGTTGTAGCAGGTGTTGTCTTCTCTGGATTTTCCACTACAGAGTTTCCAGTGCTTACTGTTGCACTTGGTTGTGTTTGCAGTTGAGCTTGAACTTCTTCTGCATTCTTAGCAGTCGGAACATTTTCACTTTCAAGCTCTGCTTGCGGTTGAACAGTTTCAGACTGTTCCTGTTTCGGAGACGTTTGAGAAGCAACTTTAGGGGCTTCTTGAGTTTTCTCTGTTTCTACTTTAGCCGTTTCTGTTTCTACTTTAGCCGTTTCTGTTTCTACTTTAGCCTTTTCCTCTTTTTCTACCGTAGCTGTTTCTTTTGTTTCAGTCGTTTGAGCTTCCTCGGTTTCACTTCCACTTTGAGCCACTTCATTTGTTTGAGTGTTAGCTTCTACACTTGGTTTAGCTTCTTTTGCAACTTCTCTATTTTGAGCTGTTGTCTCGGTTGCGTCTTGCTCGTTTTTCTCTACGGTTTCACTTTCTTGCGGACTATTTTCTGACACTGTTTTAGTTGTCTCTGATGGTGTAGCAGGCGCAGGTGGTGGAACTGGTGCTTCAAGACGAGCTATTTCTTCATTGTTACTTGATACGCTAGGTGCATCAGCTTGAATATCATTAGGTGCTGTGATATTTGTCGTATCGACAGTTAGATTTCTTCTTTCTACCTCTGGGTTATACAAATCGTAACGTCCATTAGTGTTTTTCAACGTATATTTCCAAGCACCAATATCAACACTGCCATTTGCCAGTGAAACATTTAAGCCATTTCTTTCAGTTGCATTTGACGCATCAAAAAGCGTGAGTTCATTTTTTGTAGGCTCGCCTGTTTTATTTGCTACTTGTAATGTAAAGTTACCTGTGGCGGATTGGGTTACAACAACTTTGTCGCCCTGATTTTTAGAAATATCAGTTAAATAATAGAAAGAACCGTTACCTGATAAATTGCTAATATTGAGCGTGTGGTATTTTGTTGCTTTTGTTGCATCTGAGACATTATTTAAATGAATATGCCCATTTTCTAGATTTAATTGATGAACATCACTATTTCCTGTTAAATACCAATGGCTATTTTCTTTTAAATTAACTTGGCTATTTCCCGTGCTGCTAATTGTGCCGAATAAGTTAGCTTTGCCTAAGGTAAAGTTTGCACTTTCGGTTAAATTTACATTACCGCGTAGATTGGTTGGATTAAAGCTATTAAGGGCTTTTTCCGATAAATTGCTATTATGGCAAGTCACATAGCCCGTATAGTCAGAACGTACACAAACTGTGTCGCCTGCTTTATAGCCGATATGAACTTGTGCTTTATTAGAGGCGGTGATATTAGAAGTAATATTTGCAACATTGCGTCCTGAATAAAGGGTTGCGTTATTGGTTACATTAATATTTGTTGCTTTAAAATTGCGGTTAATCCAGTCGTCTTCTACTACCACTTCATTATTTTCAGTGAAGTGAGGATCTTTCTTAGTTGAAGAAATACCCGCAATATCTCTTGCGTGTGGTGTTGGTCTGCCAGAAAGGAATAATGTACCTTGTTGAACATTTAAATCGCCATTAAGGTTTGTTCCGCCTGTTAATAAAAAGCGATTTTGCTCACTTTTGCCTTTAAAAGTCACATTTAGATTACCGTTATTTTTACCTTCTTCCTCGCCAAAATAACCGTTAAAGCCATTCATACGGCTATTATTGATGTATTCCATCGTTTTCTTTTGGGCTTCTTCTTTGTTTTTACCCATATATAGCCAAGTTTCATTGCTTTCTTTATCATTGTAAGGAAGTTGTAAATTAGCCTTAGCACCTTTTCTTAACGCATAATAAGTATAGTTTTCTACATTTAAATAGAGTTGTCCTCCATCTTTAATGCGTCGAAAATAAGGACTATCTTCATCTGGTGCTTCTATATTATATGGAGTAATTGTATTTGGATTTGTTATTAATCCTGTCCCAGTAATCGTTATATTTGAGGTATTAGTCATATTATGATTAACCACTCTTGCACCATCATCAATATTACGGATATGCTCAAAAGTGAGATTATTGCCATTGGCATCTAATCGACCGCCTCTAAATCCAAAGTAAATTGAATTTGGATCTACTTGTTTATCATCATTAAGCACAAGAGTTGAGCGACCACTTACAATCCCTACTGAAGCAAAAGCGCGTTGTCCTTCTTTAGTTGTTTGTTGGTTTAAAACAACGGTGCCATCGCCCACTTTTAGCGAACCTTTATTATTCCCTTTTCCCTCAACAATTAATGTTCCTTTACCAATCTTGGCTAAATGATCTTTTTCAGGATTATGTATTTTCCACGTTACAGTTTTTCCCTCTTCAACAGAAACTCCGCCGCCTACCCAAGTAATATCGTCCGTTTTTCCTTTAACTTCATAGTTTCCTTTAAAGAATAAACCGCCAGCACCTTGATTGATATGATCATCTAAAATAAGTGTGCCTTTCCCATTATTAGTGCTATCGTCAAATGTTACATTTTGTCCTGTTTGTAAATGTTCTTTTTGTTGGAAATTAACAAGTCTATTTGGATCTGAGGGGAGTGTTACAGTAATTGTATGATCAGTGTTTTTTATTTCACTTTGATGATTTGTAGTGTTTGTCCAACGATATTCTTTGTTAGAGAAAGGCACAGGTTTAGCGTTATCTCGGTTTTTTATATTATCAGCAAAATCTTTTTTATAAATATTCCATTCTTGCCAAGATTTTTTACCATAGCCAGCCCAATAAGTATAAGGCCCGATAAAAACCCATTTGTTTTGTTGTTTATCAAAAGCAAATAAAGGCGAGCCACTATCGCCTAATACGCCGTAGTTGGTAAGTGGGTCTTGAGAAAGCAAGGTTTTAGCATCAAGATCTGCTTTACGACTATCGCCAAAACCAATAAGACCTTCTTTGGTTTCAACTTGATCAATGTTTATTTCTTTATAAGGTGTACCACCGATAGCATAGCGATATGCATCAGCTAATAATTTAATATCATTATTACGGGTAGTTTTTTCAACATAGTAAGAACCTTTTTCATAAACAAACTGAGTACCAGCACCTACTCGTACAAAATATGGATATCTTTCTTTATCTTTATAGGTTTCTAAACCGCCCCCAGCTAATGTAGGTGTAGTTGGTGCAACCTCGGTAACAAATTTATTTAAACGAGGCATATTATAGTCATCAAGTCGTTTTTGATAATCCCATTTTTCTTCAGGTTTATCATTATTTTGTGTGACTACACTATATTTATTTTCATCATTTGAAACATCTCTGTGTCCGTTATAATGCCCAAAATAAAAGTCATTTATATGTTCGTGTGCATGTTTTACGCTTACAATATATTGCGGATCCACTAATGTACCAATACGTTTATTCACATCCACAACACTAAAATCAATCATCGGAATACCGTTAGGTAAGGCACTGCCTAAAGATTGGTTATTTTTATCTCTCACTTCCACATTTGTTGCGCCAACAGAAAATCTCCCTTTATTCTCTGCAAAATCACGAAATATTTGATAATCCACATCGTCTCTCACTAGCGCGGCTTCTGTATAAGGGGCTAATGCGTAGGCGACAGTAAGCGCAATAAAATTGAGTTTGAATTTTTTATTTAGCATGGAAGCTGTCCTTATTAATTAAGTTTAAAAAGTAGATTTGATAGGACACAATTTGATATACGGCTACAAGTTGATTCAAATCTTGGTTGTGTTGCGTTGATAGTTTGCAAGTTATCTTCATTTTTATAATGGGCGAGTTTTATAGCATAAATCGCTCAAAACTTGAATTACATTTACGAGGTAATGATAATGATTTTTGATATTTTTTAAAAAATTGGCGTATTTTCCACCGCACTTTTGGCTAATTTAAGGCGTTAATGATGCCATTATGAACAGAAAACATTTTTTTGTTTTCCACTTGCATTTCTTTTAGTTGTCTTTGAGTGATGGCGGTAACAAATACTTGTGAGCCACTTTGTTGTAATCGTTCTGCCAACAAGGCACGTTTGTATTGATCTAATTCCGAGGCAAAATCATCAATTAAAAAAATACAATGGCGTTGCTTTTCTTTCATTAAATGCTCGCCCTGCGCTAGTCTTAATACACACATTAAAAGTTTAAGCTGTCCACGAGAAAGCACATCTTCAACAGGCAATCCTTGTGCTTTGAAACGAAAATCCGCTTTTTGAGGGCCTGAAAAGGTGTAATTTAAGGCACGATCCCGTTCAAAATTTTGTTGAAGAATTTCATAATAATCAGCATTTTTTTCCCACCCTTGATGAAAGCTGACATTAATTTCTAATTCAGGCAGAAAAAGTTGGCAAGTTTGTTCAATTTCAGGGCGGAGAGCTTCTGCATATTCGGCACGCCATTGACTTACTTGGTGGGCAAGTTTGGCAAGTTCAACGTCCCAAATTTTTATGGCAGAGTAAGGCTGATTTTGTGCGAGTGCGGCATTTCGTTGTTTAAGTAATCGGTTGAGATTGCTCCAAGCAGAATAGAAACTTGTTTGGTGGTGGAATAATCCCCAATCTAAAAACGCTCGGCGATAACTTGGCCCGCCGTTGAGTAAGGTTAAGCCCTCTGGCGTGATTAATTGCATTGGCAGAAGATGGGCAAGATCGGAAATTTTATTGCCATCTTCGCCATTAATTTTTACTAAGGTGTTTCCTTGACGCAGTTTTTGTAAGCCAACAGACCATTGATGTTGGCTTTCTTGGATTTGCCCAAATAGGGTAAAGTGCGGTTCGTCGTAAGAAATGATGCGGTTTGTGACCGCACTTTTAAATGAACGTCCGTGACCAAGATAAAAAATAGCTTCTAATAAGCTGGTTTTTCCGCTGCCGTTGTTGCCGATTAAAAAGTTAAAGCAGGGATCAAAATCAAGATCCACTGCTGTTAAGTTACGAAATTTTTCGACCAGTAAACGAGAAATCGCCATATTATAAACGCATTGGCATAATGACGTATTCGCAGCTGCTGTCTTCACAGTTTTCAATTAAGCAACTGGAGAACGCATCAGTTAAGCGCATTCGCACTTGATTACATTTAAGTGCATTCAGCACATCAAGAATATAGGTGACATTAAAGCCCACTTCTAATTCTTCGCCATTGTAATTGACATCGACAATTTCTTCTGCTTCTTCGTGTTCTGTGTTTGAGGCAGTAATTTTAAGCTGGTTTTCCTTTAAGCTTAAACGCACGCTGCGCGCTCGTTCATTAGATAAAATGGACGCACGAACAAAAGCCTGTTTCAGCATTTCCCAATTGCCTTCGACAATTTTTGTGGCATTACGAGGCAATACTCGGCGATAGTCAGGAAAGCGACCATCAATTAATTTTGATGTAAATACCGTGTTTTTTAAATGGACACGTAAATTGTTGGTGCCAATTTGTAAACGTGCTGGTTCATCGTTTGTTTCTAATAAACGAACCAGCTCTAACACACCTTTACGCGGTAAAATCACAGAATGATTTTGTAATTCTTGTTCAAGGGAAATGGTACACACCGCAAGTCTATGACCATCTGTTGCCACAGTTCGCAATAAATTGCCCTCTGTTTCAAATTTCATACCATTTAAGAAATAGCGCGCATCTTGGTTTGCCATAGAAAATTGAGTGGCTTCAATTAAACGGCGTAAGGTATTTTGCGGAAGTTGAAAATCCACTTCAGACTGCCAATCTGTGAGGTTTGGATATTCTTCGGCAGGTTGGGTTGTCAGCGTAAAACGACTACGCCCCGATTGCACTAATGCACGGTCTTGTTCAAAAGTAACCGTGATTTCTGAATCATCAGATAAAGTGCGGCAAATATCTAAGAATTTTTTTGCTGGAATGGTAAAAGTGCCATTTTCAGAAGACGATGAAAGCTGAGTTTGACTCGATAATTCGACTTCTAAATCTGTACCAGTGATAGTCAGACGATTGTCTTCAATTTGCAACAATACGTTGTTTAATACAGGAATATTTGGGCGATTACTCAATACGCCACATACTTGTTGCAACGGTTTTAATAAATTTTCTCTTGAAATGCTAAATTGCATTGCGTTCTCCTTTTATGCGGACAAAGTGCGGATCAAATTCGCCCAATCTTCTTGAATGCTATTGTCTTGCTCGCGGAATTTTGGCACTTCTCGGCAAGCGTTTAATACGGTCGTGTGATCACGATCAAATGCACGACCGATTTCAGGCAAACTGCGGTTTGTTAATTCTTTTGCTAACGCCATAGCAATTTGGCGTGGACGAGTCACTGAACGCGCACGACTTTTTGATTTTAAATCTGAAACCTTAATTCGATAATATTCAGCCACCACTTTTTGAATATTTTCAATGGTAACCAAGCGTTCTTGTAGAGCCAAAATATCTTTTAAGGTATCACGCACGAAATCAATATCAATGTCGCCGCCTTTGAAGTCTTGCATTGCTTTTACTCGATTTAACGCCCCCTCAAGTTCACGCACGTTGGTACGCAAGCGTTGAGCAATGAAGAAAGCGACTTCTTCTGGCAAGTTCATATTATGTTCTTCCGCCTTTTTCAATAAAATCGCTACACGCGTTTCAAGATCGGGCGGCTCTATGGCTGTTGTTAAGCCCCAGCCAAAACGTGATTTTAAACGTTCTTCAATTTTTTCAATTTCTTTAGGATAACGATCTGACGTCAAGATAATTTGGCGACCCGTTTCAAATAAGTTATTGAATATATGGAAGAATTCTTCTTGGGTTTTTTCTTTTTCAGCGAAAAATTGAATATCATCCACTAAAAGCGCATCAAGAGAACGATAGAATTTTTTAAATTGATCCATTTTATTATCACGCACTGCTTTTACCATATGCTGCATAAAGTTATTTGCGTGAATATAAAGCACACGTGCATTCGGTTTATTGGCTAAAATGCCGTTGCCAATGGCGTGTAACAAGTGAGTTTTCCCTAAACCAGTGCCGCCATATAAAAAGAAAGGATTGGCTGATGGTTCGCCCGGTGCTTGAGCAAGTTTTTGACCGACTGCGCGTGCCAGTTGGTTCGATTTACCTTCAACAAAGTTATCAAATAAATGTTTAGTATTGAGATGGGATTCAAATTTTATTGGCGTATTAGATTCTGTTTGAAAATCTACCGCACTTTCTGATCTAAGTGTTGTATTTGGTGTGCTTTCCACTATCTTGGGTGCAGGTTTGACCCCTTCTTTTAAAGAAATACGTAGTTCAGGATTTTGTGCAAGTGTTTGACAAATTTGCTGGATTTGTGCGAGATAATGGGTCTCAACCCAACCTTTCACAAACATATTAGAAGCATATAAAACAATGTGGTTATTCGATACTGCATCAGCCTGTAAAGGTCGAAGCCAAGTGCTAAGATCACTCGCTGAAACTTGATCTTGAAGTTGTAGCAGGCAACTTTGCCAAAGATTTGAGAGAGTCAC